>NZ_JAJGNO010000003.1 GCF_020782235.1 Sphingobium naphthae
GACACCCGAAACATAATCCGCAGACGGGTCACTTCTCGATGGAAAACCCGGGTCACTTCTCAGTGGAAATCAACACCAAGCTGCTCGTCGGGCAGATTTTCGTCGTTTTCGCGATCGTCCTGCTGGGCATATGGGCGGCGACCCAATGGGCCGCTGCCATGCTGGGCTATCAGGCGCAGCTTGGTGCGCCATGGACGATTGCGTTCGGCATCCCGGTCTACCGCCCATGGCAACTCTTCGGCTGGTGGTATCATTACGAGGCCTATGCGCCGGAGGTCTTCGACAAGGCCGGGGCGCTTGCCGGGGTCAGCGGCTTCCTCGGCTGCGCGTCGGCTGTCGTCGGGTCGCTATGGCGTGCCCGTCAGAACCGCCCCGTCACCACCTATGGATCGTCGCGTTGGGCTTCGCGGGGCGAAATCACAAAAGCGGGTCTCCTGCGCGATGCCGGCGTTTTTCTCGGACGCTTCGGTTCCGACTATCTGCGCCATGACGGTCCCGAGCATGTCATGGCCTTCGCGCCGACGCGCTCGGGCAAGGGCGTCGGCCTCGTCGTCCCCTCGCTTCTGTCCTGGACCGGCAGCGTCGTCGTCCATGACATCAAGGGCGAGAACTGGACCCTGACAGCCGGCTGGCGTTCGCGCTTCTCTCACTGCCTGCTGTTCAACCCGACCGATCCCCGTTCGGCGCGCTATAATCCGCTGCTGGAGGTCCGCAAAGGCCCCGACGAAGTGCGCGACGTTCAGAATATCGCCGATATTCTCGTCGACCCGGAAGGCGCGCTGGAGCGGCGCTCGCACTGGGAGAAAACCAGCCATTCGCTGCTGGTCGGCGCAATCCTGCACGTCCTCTATGCCGAGCAAGACAAGACGCTGGCGCGGGTCGCGACCTTCCTCTCCGATCCCCAGCGCAGCTTCGCCGATACCCTTTGCCGCATGATGGCGACCAACCATCTTGGCACGCGGGAACGTCCCCAGGTCCACCCTGTTGTCGCCAGTGCTGCGCGCGAGGTGCTCAACAAGAGCGAGAATGAGCGTTCGGGCGTGCTCTCCACCGCAATGTCGTTCCTGGGTCTCTACCGCGATCCGACGGTGGCGCAAACCACCTCCGCCTGCGACTGGCGTATCGCCGATCTTGTCGATGCCAAGGCGCCGGTATCGCTCTATCTCGTCATCCCGCCGTCGGATATTTCGCGGACCAAGCCGCTGGTGCGTCTGGTTCTCAACCAGATCGGTCGGCGGCTGACCGAGCGGCTGGAGGGCGATCCGCGCAAGAGCCGCAAGCATCACCTGTTGATGATGCTGGACGAATTTCCGGCGCTCGGCCGTCTCGAGTTTTTCGAGACCGCGCTGGCGTTCATGGCGGGCTATGGCATTCGCGCCTATCTCATCGCTCAAAGCCTCAACCAGATCGGCAAGGCCTATGGCGAGAACAACGCCATATTGGACAATTGCCATGTCCGGATCGCCTTCAGCTCGAACGACGAGCGGACGGCCAAGCGGATCAGTGACGCCCTTGGCACCGCAACCGAATTGCGGGCCCAGCGCAACTATGCCGGCCACCGGCTCGCGCCCTGGCTCAGCCATGTCATGGTCTCGCGGCAGGAGACCGCCCGCCCGCTGCTGACGCCGGGCGAGGTCATGCAATTGCCGTCCGCCGAGGAACTGGTGATGGTCTCGGGGCTGGCGCCGATCCGCGCAAAGAAGCTGCGCTACTACGAGGATCGCAACTTCGCCTCGCGGATGATGCCTCCGCCGGTGCTGGGCGATGGTCCCTATGACGATCGGCCGGCGTCGCGCGCCGACGACTGGGGTAGGGAAGCGCGCGATCCCCATGACGGCCTTGCCGCTCCATTCATCGACGATGCCGATGCCTGCGCGGAGGCTGAAGGCGGTCTTCAGCAAGAGCGTCATCCCAGCCTCGCTGAAGAACAGGCCCCGGCGCCGGCAGAACCCGGAAGCGATGTCATTCCAGGCGCGGAGGACGAGAGTGACGAGGTCGCCGACCGGCGCGCCATGGACCGGCTGCGCAACCTGAACCCGCTCCAGCGGGCCTATGGCATCAACGAAAGCAGGGATCGCGGCGACGATCTGCTGCCGAACTTGTGACGGGGAGAATGGCCATGAAGCCCCGCCATCATCTCTATCTCGACGAGGAATTAAGCGCTCGTCTCGATCTGCTGGCCTCCAGGCCAGGCACGTCGAAGTCCGCGATCATCTCCGACGCCTTGCGGGAATATCTCAATCGCCGCGCCACCCGCGAAGTCGATGATCTGCTCAAGCACAGGCTCGACCGGATCAGCAAGCAACTGGGCCGAATCGAGCGCGATGGATGCGTCCTGCTGGAAACCCTGTCGCTGTTCGTCCGCTATCAGCTGACCGTGACGGCGCCGCTGCCCGAGCCAGACAAGGCGGGCCAAGCGGTCGGGCGTGAGCGCTTCCGCCGCTTCGTCGATCAAGTGGGGCGACAGCTCGCGACGGGCCGGTCGATCGATACCCCGGCGAACGACGGTGAGCCGTCATGAGCGGCGCCCTCGAAGCCCAAGCGCGAGGCCGCCGCCGTGCGATGCTGCAAACCGCCATGGGACCGGCAATCGCCGCTGCGCTCGCCGATCCGCTCGTCGTCGAGATCATGGTCAACCCCGACGGCGTGTTGCGTCTCGACCGTCTTGGCGAAGGCCGCATCGAGACGGGGGCTCGGCTCGAACCCGCCGAGGCAGAACGCATTGTCCGCCTGGTTGCCAGCCATGTGCGTGCCGAGGTCCATGCCGATGCGCCGATCATCAGCGCCGAACTGCCGGTCTATGGGGACGGTTCGGGCGGAGAGCGCTTCGAGGGGCTGCTGCCGCCTGTGGCATCGGCGCCGTGCTTTGCCATCCGCAAGCCGGCCGCCCGTATTTATCGCCTGATCGACTATGTGACAGATGGCATCATGCGCGCGGAAGTCGGGCTGGTGCTGGCCGATGCGGTCATCGAGCGCCGTAACATCCTTGTCGCCGGCGGCACCTCGTCGGGCAAGACCACATTGGCGAACGCTCTGCTGGCCGAGATGGCGGGCCTCGACGAGCGAGTGATCCTGATCGAGGACACGCGCGAGTTGCAATGCGCCGCGCGCGACACGGTGGCGCTGCGCACGAAGCGGGGGCTGGGCTCAGGCACGGGAGCGGGGATCGTGACGATGGCCGACCTCGTCCGCTCGACCCTGCGCTTGCGCCCCGACCGGATCATCGTGGGCGAAGTCCGGGGCGGCGAAGCCCTCGACATGCTCAAGGCATGGAACACCGGCCATCCCGGCGGCATCGCCACAGTCCATGCCAACAGCGCGCGATCCGCCCTCCACCGCATCGAGCAGCTGGTGGCGGAAAGCGTCGTCACCGTGCCGCGCCGCCTGATTGCCGAGGCGATCGACATGGTGGTGTTCATCTCCGGTCGGGGCACCGGCCGCAGGATCGAGACCGTCGCCGAGGTCGGCGGGCTCGATGCCGACGGCGACTATGCCGTCACCGACCTCGCCATCCCCCACAGCATAGGAGATTGATCCATGCACATATCTTCTGCCTTTAGCCATCCCTTCGCCAAGGCGCAGCTTGCACGCATCCCGCTCATTGCTGCCGCCCTGCTGCTTCCCGCCACGGCGATGGCGTCGGGTTCCGGCATGCCGTGGGAGGAACCGCTCCAGCAGATACTGGAGTCGGTGCAGGGGCCGGTGGCCAAGATCATCGCCGTCATGGTCATCATTTCGACGGGACTAGCGCTAGCCTTCGGAGAGAGCTCGGGCGGCCTTCGCAAGCTGATCCAGATCGTCTTTGGCCTCTCGATCGCCTTTGCCGCTTCCAGTTTCTTCCTCTCCTTCTTCAGCTTCGGCGGCGGAGCGCTGGTCTGATGGCGGGGCCTGGCGCCATCGCAAGTGGCGGGCCTATCGCCAACGGGCATATCGAGGGCTTCGAGGTGCCGCTGCATCGTTCGCTGACCGAGGCCATCCTGCTTGGCGGCGCGCCGCGCGGTATCGCGATCCTCAACGGCACGCTCGCAGCTGCGATGGGGCTGGGTCTCCAGCAATGGATCGCAGGCCTGCTGCTCTGGCTCGCCGGGCACAGCCTTGCCGTCTTCGCGGCCAAGCGCGATCCCGACTTCGCGCCCGTGCTCGCCCGACACCTCCGGCAGAAGGCCTATCTCTCATGCTGAACCTCAAGGAATATCGCGGCACAGCCGACCGGCTGGCCGACCATCTGCCTTGGGCCGCGCTGATCGCGCCGGGCGTCGTGCTCAACAAGGATGGGAGCTTCCAGCGGACGCTTTATTTCCGCGGTCCCGACCTCGAAAGTGCGACCGACGCCGAACTGCTCTCGGTCTGCGCGCGGGCTAATAATGCGCTGCGCAGGCTGGGATCTGGTTGGGCTTTATTCTTCGATGCCGAGCGGTCGCAAGCACTGGGCTATCCCGACAGCCCATTTCCCGATGCCGCCTCCTGGCTGGTCGACGAGGAACGGCGCGGCCATTTCGATGGTCGCAAGGGGCAGCATTTCGAAAGCCGGACCCATCTCACGCTCTGCTATCTCCCGCCTGCCGATCAGGTCAGCCGCGCCGAACGCGCCTTACTGGAACGCGACGTGCCCCAGCAGGACCGTGACTGGCGGACGGAACTGCATGCCTTCATCGCCGAGACCGATCGGGTGCAGGACCTGCTCTCCGGTTTCATGGCCGAAGTTCGTGCGCTTGATGATGCAGAGACGCTAACCTTCTTGCACGGCTGCATTTCGCCCCGGCGTCATCCCGTCGCGGTGCCCGGCACGCCAATGTATCTCGACGGGCTGCTGGTCGATACGCCGTTGTCCGGCGGCATCGAGCCGATGCTGGGCGACCGGCACCTGCGCACCGTCACCGTGCTGGGCTTCCCCAATGCGACGCGCCCCGGCATTTTCGATGCGCTCAACCATCAGGATTTCGCCTATCGCTGGGCGACCCGGTTCATCGCGCTCGACAAGGGGGCGGCCACCAAGGCGCTGACGAAGATCCGCCGCCAGTGGTTCAACAAGCGCAAGTCCGTCGCGCAGCTGATGCGCGAGGTGATGATGAACGAGCCGGTTCCGCTGACCGACAGCGATGCGGACAACAAGGTGGTCGATGCCGATCTCGCGCTTCAGGCGCTTGGCGGCGACCATGTCGCTTTCGGCTATCATACCGCTACCGTCATTGTCAGCGATACCGATCGGGGCCGGGCCGAGGAAAAGGTCCGCATCGTCGAGCGGGTCGTCAATGGCCTGGGCTTCACCTGCATCCGCGAAAGCGTCAACGCGGTGGAGGCCTGGCTTGGATCGCTGCCCGGCCATGTCTACGCCAATGTCCGGCAGCCGCTGGTCCATACGCTGAATCTGGCCCACCTGATGCCATTGTCATCGGTCTGGGCAGGCCCGGCAGCCAACGGGCATCTCGCCGGCCCGCCACTGCTCTATGCCGAAACCAGCGGCTCCACGCCGTTCCGCCTGTCCACCCATGTCGGCGATGTCGGTCATATGCTGATCGTCGGCCCGACTGGCGCGGGCAAGTCGGTGCTGCTGGCGCTGCTCGCGCTCCAGTTCCGCCGTTATCCCCGCGCACAGGTCTATGTCTTCGACAAGGGTCTGTCCGCTCGCGCGGCGGTGCTGGCGATGGGCGGCGAGCATCATGACTTGGGAACGGGGGATGCCCTGGCTTTCCAGCCCTTGCGAAATATCGACAATGATGCCGAACGCACATGGGCGGCCGAATGGGTCGCCGCGCTCCTGACCGCCGAGCGCATGGAGGTGACGCCCGAGATCAAGGAGGCGCTGTGGTCGGCACTGACCAACCTCGCCGGTGCTCCGCCCGAACAGCGCACGCTCACAGGTCTGTGCCTCCTTCTCCAGTCCAATGCGCTAAAGGCGGCGCTCATGCCCTACACTTTGGAAGGGCCGCTTGGTCGCCTGCTCGATGCGGCCGAGAATGCGCTGGCGCTGGGTGATGTTCAATGCTTCGAGACCGAGGCGCTCATGCATAGCGCAGGTGCGGTCGCTCCGGTGCTCACCTATCTTTTCCATCGGCTGGAGGAGCGGTTCGACGGCCGACCGACCTTGCTCGTGCTCGACGAGGCCTGGGTCTTCCTCGACAATCCGCTCTTCGCCGCGCGTATCCGCGAATGGCTGAAGGTCCTGCGCAAGCGCAACGTCGGCGTGGTTTTCGCCACCCAGAGCCTGGCCGACATCGCCGATAGCAGCATCGCGCCCGCCATCATCGAAAGCTGCCCGCAGCGCATCTTCCTCGCCAACGACCGGGCCGTCGAGCCGCAGGGCCGCGCCGCCTATGAGCGCTTCGGCCTCAACGAACGGCAGGTCGAGCTGATCGCCCGCGCGACCCCCAAGCGGCATTATTATCTGCAATCGCGCGCCGGCAACCGCCTGTTCGAACTGGCTCTGGGGCCGGTCGCGCTGGCGCTTTGCGGGGCATCCGATCCCGACAGCCAGAAGCTGATCGACCGGCTGGTCGATGCGCATGGACCGGATGGCTTCACGCCTGCCTTCCTGCGCGCCCATGGCCTCGATTGGGCGGCCGATCTGCTTGCCGAATTCGAAACCGCACGCGGCGCAGATGTCCTCGCGGCCGCCTCTCACCCCCAGCAAACGGAGCTTGATCTATGAAATCGCGCCTTCTTACCGCCCTGATGGCGGCCACCGCCACGGTGACTGCCGCCGTCGTGCCGGTCACGCCGGCCGTGGCGATCCCGGTTTTTGACGTGTCGAACTACACGCAGAATGTCCTGACGGCCGCACGCACGCTGCAGCAGATCAACAACCAGATCCAGGCGCTCCAGAATCAGGCGACGATGCTGACCAACATGGGCAAGCATCTTCAGCGACTCGACTTTTCGTCCCTGAGCGAGATCAGCCGTTCGATGCAGCGGATCGGCACGCTGATGAACCAGGCCGAAGGCATCGCCTTCGACCTCGCTTCCACCGACGAAGCTCTGCGCAGGCAATTTGCCGTTGCGTTCGATACGGCGCTCTCGACCAACGAGATTATCGCGCAGGCGCGCGCCCGCTATCAGGCATCGATGCAGGGCTACCGCCAGACCATGCGAGTGCAGTCGCAGGTGGTGGAAAACATTGAGGCCGACGCCACGTTGCTCACCGAACTGGTAAGCCAAAGCCAGTCGGCTAGCGGCAGCCTCCAGGTCGGGCAGGCCACCAATCAGCTGATCGCCCTCTCGACCCGCCAACAGCTCCAGATCCAGCAGATGATGGCGGCGCAGTACCGCGCCGATGCGCTCGAGCGTGCCCGCGAACAGCAGGCGATGGAAGCCGCGCGCGCGCAAAGCCGCCGGTTCCTCGGCGTCTCCACCATCTATACCCGCCGCTAGGAGCGCAGGGGATGGACCCCGACATCGGCGAGCTCGACCTTAATATTGTCGACGCCTTTCTCGATACCTTCCTCATCTATATCGACAGCGGCTTCGGCCTCCTGTCGGGCGATGTCGCTTTCCTGACCACGGTGCTGATCGGCATCGATGTTACGCTCGCCGCGCTCTGGTGGGTGATGGATAATGATCAGGACGTGCTCGGGCGACTGGTCAAGAAAGTTCTCTATGTCGGGGCCTTCGCCTACATCCTCGGCAATTTCTCGCGGCTTGCCGACATCGTCTATCGCAGCTTTTCTGGCATCGGCATCACGGCGGGCGGCGGAGGCGTCTCTGCCGACGATCTCCTACACCCCGGCAAGATCGCAGGCGCCGGGTTTACGGCTGCCTATCCGTTCATCGCCAAGGTTAGCGACCTGATGGGCTTTCCCGAATTCTTCGGTAATTTTCTCGCCATAGCGGTGCTGCTGATCTGCTGGCTGCTGGTGGTGCTGGCCTTTTTCATCCTCGCCATCCAGCTCTTCGTCACCATCGTCGAGTTCAAGCTGACGGCTCTTGCGGGCTTCGTGCTCGTACCCTTTGCTCTGTGGAACAAGACCAGCTTCCTCGCCGAACGGGTGCTGGGCAATGTCGTCTCCTCGGGCATCAAGGTGATGGTGCTTGCCGTCATTATCGGCATCGGCACTCATTGTTTCGACCAGATGACCAGCCTCGTTGGCGATGATCCCGGTATCTCCGAGGCGCTCACCCTGCTGATGGGCGCGCTGACGCTGTTCGGTCTTGGCATCTTTGGTCCAGCCATCGCGTCCGGTCTCGTATCCGGCGCGCCGCAGCTTGGTGCAGGGGCCGCCATCGGCACGTCGGCCGGCGCGGCGATCATGAGCGGGGGCGCTGCTTTGCTCGGCGCACGTGGCGCGATGATGGCCGGGCGCGGCGGCATGGACGCGATCCGTGCCGGGACGGCAATGGGTTCGGCGGCCTCGACCGCCTACAAACTGGGGCAGGAAACCTCTGGCAGTACCAGCGTCGGTGCAGGCCTCGGCGGCATCGCGACCGCAGCGGGCGGTGCGGCATCGCAGGCGGCGAAGGCGGGTGCCTCACGTATCGCCGCCCCCGTGCAGGCCAGCGCCGCCGCAGGTCAGCAGGCCGCCTGGAATGCCGGGCGGACATCGCCAGCACCTGCCGCGCCCTCCGCTAACACCGCACCATCCGATCCGGCACCGGCCTGGGCGCAGAGCCTGCGGTCCCAGCAGACCGCACGGCACCACCAACACATGGCGATGCAAGCCGTGAAGGACGGCGATCGTCCCGGCGGCTCCGCCCATCCCGACCTCAGCGAAAAGGAGTGAAAGCCATGATCTTCAAGCGATCCATCCAGCGTTATGGGCAGACGCCCGCGCTGGAAACCCCGTGGCAGCGCGCCGGGCAGCTATGGGATGAACGTATAGGTTCGGCCCGTGTGCAGGCGCGAAACTGGCGTTTGGTTGCCTTCTCCAGCTTGGGCCTCACCGGTATCCTGATCGCCTCCAACGTCTGGCAGTCGATGCAGAGCCGGGTCGCGCCCTATGTCGTGGAGGTGGATCGACTCGGCGAAGCGCGCAGCGTTGCTCCGGCGGTGCAGAATTACCGGCCGACCGATGGTCAGATCGCATGGCATCTGGGCCGGTTCATATCCAATGTCCGCTCGGTTTCGATCGATCCGGTGCTGGTGAAACGCAACTGGCTCGATGCCTATGATTTCGCCACCGACCGGGCGGCCATATTCCTCAATGATTATGCCCGGTCCAACGACCCCTTCGACGGGATCGGCCAGCGCAGTGTGTCGGTGCAGGTGACGAGCGTGGTCCGGGCATCGGACAGCAGTTTTCAGGTCAAGTGGACGGAGAGCATTTTCGAGCGTGGCAGCCTCGCGAAGACCGAGCGCTGGACCGCCATGCTGACCGTCATCATGCAGCCGCCCAAGACCGCCGATGCGCTGCGCAAGAACCCGCTGGGTCTTTTCGTCAACGCCATCGACTGGGCGCGGGAACTGGACGGTCAGCCTTCGGCGCAGGCGCGGCGGTCCGATCGCGCTCTGACACCGGCTGAAGCCTCTGCTCTCTCGGGGGACGCTCAGACCGCAGCCATGGCAGAGCCTCTACCCAGGCTTGCTGCCACCACCGCTGAGAAGGGAGATCGTCCATGAGCCGCCTGACCCTGTTGCTGCCACTGCCGCTTTTCACTCTGGACGCTTGCGCCGGAGCGACGCCGCCTCCAGCCATCGCGCTCGACAGCGTGCGGTTCCAGCCCGCCGTCCGTGAGGCCGAACCAGCCAAGCCCGTCGAGATCGTAACAATGCCACAGCCGCTGCCCTTGCCAGGGCAGATGGTGCCGCCGCCTTCCGTGGCAAAGGAGGCAGGCACGCCAACCGCCCGTGTCGAGACAGCCAATCGTGCCGCCACCCGCGAGCCGTCGAGTGCGGGCTATATCAATGCGATGCAGGTCTATCCCTGGACCGATGGCGCGCTTTACCGCCTCTATGCCGCGCCGGAGCGGGTCAGCGATGTCACGCTTCAGCCCGGCGAAAAGCTGCTGGCCGTCTCGGCTGGCGATACGGTGCGCTGGGTCATTGGCGACACCACCAGCGGATCGGGGGACGATGCCCGGGTCCATGTGCTGGTGAAGCCCTTCGCCCCTGGGCTCGTCACCAACATGGTGATCGCGACCGACCGGCGCGCCTACCATCTGGCGCTGGAGAGCACTGATCGCACTGCCATGGCCGCGATCAGCTGGACCTATCCACAGGACAGGCTGTTGGCGCTACAGCGCCAGAACCAGATTGCCGAGCAGGCCAAGCCGGTCGCGTCGGATGTCGCTCTGGCCGACCTGCGCTTTACCTATGCCATAACCGGCGACAATCCGCCATGGCGTCCGATCCGGGCATGGGATGATGGGCGCAAGGTCTATATCGAGTTTCCGGCTCGGCTCGATCAGGGTGAGGCCCCGCCATTGTTCGTCGTTGGCGCGCGTGGTGGCAGTCAGCTCGTCAACTATCGCGTGAGCGGCCATCACTATATCGTCGATCGGCTTTTTGGTGCCGCCGAACTGCGCCTGGGTGAAAAGCCGCAGCAGGTCGTCCGCATAAGCCGGACTGACGCCGGCGCCGAAGGGAGGCGCAAATGAGCGGGGGCGAAAGTTCTCCGGCCAACGGCCCGCAAGCCGACGATGCCGGTGTCGCTGGGCCGGAAGCGTCGCAAGCAACGCAGAAGGTCGCGCCAGAGGGGTTGGTGCTGCGGGCCAGTCCCCGCCGCGTCGTCCGCTTCCGGCGCGGCGTCATCATCGGCGGGGCCGCGATCGGCTCATTGGCGATTGCCGGTGTGACGTGGATGGCGCTGGGGTCCAAGGCGTTGCACATCGTCGAGGCGGGCAGCGAGAAGGCTGTCAGCGACCGCCGCACGCCGGCTGACGCCGTTGCCGATCTGCCCAGCGATTACAACAAGGTCAAAGCCGATACGCCAGTGCTGGGGCCGCCGCTGCCGGGCGACCTTGGCCGCCCCATCCTTGAGCATCAACGGGGCCTTTCCAGTCAGGGCGACGGTCCCGTCGCTGGAACCCAGGCGCCAACCGCCGCTCAGCAGGCCGCCGAAGCAGAACGCCAGCGGATAGCCTCGCAGGCGCATCAAGCGCGCGAGGCTGGCGTGATGGTGCAATCATCGGGGCGGGCAGCGACCAGTGCCGCCGCTGATGCTGCCGCGGTCACTGTTCCGGGACAATCTGCGTCTAGCGGCGTGGCCGGGCTTCTGGCTCACGATCCCGAGAAGGATCAGAATAATCAGCAGCGCAAGGTCGACTTCATGGCGCAGCAGGCGGCAGGAGGAACGGCCAGTGCGCCCCGACTCGAAGCCCCGGCATCGCCCTATCAGCTGATGGCGGGGAGCATCATTGCCGCCAGTCTCGTCACCGGGCTGAATTCGGATCTGCCGGGCATGGTGGTCGCCCAAGTGACGGAACCAGTATTCGACACGGTGACGGGGCGTACCCTGTTGATCCCGCAAGGCGCGCGGCTCATCGGCAGCTATGACAGCGTGGTCGCCTTTGGGCAGCGCCGCGCTCTACTCGCCTGGCAGCGGATCATCCTGCCCGATGGCAGTTCGATCCAGATCGACAATCTTCCGGCCACCGATGCGGCGGGATATGCGGGGCTTGCCGACAAGGTGGATTTGCACACTTGGCAGCTGCTGAAGGGGGTGACGCTATCAACCCTGCTGGGCGTCGGCACGCAGCTCTCGCTCGGCAGTGACGAGAGCGACCTTGTCCGTGCGATACGGCAGTCCACGCAGCAATCCGCCAATCAGGCGGGGCAGCAGATCGTTTCGAAGAACCTTGATATCCAGCCCACCATCACCGTCCGCCCCGGCTGGCCGCTGCGCATCGTTGTCCACAAGGATATCACGTTGCGCCCCTGGGCCGGCACGCATTGAATGGAGGATACCATGCTCAAGCTTGCGAAACTGCCCGATCGCACCCCGATCAAGCTCACGCTGACGGTTACGCCGGACTTGGCGCGGGCGTTGGGTGATTACACCGCGATCTATAATCGTGCCTATCACGAACGGGCAGAGACCAACGACCTGATCCCAGCGATGCTGGAGGCATTTCTTGCGAGCGACCGTGCTTTTGCAAAGGCTCGTCGGGAAGGGGAGGCAGCTCAGGATGGGTAGTCATGTGACTGAAAATTTGGACATCAGTTCCGGCGATAAGGCCGAACGGTTGTTGAAGCTTTCTGAGGTCATCCGTCGGGTGGGTTTGGGGAAATCGATGATCTACCGCATGATTTCCGAGAATAAGTTTCCCGCACCCTATAGGATTTCGCCAGGGGCCTCGCGTTGGAGTGAACAGGAAATTGTAGCGTGGATCGCAGACATCAAAGATGGTTTCGAGGGGAAACGGCGCAAGCTATGTTGACCCACTTCGTCCCGAACTCCGTCGAAGAAGAAAACGCATGATCCAATTGTGGGGAAGGCGTGTTTGTCCGAGGTTTAGTCTTCCTGTTGCAGCACCATGGTCCAACTCTGCTCGGAGTGAGCAGGCCATCGAGACCTTTTCTTGTTAAATAGGCGAGCGATGAGCGCATCTTTGAATCGCACAGTCCCGCACCCTATGCCCCGTCGGTCGGGGCGTGGGGATTACTCCCCACGCCCTTTCTCCTTGCCGTCAGAACTGGCTTACAGATTCTTGGTCAGCTCCGGCACCACCTTGAACAGATCGCCGACCAGGCCGATGTCTGCCACCTGGAAGATGGGCGCATCCTCATCCTTGTTGATAGCGACGATGGTCTTGCTGTCCTTCATGCCGGCCAGGTGCTGGATCGCCCCGGAAATGCCCACGGCGATATAGACCTCCGGCGCGACGATCTTGCCGGTCTGCCCGACCTGATAGTCGTTGGGGACATAGCCCGCATCGACCGCGGCGCGGCTGGCGCCGACCGCGGCGCCCAGCTTGTCGGCCAGCGGGAGGATCAGCTGCTCGAACGTCTCCCCGTCCTTCAGCGCACGGCCGCCCGACACGATCACCTTGGCGCTGGTCAGCTCCGGCCGCTCCAGCTTGGCGATCTCGGCGCCGACGAAGGACGACAGGCCCGCGTCCCCGGTCGAGGCCACCGCCTCCACCGTGCCCGAACCACCCTCGGCCGCCGCTTTCTCGAAAGCGGTGCCGCGAACGGTGATGACCTTCTTGGCGTCCTTCGACTTCACCGTGGCGATGGCGTTGCCGGCATAGATGGGCCGGGTGAACGTGTCTTCGCTTTCCACCGACAGGATATCGCTGATCTGCATCACGTCCAGCAAGGCCGCGACGCGCGGTGCGATATTCTTGCCGTTGCTGGTCGCCGGCGCAACGAAGGCGTCATGATCGGCCATCAACTGCCCCACCAGCGGCGCGACGTTCTCGGCGAGCGCATGGCCCAGCGCCGCGTCGTCGGCGACATGGACCTTGCCCACGCCGGCGATCTTGGCCGCGGCTTCGGCGACGCCGCCGACGCTTTCGCCGGCTACCAGCAGATGGACGTCACCCAGCTTGGCGGCTGCGGTGACGGCGGAGAGGGTGGCGTCCTTGACCGCGCCGCCTTCATGTTCAACCCAGACAAGCGTCTTCATGCGGCAACTCCCATGGACTTGAGCTTGGCAACCAGTTCATCGACATCGGCGACCTTGACGCCGGCCGAGCGCTTGGCGGGCTCGGCGACCGAGACGGTCTCGAGCCGCGGGGCGATGTCGACGCCGAAATCGGCGGGCGTCTTCGTCGCCAGCGGCTTGGACTTCGCCTTCATGATATTGGGCAGCGACGCATAGCGCGGTTCGTTGAGGCGCAGGTCGGTGGTGACGATCGCCGGGGTCGACAGCTTCACCGTCCCCAGGCCGCCATCGACTTCGCGAGTGACACTGACCTTGTCACCCTCGACCTCGACCTTGCTGGCAAAGGTGCCCTGCGGCAGGTTCAGCAGCGCGGCCAGCATCTGGCCGGTCTGGTTGCTGTCATCGTCGATCGCCTGCTTGCCCAGGATGATCAAGCCAGCCTGCTCTTCTTCCTGCACCTTGGCGAGCAGCTTGGCGACGCCCAGCGGCTCCACCTCGTCATCGGTCTGGATCAGGATCGCCCGGTCCGCGCCCATGGCGAGCGCCGTGCGCAGCGTTTCCTGCGCCTTGGCGACGCCGATCGACACCGCCACGACCTCGGTCGCCACGCCCTTTTCCTTCAGGCGAATGGCTTCCTCGACGGCGATCTCGTCGAACGGGTTCATGCTCATCTTGACGTTCGCCAGGTCCACGCCCGTGCCATCCGCCTTCACGCGCGGCTTCACATTATAGTCGACAACCCGCTTCACGGGAACAAGGATTTTCATGGGGCCTCCACGTTCGTAATGGTCGGACCATTTAAAAATATAGAGCTGCTGTCAATAGGTTTCGGTCCGGCCATTGCGTCTTTCCAGACGGTCACTATAGATTCGACGATATCCTGCGGAGCATGACATGGCGCCCACGCCTTCGACCAAACCCAATTTTGCACCAATCAAGACGCAACGCGCCTTTGAAATCATCTGCGAGCAGATCCGCGCGCAACTGGCCGCGGGAACTTTGAAGGCAGGCGATAAGCTCCCTGCGGAGCGGGAACTGGCGGCAGAATTCCAGGTCAGTCGCAGCGCCCTGCGGGAAGCATTGCGTAGCCTGGAGGTGGCCGGCATCATCCGCAATGTGAAAGGTGTGAAAGGTGGAGCGTTCGTGCAGACCGCCGAGCCAGATCGCATTTTGCAGGCGATGCAGGATTATGTGCATCTGGGCGATATTTCTCTCGCCGAACTGACCGAAGCGCGGTTGGCGCTTCAGGATATTATTGTGCGATTGGCTTGTGAGCGGGCATCCGAAAATGACCTGGCCGATCTAGAGGCGATCGCTGCGCGGACGAAGCAGGAAAGCAATGTCGAGGCCCGCTATCAATGTGCGGCAGAATATTATGCGGTGCTGGCCCGGGCGACGGGAAACCGTATCTTCGGCATTTTCGTGGAGTCGCTTTCTGCGATCTTGCACGAGTTTGTGCAGGGACCGGACTATGAGACGCTGCAACAGTCGCTGATCGAATCTCGATTCAAGCTGGTGCGCCATTTACGCGCGAAGAACAGCGAGGCGGCCGTCGCGGAAATGCGCAAGCATCTGGAGCGCGTGCATCGTCACGTTCGCAAGAACAGCAAGGCGGCCAAGGGCTGATAAAAGCCGAAGGGCGGCTTTCGGCTATCGCATATCCGCAGCGTCATGCTGCGGTTGACCGGCTACCTTCATCATGTGATAGGTAGGACCATTAAAAGTTTAGTCCTAATCATAGGTGTGGGGATATGTCGGAAGACACTGTGATCGCGAGCAGAGCGGCACTGGATGGCATACGCGTGCTGGATTTTACCAGTGTCATGGCGGGACCGTTCGCCACGCGGATGCTAGCCGATCTGGGCGCGCAGGTGATCAAGGTCGAATCGCTGGAAGGGGATCAGGTGCGGGCGCGACCGCCGCTGCGCGATGGGTTCAGCGCTTATTTCGGCAACCTCAATGCCGGCAAGAAGAGCATCGCCTGCAATCTGAAATCGCCTGAGATCGTGGCACTGATCAGGCAGATGGTTGCAACCTGCGATATACTGGTGGAAAATTTCAGACCCGGCGTGATGCAGCGGTTCGGGCTGGATTATGCCACGCTGCGGGACATCAATCCCCGCCTCATCTATTGCTCCATCTCCGGCTATGGCCAGACCGGTCCAAAGGCGCTGTTCCCGGCCTATGCGCCCGTGATCCATGCGGCCAGCGGCTTCGACATGGTCAATCTGCGCTATCAAGACGGGGCGGAACGACCGGCGACCAGCGGCATATTCGTCGCGGACGTTCTGGGCGGCACCCATGCTTTCGGAGCAATCCAGGCCGCGCTCTACCAGCGCGAGCGGACAGGCGAGGGGCAACATATCGATGTTTCTATGCTCGAAGCGATGGTCGGTATGCTGGTGTTCGAAACGCAGGAGGCGCAATTTCCCGGCGACGCCCGCCGTCCGCTCTATACGCCGCTCAAGACCCGCGATGGGTTCATCATGGTTGCGCCGACATCTCCGCGCAATTTCGAACAGCTTGCCGATGCAGTGGAGCATCCGGAATGGCGCGAGGATCCGCGTTTCCGCACCAATGCCGATCGTAACGCGAATTGGGCGACCCTGCTGGCCCTAACTGAAAAGTGGACAGAGCAGCATCTTTCCGAGGACGCGGAAGCGATCCTTTCGCGTCACGGCGTTCCCTGCGCGCGCTACCGCGAGATAGGCGAACTGCTGGACGATCCGCAACTGGCGGCTCGTGGCGCCTTTGCCGAGATAGTGGATGGCGCGGGGCGCTATAAAGTGTCCAATCCGCCATTCCGCATGAGCGGTTCACGGGTCGAGGCGCGCGATCATGTGTCATGCCTGGGGCAGGATGGTGCAGCGCTTCTGGCCGGACTCGGGCTGGATGAAGGCCGCATTGCAGCCTTGCAAGAGAAGGGCGATCTGCTCTGATGGAAAAAGGGGCGGGGATATCCCGCCCCGGCAAGGATCGATCGGCGGGAAGCGTTGCGCGTCCCGCCCTCCATTTTATCGCAGCAGTTCGCGCGCGATCGTGTTCTTCTGGATTTCCGACGACCCCTCATAGATGCGGGTGATGCGAATGTCGCGATAGAGGCGTTCGACCGCAAAGCCCCGGCAATAGCCGGTACCACCGAATATCTGGACTGCGGTATCCACGGTCCGGCTCCCCGCTTCGGTCGCGAATAATTTGGCCATGGATGCCAGTTCGCGGCGTTTTTCGCCCTGATCATAGCGCCAGGCGGCATCGAGAAGGATCAAGCGTGCGGCGCGCATGTCGGTCGCCATGGCAGCGATATAATGCCGTATCGCTTGGAAATCGGAGATAACGCCGCCAAACGCCGGACGCTGCTTCGACTCTTCTATCGCCAGTTCCAGCGCATATTCGCCCATGCCGACTGCGGTCGCACCGACATTCATGCGCCCTTCGTTGAGGCCTTCAAGTGCGTAGTGGAAGCCGCGACCGAGTTCGCCAATCAGAGCGTCCGGGCCGACCTGGCATTCATGGAATGTCAGTTCGAAGACGCCAGGTGTTGCGGTGCCCATCAGTTCGATCGTGCCGGTAACCGAGAAGCCCGGCGTGTCGGCCGGCATCAGGAAGGCGGAGATGCCGCCGCGCGCGCCTGCCGATTTGTCCGTATACGCGTAAACGATTACATATTTGGCTTTCTTGCCGTTCGAGATGAACGTTTTGCTGCCATTGATTACCCACCCGTCGGCATTGCGGACGGCAGTGGTGCGCATCGAACCGGGGTCAGAACCGCTATTGGGTTCGGTCAGGGCAAAGGCGATCGGAATCTCGCCCGTCGCCATGCCAGGCAACAGGGCTTCACGCTGCGCATCGGAAGCGTGGTACATGATATTCTTGGCGCCCGGCCCCATGAGTGGGCGCAGTTCTGTCCAAAATTGCGGAGGCAGGCGCGCAAGCTCGATCTGTACTGCGGCTTGGGCCAGTGCGCCGAGGCCAAGTCCGCCATATTGCTCGGGCAGAGCCATGCCGAAATAACCATTATCGATCAACGTCTGGCGAACGATCGGTGGGACATTGCCGGTTTCCTGGAATTCGATCTCATGCGGCAACAGGTCGCGGACGATGGCGCGCGTCACCTCGCAAAATTCCCGGACATCGTCAGCCAATTCAAAATCCATGGGCAACCTCCTTTTCCCTTAAATCAGCAACATTGTGGTATCATTTCTTAATGGTCCTACCATTTAAGAAATGGTCGGTCCATCAAAACTTTCGATGCTATTGGCGGGGGCGCATTCATCCTCTAGGCTTCGGGGCCGCTCGACGGTCCGAAAAGGGCGCGGGTGCAGGGTAACAAGAGAAAGCGGCATGGCGACCGACCCCTTCGACCTCAATCTGCGCCACCTGCGCGCTTTGTTGGCGATACGCGAACATGGCAGCATCACGGCGGCAGCCGATGTGGTGAGCCTCTCGCAGCCTGCCTTGACCCAGGGGCTAGCAAAGCTGGAACGGCAGTTCGGCTACAGTTTTTTCGAAAGGCGATCCGGCGGGATGGTTCCAACGGCGATGGGTGAGATCGTCATTGAGCGGGCCAGCGCGGCGCTGGACCATCTGTCGCAAGCGGCCAAGGGCCTGTCAGGCGTGTTCCAGTATCCCGAACGCCTCATGACGATGACGCAATTGCGTGCATTTCTTGCGCTGGCGGAAGCAGGCAGCTTTGCGGCTGCCGCTCATGGCAGCACCCTGTCGCAGACCGCCGTGCATCGTGCCGTTGGCGACCTGGAACAAATGATCGGTGGCAAGCTGGTCGAGCGGCGGGGGCGGGCCGTATGGCTCAATTCTGCCGGCAAGAAGCTGGCGCGCGGCACGCGCCTTGCCGTTGCGGAGATCGTGGCGGCACTGGCCGATATCGGGCGGGATAGCGGCAGCGGCAGTGAATTGATCGCTTTTGGCGCCTTACCGCTGTCGCGCCCCTATCTTGTGCCGGCCGCCATGGCACGAATGGCGCGGAGTGACCCTCGAGCAGCCTTTAAAGTGCTGGAAGGAAGTTGGCGCGAACTGGTCGAACCGCTGCGCGATGGCGTGATCGACATCATCGTTGGGGCATTGCGCCCATACGAGATCGCCGATCTCTATCAATTGCCACTGACGGAAGATCGGCTGGTGATCGCCGCAGGCAGCCAGCATCCGCTTGCTGGCATGGAGAAGCCGAGCATGGAGCAACTGGCGGCCTATCCGTGGATTGTCGCCCCCGCCAATTCGCCGCTGCGCGAGCAATGGGAAAATCTGTTTGAGGAAGTGACGACGCCGGCGACGCCCGTCGAATGCGGATCGGTCATGATCATAGGTAGATTGCTGACTGAAGCCAATTTCCTGACGTTGTTGTCTCCCGATCAGGTCGCGCTTCAAATCCGAAGCGGTTTGTTGACCCAGGTCGGGCCTGCTCTGGAAGGCACAAGGCGCGTTGTAGGTATTACAACCCGGCGCAGTTGGCGCCCCACGGCGACACAGCGTCGATTTTTGGAAATGCTAAGCGATGCAGCCAAGGGCGTGACCGGAGAGGGCGCCTCTCCCGATCTGCGAGCATCCGGCTGGGTCTGATCACAGAGCCGGAATCAGGTATCGGATGTCTGGAGCGCTTCGATCCTCAATTTCAGTCGATCAGCGAGTGACGGGCGAACCGCTTCGCCTGCTAGCAGCTTCCGCCAAGTATTATAGCTGATCCCGAATCGTGCGTTGAGCGCCTCGTCGGTGCGGCCCGTTGCCAATGCCTGCATCTGGACGATGATATGGTCGTCCAGATGCACGGCTCGGCGATGCGGGGCCTGCTTGTTTTCCACGGCCGAACCCCGCGTCAATCGAGCCTCATCCAGACCGCCTTGGTTTCGAGATAGTCCTCGATATGGTGCGGTCCGGATTCCCGGCCAAAGCCGCTCATCTTGTAGCCGCCGAATGGAACAGCGGGATCGAGCATCTGATAGCAGTTGACCCATACCGATCCCGCGCGAATGCCCCGTGCCATGCGATGCGCTGTCGCCAGATCGCGGGTCCAAACCCCACTGCCCAAGCCGAATTCCGTTGCATTGGCACGGGTCAGCACCTCCTCGATGGTGTCGAAGGTGAAGGCGGACAGGACCGGACCGAAAATTTCCTCGCGCGCGATGGTCATCTCGTCCGCGACCCCGGTGAATATGGTCGGTTCGATGAAATAGCCGGCATCATAGCCTGCGCCGCGCATGCGGTTGCCGCCGATTAGGGGCTGAGCGCCTTCCTTGTGCGCGCTGTCGATGAAGGCCAGAATCTTGTCCATCTGCGGGGCGGAGACGACAGGGCCGATCTGGGTTTCTGGATCGAGCGGATCGCCGACACGGATAGTCCTGGTATAGGCAGCAAGCCGATCCATAAATTCGTCATGGATCGTGGACTGCACGAACAGCCGCGTGCCAGCCGAACAGATTTGCCCGGCATTGGCGAACACTGCCATGGCGGCGGCGGGAACGGCCTTGTCGAGATCCGCGTCGGCAAAAACGATGTTGGGAGACTTGCCACCCAGTTCGACGGTGACGCGCTTCATTGTCGGCGCGGCGGAATGGAGAATCTTCTCGCCGACACCGGTGGAGCCGGTGAAGGCGATCTTGTCGACATCGGGATGGCCGGACAGCGCCGCACCGGCATCGCCCAGTCCCGTGACGACGTTGATGACGCCTTCGGGTACGCCCGCTTCCATGCATAGGTCGCCAAAGCGCAGGGCTGACAGCGGCGTCTGTTCGGCGGGCTTCATGACGAGGGTGCAACCGGTGGCCAGAACCGGCCCGGCCTTCCAGACGGACATGCCGATGGGACCGTTCCAGGGGTTGATCGCGGCAACGACGCCGATCGGTTCCTTCAGCGTATGCGAGATGACGTCGCCCGGCGCATTATTGTCGATGGTGTCGCCGGTGATCAGCATCGCTTGCCCGGCATAATAGCGCAGCAGCGCGCCCGCCCGCGCCTTGCCCATGATGGTGCGGCTGTAGGGCGCGCCTAGGTCCAACGTGTCGAGCATCGCCAGTTCCTCAAAATGCGCCTCGACCAGATCGGCGAGGCGCAGCATAATGCGCTGACGCTCGACCGGCTTCATCCGGCGCCAGGGGCCTTCAAAGGCAGCGCGCGCAGCCTTTACCGCGCGATCGACATCCTCCGCGCCGCCTTGCGCCACCGTCGCGAGCAATTCACCCGTTGCGGGGTTGCGGGTCTCGAAACGCTTGCCGGACAGGGCGGGCACGCGCTTGCCGCCGATCAGCATATCCTGCTGCTGCACGTCGAGCAGGGTAGGGCGGGGCGGGATGGTCATGATGGTCATAGCTTCTCTCCGGGGCCGCGATCAGGCGGCGATATTCGATTGGTGGGCGTCTTCCAGAATGAAGCGCGCTGCCCGCTCCGCGATCATCATGGTGGGCGCGGATGTGTTGCCGCTGATGATCTCCGGCATGACCGATGCATCGACCACGCGCAGGCCGGCCACACCGCGTACGCGCAGGCGCCCGTCGACCACCGCCATAGGATCACTGTCCGGCCCCATCTTGCAGGTGCCGGTCGGGTGGTAGGCGGTGTTCACGATCTTGCGCAGAGCAGCGTCAATCTCTGCGTCGCTTTGATATTGCGCACCCGGTTCGATCTCCGCGCCGGTCATGGCGGCGAGCGCGGGCTGGGCGAAGATGCGCCGGGCTTCACGGAAACCTGCGATCAGGGTCTTCATGTCATAGGGATCGGCGAAGAAATTGGGGTCGATCACCGGCTTGTCTTCCGGCCGGTTGCTGGCCAGATGCACCGATCCGGCGCTTTTGGGCCGGAGCAACTGGATCAGCGCCATATAGCCATGGCGGCGGGGAATGGCGCGGGCATCGATCTTCAGCCCGACGAGGAACGTGATCTGGATGTCGGGGCGACCGCTCCCGTCGGTGCAGAGGAAACCGCCGCATTCCGCGACATTGGACGCCAGCATGCCGCTACGGTTGGCCAGATATTTAAACGGGCTGGCAAGGATGCGGGGCAGCGCCTTGGCCGAGATAGCGTAGGATTCGGCCGAGGGGTTTTCCATCGCAACATGGACTGTCGGATGGTCTTGGAGATGCTTTCCGACACCGGGCAGATGGTGGATCAGATCGATCCCCATCTCCTTCAGATGGTCCTGCGGTCCGATGCCGGACAGCATCAGCAGTTGCGGCGAATTGGTCGCGCCAGCGCACAGGATGATCTCTCGTCGGGCGCTGACCGTACGGCGTGCGCCGTTCTTCTCGATCTCCAGGCCGACGGCCCGGCCGCGATCGAACAGGATGCGGCGCACCATAGTTTCGTCCAGAACCGTCAGGTTAGCGCGTCCCAGCGCGGGATGCAGGAAGGCGCGGGCACTCGACAGGCGCGTGCCGTTGCGCTGGTTCAGGTCATAGCGACCAAAGCCGTCCTGCCGTTCACCCGCAAAATCCTCGTTGCGATGATGGCCTGCTTGCGCGGCAGCATCGACGATGGCGGTTGCGATCGGATTCCAGCTTTTGGGTTTCTGGACGTCCAGTTCACCGCCCTTGCCATGCCAGGCTTTGTCAGGCCCGGCGTAATTTTCCACGGCTTTGAAGGCGGGCAGAACGTCGGCATAGGACCAGCCAACATTGCCGGCATCGACCCAAGCATCATAATCCGCCTTCTGGCCCCGGATATAGACGCCGCCATTGATCGCGCTACATCCGCCAAACAACTTGCCGCGCGGGAAATTGATCTGGCGGTCGTGGACGGCGGCATTGCCGACAAGCGATTGCTTCCAGTTATATTTCTCATGCGGCAGGAGGAAAATATTTCCGACAGGCATGGCGGTCTTGATGTTGACCGGCCATGTCCTGTCGGATGGCCCGGCTTCGATCAAGGCGACGCGATTGGCGGGATCGGCAGACAGGCGATTGGCCATCAGGCTGCCGGCCGAACCGGAACCGATCACAATATAGTCGAAGGCGTCACTCATATGTGCATGTCCTTGCGGCCGAGCCGGGGAATATGGCCCCGGACGGCGATGAAGCCCAGGGCGTTGACCAGCATCAATGCGGCCAGGGCGCCGAAAAAGCCCAGATTGCTCCAGCCGATCAATATGGCGCCAGCGATGGCGCTGACGATCGCGCCTGCCCGCCCGGCCGCGCCCATCAGGCCAAGGCCCCGCGCGCGCAAGGCGGTGGGAAAGGCATGGGCGCCGACCGCAAACATGGCGGACTGGGCAGCGCTGGCGAAGAGGCCGAGCGCACCGAGGCAGGCGAGTACCGCCCCTTCATTGCGACCGCCATTGATCGGCAGCAGGGCCAGCGTCGTGCACACGCCCGCGCCGACAACAGCCATCAGGATCAGGACCGGTCGCGATCCGAAGCGGATGATGGCAAGGCTGGCGATCATCGCGCCTATGGTGCCGCCCATGTTGAAGCTGGTCAGGCCAAGGCTGGCGGTCTGAAGGCCAAAACCCGTGCTGGTCAGCATCGTTGGCGCCCAGCTGAACATCAGGTAGATCATGAACATGCCCGAAAACATGGCGATCGACAGCGCCATCGTATCGCGCAGCAGCGCAGGCCCGAACAGCTTGCGCATAGGCTCATAATGCGCCGCTTCGCGCGCTGTTTGCGCCTGACGCGCGACGGATGCCGGATCGGGATGACCGATGCGGCGCAATATATGATCCAGTTCGTCGGCGCGATCAGGGCGCTGCGCGAGAAAGCGAGGCGATTCCGGCAGGACTGACCATAGCCAGGCCACGAACATCAACGTCACTGCGCCGCCGATGTAGAAGAGCCAGCGCCAGCCAAGGCTGGGCAGGATCAGGGCAGCGGCTATTCCGCCCAATATTCCGCCGATGGAGACGCAGACGACGCCGAATGTTACAGCGATGCTGCGCCAGCGGACCGGGGTAAATTCCGCGATCATCGCGCTCGCCGTGCCCGGCACGCCGCCCAGCCCGACACCTGCCAGCATCTTGAGCATGGCCACCTGCCAAAGGGCATTTGTGAAGCCGGTCAGCAGCGTTGCAACGCCAAAGATTGCGACACCGATGATCAGAGCGCCGCGCCGCCCGAACCGGTCACCGACCCAGCCCGACGTCAAGGTGCCGACGGCCATGCCGACGAACCCCAGCGCAAAAACCGATCCCAGGGCTTCCCGTCCGATGCCCCATTGCTTGAGCAGCGATGGGGCGGCCAAGCCGAGCATCTGGTTGTCGAGCCCGTCGAGGATGACGGTCGCGGCGATCATCAGCACTGACCATAGCTGGAAAGCCGACATCGGCAGGTCATCCAGCATGGACTGGGGGCTGCTGCTTTCTATCGTGGCAACCGCCAAGACATTCTCCTTACCCTGGGGTCGTTTTCGACCGCTCATTTATTTTCTGGTCCGGCATTGAAAAACCGGAATTCTTCGTTTTAGATATCGAGTACGAGTGTTGCGGTTTTTGAACCCGAACAGCAGACCATGATCGATGTGTTGGCGGCCTTGTCCTCATCGGTCAGGAAATGGTCGCGATGGTCGGGGATGCCGCCCAGCACCCTGACTTCACAGGTGCCGCAAATCCCCTCGGCGCAGGCAAAGCCGATATCGACGCCGGCGCTCAGCAGGGCGTCGAGCATGGTTTCGCCTTCATCGACGCTGATAGTCTTGCCGCTCTTGGCCAGCTCCAGCGTATAGCCGCCCTCGGTCGCGACTTCCGTCTCCGCCGAGAAATATTCGATATGGGCATGGCCCTTGGGGCGGTCGCAATTGGTGGCGACGAATGCGTCGAGCATGCCGCCGGGACCACAGCAATAGAGGTGCGCATCGGCGGGCGCGGCGGCACAGATGGCGGCGAGGTCCAGCCTGCGGCCACCGGGAATGCCATCATAGGCGATTTCCACCCGATCATGGTCGGACAGGCGATCGACATAGGCTGCACGATCCGGGCTGGCAGCGACATAATGGAGTTCCCAGCTACGCCCCAGCTTTTCCAGCCGGGCGATCATCGGCAGCATCGGGGTGATGCCGATGCCGCCCGCGATCATCACCGTGTGGCTGGCATCTTCCACCATCGGGAAATTATTCTTCGGGTCAGAAATGTCGAGGATCTGGCCCACGCGCCATTGTTCATGGATGTGGCGCGATCCGCCCCGGCTGTCGATCGCATGGTGCACCGCAATCTCATAATAGCCACGAATGGCCGGGTCGTTGACCAGCGAATAGCTGCGGGCGAGGCCGGGTGACAACTGGACATCGACATGGGCACCCGGTTCGAATGCGGGCATCAGGCCTCCGTCCACGGGTTCCAATATATAGCTGTTGATCCCTTCCGCTTCCCAACGGATGTTCTTCAATCTTGCGCGCATCTGCCTCTCCATCCGGTGCGATGCGTGTCTTGGCAGGGCCGGGCCGTCATGGATCGACGGACCGGACAAGCCGCAAAGCGTTTCGTCACCCTCATATCCTTGTTCAGGAGGCCGACGCATGGATCGCGCCGGCCCCGGTTGTCATCCTATTCTGCCGCTTCGACCTGTTCGGGCCAGCGCACCGCCTTGGCCAACGCAGCTTCATAGGCGTTGGCAAGCGTGTCGTTGGGATCATGCAGGAAAGACCCGGCGCGAGCACGATAGAAGATGCTGGGATCTTCGATGCCCGGCGGCAGGACGCCCTTGTTCGCCAGGGCACGGGCCGCCAGCAATACCCGACGGCGTACACGCGCGATCATCTGGTCGGTCGGGGCCAGATTTTCGAAACTATGGTCCGTGATCGGTCCCATGCTCTCCGTCACGGCCTGATCCTGCATGGTGATATTGGGGATGCCGGTGAACTGTGTGCCGTTGCGCTGCGATTCCCGGTCGATCGCCCAGTCGTTCTTCTCGCTGTCGGGCGAGCGCCAGCGGCCATACCAGTCGGTGGTGTTGGGCGCATATTCGAGCGGCGCGAACAGCGGCGTGCCGTCCTTGAGTGTCGAGGTGTAGGCAGGATTGCCCGCGTCGACGCCGCAGGTGATGTCGAACAGCATCGAATGTTCATCATCCATCGGCACCCAGGCGCGGGCGATGGCGCGGGTGGCGAAGCGGTTATTGGGCGTCTGCGTCCAGAAGGGGAACATATAATGGGCGACGCGCCAGCTCATCTGGCCGTCGTCGTTCGGGCGATAGCCGCCATACATGACGCCCCAGTCGGCCTGCGCAACCTCATAGTCGGGCGCACGGTTGAGGACGGTCGGGCGCATCGGATGATCCTCATCCAGATCATCCGCCTCGATCGATCCGACATGCAGGAAGCCGACATGGCTGGTGTCGATGTCGCCCTCCAGCGCCTGAAGCCAGTTGCAATCGCGTTGCAGGCACCAGATTTCCGCGTCGGGATGCATCGTCGCCTCGATTTCGGGCAGCGGCGGCGGCGCGGACTGGTTTTCGCCCATATAGACCCAGATCAGGCCATTGGCCTCATGGGTCTTGTACGCCTTGGCATGGACCTTTTCCTTGAAGTCCATGCGCGCCGGGACGGAGGGCATATCGACGCATTTGCC
Source organism: Sphingobium naphthae (assembly GCF_020782235.1). Classification (GTDB taxonomy): domain Bacteria; phylum Pseudomonadota; class Alphaproteobacteria; order Sphingomonadales; family Sphingomonadaceae; genus Sphingobium; species Sphingobium naphthae. Next base: position 25,978 of record NZ_JAJGNO010000003.1, read on the forward strand.
GTCCACGTCGAACTTCCAGCCATGATAGACGCAGCGGATGCCATTTTGTTCGTTGCGACCGATGAAGAGCGACGCGCAACGGTGCGGGCAGCGATGGTCCATGATACCCACGCGGCCTGAACTATCGCGGAAAGCGATCAGCTTTTCGCACAGGATCATCAGGCGGACCGGGTCGCCATCCGCCGTCACTTCGGACGACAGGCAGGCCGGCAGCCAATATTGACGCATCATCGTGCCCATGATCGTTCCCGGTCCCACGCGGGTCACGTCGGCGCTATCACTGGACTGCATGGCTCAGCCTCTTCCTTGTCTTTGTTGTTGTACCCTGGCCGTGATCTCGCTGGGTCACGACACATGAAATCTTGTTCCTCCTAGCTAGAGGGTCCCTCGCGGTGACCCCAATCGGAATGTGGTCGGACCATTCAATAACCGGGACGATGTTATTGCGCGCCTCTTCCTTTTGCTGCTTCACGGTGCTCAGGCGGCATCAAGCCGCGTCGTTAAGGGAGAGTATGGGTATGCCTTTCAGCTTCAAAACCTCGGTCGCAGTATCGGCCCTCATTGCCATGATGGCCGCCGCGCCGGCCTGGTCGCAGACGGATCAGGGCGCGGCGCAGGATGCGGCCGCACAGCCCAACATGCTGCCCGAAGATATTGTCGTGACGGCGGAGCGTCGCGAATCGACCGTGCGTGAAGTGCCATTTTCGATTGCGGCCTTTGGCGGCGAACTGCTGCGCGAATCACAGGTATTCAGCCCCGCGGCGCTGACCCAGCAGATGCCGGGCATCACCGTGAACACGGCGGATAAATCGCTGTCGATCGTCGCGATCCGCGGCAATGTGTCGACCTTCCGCACGGCCACGCTCGATACGCCGGTCGCCTATTTCATGGACGACGTCTACTATGTGTTCAACAATGACCTGAACGCCAATTTCTTCGATACACAGCGGGTCGAGGTGCTGCGCGGGCCGCAGGGTACGTTGTTCGGTCGCAACGTCGTGGGCGGTGCGATCGCCGTCATCAGCAATAATCCGGAGATGAAGGAAGACTGGTTCGGTCAGGTGACGGCAGGCAACGGCGCCTATGTCCGCACCGAAGGCATGGTGAACGGCGTGCTGGTGGACGACAAGCTGGCCTTTCGCGCGGCATTCAGCACGGAAACGTCGAACGGGTTGATCGATACGCCCAACCAGAAGGGCAGCTATGGCAAGACCGATGGCGTCGCCATGCGCGGCAAATTGCTGTTCAAGCCGACCGATACGCTCAGGATCGTTCTGTCGGGGGACTATAGCTATACGCAAGGCAATGGCGGCGCGATCAGCCTGGGCATCGGCGGCAATCAGGTCGTTCCCTCCACTTTTGGCGACTATGATGACAGCAAATGGACGAATAATGACTTCGCCCGCTCGCCTTATCGCCAGCGGCTGCGCGGAGGCTATCTGCGCGGCGATTTGGATCTGTTTGGCGGCACGCTGACGTCGATCACCGGCTATCGGATGAATGACAGCCATGCGATCAACGACGATGTGCCGGTCGCCACTCAGGTTCCCGTCTTCGATCGCCGGCAGGTAGTGAAGAATCGCAGTTTCACACAGGAAGTGCGCTTCGCCTCCGCGCCGGGCCGTCTATCCTATGTGGTGGGCGCCTATTTCCTGTCGGCGGATGTCTCGACCACGAACATCTTCTACTATAGCCCGCTGCCCGGATCGGCAGTCAACGCGACTGTCCGGCGCAATCCGGGCGTGACCAACATCACGCGCGAGCAGGAAGGCAATGTGCGCAGCCTCGCGGCTTTCGGTGAGGCGACGTTCGAGGTCACTGACGGCCTGTCGCTGGTTGCCGGTGGGCGCTACACGTCGGATCGCAAGAAGATCGACTATCACGCCTTTTCCACAACCGATGCAGGCGCGATTCCCGGCTTCGGCTTTCCCGGTGAAGTCTTCGCATCGGGTGGCAAGACGTGGAATGCCTTCACGCCGCGGGTGACGGTAAAATATCGTCCGATGCAGAATGTGAACCTCTATGCCACCTGGGCAAAGGGCTTCAAGTCGGGCGGCTTTGTCGACAATGCCTATCTCAACCCGACGATTCCGCTGGAGCCGGAAAAGGCGCAAAATTATGAAATTGGCGCGAAGACGCGGCTTTTCGACAATATGCTCGATTTCAATGTCGCGCTGTTCAAGCAGAAGACGAAGAATCTCCAGAATTTCTCCGGCGCGGGCGGCATTGCCCATACCTATAATGGCACGCTGAAGATGAAGGGGGTCGAGATCGAATCCGTGCTCCGCCCGGTCGATGGTCTGCGCCTGACCGGCAACTGGACGCATCTTGTCGGCACTTACACCGACTTGCGCGATCCGCTGGTCAATCTCGATTATTCCGGCAACCCGGCGAAATTCGCGCCGCGGGACAGCTTCACGGTCGGGGCCAGTTATGATCTGGCGATGGCGAACGGTGCCAAGATCACGCCGCAGGCCGATTTCAATTATTCCTCACGCATCTCGACCGATGACGCCAACACGCTGCGTCTTTACGACAATCTTTATAATGATACGAAGGGGCGGACGCTCAACGCGCGGCTGAACTATGAAAGTGCCGATGGGCGCTGGACGGTCGGCATCTGGGGCAAGAACCTCACCAACAATTATCAGATCGTCAATGCAGACGACATCACCGCCTTTCTTGCGGTGCCGGGCAACGGCACGACCTATTGGAAAATCTTCACCAATACGCCGCGCACCTATGGCGTGACGCTGTCGCTGCGCCCCTGACGCCGATGCAATCGGGGAGGGGCTCTGGCCTCTCCCCTCCATATTACAGGATGAACGATGGCCGATATTTTCGAACTTCCCGCCAATGGCAGTTTCTCCTTCGCCGGGCGGGCTGCGCTCGTCACGGGGGGCGGACGGGGCGTCGGCGAAGCCGTCTCGCGGGAAATCCATGCCGGCGGTGGGCGCGTCGCGGTCAGCGATGTGGACATTGACGTGGCACAGGCCGTTGCCCACTCCCTCGATCCGTCCGGAGAGACGGCGATAGCGCTGAAGCTGGATGTGCGCGAAAAATCGGATTTCCTGGCGGCTAGGGACCAGATCGCGGCGCTCTGGGGCAAGACCGATATCGTCGTCAACAATGCCGGCTTTGCCAAGCGGACGCCGACGCAGGACATCAGTCCGGAGGAATTTGACCTGATCGTCCAGATCAACATGCGCAGCGTGTTCCTGAGTTGCCAGATATTTTCCGACCATATGCGCGCAAATGGCTATGGGCGGATCGTCAACATCACCTCGCTCGCCGGGCAGAATGGTGGCACCGTGGCTTCGCCCCATTATGCCGCGTCGAAGGCCGGGGCGATCATGCTGACCAAATATTTCGCGCGTTATCTGGCCGGGACTGGCGTGACCGTAAACGCCATAGCGCCGGGGCCGATCGACACGGCCAAGGCGCGCTTGTCCTCCGGACAGATTGCAAGGGTCGAGGCGGAAGTACCGGTGGGGCGCTTTATGGCCGTAGGCGAAATCGCGGCCGCCACGGCGCTGCTCGCATCCGACCGCGGTGGTTTCTTCGTCGGGGCGACGCTGGACATGAATGGTGGTCTCTATTTGCGCTGATCCCGGTGCGCGACGTTCGTTTCCCGTTTTCTTATGGCTTTATGGCATTGCGATTGGCGCCCGCCGGTTGGGCCTCCATAATCGCAACCAACAATAGGGTAGCGCCGGAACCGTCGAATGGGCCGGCCGAACGGATGGAGAGCTTATGTTCATTTACAACGCATGGTATGTGGCCGCCTTCGCCGCCGATATCGAACCCGGCAAGACACTGGGGCGCAGGTATTTGAACAAGGCGGTCGTGCTGTTCCGGACCGAAGATGGCGAGATCGCAGCTCTGGAGGATCGGTGCAGCCACCGGGCTATGCCCCTGTCTGCCGGCCATGTCGAAGGCAATATTCTGCGCTGCTGCTATCATGGCGTGGAATTCGACGGTCGCGGTACCTGCACCCGTATTCCCAATCAGGCGCGTATCCCGGCTTCTGCCAATGTCCGCCACTATCCCGTAGTCGAAAAGGATCATCTGATTTGGATATGGATGGGCGAACCGGCGCTGGCCGACCCCAGCGTGATCGTCGATAGTCCCGAACATAATGATCCGGCCTGGACCTGGAGGCCCTATACTTTCCCAGTAAAGTCGAACTGGCAGCTGATCATCGACAATATCATGGACCTGACCCATGTGCCCTACATCCATGCGCGCACGATCGGCGGAAATCCGGAGCAACATTATAGCGCGGACACCAAGGTCGAATTTGACGGCCGCCGCGTGACCTTGCTGCGTAAGATGCCCAATTCCGTTCCGCCCAAATCCTATATCGATGCGGGCGGCTTCAAGGGGCGCGTCGATCGCTGGCAAGAGGTGCGGTTCGAACCAAGCATTGGCATGACGTGCCGTGTCAACGCTGGCGGCTGCGATGTGGGAACGGGCGCCTATGAAGGGCGTCGTGACAATGGCTTCATGCTGGCGAACAACCATTTCATTACGCCGGAAACGGAAACTACCAGCCACTATCTCTGGACGATCTGCACGACCGCGCCGAAGGAGAGTGGCGTTCCTGCTACGCTATTCGACCAGTTTTTCGACACCATCACGGAAGATGAGGAAACGCTGGAGGCGCAGCAGCGCCGGATCGATGATGAGCCGACACGCCCCTTCGTCGGCATCGCCAGCGATGGCGCGGTCAATCAGGCGCGCCGGCTGCTGAGCAACATGCAGGAAGCGGAAGAGGGGGGAAAGGTCGCGGCCTGATGTCGCGCCCTTGCGTATGCAGTTAACATAGTGGCTTGCTCCCGCCGCTGCCCCATGCTGTAGCGCATCTATGAAGATGCGCGAGCTGGAGCAGCGGACCGGGGTCCACAGGGAAACGATCCGCGTCTATCTTCGCCAGGGGTTGATTCCGGAGCCGGAAAGGCCGCGCAAGACCGTCGCCGACTATGGCGAGGAGCATGTGCAGGCCATATTGGCGGTGCGACGGTTGCAGCGCGAAAACCGCCTGACCCTGGCCCAGATCAAGGCGATCATCGCCGGAGAAGGGACCGAGGCACGGGTAGAGGCTAGCGCCTTTGATCAACTGGAACAGCTGGTCGCGCATCGGGCCGGTGCTGATGGGCCGCCGGTGACGGTCGCCTCCCTGCTTGATCGCTATCCCCATGCGGCAGAGGATGCGCGCACGCTGGCGAAGATCGGCATATTGGACATCATCGATACCGAACAGGGCGAAGCGCTCAGCATCACCTGCGCGCAACTCGTGCGGCTATGGGGCGACATGCGCAAAGCCGGGTTCGACCAGCAACTCGATTATACGCCGGACATTCTTGGCTTCTACACCGAGGCCGCGGATTTCGTCGGGCGATGGGAAGCGACCACCTTTATGGAACGGGTCGAAGGCCATATCGATGTCGAAAAGGCGGCGACCATGGTCGAACATGCTTTGCCGCTCATGCTCGATTTCTTCGGTCTGATGCGTCAGCGCGCCTTCTTCCGCCATGTCGAGGCGATCCGTGCCGGCGAAGAAACGGATCGCCCCGCACAGGGCATCAGGCCATCGTCAGGACAGCCTTGACGCACCGCCCGGCATGCTGGTCGGCCACGGCCTGATTGATATCCGCCAGTCGATAGCGGGTGATCAGCTTTTCGTATGGGAAAAGCCCCTTAGCGTTGAGGGCAACCAGTTCGGGTAGGAATGTCTGCGGGTCGGCATTGCCTTCCGTCACGCCGCAGATGCTGATGCCCAGAGACAACATGTGCAGGATGTTGAGGCTGATGGCTGCGTCGAGCGCCTTGGGAACGCCGACCATGGCCAGGCGCCCCAAGGGGGCAAGCGCCGCTATGCCGGAATGGATGGCCGGGACGACACCCGATGTGTCCAGCACGCAATGGACTCCCTGTGGATGGATGGCGCGCAATTGTTCGGCCGTGTCGCCCGCCGTCACATCGATGGTGCCGGTCGCGCCGAGATCGACGGCCATGGCGCGGCGACTCTCCAGAGGGTCGGCCACGATGATCTGGCCGGCGTCCAAGGCTCTGGCAGCCATGACGGCGCTCAGGCCGACCGGACCACCGCCGATGATGAGGATCGATTCGCCCGCTTGCAGCTTGAGCGCGTTCATCACCGCGCCGGCGCCCGTCATGATGCCGCAGCCTAGCGGACCCAGCAGTTCGAGCGGCGCGTCGATCGGCATTTTCACCAGATTTTGCGCGGCAACGATGGCGTAGGTGCCAAAGGAGGACTGGCCGAAGAAATGGCTGCTGACCGGGGTAGGGCCGTCATGCAGGCAAGTCGATCCGTCGGCGCGATGGCCACCAAAGTTTAGCGGAGCGAAGTCGCGGCAATAGGCGGGCTGACCGGCATCGCATTGCGGGCAGGCGCGGCAGGCGGCAAACCCCATGACGACAGCATCACCCGGTGCGATCGATGTCACGGCATCGCCCACAGCCTCCACGACACCGGCCCCTTCATGCCCCAGCACGGCGGGCAGGGGCACCGGTAATATCTGGTCGCGCACGACAAGGTCGGTATGGCAAAGGCCCGTCGCGACGACGCGCACCAACGCTTCGTTTGGGCGCAATTCGCCCAGTGTCAGACGTTCGACACTGAAGTCTCCGCCAGCGGTCCGGGCGACGGCTGCCTCTATTTCCATCTGCATCCTCCTATTCAAACTTGGTGTCGTCCATTCAAATGCAGGGACGGATCAGGGATGTCTGATGGATATGATCCGCAGGAATCCGTCATTTCCGTTCGCTGAAAAACCTGAATGGTCGGACCTGTTTTTACGATTGACCGACACCCTTGTCCACTACTACGTAATATGCATACGCAATACGTAGATGTCCTGAGGACGGCGTAGCTGGAGAGGGTAGAATTATGGCGACTTCGCTGGATGCTGACATGCGTCCCATCATTCCAGACGATATCGCACGAATTGTGATCGCACCGAAAAGCTACACGGATGACGCGACCATCTATCGCGCGTTCAAATGGCTTCGCGAACATATGCCTTTGGGGATGGCGCAGGTGCCCGGCTATGATCCGCTCTGGATCGTCACCAGGCATGCCGACATTCGGGAGATTGAGCGAAACGCCAAGCTGTTCCACAATGCCGATCATAACCCGGTTCTGAACGATCAGGCATCCGATGCCTTCACGCGGGAAATCACCGGCGGCACGACGCGGCTCCTGTCATCGCTGACCTATATGGACCCGCCCGAACATGCCACCTACCGCATGCTGACGGCCAACTGGTTCCTGCCCGGCAAGATCAGCAAGCTGGAAGAACAGATTCGGGTGCTTGCGCGTCAGTCGGTCGACAATCTGCTCAGCTTCGATGGTGAGTGCGATTTCGTGCGCGACTTTGCGCTGCATTATCCGCTGCGGGTGATCATGACGCTGTTCGGCGTGCCGCCCGAAGACGAACCCAAAATGCTGAAACTGACCCAGGAATTTTTCGGCGTCCATGATCCGGAAGAACAGCGGCCGGAAATGGCGGCGGACCCGGTCGTCGCGGCCAAGCAATGGGCGGCTTCGATCGAGGATTTCTACGTCTATTTCGACAAGCTGAGCGCCCGGCGCCGCGAACAGCCAACCGACGATCTCCTGTCGCTGATCGCCAACTCCCGGATCAACGGTGCGCCGATTCCCCGCGATGAAGCCAATGGCTATTATGTGGCGATCGCGACGGCTGGCCATGACACGACATCGTCGTCCACGGCCGGAGGCCTGCATGGCATGATGGTCTATTCCGAAAATTGGGCGAAGGTGAAGGCCGACCCTGGCCTGATACCCGGTCTTGTCGACGAGGCGATTCGCTGGACCAGCCCGGTTAAACATTTCATGCGCAATGCCACTGCCGACACGCAGGTTCGCGGCATGAATATCCGGGCGATGGAACGACTGATGATCTGCTATCCGTCCGGCAACCGCGACGAGGCGGTGTTCACCGACGCCGACCGATTCGACATTACCCGCTCGCCCAATCCGCACATCGCCTTTGGCTTCGGGCCGCATATGTGCCTGGGCCAGCATCTGGCCAAGCTGGAGATGCGTATCCTCTTCGAGGAATTGCTGCCGCATTTGCAGTCGGTCGAGATGGCGGGCGATCCCCGGCTGGTCGAGACCAATTTCGTCGGCGGTTACAAGGCGCTGCCGATCCGATTCAAGAAAGCCTGATTTTTCAAGGCCGGGACACCGCTCAGGCGGGACCGGCACATGGCCTAGAGGTGGAACATCCGGGCGACAATGGGAGGAGTCTGAAATGCACAACAGGATGATCTTGCTTGTCGCGAGCGTATCGGCCGTGGCGCTGCAATCGCCGGCCTTCGCACAGGCCGACACGGCGCCCCCGGCGCAGCAGGCGGTGGGCCTGGGCGATATCGTCGTGACGGCCCAGAAGCGGGAACAGGCCATCAACGACGTGCCACTCTCGATTACGGCGGCATCGGGCGAAAAGCTGGCCAGCCAGGGCATTGCCAATGTCGCCGATCTGGTGAAGATCGTGCCCGGCTTCAACTATACCGAAAGCGCCTTTTCCACGCCGGTCTATACGCTGCGCGGCATCGGCTTCTACGACACCAGCCTTGCTGCCAAACCAACGGTCAGCATCTATCAGGATCAGGTGCCGATCCCCTTTTCGATCATGACGCGCGGCGCGACGCTGGATCTGGAACGGGTCGAGGTGCTGAAGGGGCCGCAAGGCACGTTGTTCGGATCGAATGCAACCGGTGGGGCGATCAATTATATCGCGGCCAAGCCGACATCGACTTTCAAGGCCGGGCTGGACGCGGGGGTGGACAGTTTCGGACAGGTCAGCGGCGGCGGGTTCATCAGCGGACCGATCAGCGATACGCTGACCGCGCGGGTTGCGGTGCGGACCGAACAGGGTGGGGCATGGCAGCGCAGCTATACCCGCGATGAAAAACTGGGTGATCGCAATTTCACCACGGGCCGCCTCCTCCTCGACTTCGAGCCGTCGGACAGGGTGCGCTTTTCGCTCAATCTGAATGGCTTCATCGACAAGAGCGACGGGCAGGCGGCGCAGTTGATCGGCGTGGTGCCCTTGGGCAATCCCGCGCGACTTGGGCCGCTCGCCACCTACCCGATAGCGCCACGCAACAATCGCGATGCAGATTGGACGCCGGAGCAGAAACCCAGGCGCGACGATTGGTTTTATCAGGCGGCATTCCGCGGTGACATCGACCTGACCGATGACATTACCCTGACGTCGATCAGCAGCTATTCCCGATATCATAATGATCAGAATATCGACCCGGACGGGGTGGCGCTGCGCGATTATTTCTACAACACCACGGGCAAGATCACGGCGCTGTCGCAGGAATTGCGGTTGCAGGGGCGTGTCGGCGACCTGACCTATATTCTGGGTGCCAATTACGCGCGGGAAAAGACATATCAGCAGGATGATGCCGGTCCTTATGATCAATCGACGCCGGCCTATAATTTCGTTGATGCCGGCCTTGGCATCCCTTTCTTCGTCTATAGCCAATATGCGCGGCAGAAATTCGTGAATAAGGCGGTGTTCGCCAATCTGGATTATGACATCGGCGATAGTATCACCGTGCATGGCGGGGTGCGCTATACTAAGACGAACATCGATTTCGCTGGTTGCACCGCCGATCGCGGCTTTGCGCTTGGACAGGGCATCCAGAATATGGTGAACTTCATTCGGGGTGGCGCTGGGCTGGCGCCCATCTCCATCGCGGAAGACGCGTGCGTGACCATCGACGGGTCGACGCTGACCGTGGGAGAAGTGCAGCGTGCGTTGAACGAGGATAATGTGTCCTGGCGCGCGGGTATGGATTATAAGCCGAGCAAGGATATCCTGCTCTACGCGTCGGTCAGCAAGGGCTACAAGTCCGGCAGTTTTCCCATGCTGTCGGCCAGCGACGCGAACCAGTTCAATCCGGTCACGCAGGAATCTATCACCGCTTATGAAGTTGGCGCGAAGCTTACTGTGCTGGAAAATACCGCCCAGATCAATGGCGCGCTCTTCTATTATGACTATAGCGACAAGCAGTTGAAGGGGCGGGTAATCGCCAACCCTGATGTGTTCGGGCCGCTGGAGGCTCTGGTAAATGTTCCCAAAAGCCGGGTGCAGGGCGGGGAAATACAACTGGATCTGGCGCCCACGGATGGATTGCGCGTCAGCATCGGCGCGACTTATCTGGATACAAGGATCAAGGGCAGCTTCGTCAACTATGACAGCTATGGCAATCAGGTCGATTTCGGCGGCTCGGCCTTCCCCTATACGCCCAAATTCCAGATCGTGACCGACGCGCAATATGACTGGACATTGAGCGACGATGTGGTGGCCTTTATCGGCGCGAACCTGAATTTCCAGAGCGATACCAAGGCCGTGCTGGGCAATGCCCGTGCCACGCCATCGGCGGATCTTTCCGCACAGGGTGGACTGACGATCGAAGATTATACGCTGATCGATCTCCGGGCGGGGCTTTCATTCGACGACAAGCGCTACAAGATCAGCGCCTTCGTTCGAAATCTTGGCAACACCTATTACTGGACTAACGCCACGCGCATCACCGACACCACGGTCCGCTTCGCAGGTCGCCCGCGCACTTTCGGGGTCAATTTGTCGGCGCGTTTTTGAACGCTCTCCCCTGGGCCGCGCCATGAAAGGCGGCGCGGCCCCTTCTTGATTGTTGGAGAAAAGAAGATGAATGCACCCGTGTTCTCCGCCGATCGCCTTCACGGTGACGTCGGGCATCAGGTTCGCCTGCCCACGACCCGCATGCTGATCGGTGGCGACTGGGAAGAGGCGGCGGATGGGCGCACTATCGATGTCGAGGATCCTGCGACCGGACAGATATTCGCCAATGTGCCGGCGGGCACCGCAGAGGATGTGGATAGGGCCGTGAAGCGCGCGCGGGCAGCGTTCGAGTCCGCCGCATGGTCGCGCATGCGGCCGCTGGATCGGGGCAGGATCATCGAAACGATCGCGCGCAAGATCGAGGAGAATGCGCAGGAACTGGCCCTTCTTGAAAGCTATGACAATGGCAAGGCGGTGCATCATGCGCTGACGGTCGACGTGCCGGCGGCCGTGGATATCTTCCGCTACATGGCGGGGTGGACGTCCAAGATCCATGGTCAGGTCAATCCGATTTCCGGCGATGGCCGCCAATATCACAGCTATTCGGTGCGCGAACCGATCGGCGTGGTCGGCCAGATCGTACCCTGGAATTATCCCCTCGCCATGGCCGCCTGGAAAATCGCCTCGGCGCTTGCGGCAGGCTGTACCATCGTGCTGAAGCCTTCCGAAGTGACGCCACTCACCGCGCTGCGACTAGCGGAACTGGCGCTGGAGGCAGGGCTGCCCGAAGGCGTACTGAATATCGTGACGGGCTATGGGCATGAGGCCGGTCAGGCCTTGGTGGAGCATCCCGGCATCGACAAGATCGCGTTCACCGGATCGACCCGTGTGGGCAAGCAGATTGTGCAGACGGCAGCGCGGGATCTGAAGCGCGTAACGCTGGAACTGGGCGGTAAATCGCCGTCGCTCATCTTCGCCGACGCGGATCTGGAAAAGGCGTCACTGGGCGCTGCGCTCGCCATCTTCTTCAATTCCGGGCAGGTCTGCCTTGCCGCATCGCGCCTCTATGTCGAGCGGTCGGTTTTCGATCGTGTCGTGGACGGAGTGGCACAGGCGGCGAGGCAGTTCAAACTGGGGCATGGCCGTGATCCCGACACGATGCTGGGACCGCTGGTGTCACGGACGCAGCAGGGCAGAGTGCTTGACTACATCGAACAGGGGCGGGCGAGCGGCGCGGAACTGGTGATGGGCGGCAAGGCCGGCGCAGGTGACGGCTATTTCGTGGAACCGACGATCTTCGCCAATCCATCTGCGGACGCGCCGATCGTGCGCGAAGAAATTTTCGGTCCTGTGCTTGTGGCCACGCCATTTGATGATGTCGATGAGGTCATCAGGACCGCGAACGACACCCGCTATGGTCTGGCCGCCAATATCTGGACCCGCGATTTCTCACGCGCTCATCTGACCGCGCGCAGGTTGCAGGCCGGCACGGTGTGGATCAATACCCATGGCATGAATGATCCGTCCGCGCCATTCGGCGGCGTCAAGGAAAGCGGTTGGGGGCGCGAAGTCGGCGAAGAAGGTGTTCTAAATTATACCGAAACTAAGACCATCACAGCACTTCTGAGTGATTGATCCTCATAGACGGAATGCGCCGGTTCACTACCTCGCCAGTTTTTAGCCTGCGGAGGCTGCTTTCGCGATCGCTCGAGATCCCGAAAGGTCTGCCGAGGTGTTTGTCGATCATTTGTAAACGTGATGGATTTTGTCCCTCTGTGTGTGCTGCCCAAGACCACGCATCTTCATATCCTGCAGTATACGCTGGGAAAGCGAATTGTTCGGGGCGGCGGAAGTGACAGCGTCCATGGTGGAGTTCCTTTCCGTTGAAGGAACTCCGCCGTAAAGTCTTATCGACACTACGCTACGTCGCCGCAAGCGACACTCCCGCGGAGCGGGTCGTGCACTGGTCGACTGCGGCCGGTAGTGAACACGGGATTGGGAACATTGCCGTCATGCTCATGGTGGCCGAATGCCACGAGTTCGACATGCCATGAGGAGATAATGAGGTGGGCAGGTCGGCGAACATCAATAGTCTCTCTACTCGCTGTGCATGCAAGCTGAGGAGCTAGGGAGGGGAACGCTGTTGAGCGCTCCCCAAGTGAGGCGCTGAGACGCGCATTTGACCCATGAGCGGGATGTATCGCGATTTTCAGCGATCTTGAACTGGCTGTCCCTGACGAAGCTGACTTAGGCGGGTTGGGAACCGGAAATCGGCATCGACCGGCGTGGGTGGACGTCGACGGCTATATGGGCCTGATTTCTTGGAAGGTCGCTCGGTTAGCACAACAGGATCGGGCAGTCCGTCGCTCAGCATCGCCCCCCAGATAAGGGCGAGTTCGCGACGTCGGGGAAGATAGGCTGCCCTGTTATAGGCGCCCTCGACCTTGCCCGTCGGGACATGCGCCAGCATGAGATCTATAACCTTGCGGTCATGATCTTTTCCTTCGCGCTCGGCCCACTCATTCATGATCGTTGAAAATGCCGCCCGAAACCCATGAGGCACATGATGGCCATGATAACCTGCGCGATTGAGCAAATAACCAATGGCGTTCTCGCTCAAGGGTTTATGCGCATGGCGATTGCTCGGGAACAGAAGCGAGCCGGCACCCGTCAGAGGCCATAACGCCCGAAGAACGGCAATGGCCTGGGGAGCCAGGGGAACGATATGGTCGCCGTTGACCTCCTCTTTTCTGTCAAGATCGCCTTTCATGCGCGCCGAAGGAATGCGCCAAAGCGGCTCGGGTCCGTTGAGATCATCGAATTCTGCCCATTGTGCCCCACGCAATTCGCTGGGGCGAACGGCGGTGAGCGCGAGGAGGCGAAGTGCCAGGCGCGTCACTGGCCGGGCATAATCCTCCTCGGCCTGCAAGATCATCTTGCGGAGCGGGAAGAGGTCAGTGATTGCTGGCTGGCGTCCTTTGCGCAGGGGCTTGAGGACGGCGCCCAGTTTCTCGGCGGGATCGTCCTTCACGATCCCCTGCGCGATGCCGAAGGTGAAGACAGCGGAGATTCGCTGTCGGATGCGCTTGGCTGTCTCGATCGATCCGCGTGCTTCGATCTCGCGCAGGACGCTGAGCACGAGAGGAGGGGTAAGTTCCTTGATCGGAAAGTTGCCGATAGTCGGAAAGACGTCTCGCTCTAGGCTTCGAATCACATCGGCGGCATGAACCGATGCCCATTGGGGTCTGGCGTTGTCGAACCACTCGCGTGCCACCCGTTCGAATGTCTGCCGGCTGGCTTCCAGGGCAACCTCCTTTTTAAGCTTCTTGGCGATCGCCGGGTCGCGCATGTCTTCGAGCATGGCGACAGCCTCGTCGCGCTTCAGGCGGGCTTCGGCAAGGGACACCTTGGGCCAGGCGCCGAACGCCATGCCCTTCTGCTTGCCATCGAAGCTGTAGCTCCAGCGCCACAGTTTTCCTCCCGAAGGCGTTACGAGAAGGTAGAGGCGATTTGCGTCTGTCACCTTGTAGGATTTCGACCGCGGTTTTGCGGCCCTGATCTTGACGTCCGTGAGCATGGTCCGGTCTCCAAAAAGTACCACGTTTTTCGACCGCGCGTACCACGCGAAATACCAACGGAACCGTCGGATGCTCGCGGACGGATACGGACGGCCTGAGCCGAGACGGCCAGCTAAATGTCCGAATTAAGGGAGAAAAAGTCGAGATTGGTGGACTTCTGTGGACCCCTAAAAACAAGGGTCTGGCGGAGCGGGAGGGATTCGAACCCTCGATACGCTTTTGACGTATACTCACTTTCCAGGCGAGCGCCTTCGACCACTCGGCCACCGCTCCGCAAGGAACCCGGACGTCGCTGCAAGCGGCGTGAATCGGGTTCTTTCATCCAATCGCACTGGAAGGCGGCTCCCTATCGTGCGCCGGGCGGGGAGGCAAGGGGCATCGATGGGGAGACTTTACTTTGTTGCCCGCGCCTTGTTTGATGGCGCGATGAGCTATCGTCCCCGCCTTGCGCTCGCCACCATCGTGGCCGCCACTGCCGCCGCACTCGCCGCCCCATCATCGGCTCAGCAGCCCGCCCAAGCGTTCACCACCGCAACGCCCGCCACCCCATCGGCCGTGATCGCGGCCTCGCCCGAAAGCGCCTGGATCTCGATGGCGGCGGAAGATTTGCTGGTCATGACCATCGAAGGGGGCAAGCGCGTGGTGGTCCAGCTCGCCCCCGCCATGGCGCCCCGCCACGTCGCCAATATCCGCGCGCTCGCGCGGGCGCATTGGTGGGACGGGACCAGCATCAACCGAGTGCAGGACAATTATGTCGTGCAGTGGGGCGACGCGACGGAGAAGAAGCCGTTGCCGCCCGGCCTTTCGCCGACCAGTCCCGCGGATTATGCGCTGCCGCTCGCGACGCGGCGGCTGCAGGTGACGCCCTTGCCCTATGCGGATCCCTATGCGCCGAAAACCGGCTTCGTCGCGGGCTGGCCCGTGGCGATGGATGGCGATGCGGCCTGGCTGCCGCATTGCTACGGCTTTGTCGGCGTTGGCCGCAACCTGTCGCCGGATGCGGGGACTGGCGCCGAACTCTATGCAGTGATCGGCCAGGCGCCGCGCCAGCTGGATCGCAACATCGCGGTGGTCGGCCGCATCATCGAGGGCATGGCCCATCTGTCGAGCCTGCCGCGGGGATCGGGCGACCTCGGCTTCTATACGGGGCAGGAGCATCGCGTCCCCATCCTGTCGGTGCGGCTGGCGAGCGACCTTCCCGAGGCGGAACGGCCGCGCTTCCAGCAGATGGATACGACCTCGCCCAGCTTCGCCGATTATCTGCGGTTGCGCGCCAACCGGAAGGATGATTTCTACGATCGGCCTGCCGGCGGCGTCGACCTGTGCAATGCGCCAGTGCCGGTCAGGCCGACGCCCTGAGGCCGCGCAGCCGATAGCCTTGCCAGTCGCGGATGCGGCGGATGGCGAAGCTGGTGCGGATCGCCGACACGCCGGGCAGCCGCGCCAGGCAATCGCGATGAATGGCGTCGAACCCTTTGAGGTCGGCCGCCGCCACGCGCAGCAGATAGTCCGCCTGACCCGCCATCAGGTGACATTCCAATATTTCCGGAAAATCGGCCACGGCCGTTTCGAACCGGTCCATCGTCTCGCGGCTCTGGCTGGTGAGCGAAATCTCGACGAAGGCCTGCAGGTCGAGGCCCAGCGCCTTGGGGTCGAGCCGGGCGGCATAGCCCGCGATCAGCCCCGCCTCCTCCAGCGCCTTGATCCGACGGTGGCAGGCCGACGCCGACAGGCCGATCCGTTCGCCCAAGTCAGCCATGGAGCGCCGCGAGTCCGCCTGTAGCGCCTCCAGCAACGCGATGTCGAACCGATCCACGCAATATCATCCCGATATTCATCCAATAGTACGCATAGCATCCTTCGTGCCGCTGCAGAATGCAAGAAATGAGGGAACATCCGCCGGCGCGTCGGCGCTATGATGTCGCGATGTGGACGCGCATCAGCGCGCCGCCCCATTTTTCCGGAGAGTCAGGATGATCGTCGGCACCGTCAAAGAGATCAAGAACCACGAATATCGCGTCGGGTTGACCCCCGAGAGCGTGCATGAGCTGGCCGCCAGCGGCCACCGCGTGCTGGTGGAGGCCGGGGCCGGCGAGGGCATCGGCGCGGGCGACGATTTGTACGTCAAGGCGGGCGCGGAGATCATCGCCACCGCCGCCGAAATCTTCGCCACCGCCGAGATGATCGTCAAGGTGAAGGAACCGCAGGCGGTCGAGCGCGCGATGCTGCGTCCCGGGCAGATCCTCTACACCTATCTCCACCTGGCGCCCGATCCCGACCAGACTCGTGAACTGATCGCGTCCGGCGCTACTTGCATCGCCTATGAAACGGTGACCGACGCGACTGGCGGCCTGCCGCTGCTCAAGCCCATGAGCCAGGTCGCCGGCCGCATGGCGATCCAGGCCGGCGCGACCGCGCTGGAAAAGGCGCATGGCGGGCGCGGTGTGCTGCTGGGCGGCGTGCCCGGCGTGCTGCCCGCCAAGGTCGCGGTGATCGGCGGCGGCGTCGTCGGCTTCAATGCGGCGCAGATGGCGGCGGGCCTGGGCGCCGACGTCACCATCCTCGATCGCAGCCCCGAAGTGCTGGAAAAGCTCGGCATGTATTTCGAGGCGCGGGCCAAGACGCGCTTTTCCAACAAGGCCAATCTCGCCGAATGCGTGGCCGAGGCCGATCTGGTGATCGGCGCGGTGCTGATCCCCGGCGCCGCCGCGCCCAAGCTGGTGACGGCCGACATGCTCAAGACCATGAAGAAGGGCGCCGTGCTGGTCGATGTCGCGATCGACCAGGGCGGATGTTTCGAAACCAGCCGCGCCACCACTCATGCCGAACCCACTTATGTGGTTGACGATGTGGTCCATTATTGCGTCGCCAACATGCCGGGCGCGGTCGCGCGCACCAGCACCTATGCGCTCAACAATGTGACGCTGCCCCATGCGCTGCGCATCGCCGACCTGGGGTGGAAGGAGGCGCTGCGGCGCGACCCGCACCTGCGTGCGGGGCTCAACGTCTGGGACGGAAAGGTCACCTATCAGGCCGTGGCCGACGATCTGGGCCTGCCCTACACGCCGGCGCAGGACGCGATCGCCTGATCCAGGACCAGGTATGCCCGGCGCGCCGACACGCGCCGGGTCAAAGCGGCGCCAGTCCCTCCCTTGGGGCTGGCGCCCTTTCTTTTTCGTCCACCGATCGCGTCCGGCCATGTTTCCGGATTGTAACAGCGCGCACGCAAAGTCGGTTGCGGGTTCTCCATCCTCGTTCGTCTAGCGGGGCAGGGGGACATGATCACATGCCCCCCATGCATCCTGGTTTCGCCGAAGAGAGGCATGGACTGACATCATGGTCGACTATCCCAATTTCGCCGCCTTGATCCCGCAGGGCGATGGCCTCACCATGCGCGTGGTTCGACCCGCGCGGAAAGGGGCGCTGTGATGTCCGCTGAACTCACGACCTGGCTGGTTCCGCTCGTCGCGATGCTGGCCGCTGGCCTGCTCGCCGGCTTCGCTGCGGGCATTTTCGGCATTGGCGGCGGCTTCGTCGTCGTCCCCGCGCTGCTCGTGGTGCTGCCTTTGCTGGGCGGCACCAAGGATGCGATCGCCCATGTCGCGATCGGCACGTCGGCCGCGACCATCATCGTCACCTCGATCCGGTCGCTCCTTTCCCATGCCAAGCGCGGGGCGGTGGAATTTGAAGTGCTCAGGGCCTGGGCGCCCTGGATCATCCTGGGCTGCGGCGCCGGCGTACTGCTGGCCAGTCATGTCGACGGGCGGACGCTCAAGATGATTTTCGGCGGGGGCGTCGTTCTCATGTCGCTCAACTTCCTGCTGCCCAAGGTCAGCGGCAAGGTGGTGAGCGACACCATGCCGTCCGGCATCGTCCGCGTCGGCATCGCGGGCGGCCTCGGCACCTTTTCCTCGCTGCTGGGGATCGGCGGCGGCACCATCGCCATCATGGTGATGACGCTGTGCGGCCGGACCATTCACCGCGCCATCGCGACTGCCTCGGGCATCGGCACCCTCATCGCCATCCCCACGACGATCGGTTTCGCCATCATCGGCCTCAAGGAAACGGGCCTGCCCTGGGGATCGCTGGGCTATATCAACATTCCCGGGACGCTGGCGATCGCATCCATGTCGATGCTGACCGCGCCTCTGGGCGTCGCCGCGGCGCACAGCCTGCCTGCCGGCCCGCTCAAGAAGATTTTCGGCGTCTACCTGCTCATCATCGGTTTGCTGATGCTGCGTAACGGGCTGGCGTGATCCCCCATCAAGCGAATGAGCACAAGGCGGCTGCCCCGCGGGTTGGCCGCCTTTTTCATGTCGCAGGCGCGCGCGCGACCAGCCGTCCGCTCCATGATCGCCGAGAGGCTCCCGCTTCCCCGATGTCACGGGCGAAACGATGCCCGGTTCCGCTGGCTTCCTCGCCGCCTCTAACAGGCTTTGTCACTGGCGGGCTTTGCCGTTATGGCTAAGGCGGGGGAACCATGGGGCAGTCCGATCAGATTTCCGTCTTGCTGGTGGAGGATGATGAAGCCGCGCGCGCCAATATCGCGGGCATCCTGGACGCAGCGGGCATGAGCGTGGAGCAGACCGGCGACGGGCCCACGGGCCTCAATCGCGCAGGCAGCGGCGCGCATGACGTCGTCATCCTCGACCGCATGCTGCCCCATCTTTCGGGCATCGACATCGTCACGCGCATGCGGCTGGCCGGCATCGGTGCGCCCGTGCTGATGCTTTCCGCGCTCGGCCGCAGCGAACATCGGGTCGAAGGGCTGGAAAGCGGCGTCGACGATTATCTCGCCAAACCCTTCGAACCGGATGAGCTGGTCGCCCGCGTGCGCGCGCTGTGGCGCCGCGCCAACCGCCGCAGCCATGAACCCGTGCTGCTGTTCGGCGATCTCGAATGCCATGTGAAGGCGCGCACCGCATTCCGCCAGGGCCGGCATCTGCCCCTGTCGCCCAAGGAATTTGAACTGTTCCGTTATCTGATGGATCATGCCGGCGAAGTGGTGACGCGCGAAATGCTGCTGCGCCATGTCTGGAAACTGAGCTTCGATCCGCAGACCAATGTGGTCGACGTCAATGTCGGCCGGCTGCGGCGCAAGCTGGAGGAGGGGTTCGACACCCCGGTACTGGAAACCGTCTGGGGCACAGGCTACCGGCTGATCGCGCGCGCCGATCCCGCCCGTGGCTAGGCCGGGCCTGTTCCGGTCGATTTTCGGCCGGGTGACGCTGTCCGCGCTGCTGGTCAGCCTGCTCTCGACGCTCGCTTTGTTCCTGGTGGTGCGGCAGATCGTCGAAAATGATGGCCGGGCGATGCTGGCGCGGGAGGTCGACACCGATCTCGCCGGTCTCGCCGACATCTATGTCAGCGGTGGCAGCGACGAGCTGAAGGCGCGGATCGCCGATCGGTTCGTCGTCCATCGCCAGGATGGCGAGCGGGTCTGGTATCTCCTCGCCGATGATGCCGGCAGGCCGATCGCCGGCAATCTGCGCCGCTGGCCCGAAATCGCGCCCGAAGTGTCGGAAGCGCGCTTTGTGTCTCTGCCCGATGGCGAGCGGATGTTCGCGCGCGCGACTCGCCTTGGTCCCGGCATGCGGCTGGTCGTCGGGCGCAGCGACTATCGCGGGCAGGGGCTGCTGGCGCGGCTCGCCATGGCTTTCGCCACCGCAGGCGCGCTGATCGCCGGCCTCAGCCTCGTCGCCGGTCATTTCGCCGCGCGCCGGCTGCGCAGCCGGGTGGAGGCGGTGAACGCGACGTTCGCTGCCGTGCGCGCGGGCCATATCGAAGCGCGCGTGCCCGGCGCGGGCGACAGCGACGAACTGACCGAGCTGGCCGCCAACACCAATGCGATGCTGGACCAGGTGGAGCGGCTGATCGAGGCGCAGCGCGCCGTGTCCGATCAGACCGCGCATGAAATCCGCACCCCGCTGATGCATCTCGACACCCGCATCCTCAAGGCGATGGAAGCGACCGGCGACGATCTGCTGCTGCGGACACTCGACCAGTCGCGCGATGAGATACGCGGCGTCGTGCGCCTGCTCGATTCGCTGCTCGACATCGCCGGCACCCAGGCGATGCGTGGGGACATGCGCGGGCTGGCGGAAATCAATCTCAGCGAGATCGCGGAAAATCTGGCGGATCTCTACGGGGCGAGCGCGGAGGAACTAGGCATCGGCTTCCATGCCCGGATTGCGCCCGGCGTGACGCTGCGCGCGGACGCAATGCAGATGATGCGGCTCATGTCCAACCTGCTCGACAATGGCTTCAAATATGTGCCGTGCGGGGGCAGCGTGTCGCTCGAACTGTCGGACGGCCCGCATATCGTCGTGCAGGATGACGGGCCGGGCATTCCCGCCTCGGATCGGGAGCGGGTTTTCGAACGCTATGTCCGCCTCGACGATAGCGCCGGCGGTGGTCATGGGCTTGGTCTTTCGCTTGCGTTGGCGATCGCGCAGCGGCATGGGCTCTCGCTCCATGTGGAGGATGCGGCGCCCGGCGCGCGCTTCGTCGTCCAGCCGGAGGAAGGATCATGATCGCCCTGCTGCTGCCCCTCTTGTTCGCTACCGCCATGCCATCGTCCGATCTGGGTCCGCGCGATCCGGTGCTGCGCGCGCTGGTCGAGGGCGAGGCGGCGCAGGCGCAGGGCGATGGCGCCACGCTGGGGGAAAAGGCGCAGCTGCTGACCGCGCTGGGCGCGACGCCAGCGCCCGGGCAACAGGATCTGGCATCGCTCTGGACCAGCGAAGCGCAGTCCCGGGGCGCCACCGTGGCCGCCTTGCCCTATCGCGGGCGCGCGCTGGGGCCGGCCTATCGCCGCGGATCGGTCGTCCCGGGCGGCAGCGTCACGATGCGGCAGCTGTTCCTGGGCGGGCAGCGCGCGCAGATACTGGTCGCGCCGACCAATAGCGGCGATGGCCATTTGTCGATCAAAGTGCAGGGCGCGCATGGCGAGACCCTCTGCGCCAAGCCGGTCGGCGGACCGCAGGCCAATTGCGCCTGGATGCCGCTCTTCACCGAGCGCTACGACATCGTCATCGAAAATGACGGCGCCGCGCCGGCCGACTTCTATATGCTGGTCCGCTAAACCCAAGCGACTGAATATAGGCGAAAAACTGCATTCTCCTGCGCCCGCGGCAGCATCGGGCCGTCGACGCATCGGCTCGCCTCGTCCATTCTGCACATCTGTTAAGGCGCAAAAGCCGGGGGTCGGCGCGTTGTGCAGGGCATGGTTCAGATCAGCGAAAAGGAGAAGAACCGATGACTCGTTCGAAGTTTCTCGCCGCGGCCCTGCTGGGCCTCACCCCCGCCATGATGTCGGCCAGCGCCCTGGCGCAGAGCCCCGAAGGCCCGGTCAGCTATGAAGAACAGCTGGCGCAGGTCGAGGATCAGCTCGTCTACCAGGGCCCGATCGCCGGCGTGGAAAATGACTATTGGTTCAACTATCAGACCGACCTTGCCGAAGCGCGCAAGGAACTGACCAAGGATCTGCGCGGCTCGTCCGATGCCGAGGATAATCGCGACGCCTGGGAGGAATATCGCGCCGAACTGGCTGATGCCCGCGGCGACTATGCCAAGGAAATGGCCGAAAAGGGCTATCCGGTCGGACAGGTGCGCGTGCTCGCCGCCAATGGCCGCTGACGCTGCTTGAGGAGGAAGCGCGCGCTTCCTCCTCAATCCGCATCCGGATTGCGGAAATTCAGCCGGCGCGTCACCGTATAATCGAGGACGCCGACCAGCAGATAGCTGATGGCCTGCTGCACCAGGGTGAGCAGGCTTCGACTTTTCCGATACTCGGCAAAGTCGATGATCCGGCTTTCCTCTATCTCTCGCGCGATGAAGCCGCGCACATCGCGGGCAAAATCCGCATCTTCGATCCGCAGCATGACTTCCAGGTTCAGGAACAGGCTGCGCATGTCGAAATTTGCGGAACCCACAAACACCGCATCGTCGATCACCAGCAGCTTCATGTGCAGCTTGCACGGCTGATATTCGGCAATCTCCACCCCGCGCCGCAGCAACGGTCCGTAGAGCAGGCGCGCCGCCGCGACCGTCGCGCCATTATCCGACTTGGCCGGCAGGAGCAGGCGGGCCCCTTCGCGCTTGGCGGCGCGGGCGATGCGCTTCAGCATGCCGCGCCCCGGCGAAAAATAGGCCGCGATCATGTCCACCCGTCGCGCCCGCTCCAGATCATGCTTCACCACCTGCGCCCAGGGGCTCAGCCGCCGGGTCGGGCCGCCGATCAGCCAGCGAAAGGGCGATGCCATGTCATGATGCAGCGCCGGATGCCATTGCCGCACCATGGCGCGCAATGTGCGGAAGCGCTGCTTGCGCGTCGATACCCAGCGCCACAGCTGCCCGTACCAGATCGTCATCGCCTCGACCTGCGGTCCCTCGATCGACAGGCCCAGATCGCGCCAGCAATCCTCCTGCGGAATGCCGAAATAGCCGTCCTCGACGTTGAAGCCGCCGATCAGCAGGCGGGCGTCGTCGGCGATCGCCATCTTCTGGTGATTGCGGATCAGATAGCGGGTCGACCGCCGCGCCCCGAACCGCCCGAAATGCGCGCCGGCCTCGACCAGGGGGGCAAAGAAGCTGTCGGGCGCTTGGCTCGATCCGAACGCATCGACCATCAGCGTCACGGCAACGCCCCGTGCGCGCGCCGCGATCAGCGCGTCGCGCACCAATGTCCCGCTCTCGTCGGCGGCGAAGATATAATAATAGAGTTTCAGGCTGCTGCGCGCGCCATCGATCAGGGCGATCAGCGCGTCGCGAAGCGCCATGCCCCGCGTGATGAGGCGCAGATGATTGCCCGCCAGCGCGGCATGGATATCCGGTGCGCCGCTGGCGCTTGCGCCGGGGGGCGGGACGGGCTTTGCGGTCGCCATATCTGCTTCATGCCTCTTCCAGAGCGGTCTGGCCATGGCTTTATGGCCTTTTCATTGACTCTCTGAGACATGGCTGCTAGGCGCGCAGTTCACGACTTCCATTCGTTGTATTCAGGAGGCCCTGTTTGGCCCGCGTTACCGTCGAAGATTGCGTCGACAAGGTTACCAACCGTTTTGACCTGGTCCTTCTTGCCGCCCAGCGCGCCCGTGAAATTTCGGGCGGCGCCGAGCTGACGCTCGATCGCGACCGCGACAAGAACCCCGTCGTTGCCCTGCGTGAGATCGCCGAAGAGACGGTCCTGCCGGACGACCTGCACGATTCGCTCATTGGATCGCTGCAGAAGGTGCAGGTCGACGATGACGACACGCCTGATGAAATTGGCTCGATCGCCCAGTCGGCGGAGGCCCTGCGCCTGACCGCCGCCGCGCCGCCGCGCAACCAGAATATCGGCGGCGACTACGACGGCTGATCGCCCGAACGATTTGGAGAGGGAATGAGGCCCGGCCTGCGCAAGCAGGACCGGGCCTCGACCTTTTTGCCGGACCCTCGCCTCTGACCTGTCAGTCCGCCACCGCGTCGCCGCTGGTCGCGAAGTCCATCTGCTTGCCCCCGTCGGCGCGATAGCGCGGCCATTGCGGCAGGCCTTCGCCATTGGGGTCGCCGCGCTTCACGAAATTGACCAGATAGGCGCTCATCGTCTCGCCCACGCGATTGTCGCGCGGCGTCGTCGCCGCGCCATATTTGATCGCCTGCGTGTCGAAGAAGAAGGGGATGTCGGTCGCATGATAGGCATCCTTGCCGCCGACCGATTCCGCCACATAGGAAAAGCGATAGGCATAGGTCGGCATGCCGCGCCCGGCGAACAGCCGCGCCAGGTCGCGCGCGCCCGCGACCATTCGCCCGTCCGGCCCGCCAATGTCCGCGCTGGTCGCGCCGATCATCACCGGCATCGCCGGGGCGCGCCCGCTTTCATGCGCGGCGATCACGTCGACGCCGCTGCGCCCGTCGGTCACCGGGCTGAAGAAATCGTCCATCTTCGCCAGGTTGAGGTCGCCGACCACCGTGCGGGCGGGCAGGGCGCGCAGCCGCGCCGCCGCATCGGGCGCATCCGCGGCGATCCCCTCGCTTTGCCCGAACAGCACCGCCAGCCGCTCCGCATCTGCCGGCGTCGACAGCGCTCCCGGCTCGCCATCGCCCCCCGACATGATGACCGCGCGGTCGAACAGGTCGCGCGCCAAGGGCGTCGTCATCAGCGCATGGACCGATCGCCCGCCCGCGCTCTCGCCCACGATCGTCACGGCCTGCGGATCGCCGCCGAAGTTCGCGATATTGCGTTGCACCCATTGCAGCGCGGCGATCTGGTCGAGCAGCCCGTAATTGACGGCCTGGTCTTCGCCCAGCGCAGGATGGCGGAAGGTGCCGAACCGGCCGAGCCGATAGTTGAAGCTCACCACCATCACGCCCTGCCGCGCGATCGGCGCGCCGCTATAGGTAGGCGGTGACGACCCGCCATTGACGAAGCCGCCGCCATAGATCCACAGCATCACCGGCAGCTTGCCCGTCGCACCGGCAGGTTTCCAGATGTTGAGGTACAGGCAATCCTCTGCCGGCTTCGTCCCCAGCGGGGCGGCATCGCTGGGGAAGGGCTCCTGCATGCAATCGTTGCGATAGGCGGTCGTCGCGCGCACCCCGCTCCAGCGCTGCGGCGGCCGGGGCGGCTGCCAGCGCAATGCGTCGACCGGCGGCGCGGCGAAGGGAATGCCTTTCCAGCTGATGACGCCATCCTCGGCTGCGCCGCGCACGTCGCCATATTGGGTCGTCGCCACCAGAGCCTGGGGCTCGGCTGCGCCCGCACACACCGGCATCATCATCGCCGCGCCCAGCAAGATGGCGCAAAATCCTTTGATCCGGGTCATATAGGGTCCTATCCTGCTCTCCTGGGCGCCACTATGCCCGCCCGGGACAGCGTTGCCAATGACGAAGCGCCGCACCGTCCGCAGCCTCTCTTGCCCTGTCACCGGCGCTCGCCTAAAGGGGCGCTCATGCCAGACATGCCCGCCGCGTCCGTCTCGTCCGACCTTGCCAGTCGCGCGCTGTTCCCGCACCGGCATCTGCTCTCGATCGCGGACCTCAAGCCCTGGGAAATCCGCTTCCTCTTGGATGAGGCCGAACATTGGGCGCAGGCGAACAAGGGGCAGGCGCGCAAGCATGACGGCCGGCTCGCCGGCATGACCCAGATCAACGCCTTCTTCGAAAACAGCACGCGCACGCTGCTGTCCTTCGAAATTGCCGGCAAGCGGCTGGGTGCCGACGTCGTCAACATGGCGGCTGCGACGTCCAGCGTGAAGAAGGGCGAAACGCTGATCGACACGGCGATGACGCTCAACGCCATGGCCGCCGACGTCATCGTCATTCGCCACGCCAGTTCGGGCGCGGTGGCGCTCATCGCCGACAAGGTCGACTGCCCCGTGCTCAACGCCGGCGACGGCTGGCACCAGCATCCGACCCAGGCGCTGCTCGACGCGCTGACCATCCGCCGGCGCAAGGGCGGCTTTGAAGGGCTGGTGGTCGCGATCTGCGGCGATGTGCTGCACAGCCGCGTCGCCCGATCGAACATGCTTTGCCTGGCCGCGCTGGGGGCGCAGGTGCGCGCGGTCGCCCCGCCCACGCTGCTGCCGCCGGAGGTGGAGATGCTGGGCGCGACTCCCTATACCCGCATGGACGAAGGGCTGGACGGCGCCGACGTGGTCATGATGCTGCGGCTTCAGAATGAACGGATGGACGGCGCCTTCATCCCGTCGCCGCGCGAATATCATGCGCTCTACGGCCTGACGCCCGAACGGCTGGCGCTGGCCAAGCCCGACGCGCTGGTCATGCATCCGGGGCCCATGAACCGGGGGGTCGAAATCACCAGCAGCGTCGCCGATCATCCCGATCGCTCGGCCATCACCGAACAGGTGGCGATGGGGGTCGCCGTGCGCATGGCATGCCTCGACGTGCTGACGCGCAACGCGCGGGGCGTGGAGGGATGGTCTTGACCATCCCGACCAAAAGGAAACGTGGGATGGTCTTGACCATCGCGACCAAAAGGGAGCGTGGGATGGTCTTGACCATCGCGACCAAAAGGGAGCGTGGGATGGTCTTGACCATCCCGACCAAAAGGGAACGCGGGATGGACTTGACCGTCTCCCCCCTCGTCACCGTCATCCCCGGGCAGGCGGGGATCCATTCCGCCCCCCGTCACCTCCGCCATCGTCTGAAGCCTAACGCCCGCCTCCGCCGCAACGACACCCTCGGGCCTTTCCGCGAGGATCCCCACGCATGACCGCTATCGCCATCGTCAACGGCAAGCTGGCTGATCCCGCCGCCGACATGCTGCAGGACGCCACGGTCCTGATCGAAGGCGACCGGATCGTCGCGACCGGGCAGGTCGACCTGCCCGCCGATGTCGAGCGGATCGACGCGCAGGGCCTTGTCGTCGCGCCCGGCCTGGTCGATCTCGGCGTCTTCGCCACCGACAAGCCGGCCTTTCATTTCGGCGGCATCACGCGCGCCGCGCTGATGCCCGACCAGCGTGCGCCGCTCGACGATACCGGCCTCATCCGCCAGGCGACGCGCGCGGGCAAGCCCGACTTCTGGGTTCATCCCATCGCTGCCGCGACTCGCGGGCTTCAGGGCGCGGAAATGGCGGAAATGGGGCTGATGCAGGCCGCCGGGGCGAAGGCGGTCGGCACCGGCCGGCAATGGATCGCCGATTCGGGCGTGATGCTGCGCGTCCTCGCCTATGCCAACGGCCTTGGCCTCACCCTCATCGCCCATGCCGAAGATGGCGGCCTCACCGCCCGCGCCGTTGCCACCAGTGGAGAGACGGCGACTCGGCTCGGCCTGCCCCATGCGCCCGCCTGCGCCGAAGCGATGGCGATTGCGCGCGACCTGATGCTGGTGCGCGAAACCGGCGCCGCCATCCATTTCCGGCTGGTGACGACGCGCGCGGGCTTCGACCTCATTCGCGCCGCCAAGGCGGAGGGGCTGCGCGTCACCTGCGGCATCACCCCTGCCTATCTGTTCCTCAACGATCAGGCGGCGACCGACTTCCGCACCTTTGCGCGCCTGTCGCCGCCGCTGCGCAGCGAAGCCGATCGCCTCGCCAGCATCGCCGCCGTCGCCGACGGCACGATCGACGTCATCACCTCGGGCCACGACCCGCGCGGGCCGGAAGACAAGCGCCTGCCCTTCGCCGACGCCGCGCCTGGCATGGCGGGCGCGGAAACTTTGCTCGCCCTCTCGCTCAACCTCGTGCGCGAAGGCCATGTGTCGATCAACCGGCTGATGACCCTGCTGTCGGCCAATCCTGCGCGGATCCTCGGCGTCGACGCCGGCAGCTTCGCGCCGGGCAGCGCCGCCGACCTCATCTTCATCGATCCCGATGCGCCCTGGATCGTCGATTCGACGCGCATGGCCGCTTCGGCCGGCAATACGCCGTTCGACAAGGTGCCGGTGCAGGGCCGCGCCCGCCGCGTGATGAAGGGCGGGACGTTCCTGTAACGCTCGAGGCCGCCACTATTGCGGCGTAACGGCCGCGGCCGGCACGGCGCTGCCCTCCGGCTCATCCTTCATCGCGGCGGCCGTCTTCTCCGCCGCCGCCATGACGCGCAGCACATTCTCGCCCGCCAGCTTGGCGATGGCGACGTCGCTCCAGCCTCGGCGCATCAGCTCCGCCAGCAAAGCCGGGTAGGTCTCGACCCCGCTCAGCCCTCCGGGCAGGTCGCCGACGCCATCGAAATCGCTGCCGATGCCGACATGGTCGATCCCCGCCACCTTGACGATATGCTCGATATGGTCCGCGACCTGGCCGATCGTCGCCTTGGGCTCGGGATGCGCGGCTTCCCAGGCGGCCAGCGCTCGCGCCGCGCCGTCCGGATCGCCGATATGCAGCCCGCCAAAGGGCGGCGCATTGTTGCGCGCGATCTCGGCGCTGCGATCCGCGCCCCAGACCCGGCGCGCCTCCGACACATATTGAGCCGCGAAATTCACCATCACCACGCCGCCATTGGTCGCCACCTGCTTCAGCACCGCGTCCGACACGTTGCGCGGCGTGTCGCACAGCGCTCGCGCATTGGAGTGGGAGAAGATCACCGGCGCCTTCGTCACGCGCAGCGCGTCCAGCATCGTCGCCTCGCTGACATGGCTGAGGTCCACCAGCATGCCCAGGCGATTGAGTTCATGCACCACCGCCTCGCCAAAGGGGGTGAGGCCGTCATGCTGCGGATTGTCCGTCGCGCTGTCGGCCCAGCCGATGGTGCGGCTGTGCGTCAGCGTCAGATAGGATGCTCCGAGCCTCCGATAGGCGCGCAGCACCGCCAAGCTGCCGTCGATCTGCCCGCCGCCCTCGACCCCGATCAGCGACCCGATCCGCCCGGCCCTGTGCGCGGCGCGCATGTCAGCGGCGGTCCGCGCGATCTGGAAATGCTGCGGATAGCGGGCGGCCAGGCTGTGGACCATGCCGATCTGGTCCAGCGTGTCCTTGACCTGTTGCACCTGCGGCAGGTCGGCCGATACCCAGACGGACCAGAATTGCCCGCCCACGGCCCCGGCATGCAGGCGCGTGATGTCGGTATGATAGGTCGCCGGGTCCAGCCGCGTCAGGTCCATCGTCCAGCGCGCGTCCTTCGCCTTTTCCGCCAGCGCCTCGGGCCAGTCGTTATGCCCGTCGATCAACGGCGTGGCCTTCAGGATTTTCGCGATGCGCGCGGCATAGGGCCCGGTGGCGGGCGCATCGGCGGCATGGAGGGCGGGGGAGGCGAACAGCAGCGGCACCAGCGCCAGGGACAGCATCTTCATGACTGCGCAGGCTAGGGGCGGCGAGGCGCAAGTCAATCGCTTCTCCCGACCGCGCGATGCCGCGATCGGGGGTGGCTCCGCCGCTCGGGTCTGCTACCTTCGGGCGGCATGTTGATCGATCCGCTGATCCTGTTGCAGGCCTATTCCATTGGTGTCTTCCCCATGTCGGACGACCGCGACGCGCGGGAAGTCTATTGGGTCGAACCCAAATTCCGCGCGATCCTGCCGCTCGAACGGTTCCACCTGTCGCGTTCGCTGGCCAAGGTGCTGCGCCGCGACCAGTTCCGCGTCACCGCCAACCGCGCCTTCGGACAGATATTGGCGCTCTGCGCCGCCGCCGCGCCGGATCGCCCGTCGACCTGGATCAACCATGCGATCGAACGCGCCTATGGCGATCTCCACGCCCGCGGCTTCGCCCATTCGATCGAGGTGTGGGACGGGGAGGAGCTTGTGGGCGGCCTCTATGGCGTCGCGCTGGGCACCGCCTTCTTCGGCGAATCCATGGTCTCGCGCCGCACCGACGCGTCGAAGGTCGCGCTGGCCTGGCTGGTGGCGCGCATGCGCTTCGCCGGCTTCACCCTGCTCGACTGTCAGTTCATGACCGATCATCTGCGCTCGATGGGCGCGATCGAGCTGCGCCAGCGCGATTATCTTCAGTTGCTGGGCGCGGCCGTGGGTTCGGTGTCGCTCGGCGCGGAGTCCGACGCATTGGCGGCGGGTTCGGGCGCGGCGGCGGAACGCGCGTTCGCGCCGCTCGCCGGCTTGGCCGACACCGGTTCGCCCTTGGCGCCCAGCTTGACCGTGTCGGGCCCGCTTTCGGGCCATTCCATCGCACAGCTTCTGACCCAAACGTCATAGATCGGATGCTGCACGACATTGCGGTCGGGCCGGTCGCGGAACAGCCAGCCGGAAAAGGCGCGGCGCCATTTATTGTCGGCGCTGCTGCGTACGTCCAGCTGCACGAAGGCGCCGGTTTCCTGGATATTCTCCCAGGGCGCGGTCGTCTCGCACGCCAGCAGCCGCACGATCGCATCGCCCACGCGCAGCGCCTCGCCCGGCTTCATGGTAAGGTCGCGGGTCAGGCCGTTGCGCTTGTTCAGCAGGCCGATGACGGCCGTGCGCTCGGCCATCGGCGTGCCGGGCATCACCCCATTGTCGGCGGCGCGAATGGGCGCGCCCTCGACCTTGACCGGGCCGGACCGATTGGCCGGCGGCAGGGCGTCGTCATCGCTGCATGCCGCGATCGTCAGGATGCAGGGCAGCGCGATCAGGCACGGAAGGATCGGCGGGAAAATCCCCGCCGGGCGCCAGCTCATGCCGCGTCGGGGCTCCACGCCTCATAGTCGCCGGTCGCCTTCTGGCGCAGGCCGCCCTTTTCGAGCGCGCCCGACGGGCGATAGGCATTGGCGGTGCCGGTCGCGTTGGGGGTGGATTCCTTTTCCCAGATGCGCGGCGGCGGCAGGAAGCTTTCGGGCGCGCCCTCGATCGAATGATGCAGCCAGCCATGCCATTCGGCCGGCACTCGGCTGGCGTCGTTCGCGCCCTTGTAGATGACCCAGCGGCGGGTCAGGCCATTGGGGTCCTTGCCGCCTTCGAAATAGACATTGCCCTGATGATCCTCGCCGACCTTGCTGCCCTTGCGCTTGGTAAAGAGCCAGGTGCCGAAGGTGGCGCCATTCCACCAGGTGAAGATGTTAGCCAGGATTCCCATGGGCCAAGCGCTTAGCCGCTGCGAAGGACGCGGGCAAGACGGATATGGCCTCAGCGCGCCGGGGCGGGGCAGAAATTGAGCTCGGTGGCGCGCCGTTCCGCCGGCACGGCGCACCCGCCCCAGCTCACCCGGTCGCCTTCCCTGATCCCCAGCTCCGCCGCGCGCCCGCCGCGCAGCTCCAGCACCGCCGCCACCGGCACCCCGGCCGACACCGGCTCGCGCGCATAGGGCTGCGCCTGCGCCTTGATGAAGGCGATGCTGCCGTCGGTATGGATGAACAGCATGTCGAGCGGCACCAGCGTATCCTTCATCCAGAAGCTCGCCGTGCGCGGCGGCTCCATCGGAAAGAGCATGCCGCCATCCGCCGCGATCTCCTTGCGGAACATCAGGCCCTTCGCCTGCTCCTGCTGCGTGCGCGCCACCTCGACATCGAACCGATGCGCGCCCTTCGCCGTGCGCACGACCACCGGCAACAGCGTGGATGTCCGCGCCGCGGCGCTGCTGCTGTCGCTTTCGTTGTCGGGCTTGGCCTGCGGAGCGGAGCAGGCGGCGAGCAGGCCGAACGCCATCAGGGTGCGAAGTCGGATCATCCCGCCTGCCTAAAGCGATTCGGCTGCAAGGGGGAGGGGCATTCCTCCGCCGTGCAAGATTGACGCGACGCAGCATCGCGGCCAGTTGTGGGCCGAAAGAGGCAGGGTAGATGCGAATCGTCATCATCGACGACAGCGGCCTGCGCGCTACGGTCCTGGAGGAAGGGCTGCGCGACGCGGGCTATGACGACATTCATATCGTCCCGCCGCGCGGCGCCTTTGTCGCGCGGCTGGAACGCATGGCGCCCGATGTCGTGCTGATGGATCTGGGCAGCCCCAGCCGCGACACGCTGGAGGAGATGCTGACCGTCAGCCGCGCGCTCGCCAAGCCGATCGCCATGTTCGTGGACCAGTCCGACGACTCGATGATCGGCGCCGCGATCGACGCGGGCGTGTCGGCCTATGTCGTCGATGGCCTGCGCAAGGAACGCGTAAAGCCGGTGCTGGAACTGGCGGTGCGGCGCTTCAACGCCTTTTCGCGGATGCAGGCGGAACTGGACGAAGCGCGCACAGCGCTCCAGGACCGCAAGATCATCGATCGCGCCAAGTCGATCCTGATGAACCAGCGTGGCCTGTCCGAACAGGATGCCTATGCGCTGCTGCGGTCGAGCGCGATGAATCAGGGCAGGAAGATCGTCGATGTGGCGCAGGCGCTGATCACCGCCAGCGACTTGCTGGGAGGGGGGCTATGACCATCAATCTGAAGATCGCCTTCCTGCCGCTCAACGATGCGGCCGTGCTTGTCGCCGCGCGCGAACGCGGCTTTGCCGAGGAAGAAGGCATCGCCCTCGACCTCGTGCGCACCACCAGCTGGGCGACGCTGCGTGACCGGCTCGTCTTCGGCCAGGTTCACGCCGCGCAGATGCTCGCCCCGCTTGCCGTGGCGGTGACGCTCGGCCTCAGCCAGCAGCCCGCCGCGCTCGCCGCGCCCTACAAGCTGGGCGTCAACGGCAACATGCTGGTGATGGCCAGCGATTTCGCCAAGGCGCTGGAGCCCGATGTCGCCGCGCGTCTGTCCGATCCGCTCGGCACCGCCCATGATTTCGCCGCGGCGATCGGTCTGTGGCGACGCAAGCCGGTGATCGGCGTCGTCCACCGCTTTTCCAGCCATGCGCTGATGCTGCGCTACTGGCTGGCGAGCGCGGGCGTCGATCCCGACCGCGACGTGGTGCTGCGCGTGCTGCCGCCGTCGCTGACAGTCGAGGCGATGCGCGCGGGCGAGATTGACGGCTTCATCGCCGGCGAACCGTGGGGCAGCGCGGCGGTCGATGCGGGCCTCGCCGAAACCGTCGCGATCGGCGAGCGCATCTGGCGGCGCGGCGTGGAAAAGATACTGGCCTTTCGCGAAACCTGGCTGGAGGAGCATCCCGACATCGTCGACCGGCTGCTGCGCGCCATGGCGCGCGCCGCCGCCTGGTGCGACGATCGGGAAAATCATGCGGTGCTGGCGCAATTGCTGGCCGATCCCCGCCATGTCGATCAGCCCGCCGACCTCATCCAGCGCGCGCTCGACGGGCAGATCGTCGCGCGCGCGGGCGAAGCGCCGGTCGCCAATCCCGATTTCATGCTGTTCGGCCGTGAAGCGACCCCCTTCCCCTGGCGCAGCCAAGCGTTGTGGATCTATTCGCAGCTGGTCCGCTGGAAGATGGTCGATCATGATCCTGCGACCGCCCAGGCTGCCGCGCGCGTGTTCCGCCCCGACATATTCCGCCGCGCGCTCGCCAACAGCGACGTGCCGATGCCGGGCGCCAGCATGAAGGTGGAAGGGGCCGTCGACATGCCGCTGGCCGTGGGCTCGCGCCGCGGCGAGCTGACGCTCGGCCCCGACCGCTTCTTCGACGGACGCACCTTCGATCCCGAACAGATCGAAGCCTATCTGGCGGGGTTCGCGCCCGGGCGCTGACACGCGCCGAATTTTGTGCCTTGCAACATGATGCGAATCGCGTGATGATATGGGAGTCGCGCGACGAAGCGCGCCGCTATCCGGATGCGCCATCCCAAGGTGGGGATCGCCGTCCTCACCATTTTTCGCAGCAAAGCCGCTGACCGGACTCGTCCCTGTACGACGTCCGGGCTGCGGCTTTTTTCATGTCCATTGCCTTCATGGGGGACGTCACATGGCAACTGCTTATTGGGATCGCGAAGCCGGGGACGAAGCGCCCGCCGCCGCGACCAGCTTCTGGAAGGCCGGCCACGCGCCGACCCTGATCGCCGCCTTTCTCTATTTCGACCTCGCCTTCATGGTCTGGGTGCTGCTGGGGCCGCTCGCCCCGATGATCAGCCAGACGCTGGCGCTGACGCCCGCGGAAAAGGGGCTGATGGTCGCCACGCCGACGCTCGCGGGCGCGCTGCTGCGCGTCGTCAACGGCCTGCTGGTGGACCGGATCGGCCCCAAATTGTCGGGCGCGATCAGCCAGCTGATCGTCATCGCCGGACTGTTCACCGCTTGGGTGGCGGGGATCGACAGTTTTGCAGGCACGCTCGCTTTGGGCGTCATATTGGGCTTTGCCGGCGCCAGCTTCGCCATCGCCCTGCCGCTCGCCAGCCGCTGGTATCCGCCCGAACATCAGGGGAAGGCGATGGGGCTTGCGGGCATGGGCAATTCGGGCACCGTCCTCGCCTCGCTCTTCGCGCCGATGCTGGCCAAGATGTTCGGCTGGAACGCGGTGCTGGGCCTGGCCTGCATTCCCCTGACAATCGTGTTCGTCGCCTATGTGATCATGGCCAGGGACGCGCCCAATGCGCCCGCGCCCAAGAAGCTGGTCGACTATTTCCAGCCGCTCAAAGTCGCCGATGCCTGGTGGCTGATGGCCTTCTACGCCGTGACTTTCGGCGGCTTTGTCGGCCTTGCCGCATCGCTGCCCATCTACTTCACCGACCAGTTCGGCCTCACCCCGATCATCGCTGGCTATTGCACCGCCGGCTGCGTCTTCGCCGGGTCGCTGGTGCGGCCGCTGGGCGGCGCGCTGGCTGACCGGATCGGCGGATCGCGCGCCTTGATGATCGTCTATGCCGTCGCCGCGCTGGCGCTGGCGGGGGTCGCCTTCGCGCCGACCCTGGCGGTGGCCTTGGCCCTCTTCGTGGTCGCGATGCTGGCGCTCGGCACCGGCAATGGCTCGGTCTTCCAGCTGGTGCCGCAGCGGTTCCAGGCGGAAATCGGCATCATGACCGGCCTGGTCGGCATGGCCGGCGGGGTGGGGGGCTTCTATCTCGCCAGCTCGCTCGGCGTCGCCAAGCAGCTCACCGGCAGCTTCGCGCCCGGCTTCCTGATCTTCGCGGGGCTCGCGCTTCTCGCGCTGCTTGGGGTCCTGCTGGTCAAGACCAAGTGGCGCGCCAGCTGGACCACCGGCGCGCGCATCTGAACAGGGGAGGGAGGGAGCGGCCGCAATCGAAAGGCCGCTCCCCATATCGGCATCCGCCATTCTTCGTCCGAGGGGGACGATTGCTCATGAAATATCTGTTCGCATCGGCGGCCGCACTGGCCGTCGCAGGGCCCGCTTGCGCCCAGGAGTTCACCCTCAAGCCTGTCGCCGAGGCGCGGCTGCGCTACGAGCATGCACAACAGGACGGATTGGCGGAGGATGAATCGGACGCCCTGACCGTCCGCGCCCGCGCGGGCCTCACCGCCAGCAGCGGCGGGCTTTCCGCCACCATGGTCGGACAGGGGACGCTCGCGATCGTCGATGATTATTATGACGGTCTGAATGGCGCCGCCACACGCCCGATCGTTGCCGATCCGCAGAATGTCGCGCTCTACATCGCCCAGCTTCAATATAGGACCAGCGCCCTGACGCTGACCGGCGGCCGGCAGAAGATTGCGCTGGATGACGAGCGCTTCGTCGGCAATGTCGCCTTCCGCGACAATGGCCAGACCTTCGACGCGGTGCGGGCCGAATTGACGCCGCTGCGGGGCTTGAAGCTCGACATCGCCTATGCCTGGTCCGTTCGCACCATCTGGGGCATCGATGGCGTGGGCGCGCGGCAGCAGGCGATTGGCGGCGACAACCTCTTCGCCAATCTTTCCTATGCGACGCCGCTGGGCACGATCACCGGCTTTGCCTATCTGGTCGATCAGGACGAGGCGGCGGTGCAGGCCTATCGCCTCTCCAGCCAGACCTACGGCCTGCGCCTCGCCGGATCGCACCGGCTCACGCCTGCCGCGCAGATCGGCTATCAGCTGAGCTACGCCCGCCAGTCGGACTATCACCGCAATCCCAATGACTATGCGGCGGACTACTGGCTGGCCGACCTCAGCCTCGACGTAAAGGGCTGGAAGCTCAACGCCGGCTACGAAATACTGGGCGCGAGCAAGGGCGCGGCGCTCACGAGCTTCCAGACGCCGCTCGGCACCAATTTCAAGTTTCAGGGCTGGGCCGACAAGTTCCTGACCACGCCGCCCGATGGCATACGCGACCTCTATGTCGGTGGCGGTTATGGCTGGAAACAGGCTGGGCCCTTCTCCGCTCTCTCGCTGCAAGGCGTCTGGCATCGCTTCGACAGCGACCGACGGGACCAGCATTATGGCGACGAATGGAACCTCATCGCGTCGGCGAAGCTGCGCCGCACCCAGCTTTCGGTGCGCTATGCCCGCTACGACGCCCATAGCTTCGCCACCGACAGTCAGAAGCTGTGGCTCCAGGCCGACTGGAGCCTCTGATCTCATTATCGCTTGAGCGCCCGCGCGAATCAGCTTATGCTGCAGTGCAAAGGACAAGGATGTCCTTCTTTTCATAGCCGCAGCGGTTCAGGGTAGGACCGCCAAGGCGCAGATGATGGCAAGGCCGCCATCCAGACTCTCGGGTTCAAACCCCGGGGGTCCGGATGGCGGCCTTTTTCTTTTCCGAAAGGACCGGGGATGGAAGTGCAGGTCAGGGACGAAAGCCGGGCGGACGGCGGGGATGACATCCTCGTGCCGTTCGAGGATGTCCGCGAACATCTGGTCGTGGTGGGCAACGGCATGGCCGGCTGCCGCGCGGTCGAGGAACTACTGGCGCGCGACGCGGGGCGCTACCGCGTCACCATCTTCGGCGCCGAACCCTATGTGAATTATAACCGCATCATGCTCTCGCCGGTGCTGGCCGGGGAAAAGGCGTTTGACGACATCGTCATCAACGACGCCGCCTGGTATGCCGACAATGGCATAGAGTTGATCGCGGGTGATCCGGTGACGGCGATCGATCGCGCCGCCAAGACCGTCACCAGCAAGGGCGGCCGCGCCATCGGCTATGACAAGCTGCTGATCGCCACGGGGTCCGATCCCTTCATCATCCCGGTGCCCGGCAAGGATCTGCCCGGCGTCATCAGCTTCCGCGACATGAAGGACGTCGATACCATGCTCGCGGCGGCCGATGCCGGTGGCGACGCCGTGGTCATCGGGGGCGGCCTGCTTGGCCTCGAAGCCGCCCATGGCCTGACCCTGCGCGGCATGAAGGTCACGGTCATCCACCTGATGGACACGCTGATGGAGCGGCAGCTCGACGAGGCGGCGGGCTGGCTGCTCAAGACCGCCCTGGAAGCACGCGGCCAGACCATCCTGACCGGGGCCAACACCGCTGAAATCTACGGCGAGGGCAAGGTCGAGGGCGTGCGCCTGAAGGACGGCCGCGACATTCCCGCCAGCCTCGTCGTGATGGCGGTCGGCATTCGCCCGTCGACCGCGCTGGCGAAGGAAGCGGGCCTGGACGTCGCTCGCGGCATCAAGGTCGACGACCATATGGTCACCAGCGACCCGGATGTGCTGGCGGTCGGCGAATGCGTCGAACATGACGGCAATGTCTACGGCCTGGTCGCGCCCTTGTGGGACATGTGCCGCAGCCTCGCCGACGGCCTCACCGACCAGCATAGCGGCTACAGGGGCTCGGTCACATCGACCAAGCTCAAGGTCGCCGGCCTCGACGTCTTTTCCGCCGGCGATTTCTCGGGCGGCGACGGGTGCGAGGACATCGTCCTGCGCGATGCCTCGCGCGGCGTCTACAAGCGCGTGGTCGTGAAGGACGACCGCATCGTCGGCGCCGTGCTCTATGGCGACACGGCGGATGGCGGCTGGTATTTCGACCTGCTCCGGAAGGGCGAGGACATCGCCGACATGCGCGACCTGCTGATCTTTGGTCAGGCCTTCGCCGCTGGAGGCGGCGCGCTGGACCCTAAGGCGGCCGTTGCGGCGCTCTCGGACGATGCCGAGATTTGCGGCTGCAACGGCGTCAGCAAGGGCCAGGTCGTCGCCTGCATCGCAGCGGGCAATGGCAGCCTCGATGCGGTGCGCGGCTCCTGCAAGGCGTCGGCCAGCTGCGGCCAGTGCACCGGCCTCGTCGAAAATCTCCTGGCGCTCACGCTGGGCGATGACGTCGCTAGCGGTCCCAAGACCATGTGCAAATGCACCAGCTTCACCCATGACGATGTCCGCCGCGAGATCGTGGCGCAGGACATGCGCTCGATTCCCGAGGTCATGCAGAAGCTGCACTGGATGACGCCCGACGGCTGCTCCTCCTGCCGCCCCGCGCTCAACTATTATCTGCTCTGCGCGCTGCCCGGCGACTATCAGGACGACCAGCAGAGCCGCTTCGTCAACGAACGCATGCACGCCAACATCCAGAAGGACGGCACCTATTCGGTGGTGCCGCGCATGTGGGGCGGCCTCACCAACCCGCGCGAGCTGCGTGCGATCGCCGACGTGGTCGAGAAATATGACGCGCCGATGGTCAAGGTGACGGGCGGCCAGCGGCTCGACATTTTCGGCATCAAGAAGGAGGATCTGCCCGCCGTCTGGGCCGACCTCAATGCCGCGGGCATGGTGTCGGGCCACGCCTATGGCAAGTCGCTGCGCACGGTGAAGACCTGCGTCGGGTCTGAATGGTGCCGCTTCGGCACGCAGGATTCGACGGGCCTCGGCGTCAAGATCGAGCGGATGACCTGGGGGTCGTGGATGCCCCACAAGTTCAAGATCGCGGCGTCGGGCTGCCCCCGCAATTGCGCGGAAGCGACGATCAAGGACTTCGGCGTGGTCTGCGTCGATTCGGGCTATGAACTGCATGTCGGCGGCAATGGCGGCATCCATGTCCGCGCCACCGACCTCCTCTGCAAGGTCGCGACCGAGCAGGAGGCGCTCGACTACTGCGCCGCCTTCATCCAGCTCTACCGCGAGGAAGCGCGCTATCTGGAGCGCACCGCCCCCTGGATCGAGCGCGTCGGGGTCGAGTATATCAAGCAGCGCATCGTCGAGGATGACGCCGGCCGCGAAGCGCTGCGCGCCCGCTTCCTCCATTCGCAAAGCTTCAGCCAGGACGATCCCTGGGCTGAGCGCGCCGCCGGGCAGCATGCCGAACTGCACCAGCATCTTCAGCCCATAGCTATCGCCGCGGAGTAATCTTCATGACCGACTGGATCGACATCGGAACGCTGGCCGACATTCCCCAGCGCGGCGCGCGCACCCTTCAGCTTCCGGGCGAAAAGGAAATCGCCGTCTTCCGGACCAGCGACGACCATGTCTTCGCGCTGGTCAACGAATGCCCGCACAAGAAGGGGCCGTTGAGCCAGGGCATCGTCCATGGCCATGCCGTCGCCTGTCCGCTGCACAATTGGACGATCGCGCTCAGGACCGGCGAAGCGCAGGGCAATGACGAAGGCTGCACCCCGACCATTGCGGTGAAACGGGACGGCGACCGCATCCTCATCGCCCGCCCTGACGCGCTGAAGGCGGCGGCGTGAAAGGAGATCTCTCTTCTTTCCTGCCTTGCAACGGAGGGGCGGGGTGCGAGCGCGCCACGCGAGCGGCGCACCCCATCCGTTACCTTGAAAGGCAGGGGCAGTGACATCCATCCGCACCACCTGCGCTTATTGCGGCGTCGGCTGCGGCATCACCGCGACGCCGACCGGCCCGCGCACCGCGACGATCCGGGGCGACGATGCGCACCCCGCCAACCATGGCCGCCTCTGCTCGAAGGGCACGCATCTGGGCGAAACGATCGGGCTGACGGGCCGTCTGCTCCATCCCATGATCGGCAACAGGCGCGCCAGCTGGGACAAGGCGCTCGACCTCGTCGCCCGCCGCTTTCGCGAAACGATCGACCGCTACGGACCCGACAGCGTCGCCTTCTACGTCTCGGGTCAGCTGCTGACCGAGGATTATTATGTCGCCAACAAGCTGATGAAGGGCTTCATCGGCTCGGCGAATATCGACACGAACAGCCGCCTCTGCATGTCGAGCGCGGTCGCCGGCCACAACCGCGCCTTTGGCGAGGACATCGTGCCCGCCACCTATGAGGATCTGGAGCAGGCCGACCTCATCGTCCTTGTCGGCTCCAACACCGCCTGGTGCCATCCCATCGTCTATCAGCGCATCCAGGCGGCCCGCGCCGCGCGCGGCACCAAGCTGGTCGTGATCGACCCGCGCCGCACCGAGACCTGCGAGGGGGCGGACCTGCATCTGCCGGTGAAGCCCGGCACCGACGTCGCGCTGATGAACGGGCTTCTCGCCTGGTGCGACCGACAGGGCCTCACCGCGTCCGACCATCTCGATGTGCCCGAAGGCTTCTGGGCGCATATCCGCACCGGCCATGACCTTTGGTCGACGGCCAGGACCTGCGACGTCGCGCCTGCGCTGCTGGAGCAGTTCTTCACCCTGTTCGCGCAGACGCCGCGCACCGTCACTCTCTTCAGCCAAGGCATCAATCAGTCGATCCGCGGCACCGATCAGGTGAATGCGATCCTCAACCTCCATCTGGCGACCGGACGCATCGGCAAGCCGGGCGCCGCGCCTTTCTCGATCACCGGTCAGCCCAACGCCATGGGCGGGCGCGAAGTCGGCGGCCTCGCTTCGACGCTCGCCGCGCACATGGATTTCGCGCCGGACAATGTCGCGCGCGTCGGCCGCTTCTGGGCCGCGCCACGCATGGCCACCAGGCCCGGCCTCAAGGCAGTGGACCTGTTCCGCAGCATCGACGAAGGCCGGGTCAAGGCGCTCTGGATCATGGCGACCAACCCCGCCGTGTCGCTGCCCGATGCTGGCCGCGTGCGCGATGCGCTGGCCTCTATCCCCTTCCTCGTCGTGTCGGACATCATCGCCGACACCGACAGCGCGACTCATGCCCATGTCCGCCTCCCCGCCGCCGGCTGGGGGGAAAAGGACGGGACCGTCACCAATTCGGACCGGACCATCAGCCGCCAGCGTCCCTTCATGGCGCTGCCCGGGGAGGCAAGGCCCGACTGGTGGATCGTCAAGGAAGTGGCGCGCCGCATGGGCTGGCGCAACGCCTTCGCCTATGACCGGCCGGCCGACATCTGGCGCGAACATGCGCGCCTCACCGCCTATCAGAATGACGGCCGGCGGCTGCTCGACCTGCGCGCGCACGCGACGATCGGCAATGACGCCTATGATGCCATGGCGCCGTTCCGCTGGGGCGGGGAGATGCTTTTCGCTGACGGCCGCTACCCCACGCCCGATGGCAAGGCGCGGCTTGTCGTCACGCGCCAGATGGACATGCAGCCGCCGCTGCGCGACTGGCCGATGACGCTCAACACCGGCCGCTATCGCGACCAATGGCACACGATGACCCGCACTGGCCTCGCGCCCAAGCTCGCCCGCCATCGCGAGGAGCCGATGGTCGACATTCACCCGCAGGACGCCGCCACGCTCGGCATCGTCGACAAGGGGCTGGCGCGCGTCCGCACGGCGCAGGGCGACAGTCTCTTTCGCGTCTGTGTCAGCGACAGCCAGCGTCCCGGCGAAATCTTCACGCCGATCCATTGGACCGACCAGATATCGAGCGGCGGCCGCACCGGCTTGCTGCCCCGACCGCTGGTCGATCCCCATTCGGGCCAGCCGGGCTTCAAATCGACGCCCGCCAGCATCGAACCGGTGGCGACGCAATGGCAGGGCTTTCTGATCCTGCGCGGCGATGATCGGGTGAAGCTGCCCTGCCTCTGGGCCACCCGCATCACCGTTCCG
Organism: Sphingobium naphthae; assembly: GCF_020782235.1. Classification (GTDB taxonomy): domain Bacteria; phylum Pseudomonadota; class Alphaproteobacteria; order Sphingomonadales; family Sphingomonadaceae; genus Sphingobium; species Sphingobium naphthae. The sequence continues at coordinate 67,134 of NZ_JAJGNO010000003.1, forward strand.
GGCGGCGCGCTCTATGAAGTCGCCGGCAATGGCGATCCCGCCCGGCTCGAAGCCTGCCTGCCAAAAGGCGACCGCGTCGAGGCGATCGACCAGACCCGCGGCACTCGCCGCATCGCGATCCTGCGCGAAGGCCGGCTCGCCGCCGTGCTGTTCGTGACGCGCACCGGCCTGCTGCCCGCGCGCGACTGGCTGATCGACCAGCTGGAGGCGGATCAGGTCGGCGCTTCCGTCCTCGCCGCGCGCGGGCCCGGCAACCAGCCTGCCAAGGGCGCGACCATCTGCGTCTGTTTCGACATCGGCCTCAACCAGATCGTCGCTGCCATCCGCGACCAGCAGTTGGTCGACGTGCCCGCTGTCGGCAAGGCGCTGGGCGCCGGCACCAATTGCGGCTCCTGCCGCCCGGCCATCGCCAATATCCTGGCCCAAACCCATCGGGAGACCCTTCATGCAGCCGAATGATCTTATCGCGCCCGGCGACGTCTGGCTGGTGGGGGCGGGGCCGGGCGATCCCGATCTTCTGACGCGCAAGGCGGAAAAGCTGATCGCGGCCGCGGACATCGTCTTTTATGACGCGCTGGTCGGGCCAAGCGTGCTCGCCCTCATCCCGCCAGGCGTCGACCAGGTCAGCGTCGGCAAGCGATCGGGCCGGCACAGCAAGGCGCAGCAGAGCATCAACGACCTGCTGCTCGCCGCCGCGCGGGCGGGCAAGCGCGTGGTGCGGCTGAAGGGCGGCGACCCCTCCATCTTCGGCCGCTCCGCCGAGGAGATGGCCCATCTCGCATCCGACGGCGTGCGCTTCCGCATCTGTCCCGGCATCACCACCGCCAGCGCGGCGGCCGCGAGCGGCAGCGCCTCGCTCACCCTGCGCGGCGTGGCGCGCGGACTGACGCTCGTGACCGCGCATTTAAAGGCTGGCGAACCCTTGCGGCTCGACTGGGATGCGCTGGCCCGGCCCGGCGGCACGCTCGGCATCTATATGGGCCGCGCCGCTGCGGGCGAGATCAGCCGCCAGCTCATCGCCGCCGGCCGCGATCCCGAAACCCCGGTGATGGTCGCGGTCAATGTCTCGCTGCCCGATGAGCGGCTGATCCGCGGCAAGCTCTCCGCCCTTGCATTTCTCGTGCGCACGGTCAGCGATGAGGATCCGACTCTGTTGCTGATCGGCGAGGCGGTGGCCGGCACGCCTTGCCCCGCGGAGCTGGCCGCCAGCGTAGCGCTTCCTGTCCGCTAGGAACAGGCTAGAGCGCCGCCAGATCCTCGGGCCGGTTGATGTTGGGCAGCACCAGCCCCGGTATTTGCACCACTCGCGCATCGACCCGCGCCAGCCAGCCGCGGATCGACCGGTCATTCTCCTCGGCCAGATGCGCGTCCAGTTCGGGCGCCAGCACGGCCGGCCACCAACCGAGCAGTTGCTGCCCCTCCAGCACCGCCGCGCCCGCGCCGATCAGCGCGGCAGGCAGTTCGGCCGGATAGACCGGCATGTCGCATCCGGTGGTCAGCACGCCGGCAAAGCCCTGGGCCGCGGCATGATGCAGCGCCGCGTTGAGCCCACCGAGTGGCCCCAGGTCGGCGCGCGGGCGATCCGCCAGTCCGCCGTCGCGCCCGCATATCACCATCGCCGCGACATGGGGCGCCAGCGCCGCCATCGCATGGTCCAGCAGCGTCCGCCCGTTCAGCAGCGCCATCGCCTTGTCGCTGCCGAAGCGGCGGGATCGTCCGCCCGCCAGCACGGCGCCCAATATCGGTCCTGTGGCCATCATCGCCTCCTCCGGCAACCGCTATAGGGTCGCGAAGCCGCCGCGCACAATTGCAAGCGCGCACTCTGCCCCCTAGATCAGCGGCATGAACGCCGTCTCCCTTGGCCAGACCGCCGCGTGACCGTCTCCGTCGCGCCGCTCGGCTTCGCGCGCCTCACCCCGGACGGGGCGACCGACCCGGTGGACCGCCCGCTGGCCGAGGAAATGCCGGTCGCGATCGAATATAATGGCGCAGGCTATGCCGTGCTGATGGCGACGCCCGCCGACATCGCCGATCTCGTCCAGGGCTTCAGCCTTGCCGAACGACTGGTCGCGCGCGACGATGCCCTGCTCGACACCGACGTCCATGCGACCGATGCGGGATGGATCGCGCGCGCGACCCTGCCGCCACACCGGGTCGACAGGCTGCTGGACCGGGTGCGCCACCGCACGTCCGATTCCGCCTGCGGCCTGTGCGGCGTCGAAACGCTGGAGCAGGCGCTGCGCCCGCTGCCGCGCATCACGGCCCCCTCGCGGACGGATCGCGCCGCCATTTTCCGCGCGCTCGCCGCCCTGCGCGTTCATCAGCCGCTCAACGCCGCCACCGGCGCTGCCCATGCCGCGGCGCTTGTCGCTGCCGATGGCGGCATTCGCCTGGTGCGCGAGGATGTCGGGCGGCACAACGCCTTCGACAAGCTGATCGGCGCGATGGCGCGCGGGGGCCTTGCCTGGGACGGCGGCTTCGCGCTGCTGTCCTCGCGCTGCTCCTATGAGCTGGTGGAAAAGGCCGCGCTTGCCGATTGCCCGCTGCTCGTGACCATTTCCGCGCCCACGCGCCTCGCCGTCGATCGCGCCGCTCAGGCCGGGCTGCCGCTCATCGTCCTTGCGCGCTCGGACGCGCTGCTGGCGCGGGCCCCGCTCGTTTAGCGGAACACCCACTGCCGGTTGAGGACGAACATGACGGCCGGCGTCACGAACAGCATCGCGGGGATCGGCGACCATTCCGGCAAGCCCATGGCGGTGACGCACAGCCATACCCACAGGGCGTTCAGCCCATAGCTGATCAGCGACGCGGCCACGAACCGCACCCCGCGCGCGGCATGGCCGTCGCTGCGCGCCTGGTCGCGGAAGGTGAAGAGGCTGTGCGCCACATAGCCCACGCACACCGCGCCGCCATAGCCGATCAGATTGGCAAGCTGGACATGCAGCCCAGCCAGCGCCGCCAGGCTCCAGTAGATCGCCGCTTGGCACGCCGTGACGAACAGGCCGGTCAGCCCATAGCGGCAGATCTGCCAGAACAGCGCGCGCTGCTGCGGGCTCAACCGTTCGGCGAAATTCATGAGGCCCCCGTTGCGCTTTGATGCGGAGCGTCTAATCGACCGGACATGAACTTGCAAAGCCGGCACGCACTGCGCACCAGACTGGGCGCTCTTGCGCATCATATTCTGGCCGGAGCCAGCCGCCACTGGAAGTGGCTGACCTTCCTGCTGTGGATCGTCGTGACGGTCGCGATGGTGATGACGCGCTGGCCCGCCATCCACTGGCTGGTGCTGGGCGATACCGACGACAATATCCGCTATGTCCAGGTGAAGGATTGGCTGGCGGGGCAGGGCTGGTACGATCTGCGCCAATATCGGCTCGATCCGCCGAGCGGCGCGAACATCCACTGGTCGCGCATCGTCGACATTCCCCTTGCCGCGCTGATGCTCTTCTTCCGCGCCTTCGTCGATCAGGGGCTGGCCGATCGCCTTGCCTGCGGCATCGCGCCCTTGCTGCCCTTGCTGCTGCTGATGCTCAGCCTCGGCTTCATCGGCCGTCGCCTCGCCGGGCCGCATGGCTGGATCCTCGCGGTCGCCGCGCCCTTCGCCGCGCAGATGGGGCTGGGCATGTATGCGCCGATGCGCATCGATCATCATGGTTGGCAACTGGCGCTGGCCCTGACCATGCTCGCCGGGGTGATCGACGCCAACCGGCTGCGCGGCGGCGTGATGGCCGGGGTCAGCAGCGCGCTCTCCATCGCCATCGGCATGGAAATGATCGTCTATCTGGCGGCGGGCGGCGCGCTCATCGCGCTGCGCTGGGTGTTCCGCCCCGGCGCCGAGGCGCGAATGCTCGCCTACGCGCTCAGTCTCGCCGGCGCGACTTCGCTCTTCTATCTGCTCTTCGCCAGCTACGCCAACCGCGCGATGGTCTGCGACGCGCTATCGCCCATCTGGGTGGCGGTGTTCGGCGCGGCGGGGGCGGGCATGGTGCTGCTGGCGCTGTTGCCCTGGCGCGGATGGCTGCTGCGGCTGGCGGCGGGCCTGGTCGTGGGCGGAGCGGTGGGGCTTTTCTTCTGGCTCAACTGGCCGCAATGCCTCAGCCCCTATCAGATCTCGCCGGAGCTTCAGCGTCTGTGGCTCGCCAATATCCGCGAAGCCAAGCCCATCACCGCACAGGCGCAAAGCCTGGTCGTGCCCTTGCTCGCCATTCCCGCCGCCGGCTTGCTCGGCCTGCTCTGGGCGCTGTGGGATGCGCGGCGCGATGGCGAACGGCTCTGGGCCTGGGCGACGGTCGGCCTGATGATGCTCTTTTCGACGGCATTGCTCTTCTGGCAGCTGCGCGCCGGACCAGCGGCGCAGCTGCTGGCGATCCCGCCCGCCGCCTGGGCCGCGCATCGTCTGGTGGCGGCCGTGCTCACCGGCACACGCCGCGCCCGCGTCGCCGCCGCGATCGGCGTCGCGCTGCTCGCGGCCATCGCGTTCGTCTATCCGCTCTATCCGCAGGCGATGAAGGCCTATCAGCAGGTGACGGGGCACAAGCCCAGACCCTGGCGCCCCTCGGCCGTCGCGCGCAACGACGCGATCAAGAAAGCCAATGGCCGCTGCCGCACTCAGCCTGCGCTCGCCGTGCTGGATCAGCTGCCCGCCGCCACCATCTTCACCATGGTCGACCTTGGCCCCCGCATCCTGGCGACGACGCATCACAGCGCTCTGGCGGGACCCTATCACCGCAATGGCGCGACCATCCTCGACGTGCATCACGCCTTCGACGGCAAGCCGGAGACGTTCCGCGCCATCGCCGCGAAGCATCATGCCACCTATCTGCTGGTCTGTCCGAATTTCCCGGAAGGCACCATCTACCAGGCGCGCAGCCCCGGCGGCTTCTACGCCGATCTGATGCGCGGGCGGCGGCCCGACTGGCTGGTCCCCGTGGAGCTCAGGACCAGCATGACCTTGCCCTATCAGCTCTATCGCATCCTCTATTCACCGGCGGGCGGCGAAGAAATCGCGCAGCAGCGCTGACGCCTCCGCCTCGGCCAGCCCCGCATAGACGTCGGGCCGGTGCAGGCATTGCGGCTGGGTGAAGAGGCGCGGCCCCTGCTCGATCGCCCCGCCTTTGGGGTCGGCTGCCGCATAATAAAGCCGCGCGATCCGGGCATGGGCAATCGCGCCGGCGCACATCGGGCAGGGCTCCAGCGTGACCCACAGGTCGCAACCGGTCAGGCGGAAATCGTCCAGCCATGTCGCCGCCGCGCGCAGCGCGACGATTTCGGCATGGGCGGTGGGATCGCGGTCGCGCCGGTTGCGATTCTCGCCCTCGCCAATGATGACGCCATCGCGCGTCACCACCGCGCCGATCGGCACTTCGCCTGCCGCCTGCGCCTGGCGCGCCAGATGGAGCGCGCGGCGCATGGGCGCAGGCAAGGGAAAGGGCGGAGCCATGCCCCGCCCTTAGCGCAACTTGGTCAGGATCGAAACGATCAGGGTTTCTGCACGTCCACGGTCGGCACTTCGACCGTCTCGTTGCGGGTGCCGACCTCGACCTTGGCGACATTCGCCTCAATTTTGGGCAGCGTTCCGCCCTTCACCGATACTTCGGGCAGGCTGCCCGACTGCGTCCGTTGCAGGTCGATGAAGCCGGTGGCGATCCCGCCGGCAAGAACGAGCAGGATAATGACCAGCAAGCCACCAATGATTCGCATTTCGGCCTCCTATGGGATAACCCATGTCAAACGTCCGCCCTGCGAAAGGGTTGCGTCCCTTCCCATGCGGGTTGACGGCCGCAGGGAATCCCGTTATCGGCGCGGCTTTCCGAACGAACCCGAATTCAAAGGTTGAACTGACTATGTCGCGCATTTGCGAGCTGACCGGCAAGGGCCGCCAGGTGGGTCACAATGTTTCCCACGCCAATAACAAGACCAAGCGTGTGTTCCTGCCCAACCTGCAGAACGTGTCGCTGATCTCCGAAGCGCTGGAAACGACCGTGAAGCTGCGCGTGTCGACCCATGGCCTGCGTTCGGTCGAACATAATGGCGGCCTGGACAACTGGCTGGTCAAGACCAGCGACGACAAGCTGTCGCTGAAGGCGCGTCGCCTGAAGCGCGATATCGTCAAGAAGAAGGCCGCCGCAGCGGCCTGATTTCCTCGATTCGTTTCGGCAAGTAAGCGGCCTGGTAACAGGCCGCTTTTTTGCGTCGGCTGTTACCTGGCCTGGCGGTCTATCCCGGGCACAGCGTCGTCCAGCGCGAATTTCAGCAGCAAGGTGCGCTGGAAAAATTCGTGATTATCGTCGGATATGATCCACAGGATCGGCCGGCCCTGTTCGCGCGTCACCGCCATCCCTTCGAAATTGTCGGCCAGCAGCGGCGGCGCCAACCGGGCCAGCGTGCGCGCTTTCAATATCGCGCCCGGCGCCCATGTTTCGGGCAGTTCGACGATCGCGACGGTCGCGGTGAACAGGTCCTGCAGCGTGAGGCGACGGTTGAGCACCAGCAGATGCCGCGCATCCAGCGCCACTGCGTCCGTGGGCCGGTATCCGCGCGGCGGGGTGTAGCGTAGCGGCATGGGCGCGCCGGTCGCCGCGTCCGCGGGGTCGCCGGGGAAGAGCAGGGCCTCATGCCGCCCCTCCGCGGTCATGCCCATCTCCCCGATCGCCAGGAACCGCCCGTCGGGCAGGCGCGCCAGCGATTCGATCGATCCCGTCTTGGGCCAGGCGGCGATTTGCGGCCAGGCGCGGCAGGCTTCGACCCGCGCGAAACCGGGGCCATAGCGGCAGACCGACTGCTGCAGCTCGAAACCCACCCAATAGCGGCCGGTGTCCGGGTCCTGCGTCAGCGATTCCGAATCCCATGCCCACCAGGGCCGGTGCCGGTCCTGCGGCCGGACGGGCAGGGGAGCGATGAAGGGGCGGCGCGATCGTGGCCCTTGCCCCACATGAAATCCCATCAATATGCCCGAATCGCTCAGCGCCAGCATCTCGCCGGGCCCGGCCGCCAGCAGTGCGGATATGCCGCCAAAGCCGGGATTGGCGCTCTGCAGCTCCCAGCCGCCCAGGTAAGTGAGCGCGCCGATCCGCCGCCGCCCCGGCATCGCGGGATCCAGCGGCAGCGCCCGCGCGGTCACCAGCAGCGTGCCCGCCCGCACCGCCTCCGGCTTGCCGGGGTGGGGCGCCGGCAACAGCAGCACGGCCAGCGCCAGGACGATCAGGATTCGCGTCATCGCCGCCTCGCATAGGGCAATATGCGGCAGGACGCAGCAAAGCAGTGACGGGCCGTCCGCAGGTGAACGGAGGCTGACAGCATCATTCAGCCATGGCTCAAACCCGATCCGGCATAAGGACGTCAATCAATGGCGAATCCCGTCTTTCGCGCTTCGCCGGTGAGCAGGACTTTTTGGAGGAGCAACCGCCATGAAGATGAAGTTTCTAGTGAATATGGGAGCCGCTCTGGCCATGGGCGCTGCCTCCCTCGCCGTCACCGCCACGCCGGCCATGGCCCGCGACCATTATCGCGGCTATGACCGCGGCGATCATTATCGCGGCTACAACCGTGGCTATCGCGGTTATCGCGGCGACTATTATCGCGGCTACCGCGGCGATCGCTATTATCGCAACAATTATTACCGCGGCTATCGCGGCGGCTATCGCTGCCGGGACAATGGTACGGGCGGCACCATCATCGGTGCGATCGCCGGTGGCCTCCTGGGCAACGAAGTCGGCCGCAATTCGGGCCGTTATGGCCGGGGCGACGGCACCGCAGGCGCCATCATCGGCGCCGGCGTGGGAGCCCTGGCGGGCCGTGCGATCGACCGCAACTGCTGAGCCGCCCCATATCGGCAAGATGAAGGGCCGTCCCGTCGGGGCGGCCCTTCGTCATTGGGCCGGGTCAGCCGCCGGCGCCGCGCCGCGCTGGCGTTCGGCGGCGATCCGCGCGGCCGGATTCAACCCCGCGCCCTTGTCCCCGGCGGCGCCGGCGCGCGCATCCAGCATGGCGGCGGCTTCGTTCAACGCCCGCGCCTCGCTGGCGCTAACGCCGCCCACGCCGTCATCGCCCGACGATCCGCAGCCGCTCGTCAGCAGCACCATGGCCATCAGTCCCGCAACGCGCCGCACCGGCCACCTCCCATGGAAAAGGGGCCGCCCCGTTGCCGGAGCGACCCCTTTCGCAAAATCTTCCCTGAACGGGACAATTACATCGCGTTGGCGACGTTGTTGGTCGCGTTCGACGCAGCGTTGGCGGCGTTGTCGGCGGCGTTCATCGCAGCGTTCATGGCGTTGTCGGCCGCGTTCGACGCGTTCTCGGCGGAATTGGCGGCCGCATTGGCAGCATTTTCCTCATGGTTGCCCGAGCAGGCAGCCAGGCCCAGCGAAGCGGCGAGAACGAGCGAAAGAGCAATCGACTTGGTCATGGGCAACAACCCCTCTCTGAGATAAAAAATATGCAGACCACTCTCGGAGAAAAGCTCACCCCCCATTGCGCCTGCGCCGCGATTCGTAATGCTTTGATCGAACCAAGGCAATCCCATTCATGCAGACGCAAGGCTTTGCGGGGGTCGTTACGGCTTGTTCGCCGCAGAAATGAGGAGCATTGACGCATATAAAGATTTCTTTATATGATACCGTCATGCACTCCGCTCTCGACATTTTCCGGGCGCTTGGCGATCCGACGCGGCTGCGCATCGTCCACTTACTGCGGGCGATGGAACTGGCCGTGGGCGAGATCGCACAGGTCGTGGGGCAAAGCCAGCCGCGCGTGTCGCGCCATGTCCGCATCCTTGGCGAAGCGGGCCTGGTCGAACGGCGCAAGGAGGGCAATTGGGTGTTCCTGCGCCTCGCGCGGGAGGAGGGGGTCGCGCCTTTCCTCACCCTGTTCGACCGGCTGCGGCCGTCGGCATCGGAAGCCCTGTGGCAGGCGGCGGACCTGGCCCGCCTGTCGGAGGTGCGGGCCGAGCGCGCCCGCGCCGCCGAAGCCTATTTCGCCGAACATGCCGAGGAATGGGATGCGATCCGCTCGCTCCACGTCCCCGAAGCGCAGGTCGAAGCGGCGATGACCGCGCTGCTGGCTCAAGCGCCGATCGGCCATTTGCTCGACATCGGCACCGGCACCGGCCGCATGATCGAATTGTTCGGCCATGATGCCCGCCAGGTGACCGCGCTGGATCGCAGCCCCGACATGCTTCGCCTCGCCCGCGCCAAGCTGCCGCAGGACGCCGGCGACAAATATGCGCTGCTGCTCGGCGATTTCCTCGACTTGCCGCTGGCGCCGGGCAGCATCGACACGGTGCTGCTGCATCAGGTGCTTCATTATGCCCAGGCGCCCGAGCGCGTCATCGCCGAAGCGGCGCGGGTGACCGCGCGGGACGGCCGCGTGCTGATCGCCGATTTCGCGCCGCATCAGCGCGAGGAACTGCGCGCGCGCGACCAGCATGCGCGGCTCGGCTTTGCCGACGCGCAGATCGAACGCTGGTTCGCGGATGCGGGCCTTGTCCTGGAGCGGGTGGAAACCCTGCCGGGCCAGGAACTGACGGTGCAACTGTGGCTGGGGCGGCGCAAGAGCGCCGATGTCCTGCCGCTCGAACGACGGATCTCCGCATGACCTTCCCTGATCGCCTCCCGCCGCTCTATGCGGATCTTGCCGGCGACGCGCGCGTCAGCTTCGAATTCTTCCCGCCCAAGACGGAGAAGATGGAAGCGCAGCTCTGGTCGGCGATCGAGACGCTGGCGCCGCTCGCGCCGCGTTTCGTGTCCGTCACTTATGGCGCGGGCGGCTCGACGCGCGAGCGAACCCACAATACGGTTGCCCGCATCGCCCGGGAAACGACGCTCGCTGCCGCCGCGCACCTCACCTGCGTCGCGGCCAGCAAGGGGGAAATTGACGAGATCGCCGACGCCTATTGGGCGACGGGCGTGCGCCACATCGTCGCGCTGCGCGGCGATCCGCCCGAACAGGGCGGCCGGTTCGAAGCGCATCCCGACGGCTATACCGGCGCGGCCGACCTGGTCGCCGGGCTGGTGAAGCGCCATCCCTTCGAAATTTCGGTCTCGGCCTATCCGGAAGTGCATCCCGACGCGCGCGATGCCCAAAGCGACCTCGACAATCTCAAGCGCAAGCTCGACGCCGGCGCCACGCGCGCCATCACCCAATTCTTCTTCGCGCCCGACACCTATTTCCGCTTCATGGACAAGGTGCGTGGCGCAGGGATCGACGCGGACATCGTGCCGGGCATCATGCCGGTCGGCAATTTCGCCTCGGTCCAGCGCATGGCGGCCATGTGCAACACCGATGTCCCCGCCTGGATGGGCCGCCTTTTCGAAGGGCTGGATGACCGCCCCGCCGCGCGCCAGCTCGTCTCCGCCACCATTGCGGCCGAACTCTGCCGCAAACTTTATGAAGGCGGCGTGCGCGACTTCCATTTCTACACGCTCAACCGGGCGGAACATAGCTACGCCATCTGCCATCTGCTGGGGCTGCGGCCCAAAGTGAAGGCGAACGCAGCGGCATGATGGATTTCCTCCGTTCGCCCTGAGTAGCCATTGAGCTTGTCGAAATGGCGTATCGAAGGGTCCTTCGATATGGCGCCTTCGACAAGCTCAGTGTCCCTACGCAGGACGAACGGTATTTTTTCGAGAGGCGGAGTTTGATGATGAGCGCCGAAGCACAATTGCGCGCCCTGGCGGCGGAAAAGGTCCTGATCTTCGATGGCGGCTATGGCACGTCGATCCAGAAACATGGCCTGACCGAAGCCGATTATCGCGGCGACTTGGATCTCGCTAAGGACCAGAAGGGCAATAACGACCTTCTCTGCCTCACCCGCCCCGACATCGTCGAGGGCATCCACGCCGCCTATCTGGAGGCGGGGGCGGACATGATCGAGACCAACACCTTCTCCTCGACCAAGATCGCCATGGCCGATTATGGCTGCGAGCATCTGGTGTGGGACATCAATGTCGCCGCCGCGAAGCTGGCGCGCTCGGCCTGCGAGACGGCGAGTGCGAAGGACGGCAAGCCGCGCTTCGTCGCCGGATCGATCGGCCCGACCAACAAGACGCTCTCCATTTCGCCCGACGTCAACGATCCCGCCTATCGCGAGGTCGATTATGATACGCTCAAGGCCGACTATCGCGAGCAATGCGACGCGCTGATCGCGGGCGGCGTTGACTTCCTGCTGGTCGAAACCTGCTTCGACACGCTCAATGCCAAGGCCGCCGGCATGGCCGCGCGCGAAGCCGAAGCCGCCGCCGGCCGTTCGGTGCCGCTGATGCTCAGCTTCACCATCACCGACATGTCGGGCCGCAACCTGTCGGGCCACACGATCAACGCCTTCTGGTATTCGCTGCGGCACCTGAAGCCGCTGACGATCGGCGTCAATTGCGCGTTCGGCGCGGACCTGCTGCGCCCCTATCTGGCCGAATTGTCGAAAAATGCGGACACGCTGATCCTGGCCTATCCCAATGCCGGCCTGCCCAACGAGCTCGGCCAATATGACGAGCTGCCCGAAACCACCGCGAAGCTGATCCGCGACTGGGTGGACGAAGGCCTCGTCAACATGGTGGGCGGCTGCTGCGGCACGACGCCCGCCCATATCGGCGCGGTGGCGCGGGCCTTGGCGGGCGAAAAGCCGCGGGTGGTGCCGAACCTGCCGATCGTGACCCGGCTCGCCGGCCTCGAACCCATGCACATCGCGGCCTAGTTCATCCTGGCGAAGCCAGACGGAGGGGTTGAGCAGGTTCAGATTGCCCCGGCAATCTGAAGGTCATGCCGGGGCGCATGACCGACCTGCTCAACCCTCTCGATGGCGTGACACCCCTCCACCGGCTCCGCCGGTCCCCCTCCCCCTATGGGGGAGGATTTTTTGGAAGAGACGATGAATAGCCAATCCACCGCCAATTTCGTCAACATCGGCGAACGCACCAACGTCACGGGCTCCGCCAAGTTCAAGAAGCTGATCATGGCCGGCGACTATGCCGCCGCCATCGACATCGCGCGCGAACAGGTGGAAAATGGCGCGCAGATCGTCGACGTGAACATGGACGAAGGACTGCTCGACGCGGTCGAGGCGATGACCACCTTCCTCAAACTCATGACGTCGGAACCGGACATCAGCCGCGTGCCCGTCATGATCGACTCGTCCAAATGGGACGTGATCGAGGCCGGCCTGAAATGCGTCTCGGGCAAGCCGATCGTCAATTCGATCAGCATGAAGGAAGGCGTCGACATCTTCCTCGACCATGCCCGAAAATGCATGGCCTATGGCGCCGCCGTGGTCGTCATGGCCTTCGATGAAACCGGTCAGGCTGACACCAGGGACCGCAAGGTCGAGATTTGCGAGCGCGCCTATCATCTCCTCATGTCCATCGGCTTCCCGCCGGAGGACATCATCTTCGATCCCAACATCTTCGCCGTCGCGACGGGCATCGAGGAACATAATAATTACGGCATGGACTTTATCGAGGCGTGCCGCGAGATCAGGAAGCGCTGCCCGCATGCCCATATCTCGGGCGGCCTCTCCAACTTCTCCTTCTCCTTCCGCGGCAACGAACCGGTGCGCCGGGCGATGCACAGCGTCTTCCTCTACCACGCGATTCCCGCCGGGCTCGACATGGCGATCGTCAATGCGGGCCAGCTCGACGTCTATGACTCGATCGATCCCGCGCTGCGCAAGGCGTGCGAGGATGTGTTGCTCAACACCGATCCCGAAGCCGGCGATCGTCTCGTCACGCTCGCGGAATCCTTCAAGGGCAAGGATGCCGCGTCCGAAAAGGCGGCGCAGGAATGGCGCGGCTGGCCGGTCGCCAAGCGGCTGGAACATGCGCTGGTCAAGGGCATCGACATGTATGTGGTGGAGGATACGGAGGAGGCCCGCCTCGCCGCCGCCAAGCCGATCGAGGTGATCGAAGGGCCGCTGATGGACGGCATGAACGTCGTGGGCGACCTGTTCGGCGCGGGGAAGATGTTCCTGCCCCAGGTCGTGAAATCCGCCCGCGTCATGAAGAAGGCGGTCGCGCATCTCCTTCCCTATATCGAGGCGGCGAAGGAGCCCGGCGCCAAGGGCAAGGGCAAGATCATCATGGCCACGGTCAAGGGCGACGTCCACGACATCGGCAAGAATATCGTCGGCGTCGTGCTTCAGTGCAATGGCTTCGACGTCATCGACATGGGGGTGATGGTGCCCTGGCAGGACATCCTCAAGGCCGCCAACGAAAATGACGCCGACATGATCGGCCTCAGCGGTCTCATCACCCCCTCGCTGGACGAGATGGTGACGGTCGCCGCCGAAATGCAGCGCGCCAACATGACCATGCCGCTGCTGATCGGCGGCGCCACCACGTCGAAGGTCCATACCGCGCTGCGCATCGACCCGGCCTTCACAGGCCCTGTCGTCCATGTGCTCGACGCCAGCCGCGCCGTCGGCGTCGCCACCGCGCTGGTCTCCGAAACGCAGAAGACCGACTTCGTCGCCCGGACCAAGGCCGATTATGAGCATGTCCGCAAGGCGCGCGAAGGCAAGGGGCAAAGCCAGCTGCTCAGCATCGAGGACGCCCGCGCCAACGGCTTCGAGATCGACGAAAATCTGAAGGCCCCCCGTCCACGCCTGCCCGGCGTTCATGTCTTCAAGGATTGGGACCTCAAGGATCTGGTCCACTATATCGACTGGACGCCCTTCTTCCGCGCCTGGGAATTGGCGGGCAACTATCCCGCGATCCTCGACGACGCGGTGGTCGGCGAAAGCGCGCGCAGCCTGTTCGCCGACGCGCAGAAGATGCTGGAGCGCATCGTCGAGGATAAATGGCTGACCGCGCGCGGCGTCTGCGGCCTCTGGCCCTGCCGCCGCGAGGGCGACGACATCATCGTCCATGTCGAGGATGAAAAGCATGTCCGCCTGCCGATGCTGCGCCAGCAGATCGCCAAGCGGGAAGGGCGGGCCAATATGTGCCTCGCCGACTTCATCAGCCATGACGGCGACTGGATGGGCGGGTTCGCCGTCTCGATCCACGGCATCGAACCGCATCTGGCGCGCTTCAAGGCGGCGATCGATGACTATTCGGACATTCTTCTGAAAGCGTTGGCCGACCGCCTGGCCGAAGCCTTCGCCGAACGCCTCCACCATTATGTCCGCACCGCGCTCTGGGGCTATGCGGAGGGGGAGCAGCTCACCAACGAAGCGCTCATCAAGGAACAATATCGCGGCATCCGCCCCGCGCCCGGCTATCCCGCCTGTCCGGAACATAGCCTGAAGCCGCTGCTGTTCGACATGCTCGATGCGCATCACGCCACAGGCGTCAGCCTGACCGAAAGCTTCGCCATGCTGCCCACGGCGGCGGTCAGCGGCTTTTATTTCGGCCATGCCCAGGCGGAATATTTCGGCGTCGCGCGCGTCGGTCGCGATCAGCTTGCCGATTACGCCCAGCGCCGCGGCATCGATCTGGATACGGCGGAGCGCTATTTGCGTCCCAATCTCGACTGACGCGGCGCGGGCGGCGCCATCATGCGCGCCGCCCGCCTCGCGGTCAGAAGTCCAGCTCCGCGCGCCATCCGATCACGTCGACGCTGTAGTCAGCGTCGCTGCCCGCCAGGATCGCCGCGTCGGTATAGCGCAGATGCGCGTAGTTGACGTTGAGCCGCAGAAACTCGACCGGCGTCCATACCAGCGCGCCGATCAGCGCGTTCTGCGTGCCGCCGGTGATGGTCCGGTCGTTCAGGTCCAGATAGTCGTAGCGCAGCGTCGCCTGCACCGCGCCCCAGCCGCCATCGCCCACCGGGCGCGCCGGCTTCACCGTGCCGAAAATGCCGTTCTTGTACCCGCGCGTCTCGCCCGTCAGCACATAGCCGATCTCGCCATAGCCGCCGAAGAAGACGGGGTCTGGCACGCCGGGTTGCGACACGCGCAGCCAGTGCGCCTCGCTCGCCCACCAGAAGGGGCCACGCACGCCCGCCAGCTCGACGCCATAATGGCTCTCGCCATCGCCGACGATCTGCGGCGTCGCCAGAAAGCGGCTGTTGGCCGAATGGAGATAGGCGCGCTGGCGGTAGCGCTGCCCGACTGACGACAGCCGCTGGAAGTCGCGCATATGCGCCGAAGCGCCGATATGCAGCTGCGTGTCGCCCCATTCGGGCGCCAGCACGATCCGCCCGTCGATCGCATAGCTATTATTCTCGTCGCCGCCATCGGCCCCGTCGGCGTCATTGGTCAGCGAATCGGCGCTGTCGGAAAAAATGCCCGCCTGGGCCAGCACCATGCCGGCCCTGTACTGCACCGACAGCCCCAGCCGCCGCTCGAAATTGAACGCGTCGGTGAACGCCGCCCGCTCCATCACCGCGCCGCCCGTGTCGCTGATCAGCTCGTCCAGCGACTGGAAGCCATTATGGTTGCCCAGCGTGACCAGCCATGCGCCGCTCTCATAGGTGATGAAGGTGTCGACCAGGTCGACGCTGTTGTCCGACAGCTCCAGTTCCAGCTTGTAGCCGATCCCGCCGCCGATCCGGCCTTCGCCGCCCAGCCGCAACCGCCGCAATTCATTGGAATAGCCGCGCGCGCGGTCCGCCACATCCTCGGGCGTCATCAACAGCCCGGCATCATATTGGATGCGGCCCTTGGGGTGGAATGTCATGTCGCCCTGGGTAAAGACTGGGCCGCCCTTCCATCGAACCGACGTCTGCGCGGCATCCGCGGTCTCGGTTGCAGGCGCGGCCGCCGTCGGGGCTTGCGCCGACGCCGTTTCCGCCGCGTCCAGCCGCGCTTCCAGCTGCTCGACCTGCGCCTTGAGCGCCGCGATCTGCGCGCGCAGGGCGGTAGCATCCTGCGCGCTGATGCCCTGCGCCGCCGCGGGCGCTTGCGCCAGCAGCAGGGCGAACGCCGAACCGGGCAACAGGCGATGGATGAACGTCATGGCTTCCCTCTTAAGCGGAGGCCGCCAATATGACGATCATGTTTCAAACAAAAGTCTTTGATATGTCGATCATGTGACATGACCGCACAGCCGATGCCCGGTTGGCGATCGCGCGAACAGGGGCTAATCCTGTCCGCCATGGCTGCTTTCCCTCGATCCTCCCGCGCCTGTCTGGCCATCGCCGCCGCTCTGGGGCTGGCGCTTGCCGGCTGCTCCGATCAGGGCAGCGGCCCCGTCGTGGTCAGCGTCGTGGGCGATCGCGAGGATCTCGCCAAGCCGCTGCAGCAACTGCCCGATCCCGCCGCCAAGCTGCTGCTGGAAAGCACGGCCCAGGGGCTCGTCGCCTTCGATGCGCGCGGCGACATCATCCCCGGCCTCGCCCAGCGCTGGATCGTCGAGGATGATGGGCGCAGCTACATCTTCCGGCTGCGGCGCGCCTTCTGGGCGGATGGCTCCCGCGTGACCGCCGCCGATGTCGCGCGGATGCTGATGGCGCGCATCACCAGCCTGCGCCGGCTCGATCCCGACGGCCCGCTCGACGCGGTGCAGGCGGTGGTGCCGATGACTGGCGAAGTCATCGAAATCCGCATGGCGGCCGCGCGCCCCTTCATGCTCCAGATGCTGGCCCAGCCGCAGATGGGCATCCTCTCGCGCGACGGCGGCACCGGGCCCTATCGCGCCGCGCGCCAGGGCGACGCGCTGATGCTCACCCCGGTCGATCGCTCCACCGGCGACATCGAGACGGAGGAGGAGCCCGTCCCGCCCGCGCAACTGCGCGTCCTGCGGGCCGAACGCGCCGCGCTCGCCATTCTGCGTTTCCGTGCGGACCAGGCGGGGCTGATGCTGGGCGGCCGCTTCGCCGACGTGCCGCTGCTGATCCCCGCGGGGATCGAGCGCGACGCCGTGCGGATCGATCCGGTGCAGGGTCTGCTCGGCCTTGCCGTGGTGGGCAAGGGCGCGCTGCTGGACGATGACGCCGTCCGCGCCGCGATCAACATGGCGATCGACCGCAGCCAGTTGCCCAATCTCTTCCCGCTCGGCGGATGGACGACGACCGAACAGATCGTGCCCTCCGATCTGGATCTGGGCCGCGCGCCCACGCCGCCCACCTGGGCCAATCAGCCGATGGAGGCGCGCCGGGCGCAGGGCGGAGCGACCATCACGCGCTGGCGCGCCGATCATGCCGATGAAACGCCGCTGCTGCGCATCGCTCTGCCGCAGGGGCCGGGCGCGACCCTGCTCTTTGGCCTGCTGCGCCGCGATCTCGCCGCGATCGGCGTCACTGCGCAGCGCGTCGCGATGAAGGAGTCCGCCGACCTGCGCCTCATCGACGAAGTGGCGCCCTATGACAGCGCGCTCTGGTATCTCGGCCGCGTCGGCTGCGTGCGCAAGATCCACTGCAGCGCCTTGGCCGACGCCGCGCTGCAGGCGGCCAGCCTTGCCAGCAGCGCCGAAGAACGCATGGCCCGCGCCGCCGAGGCCGAAGCGCTGATGCAGGCGCATAATGGCTATATCGCGCTCGGCGCGCCGGTGCGCTGGTCGCTCGTGTCGCGCCGGCTCAGCGGTTTCACGCCCTCACCGCGCGCGCGTCACCCATTGAACCATCTCTTCAGCTCCCCCAATTAAGGGTTCAAGGAGACGATCATGGCGCTATCGCAGGACCAGTTCGACCGCATCGTGCGGGACATGCCCGGCTTTGGCCGCGACCCCGCATCGGTGCGCCGCCGGATCGAGGCGATGGAGGCGATGCTGGAGGGGCTGTTCGTCATTCCTGGTACCAGCCGCCGCGTCGGCCTCGACAGTCTGGTCGGCCTCGTCCCCGTGGTGGGCGACATCGCCACCGCCGCCATGGGCGCCTGGATCGTCTGGGAAGCGCGCAACCTCGGCATGTCGAAATGGCAATTGACGCGCATGGCCGCCAATGTCGGCGTCGACACGTTGGTCGGCGCCATTCCCTTCGCCGGCGACATTTTCGACTTTCTCTACAAGTCGAACACCAAGAATTTGCGGATCATCCACAAGCATCTCGATCGCCATCATCCCGCGACCGCGACGATCGACCAGTAATCAGCGCGGCTTGTCGTCCTTGGCGATCGGCTGCACCTTGGGGTCGAGGTCCAGCACCAGCCCCGGCTTGCGCGCGGGGGCGGGGCGGTTCGATCGCGCCGGGCGCGCGACCGGGATGTTGGGGCCCGGCTCGATCCGCAAATAGCTCGGCCCCGGCGCGCCGCCCTGATGCGCCGGGCAGCGCGTATAGTCCATCGCCCGGTCCATGCAGATCCACACTTCGCTCAGCCAGTTGCCGCGCACCGTCGTCACCCGCAGCATGTCAGGCTCCAGCCGCTTGTTGGCGGCGGCGAAGGCGGCGGCGAACTGCGCCACCGTCAACGTCTTGCGCCGGGCGAGCGCCCCCATGTCGGGGTAGCGCAGCGACTGGTAGAAGGCGCGCGACAGATCGAAATACAGCTCCGGCTTCGTCGTCATGCAGGTGCCATGCTTGGCCCATTCATGCTGGATCAGCTGCACCGACGGCGTCGCGCACAGATTTTCGCGCACCACCTCGCGCGGCACCAGGTCGGCGGACCGGCAATATTGCGGCCATTCCTTGCCATAGCCGTCGGGCCACAGCCCGTGCAGGGTGAAGCCGAACTTGCCGTTGCGCCCGCTGCACTGCAGGCTGCCGCGATCCCGCGCGGTCGAGCAATATTGCGGCGTCCAGCTGATCGCCAGCGTATAGCTGCCGATCGGCAGCACCCGCTTGGGCTCCTTGGCGGTCGGCCCCTCGGCCTTGGGCCGGGGCAGGGTGGTCGGCATGCGGCATTGCGCCGACTGGGCCAGCGCCGCCGATGGCGCGGCAAGCAGCAACAGCGCAAGGAACAGCCTAGGCATAAGCGAAATCCAGTCCGATGTCGGCCGCCGGCGCCGACTGGGTCAGGCGCCCGACGCTGATATAGGTGACGCCCGTCTCCGCCTTGGCGCGGATCGTCTCCAGCGTGACGCCGCCCGACGCTTCGGTCGGCACCCGTCCGCCCACCAGCGTCACGGCGCCCCGCAGCACCGGCGCCGCCATATTGTCGAGCAGCAGATGAGTCGCGCCCGCGCTGAGCGCCGGCTCGATCTGGTCGATCCGGTCGACCTCGACGATGATGCGCGCGACGCCGGCGTCGACGGCGCGGCGCACCGCTTCCTCTACTGTGCCTGCGACCGCGACATGATTGTCCTTGATCATCGCCGCGTCCCACAATCCCATGCGGTGATTGGTCGCGCCGCCCATGCGCGTGGCATATTTTTCCAGGACGCGCAGGCCGGGAATGGTCTTGCGCGTGTCGAGCAGCGTCGCGCCCGTGCCCAGGATTGCGTCGACATAGGCGCGCGTCATTGTCGCGATGCCGGTCAGATGCTGGACGCTGTTGAGCGCCGATCGCTCCGCCGTCAGCATCGCCCGCGCCTTGCCGCGAATGCGCATCAGGTCGGTGCCGGCCGCGACCTGATCGCCGTCCCGGTGCAGCATCTCTATCTCGACCTCGGGATCGAGCGCGCGGAAGAAGGCGACGGCGATCGGCAGGCCCGCCAGCGTCACCGCGTCCCGGCTGTCCATCACGCCTTCGAACATCGCGTCCGCCGGAATCACCGCCTCGCTGGTGACGTCGCGGCCATCGGGGCCCAGATCCTCGGCCAGGGTAGCCGCGACGAACGCGTCGAGATCGAAGCCGTTCAGGGAAAAGGCGTCAGGAGGAAAGCCGTTCATGCGTGCCGTCTTTCATGGCTTCAAGGAAATCGCAATAGCGAGCGTCCAGTTCCTCGATCGAGGGGCCGGCCAGCTCCAGCCGCGCCTGCGCCATCAGCAGCGCGCCTTCCTCGCGCAGCCGCGCGCGCCGCCCGTTCAGGGTCAGCGTCGATCCCGCGCCCAGCAGGCAGTCCAGGAACTGCGCCGCCGCGATCGGGCTGGTCGCCGCCGCCGCGCGCACGCCGCCAAAGCCCCGCCGTACGAAATGATCGAAATCATCGTTCATCGGTACGATCCGGTTCCAGTCATAATCGCCGCGGTCGGGCCCGCCGCGCAGGTCGCGCGCGCCGATCTGCGCCGTCGCCGCGCCCAGCCAGTGGAGCGCGGTCACGGCGGTGAAGGGATCGTTGATGCCCGGCGACAGCGCCCGCAGCGCGATCTCGACCAGTTCGTCGATCAGGAATTCTATGTCCTGCGAGGGCGATCGCATCGCGCCCAGCGAAAAGCATCCGCGCAGGCGGTCGGCCAGGCGCGGGTCCAGCTCCGTCCCCACCACCGCCAGCAGCACCACGTCGGGATGGACGAAATCGCCCGGCCGCAGGCGCAGCTCGATGCGGCATTGCGCGTCGCGCGCGATCCGGTCCAGCCCGGCGAAATCAATGATCTGGATATAGCCGGTGCCCGTCGCCGCCACCGGCGCCCCCTGGGGCGGCTGGTCCTGCTGCTCGGCGCCGCAATCCTGCGGGAAGCGCTGGCGCACGCTGCGCAGCAGCCGCTCGCCAATGCCCTCCAGCACCGCATTGATGCGGATCGACGCGGGCACATGGTTGAGGAAATAGACCAGCACCGCTATCGACGCCGCCATCAACCCGGTGGCGATCATCAGCGACAGCTGCGGCACGAAGCCCGGATCGCCCGCCGTCTCATAGGCGTCGCGCACCACGCGCAGGACCAGCACGGCATAGACGAAGGTCGCGATGAAGGTCGCGAGCGACAGCTGGTTGCCGCGATCCTCCATGAAATTGGCGAGCAGGCGCGGGCCATAGCTGCCCGATGCGTAGACGACGGCGGCGATGGTGATCGAAAAGACGGTCGATGCGACCCCGATCATCGACCCGGCTATGACGTTGAGGACGTTGCGCGCGCCCTCGGGCCGCGCCTGGTCCACCCATTCATGGCTGGTCAGCCATTCCGCCGCGCCATGGCGATCGAACCAGACGGTCAAGATCGCCAGCAGCGCCGCGCCCAGCGTGAAGAGCGCGGGATAGAACCAGTAGCTGGCCCTCGTCCCCTGCCAGAGCGCACGCAGCCGGGCGACCATGGCTCAGCCCTCAGCCACGCGGGCCGACATCCCCCTGGCCCACGGTCCCGCTCGCCATCTCCAGCATCCGGTCCAGGCTCTTCTTCGCCTGCAACCGCAATGTTTCGTCCATCTCGATGCGCGGCTGCAGGTCGCGCAGGGCGAGGTACAGCTTCTCCATCGTGTTGAGCGCCATATAGGGGCAGATATTGCAGTTGCAGTTGCCGTCTGCGCCCGGCGCGCCGATGAACGTCTTTTCCGGCACCGCCTTGCGCATCTGGTGGATGATGTGCGGCTCGGTCGCGACGATCAGCGTGTCGCCCGGCATCGTCTTGGAAAATTCCAGGATGCCGCTGGTCGACCCAACATAATCGGCATGGTCGACGATATAGGGCGGGCATTCGGGATGCGCGGCGATCGGCGCCTGCGGATGCTGGGCTTTCAGCTTCAGCAGCTCGGTTTCGCTGAACGCCTCATGCACGATGCACACGCCCGGCCACAACAGCATGTCGCGCCCCAGCTTGCGCTTCAGATAGCCGCCCAGATGCTTGTCGGGGCCAAAGATGATCTTCTGGTCGGCCGGGATCTGCGCCAGAATCTTCTCGGCGGACGAGGATGTGACGATGATGTCGGACAGCGCCTTCACCTCGGCCGAACAGTTGATGTAGCTCAGCGCGATATGATCGGGATGCGCCTCGCGAAACGCCTTGAACTGGGCGGGGGGGCAGCTGTCCTCCAGGCTGCATCCCGCGTCCATGTCGGGCAGCACGACGATCTTGTCGGGGCTCAATATCTTGGCCGTCTCCGCCATGAAGCGCACGCCGCAAAAGGCGATGACGTCTGCGTCCGTCTCCGCCGCCTTGCGCGACAGCTCCAGCGAATCGCCGACGAAATCGGACAGGTCCTGGATTTCGGGCGTCTGGTAATAATGGCCCAGGATGACCGCGTTGCGCTCCTTGCGCAGCCTGTCGATTTCAGCGCGCAGGTCGGTGCCCTGCGGAATGCCCGTGAAAGCGTTCATACCCTGTAACTCCTCGGTCCCATCTTCTGGGGTCTTGGCGCTCGCCCTAGCGTTGCCGGCGCTTGTTTGCCAGCACCTCGTTGATCGGCGTGGTGACGTCCCACTGCTCGCGATTGTCGGCCTTGCGCTCGGGCGGAAAGGTGACGAGCACGCGCGCGTCGCCATAGCCCATGGCGGCCAGCGGCGCGCTCATTAGCTTGGCGAGCGCGGCGCGGCCATATTCGCGCGCCTGCGCCATCCGCTCGGGCGATCGCGCCGACGCCCGCGCCCGCACCTCGGCATGGGCGGACGCGCGCCGGCTCAGCGCCTCGCCCGCCTCGCGCGTGACGAACAGGCCGCTGGTGCGCACCAGCGTGCGCCGCGCCTCGTCCAGATTGGGCTTGCCCGCCGTCACGTCGGGCGCGTTGACGATCAGGGTGCGGCGCTGCTCGTCCCACTCCAGGTCGTCGGCGGACAGTCCCGACAGGTCGACAAAATAATCGACCGAAAAGGGCATCTTGACCACCTGGTCGGATTTCAGCCAGCCAAAGCCGCGCACGTCGCGCGCCGTGCTCTGGATCGTCCCGTTGAGCTGCGACACGCGTAGGCTCGCGCTGCCCGAAATCCGTTCCGCGATGATCTTGGTCACCGCCGATCCGTCATCCTCGACGCTCACCACATAGTCGCGATTATAGCGCTGCCACCCGACCAGCATCGCCCCGCCCACCGCCAGGATCAGCAGCGCGGCGACGATCGGCCCGGCATAGCGTTTCAGGCTGTCCGCCACAGCCCGCCCTCCGCCGGCGCCGCCAGTCCCCGGCCATCCAGGTCGATCAGATGCGCCAGCACCGATCGCCCGGCCGCGGGGAAGAGGCGCGGGTCGATGCCCTTGTACATTTCGGCCACCATGTCGGGGATGGCGCTTTCGCCGTGCCGCTCCAGAAAGCGCAATATCTGTCCTTCGCGCTGCTTTCGGTGGCCCATCATCCCGCGCACCAGCCGCTGCGGATTGTCTACCGGTTCGCCATGGGCGGGATAATAGATGACATCGTCCCGCTCCAGCAGCCGCTGCATCGATCGCATATAGGCGGTCATGTCGCCGTCGGGCGGCGAAATCACGCTGGTGGACCAGCCCATCACATGGTCGCCGCTGAACAGCGCCTTTTCCTGGCGCAGCGCGAAGCAGAGATGGTTGGACGTATGGCCCGGCGTCGCCACCGCCTCCAGCGTCCAGCCCGGTCCCTCGACTTGCTCGCCATCGCCCAGCACTCGGTCGGGGCGATAGTCGGCGTCGAACGCCGCATCGGCGCGCGGCCCGTCATCGTCCAGCGTCAGCGGCGCGCAGCCTGTGACCGGCGCGCCGGTCCGGGCGCTCAGCGGCCGCGCCGCGGGGCTATGGTCGCGATGGGTGTGGGTGCACAGGATGGCGACCACCGGACGGTCGCCGATCGCCGCGGTCAGCGCCGCCAGATGATCGGCATCGTCGGGGCCCGGATCGATCACCGCCACCGCTGCTTCGCCCACGATATAGGTCTGCGTGCCCGTATAGGTGAAGGGGGACGGGTTGGGCGCCAGCACGCGGTGGACCAGCGGCGAAAGCGCGATCGCCATGCCGGTCGGCAGGTCGGCCGGATCGAAAGGGGAAGCCATGGCTCCCATGTGCCCCTTTCGCACCCGATTTCAAGGGCGGCGCGGGTCCGCCCCGCTCAGCGATTGCCGCCGATCAGGTCGCCAAATTCGCCCAGCAGCGATCCTTCGCCGCGATTCTGTCCGCCCCGGCTGCCGGCCGCCGCCAGCATCCGCCCGGCCAAGCGCGAAAAGGGCAGGGACTGGATCCACACATGGCCCGGCCCCCGCAACCGCGCGAAGAAAGCGCCTTCGCCGCCGAAGATCATCGATTTGACCCCGCCCGCCGCGACCAGGTCGAACTCCACGCTCGGCGTCATCGCCGCCAGACAGCCCGTGTCGACATGCAGTTCCTCGCCGGGCCGCAGCTCCTTTTCGACCAGCGTGCCGCCCATCTGCACGAACACCCAGCCGTCGCCGGACAGCCGCTGCATGATGAAGCCTTCGCCGCCGAACAGGCCGGTCATGATCCGCTTCTGAAAATGGACGCCGATCGCCACCCCCTTGGCGGCGGCCAGGAAACTGTCCTTCTGGCAGATCAGCGCCCCGCCATATTGGTCCAGCTTCAGCGGCAAGATCGATCCGGGCGTGGGCGATGCGAAGGCAACCCGCGCCTTGCCATGGCCCTGATGGGTGAAGACCGTGGTGAACAGGCTCTCGCCCGTCACCAGCCTCTTGCCCGCGCCCAGCAGCTTGCCCATGAAACCGCCGTCCGCGCCGCCGCTGCCGTCGCCGAACACCGTGGTCATGCCGACCGCGCCATCCTTCCACACCATCGCGCCTGCCTCGGCGATCGCGCTTTCGCCCGGGTCCAGCTCGATCTCCAGAAATTGCAGCTCCTGGCCCTTGATCTCAAAATCGATATCGTCGGACAGGCTGGCGCTGCGATGATGGCTCCAGGGGGAATTGGGCATGGGATGCGCACTCCTTCGAACAAAGGCGAATGCCGCCTCCTTATCGGATCGCGCGCCCGATCGAAACCACCGGGACGGCTCGCCATCGCATTCATCGTTCGCCCGCCGCCTGTCCCAATTCAGGCCAGCCTTCGTCCGCTGCGCCGCACCGGCTTGGCGGACATGCCGCCACACTCTATGACGCGCGCCATGCGCACCCTTTCCACCGCCCTGCTGCTGTCCGTCGCCGTCGCGGCGACCGCGCTCGCGCAGGGGCGCGCGGCGCCCTTCACGCTCGGCGACTCGGGCCGCGCCTTCGCGACCCTGTCCGACGCGCTGCAGGCGATCGGCGATGGCCGGGGCACGATCATCGTCGCGCCCGGCACCTATCGCCAATGCGCGGTGCAGCAGGGGGGCGACGTCACCATCCGCGCCGCGACGCCGGGCACCGCGATCTTCGACGGCGTGCCGTGCGAAGGGAAGGGCGCGCTGGTCCTTCGCGGCCGCTCCGCCACGGTCGACGGCATCGTCTTCCAGAATATCCGCGTGCCCGACGGCAATGGCGCGGGCATCCGCCTGGAAAGTGGCGACCTCACCGTCACCAACAGCCTGTTCCGCAACAGCGAGGAAGGCATATTGACCGGCGATCATGCCGGCGGCCGCGTCGCCATCGACCGGTCGACCTTCCGCAAGCTCGGCCGCTGCGACCGCGATCTCGACTGCGCCCATGGCGTCTATATCGGCCGCCTCGCCAGCCTGTCGGTCACCAACAGCCGTTTCGACCAGGGCAATGGCGGCCATTATCTCAAGACCCGCACGCCGCGCGTCACCATCACCGGCAACAGCTTCGACGACAGCGCGGGCCACCTCACCAACTATATGATCGACCTGTCCAACGGCGCGACCGGCACGATCACCGGCAATGAAATGGTGCAGGGCAAGGACAAGGATAACTGGTCCGCCTTCATCACCGTCGCGCCCGAAGGACGGGAAAACAGCAGCGCCGGCCTCGTCATCGATGGCAATCGCGCGGGTTTCGTTCCGGGGCTGGAGCGCGGCTCCACCTTCGTCGCCAATTTCACTGACGATCCCGTCCGCATCGGCCGCAACCAGCTCGCCCCGTCGATGAAGGTCAGCGACCGGCGCTGACTTGCGCCGCCGCCGCGCAGCCGCGATAAGCCGTCCCATGCGCACCACCTATGACGGCGCGACCGTGCGCCTCTATCATCTGGGCGATGACGGCGGCGTCACCACCCTGCTGTACGGCCCCTTGAGCGAAGCGCTGCGCGTCGCCGACCTGCAGCCCGCGGACATGCAGGACGGCCTGTTCATCGCCACCGACAATGATGTCGTCGCCTATCTCGACCTGATCGAGGAATAGCGGCTCAGGCCTCGGGCCGCGTCCAGATCCAGCTGCCGCCGATCAGCGCGGCGGCGATCGGGACCAGGAACCAGGGCCAGGGCGACAGGATCAGCGCCAGCGCGATGCTGAAGCCGAACGCCGCCAGCGCCGCGACCTTCCCCCGCCGGCTGATCGCGCCATGCTCGCGCCAGCGGCGGATATGCGGCCCGAACTGCCGATGGTCGAGCAGCTTGGCCTCCAGCCGCGGGCTCGACCGCGCGAAGCAGAAGGCCGCCAGGATCATGAACGGCACCGTGGGCAACAAGGGCAGGAACGCCCCGATCGCGCCCAGCCCGATCGAAACAAAGCCCGCCATGAGATAGAGATGCCGCCGCATGAAATGTCCGTTGCCGACGCTATTGCTTCGCAGCTGCGCCAGATGATGGCAAATCATTTGAGCAGATGAGCCGGGAAGGAATGATCGATCCTCGTCCGGGTTCCGTTCGACCAGAGCTTGGTCTAGGGCCTCTAACCCGGTTCCAGGCTCACACCGCCGGCAGCCGCAACCGCACCAGCAGCCCGCCCAGATCCTCGCTTTCCTCCAGCGCCACCGCGCCGCCGTAAATCTCCGCCACGTCGCGCACGATGGCCAGGCCCAGCCCCGTGCCCGGCTTGCCCGAATCGAGCCGAACGCCGCGGTCGAAGATGCGCACCCGTTCCTCCTGCGGAATCCCCATGCCGTCATCCTCGATCAGGATCTCGACCATGCCGGCCGCGCGCCCGACCGTCGCGAACACGCTGCCGCCGCCATATTTGGCGGCATTCTCGATCAGATTGCCCAGCATCTCGTCCAGATCCTGCCGCTCGACCCGCACCGCCGCGGCCTTGTCGCCATCCATGTCGATGCGGGCGTCAGGATAGAGACGCCGCACCGCGCGCTCCACCGCCTCCAGGCTGCTCCACACCTCCGCCCGGCTCTGCGCCGCGCCGCGGCGGCCGACCGCGCGGGCGCGGGCGAGATGATGGTCCACCTGCCGCCGCATCGTCGTCGCCTCGCGGATCACCGCGTCGCCCAGGTCCGGCGCCTTGGCGGTCGCGGCGTTCATGATGACGGTCAGCGGCGTCTTGAGCGCATGGGCCAGATTGCCCGCATGGGTGCGCGCCTCCTCCGCCTGCCGCTCATTATGCGCCAGCAGCGCGTTCAACTCCTCCACCATCGGCAGCACTTCGGTCGGCATCGGCTCGGTCACGCGGTTTTTCTCGCCCGCGCGCATCCGCACGATTTCCTGCCGCACCTTGCGCAACGGGCGCAGGCCATAGATGGTCTGCAGGCTCGCCAGCACGAACAATCCCAGCGCCAGCAGCGCGAAGCTCTTGAACAGGGTGGACCGCAACGTCTTGATCTGCGCGTCCAGCCCGGACCGCGCCTGCGCCACCATGAACAGCCAGCGCGTCTCCGACCCGGGCAGCACCACCGTCCGCTCCATGACGCGCAGGTCCTCGCCCGGAAACTGCTTGCTGTCATAGACATGCAGCTGCCGGTCATGATGCTCGCCCGGCGCCTTGAGCGCCCGGTCCCACAATGACCGCGACCGCCAATCCTCATGCCCCTTGGCGCTGATCTGGTAATAGAGGCCGCTATTGGGTTCCAGGAAGCGCTGGTCGGCCAGTTCGCGGTTGAACAGCACCTCGCCATCGGGCCCGATCTCGGACGCGCCGATCATCGCGGTCAGCACATAGTTCATGCCATCGTCGAAATTGCGCGTGATCGCGTCCGACAGCACCCGGTCCAGCGCCACCCCGCCGCCAATCAGCAGCACGCTGATCCACAGCGCCGCGATGCCGATCATGCGCCGGCTGATCGACCCGGTGGAGCGAACGGGGGGAGGGGCTATCGCGTCAGTCACCAAAAAGCCGTTCGCCCTGAGCAGCCACCGAGCGAAGTCGACGTGGCGTATCGAAGGGTTCGTGCGAGGCGCTTCGATATAGGTCTTCGACTTCGCTCGGACCCTACTCAGCACGAACGGTGAATATTACCGCCCCGGCTCGTCCAGGCTGTAGCCAAGGCCGCGGATCGTGGTGATGACGTCCGCGCCCAGCTTTTTGCGGATGCGCGTGACGAACACCTCGATCGTGTTGGAATCGCGGTCGAAATCCTGGTCGTAAATATGCTCGATCAACTCGGTGCGGCTCACCACCTTGCCCTTGTGGTGCAGCAGGTAGGACAGCAGCTTATATTCCTGCGCCGTCAGCTTCACCGGGTCGCCCTTCAGCGTCACCTTGCCCGACCGCGTGTCCAGCCGCACGTCGCCGGCGGTCAGTTCGCTCGACGCATTGCCCGACGCGCGGCGAATGAGCGCGCGCAGCCGCGCGATCAACTCCTCGCTCTGGAACGGCTTGGCCAGATAATCGTCCGCGCCTGCGTCCAGTCCGGCCACCTTGTCCGACCAGCTGTCGCGCGCGGTCAGCACCAGCACGGGGAAGCCGCGGCCTTCCTTGCGCCATTTGTCGAGCACGGTCAGGCCGTCGATCGTGGGCAGGCCCAGGTCCAGCACCACCGCGTCATAGCTTTCGGTAGACCCCAGGAAATGCCCGTCCTCGCCGTCCGTTGCCAAGTCGACGGCATAGCCCGCCCCTTCTAGCGTGGTTCTGAGCTGATGGCCCAGGCTCGGTTCATCCTCGACGATCAGCAGGCGCATGGGCGTGTTTTTCCGTTTCTGTTATGACCAAGAAGCGGCGCGGGTTCAGCGCGCCATGCCGATAATATCGCCGGTCCGGCCATCGGCATCAACCCACATGACCTTGCCATTCTTCACATATTTCAGGCGATAGCGGTTGGCCGACGGGTGGAACTCGCTGCCGACATAGGTCGCGCCGCCCACCGCCGCGTCTACGCGGCGCTTGATCATGGCAAAGGGCATGACCTGCCCTTCCAGCATCGCGCGGCGGGCGGCGTCCTGTTCGTCACGGCGTCCGCCGGCTTCGGCGGTCGGAATCATCAGCATCGCGGCCATCAGCATGCCGGTGCCGGCTGTCAGGCATTTCCACGTCATCGTCATGGGCATGCCATAGGCGCAGGCCATTGAACAGGTGGTGAATGATGGCTGCGCTGGCGGCTGGAAAGCCGCGCCGCGGGGCATTATGCCCGCTGCCATGATGATGCAGGACGACAGGCCCGTTGCCGACCCGCCGCTCTGGCGCGCCGTGCCCCGCTGGTGGCGCAGCCATGTGATCCGCGAAATCGACCATCAGGCGGTGGTCGATCGCGTGCGCGAAGATGATGGCTGGAGCCCGCGCTACGCCTTCATGATCCTCATGTCGGCGGGCATCGCGGTGCTGGGGCTGCTGCTGTCCTCGCCGGCCGTGGTCATCGGCGCGATGCTCATCTCGCCCCTGATGGGCCCGATCGTGGGCTTGGGCTTCGCGCTCGCCACCGTCGATTCGCGCGAAATCCGCCGCACGCTCTTCACGCTCGCCGCCGGCGCGCTCATCGCCATCCTTTTCACCGCCTTCATCGTCCTGCTCTCGCCGCTCCAGACCGTGACCAGCGAGATCGCGGCGCGCACCCGGCCCAATCTCTTCGACCTCATGGTGGCGCTCTTCTCCGCGCTCGCCGGCGCCTATGCGATGATCCGGGGAAAGGCGGGCACGATCGTCGGCGTCGCCATCGCCACCGCCTTGATGCCGCCGCTCGCGACTGTCGGCTTCGGTGTCGCGACGCTCAACGCCACCGTGGCGGGCGGCGCCTTCCTGCTCTTCTTCACCAACTTCGTCACCATCGCGCTGGCGGCGGGCATCATGGCGCGGCTCTATGGCTTTGGCCGCGAACTCTCGCCGCGGCAAAGCTGGATGCAGAGCGTCTTCATCGGCGCCATCTTCGTCGCGCTCGCGGTGCCGCTCGGCCTGTCGCTGCGCCAGATTGCCTGGGAATCCAATGCCGCCCGCGAAGCGCGCGACGTCATCCGCCGCGAATTTGCCGACGAAGCGCGCATTTCCCAGCTCGACATCGATTTCGACGCGCGCCCGCTCTCGGTCACCGCCAGCGTCCTCACCAGCCGCTATGAACGCAACGCCACCGCTCGCGCCGGCCGGGTGCTCGCCGACATGCTGGGCCAGCCGGTCGCGCTCGATATCGAACAGATCCGGGTGGGAGAGGGGACGGACACCGAAAATGCTCAGCTTATCGCTGCCCAGACCGCGCGGCGCGAAGTGCAGGGACAGGTCGATCGCCTGACCGATCGGCTCGCGCTCATTGCCGGGGTCGATCCCGACGCCGTTACCGTCGACACCGCGCGCAAGCGAGCGCTGGTGCGCGCGCGGCCGCTGCCCGAAGCGGGCCTTGCCACCTATCGCGTGCTGGAACAGCGCGCCGCCGCCATGGCGCCGGGCTGGACGATTGAGGTCGAACCGCCGGTCCTGCCGCTGCCCGACCTTGCGCTGGACCAGGATGGCGCGCCCGCCAACGCCGACTCGCTGGCGCTCGCTTTATGGGCGGCGCAGCGCATCGGCCTGCCGATCGACATCGCCGTGCGCGGCGACGATCACTCGCCCCTGGTTCAGCCCTTTGCCGATCGCGGCGTCGACGCGCGCCTGACCGATGGCGCCAGCGCGGACCGGGCGGCCCTGCGCTGGCGCGTCGCGGAATGAAAGGGCGTCAGCGCCTCATTTCTCCAGCGCATATTGGACGGTCAGCGTCACCGACGCGCTGACCTGCCCCGGCTCCACCGGCGTCATCGGCGCGGCGTCCGCCTTGAAGCGGGCGGCCGTCGTCACGATCGGCATCGGCGGGTGACCGCCGCTGTTGCTTTCGCTGATCGACACCAGCCGCGCCGTTCGATAGCCGGCCGCCTGCGCATAAAAGTCCGCCTGCGCCTTGGCGCTCTTGAGCGCCGTCCCGCGCGCCTGCACCAGCAGCGGCGACGGATCGTCGATCGAGAAGTTCGGCCCGCTGATATTGGTCGCGCCTGCCGCCACCATGGCGTCCAGCGACGCGCCGACGCGCGTGATGTCGCGCAGCTTCACCGTCAGCTGGTTCGACGCTTCATAGCCGATGAAGCGCGGCCCCTGGGGCTGGTTGTCGCGATTATTATAGTCATATTGCGCCGACAGGTTGATGCCGCTGGTCTGGATGTCGGCCTTGGCGATACCGGCCTTGGCCAGCGCCGCGATCAGCTTTTCCGTCTGCGCCGCATTCTGCTGCATCGCCGCCTGCGCGGTCTGCGCGCGGGTCTGCACACCGGTGCCCACCGTCGCGACATCGGGTGCGGCCTCGACGCTTTCGGTGACGTTCAGCGTGACGACGGGCGCTGTCTCGGCGATGGTGATGCTGGTCTGCGCGATAGCGGCCGCGGGAAGCGCGGCGGCGCCGAG
The DNA here is from genome assembly GCF_020782235.1 of Sphingobium naphthae. Classification (GTDB taxonomy): domain Bacteria; phylum Pseudomonadota; class Alphaproteobacteria; order Sphingomonadales; family Sphingomonadaceae; genus Sphingobium; species Sphingobium naphthae. Next base: position 98,276 of record NZ_JAJGNO010000003.1, read on the forward strand.
CGCCATCAGGGCGAGGGCGGATTTCATGGGGCAAGTCTCCTCTGCGAATAGCGCATCCGTGATTGGCCTGGATGCGATGAACGGACGCTGTGCAGCGTTGAAAGCCGTGCGACAGCTTTCCGGTTCCCCACTTGCCCTCCTGCCCCTTACCCCCTAGCTGCACGCCATGGCAGCTCCCATCCTTTCCTTCGAAAATCTCGGCCTCAGCCAGGGCGCGCACTGGCTGTTCCGCAACATCGACATTCATGTGGGACAGCGCGACCGGCTGGCGCTCATCGGCCGCAACGGTGCGGGCAAGACGACGTTGCTCAAGCTCATCGGCGGCCAGATCGAACCCGATGAGGGCACCCGCTCGGTCCAGCCCGGCGCGCGCGTCATCACGCTGGAGCAGGATCCGGACGTCACGCCCTTCGCGACGCTGCATGATTTCGCGCTCGCCGGCGAATATGCGCCGCCCGCGCACGACGTCGAAGCGATCGCCGACCAGCTCGGCATCGATCTCAGCCGCGAGGCCAAAACCGCCAGCGGGGGCGAGCGCCGCCGCGCCGCCATCGCTCGCGCGCTCGCCAGCGAACCCGACCTGCTGCTGCTCGACGAACCCACCAACCATCTCGACATCGCCGCCATCGACTGGATCGAGAATTGGCTGGCGCGCTACAATGGCGCCTTCATCGTCATCAGCCACGACCGTGCTTTTCTCACGCGCCTCACGCGCCAGACGCTCTGGCTCGACCGGGGGCAGATGCGCCGCAACGAAGTGGGCTTCGGCGGCTTCGAACAGTGGATGGAGGCGGTCTATGCCGAAGAGGCGCGCGCCGCCGAGAAACTGGACGCAAAGCTCAAGATCGAGGCGCACTGGCTGGAACGCGGCGTCACCGCCCGGCGCAAGCGCAACCAGGGCCGCCTCGCCAAGCTCTGGGAAATGCGTGCCGCACGCGCCGCCATGCAGGGACCGCAGGGCACCGCCAAGATCGCCGTCGCCAGTGATGACAGCAAGACCAAGAGCGTCATCAAGGCGGAGCATGTCACCAAGAGCTTCGGCGCTGGCGATGCTCAGCGCACCATCATCAAGGACTTCACCCTGCGCGTGCAGCGCGGCGACCGCATCGGCATCGTCGGCGGCAATGGCGCGGGCAAGTCGACGCTGCTGAAGCTGCTGACCGGCCAGCTCGCGGCCGACAGTGGCGAGGTGACGCTGGCCAGGACGCTCGACATGATCTTCATCGACCAGCAGCGCAGCCTGATGCAGGGCGACAAGACCGTGCGCGAGGTGCTGGCCGAAGGCGGCGACTGGATCGACGTGCGCGGCGTCCGCAAACATGTCCATGGCTATCTCAAAGACTTTCTGTTCGACCCCGGCCTGGCCGAAGCGAAGGTCGGCACGCTGTCTGGCGGCGAACGCTCGCGCCTCCTCTTCGCCCGCGAATTTGCGCGCGAATCCAACCTGCTCGTGCTCGACGAGCCCACCAACGATCTCGACCTCGAAACGCTCGACCTGCTCCAGGAAGTGATCGCCGACTATGACGGCACGGTGCTGATCGTCAGCCACGACCGCGATTTTCTCGACCGCACTGTCACGGTGACGCTCGGCCTCGACGGATCGGGGACGGTCGACGTGATCGTCGGCGGTTATGCCGACTGGGTCGCCAAGCGCGACCCGCGCAAGGCGCCCCGGGCCGAGAAGAAGGAAGCGGCCGCGCCGCCGCCGCCCAAGCCGGCCTCGGCCAAGTTGAGCTACAAGGACCAGCGCGACCTCGACCTGCTGCCGGGGCGCATCGAGGAACTGGAAGCCTCGATCGCCCGCGATGAAGCAGCGCTCGCCGATCCCGCCCTCTACACCCGCGATCCCGCCAAGTTCGCCGCCCTCACCAAAGCCATCGAACAGGCCCGCGCCGACAAGGACGCGGCCGAGGAACGCTGGCTCGCGCTGGCGGAAAAGGCGGAGGGGCTGGCGGGCTGACGTCGCCCGCTCAACGCGCGCTTGTCGCTGCCTGCCCGCGTCCCGTCGCCGTCCAGTAGATGCCACCCATCAAATGGGTCAGGTAGCGATAGTCGCGATACATCGCCCCCTCATGGCCCAGCGTGGTGACGAACACGCGCCCCTTTTCATAGCTATGATACCAGGCGATCGGATGATCCCGGCCCATCGGGCGGGACACCTGGCCGGGCCAGATCTTGGTCGGATCGTAACTGCTTTCGTCCACGCCCAGCACCGTGTTGATCCGCACATCATGGGGGTTGGTGGTGACATAGAATTCGTCGCTCCACACCCACCGTTCGGGCAGCGCGAAGGCGGCGGGAAAGCCCGGGTCCTCCACCGTCACCACGCCGGTCTGCAGCATTGGGTGGACGCCGACGCGGCGCCCCACCAGCTTTTCATACCAGGGCCATTCCCCCGGCGGCGTGATCGCGGCGCGATGGACGATCATGGCGTTGCCGCCGCCGCGCATATAGGCCTCGAACTTCGCGCGCTGGCCGGCGTTCAGCTCCTCGCCCGGCGTGTTGAGGAACATGACCGCCGCATATTGGCTCAGATCCTCGTCGAAACTCTCGGGCCGGCGAGTCCAGACCAGCTCGAAACTGTGCAGCTTCGCCATCTGCTCCAGGCTCTCGCGCGCGATCGGTATATATTCATAATGATATGTGCTCGGCATCGCGAAGACGAGCAGCTTGAACTGGTTCTCCGCCAGCGCGGCGGGCGAAAGGATCAGGGCGGCGAGCGCCAGCATCATCCGCACCATCATCGTCATCGCCATTCCTCCCGTGCGCCGCTGCGTCCCAGCCTATCGCGCCATGCCGTCCACATGCAACGCTCCGCCCGTCCTCTACGACCTTCGTCGGATACGCCCTGCCGCCGCGCCGCCCGCCGCTTGCCACATCCAGGATCGACACCGCCCGCCGTCGGCGGCAGGGTGCAGCCCGAACCGGAGGACATCCATGCAAGCGCCCATCGCCGCCCGGCCCCATCACGCCGTCCATCATGTCAACCGCGTCGGCTGGCTGCGCGCGGCGGTGCTTGGCGCCAATGACGGCATCGTGTCGACCGCCAGCCTGATGACCGGCATCGCCGCCTCGGGCGCGTCGGCGCAGGCGATCCTGCTGTCGGGCGTCGCCGCCCTGGTCGCGGGCGCCATGTCGATGGCGGCGGGCGAATATGTCTCGGTCAGCGCCCAGGCGGATACCGAACGCGCCGACCTCGCCAAGGAGGCGAAGGCGCTGCGCACCCAGCCGCACGCCGAATGGGTCGAGCTGCGCGACATCTATGTCGACCGCGGCCTGGCGCCCGATCTCGCGGGGCAGGTGGCGCAGCAGCTGATGGCGGCCGACGCGCTCGGCGCGCATGCCCGCGATGAACTGGGCATTTCGGATCTCGCCACCGCGCGCCCGGTGCAGGCCGCGCTGGCCTCGGCCGCCAGCTTTGCCGCCGGCGCGGCGCCGCCCGTGCTCGCCGCCGCGCTCGCCCCCGCCGCCCTGGCCGTTCCCGCCATCGTCGGCATTTGCCTGGCCTGTCTGGCCTTGCTCGGCTTCGTCGGCGCGCGGCTGGGCGGGGCGCGGCCGCCGCGCTCGATCCTGCGCACGCTCTTCTGGGGGGCGCTGGCGATCGGCATCACGGCGGGCGCGGGGCATCTGTTCGGCGCGGCTTTTTGATGCCAAGGTCGCGCCTATCGTGATTCAAGGGAGACAAGACATGGCCGAAATCCAGCAGATTCCGCTCAAGACCATCAAGGGCGACGATGCCAGCCTCGCCGACTATGCGGGCAAGGTGGTGCTGGTGGTCAATGTCGCCTCCAAATGCGGCCTTACCCCGCAATATGAAGGGCTGGAAAAGCTCTACCGCGACTATAAGGATCAGGGGCTGGTCGTCGCCGGCTTCCCCGCCAATGATTTCGGCGCCCAGGAACCGGGCACCAATGACGAGATCGCGACTTTCTGCACCACCAATTTCGGCGTCGAATTCCCGATGTTCGAAAAAATCGTGGTGACCGGCCCGGACAAGCATCCGCTCTACGCCGCGCTCACCAGCGCTCAGCCGGCCGCGCAGGGGGAGGGCGACGCCTTCCGCGAAAAGCTGATCGGCTATGGCCTCACCCCCAATCCCCAGCCCGAAGTGCTGTGGAATTTCGAGAAGTTCCTGATCGCCAAGGACGGCAGCGTCGCCGCCCGCTTCGCCCCCACCACCACGCCCGACGATCCCGCGTTGCGCGCCGCGATCGAGGCGGAACTGGCGAAATGATCCGTTCGCTGCTCTGCGCCGCCCTGCTCCTGGGCGGCGCGCCGCTCGCCCATGCCGCGCTCAGTCCCGCCGAACGCAGGATCGGCGAGCGTGTCGAGGCGGGCTATGAGCCGACCGTCGCCCTGCTCGAAAAGCTGGTGAACCAGAATAGCGGCTCGATGAACCTTGCCGGGGTGAAGGCCGTCGCCGACATGCTCCGCCCGCAATTCGAAGCGCTGGGCTTCACCGTCACCTGGAAGCCGATGGACGCGGCCAAGCGCGCCGGCCACTTCATCGCCACGCACAAGGGGCGAGCCGGCACGACGAAGATGCTGCTGATCGGCCATCTCGACACCGTGTTCGAACCCGATTCGCCCTTCCAGACCTTTCGCCGCGACGGCGATTTCGCCAGCGGCCCCGGCGCCGCCGACAATAAGGGCGGCGTCGCCACCATGTTGCTCGCGCTCCAGGCGATGCAGGCCGCCGGCACGCTCCAGGGCGCCAATATCGACGTCGTGCTGACCGGCGACGAAGAGGATTCGGGCGATCCGCTCAGCGTCGCGCGCGCGGATCTCATCGCCGCGGGCAAGCGCGCCGACGTCGCGCTCGATTTCGAAGGCCTGTCGCAGGAAGACGGCAAGGATATGGGCTCCATCGCCCGCCGCTCGTCCAACAGCTGGACGCTGACCGCCACCGGCAAGTCGGGCCACAGTTCGGGCATCTTCTCGGCCAGGGCCGGCGACGGCGCGATCTACGAACTTGCCCGCATCGTCACGCGCTTCCGCCAGGACCTGCCCGAACCCAATCTGACCTTCAATGTCGGGCTGATCGGCGGCGGGCAAAGCGCGGAGGTCGACAAGGACGGGGTGCGCATCGCCGTCACCGGCAAGACCAACATCATCCCGCCGATCGCCGTCGCCAAGGGCGATTTCCGCACCTTGAGCGAAGACCAGACCCGGCGCGTGCAGGCGAAGATGCAGCAGATCGTGGAACAGGACCATCTGCCCGGCACTTCGGCGACCATCGCCTTCGACCTTGGCTATCCCTCCATGGCGCCGACGCCGGGCAATCGCGCGCTGCTGACCCGGCTGAACGCCGTCAACCGCGACCTGGGCCTGCCCGAAATGCCCGCGCTCGATCCGTTGAAGCGCGGCGCCGGCGACATCGCCTTCGTCGCGCAGGATGTGGACGGCCTTGTCGGCCTCGGTCCCGCCTCCACCGGCGACCACAGCCCGGCGGAGCGCGTCGACCTCGCCAGCATGAAGCGCCAGGCCAAGCGCGCCGCCATCCTCATGTCCCGCCTGTCGACCGAAAAGGGCGGCGCCTAGGCCCCGGCGCGTCCCGGCCCCGCTCGCGTCGAGCGGAGCCGGGACGCGCCAGCCGCTCCTGCCGCTCTCGGCCCGTCCGGGCCATCCGCGTGAGGTGGCCAATAGGGACAACCCTCGCACTCGTTCGGGCCGAGCCTGTCGAAGCCTTCTTCTTCACAGGACATGCTGTCCCGTCCCCACCCGCAGGGGCCTCGACAGGGCCCGGACGAACGGAGATGTTTGAAAGCGCCATGCTCCCACCCACCCCCTCGCTCGCCACCTCGATCGGCCCGGTGCTCGAAAGCCTAAGCATCGTTGGCACCTTCGTCTTCGGCGCATCGGGCGCGCTCGCGGCGGCGCGGCTGCGCCAGACGCTCGTCACCTTCGCCTTCTTCGCGCTGGTGACCGGGGTAGGGGGCGGCACGGTGCGCGACCTGCTGATCGGCGCGCCGGTCTTCTGGGTCGTGGACGCAGTGCCGGCCATGGCCTGCATGAGCGCCGCGATCATCGTCTGGTTCACGCCGCGCCGCTGGTGGAGCGACCGCGCGCTCGACTGGCTCGACGCCATCGGCCTTGCCGCCTTCGCCGTGTTCGGCGCGGCCAAGGCGATGAGCTTTGGCGTCCCGCCCTTCGTCGCGGGGATGATGGGCGTCGTCACCGGCTGCGTCGGCGGTATCATGCGCGATCTGCTGGCGGGCGAGCCGTCGATCCTGCTGCGCCCCGAACTCTACGTCACCGCCGCCGCCTTCGCGGCGGGGCTGTTCGTCGCCCTGCGCTGGATCGGCCTCGACGTGCCGGTCGCCGGCCTCATCGCCGCCCTGCTGGGCTTCGCCCTGCGCGCCATGGCGATCCTGCGCGGCCTCGGCCTCCCCATCTACCGCCAACCCGGCGACTGAGCGCCTGCGCCGCCGGCAGAAGGAAACGCCCGGCCTCCCGCGCCAGCGGTCGCAAACCCCTCATCCTCCCTGGCAGGAAAGGTGGCTGGCCAAAGGCCAGACGGAGGGGTGCCTCCGTCGTTAGCGCCACACCCCTCCGTCCCGCGCTTCGCGTTCGCCGCCGCCGCTGCAAAAGGAGGACGACCTCCCGCTCCGTCATTCCCGCGGAAGCGGGAATCCAACTCACCGCCCGAGCCGCGCAGGGAATTTGAATGTCGGGTCTCGACCATCCTTCACCGTCATCCCGGCCTTGAGCCGGGATCCCGCTTCTTCATTTGAGCGAAGAAAAGCGGGATGCCGGGTCAAGCCCGGCATGACGACTGCAGGAATGGCAGGAAGCGACCATTTTTGGCCCCTGAACAGTTCAGTCGGGTTTCCCGCTTGCAGTCATTTGCCAAGCCAAGCAGGATCGCTTCATGGTCGATATTGTCTATCTTTTGCCTGATGAGGCAATGCCGGATCATGGCGACGATATGCGTTGGCTAATGATTGAGGAATCGGACGATCGTCTGTTCCTTGGCACGGGCGGTTCATTCAGAGCCAACGGCGACTGGGTGGGATATGCCTCCCTTGCTGAAAACGATGGCTCATTGGAAGCTGCCGTGGCTGCCGCGCAGAATTGGGCGGCGAAGTATGATGTGCCTACCATCTGGGTTCAGAGCAAACCGCCCGGCAGCTAACCGCAGTCACCGTATCGAAACTGGACGGTCCGCCAACCACCCTCGAGCGCCGTTCGCCCGCCCGATTCGCGCCTATCAGCCCTGACAGCCGCCCGTCCGGTTTTGGGCGGGAAAGCTGACCGAGCATAATCGACCAGAATCTGTCGCTCGTGCTGCGGAATTAGAACTCACATAGCGGAAGTCAGCTTTTACAATTAATCATCTTCTTCGGTCCAAAAAACAAAGGCCGCGTTTTCGCCGAACCCGATAATGCCCCCATCCTCCAGCACATCGATCGGCGACAATGGTCCTTCACTCCCTTGGAAGATAAGGCGATGTCGAGATTGGCTCCAACCGCTGTCGAAACGGACCATTTCATAATGTTTCATACGGCGTGTTTGCTGCCAAATGCCTTTGCTGAAGAACTTCGCCTCATTCCCTAATGCTGCAAGGCTTTCAGTCACTTCATCCAAAAGACCAACTGGTATGGGACGTTCGCCGTGAAGTAGCGATTGGGTTGCAAACAGCGTTAGCCAGACCGGAGCATCGCAGATGGCCACGGCTTGAAAATCGGTTTCCCGGCCTCTTGCGTCTAATCCGACCTTTGACGCAATTGCGGCGATCAAAGTTGCCTCGCCTGAAGGCTTCGCCCCGACCCACGACCTACCAAATCCTCCTATCGGTCGGTTCGCCAACCGCTCAAGAACCGATTTGAGGCGAGATATCGAGCATTCTTCCATAGGCGTTCACAAACTATCCGGCAGGCCGCCTGTCAATGTCTGCTGGTTGCGATTTCTTCTCAAAAGCCGACAGTCCGCAATCCACCCATCTCAACCCACCCCATCACCCATCGGCAAACCCAAATGGCGCGCGGGTGCGTCGATGGTCGTCGGGCAGCATCTCGCGCCCGATCGGCGGGGCGGATCGCGCCATGCACTGGGTGCGGTGGCACAGGCGGCAGGTGACGCCGATCGGCGTCGGGTCGCTCGGCCCCATGGCGCGCGCATAGACCAGCCGATGGGCATGCTCGGCCGCGCAGGCGAGCGCGATCGCGCGCTCGACCCTCGGCGCGCCCCAGGCGCCGCCGCCCGCCGTCACCGTCCGGGCGATCGAAAAGAAGCGCTGGCCGTCGGGCAGTTCCAGCCATTGGGTGATCACCTCGCGCGGCCGCTCGAAGGCGCGATGCACCGACCAGAGCGGGCAGGAACCGCCATGCCGCGCGAAGGGGAAACCCGCCCCGTCCAGCCGCTTGCTGACATTGCCGGCCGGGTCCACCCGCAGGAAGAAGAAGGGGACGCGCTCCTGCCCCGGCTTCTGCAATGTCGTCAGCCGGTGCGCGGTCTGTTCGAAACTGGTGCCGAACTGCCGGCTCAGCGCCTCGACATCATAGGCCCGCGCTTCCACAGCCTTCGCGAACGCGCCATAGGGCATCAGCAGCGCCGCCGCGCCATAGCCCGCCAGCGCCCGCAGCGTCAGCCGCCGCCCGCTCGCGCCGCTGAACTGCCCGTCCTTCAACAGCGCGTCGAAGCTCTTGCGCATGTCCAGATAGGCGATCTGCAGCGCCAGCTGGAACTGCGCGCTCGCCCCGTCCAGCGCATCGTCCAGCAGCACCGCGTCGCGATGCCGGTCCAGCCGGCGCACCGATCCCGCCATCACGTCCGACGGCAGCCGCCGCACCCGCAGATTGTGCCGCGCCTTCAGCCAGGCCGCCAGCCCGCCAGCCGCGTCCGCTTCGCCCGCCAGCTGCTCCGCCGCATCGTCCAGCAGCGGAAAGCTGTTGCGCCGCGCCGCCAGGAAGCGCCGCGCCTCGGCCACCGGGTCGGGGGCTTCGGGCGCATCCTCGCGCGCCACGCCGCGGTCGGCCAGCGCCAGATGCTCCTCGCGATAGGCGGTGTAGAGCCGCAGCAGCGCTTCGGTGACGCCCGGATAATTGACCGCGACATCCTCGCTGGCGAGCGGCGGCAGGTCGATGTCGGCGAACATCGGGTCCTTCAGCACCGCGCCCAGCCGCGCCGTCTGCTCCGCGCCGCCATCGCCCGCGACCTGCGCCATGTCCAGCTTGTAGGTGCGCGCCAGCCGCAGCAGCATGTCCGCGGTCAAGGGCCGCTGGTTGCGCTCCAGCAAGGCGACATAGGATGCGCTGATCTCCAGGTCGGCCGCCATGTCGGCCTGGGTCAGGCCCAGTTCCCGCCGCAACCTTCGCAAGCGCGGCCCCATATAGACGGGCCGATCCTTGGCCATGATCCCTCCCTTTCCATGCCCGCCGCGCGCCGCAGGGCGCGTGCGCATACAGGCTTTACAACTTTACACCGGAAATCTGTAAAGATCGACAACTGAACGCCGCCGCCTCTCACCCCGGCGTCCGCACCTGTCTATCTCGCTGTCCATATCGTTCAGCCAGAGGATGTGGACATGACCTATCAAAGCGAGATTGCGAAGGCCGACAGCCTGATCGGCGGCCAGGCCGGATGGGATGGCATCGCGCCCGAATCGGTTGCGCGCATGCGCCTGCAGAACCGGTTCAACACCGGCCTCGACATCGCTCGCCACACTGCCAAGATCATGCGTCAGGACATGGCCGCCTATGATGCCGATCCGGCCGCCTACACCCTGTCGCTGGGCTGCTGGCACGGCTTCATCGGCCAGCAGAAGATGATTTCCATCAAGAAGCATTTCGGCAGCACCAAGGGCCGCTACCTCTATCTGTCGGGCTGGATGGTCGCCGCGCTGCGCTCCGAATTCGGGCCGCTGCCCGACCAGTCGATGCATGAAAAGACCAGCGTCCCCGCCCTGATCGAGGAACTCTACACCTTCCTCAAACAGGCCGATGCGCGCGAGCTGGGCATGCTGTTCCGCGATCTCGACGCCGCCCGCGCGGCCGGCGACGAAGTCAAGGCGCAGAAGATCAGCCACGACATCGACGCCTATGAAACCCATGTCGTCCCGATCATCGCCGACATCGACGCCGGCTTCGGCAATGCCGAGGCGACCTATCTGCTCGCCCGCAAGTTCATCGAGGCCGGCGCCTGCTGCATCCAGATCGAAAACCAGGTCTCGGACGAAAAACAGTGCGGGCATCAGGACGGCAAGGTCACGGTGCCGCATGAGGACTTCCTCGCGAAGATCCGCGCCGTCCGCTACGCCTTCCTGGAACTGGGCGTCGACGATGGCGTGATCGTCGCGCGCACCGACTCGCTGGGCGCCGGCCTCACCAAGCAGATCGCCTATGTCCGCGAAGCCGGCGACATCGCCGACCAGTATAACAGCTTCCTCGATTGCGACCCCGTCGATCCCGCGACGGTCGGCCATGGCGACGTGCTCATCAGCCGCGACGGCCAGCTGCTGCGCCCCAAGCGCCTGCCCAGCAACCTCTATCAGTTCCGCCCCGGCACGGGCGAGGACCGCTGCGTCCTCGACTGCATCACCGCGCTGCAAAATGGCGCGGACCTGCTGTGGATCGAGACCGAAAAGCCGCATATCGGCCAGATCGGCGGCATGGTCCGCCGCATCCGCGACGTCATCCCCGACGCCAAGCTGGTCTACAACAACTCGCCCAGCTTCAACTGGACGCTGAACTTCCGCCAGCAGGTCTATGACGCCTGGGCGCAGGAGGGCCGCGATCTTGCCGCCTATGACCGCGCGCGCCTAATGAGCATCGACTATGACGAGACCGATCTAGGTCGCGAAGCCGATGAACGCATCCGCACCTTCCAGAAGGACGCCGCGCGCGACGCGGGCATCTTCCACCATCTCATCACCCTGCCGACCTATCACACCGCCGCGCTCAGCACCGACAATCTCGCCAGGCGCTATTTCGGCGAGGAAGGGATGCTGGGCTATGTCAAGCAGGTCCAGCGCGAGGAAATCCGCCAAGGCATCGCCTGCGTCAAGCACCAGAATATGGCCGGCTCCGACATTGGCGACGATCACAAGGACTATTTCGCTGGCGAAGCGGCGCTCAAGGCGGGCGGCGCGCACAATACGATGAACCAGTTCGCCGCCTGATCCGGTCATGGCGTGCAGGCTGTGACGCCATCTCCCCCGCGATATGTCCCGACGCGCGGGGGAGAGGGATGACAGCGACCGGCTCAGCTGAAACAATCGCCTAAACCAATGCGGTTTCGCGGCCAGCCGCCGCGACCCAGTCCCTTCGCGCGGGGACTCGACACTCCCTTCGCGCGCATGGGTGGAAGGACTGGACGGCCCGGCCCAACAGCCGGGCCGTTTTTTTGGCCGGCGCTCAACGCCCACACGTCCCCGCTATTTCGACCCAGAGCCGGGACCCCGCTACCTGACCGCGCAACCGCCGCCCTTCGCACCCAATCCCTGACCTTCCGCAGGAAGTCCGCTCCAGCACCCACCCGATCGACGGAATGAACGCATTTTCCAATGCCCTGCCGCCCAGGAACCCTACTCCCGGCTGCGACACACCCCCGAGATGTACGCTGCGCCACATCCAGATCGAGCGACCGGACCTGTGATCCGAAGCGGGCGCGCAGGGCAACCAACCCTCATCCTCCCCTCTAAGGGGAGGTGGCAGCACGAAGTGCTGACGGAGGGGTGTCCCCCTCTCGCTAACGGGACCCTCTTCGCCCCGCACGCAACACCTCCCCTGGAAGGACATGATGACTAAAAAAGCCACCATTCTCCGTCCCGCGAAGGCAGGAATCCAACTCTCCACCTGGTCCGCATGGGCGATGACAAGTTTCGACTTCCGACCAGGTGTTGCCATCCACCGTCGTCATCCCAGCGACGGCTGGGATCTCACTTCTTCTAACGAAGCGCCGGAGGCAAAAGAGAGATCCCAGCTTCCGCTGGGATGACGGAGGAGGTCCGACGGTCCGCTGTCCGCTGCCGATCGCCATTCAGGAGACCGATCCGCGCTCGATCTGCGCGACAGCGGGCTGTCCGGTTTCTGATGAGAATGCGGACCGGGCGAAATCCACCAACAGCGGCGGCAGAACACTCATCCTCCCCTGGCAGGGGAGGTGGCTGGCCGAAGGCCAGACGGAGGGGTGTCCCGCCATTGTGAGGGTAAAACCCCTCCGTCCCGCGCTACGCGCGCGACACCTCCCCTTCCAGGGAAGGATGGCTGAAAACCACCCCTCTCCGTCATTCCCGCGAAGGCGGGAATCCAACTCTCTACCGGGTCGGCGCCAGAACTATTGAGCGTCGGATGTCGACCAGTTGCAGCCTCTCACGATTTCATGGATTACCCCCGAAAGCAGACATGAAAGCGGTGAAGAATGAGGTTCGCTATCGTAACTTATCCCACGATACTAAGCGCCTTAGTTGCTGCGGTAGCAGGCTGTTCCGAAGGGAAACACCCTTTTCGTATGGTCCAGCTTTGTCTTACTGGTCCACAGGAAATTCCGGCCTTCACCAGCTTCATGAACGAAATCGCGCAATCATATCAAATGGAGTTTTTTGATCGCAGCGGCCAGACGCACGACGAATTGCAGTCGCTTGCAACAGTTAACAAAAATACACCCGTGAATGCCCGAGCTATAAATATAGGAGCAGAAAGAGGAAGTGAATTTAGCTTTAGCGCTGGCAATCTTGGACTGCCTACTAATCAGATTGCAATAGGCTTTAACGGTGATGACCCTAATGAAGCCAAGGCATTCTCGGACGTTGCCGTGGACAGGCTATCCACAAAATGGCGCATCCATGAGGTGCCTCAAGGTAGTGGCGCTTTGCCCCTAACTCGCTGCGAATAGCCAAATGTCAACTTTGCTCGTCTGAATGCCGTAAGCCGCCATTTCGCCATCCACACCTCGCCCCGCTCCACTAACACCGATCCTCACTACGCCACCCCGGCAAAAACCCTTCCAATGTAGGATTTCCTCTGATCTATCCTCTTGGATGACCACATCCCCCGAACCTCCGCCATCCGCGCAAGCGCGCGCACATTGGACGCCGGCCAGGCAGCGCCTGTTTCTCACCGCGCTGCTGTCGACCGGCTGCGTGACGAAGGCCGCGCATGCGGCGGGCATGTCGCGCTCCAGCGCGCACCGCCTGCGCCAGCGCCTGTCCGGCACGCCCTTCGACCATAGCTGGACGCGCGCGCTTGCGCTGCATGCGCAGGCGTTGGCTGATCCGTTCGCGCCGGATCCTTCGCGCCGTCAGCCGCCGGACAAGGCGCGGGGGTGATGCGCTGCGGGCGCGTCCCCGTCGCGTCGGCGGCGCGTGAGTGTGACCTGCCTGTCGCGCCCCTGTCGCGTCCCCGTCGCGTTCCTGTCGCGTCGCGGGCGCGAAGCGGTCGCTTCCGCTGCGAAAAGGCGCACGACACTGTGAACTTCGGACCTGTCGCGTCGCCGGCGCGTCCGCGTTGCGGCCGGACCGCCGGCGCTTACAGCAGTCGTGGCGCGTCCGTCTCGAGCGGCGGCAGCGCCCAGTCGATGGCCCCGCGCCCCCGCGCCTCCAGAAAGGCGTTGGCGCGCGAGAAGGGCCGCGATCCCAGAAATCCGCCATGCGCCGACAGCGGGGACGGGTGGGCGGAGCGGATCACCAGGTGCCGCGTCTCGTCGATCGCGCCCGCCTTGCGCTGGGCATGGGCGCCCCACAGCAGGAACACCGTGGGGGCCGCGCGTTCCGCCACCGTCCGCACGATGGCGTCGGTCAGCATTTCCCAGCCCTTGCCCTGGTGCGACGCCGCGCGTCCCATTTCGACCGTCAGCACCGCGTTGAGCAGCAGCACCCCCTGGCGCGCCCAATGGTCCAGATGCCCATGACCGGCCGGCGCGATCCCCAGGTCCGCCTGCATCTCCTTGTAGATGTTGCGCAGCGACGGCGGCGTGCGCACGCCCGGCTGCACCGAAAAGCACAGGCCATGCGCCTGCCCCTCGCCATGATAGGGGTCCTGCCCCAATATCACCGCCTTGACCGCGGCAGGCGGGGTGAGCGCCAGGGCGCGGTAGATATCGGCGTCGGGCGGGAAGATGCGCTTGCCCGCGGCTTTTTCGGCCGCCAGAAACTGCGCCAGCGCCCGCATCTGCGCGCCATCGATCCGGTCGGCCAGGGCGTCGGCCCAGGCGTGGGGCAGGGGGAGAAGCTCGCTCATGGCGCCGGGTGATGATCGGCCCCGCGCGCCGCGTCAACCGCGGCCTGTGTGTCAAAGGCTTGCCTTGCGCGCCGGGTTGCGCGAGGAAGCGGTCATGCCGCCCCTCACGCGTTCGCCCCTCGCTCGTTCCATCCCCACGCGATTTGGCGCTCCGCGCATGCGCGCCTCGCGGCTTGCCGCAGCGTTTGCCGGATTTGGCCTGTTCTTCGCGCCCTTGCCCAGCGCCGACGCCTTCGGCCCGCCGCCGCGCCCGCTGGTGGAACAGACCGCGCAGGCCAAGCTCCTGGCCGAATTCGAACGCTTCGCCGCGCTTTCCGACGGCACGGTGGGCATCGCCGTGCGCGATCTTCAGACCGGGGAAACCCAGTCCTTCAATGGCGACACGCTCTTCCCGATGGCCAGCGCCTACAAGGTCGGGGTCGCCGGGCGCATCTTCGCGCTGGTCGATGCGGGCGATCTGCGACTGGACGATCAGCTGGCGCTCGATCCGGCGCTGGCGAGCGAGGGCGGCATCGCCTGGATGTTCTCGCGCCCCGGCGCCGCGCTCTCGGTGCAGCGGCTGCTCGAACTGATGCTGCAAAAGAGCGACAATAACGCCACCGACGTGCTCGTCGCGCGCGCCGGCGGGCCGCAGGCGATCACCCGGTTCGTGACCGGCCTTGGCGTCAACGGGCTGCGCGTGGACAGCGACACGGCGCATCTTCTCTATCGCGCCATGGGCATTCATCCCTCGTCCGGCAGTTTCCGCCACAATGCCGATGCCGCCCGCCGCGCCGATCCGATGATCGTCACGCGCGACATGCGCGATCTGCCCAATCTCAGCTTCGCGACCGAGATCGAGGATACGTCGACGCCGCGCGCCATGCTCGATTTGCTGAGCGCTTATGAATCGGGCCGCGCCCTGTCCGCCGACAGCACGCAGCGGCTCTTCACCATCATGGCCCATTGCGAAACCGGCAAGCACCGGATCGTGGGCATGCTGCCGCCCGGCACCGCCGTTGCGCACAAGACCGGCTCCCTGAACGGCACCGGCAATGATGTCGGCGTCGTGCGCCTGCCCGACGGTCGCCGCTTCGCCGTGGTCGCCTTCGTGATGAAGGACGGCAAGGGGCACAAGGCGCGCGACCGGATCATTGCCGAAGCCGCGCGCGCCGCCTATGATTATTTCCTCTATGCGCCCGAACGGGCGCATGGATCGACGCACAAGAGTTGAGCAGCGACTGGGCTTGAGTCCCGCTCAGGCTCGAGCAAGGGACAGGGCCCGGCCAAACGGGTCCGCCGGAGAGGATGACGGGAAGCGATGCGCCATTTTCGCGACTTCTGGCCCTATTATCTGCAGGAACATGCCCGGCCCGGCACGCGCGCGATGCATTATGCCGGGACCACCCTGGTCGTCGCCATGATGGCGAGCGCGCCCTTGCTGGGCGGCTGGTGGCTGGCCCTGGCGCTGCCGCTCGCCGGCTATGGCTTCGCCTGGGCGGGCCATGGCCTGATCGAGCGCAACCGCCCGGCCACCTTTCGCTATCCGCTCTGGTCGCTGCGCGCCGATTTCGTCATGTGGGCGCGCTTCCTCACTGGTCATATGCGAAGCGACCTCGCCCGCGCGGGCGTGCGCCCGGACGGCACGGTCGATCCCGCTCGCCGAATCCGCGCCTGATCGGCCGCTTGACCCCGCGGCGCGCTCTGCCACAAGGGGCGCCATGCCTCTCGACGCGACTTTTTCCCGGCCCGACCGGGTGGGGCTGGCCCGGCGCTGGCAGGCGCTCGAGGCGCGCTCCGACACGTCCTTCTTCCTGCGCTGGACCTGGATCGGCGCCTGGCTCGACAGCTACGGGCTCGAACCGGACCTGCTGGCCGTCACCGATGGGACGGGGGGCGATGTGGCGCTGGCGCTGATGGGGCATGCGATGCAGTCGCGCCTGCTGGGGCCCGTTGCGACGCTCAGCCTCAACCAGTCCGGCGATCCTGCCGCCGACCGGCCCTATATTGAATATAACGGCCTGCTCGCCGACCGCGCCCTGCAACCCGAAGCGGCCAGCGCGGCCATTGCCGCGCTGGCGCGTCGGCGCGACTGGCGGGCGCTGCGATTGGGCGGTGTGGCGCCCGGCACTCCGCTGCTCGACCTGCCCGCCCGCCGCCGCACCTGCGTCGACGCCTCGCCCGTCTATCAGGTCGATCTCGACGCCGTCCGCGCCGCCCAGGGCGACTATCTCTCGCTGCTCAGCGCCAACAGCCGCAGCCAGATCCGCCGCGCCATCAAGGATCGGGGCGGCGCCCTGCCGCGGGTCGCCGCCGCCACGCTGGACGACATCGAACCCTGGATCGCCGACATGGCGCGGCTCAACCAGGGCCGCCATGCCGACAATGCCTGGGACGATCCGGCCTTTTGCCGCTTCGTCGCGACGCTGGCGGCGCGTGGCCTGCCGGGCGGCGAGGTGGAACTGCTGCGCGTCACCGACGGGGACGATCTCGTCGGCCTGCTCGTCACCTTCCACCACCAGGGCGTCGCGATGAACTATCAGTCGGCCTTCGCCGCGCCGCGCGGGGCCAAGGACAAGCCCGGTCTGCTTTGCCACGCCGCGGCCGTCGATCATTATGCCGGGCGGGGCCTGGCGCGCTATTCCTTCCTCGCCGGCAAGGACCGCTACAAGCAGAGCCTCGCCACATGCGAGGAGCGGCTGGAATGGTGGGTGGTCGAGCGTTTTTCGCCCCGGCTCGAACTGGAAGCGCTGCTGCGCCGCCTGCTCAGGCGCCCAGCTTCCGCATGATGCGATAGACCAGCCGCCGCACCCCCTGCCGCTCGGGCCGCTCGCTGACCGCCCCGGTCGGCAGGCCGCGCTTGCGCAGCAGGGCGTTGAAACTGTGCAATTCCCCTTCCGCCACCGATCGCTCCGATCGCCAGGTGACCGACAGGCTGACCGACACGGCGGGTCCATTCTCGACGAAATGCGGCGCCTTGACCGGCACATGCACGGCATCGCCCGGGCCGAGCGGAAAGGGGGTGCCGCGGGCCTTGAAGCCGTCCCGCCATTCCAGGTTGCGATGCCCGCCGCCGTGGAAATCCTCGCTCTTCTGCGCCGGAACCAGTTCCTCGTCCCGCGCCGGGAAGACCGTCATCGTCTTGGTGCCCATGATCTGGAGCAGGATATTATGCTCCGGGTCCATGTGAAACGGCGTCACGCTGCTGGGCGAACTCAGGAAGATGAAGGCTTCCCGGTGCAGCATCGGCCCGGTCTGCGCCGCGACGATCGGCTCCAGTTCCGCGAGTGCCGCATCGAGCAGCGCCGCATAGGCCGGATCGCGCTCCACATTCTTGAGCACCGCCCAGCTGCCATTGGTCTCGATCGTGCGGATCGTCTCGCCCAGCGTCAGCCCGTTGGCGGGCATATCCTCCGGCCGCACGCCCAGCGGCAGCTTGCCCAGATTATATTCGACCGACCCCGCCGGCATCCGCTCCGCCAGCGTGGCGAGCGCGTCCAGCGTCAGCAGCGCGTGGCCGACCAGGCCATGGTGCAGCGTCACCGGCCGGTCCGGATAGGCGGCGGCAAAGGTGGCGCGGGCGGCTTGCGGGAATGTCGGGGTCGCATCGGCGGTCATGGAGGGCAACGCAGTCATCCCTGTCCTTTCAGATGTCGGGCGGCCGCTTCCGCCGCATTGGCGATCGCGAAGGCCGCGCCCCGCTGCCACCGCGCCGCGCCTGCGCCGCGCAGGGCGATGCGATATTGCACGATCGTGCGCCGCTCTGCCCAGAGGCTGTCGATCATCGGATGGTCCGCCGCGGCGCAGCTATCCATCCAGGCGATCTGCGGATCGCCCTGCACGGCGTGAAGATTGGCGATTTCGATCAGGACGCCGGGCGAAAAGCGCCCGAGCGCCTCATCGATCGCGATCTTGAAGGAGAAGGCGCCCGGCCCGTGCCGGAAATTCACCAGCATGGCGATGGCGCGCCCGTCGAGGTCGAGCCGCAGCATGTGCAGCCGCCCCGCGTCGAACGCCGCCGCGCAGGCCGCGCGGAAAAAGGCGCTGTCCTGCGGATGGCAGCCGAGGGCGGTGCCCTCCCTGCCTTTCCAGCCCGACGCTTCGAGCGTCAGAAACGCCGTGCACCACGCCTCCAGCTCCGACGCATCCGACAGTAGCCGCTGCTCCACTGCGCCAAGGTCGGCCAGCCTCTTCTGCAACCGTCGCAATTCCTTGCGTTTCTTGGCCCGGACATGGGTTTCCCAATAACGCTCCGCGTCCAGATCGGACCGCAGCATCGCGCGGTCGTAGCGATGAACTTCCCGCCAGCCGCGCCGCTGCTCGACGCAGACCGCCTCGATCGCTGCCGCATTGGCGCCGGCTGCGTCGATCCCCTGCAGATGCAGGAAGCCCGTCGCCCAGGGCGCAGCGTCCAGCTGCGCCAGGAAGCTGCGATAGGCGGCCAGTTCGGCGCCACGACGGATCAGCGGCGCGCCAAAGAAGCAATGGTCGTGCATCCAGTTGGTGATGCAGCCGATCGGCAGGCGGCCGTGGCGCGGCGCCACTATGACCGGCAGCAGGCCGATCAGCACGCCGTCGGCCTCCGCCTCGATCAGGCGCACCGAGCCTTCATCCAGATGATCCAGCGCCGCGCCCAGCATGTCGGGTGCATAGAAGGCGTTATGCTCCGCCGCCGCTTGCGCCAGCAGGCTCCACCGTGCGCGCTGCGCCGATGCCTGCCCGTCCGGGCGCGCTGGATGGGCGGCCATGTCCATGACCCGGCCTTATCGGCGAAATATTAGGGAATGGCTAAACCTGATCGCCTATGGGCAGCCGGGCGCAGGGGCTTTACATCGGCTCCCGCTTCGGCAGAGACGGGAAGGCATCCCGGTTGGAGAAGATGGCATGACGATATTGGTCACCGGTGCGGCAGGGTTCATCGGCATGCATGTCGCTGACCGGCTGATGGCGCAGGGCCATGCCGTGGTGGGCATCGACAATCTCAATGATTATTATCCCGTGTCCCTGAAGCGCGCGCGGCTTGATGCGCTGCGCCAGGGCCATGGCCGGCTCTTCACCTTCCATGAACTGGATTTCGCGGACATGGCCGCCGTCCAGGCGGCGCTGCATGATCAGGTGATTGAGGCGATCATTCACCTCGGCGCGCAGGCCGGTGTCCGTTATTCGCTGGTCAACCCGCACGCCTATGTCCGCTCCAACCTGGCGGGCCATGTCAACATGCTGGAACTGGCGCGCGAGCGGCATGTGCGCCATTTGGTCTACGCGTCCTCTTCCTCCGTCTATGGCGGCAATGACAGCCTGCCCTTCCGGGTCGAGGATCGCGTCGACCATCCCGTATCCCTCTATGCCGCCACCAAGCGGGCCGACGAGCTGATGAGCGAAACCTACGCCCATCTGTTCCGCATTCCGATGACCGGGCTGCGCTTCTTCACCGTCTACGGTCCCTGGGGGCGGCCGGACATGGCGATGTGGATCTTCACCTCCAGGATCCTCGCCGGCCAACCCATCCCCGTATTCAATCATGGTCGGATGCAGCGCGACTTCACCTATATCGACGATATCGTCACCGGCATTCTGGGTTGCCTTGACCATCCCCCGGTCGACGATGGAGCGGTGAAGGCCGGCGGCAGCCGCGCGCCGCACCGCCTCTACAATATCGGCAACAACCAGCCCGAAGAACTAATGCATTTGATTGCGGTGCTGGAGGAGGCGATCGGGCAGAAGGCGCAGATCGACTTCCAGCCGATGCAGCCCGGCGACGTCCACGCCACCTTCGCCGATATCAGCGCCATCAGCCAGGATATAGGCTTCGCGCCCAGCACCGCCATCGAGGCGGGCGTGCCGCGATTCGTGAATTGGTATCGCGCCTATCATCAAGAGCAGGGCTGACCGCACGCATGAGATGCTAAAAAGATGCGCGCTTTGTCGCCGAAACGATCCAGCTCGCCTCAAGAACAGTGAGGATATTTTGCAATATCCGCGCAATGATCGTTCTTCGCATCTGCGAAATAGATTGCCATAAGTGGCTGAAAGCGCGTAGACAGTCACCCCGTGCCGGTCGTTGATCGGCCGGAGGGTCGCGGAACGAGGAAAGGTCACATGCCGAATACGGCAAATGATCGGCGCCTCTGTGCCAGCGAGACAGGGCTCGCGGCATCGGGCGTAGAAAAGGGCGAGCGCGTGTCGACATTAGCATCCAAAATCGTACCGTTCGGCTCCGGCAGCCGGATCGTGGAAACCGCCTGCAGGAGCCTGTCCATCGCGGCGGGCGGGCTGCAGGCCCTGGAAGCGCGCTTTAGCGAGCGGGAATTTGCCGCCACCTTCCTGCGTCTGGTCGGCGTGCTCATGAATGTTCGGGGTCGCGTGATCGTCACCGGCATCGGCAAGAGCGGCATCGTCGCGCGCAAGATGACCGCGACGCTGACGTCCACCGGAACGCCCGCCATCTTCCTTCATCCCGCCGATGCGGGCCATGGCGACCTGGGCATGGTGACGCCGGACGATGTTGTCCTGATGCTGTCCCATTCGGGCGAGTCGACCGAACTCGGCCCGATCATCCAATATTGCAAGCGCTTCGCCGTGCCGCTGATGGGCATGACGGCGCAGCCCCAGAGCACGGTGGCCCAGTCGGCCGACATCTGCATCCTGATGCCCGATGTGCAGGAAGCCTGCCCCAATGCGCTGGCCCCCACGACCTCCACGACGGTGCAGATGGCGTTCGGAGACGCGCTCGCCGTTTCGCTGATGGAAATGCGCGGCTTTTCGGCGGACGACTTCCATAAATTCCATCCCAATGGCCGTCTGGGCGCGCAACTGCTCAAGGTGCGCGAACTCATGGCGCGTGGCGACCATGTGCCGATGGTCCGGGAAGACGCCTCGCTGCTCGACGCGACCATCGAAATGACGCGCGCGCGCCTTGGCGGCACGGCCGTGGTGGATCGCAATGGCCGGCTGATCGGCGCCTTCACCGATGGCGATCTGCGTCGCACCGTCACCGGCAAGCAGAATCTGACCGAGCCCGTCGGCCGCTTCATGACCGTCACGCCGCAGGCCGTGGGCCCCGACGAACTGGCGTCCGAAGCGCTGCACATGATGCACGAGCGCAACATCATGCTGCTGTTCGTCTGTGAGAATGGGCGGCTGACCGGGGCGCTGCACATGCACGACCTGCTGCACGCCGGCGTCGCCTGAACCTTCTTGTCGTCATTCCCGCGCGGGCCGGCTCCACCCGATTGCCGCGCAAGCCATTGCGGCTGATCGCCGGGCGCACGCTGCTGCACCGGACGATCGCCATGGCGCGCGCCGCGATCGCCGGGCGCGCTGGCGTCGGCCTGATCGTCGCGACCGATGATGAAGCGATCGCCGATCATGCTCGCATGGCGGGGTGCGACGCGGTCCTGACCGACAGCGCCATAGCGACCGGCTCCGGCCGCGCGCTGGCCGCGGCGCTATCGCTGCCTCAAGCGCCGCGCTTCGTCGTCAATCTGCAAGGCGACTCGCCGTTCCAGCCCGAAGGCGCCTTGGCCGCGGTGATCGCCGCGCTGGAAGCGGGGGCGGAGGTCGCGACCCCGGTTATCGCACTCGACTGGGCGGCGCTCGACGCCTTGCGCGACCACAAGACGCGCTCGCCCTTCAGCGGCACGACCTGCGTGCGCGGCGTGGATGCGCAGGCGCTCTGGTTTTCGAAGGCGATCATTCCCGCCATCCGCGACGAGGAACGCCTGCGCGCCGCCGCGCCCCTGTCCCCGGTATGGCGTCATGTCGGCCTTTACGGCTATCGGCTCGACGTGCTGCAGCGGTTCGAAGCGTGCCCGCCCACCGCGCTCGAAAATCTCGAAGGACTGGAGCAGTTGCGGCTGCTGGAACTCGGCATCAGGATCATGACCGTCGCGGTCGATCCGCCGCGCTTCGACAGTTCGGGGATCGACACCGAAGCCGACATCGCCCGGGTCGAGCGCCTGATCGCCGCGCATGGCGATCCCACGCCGGATCTTTGACGCTCCATGCGCCGGGTTTTCGTCATTCGCCACGGCAACACCTTCGCCAGCGGGGAGGCGCCCCGCCGGATCGGATCGCGCACGGACATTCCGCTGGTGGAGAGCGGCCATGCCCAAGCGGCGGCGCTTGCCAACAGCTTTGCGGGCTCATCCGTTCGCCTGCTGCTGTCCAGCCTGCTGCTGCGCGCGCGCCAGACGGCTGCGCCGATCGCCTTGGCTACCAATCATCCACTGGACGGCACTCGGCCCTGGCTGGCGGAGATCGATCATGGCCCCGACGAAGGCCAGCTGGAAGAGGCGGTGATCGCGCGCATCGGTGCCCAGGCGCTTGCCGATTGGGAAGAGCAGGGCATCGCGCCCGATGGCTGGCATGTCGACGGGCCGGCACGGATCGACGCCTGGCGCAGCTTCTTCGCGGACCCGGGCGAGGGCGCCGACCTGCTGGTCACCAGCAACGGCGCGGCGCGCTTCGCCCTGATCGCGCTGGGCCTCGCCCCGCGCAAGCTGCGCACGGGCGCCTTTGGCGAGTTCGCCGTGGAAGAGACCGGTAGGGCTGAACTGATCCGCTGGGACGTCCGGCCGCAGGACGCGGCCTAGCTGACGGCGGGCTCCAGCAGCCGGATCGTGCCCGCGCTTGCATCCATCTCCGCCTGCACGCCCAGGGGCAGGCTATATTGATTGGCGACATGGCCGAACTGACCGCCCTGAAAGGCGGGGATGCCCAGCGGTTCGAGATGCTGCTGCAGCACTTCCGACAGGGTGAAGCCGCCATAGCTGGGGCCCGCCGCACCGCAGTCGGTGCATTGGCCAAAGACGACGCCGGCGAGCTTGCCGAGCAGCCCCGCAAGCGTCAGCTGCGTCAGCATCCGGTCGATCCGATAGGGCGCTTCGCCGATATCCTCGATGAACAGGATCGCGCCGGAGAAATCGGGCAGCCAGGGCGTGCCCATCAGGGCGGCGAGGACGGTCAGGTTGCCGCCTAGCAGACGGCCGCGCGCGACGCCCGGGCGAAAGGTGCGGACGCGTCCCACGCGCTGCGCCAGCCGATCCTCATGCCCCTGCGGATTGACGAACGTCGGCGTCGCGGCATCGAAGGCGACGGCGCGGAAGGCGTCCCAGCTATAGCTGCCCCAGCTGCTCGACGCGTTGGGACCATGAATGGTGGTGAAGCCCGCCTTCGCCGCGAAGGCGAGAT
Source organism: Sphingobium naphthae (assembly GCF_020782235.1). Taxonomy (GTDB): domain Bacteria; phylum Pseudomonadota; class Alphaproteobacteria; order Sphingomonadales; family Sphingomonadaceae; genus Sphingobium; species Sphingobium naphthae. The sequence continues at coordinate 121,624 of NZ_JAJGNO010000003.1, forward strand.
GCAGCGCCGTGATGTCTGAAAAGCCGATCAGCAGCTTGGGATTGCGGCGGATGGTCGCGAAGTCGAGCAGCGGCAGGATGCGCGCGCAGCCCCATCCGCCGCGCACGGCGAACACGGCCCGGACCTGCGGATCGGCGAACATGGCGTTGACGTCCGCCGCCCGATCCGCATCCTTGCCGGCCAAATAGCCATAGCGATCGACCAGATGCGGCGCGAGCCGGGGGGTGAGGCCCATCGCCAGGATCGTGTCCTTGACCAGGTCCAGGTCGAACGCGTCATCGGTGAAGCCCGCCGGCTCGATCAGTCCCACCGTATCGCCGGCGCGCAGCCGCGGCGGCTTCACCAGCGTGTGCGATGGGGCGGCCAGAACGCCCGGCGCTCGCGCCGCCAGCGTCAGGCTGCCCAGCGCCGCCACCCAATCGCGGCGGTTCATCTCGATCGTCAATAGCGTCTCCCATCCTTGTGACGATAGACCCCGCCCGACCACAGCAGGTCGATATCGGGATAGTGGCAATCGCCCGTCGGCGGACGACCGAAGGCAACGAAGGCGCAGTCGGTGTCGCCTTCGTTGACCAGATGATGGCCGTCGGGCTCCCCCTTGGGGAAGGCGGCCATGTCGCCCGCGCGCAGCAGCGTGCGCGCGCCCTCTTCGACCAGCATGGCCTCGCCCGACAGCATCACCAGAAATTCATCCTCATCCTCGTGCCAATGGCGCTGGGACGAAGCGGCGCCGGGCTTCAGAACGACATGGGTGACGCCAAAGTCGGTGAGGCCGGCAACCGGGGCCAGGCGCCGCACCCAGCGTTGCTGCACGAGGCGCGCATGCGCGCCGGGATAGCCGGTGTCGTTGCGCTGCGCGATGCTGTCCAGGTCGATGCGGGGCATGGCCTCATCCTCCTTCTGCCGCTGGCCAAGGGCCAGGGCTTTCGCTAACGCGTCCCCATGAGCATGACCAGCACCAAAGACGATGTCGTGGCCCTGGCCCAGCGCCTGCTGGCCTGCCCGTCCGTGACGCCTGCCACCGGGGCGGTCTTCGCCGAACTGGAATCGATGCTGGCGCCGCTGGGCTTTACCGTGGACCGCTTCATCGCGGGGGAGGCGCCCGACGGGCCGGTCGAAAATCTGCTCGCCTGGCGCACGACCGGGGCGGGGCCGCATTTCGCCTATGCCGGCCATCTGGACGTGGTGCCGCCGGGCGCCGGCTGGACCAGCGATCCGTTCGCGCCGGACATTCGCGGCGATCTGCTCTACGGCCGCGGGGCGGTCGACATGAAGGGGTCGATCGCGGCTTTCGTGGCGGCGCTGTCCGACCTGCCCGACGATCTGCCCGGCACGATTAGCCTGATCATCACCGGCGACGAGGAAGGGCCGGCGGTGCACGGCACATTGGCGCTGATGGACAGGATGGCGACGCGCGGCCTTCGGCCCGATTTCTGCCTGGTGGGCGAGCCCACATCGACGCAGCGGCTGGGCGACGTGGTCAAGATCGGCCGCCGCGGATCGGTCAATATGTGGATCACCGTCCAGGGCGCACAGGGCCATGTCGCCTATCCGCATCTGGCCGACAATCCCATACCGCGGCTGGTGCGCATCCTGGCGGCCATCGAGGCCGAGGAGCTGGACCAGGGCACGGACTGGTTCCAGCCCAGCAATATCGAAATCACCGATCTGGAGGTCGGCAATCCGGCCCATAATGTCATTCCAGGCCAGGCGACGGCGCGCATCTCGATCCGGTTCAACGACCAGCATAGCGGCGCGTCGCTGATCGAGCGGATCAAGACGCTGACGGCCGTCGAAGGCGGCACGGTCGAAGCGCGGATCAGCGGCGAATCCTTCCTGACGCAGCCGGGCCCGCTGTCCGATCTGGTGACCGCCGCGGTCCGGGACGTGACCGGCGTCGAGGCGGAATTGTCAACGACCGGCGGCACGTCGGACGCGCGGTTCCTGTCGCGCCTCTGCCCGGTGGTGGAGTTCGGGCTCAACAACGCCACGATGCACAAGCTGGACGAAGCGGTGGCGGTGCAGGACCTGCGCGATCTGCAGCGCATCTATGCGCGGATCGCCGAACGGGCGCTGCGGCCCGTCTGACCGTCAGACGATGCGCCGTTCCTGCATGATCAGCGGGACGGCGAAGCGCGCGAGATAGGCCTGCTCGTCCATCGGCCGCGCGAGATGATAGCCCTGGAACAGGGTGCAGCCGATGACGCGCAGCATCTCCATCTGCGCCTCGGTCTCGATCCCCTCGATCACCACTTCCATGCCCAGCCCCTGGATCAGGCCGACGACGGCGGAACAGATGGTCCGCGCCTCGGCCGATGTGGCGATGTCGCGCACCAGGCTGCGGTCGATCTTGACCCGGTCGACGGGCAGTTCCTTCAGTCGAGCGAGATTGGAATAGCCGGTGCCGAACTCGTCGATCGCGACGCGCAGTCCTTCGCCGCGCAGCGCGGCCAGCTGCTCCAAAATGCGCTGATCCATCTCCATTGCGACGGATTCGGTGATTTCCAGCTCCAGCATGGTCGCCGGGGCCTGATAGGTCGCCATTGCATGCCGCAGCCGCAGGAAGAAGTCTGCCTGCGCCAGTTCGCGCGTGCTGATGTTGATCGCGATCCGCTGGCGCTGGCCGGCCTGCGCCCAGCGTGCGACGGTTTCGCAAACCCGGCTCATCACCCAGTCGCCCAGCGCGACGATGGTGCCGCTCTCCTCGGCGACAGGCACGAAGGCGCCGGGCATCACCAGATCCCGCTCGGGATGGGCCCAGCGAACCAGCGCTTCGGCGGCGACGGCTTGTCCACTCGTCGCGTCGATCTGGGGCTGGAATTGCAGCAGGAATTCGTCCCGCTGCAACGCCAGCAGCAGGTCGCGCTCCAGTTCGGCGCGGTCGGCTGCCTCCAGCGCCAGTTCGGCGCTGTAGATTTCGGCGCGCCCGCGTCCCTGATGCTTGGCATGGTACATGGCCACGTCGGCCGCGCGCAGCAGCGCGGAGAGGGTATCGCCATGTTCGGGATAGCAGGCGATGCCGATCGACGCGCCCAGCTCAACATGCTGGCTGCCAAGGTCGAACCGCTCGCCCAGGGCGAATTGCACGGCGCGTGCGATCCGCGCCGCGGCGCTGGGGCCCGGCAGCATGGGAAAGAACATGGTGAATTCGTCGCCGGCAAGCCGCCCGATCACGGCATCGCCGGTCCCGGCGCTCACCTGCGCCATCACCACTTCGCGCAAGCGCCCCGCGACGCGCGCGAGCAATTGGTCGCCGGCGGCATGACCCAGCGTGTCGTTGACGCCTTTGAACCCGTCCAGGTCGATGAAGAACAGGGCCGCCATGGCATCGGTCTGCCGGCCCGTCAGGTGGCGCTCGACTTGGCGGCAGAAGCTGGTGCGGTTAGCGAGGCCCGTAATCTGGTCGAACAGCGCCAGGCTCTGGACATGGTCCAGATTGGTGCGCACTTGGCTGAACAGGCTCTGCATCGCGACGGACAGGTCGGGCAGTTCCGCGCCGATGTCAGGGGAAACCGGCGACTGCAGATCGCCATGGGCTGCCGAAAGCAGGCGTTCCGTCGCCGTGTCGATCGCAGCGGCGGTGGAAGCCATGGATCGGCTGGCCGACGCCCAGCTCATCGTGCCGCACAGGATCGCGATGATCAGCGCGCGCCCGACCTGCATCAGATCGTCCTGCTGCCCGGGCGTATAGCCCAGCACCAGCGACAGGGTGAACACCAGCGCCCCCGCGGCGCAAGCGAAGGCAGCAGCACGGCTTTTCAACGTAACGCCCTGCATTCGCCTCCTGCCCCGCCTTACGCTCCAGTCAAGGAGCCCCGATCCGACGCATATGGGGGACAGTGGTTAAGAAACGGTCAGCATCGCGGCGACTGTTGCTGTTTATTTTCTGCGCCGCAAAATCAGGTAGAGCGCGCCGTCGCCGCCGTGGCGGGGATGAGCGATGCGCACGCTGGCGATGCGATCGGCATAGACGCTGGTTTCCAGCCAATGGCCGATCTCCCCCCGGATCGCGCCGCGGCGCGATCCGCCCAGTTTTTCCTCGGTTTTCGGCGGCTTTCCCGTCACCACCAGAAGCACGCGGGCATTGTTCGCAAGCGCGTTCGCGATCGCCTGGTTCAGCCGCGCATGCGCTGCCGACAGGCTATGGCCATGCAGGTCGATGCTCATGTCGGGGCTGATGGTGCCGCCGCGAATGCGCCGTTCCCAACTATTGTCCAGCATGGCGGCGGGCGCCGCCCGTGGGGGCGCCGGAGCGGCGGCAGGGGCGGGGGGCGTTAACCTTGTTTTTGCGGGATTATCCGCTGGAGAGGGCGGCATTGACGTCGCCATGCGCGGGCCCGGCCGCAATGGACGGACGGACCGTGTCAGCGCCGTCCAGAGCGCCTCTTCCTCCGAACTCAGCCGCCGCCGGACCATGGCGGGGCCGATCAGCGCCCGGTGAGCCGTGCGGCCGATCCGATCGGCAGCAGGATGAGCGCGCTGCCGCGGGCCGACATGCCGCCCGCGATGCCGCGCGCGCGCGCGCCCGCGCCCCAGAAGCTGTCGAAGCGGTTCGCGCCCTTGATCGCCCCGCCCGTGTCCTGCGCAATCCAGATGCCGTTGGGCTCTGCCCGGTCGAGCGAGAGCAGCACCGGCGCGCCCATGGGGATGAATTTGGGATCGGCGGCAACCGTGGCTTCCGGCGTCACGGGCACGCCCATGGCGCCGAGCGGCCCCGGTCCGGTGAGTTCGCGGAAGAAGACGAAGCTCTTATTCTCGTTCATGATGACCGCGCCTTCGGCCGGGTGCGCGCGCAGATAGGCCATGATGTCCTGCATCGACCCGGCCTGGATCAGGCCGCGATCCTTCATCAGCTTGCCGATCCCGGTATAGTCGCGGCCATTCTGCCCGTCATAGCCGATGCGCATGACGCCGCCGTCGGGCAGCAGCAATCGCCCGCTGCCCTGCACCTGCAGAAAGAAGAACTCGACCGGATCGGCCGCCCAGGCCAGCTCCAGTCCGCGCCCGGCAAGCGATCCCGCCACGATCCGGCTGCGTTCGTCATAGGGAATGAACTTGGTGCCCTGCACCTTGCCGCGGATCGATCGGCCCTTCAGGCTTTCGCTGAACTGGCCCAGATCGACGTCGATCAGGTCGTCGGGACGGCGATAGATCGGTACGTCGTAGCCGGCCTGGTGCGTGCGCGACCCGGCGATCTCCGGTTCATAATAGCCCGTGACGAAGGCGGCGCCATCGCCCACCTGCACCGCTTCGAAATAGCGCGAGAAAAATTCGCTGGCGGAGGCATCGGGCCAGCTTGACGCCGCCGCGCAGCTATTGTTCCAGTCCGACCCGCGCGTCAGGCCGCTCGCGTCCGTGCGACGCATCAGGCTGGGGCAGGACAGGCGGAAGGCCTGCAGCGCGCGGCGCGCCTGTTCGCCAGAGGGAATAAGGTCGGCGATCGCCGGCCCGCGCGTGACTCCCAGCCCGGCAGCCGTGCTGGTATCGATGCCGGGCTCAACTGGCGTAGCGACGGATAAGGTGGGGCGGGGCGTGGCAGGCGTGGGCCGGGTCGCCACTTCGCCCGACGGCGTCGGCCGACCAGGGGCAGGCCCGCCCGCAGAAGGTGGAATGACGCTGCCCGCGCACGCGGACAGCATCAGCGCAACGATCAGCGCGCCTTCCTTGCGGCGCCGGATCATGCCGCGCTCGCTCTTCCGATCCTGTGCGGGATCACGCTTCGTCGGTTTCGCTGAGCTTCCAGTTCGGGTCGGCGCTGCGAATGTCGCGGGTGAAGGTCCAGATGTCCTTCGTCCCGATCGCATCGGTCAACGACCCGGCAATCACATTGCCATCCTTGTCGCGCGTGATGGCGGCGATGTCCGCCTCGAAGCGCAAGGCGACTTCGGCGGTGCGGTCGCGCATCGACGCCTCGACGATCTGCGCCTTCTCGATCCGCACCAGCCGGTTGTCCAGCACATGGCCATCGGTCTCGCGGGCGGCGATCGCTTCCTCGAACGAGGTCAGAACATCGGCGTCGCACAACCAAGCCAGTTCTTCGCGATCGCCGCGCCAGAAGGCCTCCAGCACCATCTTGTAGGCGCTCTTTGCCCCGTCGACGAACTGCGGAACGTCGAAGCTGCGATCGGCGGCGATGAGCGCGCGCACGCCGGCTTCGGCGCCGGGGGCGATCAGCCCTTCGGCCAGCCGCACCGAATCGCTGCCGCCCTGGCTCATCGGGCCGGGCTGCAGCACCGTGACCTTCGCGCGATCCTCGGCCGGACGCAGCGCCGGCTCCTGCTCATGCCCCGTGCGCTTGCCGAGCACGGAATAGAGCCGCAGCGCCAGAAAGCCGGCGATCATGGCGAGGATGACGATCACGTACACGGAAGCAAATACCCTTTGTTCGGGACGACGTTCCCAACAACATAGGCATGTTTCCCCCCAACTTCAAATAGACTGTGCCCGGGCCGCCATTGCCCTTGTTCCACGCCCCTGCTAAGCGCGCGGGCTATCATCTTCCGGGGGCGCGCCGCCGCCGGCCAACTGGGAAAGTCAAGGTAGAGATATGGCCGACGAAGCCGACATCAACAGCACCATCAACGTCCAGCCCAACGGCGCCGACGCCGGGCCGCAGATCGCGCTCATCAGCCAATATGTGAAGGACCTGTCCTTCGAAAATCCCAACGCCCCGGCGGTCTACCAGTGGCCCGACCAGCCGCAGATCGACGTCCAGTTCAACATCGGCGCCGACAAGGTGGGTGAGGAAGTGCTGGAAGTCTCGCTCCGGATCGACGTGAAGGCGTTTGCGCCGCAGGGCACGGCCTTTGCGGTCGAACTGCTCTATGCCGCCATCTTCGGCATGCGCAACGTGCCCGAAGACCAGGTCCAGCCCTTCATGCTGGCCGAAGCGCCGCGCCTCATCTTCCCCTTCGCGCGCCGCGTCCTGGCCGACGCCATCCGCGACGGCGGCTTCCCGCCGCTGCTGCTCGATCCGATCGACTTCGGTTCGCTCTACATGCAGCAGGCCCAGCAGATGCAGGCGACCGCAGGCGAGCCCGCGGGCCACGCCTGACCCTCAGGCCATGACTCTCTCTCCCGTTCGGGCCGAGCCTGTCGATACCCCTTCCTTGTCTTTCGGGGATAAGGAAGGTCCTTCGACAGGGTCGGGGCGAACGGGACGCGCATCTGCTCCATGAAACTGGTGAAAGCCCTGGGCTCGGTCGGCGGGCTGACGCTCGCCAGCCGCGTGCTGGCGCTGGTGCGCGATTCGCTGGCGGCGCGTTATGTCGGCGCCGGCTTCGCCTCGGACGCATTTAACGGTGTCGCCTTTCGCCTGCCCAACATGTTCCGGGCGCTTTTTGCCGAGGGCGCCTTTTCCGCCGCCTTCATTCCGCTCTTCAACAGGAAGGCGGCGGGCGAGGGCGGCCTTTCCGCCGGCTATAACTTCGCCGAGCGCGCGCTGGCCGTGCTGCTGCCGGTGCTCATTCTCTTCACGCTGCTGCTGCTGGCCGCCGCCTGGCCGGTCACATGGCTGTTGTCGGGGGGCTTTTCGCGGCAGAACCCCACGCCCGATCAATTTGCCTATGCCGTCACCCTGTCGCGCATCACCATCCCTTATCTGGCGCTGATCTCGCTCGCCTCGCTGCTGGGCGGCATCCTCAATTCGCTCGACAAATTCTGGGTCAATGCCGCAGCGCCGATCCTGCTCAATGTCGCGATGATCGCCGGCTTGTGGTTTTTCCACGGCGCGGACGAATATGAAACCGCGCGGGTCCAGGCGATGTCGGTGACGATCGGCGGCGCGCTGCAATTGCTGTGGCTGATGCTCGCCTGCCGCCGCGCCGGCGTCGCGATCCGGCTGAAGCGCCCGCGAATGGACAAGGATGTGCGGGAATTGCTGCGCCTGATCGTGCCCGCCGCGGCGGGCGCTGGCGCGGCCCAGATCAATCTGCTGATTTCCACCGCCCTGTCGGGCTGGCTGCTCGCCTCGGGTTCGATCACCTATATCTATTATGCCGACCGGCTGAACCAGTTGCCGCTGGGCCTGATCGGCATCGGCCTTGGCACCATCCTGCTCCCCACCATCTCGCGCATGCTGTCGAAGGGCGAGGAGGCGGCAGCGATGGAGACGCAGAACCGGGGCATCGAACTGGCCCTGTTCCTCACCCTGCCCGCGACCGTGGCGTTCCTGACCGTGGCGGAACCGATCGTGCGCGGCCTCTTCCAATATGGCCGCTTCACGCCTGAAGACGCGATGCGCTGCGGCTGGGCGCTGTCGGCCTTCTCGATCGGCCTGCCCAGCTATGTGCTGGTGAAGGTGCTGACGCCGGGCTATTATGCGCGCGGCGACACCCGGACGCCGGTGCGCTACGCGATGCTTTCGATCCTGATCAACATCGCCGGCAATCTGGCGATGATCCCCACACTGGGCCATATCGGCCCGCCGCTTGCCACCGCCCTGTCCTCGACCGTCAATGTCGCCATGCTCTACACCACATTGGTCAGGCGCGGCCACTTCGCTGCCGACGCCGGCCTGCGCCGCCGCATTCCCCGCCTGGCGCTGGCGGCGCTGATCATGGGCGGAGCGCTCTGGGCGGGCGAGGAGCTGCTCGATCCCTGGCTCACCGGGGCGATGCTCCAGCGCTATGTCGCGCTCGCGCTGCTGGTCGGCGCCGGGGTGGCGCTTTACGGGCTGGCGTCCTTCGTCACGGGCGCTTATCGGCTCTCCGACATCAAGGCGCTGATGCGCCGCAAAAGTTCAACCTGACTAGAGAACGGATCAGTCCCATGCGCGTCCTTTCCGGCATCCAGCCGACCGGCAATCTGCACCTTGGTAACTATCTAGGCGCGATCCGCAACTGGGTGCGGATGCAGGACGAGATGGACAGCGAAAGCCAGTGCTTCTTCTTCCTTGCCGATATGCACTCGATCACGGTGCATGAAGGGCGCGAGCAGCGCATCCGCAACGTGCGCGACATGGCGGCCGCTCTGGTCGCGGCCGGCATCGATCCCGACCGTTCGGTCCTGTTCAACCAGGCGCGGGTGCCCGCCCATGCGGAGCTGTGCTGGCTGCTGAACGGCACCGCGCGCATCGGCTGGCTCAACCGCATGACCCAGTTCAAGGACAAGGTGGGCAAGGATCGCGAAGGCGCGTCCATCGGCCTGTTCGTCTATCCGGTGCTGCAGGCGGCCGACATATTGCTCTACAACGCCACGCATGTGCCGGTGGGCGAGGACCAGAAGCAGCATCTGGAGCTGGCGCGCGACATCGCCACCAAGTTCAACACCGACTTCGGCGTCGATCTCTTCACCATGCCGGCCCCGATCATTCCCAAGGAATCGGCGCGGATCATGTCGCTGCGCGACGGCACGGCGAAAATGTCGAAATCCGACCCCAGCGACATGAGCCGCATCAACCTGACCGATGATGACGACGCCATCATGCAGAAGGTGAAGAAGGCCAAGACCGATCCCGAACCGCTGCCCGAAACGGCCGAGGGCCTGGCGGGCCGGGCGGAGGCGAGCAATCTGGTCGGCATTTTCGCGACCCTGTCCGGCGCCACGCCCGATGCGATCTGCGCCGACTTCGCCGGGAAGGGCTTCGGCGCGTTCAAGCCGGCGCTCGGCGAATTGCTGGTCGAAACGCTTCGCCCGATCCGCGAGCGTTTTTTGCAGCTGCGCACCGACGATGCCGCGCTGGACGCGATCCTGGACAAGGGCGCGGCGAAGGCGGCATCGGCGGCCGAACCGACTCTGCGCGCCGCCTATGACGCTATGGGCCTGATGCGCTGAAGCGCGCGGGGGCTGGACGCCCCCATCGCTCATTCGTCGGCGTTGATCTTCTCGTATCGCAAGATCGTCCGCATCTTCTGGCGGACGGGATTGCCTGCTGCGTCCTTCTGGACAGGATAGCGGCGGCCCAATATCTGCTGCGCGCAGGCGCCTTCCATCGGCGCGGGCTTGTCGTTGATCAGCGTCTTGCAATCCGACGTGGACCCGTCCGGTTCGATGAAAAAGGTTGTCACGATGTTCATCGGCAGCGGCGGCAGGCTGGCGACGCCATCGCTGCCGGGCAGTCGCCATGTGATCCGGCCCGTATATTTGTCGGCCGTCGCCCGTCCCTTGGCATCCTTGGCTGGAACGAACCGCGCGCGTTCCAGCAATTTCGCGCATGTCGCATTGTCCAGGCTGGCGACGCCGCTGCTCGACGTAATGGTGCAGTTCGTCGGCACGCCCGCGCGGTCGACCTCCAGCTGGAATGCGGTGGTCCCATCCAGTTCCTGACGTTGGGCATCGGAAGGATAGTCCTCGTCCGTCAGCCATCCGCCCGGATTGTCGAGGGGCCTGGCGCGCTCCGGCGGCTCAGGCGCCGTCGCGGCAAGGAGGAGAGGAATGGCGGCGAGCGTGCAGCAGGATCGGATCATGCGCCTTCCTCTGCCGCAAGCCTCGTCTATTTTCCAGCGCCTTGACGGCTTTGCCAGCGCTGCGCCGTCCCTTCACAGCGAGAACATGGTTTGCGCCCATTCGGTCTCTTCAAGCGTTCAAACGATGTTCAGTTGCCTTTTGCTAATGCAGGGCGCAAGAATGAACCCAGGCTCCACGCCTGTCACAGGACGCAGAAAAATGACCCGTATCAAGAAGTTCGGTCTGTTCGCGGCGCCCGCCCTGGCGCTGGTGGCGCTGTCGGGCTGCGCCACATCGTTCAAGGCCGATGTCGCCCGCTTCCAGCAACTGCCCGCGCCCGCGGGGCAGAGCTTCACGATCGTCGCCGATGATCCCAAGCTCGCCGGCGGCCTGGAATTCGCCCATTATGCCGACCTTGTCGGGCAGCGACTGGCGCAGACCGGCTATGTCCGCGCCAATGATCCCGCCGGCGCCGACCTGATCGTGCGCGTCGCCTATGATGTCGACAATGGCCGCGAAAAGGTCCGCTCGACCGGCTTTGGCGATCCCTATTATGGCGGCTGGGGATGGCGCGGCCGCTGGGGCCGTCCCTGGGGCTATGGCTTCTATGATCCCTGGCTGTTCGGGCCGAGCGGCTATACCGATGTGTCGAGCTATACCGTCTATACCAGCGACCTCAGCCTGAAGATCGATCGCGCGGCTGACAATCGCCGCCTGTTCGAAGGCACGGCGAGCGCGCAGTCGCTCTCGAACAAGCTCACCTATCTGGTGCCCAATCTGATCGATGCGATGTTCACCAACTTCCCCGGCCAGAATGGCGAGAATGTGAAGATCACGCTGCCGCCGGAAAGCCGCGGCTGATCAAAGCCTCCAGCTTGGCGGATGGACAGAGCCCGGCCCTCGACAGAGGCGCCGGGCTTTTTCAGGGGCTAGTGGTCTGCCACCGGGGGGACTCGACAAAAAAAAGGGCTCGCCGTCTGCCCGGCGAGCCCATGCTAGGGAGGGGGTCAATGAAAAAGCGGGCGCGCCTTTAGTCCGCGGCGTCTTCCACAGCCTGGCCAGCGCTCTGCACGTCGCGGCCAGCGCCTTCGACGGTGTTGCAGGCGGCGACCATCAGCGAACCGGTGAGCAGCAAGGCGGTAAAAATCTTCTTCGCCATCGGAAATCTCCTCAAGAAACTGTTGCCGCCTGGCTGTCCAGGGCGGCGACGAGAGGAAGAACCCGCGCCGGCGAAATCCGTTCCGGAGCCTAAACAATAAAGATTTCAAGCTGTTGCCCAGAAAAAGTCTGAGCCCGGAACGCGTCGGGGGGGGAGAAACGTTCCGGGCTCATATTTTGTGGATAGCAAGAGCGGGGGGCAAAAGATTTGCTATCCGAAGTGCAGAACCGCCGACGGAGGCATTCGGTTCCAGCTCACATTCGGCGCGCGCGAATTTTATTTTTCCACTCCGCCAAGCACTTCGCTGGTGTGCGAGACATTAACCGGAAAAAAGTCAGGTCAGCGGACGGCCGCTGTCGCGATATTCCGGGCGAATAGTGGATTCCGGCAGGTGATCGATGGGCGTGGGCGCAGCCTGCGCAGGCGCGGCGGGCACAGCATCGCCGCCGGGGCCGGGCGCGGAGGCTGCCAGAGCCGGAACGAAGGATCCCACCAAATCCTGTGTTGGCGCGGGCCTTGCCGGCCAACTGTGGCGCGCCGGGCCGGAAATCAGTTCCCGACCGGCATAGGCGGCGGTGAACGCCGCGACCGTGCCGTTGAAGCCGGGATTGCGGTAAAAGATATGGGCGCCCACGACGGCGACGGGTTGCAGCATCCCCGACCAGTCAGGCCGCACCGCCAGCGTATGATAATGGGTGGCCAGGCCGACGGGCGCATAGACGGATCCCGCGAGCGCCTCCTGCGCGATGCGCCGCGCGCGCGCCCATGCGGCTGGCGCGGGAATGCGCATCATCGACCCGTCGCAGCTGAAGGTGAACTGACATTTATAGTCGATCCGTTCGGACCCCTGGTAGATGACGCCGCACACGCTGTCGGGCCATAGTCGGCTGCGCACCCGGTTGAGCACCACCTGCGCCACGGCGCGCTGCCCATCCTCCGGCTCGTTCCCCGCTTCATAATAGATGGCGTTGGTCAGGCAATTGAGCGCGCGATAGCTGTCGACCGCGGTGATGCCGCGAAACAGGCCGGCGGGCGCAGCCTTGACCGCGTCCAGTCCCAGCACATGTGCGCTCCGCACGGTTTCGACACCCGGCACCGGATCGAACGCGCCTTCCGCGAAGAAGAAGGCCGAACCGGCGAAATTGTCGCCGGGCTGCTCGGCGGGGTCGATGGGCGCGGCGCTGCCTTCCAGCAGGTCGAGCGGCGCGGCGGTGATCAGGCGCGGCGCGACCAGCGCGCACAGCGCCAGCAGGGCGATACCACCCTTCGCCTTCCATCCCGTTGCTCGCATGTTGCCATTCCCGCGCATGGCCACACGCCATGCTCCGGGCCTCCCCTAGGCGAAATCTCCGTCCATTTCTCCTGCGGAATCGACGCGTGCCGCATTGGGACGGGCGTTGCGGAAAAGGTTAAGCCGCGCGCTTAAACCGACCCTTTGTCCCAGGCATCATTCGCTTGCTTGGCAAAGCCGCGCCTGCTCCGCTATGCGTGGCGCCATGCTGCTCTCCCCCAACAGTCTCGCGCTCATCGGCAATACGCCGCTGGTGCGCCTCGCCGGCCCTTCCGAAGAGACGGGCTGCGACATTTTCGCGAAATGCGAATTCGCCAATCCCGGCGCATCGGTGAAGGACCGGGCGGCGCTGTTCATCGTCAATGATGCCGAGGAAAAGGGGCTGCTGAAGCCCGGCGGGACCATCGTCGAAGGGACGGCGGGCAATACCGGCATCGGCCTGGCGCTCGTCGCCAATGCCAAGGGCTACAAGACGATCATCGTCATGCCCGAAACCCAAAGCCGCGAAAAGATGGACACGCTCCGCGCGCTGGGTGCGGAGCTGGTCACCGTGCCGGCCGCGCCCTATTCCAATCCCGGCCATTTCGTCCACACCTCGCGCCGGATCGCGGAAGAGACGGACAATGCGATCTGGGCCAATCAGTTCGACAATATCGCCAATCGCAAGGCGCATATCGTGGGCACGGCGGAGGAAATCTGGGCGCAGATGGACGGCCGCATCGACGGCTTCACCTGCGCGGCGGGGACGGGCGGCACCATTGCCGGCGTCGGCTTGGGGCTCAAGGCGCGGGATGAGAATGTCACCATCGCGCTCAGCGATCCCCATGGTGCGGCGCTCTACAACTATTATGCCCATGGCGAGCTCAAGGCCGAAGGATCATCGGTCGCCGAAGGCATCGGGCAGGGGCGCATCACCGCCAATCTGGAAGGCGCGCCGATCGACACCCAGTTCCGCATTGCCGATGAGGAAGGGTTGCATTGGGTCCGTCGCCTGTTGAGCGAGGAGGGGCTGTGCCTGGGTCTGTCCTCGGGCATCAACGTCGCGGGCGCGGTGGCGCTGGCCAGGCAATTGGGGCCGGGCAAGCGCGTGGCGACCATCCTGTGCGATACCGGCTTCCGCTATCTTTCCACCCTCTATAACCGCCCATGGCTGGAATCGAAGGGCTTGACGGTCTTCCCCTGGCTCGCGCACACTGCATGATCGCCGACACAGGTCGCGGCGAGGACGGGAACAAGAGCGCGAACATGGTCGATACGCCCCGCCGCCAGGAAGGGTTGCAGCGCGTTCAGATCGGACTGACCGGCCTGGCGGGCGTCGTGCTGCTCGTCGGCCTTGCCAATATCGTCATCGAAAAGGCGCGGGTCGATGACGCCGCGCTGGCGCCGCCGGTGACGCCAACGCTCGAGACCAACGCGGTCGCGCCCAAGGAGCCGCTGGCGGAACTGGGCGTGCAGCCCGCGCCCGAGCAGGCGCCGATCGTGCCCGACCTTCAGCCTGATCCCAATCTCAAGAAACCCATGGACCGCGATCCGGCGCAGCCGCTCGATCGCGATCCGGCCCAGCAACCCAATTGATCGGATGGGCAGCCGCAGGGGAGGGCGCGTCGCGACGGCGGCGCTGAAGGGATTCCTCTGTTTCTGGCTGCCGATGATCGCCGCTTTGCTAGCTGGTCTCTGGCGCGCCTGGCGGACCGGGCAGGCCGATCCCTGGGACTGGAGCCTGCCTGTCGCGCTCCTGGTCCTGCTGGCCGGCCTGTCGCTGGCCCGGCGATCCTGGCCGGTGCTGGCCTGGGGTGGGATTGGTGCAGCAGTGCCGCCGCTCATCTTCTGCGCGATTGCGGCCGATCGCCTGCCGCTGGCGTGGGCGGCGATTGGCCTGGTCTTGGTCGCGTTGCTGGCCGCCTTTGCCGGCGCCTGGCTGCGCCGTCCGCCGTTTCGCCCGGCACGTCTCGTCGCCGTCCTGATGATGGCGGCGGCGACGTTGCTGCTCTGGCGCGGCCCCGCCCAGCCGCTGGCATCCGTGGCCGATCGGCCAAAGCTTGCGGTGCTGACCGGCCTTCCGCTCTTCTGGGCGGAACCGGGACAGGCCGGGACTGGTCCGCGCGATGCTCCGATCGTCACGGTGCTGCGCACGCGCTTCACCGTCGAGCCACTGGATGATCCGCTCGATCTGCCACGCACCGGCGCGGACCGGCTGCTGCTGGCCCAGCCGCGTCCCATGACCCCGGCGCAGCGTGTGGCGATCGACGCATGGGTCAGGCGTGGCGGCGCCGCTCTGGTGCTTGCCGATCCGCTGCTGCGCTGGCCTTCCGACCTGCCGCTGGGGGATCGGCGGCGGGCGCCATCGGCCACATGGCTCGCCCCCTTGTTGGCCCATTGGGGCTTTCCCCCCGGCCAGTTCGAACCGGCGGAGGTCCGCCACTTCACGGCGGACGGCCAGCTTCTCACCCTCTCCGCCGCCAGGATGGCCGACGGCGCGGCGATGCAGCGGCGGCGGGTTGGAGCAGGCGACGTGCTGCTGGTGGGGGACGCAGACCTGATCGACGACCGGCTCTGGCTGGCGGCCCCCGGCGATCCGCTCGATCCGCGCGCCTGGAGCGCCGACACGCCTGCATGCGTCGCGCGATGGCTGGGCGCCGCGACTCCGCAGGACCGCCACTGGATGCGCGCGCCAGCGGACGTGATTGCGGGGCTGCGCTGGGCGATTCTGGTCGGGACAGGATGGGCGATGCTGGGTGGCGCATTGCTGCGCCGGCAATTTCAGCGTAGAGAAGCCGGAACAAAAAGTGAAAACCACAGGGGAGAACCACAGAAAATCCGCTCAACCCATTTTTGACCAGCTTTTCCCGACTTCTCCCGACTTTTCCCTTTTCAGTCGGCTCCATGCTTGGTAGGAAAACCAGCATTGGGGTTCGTCAGGCTTTGTGCAGTCCTGTTTGTCGGATGGTCTGTTCGCGATTCCGGCGAAGGACGGCCTGCGTCCCATTGAAAAGGGGCCAGTTTCCAGCGTGTCGGACGTCATTCTCTATTCGGGCAACGCGTTCAGCGTCGCGGACGGCAAGGGCCGTTTCGTGCTGCCCCTGGAGATGCGCAAGCTGGTGGCCCAGGCCAGCGGCGGCCAGAATCGCCTCTGCCTGTCCGTGCATTTCGACAATGGCTGCGCCACGGGCTTTGGCCTGTCGCACAAGCAGTTCCTGTTCGACGAGGTCGAGAAGCTGGAGCGCCAGGCCTATGACGCCGGGCGCGACTTCAATGCCGATCTGGAGCGCGAAAACCGACTCGGCACGATCGAGGACGTCAATTTCGACGATGGCGGCCGTTTCTTCCTCCACCCCGACATCAAGGAAGAAGCCGGCATCACCGACGCCGTCTTCTTCTATGGCGTGGGCCGCTACTTCCAGATCTGGAAGCCCGAGGCGCTGGTCGAAAGCCCCGATCGCCCGGCGCTGATCCGCAACAAGGTGCGGCGCTGGCTCGATCAGCGCGCGGCGGGAGGCGGCAAGTGAGCGCTGCGCCTCATGTCCCGGTGCTGATTGACGAGGTGCTGGACGCCCTCGCCATCGCGCCGGGCGAAGTCCATGTCGACGGCACGTTCGGCGCAGGCGGCTATAGCAGCGCCATGGCCGACGCCGGCGCCCGCGTCTTCGCCTTCGATCGCGATCCCGACGCGATCCGCGAAGGGCAGGGCGTGGCCGCCGCGCACGGCATCACCCTGATCCCCGGCGAATTTTCCTGCATGGCGCAATTGCTGGCGGAGCGCGGCGTCGACCGGGTGTCGGGCGTCACGCTCGACATCGGCGTCTCCTCGATGCAGCTCGATCGGCCCGAACGCGGCTTTTCCTTTCAGGCCGACGGCCCGCTGGCCATGACGATGAGCCAGGACGGCATGAGCGCCGCCGACTTCCTCAACACTGCCCCGGAAGAGGAAATCGCGGACGTCATCTACCGTTATGGCGAAGAGCCGCGTTCGCGCCGCGTCGCGCGCGCCATCGTCGATGCGCGCCCGCTGGAGCGGACCGGCCAGCTCGCCGCCGTGGTGCGCCGCGCGCTCGGCCACAAGCCGCATGACAAGAAGGATCCGGCGACCCGCACCTTCCAGGCGATCCGCATCCATGTGAATCGCGAGCTGGAGGAACTGGAGCGCGGGCTGGAAGCGGCCGAGGCGCTGCTGGAGGAGGGCGGTCGCCTCGCCATCGTCACCTTCCACAGTCTGGAAGACCGCATCGTCAAGCAGTTCCTGCGCAAGCGCAGCGGCGGCGAAGGCGCGGGTTCGCGGCATCTGCCCGAACGCGCCGCCGGGCCGCAGCCGACCTTCGGCAAGCCGGCCAAGGCGGTACGCCCGGGCGAGGCGGAACTGGCGCGCAACCCCCGCGCCCGCTCCGCCACCCTGCGCAGCGCAATCCGCACGGCCGCGCCGGTCGCCGCTTCGTTCGCCCCCTCGTCGCCCCGGAGTAGCCGCGCATGATCGCCGTCAAGAGATTGCAGAGCCTGATCTGGGTAATCCTGGTCGCGCTGGGCGCGCTCGGGGCCTATATGGTCTCGCTCAAGGTCGCGACCGAACGCAACGAACTGATGCGCGTCCGCTCCCAGATCGCCGCGGCCAAGGCGGACATCCGCTATCTGGAAACGGAATTCAGCGCGCGCGCCTCAATGCGCCAGCTGGAAAGCTGGAACCAGCACGACTTTCTTTACGCCACGCCGACCGCGCAGCAATATCTGGGTGGGGAGCGTGCACTGGCGCAGCTGGATGGCGTGCAGCCCAACGGCCCCGACTATGTCGCGCCGCCCGTCATGGTGGCGATGGTCGAGACGCCCGCCGACCTGCCCTCCGCGCCCCAGAAGGCGCCCGAAAGCCCGGCCGCGACTCAGATCCGCAGCGACATCGCCATCATCCGCGAGGCTCATGCCGCGGATAATGTCGATACGCTTCCCCGGCCCGCGCCGCGCGCTCCGGTCGCCCAGGCGAAGGCCGACGCCGACATGTCCAAGCCCAATCCGATCGCGCGCAAGGCGGAGCGCATGGCGATGCTGGATGCCAAGCTGCTCGACGACAGCACGCTTGGCGACCTCACCGCCCGGGCGGCCCGGGAAAAGCGGAAGGGAGCGCGCTGATGGCCACGATCATCGTCCAGCCCGGCGGGCCGCGCGCCGGGCGGCAACGGGTCAACCTGACCGCCACGGCGCACAACCGGTTGATGCTTCTGCTCATCCTGTTCCTAGGCATCACGACCATCCTGATCGGCCGGCTCCTTTGGGTCGGCATTTTTGCGCAGGGGGCGGGCGGCGACGGCGCGCTTGGCCCGTTCGTGCCCGCGCGGGCCGACATCGTCGATCGCAACGGCGTGCCGCTGGCGCGGACGATGGACGCCTATTCCATCTCGGTGCGGCCGTCCAAGCTGATCGGCGAACCGGCCGAGCTTGCCCGCAAGCTGCATGAAATCTTCCCCGACGAAGCCGAAACCACCTTCTACAAGAAGCTGACCGGCAAGGGCTGGGCCTATCTGCGCCGCCGGGCGCTGCCCGAACAGGTGGCGGCGGTGAATGCGTTGGGGGAAATCGGCATCGAATTTCCGCGCGAAAAGGAACGCCTCTACCCGCAGCGCACGCTCGCCGCCCATGTTCTGGGCTTCGCGCCCAACAGCAAGGGCGTGGGCGGCATGGGCGCGGAGGCCGCGTTCAACGACCGGCTGATCGATCCGGCGCTGCGCGGCAAGCCCTTCGCATTGTCGATCGACAGCCGCGTCCAGGGCGCGCTGGAAAGCGAACTCTATGCGCAGCTGGTCCAGACCCGGGCCAAGGGCGCGGGCGGCATCATCCTTGACGTCAATACCGGCGAAGTCATCGCCATGGCGTCGATCCCGGTATTCGATCCCAACAAGCTGCAGAATTACGCCGGCAAGCGCTGTTCGGAATCGCCGCTTTGCAACCATATGGTGCAGGCGCGCTATGAGCTTGGCTCCGCCTTCAAGCCGCTGTCGATCGCTGCCGCCATGGATGCGGGCGTCGTCACCTCGATGAGCAAGCGCTATGACGCCACCGCGCCGCTCGCCGTCGCGGGCTTCCGCATCAAGGACGACCATCCGCTCGGCCGCTGGATCAACGTTCCCGAAATCCTGGTGCACAGCTCGAATATCGGGACCGCGCGCATCGCCGACGAAATGGGCGCCGCGCCGTTGCAGAAGCTGTTCCGCAGCCTCGATTTCGACCAGCGCGCGCCGATCGAATTCAACGAGCGGGCAGGGGGGTTGTGGCCGTCCAGCTGGGGCCGCATCACCAGCATGACCGTCTCCTACGGCCACGGCATCGCCGTCACGCCGCTGCATCTGGCGACCGCTTATGCGGCGCTGGTGAATGGCGGCATGTGGCGGCCTGCGACCGTGCGCAAGCTGCGGCCGCAGGACGTGCCCCACGGCCGCCGCGTCTTTTCCGCCGCGACCAGCGCGCGGATGCGGCAGCTGTTGCGGATGATCGTGTCGGAAGGTACAGGGCGTAGCGCCGACGCCAAGGGATTCCGGGTGGGCGGCAAGACGGGTTCGGCCGAAAAGCCCCAGGAAGGGCGCTATAACAAGACTTCACTGGTGACGACTTTCGCTTCTGCCTTCCCGATGGACAATCCCCGCTATGTCGTCGTCGCCATCATGGACGAGGCGACGGGCCAGTTCGGCCTGCGCACCGCCGCCTGGACCGCCGCGCCGGTGGTCAAGCGCGTGGTCGAGCGCACCGGCCCGATGCTGGGCGTGATGCCGGACGAGCGGCGCGACGTCGATATTTCCGATCTGATGCCGCTGCTGCACGGCGAGAAGGAGAAAGAGTGATGCGCCTCGGGTCGCTTGTCGAGGAGCTGGATGTCGAGGTCGCCAAAGCGGTGAACGCCGCTGGCGACCTCGACACGTCCGTCACGGGCTTCGCGATCGACAATCGCAAGGTCGCGCCAGGCACCGTCTTCGGCGCCTTCCAGGGCCTGCGCGTCAATGGCGAGGATTATATTCCCGAAGCGATCCGGTCCGGCGCCATCGCCATCGTCGCCCGCCCCGAAGCGAAGGTGGACGGCGCACTCCATATCGCCGACCCCAATCCCCGCCGCCTCTTCGCCCAGCTGGCGGCGCGCTTCTTCGCGCCCTTCCCTGACGTCACCGTCGCGGTCACCGGCACGAACGGCAAGACCAGCACGGTCGAACTCGCCCGCCAGCTGTGGCGGATGCTGGGCCATAAATCCGCGTCGATCGGCACGCTGGGCGTCACCACCGCGGTCGATCAGGTGTCGACCGGCCTTACCACGCCCGACATCGTCACCTTCCTCGCCAACATGGCGGGCCTGCGCCGCGAAGGCATCACCCACGCCGCCTTCGAAGCGTCGAGCCATGGCCTCGACCAGTATCGCACCGAAGGGCTGCCGGTCCTGGCCGGCGCCTTCACCAACCTGTCGCGCGATCATCTCGACTATCATGGCGACATGGACAGCTATTTCGACGCCAAGATGCGGCTGTTCGACGAAGTCGTCGCGCCGCAGGGCAGCGCCGTCATCTGGGCCGACGACGCATGGTCGGACAAGGCGATCGAACGGGCTACGAAGCGGGGGCTTCGTGTGCTGAGCGTCGGGGTGAAGGGGCAGGGCCTCAGGCTTGCCAACCGCACCCCGACCCAGTTGGGCCAGGCGCTGGAGATCGAAGCCGACGGCACGCTCTACAAGGTTAATCTGCCGCTGATCGGCGCCTATCAGGCCGCGAACGCCCTGACCGCTGCGGGCCTTGTCATCGCGACCGGCGGCGACATCGCCCGGGTCAT
Organism: Sphingobium naphthae; assembly: GCF_020782235.1. Taxonomy (GTDB): domain Bacteria; phylum Pseudomonadota; class Alphaproteobacteria; order Sphingomonadales; family Sphingomonadaceae; genus Sphingobium; species Sphingobium naphthae. Next base: position 142,245 of record NZ_JAJGNO010000003.1, read on the forward strand.
GGAATTGCTGGGCCGGGTTCAGCCCGTGCGCGGCCGGCTGGAGCGGGCGGTCATCAGCAAGGCGGGCGCGCCCGTCTATGTCGACTATGCCCATACCCCCGATGGCCTGCGCGCCGCGATCGAGGCGCTGCGGCCGCATACCCGGGGGCGGCTCATCACCCTGTTCGGCGCGGGCGGCGACCGCGACGCGGGCAAGCGTCCGCAAATGGGCAAGGTCGCGGCCGACCTCTCCGATCATGTCATCGTGACCGACGACAATCCGCGCTCGGAAGAGCCCAGCGCCATTCGCGCCGCCGTGCTGGCGGGCGCGCCGGACGCGCAGGAAATCGGCGGCCGCCGCGACGCCATCGCCGCCGCGATTGCGCAGGCCGGCGCGCAGGACATCGTGCTGCTGGCCGGCAAGGGCCATGAACAGGGCCAGATCATCGGCGACCGCGTCCTGCCGTTCGACGACGTCACCGTTGCGCGGGAGTGCGCGGGGTGAGCGACCTCTGGACCTCCGCAGACATTGCCGAGGCCACGGGCGGCGCCGCGTCGGCGCCGTTCGCCGTTTCTGGCGTCGCCTTCGACAGCCGCGAAGTGACGCAGGGCGACCTCTTCGTGGCGATGAAGGGCGAAACGACGGACGGCCATCGCTTCATCGACAAGGCGTTCGCGCAAGGCGCGGCTGGCGCGATCGTCAGCGATGCCGCCGATCATCCCCATGTCCGCGTGACCGACAGCGCCGCCGCGCTGGAAGCGCTGGGCGTCGCCGCCCGCAAGCGCATGGCGGGCAAGGTGGTCGGCGTCACGGGATCGGTCGGCAAGACCGGCACCAAGGAAGCGCTGTTCCTGGCGCTCGATCGCGCCGCGCCCGGGCGGGTCCATCGCTCGGTCAAAAGCTACAACAACCATGTCGGCGTGCCGCTCAGCCTCGCGCGGATGCCGCGCGACAGCGCCTTCGGCATCTTCGAAATGGGCATGAACCATGCCGGCGAACTGTCGGCGCTGACGCGGCAGGTGCGGCCCCACGCCGCCATCGTCACCGCCATCGCCCCCGCTCATATCGAATTTTTCGGGACCGAAGCGAAGATCGCCGAGGCCAAGGCCGAGATTTTCGAAGGGCTGGAGCCGGGCGGCACCGCGATCATCCCCTATGACAGCCCCCATGTCGCGACCCTCTACAACAAGGCGGAGCGGCATGCCGGCCGTATCCTGACCTTCGGCATGAGCCCGGACGCCGATGTCTGCGCGCTGGAAACCGTGCCCGCGCCGGCCGGCGGCACGCTGGTGACGGCGCGTCTGCCGGACGCGGAACTATGCTTCACCGTCGCTGCGCCGGGCGATCACTGGGTATCGAATGCGCTCGCCGTGCTCGCCGCGGTCGAGGCGGTGGGCGGCGACCTTGCCGCCGCTGGCCTGGCGCTCGCGGAAATGCCCGGGCTTCCGGGCCGGGGCGAGCGGCGCATCCTGCCTGTCGCCGGCGGCGAAGCGCTGCTGATCGACGAAAGCTATAATGCCAATCCCCTGTCGATGGCCGCAACCCTGAAGCAGCTTGGCCGCGAAACCGCCGATCGGCGCATCGCCGTGCTGGGCGGCATGCGCGAACTTGGCAGCGCCAGCGCCGATCTGCATGCCGGGCTTGCAAAGCCGATGGGGGAGGGGGCGGTCGACTTCGCCCTGCTGGTCGGTGCGGAAATGGCGCCGCTGGCCGACGCGCTGGACGGGGCCATCGCCTACGCCCATGTGCCCGACACCGCGAGCGCCATCCCTCTCATCCGGAAAGAAATGCGCGCGGGCGACGCGATCCTGGTCAAGGGTTCCAATGGCGTCGGGCTGTCCCGCCTGGTCGCCGCCCTCGGCGAAGCCGCCCGCGACGGAGATACGAACTGATGCTTTACTGGCTTGCCCAGACCTTGGACTTCGCGGGCGTCTTCAACCTCATCCGCTATCTGTCCTTCCGCGCGGGCGCGGCGATCGCGACGGCGCTCATCATCGGCCTGGTGATCGGTCCCAAATTCATCGGCTGGCTGCGCGTGCGCCAGGGCAAGGGGCAGCCGATCCGCACCGATGGCCCGCAAACGCATCTCGCCAAGCGCGGCACGCCGACCATGGGCGGGCTCATGATCCTCACCTCCATGGTCGCGTCGGTGCTGCTGTGGATGGACCTGTCGTCCACCTATGTCTGGGCCTGCCTGTTCGTAACCCTGGGCTTCGGCGCGATCGGCTTCCTCGACGATTATGACAAGGTGACCAAGGCCAGCCACAAGGGGCTGTCGGGCAAGATGCGCCTGATCTTCGAATTTCTGATCGCCGGCGTCGCTGCCTGGATGATCGTCAACCAGCATGGCAATACCGCGCTCTACGTGCCCTTCTACAATGGCCCGGCGATCGAGCTTGGCCCCTTCTACTTCTGCTTCGCCGCCTTCGTGATCGTGGCATTCGGCAACGCGGTGAACCTGACCGATGGCCTCGACGGCCTTGCGACCATGCCGGTCATCATCGCCTGCCTTGCCTTCATGGCTATCGTCTATCTGGTCGGCCGTGCGGACTTCGCCGACTATCTCGGCATCCCCCATGTCCCGGGCGCGGGCAACCTCACCATCCTGTGCGGCGCGATCATCGGCGCGGGCCTCGCATTCCTCTGGTTCAACGCGCCGCCCGCCGCGGTCTTCATGGGCGACACCGGCAGCCTAGCGCTGGGCGGCACGATCGGCGTGATCGCCGTCACCGCCCATCATGAAATCGTGCTCGGCATCATCGGGGGCCTCTTCGTCGTGGAGGCAATGTCGGTCATCATCCAGGTCTTCTTCTACAAGCGCACCGGCAAGCGCGTCTTCCGCATGGCGCCGATCCACCATCATTTCGAACAGATGGGCTGGGCCGAACCGACCGTGGTGATCCGCTTCTGGATCATCGCCTTCGTGCTGGCGCTCGCCGGCCTCGCCACGCTGAAGCTGAGGTAAGCGGATGATCGTGTCGGAGGCCTTCGAGGGAAAAACCTACGCCGTGCTGGGGCTGGCGCGTTCCGGCCTGGCGACGGTGGACACGCTGGTGGCCAGCGGCGCCCGCGTCGTCGCCTGGGACAGCCGGGAAGAAGCGCGCGCGCTGGTCGCGGACAAGGCCGAACTGGGCGATCCGCTGGAGATCGACCTCGCCGGCTTCGACGGCATCGTCGTGTCCCCTGGCGTGCCCTTGAACCGCCACCCGATCGCCATGCGCGCCAGGCTGGCCGGCGTGCCGATCATCGGCGACATCGAACTGTTCGCGCTCGCCCGGCCGACCCTGCCGCCGCACAAGGTCGTCGGCATCACCGGCACCAACGGCAAGTCGACCACCACGGCGCTCATTCATCACATTGTCGAGCAGGCCGGCTATCCCTCCGTCATGGGCGGCAATATCGGCCTGCCGATCCTCAGCCAGCCGCCGCTGGAGCCCAATCTTCATGGCGTCGGCGTCTATGTGCTGGAACTGTCCAGTTATCAGATCGATCTGACGCACAGCCTCGACTGCGATGTCGCCGTGCTGCTCAACATCACGCCCGATCATCTGGATCGCTATGACGGGTTCGCTGGCTATGTCGCGTCCAAGGCGCGCTTGTTCGCAATGCAGTCGGCTGGCCAGACGGCCGTGATCGCGACCGGAGACGAACCGAGCCGCGATATCGCCCATTCTCTCCGTCAATCCCGCGGAAATGACGTGGTCGACGTGGCCTCGTCCGATATCGGCACGCGCGAACAGCTTGGCTGGCCCTCGCTCCAAGGCCCGCATAATGCGCAGAATGCAGCTGTCGCGATCGCTGTCGCAAAAGCGCTCGGCATCGACGAAGCGACGATCGCGAATGCGCTGGCCAGCTACGCCGCTCTCCCCCACCGCATGCAGGCGGTCCGCACTCATAATGGCGTCCTCTACGTCAACGACAGCAAGGCGACCAATGCCGCCTCAACCGCGCCAGCGCTTGCTGCATGGCCCGCGATCGACGGCAAGCCCCGCATCCACTGGATCCTGGGCGGCGTAGCCAAGTCCGACAATCTCGACGAATGTGCGCCGCACTTCGCCAATATCGCCCATGCCTACACCATCGGCGAAGCGGGCCATATGTTCGCCGATCTGCTGCGCCCGCATATGGCGGTGGACGACAGCGAAATGCTAAGCGCCGCCGTCCGCCGCGCGGCGCGGATCGCCCGGCCGGGGGACATCGTGCTGTTGTCGCCGGCCTGCGCCAGTTTCGACCAGTTCCGCGATTTCGAAGCGCGCGGCGACGCTTTCGTCGCGGCCGTCAGCGCGCTGGAATAGGGAAGGCAGAGGGGCGATGAGCAAAAGGGGAACAGGGATGTCGAGGGCCGGCGAACTGGTGAAGGGTTTCCGCACCCGCACCGTCCCGCGCGAACGCACCGCGCTCGCCATCTGGTTCTGGGAGATTGATCGCGTCCTCCTGTCCCTGATCGTCGCGCTGATGGCGATCGGCCTGGTCGCGGTCGCCGCCGCCTCGCCCGTGGCGGCGATCGACCGATCGACCGCCGATGTCGCGGTCAACCCGCTCATCTATTTCTACCGCCAACTGATGTGGGTGATGATCGGCCTGCCGATCATGCTGGTCATTTCCATGCTGCCCAGGCCCCAGGCGCGGCGGCTCGCCATCTTCCTGTGCGCCTTCTTCTTCCTGATGCTGCTGTTCGTGCCGATCCTGGGATCGACCGTGAACGGCGCGCGCCGCTGGATCGACCTTCCCGGCTTCCGCTTCCAGCCGTCCGAATTCCTCAAGCCCGCTTATGTCGTGACGCTCGCCTGGCTGCTGTCGCTGCGCAGCAAGGACCAGAATCTGCCCGTCATGCAGCTGACCGGCGTCCTCACCCTGCTCATTTCAGCGGTGCTGATGCGCCAGCCGGACTTTGGCCAGACGGTGATCTTCATGGCCTGCTGGGGCGCGCTGCTGCTGCTGTCGGGGCTGGAGATGCGCTGGATCGCGATGCTGGGCAGCGCGGGCCTCGCCGGCCTCGTCGCCGTCTACATGTTCTATGAAAATGGGCGGCAGCGCATCAACGACTTCCTTGGCATCGGCGTCCAGATGGACACCGGCCCCGACCAGACCGACCTGGCCTTCCGCACCATCACTCATGGCGGCTTCACGGGCGTGGGGCCGGGCGGTGGCCTCAACAAGTTCCGCCTGCCCGAAGCGCATACCGACTATATCTTCTCGGTCATCGGCGAGGAATTCGGCCTGCTCGCGTGCATCGCCATCGCCTGCGTCTACCTTGCCATCATCGTGCGCGTGCTGCTGCGCCTGCTGGACGAGGAGGATGTCTTCACCATCCTCGCCGCCGCTGGCCTCACCACCCAGTTCGGGCTTCAGGCGATCATCAACATGGGCGTCAATGCGCAGATATTTCCGTCCAAGGGCATGACGCTCCCCTTTATCAGCTATGGCGGCTCCTCTATGCTCGCGCTTTGCATCGGGGTCGGCCTGCTGCTCGCCTTCACGCGACGCAATCCCTTCATGGGCCGGCATACGGTGGTCAAATGGAGTGGTCGATGAGCATTTCCCGTCACTTCGTCCTCGCCGCCGGCGGGACGGGGGGTCACATGATTCCCGCCCATGCGGTAGCGCAGGAACTGATGGCGCGCGGCCATCATGTCGCGCTGGTCACGGACGAGCGCGGCGCGAAGATCCCCGGCATCTTCGACAAGGCGCAAGTCCATGTCATGCCGGCGGGCCGCATGACGAAAAACCCGGCGAGCTGGCCCGGCGCGCTCAAGGCGATCCTGGCCGGTCGCGCCATGGCGCGCCGGCTGAACGAGACTTTCCGTCCGACCGCCGTGGTGGGCTTTGGCGGCTATCCGGCCATGCCCGCGCTGCTGGGCGCGCTGGCGGACGGCGTGCCCACTGCCATCCATGAACAGAATGCCGTGCTCGGCCGCGTCAACCGCATCCTCGCCGGCCGGGTCGACGCCATCGCCACCGCCTATCCCGATGTCGAGCGGCTGAAGCCCCGCCATGCCGGGAAGGTCCATCTGGTCGGCAATCCTGTGCGCGAGGAAGTCAAGCAGCTGCGCGAGGAGGAGTTCCCCGCCCTGACCGACGAGAGCGTGTTCCGCGTGCTCGTCATCGGCGGCAGCCAGGGCGCGACGATCCTGTCGAGCGTCGTGCCCGAAGGCCTGTCGATGCTGCCGGTCGCGCTGCGTCGCCGCCTGCAGGTGACGCAGCAATGCCGCGCCGAGGATATCGAGCGCGTGCGCAAGACCTATGCGGAGATGGAAATCCCTGCCGATCTCGCCACCTATTTCAACGACGTGCCCGAAAAGCTGGGCTGGTCGCATCTGGTGATCGCGCGGGCCGGCGCGTCTACGCTGGCCGAACTGACCTGCGCCGGGCGTCCCGCCATCCTCATTCCGCTGCCCAGCGCGATGGATGATCATCAGACCGCCAATGCGCGCGAGATGACCCAGGCCGGCGGCGCGCGCACCATCCCCCAGGCGCGCTTCACCGCCGTCGAACTGGCCAAGCAGATGCAGAAAATGGCGATGGAGCCCGGCGCGCTTCAGAATGCCGCCAAGCGCGCGCGCAATTGCGGCCGGCCCGACGCCGCCCGCGACATGGCCGACCTTCTGGAAAGCATCGGCCGCGCGCCGATCATGAACGATCCGGTCAAGGCCGGTCCGACGCCCACCACGCTGAATCTGCAGGGTGTGCCGGCGTGATAGCTGAAATTGAAATCCTCTCCGGCACGGGGAGGTGGCAGCCCACAGGGCTGACGGAGGGGGCTATCCTCCCGGTGCGGCGCGTGGGGGGCTTCCCCTCCACCACCGCTTTGCGGCGGTTTCCCTCGCCATATTTTGGAGGAATAGCATGAAGGGTGTCGGCACCGACATCGGAACGATCCATTTCATCGGCATCGGCGGCATCGGCATGTCCGGCATCGCCGAAGTGATGCATAATCTGGGCTATAGCGTGCAGGGTTCCGACGTGGCCGAAGGCTATGTCGTGGAAGGGCTGCGCGCCAAGGGGATCAAGGTGATGATCGGCCACAAGGCCGAAAATCTGGGTGACGCCGCCGTGGTCGTCACATCGACCGCGATCAAGCGCGGCAACCCCGAAGTCGAACTGGCGCTCGAAACCCGGGTTCCCGTGATCCGCCGCGCGGAAATGCTGGCCGAACTGATGCGCCTCAAATCCACCGTCGCGGTCGCCGGCACGCATGGCAAGACGACGACGACGTCGATGATCGCCGCGCTGCTGGACGCGGGCGGGGTCGATCCCACGGTCATCAACGGCGGCATCATCAACAGCTATGGCTCCAACGCCCGGCTGGGCAACAGCGACTGGATGGTGGTAGAAGCCGATGAGAGCGACGGCAGCTTCCTGCGGCTCGACGGCACGATCGCGGTGGTCACCAATATCGATCCCGAGCATCTCGACCATTATGGCAGCTTCGACCGGGTGAAGGACGCCTTCGTCGAGTTCGTCGGCAACGTCCCCTTCTACGGCGCCGCTTTGCTGTGCCTCGATCATCCCGAAGTGCAGGCGATCCTGCCGCGCGTGCAGGATCGTCGCATCGTCACCTACGGCTTTTCGGCGCAGGCGGACATTCGCGGTGAAAATGTGCGGCCGGTGCCGGGCGGCAACATCTTCGACGTCATCATCCGCGATCGCGACGGCCATGTGGAAAAGATCAGCGACATTCTGCTGCCCATGCCGGGCCGGCATAATGTGTCCAACAGCCTCGCCGCGATCGGCGTCGCGCTGCAGCTTGGCATCGGCCACGACGTCATCTGCACGGGCTTCGAGAAGTTCGGCGGGGTGAAGCGGCGCTTCACCAAGGTCGGCGACATCGCGCTGGAGGACGGCGCTGCGAGCGTGATCGACGATTACGGCCATCATCCCGTCGAGATCAAGGCGGTGCTCGCCGCGGCGCGCGAAGGGGCGAAGGGGCGGGTGGTCGCCGTCGTCCAGCCGCATCGCTTCACGCGCCTGCGCGACCTGATGGATGAATTTCAGCAGGCCTTCAACGATGCCGACATCGTCTATGCCGCGCCCGTCTATGCCGCGGGCGAACAGCCGATCGAGGATGTGGACAGCGCCGCGCTGGTCGCCGGGCTCAAGCGGCGCGGCCATCGCCACGCTGCGACGGTCGTGGACGCCGACGATCTCGCCGCTCACATCGCCGCCGACCTTCAGCCCGACGACATGATCGTCTGCCTGGGCGCGGGCGACATCACCAAATGGGCGGCCGGGCTTGCCGCCGCCGTCTCTGCCAAGGTGAAGGAAACCGTCTGATGTTCGAACTGTTCGCCGTCGGCCTGGAAATGCAGAAGCGCATGATCGACGCCCAGATGCAGGGCGTCGAAGCCGCGCGCGACATGGTGGAGGCCGCGCAGCGCCAGGTGCAGAGCGGCATGGCGGTCGCGCAGGCGAACGACGCCGGCATGAAGGCCATGAAGAACTGGATGAACCTGTGGGGCATCCGCACTTGACGGCGACGATCGCTCTTCCGGCCGTTCGCGGCGCATTGAAGGCGGACGCGCCGCTGGCCCCGCTCGTCTGGTTCAAGACGGGCGGGCCCGCGCAGTGGCTGTTCGAGCCGCAGGATGCGGACGATCTGTCCGACTTCCTCGCCCAGATTGACCCGGACATGCCAGTGATGGCGCTTGGCCTCGGCTCCAACCTCATCGTCCGCGACCGTGGCGTGCCGGGCGTCGTGGTGCGTCTCGGCAAGCCGTTCGCCAGGGTCGAGCGGCAGGACGAAACGACGCTGGTTTGCGGCGCTGGCGCATCGGGCATCCTCGTCTCGTCGACGGCGCGCGATGCGGGCATCGCCGGGCTTGAGTTTCTGCGCTCCATTCCCGGCACGGTGGGCGGCTTTGTCCGCATGAACGGCGGGGCCTATGGCCGCGAGACGGCGGACATATTGGTGGAGTGCGATATCGTGCTGCGCTCGGGCGAGCAGGTGAAGCTGCTCAATCGCGATCTCGCCTACACTTATCGCCACTCCAACCTCACCGATGGCGCGATCGTGGTCAGCGCCTGCTTCCGCGGCAAACCCGGCGAACCCGCCGCGATCCAGGCGGAAATGGACCGCATCGCCGCCGCGCGGGAGGAAAGCCAGCCGCTGCGCAGCAAGACCGGCGGATCGACCTTCAAGAATCCCGATGGCCACAAGGCCTGGCAACTGGTCGACGAAGCTGGCTGCCGCGGCCTGCAACTGGGCGGCGCGCAGGTGAGCGACAAGCACACCAATTTCCTCCTCAACACCGGCGACGCCACCAGCGCCGACATCGAAGCGCTGGGCGAGGAAGTCCGCCGACGCGTTAAAGAAAAAAGTGGAATTCAACTGGAATGGGAAATTCAGCGCGTCGGAGTGGAGACGTGACTCGCGGTCCTTGGCATGTCGCCGTCCTGATGGGCGGCTGGTCGGCGGAGCGGCCGGTGTCGCTGTCGAGCGGGGAGGGCGTGGCCAAGGCGCTGGAATCGCGCGGCCACAAGGTCACCCGCATCGACATGGACCGCGACGTCGCGCGGCGCCTGGCCGACGCGCAGGCTGACGTGGTGTTCAATGCGCTGCACGGCGTGCCGGGCGAAGACGGCACGATCCAGGGCATGATGGACCTGATGGGCCTCACCTACACGCATAGCGGCCTTGCCACCTCCGTCATCGCGATCGACAAGCAGCTGACCAAGCAGGCACTCCTGCCCCATGGCATCCCCATGCCCGGCGGCCATGTCGTCGACAGCGAAAGCCTGTTTACCGCCGACCCGCTGCCGCGCCCTTATGTGCTGAAACCCGTCAATGAAGGCAGTTCGGTCGGCGTCGCCATCGTGACCGCGGAGGGCAATCATGGCGATCCCATTGCCCGCGACAGCATCGGCCCGTGGCAGGACTTCCCTCAGCTGCTGGCCGAACCCTATATTCGCGGCCGCGAACTCACCACCGCCGTGCTGGGCGGCGAAGCGCTGCTGGTGACGGAGCTGCGTCCGAAGAGCGGCTTCTACGATTTCGACGCCAAATATACCGACGGCATGACCGAGCATGTCTGCCCCGCCGACATACCGCCGGAAATCAGCGAAGCCTGCAAGGCGATCGCATTGCGCGCGCATCAGCTGCTCGGCTGCCGCGGCGCATCGCGCGCCGATTTCCGCTGGGATGACGAGCGCGGGCTGGACGGCCTCTATCTGCTGGAAGTCAACACCCAGCCCGGCATGACGCCGCTCAGCCTCGTGCCCGAACAGGCGGCGAAGCTGGGCATCGACTATGCCACGCTGGTCGAAACGATCGTGGAGGAGGCGCTGGGCCGCGCCGCAACGCCGGGAAAGACGGGGCAGGGGCATGGCTGAGGCACGGATAAGGCGCGGCGGCGCCGCGCGCATGAGCAGCGCCAAGGGCAGGGGCGCGGGCCGCGCCGGGCGCGGTCGCGCGCTCAAGCGGCAAAGCTGGGTCGATCGGCTGATCGAGCATCTTCCGGTCAGCGAAGCGACGCTTCAGCGCATGGCGAGCTGGGCGATCGTCGGCATCTTCGGCGCGATCCTTGTCGCCATCGCCATGTTCCTCGGCCTGCCCGAAATCGCGCGGCAACAGGCGGCGGACATCGCTGCGCGCGCGGGCTTCGAGGTCGAGAAGGTCGAGGTGCGCGGCGTCGAGCGCATGGACGAACTGCCGGTCTACAACATCGCGCTGGGCCAGGTTGATCGATCGATGCTCTCGCTGGACCTGCCCCATGTCCGCGCCGAAATGCTGAAGCTCGGCTGGGTCAAGGATGCGCGCATATCGCGTCGCTTGCCCGACACGCTGGTGGTCGACATTGTCGAGCGCGATCCGGTTGCGGTGTGGCAGCATGACGGGCAACTGCATCTGATCGATGTGTCCGGCGTCGTGCTGCAGACGGTGTCGGCCAGCGCCATGCCCGACCTGCCGCTGGTCGTCGGCCCCAACGCCAACCGCCAGACTGCCGGGCTCAACAAGCTGATGGAGAACGCCCCGGCGCTCAAGCCGATGCTCGCCGGCGCGACCTGGGTCGGGAACCGCCGCTGGGACCTGCGCTTTCAGTCGGGGGAGACCCTTTCCCTGCCGGAAGGGGATACGCAATCGGCGTCGGCGCTGGTGAATTTCGCGCGGATGGACGGGGTGAACCGGCTGCTCGGCCGTGGCATCGTCAAGTTCGACATGCGCGATCCGGATCGCTTCGTCCTGCGCCTGCCGCAGGGCCGGGTGGAGGAAAAACCGGTCGAGGCGGCGACGAGCGCCGCTGCCCCGGCGGAAGGCGAGGAAGGCTGAAATCCATGGCGCAGCCCAAGGTCGAAAAGCTCATCACGGCGGTCGACATTGGCTCCTGGAAGGTGTCCGCGCTGATCGCCGGGCGCACCGACACGGGCGAACTGGCGATCCTGGGCACGGGTCAGCGGGAAAGCCGGGGGGTGCGGCGCGGCTTCATCGCCGATATGGAGCGCACCGAACTGGCCGTGCGCGAAACGGTGGAGCAGGCCGAGCGCGTCGCCGGCACCAATATCGAGGATGTGTGGGTCAGCTTCTCGGGCGGTAGCCTGGTGAGCGATGTCGTCACGGTCGAGCGCGACATGGGCGGCTATCGCGTGGAACAGCCCGACATTGACGATCTGCTCACCACCGGCCAGCAGGGCATCGACCCCGATGGCCGGATCGTGCTTCATGCCCAGCCGACCTGCTTCACCATCAATGGCAAGGTGCCCGTCAAGAAGCCGCTCGGCATGCATGCCGACCTTCTGGGCGTCGACATTCATGTCGTGCTGGCGGACGGCGCGCCGCTCGCCAATCTCGACCTGTGCGTGCGCGGCGCATATCTGAACGTCAATTCGATCGTCGCCTCGCCGATTGCGACGGGCCTGGCCTGCCTGTCGGAGGAGGAGCGGGATCTTGGCGTCGCGCTGGTGGAAATGGGCGCGGGCGTCACCAATGTCTCGCTTTATGCCGGCGGCATGCTGGTGGGTCTGCATTCCATTCCGATCGGCGCGTCCGACATCACCGATGATATCGCCTCCTCCTTCGGCATCCGCCGCAGCCAGGCCGAGCGGATCAAATGCTTCTATGGCTCCGCCATGCAAAATCCTCGCGACTTTCGCGAGATGATCGAGATCGCGCCGCCCCATGGCGACGTCGCCGTGCCGGGCCAGGCGGCCGGCCCCAATGCGGAAGGCGGCAAGATCACGCGCGCGGCGCTGGTGGGCGTGATATGCGAACGGCTGAACCAGATCATGACCGAAGTGAACGCGGCGCTTGCCGGCATGGGCTTCAACTCGACCGGACGGCAGGTGGTGCTGACCGGCGGCGGCGCGGAAATGAAGGGCATCGCCGACTATGCCCAGGGCGCGCTGGGCCGGGCGGTGCGGATCGGACGCCCCAGGGGCTTGTCCGCCCTGCCCGAAGCGCATAGTGGCCCGGCTTTCGCGACTTTGGCGGGTCTGGCGCTTTACGGCGCTTCCAACCCGGTTGATCTCCGCACCATGGCGCCTGCGCCGCAGACCGTGCATCGTCTGGGCGCGCCGCTGTGGTGGCAGCGCATGATGCGGGCGATCAAGGCGAACTATTGAACGAATTTGGGCAAAGACGAAATTAGGTGGTTCAATCCCCTATTTTCTGGTGTTAACGATTAATGACGATGTCGCTTCCTGACGAGGAAGCTGAGGGAGCAGAATATATGAGCATTGAGATCAGCCCGCCTCATGTGGACGAACTGAAGCCGCGCATCGCGGTGATCGGTGTCGGCGGCGCGGGCGGCAATGCCATCGCGAACATGATCGCCGCGTCGGTCGAGGGCGTGGACTTCATCGTCGCCAATACCGACGCGCAGGCGCTCAACAGCTCGCCGGCCGAACGCCGCATCCAGCTTGGCCCTCAGATCACCGAAGGCCTGGGCGCGGGATCGCGTCCGGAAATCGGCAAGGCGGCCGCGGAAGAGACGATCGCCTCGGTCGAGGAAGCGCTCAATGGCGCGCATATGTGCTTCATCACTGCCGGCATGGGCGGCGGCACCGGCACCGGCGCCGCTCCGGTCATCGCCAAGGCCGCGCGCGACCGCGGCATCCTGACCGTTGGCGTCGTGACCAAGCCCTTCACCTTCGAGGGCAATCGCCGCATGAAGTCGGCGGAAAGCGGCATCGAGGAACTGCAGAAGCATGTCGATACGCTGATCGTCATCCCGAACCAGAATCTCTTCCTGATCGCCAATCCGAACACGACCTTCAAGGAAGCGTTCCAGATGGCGGACGAAGTGCTGCAGCAGGGCGTGCGTTCGATCACCGACCTCATGATCATGCCTGGCCTCATCAACCTCGACTTCGCAGACGTGCGTTCGGTCATGGGGGAAATGGGCAAGGCGATGATGGGCACCGGCGAAGCCGAAGGCGACGGCCGCGCGCTCCAGGCGGCCGAAAAGGCGATCGCCAACCCGCTGCTCGACGGCGTGTCGATGCGCGGTGCGAAGGGCGTCATCGTCTCGATCGTCGGTGGCGACGACATGCGCCTGATGGAAGTGGACGAAGCCGCCAACCATATTCGCGAACTGGTCGATCCGGATGCCAACATCATCTGGGGCAGCGCCTTCAACGACAATCTCAACGGCAAGATCCGCGTCTCGGTCGTCGCCACGGGCATCGACAATGATGTCGGTGGCCAGGCCGCGCCGCTGACCCAGCCGTTCAGCTTCGCCAGCCGCCCGGCCGTGTCTGTGCCGCAGCAGGCGGCGCGTCCCGCGCCCGCCGCGCCGGTGCCCGCGCCGCAGCCGGCCGCGCCCACGCCGCCGGCCGAGCCGGAAACGCTGGAACTGGACGTGCCCGAAGCGCCTGCGCCCGCGCCGATGGCGCCCCCGGCTGCTTCGGCTCCTGCGCCGACGCCCGCGCCTGCACCCTTCTCGCCGCCCAAGCCGGCCGCCATCTTCTCGGACGAAAATCCGGATGAGGACGAGCTGGTGCTGGGCGCCGACAACGCCGAAACGCCCGCGCCGGCTCCTGCGCCCGCCCCGGCGCAACCCGCCCCGCGCGTCGCCACTGGCGGCACGCTGTTCGAACGGATGGCGGGCCTGACGCGTGGATCGGAAAAGGCGCCGGGTTCGAACGCTGACGAGGGTACGCCGGGCGTCGACATCCCCCGCTTCCTCAATCGCCAGAGCAATCAATAAGGGTGCGCGCGGCCCGGCCGCGCGTCTGCCTGCCAGAGCGCGCCGTCGGCCGTCCGGAGCGGCCCGGCGCGCTTTTCGCTTCGGCTAATTTCCCATTCAGCATGGCATCGGCTAAGAGGGAAATGTGACAAAGTCTCTTCCCTGGATCCTCGCCGCGCTGCTCGCCGCGCATCCCGCTTCCGCCCAGACCGATCAGGCCGACCTGGTCCGGCCGCTTGGCGCTGCCGACCTCAACAGCAATCTTGCGCGGCTCGCCGCCAACCCGCGCGACGTCGACGCGATGATCGGGGCGGGCGAGGCGGCGCTGGCGCTGGATGACCCCCATGGCGCAGCGGGCTTCTTCGCGCGCGCCGACGCGATCCAGAGTGGCAATGGCCGGATCAAGGCGGGGCTGGCCCGCGTTATGCTGAAGCTTCAGAACCCGACCGAGGCGCTGCGTCTGTTCGATCAGGCGCAGCGGCTGGGTTTCCCCGACGGCAGCATCCTGATGGAGCGCGGGCTGGCGCGCGACCTGACCGGCGACCAGGCAGGGGCCCAGCGCGACTATCAGGCCGCGCTTGCCCGATCGCCCGACAATGCCGAACTGCGCCGCCGCTACGCCGCCTCGCTGGGGATAGCCGGGCAGGTGGACGCGGCGGAAAAGATGTTGGAGCCGCTGCTCTACAAGAGCGACCGCGCCGCCTGGCGCTATCGCGCCTTCATCTATGCGATGAACAACCGCCAGGCCGATGCCCGCAAAGTGGCGGAGCAGACGATGCCGGCGCAGTTGGCGGCGGCGATCACGCCCTATATGCAGAAAATGCCCTATCTGACCGCGCAGCAGAAGGCGGCGGCAGTCCATTTCGGGCAGTTCCCCTCGCAGATCGGCACGACCATCGCCGCCGTCACGCCCACCGCGCCGCCGCCGGCCAGCGCGCCGGCAGCGACCGCGCCCGCCACGCAGGTTGCGCAGGTCGCCGCGCAGCCTGCGGCGCAGGCCAAGCCTCGCCCGCTCAGCCGCGCCGAACAGCGCCGCCAGCGGCGCGAAGCCGCGCGGCTCGCGCGCGTGGAGGGCAGGGTGGCGCCCACGCCGGCTCAAAGCCAGCCGACGCAAGCCCAGTCCACGGCTACCCCTACGCCCGCTCCCACCCCCAGCCAACCGACGCCGACGACCGCCCCCAGCACGCAGCCGCGCCAGCTTGCCCAGGCGCAGACGGTCCAGCCTCTGCCGGCACGACCCGCCCAGCCAGTCGTCCAGCCCTTGCCCCAAAGGCCGACAACGCCCGCGCCCTCCACGCCCGCGCCCTCCACACCCGCTCCGACAACCACCGCTGCCGCGTCGACTGTCCAGGGCCCGCCTGCGCCAGGCTTTGAGTCGATCCAGGGCCCGGCGTCTCCGTCTGCAACACCCGCCGCCGCCGATCCCGGGACTCAGCGCGACGGAACGGTCGTCGCTCGCGCGACTACGCTCCCCGCTACGCCGGCGGCGCCACAACCTGCGCCCGCCTCCGTCCCCGCCACGCTCCAGCCTGCCGCATCGCCGCCGCCCGCGCCCAATCCCGAGGCGACCCGCACCCTGGCCGACATCATCCGCGCCATCGACGTGCCCGATGCGGAGCGGCAGTCGACGGTTGCCGCCGTCGATCTGAACGAGATCGCGGCGATGCAGGCCGAGCGTCGCGCCGAGCGCGAAGCCGCCGCTGCGGCCGCCGCGGCCAAGGCGAAGAAGGAAGCGGCCGCCAAGGCCAAGGCGGAAGCCGCCGCCAAGGCGAAGAAGGAGGAGGAGGAAAAGAAGCGCCTTGCCGACAATCCCGCGCGCAACTGGCTGCAGGTCGGAGTCGGCCAGAGCAAGTCGGCGCTCGCCTTCACGATGAAGCGGCTGCGCGGCCAATATGACAGCATCGCGCCGCAGGATGCCTGGACCGCGCGATGGGGCCAGACCAATCGCCTGCTGGTCGGCCCCTTCGCCAGCTTCGCCCGCGCCAAGGAACTGGAAACCAAGCTGAAGGCCGCCGGCGCCGACGTGTTCGCATGGAAAAGCGACGCGGGGGAGGTAGTCGAGACGCTGGCTGGCGAGTAAGGGGCGGGGCATGACGATGCTCGCCTCCTATGCCTGCCATCCCGCCGCCAGCCGCGGCCGCCTCCATCCCGAGCCGGGCGGGGAGATGCGCGGGCCGCGCGACGTCTTCCAGCGCGATCGCGACCGCATCATCCATTCCATCGCCTTTCGCCGCCTGCGCCACAAGACGCAGGTGTTCGTCTCGCCCGATGGCGATCATTATCGCGTCCGCCTGACCCACAGCCTGGAAGTCGCGCAGATCGGCCGCACCACCGCGCGCACGCTGGGCCTCAACGAGGATCTGACCGAAGCGCTGTGCCTGGCCCATGACATCGGCCACCCGCCCTTCGGCCATGCCGGCGAGGATGCGCTGGAGCAGGCGCTCGACGCCCATGGCGGGTTCGATCACAATGCGCATACGCTGCGCACGCTGATGCTGCTGGAAAGCCCCTATCCCCGCTTCCGCGGGCTCAATCTCAGCTGGGAAATGCTGGAGGGCCTGGCCAAGCATAATGGTCCGGTCGATCGACCGGGCTGGGCGATGCGCGAACTCGACGCGATGTTCCCGCTCGACCTTGCCAGCCATGCCTCGCTGGAGGCGCAGCTGGCCGCGATCTCCGACGACATCGCCTATGACAATCATGACATTGACGATGGCCTGCGCGCCGGGCTGCTGACGCTGGAGCAGCTGCTGGAAGTGCCCTTCGTGCGCGCCTGCTGGGATCGGGTGCGCGCCCGTTATCCCGATGTGGCGCAGGATCGGCTGCTGCGCGAACTGGTGCGCGAACAGATCGGCGTGATGGCCAATGACCTGATAGGCGCCACGCGGCGGAACATCGCGGAATCGGGCGTTCGGACGGTCGCGGACGTCCGCGCGCTCGGCCGCACCCTGGTCTGTTTCTCGCCCGAACTGGCCGCGCAGGAGCGGGCGCTCAAGCGTTTCATGTATGCGACCCTCTATCATCATCCCGACCAGCTGGCGGCCGCCGATCGCGCGCGGGTGATCGTCACCGACCTGTTCCGCGCCTATCAGGATGATCCCGCCCTGATGCCGCCCGAATGGCGCGACGAGTGCGCGCTGGAGGAGCCGACTCGCAGCCGCCACATCGCCGACTTCATCGCCGGCATGACCGACCGCTATGCCGAAAAGCGGCACCGGGAAATCTACGGAGCGCTTGCGCTGGCCGATTGACGCGCCCCGTCCTTTGTCGCAATGCGCATCTCGTCTCCGGCGGATTCGTTCGTCGGGCATGATGCGGGAGAGCATGGGAAGCCTTTGAGGCCGCCCCGTCGCCGAAGGAGCAACCGCCCCGGAATCTCTCAGGCCAATGGACCGCATCATGTGCAAGGCACTCTGGAAAGCGGACGGCTCGCCCGTCCCACCGAAGGGGTAAGCTGGTCGGCCGCAAGGCCGCTGGTCAAAGCTCTCAGGTTCCGTGACAGAGGGGGTGGCAGCAACCCGGCCCATCGGGCAGGATGACGCTGTCGCCACGCACTCATCATGGAGGCCGCTCATGTCCGGCACTGACGACGTCGCCCATCTCGAAGAAGATCTGCCGCTGCAGGATCTGCCGCTCGATGCCTGGCATCGTGCCAAGGGCGCGCGCATGGTCGGCTTCGCCGGCTATCACATGCCGATCCAGTATGAAGGCATCATGGCCGAACATGCCTGGGTGCGCGAACAGGCCGGCCTGTTCGACGTCAGCCATATGGGCCAGCTCAGCTTCTCGGGCGAGGGCGTGGACTCTGCGCTCGAACAACTGCTGCCCAGCGACATTCAGGGTTTGAAGCCCTTCCGCCAGCGCTATTCGATGCTGCTGGACGAAGAGGGCGGCATTCTCGACGACCTGATGGTCTCGCGTCTGGGCGATGGCGCGTTCGACGGCGCCGACATCTACATGGTCGTCAACGGCGCGACCAAATATGACGATATCGGATGGATGATCGAGCATCTGCCCGATGAGGTGGTCATGAACCATATGGACGAGCAGGCGCTGCTGGCGCTTCAGGGTCCGCAGGCCGGCGATGCGCTCGCCAGCCTCATTCCCGAAACCGCCGACCTTCTCTTCATGCAGTCGGGCCTGTTCACCTGGCGCGGCGTGCCGCTGTGGATCAGCCGCTCGGGCTATACCGGCGAAGACGGCTTTGAAATCAGCGTTCCGGGCGAGGATGCGAAGCTGCTGGCCGATGCGCTCTGCGCGCTGCCGCAGGTCAAGCCCATCGGCCTTGGCGCGCGCGATTCGCTGCGGCTGGAGGCGGGGTTGCCGCTCTACGGCCATGACCTGACGCCAGCCGTCAGCACCATCGCGGCGGATCTCGGCTTCGCGATCCAGAAGCGGCGGCGCGAAGAAGGCGGCTTCATCGGCCATGCGCGCGTGATGAAGGAACTGGCCGACGGGCCGGGCGCGCGCCGCGTCGGGCTGCGCATCGAAGGCCGCCTGCCTGCGCGCGAAGGCGCTAAAATCTACGCCGGTTCGGTCGAAGTGGGCGCGGTCACGTCGGGCGGCTTCGCCCCCACCGTCGGCGCGCCGATCGCCATGGCCTGGGTCAGCACGCCCCATTCCGCGATCGACACCGCGCTGGAAATAGAAGTGCGCGGCAAGCGTATAGCCGCTGCGGTCGCGCCGATGCCGTTCGTTCCGCACCGGTACCGCCGCAAGGCCTGATTTCATCATCTCCGCAGGGGAGTATCTGTATGAGCCGTTATTTCACCGACGAACATGAATGGATCGATGTCGAGGGCGAAATCGCCACCGTCGGCATCACCGACTATGCGCAGGAGCAGCTTGGCGACATCGTGTTCGTCGAACTCCCGGCCGAAGGCACCACGTTCGAAAAGGGCGATGACGCCGCCGTGGTCGAATCAGTCAAGGCCGCGTCCGACGTCTATGCGCCGATTTCGGGCGAAGTGGTCGAAACCAATAGCGCGCTGGAGGACGAGCCTGCGCTGGTCAACAGCGACGCCGAGGAAGATGGCTGGTTCTTCAAGCTGCGCCTGACCGATGCGACCGAACTGGAAGGCCTGATGAACGAAGCCGCCTACAAGAAGTTCGTGGCGAGCCTCTGATGCCTGAATAAGCCCCTCCCTTCCAGGGAGGGGGAAGGGGTGGGTGGCGAGCAAAGCGAGCCTCGCGACCTGGCCTCAAGGCGTTGCCAGCGATTGCTGCGCAATCGCACCCACCCCGGCCCCTCCCTGAAAGGGAGGGGAGTGGAGATATAGATGCGCTACCTACCCCTTACCGACGGCGACCGGCAGGCGATGCTCGCCACCATCGGGGCCGCTTCCATCGACGACCTGTTCGTCGACGTGCCCGCCGAAGCCCGGCTGGCCGGCACCATCCCGGGCCTTCCCGACCATGCCAGCGAGATGGCGGTCGAGCGGCACATGGCTGCGCTAGCGCGCAAGAATCTGTCGGCGGGGGAAGCGCCCTTCTTCCTGGGGGCGGGCGCCTACAAGCATCATGTTCCCGCCAGCGTCGATCATCTGATCCAGCGCGGCGAGTTCCTGACCGCCTATACGCCGTACCAGCCGGAAATCGCGCAGGGCACGCTGCAGGTGCTGTTCGAATTCCAGACGCAGGTCGCGCGGCTGCTGGGCTGCGACGTCGCCAACGCCTCCATGTATGACGGGTCGACCGCCTGCTGGGAAGCGATCGGCATGGCGCGGCGCATCACCAAGCGGGGCAAGGCGATTCTGTCGTCGGGCTTGCATCCCCATTATGTCTCGGTCGCGCAGACGATGGCGAAGTTCACCGGCGACGAGCTTGCTTATACGACGCCGGAACTGGACAGCGAATGCGACAGTAGCAAGCTGATCGCGGCGATCGACAAGGACACGAGCTGCGTTGTTGTCCAATATCCCGATATTCTCGGCCGAATTGAAGATCTTACCGCCCTGGCGGACGCCGCGCATGCGGCCGGCGCGCTGCTGATCGCGGTGGTGACCGAGCCGGTCGCGCTGGGCGCGATCAAAGCGCCGGGCGCGATGGGCGCGGACATCGTCGTGGGCGAAGGCCAGTCGCTGGGCGTCGGCCTCCAGTTCGGCGGGCCCTATCTCGGCCTGTTCGCGTGCAAGCAGAAATATGTGCGCCAGATGCCCGGGCGGCTGTGCGGCGAGACGGTGGACGCGGCGGGCAAGCGCGGCTTCGTGCTGACGCTCTCCACCCGCGAGCAGCATATCCGCCGTGAAAAGGCGACATCGAATATCTGCACCAACTCCGGCCTTTGCGCGCTGGCGTTCAGCATCCACATGACCTTGCTGGGTGAGAAGGGGCTGCGCCAGCTGGCCGGCCTCAACCACGCGCTGGCCTGCCAGGCGGCCGACCGGCTGGCCAAGGTGCCGGGCGTGACGCTGATGAACGACAGCTTCTTCAACGAATTCACGCTGATCCTGCCCACCGATGCGCGGGAGGCGGTGCGCAACCTGGCCGATCGGGGCATCCTCGCCGGCGTATCGCTCGGCCGCCTCTTCCCGACCGCGCCGGACCTCGCCAACGGCCTGGTCGTCGCGGTCACCGAAACAACGACGGCCGAGGATATCGACGCCCTGGCCAAGGCTCTGGAGGAGGAACTGGCATGACCATGCTCAAGGAAGGCCGCCCCACCGCTCCCACGCCTGTCGAGGACGCCCATATGGCCCCCGCTACCGCCACCGGCAATCGCGCGCTGATGCTGGAAGAGAAGCTGATCTTCGAGATCGGATCGACCGACACCACCGGCGTCGATTTCGCCGACGCGCCCCAGGCCGCCAGCCGCTTCGGTTCGCTGGCCCGCACCGACGGCATCGGCCTGCCCGGCCTGTCGGAGCAGGAGACGGTGCGTCACTATACCCGCCTCAGCCGCCAGAACTACGCCATCGACCTTGGCCTGTTCCCCCTCGGCTCCTGCACGATGAAGCATAATCCGCGCCTCAATGAAAAGGTCGCGCGGATGCCGGGCTTTGCCGACATCCATCCGCTGCAGCCGCAATCGACGGTCCAGGGCGCGCTGGGCGTCATCAACGAACTCGCCGTCTGGCTCATCACGCTGACCGGCATGCACGGCGTCGCGATGACGCCCAAGGCCGGCGCGCATGGCGAATTGTGCGGCCTGCTCTGCATCCGCGCAGCGCTGGAGGCGCGCGGCGACGCGCGGCAGGTGGTGCTGGTGCCCGAAAGCGCCCATGGCACCAACCCGGCCACCGCGGCCTTCTGCGGCTACAAGGTCGAGGATATTCCCGCCACCCCCGACGGCCGCGTCGACCTGGAAGCGCTCAAGACGCGGCTCGGCCCCGATGTCGCGGCGGTGATGATCACCAATCCCAACACCTGCGGCCTGTTCGAACGCGACATGAAGGTGATTTCCGATGCGGTCCATGCCGCCGGCGCCTTCGTCTATTGCGACGGCGCGAACTTCAACGCCATTGTCGGCCGGGTCCGCCCCGGCGACCTGGGCGTCGACGCCATGCACATCAACCTGCACAAGACCTTCTCCACCCCCCATGGCGGCGGCGGTCCGGGCTCCGGCCCGGTGGTGCTGAGCGAAGCGCTTTCGCCCTTCGGCCCGCTGCCCTACACCGTGCGCATGGCCGATGGCACGATCCACCTGATCGAGGAGGATAATGTCGGCGAGGAGATGCCGCAGAGCTTCGGCCGCATGTCGGCCTTTCACGGTCAGATGGGCATGTTCACGCGCGCGCTGACCTATATTCTCTCTCATGGCGCGGATGGCCTGCGCCAGGTGGCGGAGGATGCGGTGCTGAACGCCAATTATGTGCTGCGCAGCCTGGAGGATGTGCTCGACGCCCCCTTCGGCGCCAGCGGCCCATGCATGCATGAGGCGCTGTTCAGCGACAAGGGGCTGGCCGAAGGCTTCACCACGCTCGACATCGCCAAGGGGCTGATCGACGAAGGCTTCCACCCGATGACCATGTATTTCCCGCTGGTCGTCCATGGCGCGATGCTGGTCGAACCGACCGAAACCGAAAGCAAGGCGGCGCTCGACCAGTTCATCCTGGCGCTGCGCAGCCTGGCGGAGCGGGCGAAGGCCGGGGACGAGGCGCTGAAGGGCGCGCCCTATCATGCGCCGCGCCGCCGCCTCGACGAGACGCTGGCCGCGCGCAAGCCGGTGCTGAGCTGGAGCGAACCGGACTTGGCGGACGCCGCCGAGTGACCCTCTGGGTTCCGGGCGAAGCGGGGGCGGCCGGCGAAAGACGCCACGCCCCCGCCACGCTGCGAAACCGTGACGATATCGTAACGATCCTGCGCGATACTCTGCCATCGTCCGGCCTAGTGCTGGAGGTGGCGAGCGGCAGC
Organism: Sphingobium naphthae; assembly: GCF_020782235.1. Lineage (GTDB taxonomy): Bacteria > Pseudomonadota > Alphaproteobacteria > Sphingomonadales > Sphingomonadaceae > Sphingobium > Sphingobium naphthae. The sequence continues at coordinate 164,697 of NZ_JAJGNO010000003.1, forward strand.
GGCGAACATGCTGTCCATTTCGCTGTCGCATTCCCGCATCTCGACTGGCAACCGACCGACGCCGATCCCGCCGCACTGGCGTCGATCGCGGCCTGGCGCGCGGAGGCGGCGCTGCCCAATCTGCGCGCGCCTCTGCAACTGGATGCGAGTGCGGACTGGCCGATCGCGCAGGCTGATGCGATCCTGTGCATCAACATGATTCACATCAGCCCATGGGAAGTCACGCTCGGCCTGCTGAAAGGGGCAGGGGCCGTGCTGGCACCGGGCGGCCTGCTCTATCTCTATGGCCCCTACACGCGCGACGACGTGGAAACCGCGCCCAGCAACCTTGCCTTCGACGCCTCGCTCAAGGCCCGCGACTCGCGCTGGGGCCTGCGCGCCGTGGAAAATGTGATCGTGGCGGCCGGGAGGGAAGGGCTCGAGTTTGAGCAGTTGATCGAAATGCCCGCCAACAATCTGTCGCTGCTGTTCCGGCGGCGCATATGAAAGAGCAATCTGCTCCTGCGAAAGCAGGAGCCTAGCGCGTCAGGGCGTTCCCTGCGACCCTGGGCTCCTGCTTTCGCAGGAGCACCTCTATATAGCAGTCCCATGCCCAACCAACTCCTCCCCCTCGTCACTGCCGAACTTGCCGCCTCGGCCGATCCACGCGCGGCCGCCATGGCGGGTGCGCTTGCCGCGAAATATCCCGATGCCGCGCGCGCCGTGCTTTTCTACGGCTCCTGCCTGCGCGAGGCCAATCTCGACGGGCTGATGCTCGACTTCTACCTGATCGTCTCCGACTATGCGGCCGCTTATGGCAAGAGCTGGCTCGCCCGCGCCAATGCGCTGGTGCCGCCCAACGTCTTTCCATTCGAACATGGCGGGCTGATCGCCAAATATGCGGTGCTGTCGGAAGCGGACTTTGCCCGGTTGAACAGCCCGGCCGCGGACAATGTGTCGGTCTGGGCCCGTTTCGCTCAGCCCTCGCGCCTTCTCTGGGCATCCGACGATCTCGCCCGGCAGCGCGCCTACGCCGCCGTGGCGCAGGCCGCGCCGACGCTTCTGTCACTCGCCCGGCCGGTCGCCGGCGATGCTCCCGATGTCCTGGACTTGTGGCGCACGGGCTTCACCTGCACCTATGGCGCCGAACTGCGCGCCGAGCGGACGGGGCGATCGCTTTCGATCGTCGATGCCGATCCCGACCGCTATCGCCGGTTTGGCGAGGCCGCGCTGGCCGATGGCCTGCCGCCGTCGCCCGCCGATGCCCCCGCTCTCTGGCGCCGGCTGCAACGGCGGGGCAAGCGGCTGTCGGTGCTGCGCCTCGCAAAGGCGAGCTTCACTTATGCCGGCGGGATCGACTATCTCGCCTGGAAGATCAATCGCCATGCCGGCACGCGGATCGCGATCAAGCCCTGGCAGCGGCGCTGGCCGCTGCTGGGTGCCGTCACTCTGCTGCCGCGGCTGTTGCGGGGTGGTGCGATCCGCTGAGCGTCGCGCCCAGCGCGTGGGCGAGCGCCGCCAGCGTATAGGGCTTGCGCAGCACTGGATGGCCGCCGAAATCCGCCTGGTCGCTGGCATCGCCGGCATAGCCGGTGACGAACAGCACGGGCAAGTGACGGTAGGCCGCGGGCAGCGCCCGGACCATTTCCGGCCCGGTCATGTCGGGCATCAGCACGTCGCTCAGGATCAGGCCGATGTCGCCATTATGCGCCAGCAGCCGGGCCGCCTTGGCCGGATGGTCGCAGGCGATCGGCAGATGGCCCAGCTCACCCAGCGCCGCCATCGTCTGGTTGAGCACGCGCGCATCATCCTCCACCACCAGGATGCGCGTGGGCGGATGCTCCACCGGCGAGCGCGCCAGCGACAGGCTGTCGGCCGCCTGCGCATCGCCCTGGGCGGCGCAGCGGGGCAGATAGAGCTGCACGCTGCTGCCCTTGCCGGGTTCGGACTCGATGCGGATTTCGCCTTCGCTCTGGCGGACGAGACCGAAAATCTGGCTGAGGCCCAGACCCGTGCCCTTGCCGACCGGCTTGGTGGTGAAGAAGGGTTCGAACACGCGCGCCAGGACATCGGGCGCCATGCCGCAGCCATCATCGGTCACGGTCAGCCGGACATAATCGCCCGCCGCGCATTCGCCGACCTCACCCTGCGCCAGCGTCGCGCGGCCGGTCGCCAGCGTCAGTCGCCCGCGCCCTTCCATGGCGTCGCGCGCATTGACGCACAGGTTCAGGATCGCATTTTCCATCTGATGCTGGTCGACGAAAATCTGCCAGCCTTGCGCTTCCTGCTCGAACGTGACGATGATCTGGTCGCCGATAGTGCGGTCGATCAGGTCGGCCATGCCCGACAGCAGCTGGTCGGGATCGATCGCGCTCGGCAACAGAGGCTCGGACCGGGCGAAGGCGAGCAGCCGGCGAGTGAGGGCGGCGGCGCGATTGGCGCCTTCCATCGCATTGTCCAGGTGGCGCGAGGCTTCCTCCGGCTTCAGCCGCAGCTTGCGCCGCGCCAGTTCCAGCCCGCCGACGACCACCGCCAGCATATTGTTGAAGTCATGCGCGATGCCGCCGGTCAGCTGGCCGATCGCGTCCATCTTCTGCATCTGGCGCAGATTGTCCTCGGCGGCGGCGCGCTCGGCCGCTTCGCGCTTCAACTGGTCATAGGCGTCGGACAGTTCGGCGGTGCGGGCGCGCACGGCGGCGTCGAGCCGGTCGGCGCGCTCCGCCTCCAGCTCCGCCTGGCGCCGGGCGTTGCGCCGGTCATTCAGGGCGACATGGGCGAACCAGGCCGCGAACAAAACGCAGACCAGCAGCACCAGACCGAACAGGCGCCAGGTCCGCCCGATCCATTCGCTGCGGTCGCCGGCGCGCGACACCGCCAGGCTGCGTTCGCGCAGCCGCGCATTTTCCGCCTGTATGACGCGGTCCAGCAGGGCGGTGATGCGCCTGAGGTCCTGGCTCTTGCCGGCCTGATGGAATTTGGCGAGCGCCGCCATCTTCTGGTCGTAGGTGGTGCGCAGCCCGATCTCACTCAGCGTCTTGCCGCGCTGTTCAAACGCGTTTTGCAGCGCCTCGACATTGCCGCGCTGCCAGCCGGCGCCGCGCGTGGCATAGTAGAGCGTCTTGAGCTGGCTGCTGGCGTTGCGCCACTGGTCCTGGAACAGGCGGCCGGTGTCCGGCTCCAGGCTGATGACATAGCGGGCCAGCGTCACTTCGGCGCGAGCGATGCGCGCTTCGAAGCCGCGGGCGAGCGCGATGATCTCGAAACTGCGCTGCTGTTCCGCCAGCGCGCGGGCATGATCGCGCGAGGCGTTGCTGGCGGTGTAGAGCAATGTGCCGAGCGAACCGATCAGCAGGACGACGAGCAGCCAGGGCACGGCCCGGCGCAGCGCGGCGGCCCACCGGCTGCCGCGCCCCTGCGTCTGTTGGTCCTGAAGATCGCTGTCCGCCATTGACGCTGACCTTAGCCCAACAAGGTTAAGGGCGAAATATCGCAGGCGAAAAGTTCCCGCGTCGCCTTCCGATCCATCGCAAGCGCAGGGCAGTCTGCCCCGCCGCCTGCAAGGAAGCTTCAGCCGATCGCGCCGGTCGCGCGCCCTGCCGCTTCGAACATGCCGATGATCTGCCCGACCTGCTGGTCGCTATGGTCGGCGCACAGCGAGCAGCGCAGCAGGAAGGTGCCGGCGGGCGTGGCTGGCGGGCGCGCCATGTTGACGTAGAGACCCAGCTCCAGCAGCGCCTGCCACATGGCGACGGCCTGGGTCTGGTCGGTCAGGATGACGGCGATGATCGCCGATTGCGGCGTCTGCGTGCCGAGCTTGAAGCCGAGGTCGGTCAGTCCCTGGTGCAGACGCTGGCTGTTCTTCCACAGATGCGCGCGCTTCTCGCCGGCATGCATCAGCTTGCGGATGCTGGTGGCGGCCGTGGCGACGACGCTGGGCGGCAGCGACGCGGTGAAGACATAGGGGCGGCAGACCAGCCGCAGCACTTCGAACTTGGGGTGGTTGGACACGCAGAAGCCGCCGACCGTGCCGACCGACTTGGAGAAGGTGCCGACGACGAAGTCGACATCCGCCTCCACGCCCTGCTCCTCATAGACGCCGCGGCCATGCGCCCCGAAAAAGCCCATGCCATGGGCTTCGTCGACCAGGATCATGCAATTGGGATGTTTGCGGATGGCGGCGACCATGTCGGGCAGCGGCGCGACGTCGCCCAGCATCGAATAGACGCCCTCCAGCACGACGAGCTTGAGCGCGTCGGCGGGCAGGCGGCCCAGCCGCTTGTCCAGATCCTCGACGCTATTGTGGCGGAAGCGGACGATCTCCGCATCGCCCAGGAAACAGCCGTCATAGATGGACGCATGGCTGTCGGCGTCCAGCACGACATAATCCCCCTTGCCCGCCAGGGTCGAGATGATGCCGAGATTGGCCTGATAGCCGGTCGAAAAGACCATGGCGCCGCTGGTGCCATAAAAGTCCTTCAGCGCTTCTTCGACTTCCTTATGCCCTTGGTAGGTGCCGTTGAGCACGCGGCTGCCGGTGGTGCCGGCGCCGAAATCGTCCAGCGCCTTCTTGCCCGCGGCGACAACGTCGGGGTCGAACGTCATGCCCATATAGTTATAGGTGCCGAGCAGGATCGTGTCCTTGCCCTTGATGACCGCCTGGGTCGGCGACTTCACCTCGTCCATCACGATCGCGAAGGGATCGCGCACGCCGGTCGCCAGCAGCGCCTCGCGCTCGGCGATCAGGGGATCGAATTTGGAAAACAGGTCACGCGCGTTGCTCGTCTCGGCGGGCGTGCGCGTGTCGTTCGCGGTGGCGGCTGCGTCGGTCATAATCAGTATCCCTGTGCCGTTCGCCCTGAATAGGGAATACGCAATGGCGACGGCCTCTATCGAAAGGGCTTGCCGCCAATGTCCTTCGTCAGGCCGTTTTGACTTTGCGCAACGGCTGCTCAGGACGAACGGAATTATACGTCTCAGGCGGCCTTGAGCTTCGCCACCGCGTCGACCAGCTGGCCCACGGTTTCGATCTCGGCCTGCATGTTCATGGTGATGATGATGTCGAACTCATCCTCGATCGCGGCGACGAAATCCATCACGGTCAGGCTGTCCCATTCCAGGTCGCCCGCGAAGCTGGTGCTTTCGGTCAGCGCGATGCCCTTCTTGTTGAAAGGGGCGATCTGCGCGGCGACGCTGTCGAAGATTGCGGTGCGATCCGTCATTATCGTGAAAATCTTTCCGTCAAAGCGCGGCTTGTGCCGCCTCTGCCTGCCCCTTGGCAAGCGAATAAGGCGTCAATCGGGCAGCATCGCGCCCGAATGTGCAAGCGAAAATCGGCGGCTTAGCGGAAATTGTCGGCGTAGGCCTGAATTTTCAGCGCCTTGGGCGGGGTGGGGATCAGCGTATAGGCGATGCCATATTTGTCGGCATAGGCGATCGCCGCGTCCTGCGTGGGGAAGGTCAGCTTCACCTGGCTCTGCGTGTCGCCCGAGCCGGCCCAGCCCGTCAGCGGATCGGGCGTCTTGGCTTCAGCCTGCGCGAATTCCAGCACCCATTTGTGAGTCAGCGCCTTGCCCGATTGCATGGCGTTTTTCTGGATCTGATAGATGCGCGCGCTCATCGCGTAGGGACTCCGTTCAAGATCATGGTGCGTTGCACCAGCCGCGCGGTTCAAGTCAAGACTTGGCGCGGGCGTCGGCCTTTTTGGTGCGCAGCGTGGCGCTGGCGGCGGCAGGATCGTCGGGCCAGGGATGGCGCGGATAGCGACCGCGCATTTCCTTGGCGACATCACGCCAGTTGCCGGCCCAGAAGCCCGGCAGGTCGCGCGTCGTCTGGATCGGGCGACCCGCCGGCGACGTGAGCGAGAGGACGAGCGGAATGCGCGCGCTGCCCACCGTCGGGTGGGTGGCGAGTCCGAAGAGCGCCTGCACGCGCAGTTCGACCCGCGGGCCGCCCTCGGCCGCATAATCGATGGCATGGGCGGAGCCAGCGGGCGAGCGGAAGTCGGGCGGCGCAAGCCGGTCGAGCTGCTGCTTGGCGCCCCAGCCGATCAGCCCTTCGAGCATGCCGGACAATTGCGAACGATCAATGTCGGAGAGGCGGCGCTTGCCCTGGAGCAGCGGCGGCAGCCAGTCGTCGAGCGTCGCGATTAGCATGGGGTCGGACAGGGCGTCGATGCCGGCGAAGGCGGCCCGCATGCGCAGGGAACGGGCGGCATCCGACCAGGGAAGAAGGGACAGCCCGCCCTGGCGCACGCCATCGGTCAGCGCGGCGACCACGGCCGCGGGATCGGACCGGTCGTCCGATCCCGAGGAGAGCCGCACCGCGCCCAGCCGTCGCTCGCGCAGCGCTTCGACGCCGCCATTGGCGGCCCGGAAGCGGACGCTGCGATGCTCCGTGACGCGGTGGCCGAACAGGGCCAGGACGTCGGCCTCACTCAAGGGCGCGGCGGACAGGATGCGCGCGCCCGCCGCGCTGCCCTGCACCTCGCCCACGGCCAGCCATTCCTCGCGGGCGAGGGGAGATAGGGGATCGAGCCGGAAGCCCCGCCCGCCGACGCTGGCCCAGTCGGCGCCATCGGCGGAGCGGCGCTTCGCGATGCGATCGGGAAAAGCAAGAGCGAGGCAGAGGCCGACATGATGGTCGGCCGAGCCCGGCAATGCCTGTTGCGATCCTGTTTCGGACGTGGATATGAGCCTGGCCCAGCGCCGCGCCATAGCGCGCGCCGCCTCCGCGCGCTTCCCGCTTTCGCGCCGCCAGCGTTGCCGGCGCAGCGTCAGGTCGGTGTCCTGCCCGCCGATGCCGCGTTCGCCCAGCAGCACGGCGACATCGGCGGCGACATCGCCAAGTCCCCTTTCGCCGGCGCGCACCAGCATATGCGCGAGGCGCGGGCTGAGCGGCAGTTTCGCCAACGCCTTGCCATGGGCGGTGATGCGGCCATCCTCATCCAGCGCGTCGAGCAATGTCAGGCGCTTGCGCGCTTCCGTCACCGCAGGCGCGGGCGGCGGGTCGAGCCAGCGCAGCGACGCCGGATCGCTGGCGCCCCAGAGCGCGCAATCCAGTAACAGGCTCGACAGGTCGCTTTCCAATATCTCCGGCGGGTCGAAGGGCGGCATGCCCGCGGTCGCCGCGGCTTCCCAGAGGCGATAGGCGACGCCCGGCCGTTGCCGCGCGGCGCGGCCGGCGCGCTGGGTCGCCGACGCCTGGCTGGCCCGTTCCGTGACGAGGCGCGTGACGCCGGCTGCGCGATCATAGCGCGGCCGCCGCGCCAGGCCCGAATCCACGACGATGCGGACGCCGTCGATGGTCAGGCTGGTTTCGGCGATCGACGAGGCGAGGATCACCTTGCGCCGCCCTTCGCGCGACGGGCGGATCGCCGCGCGCTGCGCCGCCGGGTCGAGCGATCCATGGAGCCTGTGGACCTCCGCCGCTGCGCCCTCGATCCGCTCGGCGGTGCGTTCGATCTCCGCCACGCCGGGCAGAAAGGCGAGCAGGTCGCCTTCGGCCTCTTCGCCGAGCGCCCGGCGGATGGCCGCCGCCATCTCATCCTCGATCCGCTTTTCCGAGGCGCGGCCGATATGGCGCAGGTCGAGCGGCTGGATGCGCCCTTCGCTTTCGATCACCGGCGCGCCGCCGAGCAGATCGGCAAAGCGCGCGCCGTCCAATGTCGCCGACATCGGCAGGATGCGCAGGTCGGGCCGCAAGGCGCCCTGGGCGTCGAGCGCCAGCGCCAGGCCGAAATCGCTGTCGAGGCTGCGTTCATGGACTTCGTCGAACAGCACCGCCGACACGCCTGCAAGTTCCGGATCGTCCTGGATGCGGCGCACGAAAATGCCCTCCGTCAGGACCAGCAGCCGCGTGCGGGCCGACATCTTGCTGTCCATCCGCGTGGCATAGCCGACCAGGCCGCCGGGCTGCTCGCTCAGCAATTCGGCGATCCGCTCGGCCGCCGCGCGCGCGGCGAGGCGGCGGGGGGACAGCAGCAGCACCTGCCCGGTGCACCAAGGCTCGTCCAGCAGCGCTGGCGCCACCGCCGTGGTCTTGCCCGCCCCCGGCGGTGCGACCAGCACCGCATTGCTGCCGTTGCGCAGGGCGGCGAGCAGGTCGGGCAGCACGGCATGGATGGGAAGCGCGGTCATCGCGCTTCCTCTCGCGCCAATCGCCGCTGCGCGCAAGCGGCCGGCTTATCCGAACAGATAGAGGTGGATGGGATTTTTCGGATCGAGCAGCATCTTGGCGGTGAGCGCCAGCGACATGACGACCAGCAGCGGCTTGATGAGCCGCGACCCGAACCGCATGGCGAGGTGCGAGCCGATCTGCCCGCCCACCAGGCTGCCGAGCGCCATGGCGAGGCCCGCGACCCAGATCACATGCCCGCCCGCGAGCATGGTGAGCAGCCCCGCGACATTGCTCGCGAAATTGGCGGCCTTGGTCTGCGCCGTCGCGCGCAGGATCGACAGGCCGCCCAGCGCCAGGAAGATGGTGGTGTAGAAGGCGCCGGCCCCGGGTCCGAAGAAGCCGTCGTAAAAGCCGATCATGCCGATCAGCCCCGACAGGCCGGCAATGCCGACGCGGGCATGGCGATCCGTCTCGCCCAGCTTGGGCGAGAAGGTGAAATAGGCGGCCATGGCGATCAGCAGCGCGGGCATGAGGCCGGCCAAGATCGATGGATCGACTCGTTGCAGCAGCCAGGCGCCGCCTACCGACCCGATGAAGGCGGCGATCACCGGCCCCTTATAGGTTTTCAGGTCCATATGGCCGCGCCGGGCATAGGCGACGCAGGCGCCGAAGGTGCCAAAGCAGCTTTGCAGCTTGTTGGTGGCGACCGCCTGCACCGGCGGAATGCCCGCCGCCATCAGCGCCGGCAGGGTGATGAGGCCGCCGCCGCCCGCCATCGCGTCGATGCATCCCGCCATCAGCGCCGCGGCGACAAGGAAGGCGAGCATATCGGGGGAAAGGATCATGGCGGGTCCGGTTCAGCAAAATGCCCGTTCGCCCTTGCGCCTGCCGAAGGACATTGTCGCGAGCGAAAAAGGGGCTGGCTTCGACAGGGCAGGCTGGGGCCCGAGCGGACGGACAGGGAATGGAGTGTCCGTCCCCCTCAATAGGCGCGGGCTATAGCGAATTCGACCGCTTCGGTAAGGGCCGCTTTGGCCTTGCCGGCATCGAACATGCCCAGCGCATCGATGGCGCGCTGCCCATAATGGCGCGCGCGGGCGAGCGTGTCGGCAATGGCGCCGGTCTGGCGCAGCAGGCCGGTGGCATGGGCCAGATCCGCGTCGCTGACGCGATGGCCGGCGATCGCCGCCTTCCAGAAGGCCCGATCCTCGTCGCTGCCCCGCGCATAAGCGAGGATGACGGGCAGCGTCACCTTGCCGTCGCGGAAATCGTCGCCCGCATCCTTGCCCATCGTCGCTTCGTCCGATTCATAATCGATCGCGTCGTCGATCAGCTGGAAGGCGATGCCCAGGTTGCGGCCATAGACGTCGAGCGCCTGCTCCTCCTTTTCGTCCCGGTCCGCGACCACGGCGGAAATGCGGCAGGCGGCGGCGAACAGGGCGGCGGTTTTGGCGCCGATGATGTCGAGATATTGTTCTTCGCTGGTGTCGATCTTGCGCTGCGCGGTCAGCTGATTGACCTCGCCTTCGGCGATCACGGCCGATGCGCCGGACAGGATCTTGAGCACCTTGAGCGATTCCGCCTCGACCATCAGTTCGAAGGAGCGGGAGAAGAGGAAGTCGCCGACCAGAACGCTGGCGCTGTTGCCCCAGATGATGTTGGCGGTCTTGCGGCCGCGGCGCATTCCCGATCCGTCGACCACATCGTCGTGCAGCAGCGTCGCGGTATGGATGAATTCGACCGCGGCGGCGAGCTTGTAGTGGCGCGCGCCGGCATAGCCGACCAGGTCCGCGCAGGCCAGGGTGAGCATTGGCCGCAGCCGCTTGCCGCCGCCGGCGATCAGATGGCCGGCCAGTTCCGGGATCAGCGGAATGCGCGACTGCATCCGGTCCAGGATCACGCTGTTGACCTGGTTCATGCCATCGGCGACCAGGTTCATGATGGGGTCAAGCGACGGCGCGGCGGTCGCGCGGCCGATCGGGTGGACGTTACCGGGGGCGGGTGCTGTCATGACCCGGTTCATGTGGCGGTGCAAAAGAGCAAAGGCAAGCGGGAATAGCTTGCACGGCGCGCCACAAGCGGCAAAAAGCGCGGCGATCAACCGCAGGAGCCGCCAGATGGACGAGACTTTGAAACGCTATCGCGAAAGCATCGACAATATCGATGCGGCGCTGGTGTTCATGCTCGCCGAACGGTTCAAGGTGACCCAGGCGGTCGGCGAATATAAGGCGAGCCATGATCTGCCGCCCGCGGACCCGGGCCGCGAGGAGCGCCAGATCGCGCGGCTGCGGCAGCTGGCGGCGGACGCGAAGCTGGACCCCGACTTCACCGAAAAATTCCTGCGCTTCATCATCGATGAAGTGATCCGCCATCATGAGCGGCTGCGCGAGGTCTGATCAGCCGGCGGGGTAATTTTCATGGCCCGCATTGGGCCAGTGGAAGCCGGTATAGGTGAGCATCGTCGAGAAGCTTTCCGACCGCACCTGGTGCCACCAGCCGATCGGAATGAAGAGCAGGTCGCCCGGCGTCAGTTGCACCTCATAACGCAGCACGTCGCGCGCCTGCGGGAAGCGCTTGAGCTGGGCCTCGTCCGTCACGTCGCGCACGTCGCTGAACACGTGCCCGCGATGCGCGAGCCGCCGCGTCTGCGACGGCGGGATCAGGATCAGCCGCTTGGTGCCGGTGACCTGCGCCAGCAGATTGTTGGTGAGGTCGAAATGGAGCGGGGTGAAGGCGCCCGCGCCCCCGATCCACAACATGCCCTGGGGCCGGCGCAGATAGGCGTCGAGAGGGCCGAGATCCTCGTCCAGGGGCGCAAGCGCGGGCGCGTTGGTGGCGCTGTTCGACGCGGTCAGATAGGCGTCATTGCCGCCCGCTCGCACCAGATCGATGAAATGGCGGAAGGTCGCTCGCTTGCGGTGTCGATCCTTCTTCAGCTCATAGTCGGCGGCGCTGGAGCGGCCGCCCTGATATTCGATTTCCGCGTCGCCGATCCGATCGGCGAGATAGTCGGGCGTCCAGCGTTCCAGCGCCGGCCAGCCGGTCATCGCGCTCTTGATCAGCACCGGGCGGCCCGGCGCGTAGAAGCTGTGGAGAAATTCCTCGCCCGACAGATTTTCCGCCGTCAGCAGGCCCGACGCATAGGGCGACAATGCGCGCTGCGCCTCCTGCACGTCGGCCAGCCAGTCGCGCCGGCGCAGCGCCAGCCGATGCTCGTCGGACGGAGGCGAGGACAGGGGCGTGGGCGCAGCCTGCTTGGCGACGGGCGCCGCCGGACGCGGCGCCGGCGCGCGATGGAAGTCGATCTGGCGGAGCGCCATCTGCATCGCCATGTCGGCGGCCTGGGCGGGAAGGGACGGCGGACGCTTGCTCATGCCGCCGCATAGCGCGCGATCATGACGACGATGTTGCAGGCGATGACGTTTGTGTGACGATCACGCTGGCTCGACCAGCTCGGCAGCGGCCTCGCGAGCCTTGGCGCGGCCCTGCGATCGACCGAGCAGCACGCCGCCCAGCGCCAGGGCGAAGCCGATGAGCTGCACGGGCCCCAGCTGCTCGCCGAAGAGCGCCCAGGCCTCGATCGCGGCGAGCGGCGGCACGAGCAGCAGCAGCATCGACATGGCGGTCGGCCCCTGATGCCGCACCAGCCAGACGAGCAGGCTGAGCCCCGCCGCCGACAGGCCCAGCACCGACCAGGCAAGGCCGATCCACAGCATCGGATCATTGTCCCAGCGCCAGTCGCCCACGATCAGCGTCGCGGCGATCGCCACCAGCGCACCGCCCAGATTTTGCGCCGCGCCCGACATCAGAATCGGATCGCCGGCGATCTGGCCCCGCTGGATCAGCGTGCCGCCGGTCATCGCGATGATGGCGAAGAGGCCGGCGAGCACCGGCACCACCGGCACCGCGCTGGCGCCGGTGCGTTCGATGGCGGGCAACAACACGCAGGCGACGCCGATGATCGCGATGGCAAGACCGGCCCAGCCGCGCCCGGGCAGGCGATCACCCAGCAGCAGGACGCTGGCGACCGCCACCATCAACGGCTGGGTCGCGCCCAGCAGCGCCATGATGCCGGCAGGCATGCCCCGGCCGACCGCCCACCAGCTGATCGTCAGATAAAAGCCATGCAGCATCGCCCCGGCGGCGAGATGCAGCCCCAGCCGCTTGCCACGCGGCCAGCTCTGCCGGGCGAGGGCGGCCGCGCCGGCGAGCAGCAGCGTGGTGGCGACCAGCCGCACCGCCAGCACCAGTTCCGGCGCGCCATGCGGCACGACGGCGCGCGCGACGATGAAGCCGGTGGACCAGATGAGGACGAACAGGATGGATGCGCCAAGGCCGAACATGCGCGCGGCCTTGGCGCAAGCGCAGCCTCCTGTCGAGGCGCGGTGTCGAAAGTCCGTCTACATGCCTGACCGAGGCCGGCGCCTCAGCGCACCGGCGTCCAGGTCTGGGTCTTGCAGAAGAAGGCGATGCAGCCCTGCACCTTCAGCGTGCCGTCGGCGTTGCGGCTCATCTTGCTGTTATAGCTCTTGCCGCTTTCCGGATCGTAGATCGTGCCCTTCCAGATATCGCCGGCGTCGGTGAAGCCGGACAGCAGGGCGAGGCCGACCAGCGGCTTGGAGCGCTGCGTGGGATCGGGATTCTTGACGTCGGTTTGGGGGCGGCCGGGGGTGGGCTTCACGATCTTTTCGATCCGGCCGCACAATTGCTTGCCGCACGGCGCGATGTTGACGATCGCCTTCCCATCGACGGTGGCCCAGCGCCCGGTGACCGGCTGCGCCGCCTGAGCGGGCAGGGCGGCGAAGGCGCCGACAGCGGCGGCGGCGAGGCCAATGGTGCGAATGACGGTCATGCGATCCTCTCTCTTCTTTCCTCTTACGTTAGCGTAAAATAGAGAAGGAAAGCCCGTCGCGCCAGCGCTTTGTGAGCGCGCTGGCGCGGGTAGCCGGACGCTACAGCAAGCGCCAATTCTCTTCGAGAGCCGTTAGAACGCCGCGCTGATCGAGCAGGCAGCCGGACCCAGGATGACGACGAACAGGGTCGGCAGGATGAAGAGAATCAGCGGCACGGTCATGATGGCGGGCAGGCGCGCGGCCTTTTCCTCTGCGCGCATCATGCGTTCGTGGCGGAACTCGGCCGACAGGACGCGCAGCGCCGACGCGAGCGGCGTGCCGTATTTTTCCGTCTGGATCATGGTGGTGACCACGCCCTTGACCGCATCCAGCTTCACGCGCGAGGCGAGGTTTTCAAACGCCATGCGCCGCTCGGTAAGGAAGCTGAGTTCGATCGCGGTCAGCTGGAATTCGTCGCCCAGTTCGGGATAGGCCTTGCCCAATTCCCGCGCCACGCGGGCAAAAGCGGCGTCCACGGTCAGGCCCGCTTCGGCGCAGATCACCAGCAGGTCGAGCGCGTCGGGCAGGCCCTTGCGAATGGCGGCGGAGCGCTTCTGCACCTTGTTGTTGATGTAGAGATCAGGCGCCTTGTAGGCCAGCAGCAGGGGAACAGCGAAGGCGAAGAAGCGCTTCATCGGGCCCCATTCGGGATTGATCCCGACGCCATAGAGCAGGATCGCGGCAAGGCCGCCGATCACGATCGGCAGGATCATGCGGCCGAAGATCACCGCGACGGCCAGATCCTTGGAGCGGATGCCCGCCTGCGCCAGGCGGGTCTGCACGTCCTTCAGCTGGTCGTCCTGCAGCACCTTGAGGCTGGAGAGGAAGGACCGCATCTGGTCGGTCGTCTGGTTCTTCTTGACCAGCTTGGCGCGGCGCTTGGCGGTCGAAGCGGTGATGCCGGCCTTGAGCTGTTCGCGCCGTTCGTTCAGCGCCTTGACGCGCTTGGCCATGGGATCGCGCACCGTCATCACCGCATAAAGAGCGAAGAGGACGGCGAGCGTCGCGAGGCCGGCCAGCAGGGTGCCGAAGTCGGTGGCGGTCATGCCAAACAGGGTGCCGGCGGGGGTTGGGGCGTCCATATTCTAATGCCTCCCCGTCAAATCTCGAAATTGACCATCTGGGCCATGATGAAGGCGCCGATGCCCATCCAGCACATGCCGCCGATCCCCACGACCTGCATCGTGCTGAGCCCGAACAGGCCGGCCGGATCGGGCGTGAAGAAGGGCTTCATATAGTTGAAGTTGATGTAGCAGATCATGCCGAACACCAGGAACGGCAGGGCGCCGATAATATAGGCGGATGCCTTGGATTCGGACGACATGGCGCGGACCTTGAGCTTCATCTGCGCGCGCTGGCGCAGCACCGTGGCGAGGTTCGACAGGGTTTCGGCCAGGTTGCCGCCGGTTTCGCGCTGGATCGCCAGGGTGATGACAAAGAACTGGAATTCCGCCGTGCCCAGCCGGTCCGCGGTTTCCTGCAGCGCCTGCTCCATCGTTCGGCCGATCTTGATGCGTTCGGTGATCAGCTTGAACTCCTCGCCCACGGGGCCGGGAATCTCGTGCGACACGACGCTCAGCGTCTCGGCGATCGGCAGGCCCGAGCGCAGGCCGCGCGTCAGCAGTTCGAGCGCGTCGGGGAATTTGGCGTTGAACTGGGTGATCCGCTTGGCGATCAGCCGTCCGACCCACCAGTGCGGCAGGCCCAGGCCCGCGGCCAGGCCGACCAGGATCGCGAAGAAGAAGGGAAAGCCGCGCAGCATCAGCAGGGCGGTGACGACAAGGAAGATCACCGCGCAGGCCGTCATATACTGGCTGAGCGTCCATTTCTTGCCGGTCATCTTGATGCGCTTGGCCAGATTGTCCGGATTGGGGATCAGCGAGACCAGCATCTTGGCCTCGGTCCCGGTCGGGCGATTGGAGATCGCCTTGCGCATCCGCGCTTCCAGCAGCGCTTCGGCCGATTCGCCATGGCGCCCGCGAATGGTCGCGACGCGGCGCTTGCGCGCCTTTTCCGGCGACGGACCGGCAAAGGCCATCACAATCAGCCCCAGCATGGTCGCCAGAAGCACCGCGATCAAGATGACATTGCCGTCCATGGTTCCGCCTTGTCCTGTGTCGGCCGCCCGTCATCGGGCGGCGCGCGCCTTCAGCCTTCGTTCGCGACCTTGTCCTTGCGCCGCGATGGCAACATGCTCTTGAGGTCGATCTTGCTCAGCAGCGAATCGCCCTTTGCGGGACGAGCGTCGGGCCCGTCCTCTTCCGCGGCGCCCAGCGCCTCGTTCAGCAGGGCGGTGCAGGCTGCGCCCACCTTGCTGCCCTTGGCGACTTCGGCCAGCGTCTTGCCGAGCTTTGCCGCCTGCGAGGCAACCCGCACATCGAACGGCACCAATATGTCGACCTTGCGCTCGATCGACTGTTCGAAATCCTTGCGGCTGATTTCGGGCGAACCGGGCTGCACCTTGTTGGCGACCACGATCGGCCGCGCCTGCGGCGCGTTCGTCTTGAGCCAGGACAGGATGCGGATCGTGTCGCGCGCCGCCGCCAGCGTCAGTTCGGTCACCACCAGCGCGACATTCACGCTGCCCATCAGGTGCGGATGCTGGATCAGCATGCCGCGCGGCAGATCGACGACGCTGCATTCGAACGCGGCTTGGAACTCCTCCAGCAACTGGTAGAAGGCGCCGCCATCGGTCAGCATCGGCTGGCTGATCGGCGCTTCGGCCGACAGGATCGCCAGCGTGTCGCTGGCGCGCACCATCGCGCGCTCAATGAAGAGGCCGTCGATGCGGCTGGGATTTTCGATCGCGTCGGTGAGGCCGCGGCCCGGCTCCAGGTCGAGCGCCAGTGCATTGGTGCCGAAATGCACGTCGAGGTCGAGCAGCGCGGTCGCGCGATTCTTCTTGTCCGACAGCATCCAGGCGAGCGACGTCGCGATGCTGGACGCACCCACGCCGCCGCGCGTGCCGATCACCGCCATGGTGCAGTGCGGCCGCTCGGGACCCGTTTCGCGCGGGGCCATGAACACCGCCTGCGCCTGCGCCAAGGCATCGCGCAACTGGTCCGCGCCGAAGGGTTTGAGCAGATAATCCTGGATGCCGCTGGCGACCAGGTCGCGATAGAGGCGCACGTCGTTGACCTGGCCCGACGCGATCACGACCGTGCCGGGTTCGCACACTTCGGCCAGGCTGTTGATGTCGTTCAGCGGATCGCCGCTTTCGGACATGTCGACGAACAGGATCTGGGGCGACGCGGTGATCGACAGGGTCTGGACCGCATTGCGCATCCCGCCCTTGTTCACCTTTTCGGGCGCCCAGCCCATTTCCGCCGCGACGGCGCGCAGCACGTCGAAACTGTGATCGTCGCAGACGAAGGCGTGAAACGGATCACGCAGGCCGACGCCGGGTTTCCAGGGTGCGTTCATGTTACTGCTGGCCTTCCGCCTGAAGCTGCTTGAGATCGCCAGCGCCCGTCGGCGCCTTTTCGCGATAGGTGGAAATCGCGCGATTGGACGTGGCGGTGCGCAGGTCGCTGTCGCTGGTCTGGCCGCGGACCAGATCCTCGGGATTGGCGACCATGGCGGCGATGTTGCCGTTGATGCCGCAGCCGAAATTGGACGATGTGCCCAGCGTCATTTCGCTTTCCTGCTTGGCGCTCCAATCGGGGCAGCCCGGTACGCTGGCGGTGGCGCGGCGCACGACCAGGCGGACGCTGCCTTGCGGCGCCATGCCGGCGACGGCCGAACTATCTTCGCCCACCAGCAGGCCGTGGCGCGCCACGACATTGGCGATGCCTTCGCGCAGCGCCGGGCCGTAATAGCCATCCGACACGATCGCGACCTGATCGCCATAGCCTAGGTCGATGGAGACGAACCAGTCGTTGAGCCGCGCCGCTTCGGCAGGCGCGAGCGTGTCGCCCGGCCCAGCCATCACGTCGAACGTGTAGGCGGCGTGGCTGATCACGGGCTGGTGCACCGATTCCACGCCGCGGTTGAGGCTGTCGGACGTGCAGGCCGCCAGCGGCATCGCCAGCAGCGCCAGCGCGCCAAGGGTCTTGAGGGACAGAGAGGTCATGATCTTGGTCCTTCCGTCAGAAGCTGAAGCCGGGTGCGGCATCGCCATCCTTGCGGGCGACTGCCGGCGGCGAGGCGGCGGATGCTTCGGGGCCCGGCGTGGGCATGGGCGAACCGGGCGCGCGGCTGGGCATCGGGCGGCGCGCGCCGCTGGTGCCGCTGTGGCCGCGCTGCAGGAACAGGCCTTCGCCCAGGTCGGCGTTGCGGAAGCCGTCGGTCGGCAGGCGCACGTCCGACGCATTCATCGGCTTCACCAGATAAGGGGTGACGACGATGACCAGTTCGGTTTCGTTGCGCTGGAACTGCCGCGACTTGAACAGGCTGCCCAGGATCGGCAGGTTGCCAAGGCCCGGTATCTTGTTGACGCTGTTCGACGCTTCGTTGTTGAGCAGCCCCGCAATCATGAAGGCCTGCCCCGAACCGAGTTCGACGGTGGTTTCCGCCGTCCGGCTGCGCAGGGCAGGGACATTGGCGTTGATCGAGAAGTCGAGACTGGAAACGGTCGGCCGGACCCGCAGCGAGATGCGGCCATCGGCCAGCACGGTGGGCGTGAAGGCCAGCTGCACGCCATATTGCTTGAATTCGATGCTGTTGCCCTGCAGGCCGTTGCTGACGGTGTAGGGATATTCGCCGCCGGCCAGGAAGCTGGCGGTCTCGCCCGACAGAGCCGTCAGGTTGGGCTGCGCCAAGGTGGAGGCGAGGCCGCTCGATTCGGCAAGATCCAGCGCGCCGGCAATGTCCATGCCGAAGATGCGCGCCACGCCGCCCAGCGAGTAGGAGCCATCGACGGGCGTGGTGAAGTTCCAGCTGTTCGTGTCGCTGTCATATTGCGCGAAATCGCGCAGGCCGCCTCCGACATAGCCGCCGGTCGATCCGGTGTCGTGGCTGGTGAAGTTGGTGCCGATCTTGTGGCCGACATCCTTGGCGACTTCGGCGATCTTGACCTGGAGCATCACCTGCAGCGGCGTCGCCATGCGCAGGCGGCTGACCACAGTCACGTCCTTCCCGACGAAGGCCTGCGTCAGCCGTTCGGCCTCGGCCGCGTCCTCGGGCGCCTGGATCGTGCCGGTCAGCAGCACCATGCCGTTCATCGTGTTCACCGCGATCTTGGCGCCGGGCATGGCCAGGCGCAGCATGTCGTCGATGCTGGTGATGTTGTTGCCCACGCGGACCGTGCCCGAAAACAGCACCTTGCCGTTGGAGGCGGTAGCGAAAACCGTGGTTTCGCCCGCCTTCTTGGCGATCAGGTAGAGCTGGTTCTGGGAGCGGACATGCACGTCGACCACTTCGGGATCGGCGATCACCACGTCCGACATCTTGGCCGGCAGGTTGACGACGCGGCTGCCGCCCACCGACAGCAGGATCGCATTGTCCTGCGCGCTGGAGATGGCGGCGTTGACGGCGCTGGTCGGCGCGGCAGCGAAGGCCAGCGCCAGGCCGATTGCGACGGCGGGTCCGGCAAGCTTGTGCATGGGCTTCATCTTACTTCCCCCCGACCGGAACTTCGGTCACTGTGGTGCCGCGCGCCACGCGGATCGTCGGACCCTTGAAGGCGACGGTGCCGACCGGTGCGCCATTGGCGGCCATGGCGGGCGGCACGGTTTCTTCGGGCTTGGGCGGAACGGAGCTGCGCTGGTAGCGCGACACGTCGGCGCCGGTGGAATAGGTGGTGCCACGATCGACCGGCTGCGCGGCGAGCTTGGCGAGGATCGCCTTTTCCGCCGCCGGGCTGGTGCCGTCGGGCAGGTCGACGTCAGCGCCGGCGATGGCGGTGTCGAGGTCCGCAGGCGTGTCCGCCATCGACCGCAGCGACATGGACAGCGATCCGACGGTCTGCGCCACCGCGATCTTCTCGGCGATCTTGGGCGTCACTTCCAGCGTGACGTTGGAATAGGTCTGGACAACGGGCTTGCCGTCGGGGCCGAGCGCGTCCATCCGCTGGTCGGTGGCCAGCACGCGCAGGTTGCGCAGGATGGTTTCCGACACTTTGAGCGGTTCGCCTTCGCCGCCGCCCGCCACGCTCTGCGTCAGGACGAGGTCGATGCGGTCGCCCGGAAAGACGAAGCCGGCGACCGAGGTCTGAGCCGAAACCGGCACCGTGACCGCGCGCATCCCCGGCGCCAGCGCCGCGGCCAGGAAGCCGCGATCGCCCGGCTTCACCAGCGCGCCCTGCGTCAGCGGCTGGCCCGCCGTGATGGCGGTGCGCACGACGCTGCCCGCCAGCCGGGCCGGATCGGCCTGGCCGCGCAGATAATAGGCCTGTTCGACCAGATCCTTGGGCCAGGGCTGGAAGCGGAAGCTTTCCGCATCGAGGATGGTCCCCACCGGCAGCGCCTTGACCGCGACCAGCACATGGGGCTGGTCCGCCGCCACCGGCATGTTCGCCGCGCTGACATTGGGTGTGCTCGACGAACTCAACATGTTGCGCGCGAGCAGCGCTGTTGTAACGGCTATGATCAGCGCGCCAACCAGCAGCACGATCTTCTTAGCATCCATGACGAAATTCGCCTCCCTCGAGTGGGTGCCAGGCCCCCATTGCCCCACTCATCACGCAAAATGGTTAAGATATCGTTCGCCAATCATGCACAGGGCGGCGATCGAGATGGCGACCCCATAGGGAATCTCGGGCTGGCCCTGCTTTTTGGCGATACGGTGATGGATCATCGTGACCAGCGTGACCGCGCCGCCCAGCAGCGCCATCAGCATGATCAGCGTCATGAGCGCCTGCCAGGGGAACCACAGCGCCAGCGCGCCCAGCAGCTTGACGTCGCCGCCCCCCATCATGCCGATCGCGAACAACAGCGTGAACAGCGCGAAGACGATCGCGCCGACCAGCAACTGCACCGCCATGCCCGGCCAGGGCTCCAGCCCGCTGGCCAGCCACCACAAGGGGGCGAGCAGCGCGACGGCCAGGTTCAGGCGGTTCGAGATGATGCGGGTGCGCAGATCGGTGACGGCCGCCGCAATCAGCAGCGCGCTCAGGGCGATCATCAGCGCCAACCGGAAATATTCCCCCGACATGCGCACTATTCCCTAGACCGCATGGCTTACCAAACCGTAACCATGCCGCCCATGGATTCGCCGCTCTTTCCCGCATCCAAACCTTTCGATCGGCGCGCCTGGCCGATGGGCGGGCGGCTGGACTTCTGGCATGGCCGGGATGGCTGGCCGATCCGCCGCTACCGGTTGGGGGACGGGACACGCGGGCGGCTGCTCATCATCAACGGCCGCGGCGACATGATCGAGAAATATCTCGAGCTGATCGACCATATGGCGCGGCGCGGCTGGGCCGTGACGGCGTTCGACTGGCGCGGGCAGGGCGGGTCGGGGCGGCTGACCGACGATCCGCTATGCGGCCATATTCCTGATTTCGCCGACTATATCGCCGATCTGGTCGATCTTGCGCGCGACTGGCGGGCGGAGGGCGAGGGGCCGACCGCGATGCTGGGCCATTCCATGGGCGGTCATATGCTGCTGCGCGCGCTGGCGGAGGGGATGGCGCAGCCGGACGCGGCAGTGCTGGTCGCGCCGATGCTGGGACTGCACAGCGGGCCCATGCCGCGCTGGCTGGCCGTCGCGATGACGCGGATGATGCTGCGGCGCGGGCTGGGCGACAAGCGCGCCTGGACGCAGAAGGAGGAATCGGAACGGCAGCGGCGCATCCGGCAGAAGCGGCTGACGCATGATCCCGAACGCTATGCCGATGAACTATGGTGGCGCGATCACAGCCGCGAGATCGCGCTCGGGCCTCCCAGCTGGAACTGGGTGAGCCAGGCGCTCGAATCGACCCAGGCGCTGGAACGGAGCGAAGGGCTGGCGCGCGTCCTCTGCCCGGTCCTGATCCTGGCGGCGCAGACGGACCAGCTTGTGTCCACCCCCGCGATCCGCCGCGTCGCCGCCCGTCTTCCCCGCGCCCGGTTGCATGTCTATGGCCGCGAGGCCGCGCACGAGATATTGCGCGAACTTGATCCGGTGCGGCTCGACGCCTTCGCCCGGATCGAGAATTTTCTGGACGAGACGGCGATTTGACCCTGTTCGACATCGTGATCGTGGGCGGCGGCATGGCGGGGGCCAGCCTGGGCGCGCATCTCGTGGCGGATGCGCGGGTCCTGATCCTGGAGATGGAGGCGCAGCCGGGCTATCACGCCACTGGCCGCTCCGTCGCCTTCTGGGAGGAAACCTATGGCGGCCCGGCGGTTCAGCCGCTGACGACCGCGTCGGGACCGCTGTTGGAGTCGCCCGATCCCGCTTTTCACGATCGCAGCTTCCTGTCGCCGCGCCGTACGCTGCATGTCGGGCGGGCGGAGGATGCGCCCCTGCGCGACGCGCTGCTGGCGCGGTTCGCGGGCAAGGTCGTGCTGGAGCCAGTGGACCCTGCGCCCCAGGTGCCTGGCCTGCGGCCCGACTGGACCATCGGCGTCATGGAGGCGAGCTGCCGCGACATCGATGTGGCGGCGCTGCACCAGGCCTATCTGCGCCGGTTCGCGGCCGCCGGCGGCGCGATGTGGCTCAGCGCGAGCCTGCTGGCGGCGCGCGCCGAGGCCCATGGCTGGCGCATCGAAACGTCCCGCGGGCCGGTGCGCTGCGGCCTGATCGTCAACGCGGCGGGCGCCTGGGCGGACGAGGTCGCGCGGCGCAGCGGCGTCGCGCCCATCGGCATCACCCCGCTGCGGCGCACGGTGGTTCAGCTCGGCGTTCCGGCCATGCCCTCGCCCGACCTGCCGCTGGTGATGGACCTGCGCGCGGGCTTCTATTTCAAGCCGGAGGGGGCCGGGCGCGTCTGGCTGACCCCGCATGACGAGGATCCTTCGCCGCCCTGCGACGCCGCGCCGGAGGAACTGGCGGTGGCGCAGGCGCTCGCCCGCTTCGAGGCCGCGGTCGATTGGCCAGTAACGCGGATCGAGCATAAATGGGCGGGTCTGCGCAGCTTCGCGCCGGATCGCGCGCCGGTCTACGGGCCCGACCCGGACGTGCCCGGCTTCTTCTGGTTCGGGGGGCAGGGGGGCTTTGGTATCCAGACCGCCCCGGCCGCCGCGCTGCTGGGCCATTCGCTGATCAGCGGGTCGGCGCCGCCGCCCGCGATTGCGGGGCTGGACGCCGAACCCTATCTTCCCGGGCGCCTGCGCTGATCAGCTTTTGTGACGGGCGGTCAGCAGATAGTTGATCGCCTTGTTGGCGGACAGGGCGAAGCCCCGGGCGGGATCGAAGCTGAGGCCGCTGCTGTCGGTCACGTCCAGGCCCGCCTCCTCCAGCAGCACCGTCAATTCCTCGGGCGTCAGGAACTTGCCCCAGTCATGCGTGCCCTTGGGAATGCCGCCGATGCTCTCGCCGATGGTGATCATCGCCAGGCGCGACAGCGGCGTGCGATTGGGCGTCGACAGGATCATGAGCCCGCCGGGCGCGAGCTTTGCGGCCAACGCACGCACGAAAGCGGCCGGGTCGGCGACATGCTCGATCACCTCCATCGACGTGACGAGGTCGAAGCCATCCTCCGCCATCGCTTCCACCGGCGTGGCGCGATAGTCGATGCTGAGCCCCTGGCCCTCCGCATGCGCCTGTGCGGCGGCGATATTTTCCGGCGCGGCGTCAAGGCCGGTCACCGCCGCGCCCAGCCGCGCCAGCGGTTCGGCCAGAAGACCGGCGCCGCATCCGACATCCAGCGCGCGCTTGCCGTCAAGCGGGCGGAAGGCCTGCTCCCGGCCGGGCCAATGCTGGTCGATGGCGGCGCGGATATAGCGCAGCCGCACCGGGTTCAGCTTGTGCAGCATCGCGCTCGATCCGCGGGGATCCCACCAGTCGGCGGCCATCGCCCCGAAATGAGCGGCTTCCCTGGGGTCGATCGTTGCGGGCGCGTTAGGAGCCATGGTCACTTTCGTCTGTTGTTTCCCCGGCTTCTAGCAGTCGCCGCGTCGCAGGCAAATGGATCACGTCAGCCGCTGCCGCTCGCCTTGTCCTCCGCGTCCATCTTGCGATACAGCTCGTCCGTCGCCTGCTCGGTCCGGGCGATGTCTCGCGGATCCTTGCGCCGCTTGTTGCTGATGATCACGAAGATCAGCACCAGCCCCAGCAGCACCGGCCCGCCTATGACGGCAAGGCTCCAGATACTTCCATCCATCCTATCCTCCTGTCCTGTCTGACAGGAAAGATCGGGAGGCGCGGCTTGTTCCACGAGCCGCCGTGCGATTGCTTGCCATATCTGCCGCGACTGCTAATAGGAGCGCCGTTTTGCCCCTCCGGGACATAATCTTTCACAGCAACGGCAAGGTTCGGCACACAAATGGCGCGCATCGTGATGAAATTCGGCGGCACCTCCATGGCGGGGATGGAGCGAATTCGCAACGTGGCCGCGCGCGTCAAACATGTCGTCTCGCAGGGTCATGAGGTCGCGGTCGTCGTGTCCGCCATGGCGGGCGAAACCGACCGGCTGGTCGGCTTTTGCAAGGAAGCCTCGCCGCTCTATGATCCGGCCGAATATGACGTCGTCGTCGCGTCGGGCGAGCAGGTGACCAGCGGCCTTCTCGCCATGACGCTCAAGGCCATGGGCGTCGATGCGCGCAGCTGGCTCGGCTGGCAACTGCCGATCCGCACGATCGAGGCGCATGCCAAGGCGCGCATCGCGACGATCGAGACCGACGCGCTGGTATCGGCGATGCAGGCGGGGCAGGTCGCCGTCATTCCCGGTTTCCAGGGCATGATGGACGACAAGCGGGTGTCCACGCTGGGCCGCGGCGGGTCCGATACGTCGGCGGTCGCGGTGGCGGCCGCGGTGAAGGCGGATCGCTGCGACATCTATACCGATGTCGACGGCGTCTACACCACCGATCCGCGCATCGTCGCCCGCGCGCGCAAGCTTGACCTCGTCACCTATGAGGAGATGCTGGAGCTGGCTTCGGTCGGCGCCAAGGTGCTCCAGACCCGATCGGTCGGCCTCGCCATGAAGGAAGGCGTGGTCGTGCAGGTGCTTTCTTCCTTCGATGAACCCACCCAGGATGACCTTCCCGGCACGCTGATCGTGAGCGACGAGGAACTGGAAGCCAAGCTCAAGGAAACGAAGATGGAACGTCAGCTCATCACCGGCATCGCCCATGACAAGAATGAGGCGAAGATCATCGTCACGCGCGTGCCCGACAAGCCGGGCGCGGTGGCCAGCATCTTCACGCCGCTGGCGGACGCCGCGATCAACGTCGACATGATCATCCAGAATGACAGCAAGGACACGGAAGAGACGGACGTCACCTTCACCGTGCCGCGCGCGGACCTCGCGCGCAGCGTCGACATATTGGAAGCACGCAAGGAAGAGATCGGCTTCCGCCGCATCATCACCGACACCGAAGTCGCCAAGATCAGCGTCGTGGGCGTCGGCATGCGCAGCCATGCCGGCGTCGCCGCCACCATGTTCAAGACGCTGGCCGAACGGGGCATCAATATCGAGGCCATCTCCACCAGCGAGATCAAGGTCAGCGTGCTGATCGACGAGGACGAAACCGAATTGGCCGTCCGCGTCCTGCACACCGCCTACGGCCTCGACGCGCCTGCGGCTTGACAGAAACGCTCCCCTCCCGTTCAAAGGGAGGGTCGGGATATATGGCGAGCCTAGCGAGCCTGCTTCCTCTCGATCGATGGCAGGCGCCTGCGGATGCAATCGCACCCACCCCAACCCCTCCCTTGAACGGGAGGGGCTTTTTTGATTCAACGGATTGATGATATGACCAACGCCAAGCTCACGTCCCTCATGTCCCGCGGCACCGACTTTCTGGGTTGCGAGACCGCAATACTCTGCGGCGCGATGAGCTGGGTCAGCGAACGCAATCTGGTGGCGGCGATCTCCAATGCCGGCGGCTTCGGCGTGATCGCCTGCGGCGCGATGACGCCCGACCTGCTGGATGCCGAGATCGCGGCGACCAAGGCGCTGACCGATCGGCCCTTCGGCGTCAACCTCATCACCATGCACCCGCAGCTGTTCGACCTGATCGACGTTTGCGCGCGGCATGCGGTCGGCCATGTCGTGCTGGCGGGCGGCCTGCCGCCCAAGGGCAGCATCGAGGCGATCAAGCAGAAGGGCGCCAGGCTCATCTGCTTCGCCCCTGCGCTCAGCCTGGCCAAGAAGCTGGTGCGGTCGGGCGTCGATGCGCTGGTGGTCGAGGGGATGGAGGCGGGCGGCCATATCGGTCCGGTTTCCACCAGCGTGCTGGCGCAGGAAATCCTGCCCGACATGGCCGGCCAGGTGCCGGTCTTCGTTGCTGGCGGCATCGGCCGGGGCGAAGCGATCGCCGCCTATCTGGAGATGGGCGCGGCGGGCGTGCAGCTTGGCACTCGCTTCGCCTGCGCGAGCGAGAGCATCGCCCACCCCAATTTCAAGAAGGCGTTTTTCCGCGCTTCGGCGCGCGACGCGGTGGCAAGCGTGCAGATCGACGCGCGCCTGCCGGTGATCCCCGTGCGCGCGCTCAAGAATGCGGGCACCGAAAGCTTTACCGCCAAGCAGCGCGAAGTCGCCAATCTGCTGGACAGCGGCGCGATCGAGATGATGGAGGCGCAGTTGCAGATCGAACATTATTGGGCGGGCGCCCTGCGCCGCGCGGTGATCGACGGCGATGTCGAGGGCGGGTCGCTGATGGCCGGCCAGTCGGTCGGCATGGTGACGCGCGAGGAGCCGGTCGCAGCGATCATCGCGCAGTTGATGGATGAAGCCGCGCAGGCACTGGAACGGCGAACCGCCTGAAACCTTGCGGTAAACCGAGTGTTGGGCATATTCCCTTGAAGCCAACCGCCCGGCATGACCGGCGCATAATCCTCTCGGAGAATTAGATGTTCGTCTCGCGCCGACTTGCTGGCCGGATTTCCCTGGTATCGCTGGCGGTTCTTGCCGCCTGTTCGACACCGCCGCCCCCGCCGCCGCCCACGCCGCCGCCGGTCGTGGTGCCGACCGTGCGTCCGGTGCCGCCGGATAATGCGGCCGAAGGCATGGCCATCCCCACCAAGGATGAGGAAGGCAAATATCTGACCGCCAATCGCGGCGTCACGTCCAACACCGCTTTGTGGCATGTGCGCATGGCGCTCAACGTCGCGGCGCTCAACTGCGACAAATATGGGGCGACCGCGCGCAACCAGTATAACCAGATATTGGCGGTCCACGGACCGATCCTCAAAGCCGCCAATTCCGCGGTCGAGCGCAACTACAAGGTGGCCTATGGCAATGCCGCCATCGGGTCGCGCGAGCGGCTGAACACGGTGGTCTATAATTTCTTCGCGCTGCCGCCAGTCATCAAGCATTTCTGCCCGGTCGCGGTGACGGTCGGCACGAAGCTGCTTTCGACGCCCTCGTCGCAACTGTTGCTGATGGCGCCGCAATGGCTGGCCGAGCTGGAAAAGCCTTTCCAGGATTTCTACGCCGCTTACGAGGATTATCTGCGCCGCCTGGCCGAATGGCAGTCGCGCTTCGGCGCGACCGTGACCGTCATCGTGTCGCCGACGCCGCTGCCGCCGCCGCCCAAGCCGCCGGGCGAAGCGCCGCCGCCGGGATGGCAGCCCAGCTATTCGAGCGCGCTCGAAGCGACCGCGCCGCCGCCCGACGACACGGCGGGAGCCGCGCCGTCATCGTCCGCGACCGTGCAGCCGCTGCCGGGTGCGACGGGCATGTCCGTGCCCTCCACCGCCACGGTTCAGCCGCTCCCGCCCTCGGCGAGTGACGCGCCGGTCGGACCGCCTGCGCCCAGCAGCTTCACGCCCGATGACGGCGCGCCCCGGCTGGAGGTCCAGCCGATCCCGCCCCAGGGCGACTGAGACACGGAGTCAGCCGCGCGCGTCGAAGCGGGCGCGCGCGGCCTCGACCATGTCCAGATTGCGTTCGGCCCAGATCCACACGCCGCAAAAGGCGGCGCTCAGGCTGTTGCCCAGCGGCGTCAGCGCATAATCGACGCGCGGCGGCACCACGGGGTGCACGGTGCGTGTCAGCAACCCGTCCCGCTCCATCTGACGCAGCGTCTGCGTCAGCATCTTCTGGCTGATCCCCTCCACCTGCCGACCGATCTCGGTGAAGCGGAGCGTCCCCTTCTCCTCCAGCAGCTCCAGGATCAGCATCGTCCATTTGTCGGCCACTCGTCCGATCAGTTCGTTGACGAGTCGCTCGACCCGCGGGTCGATCTCGCTGGGCGGCACGGCGGCCAGATAGTGTTCGGCCTTGGAAATATCCTGCGCGTCGAAGCGATTTTCCAGCGGATTTGCCATTTCTAACTTCCCGGTGACTACGGCACTTTCTGGTGCCTTCTTTCCAAAGGAGAGCATAGGGCTACATCAGCGGCAGGCCAATCGAAAGGAGCGATCCATGCAACCCACAGGCAATACCATCCTCATCACCGGCGGCGGTTCGGGCATCGGCGCGGCGCTGGCGCATGAATTTCACGAAGCCGGCAATCAGGTCATCATCGCCGGACGGCGGCGCGACGCCCTCGATGCCGTGGTCGCGAAACATCCCGGCATGGCGGCGGTGACGCTGGACATGGCCGACGCGGCGGCGATCCCCGCCTTCGCGCAGCAATTATTGGCGGATTTCCCCGCCCTCAATGCGGTGCTGCTCAATGCTGGGATCATGGTGGCGGAGGACAGGATCGACCTCGACGTGGCGGAGGCGACGATCGCGACCAACCTGCTCGGCCCCATCCGCCTGACCCATGCGCTGCTGCCCCATCTGGAGGCGCAGCCGGCCGCGACGATCCTGACCGTGTCGTCGGGTCTCGCCTTCGTCCCGTTGGTGGCGACGCCCACCTATTGCGCGACCAAGGCGGCGATCCACAGCTGGTCCCTGTCGCTGCGCGCGCAGCTCCAGGACGGCAATGTCGACGTGGTCGAAATCATCCCGCCCGCGGTCCAGACCGACCTGATGCCGGGCCATGCCGAGGATCCGCGCGCGCTGCCGCTGGCCGAATATATCGCCGAGACCATGGCGTTGCTGCGGCGTCAGCCGACCCCGCCGGAAATCCATGTCGAGCGCGTCAAATTCCTCAGCGAAGCGGCGCAGCGCGGTGAATTTCCTCAGGCGTTCGCCGCGCTCAACCAGCGCTGACACCCTTGCCATCGGGGCCAGCGCGTCTTATCTCGCACCGCGTAACCGGGGCAACGTCCCCTTCCGCGCGGTGCGGGTTCAAGTCCGGGACGGCCCGGCTCTCTATGCGAAGGAGAGCCATCATGGCCTGGGTCTATCTGTTCGTCGCCGGCATTCTCGAAATCGTCTGGGCTTATGCGATGAAGCAATCGCACGGGTTCAGCCGTCTCATCCCCAGCCTCGTCACCCTGGGCGCGATGATCGCCAGTTTCGGCTTGTTGGCGCTGGCACTGCGCAGCCTGCCGCTCGGCACGGCCTATATGATCTGGACGGGCATCGGCGCACTGGGCGCCTTTGCCGTCGGCATCGCCTTCCTGTGCGAAGGCGTGAGCGCGTCGCGGCTGGTCGTGGCCGCTCTCATCCTGGCAGGCTTGCTGCTGATGAAGCTGACGGCGTCCGCGTGACGCTCAACCGCCCGCGAACGTGACCGGGGCCTTGGGGGGCACGGGGAAAAGGCGGACGAACCGGTCCGCCACGTCTCTGTCTCCCTCGACAGTCAAGGCGTCGGCGACATCCTCGAACCGCGCGCCGCCATAGATGACCGCCACCAGCGCATTGGGATCGCCGATGAAGATCGCGTCGGCGCCCGCTGCGTCGCCGCGGTCGATCAGCAGTGCGCCATCCTTCAGCACCCCGCGAAATTCTTCTTCGCCGAACCGCATGCCGATGGTGGCGTGCAGGTCGCCGATCGCTGACCGATCGATCATCGTGCGCAGCGACAGGATGACCGACACCGGGCTCATCGGCTTGCCCGGCTCCATGGTGGGCGATCGCGCTGCCCAGCGTCCCAGCACCTGGAAGAGGATTTCCGACTCGCGGCCCCAGTCGGTCAGCTCGTAAATCTGGCTGGCGGCGGGCGGAGGCAGGCGCCGCCGCACCAGGATGCTGGCCGCCTCCAGTTCCTCCAGCCGCTGCGTCAGCATATTGGCGCTGATTCCGGGCAGGCCGGCGCGCAGATCGGTGAAGCGCTTGGGGCCCAGCATCAATTCGCGCATGATCGGCATCGCCCAGCGATCGCCGATGATGTCGAGCGCATGGGCGACGGCGCAGCCATCCTGATAGGCGCGTTTGCGACTGTTCTGACTCATTGGTTATCTTTTCTAACTGAGCTGTTGCTTTAAATAACCCTGGAGCGCAGAAAGTGCAAGCGGTGAGTCGGCGCATACGACCAGGATGGCGTGGCACACCCTGAAAATGAGGAGAGAGACGATGGCCTATATGGACGGTTTCGTGATCCCCGTGCCCAAGGGCAACAAGGAGCGCTACAAGGAGGTGGCGGCCTATGCCGCGCCGATCTTCATCGAACATGGCGCGACGCGCGTGGTCGAATGCTGGGGCAATGACGTCAAGCCTGGCAAGACCAACGATTTTCGCACCGCCGTCATCGCGGAGGAGGATGAGGAGGTCGTCTTTTCCTGGATCGAATGGCCCGACAAGGCGACGCGCGACACTGGCGCTGAAAAGGTGATGAAGGACGAGCGGATGCAGCCCAAGGAGGGCGAGGACATGCCCTTCGTCGGCGCCCGGCTCATCTATGGCGGGTTCGAGGTGCTGCTCGACGCCAAAGGCTGAGGTCCCTTTTTCAGGAGGAAGACGATGACCGACATGACCGGCAAATTCTTCTGGTATGAATTGATGACCAGCGATCCGCAGGCGGCGCTGACCTTCTATGGTGACGTGGTGGGATGGACGTCCAAGCCGTTCGGCGATGCGCTGAACGGTGGGACCTATCATGTCCTGTCGGGCAGCGCGGGTGAGATGGGCGGCGTGATGGCGATCCCGGCCGAAGCCAGGGATTGCGGCATGACGCCCTGGTGGGGCGGCTATATCGGGTCGGCCGATGTCGACTGGGATGCCGAAAGGCTGGTCGCGGCCGGCGGCACGCTGATGCGCGCGCCCGAAGATATTCCCGACGTCGGCCGCTTCGCCGTGATGCGCGATCCGGGCGGCGCGGTCTTCATGCTGTTGAAGGGCTCCAGCCCTGACGCCATGGCGGCGCCATCCCCGATGGCGACGGGCCATGTCGGTTGGCATGAACTGTATAGCGGCGATTTCGACGCCGACTTGGCCTTCTACACTGGGGCGCTGGGTTGGGCGAAGGGCGATGCCATGGATAT
The DNA here is from genome assembly GCF_020782235.1 of Sphingobium naphthae. Lineage (GTDB taxonomy): Bacteria > Pseudomonadota > Alphaproteobacteria > Sphingomonadales > Sphingomonadaceae > Sphingobium > Sphingobium naphthae. Next base: position 194,969 of record NZ_JAJGNO010000003.1, read on the forward strand.
GGGCGACATGGGCAGCTACCAACTGGTCTCGCAGAGCGGCGGCAGCGATTTTGCCAGCATGAGCGGCGGCATCATGCCGCGGCCCAAGGAAATGCCGATGCCGGCCTGGCTCTTCTATTTCACCGTCGGCGACATCGACGCCGCGGCCGATCGGGTGACGGCCGGCGGCGGCACCATACTCAACGGACCGATGGAGGTGCCCGGCGGCGCCTGGATCATCCAGGCCAGCGATCCGCAGGGCGCGATGTTCGCGCTGGTCGGCAGCAAGGACGCGGCCTGATGGACAAGATCTCCCCCTGTCTCTGGTTCGACGGCCAGGCCGAGGAAGCGGCGCATTATTATGCGTCGGTCTTCGGCGGGTCGGTGGACCATGTGACCTATTATCCCGAGCAGAACCCGTCTCCTTCGCCGATGCCGGGCGGAAGCGTGCTGCTGGTCGAATTCACCCTGTTCGGGCAAAGCTACCAGGCGCTGAACGGCGGCCCGCAATTTCAGTTCGACGAAGCCATTTCGCTGTCGGTGGCGTGCGAGGATCAGGCCGAACTCGACCGTTATTTCGACATGCTGACGGCCGATGGCGGGAAGCCCAGGCCATGCGGTTGGGTGACGGACCGATATGGTCTGTCCTGGCAGCTGGTGACCAAGGGCATCATGGCCAATTACCGCACCGGCGACCGGCAGGGCATTGCCCGGATGATGCAGGCGATGATGTCGATGGAGAAGCTGGACACCGCCGCCATGCAGGCGGCTTTCGAAGGGAGAGCGGCGTGAGCAGCGCGGAATATGAACTGTCGGTCAGTTGCCATATCGCCGCGCCGCGTGCGATCTGCTGGAAGGTGTGGACCGACCTGAAGGATGAATGGTTCTGCCCCAAGCCTTGGCGCGCCGAGGTGATCGAGGAGGATCTGCGGCCGGGCGGGCGCAGCGCGGTCCAGATGTTCGGACCCGATGGCGAGGAGACCGGCCCGATGGAGGGCGTGTTCCTGGACGTGATGCCGGAGGCGCTGGTGGTGTCGACCGATGCCTATGCGTCGGGCTGGATTCCGCAGACGCCGTTCATGACCGCGGTCTGGCAATGGGCGGAGGAGGCGGAAGGCACGCGCTTTACCGCCACTGCGCGGCACTGGGACGCCGAAGCGAAGGCGCGGCATGAGGAAATGGGCTTCCATCCTGGCTGGGACCAGATGCTGGATCAATATAAGGCGCTGTGCGAGATATCGGCAGCCAGCGCCTGAGCCGCGTGCCGTTCAGGGCGATGGCGGCGTCGCGCTGCCCTCGCTCTGGAACGGCACCGGCGTCTTGAACGTGTTGGTGACATAGGGGAAGGGGATTTCGATCCCGGCCGAGTCCAGCGCCGCCTTGATCGCCCGGACCACGCGGTCGCGGCTTTCATGCATGTCATAGGGCTTGGACCCCGCCCACCAGCGCACCAGGAAATCGATAGAGCTGGCATTGAATTCGCGCGCGAAGATATCGATGCGGCGCTGATGGTCGATCCCCTCCAGATCGTCCATCGCTTGCCGGATCACGGTGCGGGCCTGCTCCAGATCGGTGTCGTAGGACACGCCGACGATGATCTCGTAGCGCCGCTGCGCCCCGTCGGTCAGTATTTCCACCGGATTCTTGAACAGGGTGGAATTGGGCACGATCGTCAGCTCGTTCGACAATTTACGCACATGCGTCTCGCGCAGCGAGATATGCTCGACCTTGCCGATAATGCCTTCGCATTCAATCACGTCGCCGATCCGCATCTTCTTGCGCACCATGATCAGGATGCCGGCCAGGAAATTCTGGAAGAAGTCCTGGAAGGCGAAGCCGATGGCGATCGTGCCGACGCCAAGGCCCGCGACGAGGCTGGCGGGCGTCAGCCCCGGCAGCACGATCGTCGCCGCGATGATCAGTCCGATGATCCAGATGCCGATCGACACGATGGTGTGGATCAGTTGCTTCAGGCTCTCGCGGATCGCAGCGCGGCTGGTGACGCGGTCGACGATGCGCCGGGCGAAGCGCGAGGCGATCCAGGTGATGACAAGGACGACGAGCGCGATCACCAGATTGGGCACCAGGGCGACGAGGCCGACCCACATGGCCCATAGCTGCTTGGCGAGTATGTCGATCGCGTTCATTCCGGCTCCCCAATGGTCCTGTCCCTTGGGGCCAACGGGTTAGGCCTGCTTTCGATCCCTTCAGCGCGGCTTCGCCACCTCCACGGCATAGATGGCGGGCTTGCCCTCGATATTGCTGCGATAGACCAGCCATTTGCCGTCGGGGGTGAAATGCTGGTTGGGCTCCAGCGTATAATCATGCTTCGACAGGTCGGCGAGCCGTTCTGTCTCCAGCGTCCCGGTGGCGATCAGGGCGGCGGCGTCCAGCGTTCCGCTGGCGCGCGCGCCATCGTCCAGCCGGGGGTGGAACAGGCTGATATATTTGCCCTCGTCATTGCCGTCGCCCGAAAAGCTGCGGCCGTCCGGCGTGGAACTATAATGATAGCTGCCCTGACCGGGGCCGATGCGTAGCCAGCGGCGCGCGCCGCTCACCACGTCATGGCCGGCCAGCCAGCGCACCCCCTGCGGCTGAATGAGGTCGTACCAGATGGTGCGGCCGTCGGGCGCCCAATATTCGTGGCCCGCGATTTCGCCCTGGAAGCGGCGTTGATGCACTTTGGTCCTGGCGCTCCCATCGGTGCGGATGGTCCAGATGCGATCCACCTTCTCCCAGGGCCCCTCATGGCAATACATCAGCAGCGTCGGGTCCTTGGGCGAAAATTGCACATGGTTGAGCCAGTCCTTGGACCGGGTGACGCTGCGCCGCGCGCCGGTCTGGATGTCGATGGTGAAAATCTCCATCGGCACGCCGGCGGCAAGCCGCGCCGCCATCCACTGCGCCTTGGCCTGTGCGAAGGACAGGGGGCGGCCATCAGGGCCGGTGCCGCTATAGCCGGGCGACCCGGTCTTGGGATCGCGCCGGCCCTGCGCGGCAATGGCGGGCGGTGGCGGCTCCAGTTCGACATGGCCGGCGAGCAGCCGGTCGTCGGCGCTGATCGATTCGATCCGCCCACCCGGCAGCTCGGCTATGCGCCGGCGCTTGCCGGTGTCGAGATCGACCGACCAGATCACCGACGGGCCTTCATTCTCGGTCCCGCCCGTCGGGTTGGTGGTGTAATAGGCCACCGGCGCGCGATTGCCGACGAACAGCAGGCGATCGACCTTTTCCTTCAGCAGCAGCGTCGTGCTCCAGTCGCGCGTGTCGGCGACGCGAATGCCCTCCGGCGTCAGATAGACCATGCGCCGGCCATCGGGGGTGAAGGGATTATAGTTGAAATAGAGCGCGTAATTGCCGGGACGATCGTCGACCCGGACGATGCGGTGACCGGTTGTCGCGTCGGTCCATTGCGCCGGCGCCGCCGCCCGCGCCATCGGCGTCGCCGTCATCAGCAGCGCCAGTCCCGCCAGTGCCATCCCACGCATCCCGCTCTCCTGCTTGGTCCATTTGATAGGACAATGGACTAAATAGAGGGATGATCGCAAGGCAAAGAAGACCCGGCGCACCCGAGAGGGATGCGCCGGGCCGAAAGAGACACCGATGTGACGGCGCGCACCGGGGCTATGCCGCAGCCGCCCCGGGCGCGTAGATCAGAACTTGACCGATGCGTTCACGAAGAAGGCGCGGCCGTAGACGTCATAGGTCGACGGATAGGTGTTCGACTGTTCCTGATTGTCGCCCAGGATCGGCGGCTTCTTGTCGAACATGTTGTTCATGCCGATCGACCAGCCGAAATGCTCGGTCGGCTGCACCTGCAGGGCGAGGTCGAACAGGTTGTAGGCCTTGATCTTCTCGACGCTGTAAGTGGTCGTGGCGTCATCGTCCTTGACGCTCGACAGGTAGCGATGCGTCAGCCCCAGCGTGATCGGCCCACTCGTCCAGGTGATGCGGTTGTTGAGCCGCAGCTTGGAATAGGGGTTGCCGCAATAGACGCCGAACTTGCCCGCGCAGCTCTGGTTGAGGTCGGGGATCGCCGCCACAGGATTGAGGTCGAAGCGGATGAGGCGCGTGCCCGCGACGCGGAAGGCCAGCTTCCCCGACTTGGCGCCGAACACGCCGAAGTTCAGCGGCACGCTGTAATTGACCTCGAAGTCCACGCCTTCGGTCTTGAGCCCGCCGGTATTGGACAGCAGATTCTCCGCCCCCTCGATCGCATAGCTGTCGGCGTTGCGCGGCAGCAGCGAGCAATAGCTGCTGTCATAGGGCGTCCAGCCATTGGCCGCGGTGCCGTAGCAGGCCGCGATGATGTTCGCGGTGCCCGGCGTCGAGATATAGTTGTCGATCGAGATATGGTAATAATCGACGGTTGCGGTGAAGCGCGGCAGGAAGCCGGGCTGCAGCACGACGCCCGCGGTCCAAGTGTCCGACGTTTCCTCCCGCAGGTTCGGGTTGCCGCCGGTGACCGATTCGATCTGCGAACTGCCGCCGTTGATCGCCGTGCCGAGCGCGCTCGCCGCGACGCCGGTGGCAAGGCAACTGGCGTTCAGATTGGCGTCGGTCACCGCCGCGGCCAGTTCGCACGGGTCGCTGGCGGTCGGGAAGTCCTGCGCTTGGCCCGAATAGAGGTCATAGACGGTGGGTGCGCGGACCGCGCGGCTGATCTGCCCGCGGAAGGTCACGTCCTTGACCGGCGCATAGATCAGGCCGACCGAATAAGTGCCGACATTCTTCGCCGCGGTGGAATAATGCGAGTAGCGATAGGCGCCATTGGCCTCCAGCTTGTGGACGAACGGCATGTCGGCCAGCAGCGGCACGTCGATTTCGGCGAACAGCTCCTTGACATTATAGCCGCCCGACAGGCCTTCGCCTGCGTTGAAGCCGACCACGTCGCCCGACGACAGGGCGTAGTCGGGATCGTAGCTGCCATGTTCGGACCGATATTCCGCGCCGATGGCGATGCCGGCCGGGCCAGCGCCCAGGTCGAACAGATTGCCGTTGGTGACGGCGAAGCTGGCGACCTGTTCGGTGATGGTGCTGACATTCTGCACGGGGATGGAGATGAAGGCCGCCGCTTCGTCGCTGATATTGCCTTCGCCGAAGATGTTGAGCGGCACGCAGCCATTGCTTGTGTCGGAGCAGACCAGGTTGCCGTCGGCGTCATAGGTCGTCAGCAGCGCCTGGCGGACGCGGCTGTCCGACACATTGCCGGTCTGCTTTTCCACCTGCTTGGTGCGGGAATAGCTGTAATAGCCGTCATAGTTCCAGTCGCCGGCAATCTGCCCGCGCGCGCCGATCAGCGCGCGATAGGCGGTGTTGTCGACGCTGGAGATGCGCGGCCCCACCTCGTTCATGCGGCGGTAGATGGCGGCGGTGGTATAGCCGTCGCCATCGGTGTCGGCCGCCGCCAGCAGCGCCTGCGAATCGGCGGACAGGAAGGAGGAATCGACGTCCAGCGAGACCGACCCGGTATAGGGGGTGGACGCCAGCCGGTTCTTGACCCGGTTGTTGATGAACTGCCCTTCGGCATAGACGGTCAGATGATCGTCCACCTCATAATGGGTCTGGGCGCTCAGCAGGATGCGCTTCTGCGGCACCTGCAGATAATTGTCCGGCGCATAATTATAGGCGTCGCTCGCCGCATCATAGGCGGAATAGCTGCCGTCCTGCGCGAACTTGTACTGGCTGCCCGACAGGGCCATGCGGGTGCCGGGGATGGAGCCCGATCCGCCGGCGGCCAGCCCGCCTTCGCCATCATCGGTATAGGCCTGGCGCGTGTAGCTGCGCGCGCTCTGCAGCACGGCGTCGCGCTTGGTATAGTCGATATAGAAGGTGGCATTGCCGCGCCCGTCGGCGAAATTGCCGCCGATCAGCAGGTTGCTGTTGAACGTGCCGCCGTCGCCTTCCTCGTTGATGCGATAATTGGCATTGGCTTCGACGCCGGAGAAATCCTCCTTCATCACGAAGTTGATCACGCCCGCGATCGCATCCGACCCGTAGACGGCCGATCGCCCGCCCGACACCACTTCGACATGGTCGATCAGGCCCGCAGGCACGGTGTTGAGGTCGACGATCTGGCTGCTGTCATAGCTGATGTAGCGGCGGCCATTGACCAGCACGAGCGTGCGGTTGGCGCCCAGGCCGCGCAGGTCGGCGGTCGAAACGCCGCCGCCGGGATTGTTGGAGGCGCCGGTCGCACTGGGGACGAGCTGCGGCAGATCATTGATGATCGCCTCGACATTGACCTTGCCGCTCAGCTTGAGTTCCTGTGCCGACACGATGGCGATGGGCGATGCCTGCTGCAGGTCGGGCCGAGCGATGCGCGAACCGGTGACGACGATGGTGCCTTCGTCGGCATCGTCCGCGGTCTGGGCAAAGGCCGGCGTCGTCAGGCCGAGCAGCAGCGTCGACGCCAGCAGGCGCCGTTGGAAAGAGGAACGCATGGATGATAGTCTCCCTTGATGAGCGCCTCCCCCAAAGGCGGCGCCCGCGACCATTTTTCTGATGAACACACCGGTGCGATGGGGGAGAGGTGGGTCAGCGTCGCGGCAGCGTCAAACGCTTTCCATCGCGCCGACCGGCTTTTGTCACGCCTGTGTCATGGGGAACACAACTATTTCAAATTGCTGCATTATCTGGTGAAATGTAGCGCTACGAACGGCAATGTCCCGTCATCGGCGCCTTCGCGGTCACAGCCATTTCAGCTTCTTGAATCGGACGTAGAGAATGGCGCAGAGCAGCGCGATGACGCCCAGCACCATCGGATAGCCGTAGCGCGTGTGCAATTCGGGCATATGATCGAAATTCATGCCGTAAATGCCCGCGATCGCCGTCGGCACCGCCAGGATCGCGGCCCATGCGGCCAGCTGGCGGGTGATGTCGCCGGTGCGCTGCTGTTCCAGCAGGTTGGACGATTCAAAGACGCTGCTCAATATTTCGCGCAGGTCCTCCACCATCACCTGCACCCGGCGCACATGATCGCGCACGTCGCTGAAATAGGGACGCGCTTCGGGGTCGATGCAGGGCAGGTCGATCTTCACGAACTTGGTCGCGACTTCATGCATGGGGACCAGGATGCGCTGGAACCGGATCAGCTGGCGGCGCAGGCTGAAGATGCGGGTGACATCGTCGCGCCCCAGGAAATGGTCGATCATCTGCTGTTCCATCGACAGCACTTCTTCCTCTATCCCCTCGATGATCGGCAGATAGCCGTCGACGATGAAATCCAGGATGGCGTGCAGCACATAGTCCGTCCCTTGCGCCAGCCGCTGCGGCACCGCCTCCAGATCCTGGCGCAGCGTCACATGCGCACGGGCCGACCCGTGCCGCACGCTGATGATATGATCCTGACCCACGAACAGCGCGGTCTCGCCATAGCAGATCGTCTCCTCCTCCAGATGGGCGGTGCGGGCGACGACGAACAGCTGGTCGCCATAGAGGTCGACCTTGGGCAGTTGATTGGCCTTGATCGCATCCTCCACCGCCAGCGGGTGCAGCCCATAGGTGCGCGCCAAAGTCTGCATTTCCTCCGCCGTAGGATCGGCGACGCCGATCCAGACGAATTCCGACGTGTCCGCCGCGCAGGCGATCCGTTCGTCGATGGGCACGCTGCGCACCCTGTGTCCGTTGCGATAAAGAAAGGCGGCGATCACGGTCATGCGCGTCTGTTTCCCAGTTGTTTCCGGCCTCTAGCAGAAAGCGGCGGCAGCGTCCCGTGCGATGGACCGTTGGCCGCGCCGCGCTCTCGCCCCGAACCATTTTTGTCGCTCCGGGATGGCGGCTGACTTTCGCCTGACATAGTTGGGTGGAAAGGGGCGCGATGAAAGACAGCGCGGCGCATGCTGGGGAGAGGGGCAGGCCGCGTGACGAAGCTGGAGCCATGCCTTGACCATCCTGACGATCGATTTCGAGGCGTCCTGTCTGCCGCGCCACGGGCGCTCCTTTCCCATCGAGGTCGGCGTTGCGGGCGGCGGGTTGTCGCGCAGCTGGCTGATCCGCCCCGCCGCCTGCTGGGCCGGATGGGACTGGACGCAGGAGGCCGAAGCGCTGCACGGCATCAGCCGCGCGCGCATCGAGCGCGACGGATTGCCGGCCGCGCAGGTGCTGGCGGAACTGGTCGCGACCGTGGCGGGGCGGCGAGTCATCGCCGACAGCCCGCTCGATCAATATTGGCTCGACCGGCTGGCCGCGGCCGCAGGGGCCCCCACGCCTTTCCGCGTCGACCATGTCAGCGCCCTGTTCGATGAGCAGCAGGCGAGCGAAGCGCGGATCACCGCCGCCGTTGCCCATGCCGACTCGCTCGGCTTGGTGCGCCACCGTGCGGCGGGCGACGCCCTGTGGCTGGCCGCATTAATCGATCATCTGCTGGCGCCCGCGCCGCCCCTGGCCCGGCCGGCGCTCGTGGCGGCGCAGTAGCGCAATCTTGCAACGCAGCAATGTTTTGTAACGTTCGGCCCACGACACAGACATCCCCGTCACCTACAGCTTTGGCGATCGCCATTGTCGCCCGCAGGGCGAGCCGAACCGACCGTGCAGGACGAATGCAGTCTCCACTCATCCTGATCGCTGAAACCCGGCAGGACCTGCGCAGCATGACGCGCGACCATCTTGAACAGAGCGGCTTTCGCGTCCTGCCGGCCATGACGGCCAAGGACATATTCAACGCATTGTCGACAACCCCGGTTCGGGCCGTGGTGCTGGATTCGGCGCTGCGCGGCGCGGACGGGCTCGATCTGTGCCGCGACGTGCGCGAACGCAGCCATGTTCCCATCATCCTGGTCGGCGCCGACAGTTCGGAAGTCGACCGGGTGGTCGGGCTGGAACTGGGCGCGGACGATTATATGGCCAAGCCCTATTCGGCGCGCGAGCTGGCCGCGCGGCTGCGCGCGGTGCTGCGGCGGGGCGGCGAACGGAGCAGCGGCCTGCGCCGGCACAGCCAGGCGCTGTTCGACGGCTGGGTGGTGGATTTCGCCCGGCGCGAAGTGACCGATCCGACCGGGCAGCCGATCGCCCTGACCGCCGCGGAGTTCGCGTTGCTGTCGATCTTCCTGGATCATTCCCAGGCGGTGATCGCGCGCGCGCGGCTGATGGAACTGGCCGGCGTGCGCGATGGCGGATCGTCGGACCGCAGCGTCGATGTGCTGGTCAGCCGGCTGCGGCGCAAGCTGGGGGCGGGCGGGCGGCCTGCGCCGATCGTGACCGTGCGCGGCGTCGGCTACATGTTCAGCGCCGCGGTCGATCGGCGCTGACGTCCGCCAGACACAGTTTTTAACAAAGCCGCTGCGACGCAGCAAAACCCCGTCTCTATCCTTCAAACTATACCGGTCCGCCCCCGACCGGCCGTGTCAATCATAAGAGGATAGAGCCATGAACGAGCTTATCGGTCGCGTGTTCAGCTTCGAAACCCATGTGTTTCCGAACGAAAGCGCGCTCTACAACCAGCTGGCGAGCCAGGGTCAGAGCCCCAAGGCGCTGATGATCTCCTGCGCCGATTCGCGCATCGTCCCCGAACATATCATGCAGGCTCAGCCCGGCGACCTGTTCGTGTGCCGCAACGCCGGCAACATCGTCCCGCCCCACGCCAGCCAGCTGGGCGGCGTCACCGCGACGGTCGAATATGCCGTCATGGTGCTGGGCGTGCGCGACATCATCGTGTGCGGCCACAGCGACTGCGGCGCGATGAAGGCGCTGGCGACCGAAGCCGATCTCACGTCCATGCCCAATGTCGCCGCCTGGCTGCGCCACAGCCACGCCGCGCAGAAGGTCTGCCGCGACAGCTATCCCAGCGATCTCACTGACGCGGAAAAGCTGCGCAACATGGCGCTGGAAAATGTCATCGTTCAGCTCACCCATCTGCGCACTCACCCGTCGGTGGCGTCGGGTATCGCTCGCGGCGAAATCGCGCTGCACGGCTGGTATGTCGACATCCATACCGGCCAGATCCTGGGCCTCGACGGCGAAACCAATCGCTTCATGCCGCTGCGCGAAGGGCACAAGCTGCCCGTCGCGCTTCCCCATGGCCGTCGCCTCGCGGGCGTCGAGCCGCTCGCGCAAGCCGCGGAGTAATCCATGCTCAAGGCCTTTTCCGGCGGCTCCTTCAGCCGTGACTTCACAGCTTCCATCGTCGTGTTCCTGGTGGCGATGCCGCTCTGTATGGGCATCGCCGTCGCGTCCGGCGTCCCGCCGGAAAAGGGCCTGATCACCGGCATCATCGGCGGCATCGTCGTCGGGCTGCTGGCGGGCTCCCCGCTTCAGGTTAGCGGCCCGGCCGCCGGCCTGGCCGTCATCGTCTTCGAAATTGTGCGGGAACAGGGGCTTTCAGCGCTTGGTCCCATCCTGATCCTGGCCGGCGCGATCCAGGTGATCGCCGGCGTGGCGCGCGTGGGCGGCTGGTTCCGCGCCATTTCGCCCGCCGTGGTCCATGGCATGCTGGCGGGCATCGGCGTGCTGATCGTCGTCGGGCAGTTCCATGTCCTGTTCGACGACAAGCCGCTGTCGAGCGGCCTTGCCAATCTGGTGGCCATGCCGGGCCAGCTGCTCGGCCTCACCAACCAGGACGCCGCGACCGCCTTCGCTGTCGGCCTCGTCACCATCCTTGGCATGCTGGGCTGGGAGAAGTTCCGCCCCGCGTCGATGAAGCTGGTGCCCGGCGCGCTGGTGGGCGTGGTGCTGGCGACGCTGGTCGCCTTCGCGCTCGGCCTGCCGGTCGCTCGCGTGGTCGTGCCCGAATCGATCCTGTCCGCGATCACGCCGCCCGAAGCCGGGCTGATGACGCAGCTGCTCAACCCCACCGTCATCACCACGGCCATCGCCATCGCCTTCATCGCCAGCGCCGAAACGCTGCTGTCGGCGGCGGCGGTCGATCGCATGCATGACGGCGTGCGCACCAACTACAACAAGGAACTGAGCGCGCAGGGCGTGGGCAACCTGCTCTGCGGCTTCGCCGGCTCGCTGCCGATGACCGGCGTCATCGTCCGCTCGTCCGCCAACGTCCAGGCCGGCGCCAAGACGCGCCTGTCGACCATCCTGCACGGCATCTGGATCCTGGGCTTCGTCGCCCTGCTGCCCTGGCTGCTGCGCGAGATCCCGATGGCGGCGCTCGCCGGCATCCTGGTCATCACCGGCGTCCGCCTGGTCAGCGTCGCGCATGTGAAGCATCTGTTCCACCTCTACGGTCCGCTGCCGGCAATCGTGTGGGCGGCGACGCTGATCTGCGTGGTGGCGACCGACCTGCTGACCGGCGTGCTCGTCGGCATCGGCCTGTCTCTGCTGGAACTGCTGCCCCATGCCCGCAAGCTGGGCCTGAAGGTCGAGGAGGAAAGCCGGGGCGAGGCGCATGAAGTCGCGCTGCGCGGCACCGCCACCTTCCTCAACCTGCCCAAATTGTCGGCCAAGCTGGATTCGCTGCCGGCCGCGGGCCTCGTCATCCTCAATGTCGAGCGCCTGGGCCATATCGACCATACCTGCGCGGAGATGGTGCGCGAGTGGGTCGAGCGCCGCCGCAAGGCAGGCGCGCCGGTCGAACTGTTCGGCGCCACCGGCAAGATGCGTCAGTTCGCCGCCTGATCCAAACCCCCTTTCAGGCGACGTTCCTTCGCCGCCGTGCCGCCCCGGCACGGCGGCTTTTTCTTGCGCTATACCATCGCTGTTGTTGCAGCCGCGCAACAGGCGCATTCTTCATTTCGCAGATGCGGCGAAAATGGGTTTAATATTTCAGCCGCATTGCCTATTCATGGGCGCATCCGCTGATATCGGGGGCGCCAGACAGACTCCCGGACCGGCGGATGCAGGACGGAACATTCCAACGTAAAAGGGGAATGTTCATGAAGTATCAAATCGCCTGTGCCGCTCTCGCGCTTCTCTCCAGCGCTCCGGCTTTCGCGCAGGAAGAACCCACCAGCCCCGTCACCGTGTCCGGCAGCGTCGCGCTGGTGTCCGACTATCGCTTTCGCGGCGTGTCGATGACCGACAAGGGCGCGGCCGTGCAGGGCGGCATCACCGCCACCCATGAAAGCGGCGCCTATGCCGGCGCCTGGGCATCGAACCTGTCGGGCTGGGGCACGTTTGGCGGGCCCAATCTGGAGCTCGACCTGTTCGCCGGCTACGCTTTCCCGCTGGGCGAGAACGCCACGCTGGACGTCGGCCTGACCTGGTACATGTATCCGTCGGGCGCGGACGAAACCGATTTCGCCGAACCCTATGTGAAGCTGTCGAGCCAGTTCGGCCCGGTCAAGGGCCTGGTCGGCGTCGCCTATGCGCCCAAGCAGGAAGCGATCGGCAAATTCTACAACAGCGCCGCCAGCTACGCGACCGGCATCCCCGACAATCCGGGCGACAAGGAAGATAATTTCTACGTCTGGGGCGACATCAGCGGCGCCATCCCCAACACGCCGGTCACGCTCAAGGCGCATCTGGGCTGGTCGAGCGGCAATAGCGGCCTTGGCCCCAACGGCACCTCGCCCGCGCCGACCGGCAAATATGCCGACTGGCTGGTGGGCGCGGATGTCGCCATCCCCGGCACGCCGCTGACCCTGGGCATCGCCTATGTCGACACCGACATCGCCCGGGTCGAGGAAGATTATCTGCGTCCCAACCTGTCGGACGCCGACGGCTCCTCGATCGTGCGCAGCCAGGTCGTCTTCTCGCTGTCGGCCGCTTTCTGATCCGCCTGCGCCGGGCCCTGCCCATGGGCCCGGCGCAACGCGCTTGTCGACGTGACAAATTGTTGCTGCCGTCACGATCGCGGATATGCGCCCTTTGGCGGAGTTGACCGCCGATCCACCGCCGCTTATTCCGCGATCATGCCTTCGCTTCTCCCGCTTTCATGACCGCTCCGTCGATCATCCTGGTCGAAGACGATCCGCCGCTGCGCACGCTCACCGCGCGGGCGCTGCAGGAACATGGCTATCAGGTGCGCCCCGCCTCTTCGGGACCCGAAATGTGGGTGGCCTTCGACGCCGGACCGGTCGACCTGGTCGTGCTCGACGTCATGCTGCCGGGCACCAATGGCATCGACCTGTGTCGCCAGATCCGGCGCAAGAGCGATGTCCCCATCATCTTCATCAGTGCCAAGGGCAGCGAGACCGACCGAATCGTCGGGCTGGAGCTGGGCGCGGACGATTATCTGCCCAAGCCCTTCGGCACGCGCGAGCTGATCGCCCGCATCCGCGCGATCCTGCGCCGCGTCGGCGTGGAGCGCGGCCCCGACGAACATCGCGAGAGCGAAGCGCATTTCGACGGCTGGTCCGTCAACTTCCCCCGGCGCGAACTGCGATCGCCCACAGGCGCGATCGTCGATCTGACCGGCGCCGAATTCGACCTGCTCGGCAGCTTCCTCAGCCATCCCCAGCGCGTCATCGCCCGCGAACGGCTGATCGAACTGTCGCGCACCCGCATGGGCGACAGCAGCGACCGCAGCATCGACGTCCTGGTCAGCCGCCTGCGCCGCAAGCTCAGCACGCAGGAAAAGGGCGCGCCCATCACCACCGTGCGCGGCGTGGGCTATATGTTCAATGCAGAGGTCAGCCGCGCTTGAGACGGCATATGCGCGGATCGCTGGGGCTGCTCGGTCGGCTCTTCGCGATCCTGCTGCTGACGGTGCTGCTGGAATTTGCTGTCGGAACGCTGATCTACGAGCGGTCGAGCCAGCTTTATCTGCAGGATGACGAGGCGCGGCGACTGGCCGAACATCTGGTGATCGCGCGCAAGCTGCTGACCGAGCAGCCGCCCGAGGATCGGCGCCTGCTCGGCCTCCAACTCACCACCGATCGCTATGACATTCACTGGTCGGCCGCCGCGCCGCCGCCGCCGCCGCTCTCCCCCGAACTGGAGCGGATGCGGCGGCAGATCATCGCCTGGGAGCCGAGTCTGGAAAAATCGGGCCTATGGCTGCGGCTGACGCCCGGACGCCATTCGGAGGTCAATGGCGGGCTGCGCCTGCCCGACGGCAGCTGGCTTTATTTCGGCATGCCGCATGGCGGCGGCAAATGGGCCTTCACCATCGGGCGCATGGGGCTGGCGCTCATCCCGGTGCTGGCGCTGTTGCTGGCGGGCTGGGTGCTCATTCGCCGGACGCTGGCGCCGCTGCGCGACCTTACCCATGCGACCCACCGGATCGGGCGGGGATCGGAAGTGATCGTGCCCGAAGCCGGGACCAGCGACGTGCGCAACCTCATCAGCGCGTTCAACGCGATGCAGGCGCGCATTCATCGCCTGATCAACGAGCGGACGGAGACGCTGGCGGCCGTCGGCCATGACCTGCGCACGCCGCTCGCCCGGCTGCAATTGCGGCTGGAGGAGGTGCGGGACAGCGACATTCGCGACGCGATGGGCGATGATCTGGAGGAAATGGGCGCGATGCTGGAATCGCTGCTCGCTTTCCTGGGCGGTGAAAAGGACCCCGAGCCGGTCGTCCGCACCGACATCGCGGTCAGCATCGCCACGGTGGTCGACGCCTTCCAGGATCATGGCCGTGACGTGAGCTATGACGGGCCCGACCATCTGGAAATGGAGGTCCGCGGCCTGTCGCTGCGGCGCGCGGTGCGCAACCTGATCGAGAACGCGCTTCATTACGGCCATCGCGCGCGGGTGTCGCTGCTGCGCAAGGATGACGAGGTGCTGATCCGCGTCGACGATGATGGTCCTGGCATCCCGCGCGAGCGGCTGGAAGAAGTGCTGCGGCCCTTTTCCCGGCTGGACGATGCGCGCCAGCGCAATACCCGGGGCCTGGGCCTGGGCCTGGCCATCGTGCAGAAGGCGGTGGCGGCGGAACGGGGGCAGTTGACGCTCGCCAACCGACCCGAAGGCGGGCTGCGCGCGGAAATCTGCCTTTATCTGCCCCGGTCCGCCACGCGGGGCTGACCGGGGCGAAGCGCGCTGCGTCAGCGCGCCGCGCAGCTGTCGCCGTCGCCGGCGATGAGGTCGAGGCAGCGGCCATCAATCTCATTCTGCGGCACCGGCAGGCCGATGAGCGCGGCGAGGCTGGGCATGATGTCCACCGTCTCGATGCCCAGCGGCTGTTCGAACGGGCGCATCCCCTTGCGCCAGAACAGGATGGGCACGCGCCGGTCCATGTCCCAGGGGGAGCCATGAGTCGCGACCGCGCCCATCACCGCCTGCTCGGGAATGGCCATGACATTGGGTTTGAGCAGCAGCAGCAGGTCGCCCGACCGTTCGGGGTAGAAGCTGGCGCGCGCTTCCTCGATCAGGCTCCAATTTTCGGGGCGGCCGGTGGGCGCGGGGGTGGCGGCGATCTGCGCCTTGGTGAAGACGGCCGCGACCTGCGGATGGGCGCGCAGCAGCGCCAGCGTCTCCGTTTCCACCCGCGCGCGCTCGGCGGCGGAAAGGCCCTTGTCGAAATAGAGGTCGCCCGACGGGCCGTCGCCCCAGATCAGCCTCCGGCCGGGCATGCCGACCTTCTGCGCGATGGTGGCGTTCAGCGCCTTGGGCGTCAGTCCCTTGTCGACCCGGCTTTCCATCGGCATCGCGTTCATCCGGTGGCGCTCGGGCAAGTCATGGCCGCCATGGTCGGCGGTTAGCACCACGACATAGTCGATGCCGTCCTTGTCCAGCCGGTCGAAGAAGGCGCCCAGTTCCTGGTCCAGCCGGGCGACCTGGATGCAGCTTTCAGTGCCTTCGGTGCCATAGGTGTGGCCGACATAGTCGGTTGCCGACAGGCCGATCGAGATGATGTCGCTTTGCGCCTGCTTGCCCAGATCCATGGTCTCGATCGCCGCGGCGGCGAAGGCCAGCGTCATCGCGTCCTGCTCGGGCGAGATGCGGAAGGCCTGATAGTCGCCCGCGTCCCGCGCGAAGCGGCCGGTGCCGACGGTGCGATTGCCCGCCTTGACCGGGAAGTCCTTCGCCACGCACTGGGCGGGCAGTTCGAAACCGGGATTGGCCTCTGCCAGCCGCTGGGCCATCGCCTGGTTGACCTGGGCCACCAGCGGCGGCGTCGCCACGCCCTTGTAGCTGACATAGCCTTGCGGACCGCCCAGCCACCAGACCTGGTCGGCGTTCGCGCCGCCCATCATGATCGCAGCGCGATCCTTGCCCGCGACCGACACGACGCGCGTGGCGGGATTGGCGGCCTTCATCCGGCCGCCCAGCGTCGGCACCTTCAGGTGCAGGGGGGATGCGACATAATGATCGCTGTCGCTGCCGGGCTGGCTCTCATCCTCGGCGCAATAGATGGTCTTGTCGGCGCGCGGCGTGCTGAGGTCGATCCAGTTATTGGCGATGATGCCCGTGCGCGACGGGCGGCTGCCGGTCAGGATGGTCGAATGGCCCGGGCAGGTCTCGGTCGCGGCGTGGCTCTGATAGCCGCGCGGGAACACCGCGCCCTCGCTGGTCAGCCGCTTGAGGCCGCCGACATAATATTGGCGATATTCGCTGAACAGGTCGGCGGAAAACTGGTCGACGCTGATCGCCACGATCAGCTTGGGCGGCGTTGCAGGCGCGCTCGGCTGGCTTGCGGGGGCGGTTGCAGGCGCCTGGGCCAGAGCGGGCATGGCCGTGGCGAGCAACAGGGCGGCGGCGACTCTCTTCAACATCATGCTATACCTTCTCTTGCCTTGACGGCGGATGGGGAGCGACCTAGCCCCCTTGCACCCAGGCGACCAGAGGCCCGATGCGGATTTTTCAAGTCATATTCATGACGTTTGCCCTGTTGGCGGGGCTCCCCGCCGCGTTGGCACAGGGCGCGTTCGG
This sequence comes from Sphingobium naphthae, assembly GCF_020782235.1. Taxonomy (GTDB): domain Bacteria; phylum Pseudomonadota; class Alphaproteobacteria; order Sphingomonadales; family Sphingomonadaceae; genus Sphingobium; species Sphingobium naphthae. The sequence continues at coordinate 211,655 of NZ_JAJGNO010000003.1, forward strand.
TGGGGGCCCAGCGCATATCGCGGCGGAGCTGGACAGCGAAAGCGACAGGCCCGCGCCCGGCGGTCGCACCACCATCGCCTTCGCCATGACGCCGCAGCAGGGGTGGCACGGCTATTGGGAAAATCCCGGCGACGCGGGCCTGGGCATGACGGTCGACTGGACGCTGCCCAAGGGGGTGAGCGTCGGCGCGCTGCGCTATCCCGTCCCCGAAACGCTGCTGATCGCCGGCCTGATGAACCATGTCTATGAAGGCCCCTATGCGGTGCTGGCGGAGCTTCGGGTCGCGGCCGACATCGCGCCGGGCACGCGCCTGCCGGTGCGGGCGAAGGCGCAGTGGCTGGCCTGCACGGACAAGGTGTGCGTGCCCGAAACGGGGGATTTGTCGCTGGACCTGATCGCGGGGGAGGGCGCGGTGCAGCCCGCGGCGCGCAGCCGGTTCGACGCGTGGCGCACGCATCTGCCCCGGCCGCTGGGATCGCAGGCCCATTATGCGGTCGAGGACGGGCGGCTGCGCCTGTCCATTCCCTATCCTGGCGGGGCGCAAGCCGAGGACGTGCATCTCTTTCCGCTGGGCGCGGGGCTGGTGCGCTATGCCGCGCCGCAGACCGTCACGCGGAACGATAACCATATGGTTATCGAAACTGCTGCCGCGGAGGATGTCCCGGTCGGCCAGGTGCAGGCGGTGCTGCGGACGGGCGACCATGTCGGCTTCCTGCTAAGCGCCGTGCCGGGCGCGGTCGCCGCTCCCGCCAAAAGCGGGCAGGCGGGCGCGATCCTGGCGGCGCTGGGCGGCGCCCTGCTGGGCGGGCTGCTGCTCAACATCATGCCCTGCGTCTTCCCGATCCTGGGGCTGAAGGCGATGAGCCTGGCCAAAGCGGGCGGGGACGAACGCCTGGTGCGCCGTGACGCGCTGGCCTATGCTGCTGGCGTCATTCTGACCTGCCTTGCCCTGGGCGGTGTGCTGCTCGCCCTGCGTGCGGCCGGCAATGCGGTGGGCTGGGCCTTCCAGTTGCAGGACCCGCGCATCATCCTGGCCCTGCTGCTGCTGGTGACCGCCATTGCCTTCAACCTTGCCGGCCTGTTCGAATTGCGCGCAATGGACGGCGGCGCGGGGCTTGCGGACAGAGGCGGCGTGATGGGCGCTTTCTGGACCGGCGCGCTGGTCGCATTCGTCGCGACGCCCTGCACCGGGCCCTTCATGGCGGCGGCGATGGGTGCGGCGCTGCTGCTGCCGCTCGCCGCCGCGCTGGCGATCTTCGCGGGCCTCGGGCTTGGGCTCGCCCTGCCATTCCTGCTGCTGGCCTATGCGCCCGCGTTGCGCAATCGCCTGCCGCGGCCCGGCGCCTGGATGGGGCGGCTGCAGAAGATCCTCGCCATCCCGATGTTCCTGACCGCGCTTGGCCTCGCTTGGCTGCTGGGGCAGCAGCGCGGCGTTGCGGGCATGACCATCGGCCTTGGCGCGGCGCTCATCCTGGCGCTGCTGCTCTGGTGGCTGGGCACGCGCCAGCATCGCGGGAAGGGCGGCGGGCTGGTCGCGGGACTGGCCGCGCTGGCGCTGCTGGCCGGGGCCGCAACGGCCCTGTCAACCACCGCGCCCGCAGTGGCGGCGAATAGCGCCGCATCTGTCGCTTTCGCTGTCGGGAAACTGGACGCGCTGCGCGCCGCGAACAAGCCGGTCTTCCTTTATTTCACCGCCGACTGGTGCCTGACCTGCAAGGCCAATGAGGCGGCGGCGATCGATCGAGAGGATGTGCGTGCAGCCTTCGCCAAGGCGGACGTCACCGTCATGGTGGGCGACTGGACCAGTGCCGACCCCGCCATCACCCGCTTCCTGGAAAGCCAGGGGCGATCGGGCGTGCCGCTCTATCTCTGGTATGCGCCGGGCAAGGATGCGGTGGTGCTGCCGCAATTGCTGACGCCCGCGACGCTGACCGGGCTGGTGCGCTGATGGCCAAGATTCGCGCCGACCAGTTGCTCGTCGACGCTGGCCTCGCCGAAAGCAAGGCGCGGGCGCAGGCGCTGATCCTCGCCGGGCTCGTCTATCTGGGCGATCGCAAGATCGAGAAAGCGGGGCAGCAGGTGCCGGCCGATGCCGAACTCGACGTGCGCGGCCGCGACCATCCCTGGGTGTCGCGCGGCGGCATCAAGCTCGCTCATGCGCTTGAAACATTCGACATCGACGTCACCGGCTTCGTCGCCATCGATGTCGGCTCCTCGACCGGAGGCTTCACCGATGTGCTGCTGACCAAGGGGGCGGCCAGGGTCTATGCCGTCGACAGCGGCACCAACCAGCTCGCCTGGAAATTGCGCTCCGACGATCGCGTTATCGTCCATGAACAGACCAGCGCCCGCATCCTGACCCAAGCCCATGTCCCCGAGCCCATCGACATTATCGTGTGCGACGCCAGCTTCATCAGCCTGGCCAAGGTGCTGGAAAAGCCGATCGGCTTCGCGCGCCCCGGTGCGCATCTGGTCGCGCTCATCAAGCCGCAGTTCGAAGCGCGGCGGGAAGAGGTCGGGAAGAATGGCGTGGTGCGCGACCCGGCGGTCCATGAACGCGTGTGCGCCGAAGTACAGGACTGGGTCGTCGCGCAGGGCTGGACCGTCGCTGGCCTGACGCCAAGCCCGATCACGGGGCCGCAGGGCAACATCGAATTTCTTCTCTACGCCCGGCTTGGCGGATAATCGGATGCGCTTCGTTTTCCGCCGGCGATACATAATGATACATTGCGCGACCAAGGGTCAGCTTGTGTCCCGCTGAAAGGCCCGATAGCCCGTCACCATGCGCCCGTTCCTGCCCCTCATTCTCAGCGCCCTTTGTCTTGCCGGTTGCAATGGCGAGGAACAGAAGGCGCCGCGCGCCGCGCCCCTCGTCACCGCCGGGCCGATCGCCAAGGCGACCTTCACCGATACGGTCGAAGCGGTCGGCACCGCGCTTGCCAACGAACAGGTCGTGCTGTCCGCCCCGGTGACCGAGCGGATCGAGTCTGTGAACTTCGCCGATGGCGGCTTCGTCAAGCGAGGCCAGGTGATCGCAACCATGGCCGTCGCGCAGGAAAAGGCGGAGCTGGCCGCCGCCCAGGCGCAGGCGCAGCAGGCCAGCCAGCAATTGCAGCGCATCCAGGCGCTCAAGGCGCGCGGCTTCGCCACCGCCGCATCGCTGGACCAGCAGCTGGCGCTGGCCAACGCGGCCAAAGCGGCGGCCGACCAGTCGCGCGCCGCCATCGGCGACCGAGTGATCCGCGCGCCCTTCGGCGGCTGGGTCAGCCTGCGCACCATCTCGCCCGGGGCCATCATTCCGGCCGGCACCGCGATCGCCACGGTCAGCGACATCAGCCGCATCAAGCTGGACTTCACCGTACCCGAAACGCAATTGGCGATGATCCGCGAAGGCATGCCGATCAACGCCGTCTCGGCCGCCTGGCCGGACCGGCCCTTCACCGGCACCATCGCGACCATCGATCCGGTGATCGATCCCGCCACTCGCGCGGTCAAGGTGCGCGCGATCCTGCCCAATGGCGACAAGGCGCTGAAGCCCGGCATGCTGCTGACCGTCAGCGTGCGCGCGCGCCAGCGGGAATCGCTCGCCGTGCCGGAACTGGCGGTGCTGGGCGATGGGGAGGAGCGCTATGTCTTCGCGCTGGATGGCCGGACCGCCAAGCGCGTGAAGGTCGACACCGGCATGCGGCAAAATGGCATGGTGGAAATATTGGGGGGGATAAAGGCGGGCCAGACGATCGTGACCGATGGCGTCGTCAAGCTGAGCGACGGGGCGAAGGTGCGCCTGGCCCAGGACAAGCCGCAGGCCGGTTCCGCCAAGGCCGCTGGCTGAGGAGGCGGCGCGATGCAGCTGTCCGACCTGTCCGTCCGCCGCCCGGTCTTCGCCGCCGTTGTCGCGGTGCTGCTCTGCATCGTCGGCGTCGTCGGCTATCTCAGCCTGTCGGTGCGCGAATATCCGGACACCGATCCGCCGGTCGTGTCGGTCGAGACCGTCTACACCGGCGCGGCCGCTTCGGTGGTGGAAACCCGCATCACCCAGTTGATCGAGGACGCGGTCGCGGGCGTTCAGGGCATCCAGACCATCACCTCCACGTCGGAGGATGGCCAGTCCGACATCAATATCGAATTCGATCCCTCGCGCGACATCGACAGCGCCGCCAATGATGTGCGCGATCGTGTGGGATCGGTGGTCGAGGATCTGCCCGAGGATGCGCTGGCGCCGGAAATCCGCAAGGTGGATTCGGACGCGCGTTCGATCCTGTTCCTAGCCTTTTCGCGCCCGGGCTGGAGCTCGCTCCAGCTCAGCGACTATATCGACCGCAACATCGTCGATCGTTTCTCCGCCATCGACGGCGTCGCTCGCGTGTTCATCGGCGGCGAGGCGCGGCCGTCGACCCGCATCTGGTTCAACGCGGAAAAGCTGGCCGCCTTCGGCCTGACGCCGGCGGATGTCGAAAATGCGCTGCGCACCCAGAATGTGGAGCTGCCCGCCGGCCGCTTCGAATCCCGCCAGCAGAACCAGACGCTGCGCGTCGAGCGGCCCTTCGCCACGCCGCAGCAATTTGCCGACCTGGTCGTCGGGCGCGGGGTCGATGGCTATCAGGTGAAGCTGGGCGATGTCGCGCGGATCGAGGAAGGGCCGGAAAATCCCTATAGCAGCTTCCGATCCAATGGCGGCACGGCCATTGGCCTGGGCATCATTCGCCAGTCGGGCGCCAATACGCTGGAAGTGGCCCAAAAGGCCAAGGCGCTGATCAAGGATCTGGAGCCGACCCTGCCGGCGGGCATGCGGATCGCCATCGGCACGGACGAGAGCCTGTTCATCGAGCGCGCGATCGAGAATGTCTACGACACGCTGCTGGAAGCGGCGCTGCTCGTCATCCTGGTCATCTTCCTGTTCCTGGGATCGGTGCGCGCGACGCTGGTGCCGGCGGTGACGGTGCCGATCTGCCTGCTCGCCACCTGCGCGGTGATGTGGCTGCTCGGCCTGTCGATCAACCTGCTGACGTTGCTCGCCTTCGTGCTGGCGATCGGCCTGGTGGTCGATGACGCGATCGTCGTCCTCGAAAATGTCTATCACCGGGTCGAGCAGGGGGATGATCCGCTGGTCGCGGCCTATCTCGGCTCGCGACAGGTCGGCTTCGCCATCATCTCCACCACTCTGGTCGTCTGCGCGGTGTTCGTGCCGATCATGTTCCTGGCCGGACAGACGGGCCTGCTGTTCCGCGAGCTTGCCGTCGCGATGATCGCGGCGATCGGATTTTCCGGCTTCATCTCGCTCAGCCTGGCGCCGATGCTGTGTTCCAAGCTGCTCAAGACTGCGGAGCGCGGACGGCTGGCGCGCTGGGTCGATGATCGCTTCCAGCGGCTGGAGAGCGGCTACGCCCATTGGCTCGACCGCGTGCTGGTGAAGCCGCTGATCCCGGTGGTGGCGGTACTGCTGTTCCTGGGCGTTGCCGGTTTCTTCTTCACGCGGCTGCCGACCGAACTCGCCCCGGCCGAGGATACGGGCGTGGTCGAATCCAGCATCAGCGCGCCCGAAGGCACGGGCTATGACCAGATGCTGGCCTATATGCTCAAGATCGAGAAGGATCTGAACTTCCTGCGCAAGGACGGGACGCTCCAGAACCTGGTCGTGCGCGCGCCCGGCGGCTTTGGCACCACCGACGATTTCAACAGCGGCAACGTCATCGCCTTCCTGCGTCCCTGGGAGGACCGCAGCATCACCACCGCCGAAGTGGCGACCATCATCAACAAGGTGATCGCCGACCAGCCCGGCGTGCGCGGCAATGCTGCGCCGCGTTCGGGCCTGGGGCGCGGACGCGGGCTGCCGGTCAACCTGGTGCTGGCGGGCGCGACCTATGAAGGGTTGGCGGCGGCGCGCGACCGGATCATGGCGGCCGCCGCCAACTATCCCGGCCTCATCAACCTGGACAGCGACTACAAGGAATCCAAGCCGCAGATGCGGATCGAGACCGATCTGCAACGAGCCGGCGACCTGGGCGTATCGGTCAATGATGTCAGCCAGGCGCTGCAGAGCCTGCTCGGGTCGCGCCGCGTCACCACCTATGTCGATCGCGGCGAGGAATATCGCGTGCTGGTGCAGGCGGAGGATGAGGGGCGCGAGACCGTCGCCGACCTAGAGCGGATCAATGTGCGCAGCCGCACCGGCGCTCTGGTGCCGCTGTCGGCGCTGGTCACCGTGCGCGAAGTGGCAGGGCCGCGCCAGCTCAACCGCTACAACAAGCTGCGGGCGATCACGCTGACGGCGGCGCTGGCGCCCGGCACGTCGCTGGGCGATGCGCTCGGCTGGCTGGAGACGCAGGCGCGCCAGTCGCCCGAAGTCATCGCGCTCGGCTACCGCGGCGAAAGCCAGTCGCTGCGCGAAACCGGCGGGGCGATCTGGCTGGTGTTCGGCCTGACCATCCTCGTGGTGTTCCTGCTGCTGGCGGCGCAGTTCGAAAGCTTCGTCCATCCCGGCGTCATCATCGCGACCGTGCCGCTGGCGGTTGCGGGCGGCGTGCTGGGGCTGGCGCTGACCGGCGGGTCGGTCAATCTCTACAGCCAGATCGGCATCGTCATGCTGGTGGGCCTGGCCGCCAAGAACGGCATCCTGATCGTCGAATTCGCCAACCAGCTGCGCGACGAGGGGCTGGCGATCGAGCGCGCCATCCGCGAAGCGGCCAAGCGCCGCCTGCGCCCGATCCTCATGACCTCCATCGCCACCGTCATCGGCGCGCTGCCGCTGGTCATCCGCGGCGGGGCGGGTGCGGCGGCGCGCCAGTCGATCGGCGTCGTCGTGGTGTTCGGCGTCAGCCTGGCGACGATCATCACTCTGTTCCTGATCCCGATCTTCTATTCGCGCGTTGCCAAGCGCACGGTTTCTCCGCAAACCGTCAGCCGCAAGCTGGAATCGGCGCTCAAGGATTCGCCCGAGCCGGCTGAATGAGTGACAAGCGCGGGGGGTGTTGCTGTCGATGAACGAAATCGCGTCCCAGGGCCAGTTGCGCCTGGCTTATCTTCGGTGGGCGCTGGTGACGGTGCCCGCCATCGTGTTCCTGGGATTCCTGTCCGGCCGGCTCGCCAATAGCGGCTATGGCAATCGCTGGTTCGATGCGCTGGACAAGCCCGCGCTGATGCCGCCGGGCTGGGCCTTCGGCGCGGCTTGGACGATCCTGTATGTGCTGATGGCGCTGGCGTTCGCCATCGTGCTGCACGCGCGCGGAGCCCGGGGGCGCGGCGTGGCGATCGGCCTGTTCCTGCTGCAACTGGCGATGAACCTGGCCTGGTCGCCGCTTTTCTTTCGCGCGCACCAGGTGAGCGCGGCGCTGATGCTGATCCTGGCGCTGATCGTCCTGGTGGCGCTCACCACCCGTTTCTTCTGGCGCATTCGGCGGCTGGCGGGCGTGTTGCTGTTGCCCTATCTCGCGTGGCTGGCCTTCGCCGCCTTTCTCAATTTCGAGATTGGTCGCCTGAACCCCGAAGCGGAAACCCTTGTCGCTCCGGCGCTCAAGACCCAAGTAAGATAGACGAAGGCGCCGGTCGCGCCGCAGGAAGGACGAGAGCAATGCAGAGCGAAAACCGCTTTTTCGACGATCTGGCCAAGCTGGTGAACGGCGCCGCCGGCACCATGGCGGGCGTGACGCGCGAATTCGAATCCAACGCGCGGGAGCGCGCCAAGGAATGGATCGGCGGCATGGACTTCGTGTCGCGCGAGGAGTTCGACACGGTGAAGGCGATGGCGCAGGCCGCGCGCGAAGAGGTCGAGCTGCTCAAGGCCCGGATCGACGCGTTGGAAGGCAAGGCCGGCGAACCCGTCACCAAGAGCGTCAAGACGCCCAAGGCGAAGGTCAACGAACCGCTGGCGCGCAGCATCGAAGGCGTCGCGCCCGTGGCAGACGACAACGAGTGATCCGTCTGTCCTTTCACCGCTCGCGGTGATAAGGCGCGCCGATGATGGATAGCGACGAATTTGAACATGGCGGGCAGGAAGCCGCGCCGATCGATATGCTGGCCGCCTATTTCGAGGCGCATGGTTGGAGCTTCGACCAGGTCGGCGAGGACGAGATCGTCGGCAACACGCAAGGGTCCTGGGCGCAATATGAGCTGCGGGGCATCTGGCGCGACGAGGACCAGGTGCTTCAACTGCTGGTGCTGCCCGACATTCGCGTCGCGGAGGACAAGCGCGGCCCCATCTATGAAACGCTGGGCCTGATCAACGAACAGCTGTGGATCGGCCATTTCGAGCTCTGGTCGTCCAGCGGCATCGTCCTGTTCCGTCATGGCGCGATGCTTGGCGCGGGCGGGACGTTGACGCTGGACCAGGCGCAGCTGCTGGTCGAAACCGCGATCGACGAATGCGAACGCTTCTATCCGGTGTTCCAGTTTGTCCTGTGGGGCGGCAAGTCGCCTTCGGAGGCAATTTCCGCCAGCCTGATCGAAACCCGCGGCGAGGCTTGATCCGATGACCGGCGGCTGGCCCGACCATCTGTTCCTTGTCGGCTGCGGCAATATGGCGGGGCAGATGCTTGCCCGCTGGATCGCCTGCGGGCTTGATCCGGCACGCGTCACCGTGCTGCGGCCCAGCGGCCGCGCGGTGGCGGAAGGCGTGACGGTCGTCACCGACTATCCCGCTGCGCTGCCGCGGGGCACGACGATCCTGCTGGGCATGAAGCCGTATCAGATCGCCGAGGTGGCGACGGCGCTGGCGCCGCTCTGCACCGCCGATACGTCGATCATATCCATTCTCGCCGGCACGACGCTGAACGAGCTGCGCACGCGCTTTGCGGCGGCGACCGACATCGTGCGCGCCATGCCGAACCTGCCCGTGGGCCTAGGGCAGGGGGTGGTGGCGCTGTTCACCGACGACCGGACATCGCCAGCCGCCCGCTCGAATGTCGATGCGCTGATCGCGCCGCTGGGCCTGGCCGAATGGATGGCCGACGAAATGCTGTTCAACCGGGTGACGGCGCTGTCCGGCTGCGGCCCGGCCTTTCTGTTCCGCTTCGTCGATGCGCTGGCGCGTGCGGGCGAAGCGATCGGCATCCCCGCCGACCAGGCCGCGCGCATGGCGCTGGCGACGGTGCAGGGCGCCGCAAACATGGCGGCAGGTGCGCAGGTCAGCCCGGCGGCGCTGGCCGATCAGGTCGCCAGCCCCGGCGGCATGACTCGCGAGGGCTTGAACATCCTGGACGCCGACGATCGGCTGCTGGCGCTGCTGACCGATACGTTGACGGCGGCGCGGGATCGCGGCGAGGCGATGGCGCGCGGCGGCTGAAAGGGCGGTTTCAAAGCCGGGAGGCTTGGGCTAGAGGGCGCGCAAACATCCTGCGGAGCCTGCCATGCTGTCCCCCGAAGCCCCGATCCTGCTGCTGACCACTGGCGGCACCATCGACAAAATCTATTTCGACGCCCTGTCCGATTATCAGGTCGGCGAAACCGTCATGGCGAAGCTGCTGGAGGTCGCGCGGGTCAGGCGCCCCTTCCGCATCGAGGAAGTGACGCGCAAGGACAGTCTGGAACTGGACGATCGCGATCGGGCGCTGATCGCCGCGCGCGTGGCGGCGGCGCGGGAAAACCACATCGTCATCACCCATGGCACCGACACGATGACCGAGACCGCGAAGCTGCTGCAGGATCATCGCGGAAAGACGATCGTGCTGGTAGGCGCGCTGGCGCCGGCGCGCTTCGGCGAGAGCGACGCGAGCTTCAACCTGGGCATGGCCTTCGCCACGGCGCAAGTAGCGGAGCCGGGCGTCTATATCACCATGAGCGGATCGGTATTCCGCGCCGACAAGGTGATCAAGGATCGCGCTAAGGGCGCCTTCGTGCCCGTGGAGGACTGAGCGCCAGTCGCTTCGCTTCCGGAACCATCGCCCGGCATGGCGCATTGATCCTGCCGGGTGGCATGATGAGGAGGATGAAGTTATGGCCGATTATCAGGTCGAGCAGGAGCGCCCGGCGCCCACGACGACGACGGTGATCGAACGGCGCAGCGGCGGTGGCGGCACCACGCTCGCGATCCTGCTGCTGGTGATTGTGGTGGCGGTCGCCGCCTTTTTCCTGATCAGCAGCGAAACCAACAAGGACAATGCGGTGTCGAGCGCCGCCTCGCAGGTCGGCGAAGCCGCCAGCAGCGTGGGCGACGCGGCGCAGGACGCGGCCGGCGCCGTCAAGGACGAATAAGCGCGCAACCATCGAACCGAAAAGGGGCGCCCCGACAGCATGTCGGAGCGCCCCTTTTCACGCGACTGGCAAAGCAAGCTTAGCCTTCGACCTTCGCATATTTGGGCGCGGCTTCGTTCAGGATGCGCAGGATCTTCTGCAGCGCGCTGGGCTCGTCCGTTTCTTCCATCGCTGCCAGTTCGCGGGCGAGGCGGCTGGACGCGGCCTCGAAAATCTGCCGCTCCGAATAGCTCTGCTCGGGCTGGTCATCGGCGCGGAACAGGTCGCGGGTCACTTCGGCGATCGAGACGAGATCGCCCGAATTGATCTTCGCTTCATATTCCTGCGCGCGGCGCGACCACATGGTGCGCTTCACCTTGGGCTTGCCCTTCAGGGTCTCCATGGCTTCCTCCAGCGTCTTGTTGGAGGAAAGCTTGCGCATCCCCACGCCTTCGGCCTTGTTGGTCGGCACGCGAAGGGTCATGCGCTCCTTTTCGAAGCGCAGAACATAGAGTTCCAGCTCCATGCCGGCGATCTGCTCCTTCTGAAGCTCGATCACACGGCCCACGCCATGCTTGGGGTAAACGACATAATCACCAACGTCAAAGGACAGCGCCTTGGCAGCCATTTGATACCTTTCCAATTCCTACGGGAGGCGGGCCGTCGCGGAGCAGCGAGGCAAAGCGAGATGCCAGAATGTGCACGGCGCGACCCGTCAAGACATGAAGTTCATTCTCCAGGGCCGCATCTAGGGGAATCCGACCGTTACGGGCGGTTTTAGCAGATTCGTAACAAAATTACCACCCCCAGACACAATGGCTGGGGGTGCGACCCGATCTGGCACGCTATTGCGGCGATGGGGGGCTCAGTCGCCCTTGCCGGGTTCGGGCGAGAAGAACTGCTCCAGCTTGTTCTCCACGCCGTTCATCGCGTCGGCGTCGGCGGGCGCGTCGCCCTTGACGGTGATGTTGGGCCATTCGGCGGAATATTTGGTGTTGAGCTCCAGCCACTTTTCCAGGCCGTTCTCGGTATCGGGCAGGATCGCCTCAGCGGGGCACTCGGGCTCGCACACGCCGCAGTCGATGCACTCATTGGGGTTGATGACCAGCATGTTCTCACCCTCGTAGAAACAGTCCACGGGGCAGACCTCGACGCAATCCATGAATTTGCAGCGGATGCAGTTGTCGGTCACGACATAGGTCATTGTTCGGGCACTCTTGTCCTTTGGAAAAGCGCGGCCCTGCTATGCCTGCGGCGCGAGAAGGTCAATGAGGATAATGTTGACCGGGGTTTAGGGGCGGTTTGGCGGCGCGGGCGCGACTATTCGCGGCCTGTGCGGATCGCCGCGCCGCCTGCGAAGGGGGTGATGGCGACCAGCAACAGCGAGGACGCGGCCAGAAATTTGAGCGCCGCGCCGCTGCCGTCGCCCAAGGTTCCCGCGCCGAAGATCAGCAGCGGCACCGCCAGCGGCAGCGCCAGCAATCCCGCCAGCGCTCCGCTGGATCGCAGGCCCGCCGTCAATGTGGCCACGAGCAGGCCCAGCGCGGCAAGCGCGGGCGTGCCGACGAGCAGCCCGATTTCCAGCCGCAGGATCGTTTCGGCGCTCAGCTTCAGCAGGGCGGCGGCGGGAGGGGTGGCGACCATCAGCGGCGGGCCGAAACCGATCCAGTGCGCGACCAGCCGGGCCAGCACCACCGTCTCCTCGCCGATCCCGCGCACGGCGATCTGGTCGAGCACGCCGTTCTGCGCATCGGGCGCGATGAGGCGATCGACCGGCAGCAGGCTAGCGAGCAATGCGGCGATCCAGATCATGCCGCCGCCCGTCCGGGCCAGCAGCGCCGCGTCCGGCCCGACCGCGAAGGGATAGAGGCTGGCGACCAGCAGCAGGAAGGCGACCGGCAGCCACAGGCCGGCCGATGTCCAGGCCTGGCGCAGGTCGCGGCCGATGAGCAGCCAGAGCAGCGTCATGCCGGCTCCACCGGATCGTCCGCCCGATACTCGTCCAAGGCGATCGTCACGGGCGCGGCGAGGGGGAGCGGCTGGTGCGAGGCGGCGACGACGATGCCGCCCGCCGCCAGATGGCGATTCACCGCATGGCCGAGCAGATCGAGCGAGGCGGTGTCGAGGCCATTGCCGGGCTCGTCCAGCAGCCAGATCGCAGCATCGCTGGCGATGAGGCGTGCCAGCATCGCGCGTTTGCGCTGGCCGGTCGACAGCATCCGCACCGGCACCGACGAAAGCGGTCCCAGCGCCATCGCGTCGATGGCGGCGTCCAGCTGTGCCGAAGTAGCGCCATCGAGCTCGGCCCAGAAGGCGAGGGCCGTGCGGAGCGCCAAGTTGCTGTCCAGCGCCAGCCTCTCGTCGCAAAGCGCCACGCCGCCGCGCCGCTCGACCCTGCCGGCGAAGGCGGGGAGCAGGCCGGCGCAGATGCGCAGCAAGCTGGATTTGCCCACGCCGTTGGGGCCGGCCAACAGCGCGTCGCCGCCTGGTTCCAGCGACAGGTCGACGCCGCGGAACAGCATCCGGCCGCCGCGCAGGCAAGCGACGCCGTCGAGCCGCAAGGCCGCGCCGCTCATGGGGCGACCATGTCCTCCAGCACATGCATGTCGATGTCCGACAGGCCGAAATGATGGCCGATCTCATGCACGACGACATGGGTGATGAGCGCGTCAAGCGGGACGCCGGTTTCCACCCATTCGTCGAGCAGGGGGCGGCGGAACAGATGCACGGTGGGCGGCGTGTCGCCGGTCTGCGCCTCCTGGCCCACCGGGCGGCCGCTATAGAGACCGGTAAGCCCGAAGGGATCGTCGATCTCCATTTCCCGCAGCGTGTCGGCATCGGCGAATTCTTTAACGAACAGCACGACATGAGCGAGATGGTCGCGGAAGGGATCGGGCAGGCGGCCAAGCGCCTCCAGTGCGAGCGTTTCGATCTCCTGCGCGGTCGGGGCGAAGCGGGACGGTTGACGGGTCTGCGACATGGCTGCCACATAAGCGCAAAGCGCTGCCGGAGGATAGGGACATGATCGCGAGGCTGAACGATGAGGAGCGTGCCAAAGCGCGCGCCGAACTGCCCGAATGGACCGCGATCGCCGAACCGGACGGCTTGTCCCGCCGCTTCACCTTCGCCGACTTCAATGCTGCCTTCGGCTTCATGACGCGGGTCGCCATCCTGGCGGAGAAGGCGGACCATCATCCCGAATGGTCGAACGTCTATAATCGTGTCGACATCGTGCTGACGACGCATGACGCGGGGGGCTTGTCGCAGCGGGACGTGGACCTGGCGCGCGCGATCGACGCGCTGATCGCCTAGGTCAGCGATAGCTCAGCTGCGTCTCGATGCGATCGTCATAGCTTTTGAGCGCGGCCATGACCGACGGATCATCGGCATAGCGCCGGCGCAGCATCGCGAGCCGGGCATCGGTGCCATGGCAGAGTTCGACGATATTTTCCTCAATGAAGGCGCGCCGCTCGGCATCATAGGGCTCTTCGCTGCGGAAATGGTCGCAGCCGTCGCGCGCCACCATGAATTCGGTGACTTCGCGCGGGAAGGGCGCGGCGCTGGCGGCGACGTCGGAGGGCGGCAGGTCGAGCGGGAAATAGGGCGCAGGCTGCGCGCGCACGGTGACGACGGGGCTGCCCGGAAGTGTGGCGCCGGGCTCCGCCGGCGGGGGCGAAGGGACGGGAGCGGGGGGCTGGCGCATGGCGGCGGCAGCGGCAGGCTGAGCGACGGAGGGCTGGGCGGCGGCTGGCGCGGCATTGTCCGCCTGCGCGCTGTCATCCGACGCGCGGCAGCCGGCGACCAGCGCCAGCATCATGACCATCGGAACCAGCACAACTCGCCTGCTCACCCGATTTCCTCCCGCAAGCTGGCGATCAGGTCCGCAACATGCGGCAAGCGCGACTCTTCCTCGTCGAGGATCGCCAGAAACGCGGCCCGCCTATAGTCGGCCAGCATCTCGGGCGAAAGGCGGCTTGCCGCAGGGACACTCGAATTCACGATGTCCAGAAGCCGCTCGATGCCGTGCAGCCGTCCCCACAAATAATCATTTTCGCGATAGACGCGGCTGAAGAAGGCCCCGAAGTTGTTGAATTCTATCCCTTTCAGCGTCGCCTGCCCGCCGCCCGCCCGGATCGCGCCGCAATCTTCGGGCGAAATCCTGTCGACCTTGACCGGATCATATTCGTCGAGAGTGTCACCCTGAAGCAACGGTAGGGTGGCGATGTCGGTGAAGGGGAAGCCCAAATAGGCGAGCAGCATCGTCCGCCGCCCCCCCTTGGGAAGGCCCGCAAACGCCTCCGCCAGCATCAGGTCGGCGGCATCGTCGCGCGCCTTGAGGCCGCGCGCCTGCGCCACCGCCTCCAGCGCCGCGGCGGCGTCAGTCGGCACCGCCTTGGCCGCAGCGATGACGGTCTCGCCGTACATCTCGCTCTCCTCGCACTCGGCATAGAGGGTGAGCGCGCCATAGATGGCGTCGTGCATGGCGAGCACCGCTGGGTCGTCGGCCTCCGCCTCCATTTCCAGCGTTTCCGCCAGCCGGCGCGCCAGGAACCGCAGGCGGCGGATGCGGAAGGAAAGATCATGCGCGCGGAAGAAGGCGACCGGTTCCGTGCCCGATCCGCCATTGTCGCCCAGCTGGTCGGCGCCCGCGCTCCGCACCGCCGACCAGATCGCCTGGCGATAGGCTTCGCGCATCATCGCGCTGTCCTCGCCGCTGAGGCGGAAGAGCAAGGTGCAGAGCGATTCGACAATGCCCGACAGTTTGAGATGACCATAGGCCGGATAGGCGAAGCCGGCCGCGCCGGCCGCGCGCTGCTGCGCCTTGGCGCGCCAGGCGGACAGGCGCGCAGGCGTGGGGCGGTCGAGGAAGAGCATGCGGCCGATCGCGCCTTCCACCTCCGCCTCGATCCCCGGCCGCAGCGCGTCGAAGATGCGCCGCATCCGCCGGATCCGCGCCGAATGGCGGTCTATGACGTCCAGATTGTCGCGGATCGGCTGTTCGCGCGGGATGTCGGACAGCGCGCCGAAGATGGTGCGGAAAAATCCCGGCAGCGGCGTGCTGGCGCCGGTCGGCGCCTCTTCCTGCTGTCCTTCCTTGTTGAGGCGGATGGAGCGATGGCCCGGCTTGGGGTCGATATAGACGAAGCGCCGGTCGACCTCCCGCCGCGAAGGGCGGTTGCGCAGCGCGCCGATCGCTTGCGCGAAAGGGGCGTTTGCCAGCACCGATCCGTCGATCAGCACCGCGTCCTCGGCCGTGCCCCGCGCGGCGCGGCGCGGCAGCGCGCGAGCGAGGAAAAGGTCGCGGGTCGGCCAGCTGCGATGCTTGCTCTTGAGCACCCGGTCCAGTTCCCGCACGGTGAAGGGCGGGAAGGCGCCCGGGAAGCTGGCGGTGGCGCGGGCGGCGAACACCAGTTCCGCCGGATCGGCGAACAGTCTTTCCCCCCGGCCACGCGCGCGAAAGCCGATCGAGAGCCGATGTTCGGTTTCGATGACTTGGGGCGGGCTGTTGAGGTTGAGGCTCTGGGGATGGCCTTCGAAATCGGTCACGGTGACGAACAGGTCGAGCGGATGGCCTTCGGGCAGCAGCGGCGGCCCGCGATCGGCCGCGGCCATGGCGTCGAACGCATCGAGCAGCATGGTGGTGAAGATCTCCCCGCCAAAGGGCGGTTCGAACCAGCGCGAGCGGATGAAGCGCGATAATTTCATCCGCACCTCCTCGCGCGTGGCGGGGGCGACGGTGCGTTCGACCGCGTCGCCGGGATGGCGCGCGGCCATCCACACAAGCGGCGTCGCCCAGAATTTGGTGAGCGCGCGGGCGGGCCGGGCGTCCGGGTCGAGCAGGCGGTCGACATCGGCATTGTCGAGCCAGAGGTCGGTCAGGGGTTCCAGCGACTGGCCGGTTTCGATCGCCTGCGCGAGGAAAATGCCGTTGATGCCGCCTGCACTGGCGCCGGCGATGATGTCGGGCATGATGCGCAGGCGGATGCCGCTCTGCGCCTCGATCGCGCCGAGCAGCGCGCGATAGACCGCCTCGCTGCCGCCGCCCGGCTCCGCATTGTCATGATAGGCGCGGCTGGCGCGGGCCAGCCGCCACACTTCCTTGGTGATGCCATGCATGTAGATGGCCAAGCTGATGCCGCCATAGCAGACCAGCGCGAGCCGTAATTCCCGCTCCTTCATGCGAGGAAGGTCGCAGAGGCCGGCGGTCTTGTCGAGGGCATCGGCACGACAGCCAAGCGAATAGTCGCGTCAGCCAAGCGCAAACTCCGCCCAGATGGGCAGATGGTCGGACGCCTTGCGAGCGGCGGCGCTGTCATGGACGCCGCTGTCCCTGAGCGTCAGCTTGCCGCAATGCATGATCCGGTCGAGCCGTGCGACGGGGCGGCGGGCATGGAAGCTGCGGCCGCATGGGGCGAAGCTGTAATGGCGCGCGAAGTCGGCGAGACAGCCGCGTCCCGCGCTCCATTCGTTGAGATCGCCCATCAGGATCGTCGGCATCGTTTCGCCCTGAGCGGCGGCATGGATGACCGCCGCCGCCTGCCGACGCCGCCACAGGCCCGACAGGTCGAGATGCATGCCGAATACGCGCACCGTCGCTTTCTTGACCGTCACTTCCGCCATGGTCGCGCCGCGCGGCTCCAGATAGGGAAGATGGAGCACATCATGCGCGCCGATCTGCGCGTCCTTGCGGACCAATATGGCATTGCCGTGCCAGCCCATCGAATCGGCCTGCACGTTGATCGGCACGGATTTGTAGCAGCTGAGATTGTCGAGCAGCAGCGGCGGAATGGCGGCGGACCGCACGCCAAAGCGACGGTCGGCTTCCTGCAGGGCGATGATGTCCGCGTCGATCTCCCCCAGCACGTCCAGAACACGCTCGGGAACCCGTCGTCGATCCGTGCCGATGGCCTTGCGGATATTGTAGCTGGCGACACGGATCGTTTTCATGCCGTTTCAATGCCCGAGCGGCCCTGATGTTTCCAGGGTGCCGCGCTTCGTTCTTGAATTGTTCCGTTGCTTTCGCCATGACGGGTCATGGCCAAGGCAAAGCGCAAGTTCGTCTGTCAGCAATGCGGCACCGTCACCAGCCGGTGGCAGGGCCAGTGCGAGGATTGCGGCGAATGGAACAGCATCGTCGAGGAGGTGGGTGAAACCGTCTTTTCGGCGCGGCATGACTTGCAGAGCGGCGGGCGCGCGATCTCGCTCGTCGCGCTGGATAGCAAGGTTGCGCTGCCGCCGCGCACCAGCACGGGCATCGCCGAGTTCGACCGGGCGCTTGGCGGGGGCATCGTGTCGGGCTCCGCCACGCTGATCGGCGGCGATCCGGGTATCGGCAAATCGACATTGCTGCTGCAGGCAGCGGCGCGCATCGCCACGCGGGGCCTGTCGGTCGCCTATATCAGCGGCGAAGAGGCGGCCGACCAGGTGCGGTTGCGCGCCCAGCGGCTGGGCCTTGGCGGCGCGCCGGTGCAATTGGCCAGCGCGACATCGGTGCGCGACATTTTGACGACGCTGGGGGAGGGGCCGCCGCCGGCGCTGCTCGTCATCGATTCGATCCAGACGATGCACAGCGACCTGATCGAAGGCGCGCCCGGCACCGTCAGCCAGGTGCGGGCGTCGGCGCAGGAGTTGATCAAATTCGCCAAGCAGCGCGGCACCGCCATCATCATGGTCGGCCATGTGACCAAGGATGGCAGCATCGCCGGGCCACGCGTGCTGGAACATATGGTCGACACGGTGCTCGCTTTCGAAGGGGAGCGCAGCCATCAATATCGCATCCTGCGCGCGATCAAGAACCGCTTCGGCGGCACGGACGAAATCGGCGTGTTTGCGATGGTGGCGGAGGGGCTGGAGGAAGTCGCCAATCCTTCTGCCCTGTTCCTGACCCATCGGGACGAAACGGTGACGGGCGCGACGGTCTTTCCCGCGCTGGAGGGGACGCGCCCCGTGCTGGTCGAGATACAGGCACTGGTGGTGCGGCTGTCGAGCGGCGCGACGCCGCGCCGTGCGGTCGTGGGCTGGGACAGCGGCCGGCTGGCGATGATCCTGGCGGTGCTGGAGGCGCGGTGCGGCCTCAGCTTTTCCACCGCCGAAGTCTATCTGAACGTCGCGGGCGGCTATCGCCTGTCCGATCCGGCCGCCGATCTGGCGGTGGCGGCGGCGTTGATATCCGCCCTGTCGGAGCGCCCGGTGCCCGCCGATGTCGTCCTGTTCGGCGAGGTCGCGCTGTCGAGCGAGATACGTCCCGTCGCCCATGCGCCGCTGCGGCTGCGGGAGGCGGCGAAGCTGGGCTTCAACCGGGCCTTCATACCCGCCGCCGCGGCCGACGGGGTGAAGGGCATAGCGGTGAGCGGATTCCGCACGCTTGCGCAGCTGGTTGACCAGATGCTGGGACGCGGATAGCCACGCAGGCGATGAACGCCATCGACATTCTCGTCCTGCTCGCGATCGGCGGGTGCGCCGTGCTGGGCCTGCTGCGCGGCTTCGTGCTGGAGACGCTGTCGCTGATCGCCTGGGTGCTGGCGATCTTCGCCATCCGCCTGTTCCATGCGTCTGCGGCGGAATTGCTGAGCGCGTTCGTCGGATCGCCCAGCGGCGCGGCGGTGCTGGCGCTGATCCTGATCTTTGGCGTGACGTTCGGCGCGGGCAAGATGCTCGCCCATGCGATCGGCCGGCGCACGCGACAGTCGGTGCTGGGTCCGGTTGATCGAGTTCTGGGGGCGGGCTTCGGCGCGGTGAAGGGCCTCATCGGCGCGACGCTGATCTTCCTCGGCTTCAGCCTGGTCTATGACACTTTCTACGGCAGCGGGGCGCGGCGGCCGGACTGGCTGAGCGACGCCCGCACCTACCCGCTGCTCAACGCCAGCGGTCAGGCGATCAGCGAATTTCTGGCCGAGCAGCGCGCCAGGCCCGCCGCGCCCGAGGATCGCTGAGGATCAGTCGTAACTTTTTTCGGTATGCTGGGTGACGTTGGCGTCGCCGGTCACCTGGTCCTCGTGCAGTTCTTCCCCATGCCAGATGTTGCGGGCCAGGAAGATGACGATCACGATCGCCAGGATCAGGGCGACGATCCAGCATCCCGCGCGTTGCAGGCGGCGGGCGCTGGGCTGTTCGGAAGGGGGCATGCGTTCGGTCATGCGGGACAAAGCGCCGACCCGGCGCCGTGGTTCCGTGGCCTGCTAACCCAGGATCAGAGCCAGCCCTTTTCCCGATAGGCGGCGACCGTGGCCTTCAGGCCGTCCTCGGTCGGGATCTGGGGCATCCACAGGCGCCGGGGCGGCTGCATCGCTGGCGTGACCACCCAGTCGGGATGGCAGAAATAATCCACACGATCGGGGGTCAGCTTGGCGTTGCCGCGCCGGATCAGCCGATCCGCACGCGCCGCCATGCCGAGCGCCCAGCGCGGCGTCGCCACCGTCCGGACCGGCCGTCCGACCGCCCGGCCGATCGCCGCACCGAAATCCTGATGGTCCCAGCCGCCGGGCGTGCCGTCATCGACTTCATAGATGCGAGTGAGGCTGTTTTCCGTTTCCTTCGCCGTCGCGAGCAGCAGCCGCGCCAGATCGCCGACATGGATGACGGACAGCCGCCCGCCCGGCGGCAGCATCATGACACCGCGCTTGGCCATGCGGAACAGCTCCAGCATCTCGCGGTCATTGGGGCCGTAGATGGCGGGGGGGCGTATGATCGTCCAGTCGAGCCCGCTGGCCTTCACATGGCGTTCGGCCAGCTCCTTCGACCAGCCATATTCGGACAGCTGCGGCTCGCGCGCGGCGAGCGAGGAGACATGGACCAGCCGGCGAATACCACGCCGGCGCATGGCGTCGATGACCGCAACCGTGCCGCGCGCGTTGCCCGCTTCGAACCCGGCGCGATCCGGCGCGTTGACGACGCCCGCGATATGCACGACCGCGTCGGCGTCGCGCACCAGCGTATCGAGTGCGGCCGCATCCTCGAGCGACCCCGGCACCCATTTCAGCCGTGCGCGCGGCGGCTGCGCCCGGCGCGTCAGCGCGTTGACGCGCAGACCTTCGCCCAGCGCCTGTTCCAGCACCTCGGCGCCGACGAATCCCGTCGCGCCCGTCATCGCAATCCGAAAGGGGCTCATGGTCAGATCATCGCCAGATGGTCGCGATGGACCAGCACGGATCGGGGCATCTCGCCCAGCAGGGCGGCGATGTCCTCGCTGCGGCGGCCGGCGATCTTCGTCGCGGCGCTGCTGTCATATTCGATGAGGCCGCGCGCGATGACGCGGCCATCCTGCGCGACGATGTCGACCACGTCACCGCGATCGAATGTGCCTTCGACTCGGGCAACGCCGGCGGGCAGCAGGCTGTTGCCCTTTGCCAACGCCTGTTCGGCCCCTGCGTCGACGGTCAGCCGCCCCTGCGTCGTCAGGCGGCCCGCGAGCCAACCCTTGCGCGCGCCTTTGGCTTGTGCGGCGAGGAAGATGGAGCCCCGGCCCTCATGGGCCCAATGCGAAAGAGGCGCATCGACCTTGCCCGAGATGATGGCGAGATGCGCGCCCGCGCCAGTCGCAATGCGCGCCGCCTGGATCTTCGACACCATGCCGCCCGAGCCCATGCCCGACGCGGAGCCGCCATCCGCCATCGCCGCGATCCGCGCGTCGATCGTCTCGATCGTTTCAATCAGCATGGCGTCGGCATCGACGTGCGGGTTGGCGGTGTAAAGCCCGTCGACATCGGAAAGCAGGACAACCGCGTCAGCCCGTGCCGCCTGTCCGATGCGCGCCGCCAGCCGATCATTGTCGCCGAATCGGATTTCGGCGGTGGCGACGCTGTCATTCTCGTTGACCACCGGCACGACGTCGAGCGCCATCAGCCGCTCCAGCGTTGCCGATGCGTTGAGGTAGCGACGCCGGTTTTCCAGATCGTCGAGAGTCACCAGCATTTGCGCGGCAGTAATGCCCTGCTGATCGAGTAGGCCGGCCCAGCATTGCGACAGAGCGATCTGCCCCGTGGCGGCGGCGGCTTGTGCGTCGTCCAGGCTGCCGCGGCCGCCCTTGGGCAGCTTCAGGCGGCGCGCGCCAAGCGCGATCGCGCCCGAGGAGACGATGATGACCTGTTGTCCCGCTGCCTTGCGCGCGGCGACATCCGCCACCAGCGTGCGCAGCCAGTCCACCCGCACATGTCCCGCCGGATCGACCAGCAGGGCGGAGCCGACCTTGACGACAAGGCGGCGGACAAGGGCAGGGGGGAAACCGGAGAGCGGATGGGTCACGACAGGGAGGTTCCGTTCGCTTCGAGCGACGTCTGGAAGCGGGTGGCGCCACGGTTCCGCAACTCGCGCGGACCGGCGGAACTGAAACGTGGCTTCAGATCGGCGACCATGGTTTTTCGGCCTCGGGCGCGTCCTCCTCCTTGCCCTCGACCGGCTCATCCAGCATCGGCAGCACCGCGTCCAGCAGGGCGCCGACGCCTTCGCCGGTCGCGCCCGAAATGATGAACACATCCTCCACGCCCGCTTCCTCGCGAAGCTGCGCGGCGATATCCTCCATCAGTTCCTGGCCGAGCAGGTCGCCCTTGTTGAGCGCGACGATCTGCGGCTTTTCGTCGAGGCCGCCGCCATAAGCCGCCAATTCGTCGGTGACGATGCGGAAGGCTTCGACAGGATCGTCGCCCGTCGCGTCGATGAGGTGGAGCAGCACTCGGCAGCGTTCGATATGGCCCAGGAACCGGTCGCCAATGCCTGCGCCCTCGGCCGCGCCCTCGATCAGGCCGGGAATGTCCGCCAGCACGAACTCGCGGTCGCGGTGCAGCACGACGCCCAATTGCGGCTTGGTGGTGGTGAAGGCATAGGCGCCGACCTTCGCCTTGGTATTGGTCACCTGGTTGATGAGGGTCGATTTGCCGGCATTGGGCATGCCGACCAGGCCAACGTCGGCGAGCAGCTTCAGGCGCAGCCACACCCACATTTCCTGACCCGGCCAGCCCGTTCCGTGCTGGCGCGGGGCGCGGTTGGTGCTGGTCTTGTAGGACAGGTTGCCGCGGCCGCCATCGCCGCCGCGCAGCAGCACGATGCGCTGGCCGACTTGCGTGAAATCGGCGAGCAGTTCCTGCTCATATTCCATCGACCCGTCTTCCTCATCCTCGGTTCCTTCGATGGGAACGGGATCCGAGAGGATCTGCGTGCCGACGGGCACCTTGATGACCAGGTCGTCGCCGCCGGCGCCATAGCGGTTCTTGCCCATGCCGGGCTGGCCGCGCTGCGCCTTGAAATGCTGGGTGTAGCGAAAATCGATCAGCGTGTTGAGGCCGGCCACCGCTTCGAAGATGATGTCTCCGCCCTTGCCGCCATTGCCGCCGTCCGGACCGCCATATTCGACATATTTTTCGCGCCGGAAGCTGACCGCGCCGGGACCGCCCCAGCCGGACTTGATGTAGATTTTCGCTTGATCGAGGAAATGCATGGCGCGCCCATAACCCTATTAGCGCGAAAGTTAAACCTTGGCCTGCGCGGCAATCGTCGCGGCCTCCTGCATCAGGGCGAAGGTGAGGCTGCGGGTCGCGATTTCCCGCGCTTTCGCGCGGGGCAGGCCGATCGCGGAGGCCATCGCTCCCCCCAGTTGCGAATCGCCGAGGGCGAGCAGGATCAGCATCAGCGTATTTTCACGGATCAGTTCGGCCATATCGGCGCTGAGCGCGCTGCCCGCGAGCCGATCGACCAGGCGATGGATCGCGTCAACCACTGGATCGAGCGCATCCTCATTGCCTGACGCCAGCATCCAGCTCGCCAGCGCGCCTGCGCCCTGCGCGTCGAACGCATCGAATGTCATGTCGACGATGGCGCGGGGGCCGACCTCGCCGCGCCGCGCCGCATCCACCGCTTCACCGATGCTGGTGGTGATGGTGTCCGCCAGATGCGCGGCCAGCGCCTTCTGCAGCCCAGCAGCTGATCCGAAATGATGGAGGAGATTGGCGTGGGTGCGCTCGATGCGGCCGGCCACGGCTTTGAGCGTCACGGCTTGGGGTCCCGCTTCGATCAGCAAGGCCCGCGCGGCTTCAAGGGCGGCAAGGCGGCTTTCGTCCGGGCTGAGGCGTGCGCGTTTTATTGACATGCGTGTCAGTTGCTCTTATTTACATCAATGTCAGTAAGCAACGGAGGCGTCCGCATGACTACCGCCGACCTCACCATCACCCCGCGCGACCGTCGTTTTTGTCGCGACCGCCGGGCGGAGCGACATTGGCTGAACGGCGACCCGATCGCCACGGCTTTCTTCAACGCCCTGTCGATCACCTTTCCACGCGGCGAAGCCTTCTTCATCGAGTCCGTCCGCGCCTTCCGCGACGGGGTGCCCGCGCAGCTGGCGGGGGAGATTGCGGCGTTCATCCGGCAGGAAGTGGTGCATAGCCGCGAGCATCTCGCCTTCAACCGGCAGGTGACCGATCATGGCTATGACGTGTCGCAGCTGGATGCCGACGTCACGATGGTGCTTGATCTCGCCAGGCAACGGCCGCCGATCATGAGCCTGGCCGCCACGATGGCGCTGGAGCATTTCACGGCAATCCTGGCGCACGAACTGCTGCGTGATCCCGTTATCTGGATGGCGCAGATCCGGAAATCGCCGCGCTCTGGCGCTGGCATGCGATCGAGGAAATCGAGCATAAGGGAGTGGCGCATGACACCTGGGTTCACGCCACCCGCAATTGGCCCCGCGTCCGGCGCTGGTGGGTCAAGTCGGTGATGATGCTGATCGTCACGAAGCATTTCCTGCATCATCGCGCGCGGGGCATGATGGAATTGCTGCGGCAGGATGGGGTGACCGGGGTAGCTGCATGGGGTGGGTTGCTGCGCTATGCGCTGGTGCGGCCGGGCATATTGCGGCGCGTGGCCCGGCCCTGGCTCGGCTATTTCCTGCCCGGCTTTCACCCCTGGGCGGTGGATGATCGCGACCTGATCGCGCGCGCCGATACGCCCTATGCGGCGGCCCGGCAGGATGCGCCATTGCCGTCGGCGGCTTGACCCGGCCGGCCGCGGCGGCTCTTAATCGCGCGATGACCTATACACCGACGCTCGAAACCGCCCGCCTGACCCTGCGCCCGCACCATGTGGACGATTATGCCGCCTGTCGCTCGCTCTGGGCCGACGCGCAGGTGGTGCAGCATATTGGCGGGGTGCCGCAGGATGCGCAGGCGGTGTGGTTCCGGCTGCTGCGGTATGCCGGCATGTGGGCGATGCTGGGCTATGGCATGTGGGCGATCGAGGATCGCGACAGCGGGGCCTTTCTGGGGGAGGCGGGGCTGCTCAGCGCGGCGCGCGGCCTGCCCGAGCTTGATGGGGTACCCGAAGCGGGCTGGGTCCTGACGCCAGCGGCTTGGGGCAGGGGCGTGGCGTCCGAAGCGATGATGGCGGTGCTGACCTGGGCCGACGCGCAGGTGGAGGCGCCATCGCTTCGTTGCATCATCCATCCGGACAATGCAGCGTCGATCAAGGTGGCGGAGAAGCTGGGCTTTGCCGCGCTGGTCGATACAGAATTGGCGGGCACGCCGACGCGGGTCTTCGACCGTCCCAAAGCTGTCGGGGGCTGAGCCGCGGCCTCTGAACGCTTAAGGCCCTGATCCGGCGGAGGATGCATCCCCGCTCGCGCGGGATGACGGGTGGACGTCAGTCAGCCGCCAATGGCCAATCCGGCTGGATCAGGCCGCTACGGGCAGGGCGTCGCCATAGAGATCCATGGCCGGATCGTCGTTCATGCCCCCGCCTTCGCCTTCTTCGAAGATCAGGCAGTCGACCAGCGCATTGCGACCCAGGCTGTGCCGCTTCTGCGTTTCGCCGGTGAAGCGAAAGCCAAGCTTGCGCAGGACATTGCCGGACGCGGGATTGTCGGCGAAATGGCCGGCGCGGATGTTGCGCACGCCGCTGGCGCGGGCCATGCCCACGACCGCGCGCGCCGCTTCGGTCGCGAAGCCCAGACCCCAATAGGGTCGCGCGATCCAGTAGCCGAGTTCCGGCGCGCCATTCTCGTCCGGATGGAGGCCGCAGCCGCCGATCAGGCGGGGAGCCCCGCGCGTGCGCGTGAAGGCCAGCAGCCGCGGCATGTGCGGATGATGGGGCAGCGCCAGGAAGGCCTGCGCGTCCTTGATCCCATAGGGGCTGGGGACACGCGCAAGGTTGCGCAGAACGGCGGGGTCGTTGATGGCTCCGGCCAGCGCCGGGGCGTCTTCCATCCAGCCGGGACGCAGCAGCAGCCGGGGGGTGCGGGCGAACATTCTCGTCTCTCCTCTTGTGCGCGCCGTTAGCCGACAATGATGACGGCTTGACGACGGTTTCCTCCGGATGATTCCCCGCCCGCAAGACGCGCGAGAAGGCGTTGAGTTCCAGAGACTTGAGGGAATTTCGAGGGGGTATCGCCCAACGGAAAAAGGGCGCTCCCTCGTTGTGGAGGAGCGCCCTTTTCCCTCGAACTCCGGGTCAGGCCAAAGGCCGGAATACCGGAAGGATCGCCCCTGTCGAAGGACGATCCGTCATCGATCGTCCGTTATTCGGCGGCTTCGGCCATCGCGTCGACCGACACATATTTGCGGCCGAGCTTGCCGGTGTGGAATACCACCTTGCCTTCGCCGAGCGCGAAGAGGGTGTGATCCTTGCCCATGCCGACATTGCGGCCCGGATAGACGCGGGTGCCGCGCTGGCGAATGATGATGTTGCCGCCGATCACGTCCTGACCGCCGAACTTCTTCACGCCAAGGCGCTTCGACTCCGAATCGCGACCGTTGCGCGACGAACCGCCAGCTTTCTTATGTGCCATGACCTAAACTCCTTGAATTCTCAGTTGGCTCAGGCGCCGATCGACACGATCTTCAGGATCGTGTGATTCTGGCGGTGGCCATTCTTGCGGCGATAATTGTGGCGGCGGCGCTTCTTGAAGACGATGACCTTCTCGCCCTTGGCCTGCGCGATGATTTCGGCCGCGACGGTCAGCTTGGCGGTGTCCTTCAGGTCGCCGTTTTCGCCGGCCAGCAGGACGTCGTCCAGCGTGACCTTGTCGCCGGCTTCGCCAGCCAGCTTTTCAACGACGATCTTGTCTCCGGCGGCGACGCGATACTGCTTGCCGCCCGTGCGCACGATAGCGAACATGGCTTGTCTCTTCTCGTTCAAATCTGCTTTACGCAGATCATCGAGGAGAAATCCTGTCGACCCGCGCGGGAATGTGGCCCGTTAGTGGAATGACTCGCCGCTGTCAACCAAGCGGCACCGGATTCACGCCAGATCGTCGAGGAAATTTGCCGCCTGCATGCGCGTCGCCTCGCGATCGGCCGGCTTCATCTTGTCCCAGGTGCGATAGGCCATGGCCATGCGCGGATTGCGCGCCAGCCGGCGTTCGTTGCGGGCGATGAAATCCCAGTAGAGCGCGTTGAAGGGGCAGGCATCCTCGCCGACGCGCTTCTTCACGTCATAGCGGCACCGCCCGCAATAATCCGACATGCGGTTGATATAGGCGCCACCCGCGGCATAGGGCTTGCTGCCGAGCAGGCCGCCATCGGCGAACAGCGCCATACCCAGCGTGTTGGGCATTTCCACCCACTCATAGGCGTCGGCATAGACTTCCAGATACCAGACATGCACCTGATGCGGCGCGATCCCGGCGATCAGGGCGAAGTTGCCGGTGATCATCAGCCGCTGGATATGATGGGCATAGCCATGGTCGATGGTCTGGCCGATCGCCTGTGCCAGGCAATGCATGTCGGTCTCGCCGGTCCAGTAGAAGCCCGGCAGGTCGCGCTTCGCCTCCAGCGCATTGCGCGCGCCATAGTCCGGCCCTTCGTGCCAGTAGACCCCGCGTATATATTCGCGCCAGCCGATGATCTGGCGGATGAAGCCTTCGGCGCAGTTTAGCGGCACCTTGCCGGCGCGATAGCGCCTGTCGACCTCCTGGCAGAGCGCCAGCGGATCGAGCAGGCCGGCATTGAGGTAGGGCGAGAGGATCGAGTGCCATAAAAAGGGCTCGTCGGTGAGCATCGCGTCCTGATAGTCGCCGAAGCGAGGCAGGGCCTCGTCGAGGAACTGCCTTTGCTGGCGCAGCGCCTCCTCATGCGTCACCGCGAAGTGGAAATGATCGAGGCTGCCGATATGGTCGGAAAAGCGCCCTGCCACCATGTCGAGCACGTCGCGCGTGATCGCGTCGGGCCGGAACCGGATCGGCTGCGGCATCAGCAGGTCGCGGCCGGGCGCCGGCTTGCGATTATCCGCATCGTAATTCCACTGGCCCCCTTCGGGTCCGCCATCCTCGTCCAGCAGCAGCCCTGTCTTGCGGCGCATGTCGCGGTAGAAATATTCCATGCGCAGCTGCTTGCGGGCGGCCGCCCATGTGTCGAATTCGGCATGGGCGCAAAGGAAGCGATCATCCTCATGGACAGTGACGGGAATGGCAAAGCGCGTCTCCCAGCTTTCCAGCATGGCGCGCACGCGCCATTCGCCCGCTTCGGTGACATGGATGGCGCGCGGCCTGTGCCGCTCCACCGCACGCGCGACTTCGCCGGTGAAGCTGCCGCTATTGTCGGGCGCGTCCAGCTTCACATAGTCAACCGTCCAGCCGAGTCCGCGCAGCCGCTGCGCATGATGGCGCATGGCGGACAGAATGAAGGCGATCTTGGCCTTGTGATGCTTTACATAGGTCGTCTCGTCGGCGACCTCCATGGCGTCACCTCAAGGTTTGTGCGCCAGACAACGATTTGGCGGACATAATGAGAACACTGGCTATGCCACGAGTTTGAGGCGGGCCATGGGATCGTTGAGGGTGCGGAACTCGCCAGGGGAGAGCCGGTTTGCCCTTTGCCACAGATAGTCGCCGGTCAAACTGATATGCACCCAGCCCATCGGCGAGAGATGGGCAAGCAGCGCATCATCGAAGGTGCCGCCGGATGATTGGAGATGCTGGGCGGCCCTGTCCATATAGACGGTGTTCCAGTAAGAAATCGCCGCGATCAGCAGATTGAGGCCCGATGCCCGATATTCCTGATTCTCGATCGAGCGATCGGTGAACCGCCCCTGTCGGTTGGTGTAGATCGCGGCGGCAAGGGTATGACGTGCTTCGCCTTTATTGAGGCCGGCCTGGCAGGCGCGACGCACGTCGGGCTGTTCAAGCCAGTCGAGCGCAAATAACGTCCGCTCGATGCGGCCGAGTTCGGCCAGCGCAAAATCCAGCCTGTTCTGGCGCTTGTAGGCGGCCAGCTTGCGCAGGATCGCGGAGGGCGCAACGGCTCCTTCCTTAATGGAGGCGACGATCCTGACGATGTCATCCCAATCGGCTTCGATCGCCGCCGTCTTGATCGTGCGGCCCATGAGGCTTTCGATGCCTTTGTAGGTCGAAGGCGCGGCGATCGAGCCGAGTTTCCGGTCGGCGATGTCGCGCAGACGGGGCACGAACCGGAAGCCGAGAAGATGGCAAAGGGCAAAGACATGGTCCGTCGCGCCGCCGGTATCAGTGTAATGCTCATGCAGCGGTAGCGCGCCGGCGCCGAGCATCAGGCCATCCACCACGTAGGGGGCCTCGCCGGCGGTGGCCGACATGATCCGCGATCCGAACGAGGCAAAATGATCGGACAGGTGGGAGTAGATCTTCAGGCCCGGCTCGCTGCCATATTTCGCATTGATGTCGGCCGCCGCCGATCGGTTGCGGCCCGAGCGGAAGAACTGCCCATCGGAGGATGAACTAGTGCCGGCTCCCCAATGGCGCGTGAAAGGAAGATCATGGTGCGCGGCAACGATCATCCCCAACGCGGCCTGATAGTTTTCGGGCGACAAATACCAGTTGTGGGTCCAGGCAAGCTGGGCGTAGCTCACCCCGTCGCTGGCGTTGGCCATGCGCTCTAGACCCAGATTCGATCCATCAGCGAGAATGGCGGCGAGGATCGCGTGCGGGTTGTCATGCTCCTTGCGGGACCGAAGATCGCGAAATGCGCTCAGGAACCCGGTGCGCTCGGCCACCTCGACCAGGAGTTCGGTGATCCGCACGCGCGGAAGCAAGGCGTCGAGCCTGCGATCGAGAGCCTCCGCCTCGGGTGGAGTGATCGCCGGCATGGGTTGCAGCTTGAGCCGGTCGCGTTCGAGCGCCACGCCCGCGAGCCTGTTCGCCTTGAGTTGCTTGGCGAAACGGCGCAGCCGCCAGTCGAGCGTCCTTGCCCGCTCCTCCAGATAGGCGGCCGCATCGGTCTGGAATGGCAGGCTGTCGGCCACCTTATCGGCATCGCGTCGACTCAGCAAATAGGTGTCGAAGCGGCGATAATTGCGGGTTCCTTCGACCCATATGTCGCCGGCGCGCAACCGATCGCGCAGCGTGGCCATGATGGCCGTCTCGTATCGCCGGCGATCGACCTGGCCACCTTCGGTGATGAGGCGCTTCCACTGCCGGTTGGCGAATGGGAGCGGAACGCCCTCGGGCAGGCTGCGGGCCTTGCGGGCATTGGTATCGCGGATGACCTCGATGGCCTTGACCAGTTGCGATCCGCTCCCCGATGCCTTGAACGTGAATGTATCGAGGAAAGCCGGGCTGAACCGCCGCAGCGTCGCATAGCGACCAGTCGCCGCGACAAGCGCATCTTCGCCCGCCAGCTCGGCCAGCGCATCGACCTGCGATTTGGCTGCGACCAGTCTGTGCCAGCCTACCGCTTCGTCGATCAGTTCGAGCGGATTACCGCCATGTTCGACCGCCTCTCCCAGCGCGGCGATCGTCGCGCCGAACAGCCGCATAAGTTCGCCGACCGAGCGGATGCTGTCCTGATAGCGCCTTTCCCGCCCGCGCCGCGCCCGTGTGAACAGGCTTCCGACAAGCCTGTCGAACATCTGGATCGCACCATCGGCGAGCCTGGCATCGAGGTCGATGACCGCCGCGATCAGCGTCGCGCGGCGCCTGTTAAGGCTATAATCGGAGAGCAGGAACGCCGGCGCAACGCCACCTTCGCGCATGAACTGCGCGAACCGGAAG
This sequence comes from Sphingobium naphthae, assembly GCF_020782235.1. GTDB lineage: Bacteria > Pseudomonadota > Alphaproteobacteria > Sphingomonadales > Sphingomonadaceae > Sphingobium > Sphingobium naphthae. The sequence goes on from NZ_JAJGNO010000003.1 coordinate 241,764, forward strand.
TCGGGGATTTTCGCGCCGATCGCCGGGTCGATGCCGATTCCGCGCACATAGCGTAGCCGTTCCAGCAGCCCGTTGATGTTCGCCGTGGTGGGCGCTTCCTCGAAATTGCGCAGCCAGGCCAGCGGCGTCATGCCGAAGTCGCTGTTGTTGACGATCAGATCATCGATCCGCGCCAGTTCGGCATGACCCAGGCTTTCGACAATGAGCGCCGCCGCGGCTTTGCGGGCGCGTGCCCTGCCGGCGAGGCCCGCACGTTCGAGCGTGTCTGCCGATGGAAGAATGAAGCGTTCCTGCTTCAGCCCCTCCATCAATGCGCGGACAATAGGTTCGCCCCGATCGGTCCGCTCCGCAGCTCTTGCGGCGAGATCGAGCGCGAGCGGTATATCCCCTCGCCGAAAAGGGTGTAGCCCCAGATGCCGTGCCGCAATGTCGGCATGATCGTTACGTGTTTGCGCGCGCTGGTCATAGTCGGCGAACGCATCAACATCGACGAAGAGCTGGGCGGCGAGATAGTGAAGGACCGCATCGGGGACGTCGACGTCGGGCTGCAAACCGAAGCCGGGATGCCGCATAAGCGCGATCTGCGTTGCCAGACCGAGGCGGTTGGCAGGGCGATAGCGGCGACCGACCAGTTCGAGATCCTCGGCGGCAAGGGTATAGTGGCCGACGATCGCGGTTTCGTCATGGGGGATATCGAACAGGCGACGCCTTTCTTCTCCGGTCAATAATCGCCGCCGCGCCATCCTGCCTCCATCCCGAGTCGAGAGCGACAGGCTAGCGTCAATCTGGAGTATAGCCTAACCGGACGTCAGGATGCAGCGGCGGTTTCTGTCAGGATAGGGTTATGGCAAGCATTTATTGACGCATGTTCCGCCGTGTCATAGAATTCAACCTGACATTTTGACCGGAGGCGGCGATGAAAGGCCAGAGGATCGGTTACGTCCGGGTGAGCACATTCGATCAGAATGTCGATCGCCAGTTGGACGGGCAGTCGCTCGACCGGATTTTCACCGACAAGGCATCGGGCAAGGACATCAACCGCCCCGAACTCGATGCCATGCTCGCCTTCGCCCGCGAGGGTGACACCGTCGTGGTCCACAGCATGGATCGATTGGCGCGTAATCTCGACGATCTGCGCAAACTGGTTCAGTCCCTCACCAAAAGAGGCGTCCGGATCGAGTTCGTGAAGGAAAGCCTGGCCTTCTCGGGCGAGGATTCCCCGATGGCCAACCTGATGCTCTCGGTCATGGGTGCGTTCGCCGAATTCGAGCGCGCCCTGATCCGGGAGCGGCAGCGCGAAGGCATTGCGGTCGCTAGACAACGCGGTGCTTATCGCGGGCGGAAACGTTCCCTCTCCGACGAAATGGTCGCCGAGCTGCACCGCCGTGTTGATGACGGCGAGCGCAAGGCCGTCATCGCCCGTGACCTGGGGATCAGTCGCGAAACCCTCTACCAGTATCTCCGCGCTGCCACCTGAGCCGGTTTCACCCAGCCTCGCTCACCCTTAGGCTTGTCTGATTGATACGACCAATGTCACGTCTCTTGAATTGCTTGAATCATATCAATGAGGATTGGAGGTCTCCTTCGTCAAACGAATGGCAAGAGCGCGACCGATTGCCGCTGCGGCGACTGGCTGGACGGCGCTTGGCGGAAATGGTGCAACCGAACTAGCATTGATCTCGCAAAGCGCATAGGAGCCATCGCTGATGGCTTCACCAGGGCGAAATAGGAAGTCGGCGTCCCAAAGAAGCGGAAGATCGTGGTCGGCGATCGACAGCAACCTTTGCATCTCTGGAATCCAGCGATCCTCCATCGCTTTCCGTAAGGCTGCGAAGCGCGTCACCTCCGGTCCGAACATGGCGCGGCCCATCGGCTGTGGGGTTGACGACGTTGTATCAATGGCCGTTGGCGTCATCAGCGCAGTGATCAGGTTGTGCCCAAAGCCAACCACTCGGTGCCCGCACACGTAGCAGCGGACCATGCCCTCGGACGACTGCGGCTGATAAGCCTGATCGATCAGCACGCCGCCGTCGTTTAGAAACGGCACCCACCTTTCCAAGCACTCGGCTAGGCTGATGCGCTCCGATTTGCTTCCTTGGCGGGCCTCTTGAACTTTCACCGACGTTTTCAAAGCCGGAGCGTTTCCCGCTTCGTCTAGTTGGACACGCCATACATTCCTGCCGCCGTTGCCGTAGTTCGGCTTCAGCACGCGCGGGCCTGCGGCAAGATGTTCGGGGAAACGAGCGCGAAGGCCTTCAGCGTCCACGTATCGATCGACATCGCTGCCCCATTCCATGGATCGCGTTGTGTAGAGCACTTCCTTGACGCCGATTTTGGCGATCACGTCAGGATGCGCGCTGACGACAACGCCGCACCCCGCGACTTCGCGCAGCATTGGATCGAGCTGCGAGCGGTCGCCTGAAATGTCCAACGGATTCACCCAGACCAGCACTGCGTCGCACGACAGCAGCTCGTCCCGAATCTCGCGAACCGCCTCGTCCCTGTACAGTACAGGCCTTGCGGTCGCCCCGAGCGCCCGCAAGGCCTGCATTATCGGCCACTGCCGGGCTTCATGAAAGCGATGCGTCCACTCGGCTGCTTGCCCACGCCAAAGAAGAGCGATGTTCGGGCCGGATGTCATTGTTGCATCTCCCCATCGGACCTGTCCCCTTTGTGGTCGCGAACTCAGGTGTCGCGCAGCAGTGGGTGTTAAGCCACGGCGGTCGGGTTCAGCCGCCGCCGCGCAAAGCCGCGGCATAGCGCCGGTCGACCACTTCCCAGTCGATGTTGCGGAAGAAGGCGTCGACATATTTGGCGGCGGCGGTGCCGTAATCCATGTGGAAACTGTGCTCGTACATATCGAGCGCGAGCAGCGGCACGCCGGCAATCGCACCGTGCATATGATCCCACGCCCAATGGTTGTGCAGCGAGCGCGTGTGGAGATTGTAGACGAGCACGCACCAGCCCGATCCGCCGGCAAGGCTCATCCCGGTACGGCGGAAGTCGGCTTCCCAGCGGTCGAACGAGCCGAACGCCGCGCCCAGCGCGTCGCGGATGGAACCGGCTGCCTGGCCGTTGCCGCCGAGCCCGTCGAAATAGACCTCATGGAGCACGACCGAGCCGGTGCGGTGCAGCTCCTCGCGCTTCAATCCGCCATAGACCACCGGCGGCAGGTCCGTGTCAGCGAGCGCGGCGGCAAGTCGTGTCTCGATCATATTCAGGGCCTTGACCGAGCCCGCATAATTGTTCTCGTGGTGCGATGTGATCAGCCTTTCGGAGAGGCCGTGAAGCCTGGCGGGATTGAACCTGAGCGGCTTGACCTGATGATTTCCGGCAAAGGCGGGGACAGCCGCCGGCGCTGCGGCCGGCGTCTGCGCAGAGGCTTCGTTGATAGTCATGGCGGCGGCTCCGATGCCAAGAGTTGCGATTGCACTGCGTCGGGAAAGATGGTCGATCGTCACGCGTCACTCCTTCAGATGATCATTACATATGCGGCCCCGAGGACCGAGCAGACGCCGAGCACCGGCAGCATGCCGGCCTTGAACCGGAACATGGCGAGTATCGCACCCACCGCGAGCGCCAGCGCCGGCCAGTTGACGGACGTTAGGACTGGGAGATCGATGGTGCCGGCTGCGAACGGCACTTCGCGGACTTGCTCGAACAGAGTGTGGATACCAAACCAGACCGCCAGATTGAGGATCACGCCGACCACTGCGGCGGTGATCGCCGAAAGCGCGGCCGACAATGCGCGGTTGCCGCGCAGCCGCTCGATGAATGGCGCGCCGGCGAAGATCCACAGGAAGCATGGCAGGAAGGTAACCCAGGTGGTGAGGATTGCGCCGAAGGTCGCGGCGACGAGCGGCGGCAGCCCGGTCGCTTCGCGGAAGGCCGCGAGGAAGCCGACGAACTGCGTCACCATGATCAGCGGCCCGGGCGTGGTCTCGGCCATGCCGAGCCCGTCGAGCATCTCGCCGGGCTGGAGCCAGCCATAGGTCTCGACTGCCTCCTGCGCGACATAGGCGAGCACCGCATAGGCGCCGCCGAAGGTCACCACCGCCATCTGGCTGAAGAAGGTGGCGATGCGGCTGAACACGTCGTCGGGGCCGAACGCGAACAGCAGCGCTGCGACCGGCCCGAGCCAGAGCAGCAGCAGGACGCCGGAGATGCGCAGCGACCAAGAGAGGTTCGGCCGGGCATGGTCGGGAAGGCCCTCGCCAAGAGCGGTGTCGCGGTCGTGGATTATCTCAGCGCCGGCGGGACCATGTCCGCCGCCGCCCTTGAATGCGGCGTAACCAGCGCGGCCACTGAAGAAGCCGATCAGCGCGGCGGCAAGCACGATCAGCGGGAAGGGCACGTCGAGCACGAAGATCGCGACGAACGCCAGCGCGGCAAAACCGCGCATGACGTTGTTCTTCAAGGCACGCGAACCCACCCGGACCACCGCCTGTAGCACCACCGCCAGCACGGCGGCCTTCAATCCGAAGAACAATCCCTCGACCAGCGGCACTTCGCCGAGCAGCACATAGACATAGCTGAGCCCTAAAATCGCGAGGAAGCCGGGCAGCACGAATAGCGCGCCCGCGACCAGGCCCCCCTTGGTCTTATGGAGCAACCAGCCAATATAGACAGCTAGCTGTTGCGCTTCAGGGCCGGGCAGCAGCATGCAATAGTTGAGCGCGTGGAGGAACCGCTCCTCGCCGATCCAGCGCTTCTCCTCGACCAGGATGCGATGCATCACCGCTATCTGGCCCGCCGGTCCGCCGAAGCTGAGCAGCGCGACCCTGATCCAGACGCGCACCGCCTCGCCAAAGCTGATGCCGTGCTCGTGCAGCGTCTCGACTGCGATTTCAGCGCGTGCGCTGGCCTCCATCTTTAGTCCTCTTTTCGCCGGGTGAAGTGAGCATAGAATCCGTCGAGCGCGGTCGATCCGCGCGCGATCCGCTCCTCGTCGTCGTCGGTGCCGGCACAGATGCCGGCGATAAGCGCGCTCACTCCCGGAGTTTCCGGGCGCTCGAACCGAGCATCGGCAATATCAAGGTCGTGAACAATTTCGCCGAGCGCCCGCAGCGCGGGGTCGGTCTCGAGACCGGTGAGGAACACCAAGGTCTCGAAGGAGCAGCGGTCGCCTTCGTGGGTGAACTCAGCGTCCGCCATGTCGAACCTCAGTTCGTCAGGCTCCGGCACATATCCTTTGCCCTCGACGAACTTGAAGCTCGCCTCGGGGTCGATGAAGCGGCGAATGAGCCAGGCGGACGCGATGCGATCGACATGGACATGGCGGCGCGTCACCCAAACGCGGCGCTTTAGCTCCGCCGGGGTCAGCTCGGGCGCACCGGGGCCGCTCACATCGGGATGTTGGTGAGAGCGGCGGTCCGCCTCGGTGATGGCGGCCTGTGCCGCCTGCCGACCATGCGCACCGAAAAAGTCGATCGCGGCGACCTCGTTCAGGCGTTTGCGCAGGCGGCCCACATCCGCCGCCGCGACATACTCGCCCTCACACAGCGCGCGCGCCTCGCGTGCCAACTCCTCATAGTCGGCGTCACGCGCAGCGTCGAACACTCCGCGCAGCTCCGCATCGCCCATGCCGCCGACAAGGCGCGCTTCGAGGATCAGCGCCTCGCCGCCATTTTCGGTGATCTCGCGATGCAGTTCTTCGAACAGCGCGCGCGTGTCCTCGCGATTGGGGAGCGCATGGACGGCGTTCTTGAGCGGCGCGGCCCCGATCGCCTGCAAACGCCGCCAGACCTTCACCCGCAAATAGGCAGGCTTAGCCGGAAGCTGCGGGATCAGGAGCAACCAAGGGGAAGCTTGTGTGTTTGTCATAGTTGTATCGTCACTAGCCTACAAGTGTAAGGGTTGCATCACAAGCCTCATGAGCATAGGACTGCTTATCCCGAAGAAAGAAACCGGAGCGCAATGTCGCGGCTCGCCGGCGGCGCGCTCGCATGACGTGAGGCTTTCCGTGTCGAGTGCGCTGATGAAGGATCAATTATGCTGAAAAAGACCATCGCCTTGGGATTCGCCAGCCTCCTGCTGGCAAGCCCGGCATGGGCAGCGCCGGACTGGTCGGCTGTCGACCGGGCGATAGGACGAGCGGGGGCCGAACAGCCGGGGGGCGTTCACCGCTACAGCTTCCCGCGTTCGGACCTGAGCGTCACGCTGGATGGGGTGACGATCAAGCCCTCCCTCGCGCTCGGCTCTTGGGCGGCGTTTCAGCCGATGGGCGACGAGGCGATGGTGATGGGCGATCTCGTGCTGACCCACGACGAGGTGAACCCCGTTTTGAGCCGCCTGCTCGCAAGCGGTTTTACGATCACCGCGCTCCACAATCACCTGCTCCGCTCTTCGCCTGCGACCATGTACATGCACATTGCCGGCCACGGCGACCCGGTGAAGCTCGCGGCCGCGCTCCGGCAAGCGCTATCAGCCAGTCGGACCCCGCTCGCCGCGCCGCAATCGCCTTCGGCCAGCGCAGCCGCATCGCGGCTCGACCTCGATGTGGCCGCGCTCAACCGGTTGATGGGCGGTGAGGGCAAGACGGCCGGTGGCATCCTCCAATACAGCTTTCCGCGCGCCGAGCGGCTGATGGACGGCGATATGGAGACTCCGCCGACGATGGGCACGGCGACCGCGATCAACTTTCAGCCAACCGGGGACGGCCGAGCCGCCATCACCGGCGATTTCGTACTTGTCGCAAACGAGGTCGATCCGGTCCTGCGCGTGCTGCGGACGAACGGGATCGAGGTCACGGCGCTGCATAATCATATGCTAAACGACGAGCCGCGGCTGTTCTTCATGCACTTCTGGGCCAACGACGACGCAGCCAAGCTCGCCCGTGGGCTGCGCGCGGCGCTCGACAGGATGAACAATCAGAGGAGTTGAACTCGGACGACGGCTCATTGGGCCGTAACCGCCGCCCGCCCGACCCCACGGCCCTTATGCAGGAAGTGGAATGGAACATGGCTAGCAAACGAACTCTCACTGTTGTCGCAGGCGTGGGCGCGGCCGCGCTGGCGATCGCGGGCGTGGCGATCGCGCAAAACCACGAGGCGAACGAAAACCGGATAATCGGCAAGCACAGCGAACGAGACATCCCGCTTGCTCAGGTGCCCGAGGCCGCGATGAACGCGGCACGCGCGCAACTCGCGTCAATAAGCAAAGCGGAGCAAGTCACCCGAAAGGCGGACGGAAGCACGCTCTATGAAATCAAGGGCAAGAACAGCGACGGAAAGACGATCGAACTGTTCGTCACGCCCGAAGGCCAGGTGCTCGGCCGCGAATGATGGATCAGCACGGGGCGCCGGCCGTCGAGGGCCGTGCGCCCCTTCCGAAATGATACTGCGGAATAGGAGACGAAAATGCGGCCAAGGCGATGGATATTGTTATGCGCCGCTTTGGCCGCCCTGCCTGATAGTGCGATCGGCCAAACCGAACCCGCGTCGGCGACGGGCTCGGCGTTGTTCGTAAGCTGTCAAGCGAATGAGCCGCGATGCGGCGCTTACCTCCAAGGCGTGCTCGACATGATGATCGTCGCGCGAAAAGCGGAATGCCGCGCTCCACGCTATGACCGATCGGCGCTGCGCGCGGCATATTTACGCTGGGCGGAGCAGAATAGCTATTTTATGAGTGTTCATATGGTGGCCGGAGCTGAACGCTCGTTAGCGAAGGCTTGGCCATGTCAGTAGCATCGTACCCCGCGGCGTAGCCTGCCCGGCGGCTGCCTTTGAGGGCAGGCGGAGCGTCCGCCTGGCGGTGAATTCCGCCAGCTCAACGATTCCATGTCGCGCCTCAAGCTCGCTAATTAGCCGATGTTCGCATTATGTCTGCCAAATCGTTGTCTGGCGCACAAACCTTGAGGTGACGCCTCCATCATCAGGACGATGCTGTCCTTCTTGTCCGCAGCGCGCAGGGCGGCGATGTCGGGCGTCAGCTGGTCGCCCAGGACGGGAATGAGCAAAGGGCCGTCGGTCATTCGGATGGAATGAGCGACGGCCCTTCAATATCCCTGCCTGCCCCATGGGGCATGTGCCTGCGCGTTGCTCAGCGGCCGCGCGGCGGACCCTTTCGCCCGCCCTTGAACGGGCGAGGCGCATAGCCGCCGGGGCGAGGGCCCCGGTCATTGCTGCGCGGTCCGCGATCATTGGGGCGTCCGCCCGCGCGCTTGTGCTCGCGCGCCTGATCGCGGGGTGCGCCCTCGACCATTTCGAACGCCACATCCGCGCCTTCGTCATTGGCTTCGCCCGTGCGCTTGAGCGCGGAGGTGAAGCGGCTGACGATCGCCTTGGGAATTTCGAACATCGTTTCATTGGCGGCGATGCGGATCGCGCCGATATCCTGGCGCGACACATGGCCGCGGCGGCAGATCAGCGGCAGGATCCAGCGCGGATCGGCATTCTGCCGACGGCCGATGTCCATGCGGAACCATTGCGTGTCCTCAAAGCCCGGGCGCGGCCCGTCATTGCGGGCGGGCGCCTCGCTGCGGTCGAGCAGTTCCTCGGGCGCAGGAAGCGCGGCGCGGGCGCTCTTGACCAGCATCGCGGCGATTTCTTTGGCAGACTTTTCGGCCAGCAGCTCGGCGCCCAGCGCCCAGTCGGCCTCGTCCAGTTCCGCCTTTTCCATCAGCGTGGCGCGCAGCCGGGCATTGTCCTGCTCCAGGATCGCTTCCTTGCTGGGCGGGGTGCCCCATTCGACCGGGATCTTCGCCCCGCGCAGCATCGATTCGACACGGCGGCGGCGGGGATAGGGGACGATGAGGACGGCGGTGCCCTTCTTGCCCGCACGTCCCGTGCGACCCGAGCGATGCTGCATCGTTTCCGCGTCACGCGGCAGTTCGACATGCACGACCAGGCTGAGCGAGGGCAGGTCGATGCCGCGCGCGGCGACGTCGGTGGCGACGCAGACGCGAGCGCGCTTGTCGCGCAGCGCCTGCAGCGCATGGTTGCGCTCATTCTGGCTATGCTCGCCCGACAGGGCCACGGCCGCAAAGCCGCGCTCGGTAAGGCTCGAATGCAGATGGCGGACATTGTCGCGCGTGGCGCAGAACAGGATGGCTGTTTCCGCTTCATGGAAACGCAGCAGGTTGACCACCGCATTCTCGATGTCGGACGGCGCCACCGTCACCGCCTGGTAGCTGATGTCGCCATGGCCGCGCTCTTCCGACATGGTCGAGATGCGCAGCGCATCCTTCTGGTATCGCTTGGCCATTGCCACGATGGGCTTGGGCATGGTGGCGGAAAAGAGCAGCGTGCGCCGATCTTCGGGCGCGCTGTCCAGAATCGCTTCCAGATCCTCGCGAAAGCCCATGTCGAGCATCTCGTCGGCTTCATCGAGCACAACGGAGCGCACGGCCGACAGGTCCAGCGCGCCGCGTTCCAGATGGTCGCGCAGGCGGCCCGGCGTGCCGACGACGATATGCGCGCCATGGCTGAGGTTGCGGCGCTCCTTGGCCGCGTCCATTCCGCCCACGCAGGTGGCGATGCGGGCGCGCGCGGCGCCATAGAGCCATTCCAGCTCGCGGCTGACCTGCAGCGCCAGTTCGCGCGTCGGTGCGATCACCAGCGCCAGCGGCAGGCCGGCAACGGGCAGGCGCTCCGCTTCGCCCAGCAATTCGCCCGCCATGGCCAGGCCGAAGGCGACGGTCTTGCCAGAACCGGTCTGCGCCGACACCAGAAGGTCGCGGCCATGCGCTTCCTCCTGCGTGACTTCGCTCTGGACCGGAGTCAGTGCTTCATAGCCCTTGGCGACGAGCGCCTGTGACAGGAGGGCGGGGAGAGTTTCAAAAGCCATATTCTTGTTTTCCATCGGTAAAAAGCGACCCGCCATTCCCGACGGATACGAAAGACCGTTCATGTTCCCGATTGCGGGAACCCAGGGAGAGGTCACGCCCCTGGTTCCAAAATCCTCCCTGCGAAGGGGAGGGGGACCGCCAGCGAAGCTGGTGGTGGAGGGGTGTCCCCCTATCGAGCGGCTGACACCCCTCGTCTGGCCTGCGGCCATCCACCTCCCCGGCGAGGGGAGGGTGAAATCCATAGCATATATTAAATAAGAAGGCCGCCTTCCCCCGCTAGGGAGGGAAGGCGGCCCCTTTATCTTTTATTCGGCGAAAATCAGACCGAGGCGACTTCCGCCACGTCGACCTTCACGCCCGGGCCCATCGACGAGGACAGGGCGATCTTGCGGACATATTTGCCCTTCGAACCCGACGGCTTCGCCTTGACGATCGCGTCGACGAAGGCGTCGAAATTCTTGCGCAGATCTTCGGCAGCGAAGCTCGCCTTGCCGAGGCCCGCATGGATGATGCCGGCCTTTTCGACGCGGAATTCGATCTGACCACCCTTGGCGGCCTTCACGGCTTCGGCGACGTTCGGCGTGACGGTGCCCAGCTTCGGGTTCGGCATCAGGCCCTTGGGACCCAGAACCTTACCCAGGCGACCCACCAGGCCCATCATGTCGGGCGTGGCGATGACGCGCTGGAAGTCGATGTTGCCGGCCTGGATCGATTCGAGCAGGTCTTCGGCGCCCACGACGTCGGCGCCGGCGTCGAGCGCGGCCTGTGCCTTGTCATTGCGAGCGAACACGGCGACGCGCACGGTCTTGCCGGTGCCGGCGGGCAGGGTGACGACGCCACGGACCATCTGGTCGGCGTGACGCGGGTCGACGCCCAGGTTGATCGCGATTTCGACGCTTTCGTCGAACTTGGCGGTCGCATGGGTCTTGATCAGGCCCAGCGCCTCATCGACGCCGTGCAGCTTTTCCTTGTCAACGGCAGCGGCCAGGGCCTTCGCCTTCTTCGTCAGCTTTGCCATGGTCTTAGCCCTCCACCACGTCGAGGCCCATCGCGCGAGCGGAGCCTTCGATGATCTTCGTTGCAGCGTCGATGTCGTTCGCGTTGAGGTCAGGCATCTTGACCTGGGCGATCTCGGCGAGCTGGGCGCGGGTGATCTTGCCGGCGACGGCCTTGCCCGGCTCCTTAGAGCCCGACTTCAGGTTGATCGCCTTCTTGATCAGATAGGTGGCCGGCGGCATCTTCGTGACGAAGCTGAACGAACGGTCCGCATAGACGGTGATGATGGTCGGCAGGGGCGTGCCCTTGTCCATCTTGTCCGTCGAGGCGTTGAACGCCTTACAGAATTCCATGATGTTCACGCCGCGCTGGCCCAGGGCAGGGCCGATCGGCGGCGAGGGGTTGGCGGCTCCAGCGGGCACCTGGAGCTTGATATAGCCCGTAATCTTCTTGGCCATTTTCACTCACTCTGTTGCTGGACGCGCCCGAAGGTGCGCCCAATTCAAGTTTAGCGGTTCAGACAGCGGACTTGAAATCCGCCTCCCGCACGATGTCCCTTGAACGTCATCCCGGCAAAGGCCGGGCTCCCAGGCCGCAAGGGGCGGCCTGAAACCATGCGCCCCCAGCTTTCGCCGGGAAGGCACATGTTTATTTCGACAGTTCGACCTGTTCGAAATCCAGTTCGACCGGGGTGGCGCGGCCGAAGATCGACACCGACACCTTGACCCGGTTCTTTTCGAAATCCAGTTCCTCGACCACGCCGTTGAAGCTGGCGAAGGGACCATCCAGCACCTTGACGCTGTCGCCGATCTCGTAATCGACATTGACCTTGTGCTTGGGCGCAGCCTCGGCTTCCTTCTGCGCGCCGAAATAGCGTGCGGCCTCGCTCTCGCTGATCGCCTGCGGCTTGCCCGACGAACCCAGGAATCCGGTCACCTTGGGCGTGTTCTTCACCAGGTGATAGATGTCATCGTTCATGCTCAGCTTGGCGAGGACATAGCCGGGCATGAACTTGCGCTCGACCTGGACCTTCTTGCCGCGCTTGACTTCGGTCACCGTTTCGGTGGGCACCTCGACCTGCTCGACCAGCTGGGAAAGGCCCATGCGCTCGGCTTCGGCCAGGATCGATTCCTTGACCTTGCTTTCGAAGCCCGAATAGGCGTGGATGATGTACCAGCGCGCCATGTTGCTTTTCTATACTCCCAATCAGGCCTGACCGGCCGCAAGGCCCAGCAGCCACTGGACGATCGCGCCGAAGAAGGTGTCGATGCCGAAGAAGAAGAGGCCCAGCAGCGACGTCATGATCACCACCATCACGCCGGTCATGACCGTTTCGCGGCCGGTGGGCCACACGATCTTCGACGCTTCGGTCTTCACCTGATTGACGAATTCGCCGGGGGAAACCTTCGCCATCGCCTGCCTTCTCAACTTCGTATCAACGCCAATTCGCGAAGCAACAGTCCGCCCTCCCGATCCCGCCTGTTCCAGCGTCCGGGGGTGCGGCCGCCTGCTCCGCGACCTTGTTTCGCCTGCGCACTTAGCCGCGATCCCTTTGGTTTTCAAGGGATCGCGGCCAGTTCGCTTGGCAGGAGTGGAGGGACTCGAACCCCCGGCATTCGGTTTTGGAGACCGACGCTCTACCAGCTGAGCTACACTCCTGTGCCGGCGAAGGAGGGCGCTTTAGCGTGGCGGGGCGGGGAGGGCAAGCGCGTTTATCGCAACGGCCTCATCGCGCTTCGGGCTCGTCAATCTGCGTGTCCGCGCTGGTCTGCCGCTCGGCTTCCTGGTTGAGCTGCGCGCCGAGCAGGACCACATAGGCCGAGACATAGAGCCACAGCTGCAGAACGACGACGGCGCCCAGCGATCCATAGGTCTCGTTGTAATTTCCGAACTCGGAAACATAGAAGGATACGCCCAGCGTCGCGAGCAGCCACAGGATGGTCGCAGTGACCGAACCCGCCGTCAGCCAGCGCCAGCGCGCCTTGCGGCGGTGCGGCCCGAAGCGGTAGATGAGCGCGAAGATCAGGCTGGCGAACATGCCGGCGACGATCCAGGTGATCGCTTTGGTCAGGAAGATGGCGATCGGCCCCCAGCCGCTGGTCAGCGCTTCCAGGAAGCCGATCACGGACGCTGTCAGGACACCGACCACGACAACCAGCACCGCGGAAAAGGTGATGCCCAGCGACACGCGGTAGAAGGAGAAGATCGACCGCGACTCCTTCTCCTCATAAATGATGTTGAGCGCCTCGATCGTTGCCGACGATGCGCGCGTCGCGCCATAGACTGCGAAGGCGAGGGCGATGAGCAGGCCGAAGCCCACCGCCGGCTTGGTCGTGGTGACGATCGCCATCAGCTGGTCGAAGATCAGCTTTGCCGCTTCCCTGGGCACGACCGTGATGAGCGAGCGGACATTTTCCGCCACGAGCTGCGGATCGCCGATCAGGCCATAGGTCAGCACGACGGCCAGCAACAGCGGCGCGATCGACAGAAAGGCGTAATAGGCCACGGCGGCCGACAACAGGCTGAGATGATTGGCGGACGTCTTGCCGTAGACGCGCTTGAGAACTTCCCACCATCCGCGGGGCGGTATCTTCCACGGCGCATCGACATGCACCTGCTGCGCGACGGTATCGGTCATTGCTATCCCCTGCTGTCCCTCAATGGAACGCAAGCGCGCGAACCGGAAGGCTGGTTCCCATGTCTTGACGTCAGCAAGGGCGCGGTGGGGTCATTCCGACAGGGCGATGTCCATGTCCGCCAGCGCCAGGCGCAGCAATTCGGCCATTGCATTGCGCGCGGCGGCGGTGTCGCGCGCGGCGATGGCGCGATGCACCGCCTGATGGTCGGGCAGGGGATCGCGCGGCAGCAGCTTCTTGCGATGCTTGAAGGTGGTGGTCCAGCTGACCGCAGCGCCGACCGAACTGGCGAGCGCGGCGAGCGCATCATTATGCGCAGCGGCCAGGATGGCGTGATGAAATCGCTGGTCGGCGGCGCGGCCTTCGGGCGTGGAGAGGCCGTAACGGCTCATTTCCGCCAGCGCGGCATCCATGACCGCCAGCTGTTCCTCGGTGCGGCGGCGCGCGGCGAACTCGGCGGCGGCGGGCTCGATCACGCCGCGCAGTTCGAACAGGTCGCGGATGAAGTCCCGGTCGGGCTCCCCGGCGAACATCCAGGCCAGCATTTCCGGATCGAGCACGTTCCAGCGCGCGCGGGGCAGGACGCGGGTTCCCGCCTTGGGGCGGCTTTCCAGCATGCCCTTGGCGATCAGGATGCGCACGGCCTCCCGATAGGCAGTGCGTGATACGCCCAGCCGCTCGGCCGCCTCTATCTCGCCCTCGAACAGGTCGCCGGGCTTGTGCTTGCCGGTCAGGATGGCGGTGCCCAGGTCGCGGGCGATCGCCTGATGGATGCGGAGCGCGCCTTCGTCGGTTCCGAACCGGCCCTCCTGTCGCGCGCTCCCCATGGCTTTTTCCTTTATGTCAGTCCTCGAACGAAGCCGTAGGACAATGGCGCCCGCAAAGGAAGGCGTCCGCCACCAATCGCAGCGGCGCTGTGTCGGCGTCGATGGCGCGTGTTTCCACCAGATCGACGAAGCGCCGATACATGGACGGATATTCCTCGTCCGGCGCCTTCATCTGCACTTCGCCGTCGAGCCGCAGCGTGTTGCCGCCTTCTGACAAAAGCAGGCTGCCCTTGTCGGTTTCGACCGCAATGTCCCAGGTCTGCGGGCCAGTCTGGCGCCAGTCGAACACGGTGTCGATCGCCGCGCCCGACGCCGTCGCCAGGCTGAGCGTCGCGCCGATCGGCGCCTGCTTGTTGGACGGCACTTCCAGCTCCGCCGACAGGACGGTGATGGGCTCGCCGACGATCTCGGTCAGGATCGACAGGGCGTTGATGCCCGGATCGAACACGCCAAAGCCGCCAGCCTCCCAGATCCAGGGTTGGCCCGGATGCCAGTGGCGGACGTCCTCGCGCCACTGAATGTCGATCCGCTCGACCTTGCGCTCGGCGATCCAGGCCTTGGCCTGCGCCACCGCGGCGGCATAGCGGCTGTGCCAGCTGGCATAGAGGGTGACGCCCTGGCGCCGGGCCAGGGCGATCAGCGCCTCGACTTCGGATACCGTCGCGCCCGGCGGCTTTTCCAGGAACACATGCTTACCCGCCAGCAGCGCCTGGCGGGCTGCCGCATAACGGACCTGCGGCGGCTGGCACAGGATGACGGCGTCGAGATCGGGCTCGCCCGCCAGCATCGCGCCGAGATCGGGGTAGTTGTTCACCCCTTCACCCTGCGCGTTGCGGCTGGCGACCGCGACCAGCGCGATGCCGTCGATCTTCTCGATCGCCGGCAGATGCTGGTCGCGCGCGATCTTGCCCAGGCCGACGAGACCGGCCCGGATCATCAGGCGGCCACCTCCAGCTTGCCTTCGACGCGGCGCGTCAGGCCCCAGGGATTGGCGTCCTGCAGCGCGGGCGGCAGCAGCGCATCGGGCACGTCCTGATAGCAGACGGGGCGCAGGAAGCGCATCATCGCCAGCGTGCCGACCGAGGTCGACCGCCCGTCGGCAGTCGAGGGGAAGGGACCGCCATGGACCATGGCGTGGGTCACCTCGACGCCCGTGGGCCAGCCATTGGTCAGGATGCGGCCAACCTTGCGCGACAGGGTCGGCAGCAGCTTGGCGGCATGATCCTCGTCGCCTTCACCGATCTGCAGCGTGGCGGTCAGCTGACCTTCCAGCCCCGCGATCGTCGCGACGATCTCCTCGATACTGGAGCAGCGGATGAGGACCGAGGACGAACCGAACACTTCTTCGGCGAGCACGGGGTTCGACTTGAAGGTCGCGCTGTCGGTCGAGAAGAAGGCGGCCTGGCCACGATTGACGCCTTCGGGATCGGTCCCGCGAGCAACGGTGGTGACGCCATCGGCGCCGGCCAGCGCGGCAACGCCCTTTTCATAGGCTTCGTGGATGCCCGGCGTCAGCATGACCTGCGGGGCGGCGCCCGACAGGGCGCTGGCGGCGGCGGCGACGAAGCTGTCGAGGTCCGGGCCGTCGAGCGCGATCACCAGGCCCGGATTGGTGCAGAACTGGCCCGAGCCCATGGTCAGCGAACCGACGAAGGCGGTGCCCATGGCTTCGGCGCGATTGGCGAGCGCGCCGGGCAGCAGCACGACCGGGTTGATAGACGACATTTCGGCATAGACCGGGATCGGCTCGGACCGCTCGGCAGCGATCTTCATCAGCGCCGTGCCGCCACCGCGCGAACCGGTGAAACCCACGGCCTTGATCCGCGGATCGGCGACCAGCGCGCTGCCCAGCGCGTGCGAGGCGCCCGGCAGGTAGGAGAAGACGCCTTCATGCAGGCCACAGCTCTTGACCGCGGCCTGGATGGCGCGGGCGACCAGCTCGCCGGTGCCCGGATGGGCGCCATGGCCCTTGACAACGACGGGCGAACCGGCGGCGAAGGCGGCTGCGGTGTCGCCACCGGCTACCGAAAAGGCGAGCGGGAAGTTGGACGCGCCGAACACGGCGACGGCGCCGACCGAATGGTTGACGCGGCGCAGGTCGGCGCGCGGCAGCGGCTGGCGCTCGGGCAGCGCCTTGTCGATGGTGGCGTCGAGCCAGTCGCCCAGGCGCACATAGCTGGCGAAGAGGCGCAGCTGGCCCACGGTGCGGCCACGCTCGCCCTCCAGGCGGGCGCGCGGCAGACCGGTTTCGGCCATGGCGGTTTCGATCAGCAAGTCGCCGATGCCCATGATATTGTCGGCGACGCTTTCCAGGAAGGTCGCGCGGGCGTCGGGCGACAGGGTCGAGAAGCTTTCGAACGCGGCCTCGGCCAGCGTGGTCGCTTCCTCGACTTCAGCGGGCGTCGCGCTGGAAAAGGCGACATCGCCCTTTTCGCCGGTGGCCGGGTTGATGGCGTGGAAAGGCTCGCCGCCGTTGCGCTCGTTCGCGCCGATGAGGATGGCTCCGTTGAACATGGCTGTCTCCTGAAGGGGGTCAGAATGGTCTGGCTAGACGATCGCGCCGCAAGGGCAGGTAATGATTTCCCGGCGATCGCGATGCGAAACAGGATGGGAGTGGACGGCGACGCAGATGGACAGTCGCCGTCCCACTTTCAATGATCAGTGATTGTCGCGCGGCAGGCCCTTGGTCTGGGCGATGCGCTGATATTTTTCCGCGCCTTCCAAAATGGCGCCGGTGTTCATCTGGCCGACGACCGAGCGCTGGATTTCCTGCCAAGGCGTTTGCGAGGCGGGATAGGGGTAGCCGCCCGCAGCCTCCAGCTTCGCGCGGCGCGCAGCGAGTTCCTCGTCGGAAATGAGGACGTTCACCTCTCCCTTGTTGAGGTCCATGCGGACGCGGTCGCCGGTTTCCAGCAGCGCCAGGCCACCCATCGCCGCCGCTTCGGGCGAGGCGTTGAGGATGGAGGGGCTGCCCGATGTGCCCGACTGGCGGCCATCGCCGATGCAGGGCAAAGCGGAAATGCCTTCGGTGATCAGATAGGCGGGAGGGCGCATGTTCACGACTTCGGCCGCGCCGGGATAGCCGATCGGTCCGGCGCCGCGCATGAACATCAGCGTGTCCGGGGTGATGCCGACCGCCGGATCGTCGATGCGGTGATGATAATCCTCCGGCCCGTCGAACACGACCGCCGGACCTTCGAAGGCGTTGGGATCATCGGGATTGGACAGGTAGCGTTCGCGGAATTCCTGGCTGATGACGCTGGTCTTCATGATCGCGGCATCGAACAGATTGCCCGACAGCACCAGGAAGCCGGCCTCCTCCTTGATCGGCTGGGCGAAGGGGCGGATGACCTTTTCATCCTCGATCTCCACGCCCCGGCAATTTTCGCCCATGGTCTTGCCATTGACGGTCATCGCCCCTTCGCGGATCAGCCCCTGCTCGATCAGCTGGCTGATAACGGCGGGCAGGCCGCCGGCGCGGTAATAATCCTCGCCCAGATATTCGCCGGCCGGCTGCATATTGACCAGCAGCGGCACTTTGTGACCCACCGTCTCCCAATCCTTGAGCGGCAGATCGACGCCCATGTGGCGTGCGATCGCGGCCAGATGAATGGGTGCGTTGGTCGAACCGCCGATCGCCGAGTTGGCGACGATGGCGTTGTGGAACGCGTCGAGCGTCATGATGTCGGAGGGCTTCAAATCCTCATGCACCATTTCCACGATCCGCTTGCCAGTGTGATAGGCGGATTCCTGACGATCGCGATAGGGGGCCGGGATCGCGGCGGTGCCCGGAAGCATCATGCCCAGCGCTTCGGCCAGGGCGTTCATGGTGCTGGCGGTGCCCATGGTGTTGCAGAAGCCGGTGGACGGCGCCGAGGAGGCGACGAGCTTGATGAAGCCTTCATCGTCGATCTTGCCGGCGGCGAGCAGCTGGCGGCCATGCCAGACGATCGTGCCCGACCCGGTGCGCTCGCCCTTGTGCCAGCCGTTGAGCATCGGGCCGACCGACAGGGCGATCGCCGGGATGTTGACGGTGGCCGCCGCCATCAGCAGCGCCGGCGTGGTCTTGTCGCAGCCCGTGGTCAGGATCACACCGTCGAGCGGATAGCCGTACAGCGCCTCGACGAGGCCGAGATAGGTAAGGTTGCGGTCCAGACCCGCGGTCGGGCGCTTGCCGGTTTCCTGGATCGGATGCACTGGGAATTCGATGGCGATGCCGCCCATTTCGCGAATGCCCTCGCGCATGCGCTCGGCCAGAACGATATGATGGCGGTTGCACGGCGACAGGTCGCTGCCGGTCTGGGCGATGCCGATGATCGGCTTGCCGCTGCGCAATTCCTCAAGGGACAGGCCGAAATTCAGATAGCGCTCCAGATAGAGCGAGGTCATGTCGATATTGTCGGGGTTGTCGAACCAGGCGCGGCTGCGCAGCTTCGGGGCGGACTTGGTCGAATCGCTCATTGGGCATCCTGACGAAAGAGACGGGGCGCGTTATGCGCGCTCGCAGCCTCGATATACTCAGACAAATAGAAATTCAAGTTGGCATGCGGGCAGTAGCGACGATTTCACGACGCGCGGGGCGATCCGCGGCCGGGGCACTCCGGACCTTTTGTCCATGGCTCGCCCTTGAATATGACAGGGGGTAAGCGCATGGAACGGCGATGACGATCATGCCCCACCGCTCGGCGCCACGCGCCATCGCTCGCTGGTTGCTCATCGTGGCGGCGCTCGTCTTCTGCATGGTGGTGGTCGGCGGCATCACGCGCCTGACCGAATCGGGGCTGTCGATTACCCAGTGGAAGCCGATCAGCGGCGCCATCCCGCCCCTGACACATGACCAGTGGATGGAGGCGTTCCGCCTGTACCAGCAAATTCCGGAATATCGGGAGATCAACCGGGGCATGAGCCTGTCCCAGTTCCAGTTCATTTTTTTCTGGGAGTGGGTGCACCGGCTGCTCGGGCGATTGATCGGCGTCGCCTTCGCGCTGCCGCTGCTGTGGTTCGCCTGGAAGCGGGCGATCCCTGAGGGCTATGGCTGGCGGCTGACGGCCCTGCTCGCGTTGGGCGGACTGCAGGGCGCGATCGGCTGGTGGATGGTCGAATCCGGCCTGTCGGAGCGCACCGACGTCAGCCATTATCGCCTGGCGGTGCATCTGCTGACGGCGCTGTTCATCATGGGCGGGCTGATCTGGACCGCGCTCGACCTGCGCGCGTTGGCCCGCCACCCCGGCGCGCGCCCGGCGCGATTGCGACCCTTCGCACTGGCCGTGCTGCTGGCGCTGCTGGTTCAGCTGATGTTCGGCGCCTTCACCGCAGGGCTGGACGCAGGCTATGTGTCCAACAGCTGGCCGCTCATGAACGATCATCTGGTGCCCGAAGGCATCAGCTGGGGTGGCTCGCTCTGGGCGACGCTGTCGTCCGATCCCTATCTCGTCCACTTCATCCACCGCTGGTGGGCCTGGGTCGCGGCCCTGCTGCTGGTGCTGCTGGCGCGGCGGGCGAAGCGCGCCGGCCAGCGCGGCGCATCGATCGCACTCCATGCGGCAGTGGGCACGCAGATCATCCTGGGCATCGCGACGGTGCTCACCGGCATCGCCCTGCCGCTGGCGGTGCTGCACCAGGCGGTCGGCGCGCTGGTCGTCGGGGCCGCCGCCTGGGCAGCGCATGCGGCGGGGCGGCAGCGCCTATGAGTACGATACGCTGGGCCTTGCCGCTGTTGATAGCGGTCGCCGCACAACCGGCTTCCGCGGAGCGGATCGCCGTTCCCTTCGCGCCGCCGCTGGGGCAAGCGCTGGCCTATGACATCGACCAGCATCGCCCCGTCGCCGGGCAGGAGAGCCGGTTCAGCGCTCATCGGACGTTGCGCTTCGAACAGGCGGAGGACGGCTACCGACTTCATGCGGTTCTGGAGTCGCTGGACAGCGATGCGCCGGAGGCGGCGGCTGCATCCTTCCGCGCGGCGCTGACGCCGCTGATCGGGGTTGCGATGCGCTTTCGCCTGGATGGGCAGGGAAAGATCGTCGGCCTGGACGATGATGAAGCCATATGGATTGCCGTCGAGCAGGGGCTGGAGCGGATGATGGCGCATTTTGCCGCCGACACGCCGCGCCATCGCGCCGCGCAATCCGTCAAAGCGCTGTTCGCCGGCCTGTCACGCGAAGCGCGGCTGGCGTTGCTGGCCGGCGAATATCAGCCCTTGCTGCTCTTCGCGGCGGGCGAGGTCGAGGATGGTCCGGGCGGCAGTGGCGTCAGGACGATGGCGGGGTCGCCGCTTGGCCGGCCGGTGCCGGTTGAAGGCGTCCTGGCGCTGCGCCAGCGGACGAGCGACAGCCTGTCGCTGACCGAAACGTTGACCGGAGAAGGCGTGCAGGTGCGCATGGACTATGCCCTTTCGCCCCGCACTGGCCTGGTCGCTCGCCAGACTCGCAGATTGTCCGTGGGAGAGCGGACGCTGACCGAGGAACGGGTGCTGCGCCCGGCGCCCTGAAGCGGATCAGGGCTTGGCGGCGTTGTCGGCCGGGGCGGAGGCTCCCGCCTGTTCGGCGCCATCGCGCGGCGCGAACACGCGCAGGCTGTCGAGCAGCTTTTCGGCGATGCTCTGATATTGTTCGCTCAGCATTTCGGGATAGACGAAGGTCGCAGTGACCATCGACCCGTCCGGCTGCCGGAGCAGGCGCACGGCGACATTATTGCCTTCGCCGTCATTGGCGGTGCCGCGATATTCATTGTCGCCGACAAAGTCGCCATCAACGCCTTCCGCGCCGCTGCTCAGCGCCTCGACGATCTGTTGCAGCGTCTGGTCATCGCCATTCTTCTGCCAGAAAACGCGCACGTCCGCGCCTGCGCCGGGATCTTCATAGACGACGCCATCATCGTTGCTCGCGCCCTTGTCCATCACCCAGCCTTCGGGGAGGGTGACGGAAAAGCCGCGGTCCAGATTCACATAGTTGCGGCTGTCGGGCGTTTCGTCGGCCTGCTGGTTGGAAATGGCATTGGCGGCCGCGGCATTAGCGGCGGCGGCCAGTTCCTCCTGGCTTGGCATGTCGGCGACCGGCTCGGTCCGGCCGCATGCGGCGAGCAGCAGGATGGGCAGGCAGGCGGCGAGCGGAGCATGTTTCATGCCCCGTTCCAAAGCATAGCCGCGCGCGGATTTCAACGGCGCAGCATGCGCGATCGACGACCGGTTCAGGCGGCGCTGTCGATGCCCAGTTCGGCCAGCTTGCGATAGAGGGTCGAACGGCCGATCCCCAGCCGCCGCGCCACTTCGGTCATGCGCCCGCGATAATGGCCGATGGCAAGCCGGATCACATCCGCCTCGATCTCGGCCAGCTGGCGGACATGGCCGTCCAGTTCGAACAGGGTGATGCCCGCGCCATCGCGATGCGGCTGGCTGATCGCGCGCACCCGCGGCGTCACCCGATCGATCATGTCGCCGGCGCGGATCTGCGCCGCGATCTGCGGGAAATCCTGCGGCGTCAGCGCGTCGCCCTCGCACAGCACGGCGGCGCGGAACAGCGCATTTTGCAGCTGCCGGACATTGCCCGGCCAGGGGTGCTGCATCAGCAGCGAGAGCGCGTCGTCGGTCAGGCCCAGGCTGCGCAAGCCGGGCTGGCCGGCGATGCGGGCGAGCAGGTGACGGCAGAGCGCGGGTATGTCGCCCATCCGCTCGCGCAGCGGCGGCACGGTCAGCTGCACGACATTGAGGCGATAATAGAGATCCTCGCGGAAGCGACCGGCTTCGATTTCCTCGCTCAGCCGCTTGTTGGTGGCGGCGATGACGCGCACATCGACATGCACGGGGCGGCGCGCGCCGATCGGCTGCACTTCGCCATCCTGCAGCACGCGCAACAGCTTGACCTGCGCGTCGAGCGGCATTTCGCTGACTTCGTCGAGGAAGATCGTGCCCATGTCGGCGGCGACGAACTTGCCGACATGGCGGTCGAACGCACCGGTGAAGGCGCCGCGTTCATGGCCGAACAGCTCCGATTCGACCAGGTTGGCCGGGATGGCGCCGCAATTGACGGTCACCATCGCCTGCTTGTGGCGCGGGGAAGCGGCATGGATGGCGCGCGCGATGACATCCTTGCCGACGCCGCTTTCTCCTTCGATCAGCACGGGCACGCGTGCGCGCGCCGCCTTGGCGGCGATGGCGAGGGCGGCGCGGAACTGCGGCGCAGAGCCGACCACATCCTCGAACGACAGCGGGGCGGTGATCTTCTCCGTCAGCGGGCGCAATTCGCCAGCGGCCGCCCCGTCAGCCAGCGTCGCGTTGAGCGCGGCGAGCAGCCGTTCGGGCGCGATCGGCTTCGACAGATAATCGGTCGCGCCAGCGCGCATCGCCTCCACCGCCACCGCGACATTATTGTGCGCGGTAAGGATCAGGATCGGCAGGGCGGGACGACGAGCGCGAATGTCGCGGATCAGGCCCGATGGCTCATAGTCCGGGCTCCATTGGTCGAGGATGATCGCATCCAACTGCATGCCATCCTGCGTGCCCAGCATGGCGATCGCCGTTTCGCCGTCGGCCGCGAAGATGGTGCGCCATCCCGCACGGGAAGCGAGGGCCGACACCAGCCGGCGCTGCGCCGGTTCATCGTCGATCAGCATCACTATGGGTACGCCGTCGCGCGCCATTCCAACCCCTCGTCTTGATCAGGGGTCGGACCCTAGCCGCCGGCGGTAAAGGCCGGCTTAACCGCGGCGGATTTTCTGCGCGGGCGGTTGAGAGCGGCCCGGGGACGGGATAAGAGAAGCGTCAATTCGTCAGGAAGGGGATCATCGCATGGCGTCGGACGGGAATATGAAGAGCGCGAACCAGACCTATCACAGCTTCGTGGGGCTGATGAAATGGGGAACGATCGCCAGCGTCGCCGTCGCGGCCGTCGTGGTGCTGCTGATCGCCAGTTGAGGGCGGTAGCCTGTCCGAACATGCAGGCGGCGTGACATGATCGCTCCGCTGTCGCTGCTCCTTATCGCGCCGCCGATCATTGCGGCGTTCCTGCTGGCCCGCGCTGCTATGCCGCGCTGGCGGCCTGCCATGGTCATGCTGCTATGCGCCATGTCCGCCGTGCCGCTCGCCGGCGCGTGGATCGTCGCTGCCGAAGTCGGCGGGGCGGGGCCCAAATTGCTGAGCCTTTCGGCGATCCTGCTGGGCAGCATCGCGCTGGTGGCGGGGTTCGGGCTGGTCGAACGCGCCCTTGGCGGATCGAAGGATGATCCGGCATGACGATGCTTTCGCCAGTGGCGATGCTCGGCTGGATCGGCGCGGTGTTGCTGTTTCTGCTGGCGCTTCGCACATGGTCGGATGGGCGTGCGGCGCGTCGGCGCGCGCGCATGGGCCTGGCGGGGATGATGCTCGCCATGGGCGCGGCGCTCTACACCCATGATGTCGTCAGCCTGCCCGAAATGCTGAGCATGGCGGCCCTGGGTAGCGGCATCGGCTATCTGATCGCGCGCCGGGCGTCGATGCGGTCGGCATGGCCCATATTGGCGCTGCTGCAGGCGATGATCGGCGCGGCGCTGCTGCTGACGGCGTTCGCCATAGACGGCAATGCCATCGCCTTCGCCATCCTGACGCCAGATGATGCGCGGCTCACCGGGACAAGCATGGTGCTGCTTGGCCTGGCCAAGGCATCCGGCGCGATTGTCCTGCTGGGATCGTTGCTGCTGTACCGCGCAACGGTCGGGGCACGGGCTGGCGCGGAGCGGTGGCTGGCGCTCTTGGCGAGTTTGTCCGGCTTGGGCGGGGTCGCGATCGCGCTGCTGCTGCTGGGCGAGGCGGGGCTGGCCGGGATGAGCGGCATCGTCGGCGCCGCCGGACTGGCGCTCGGCCTGTTATTGCGTCCGGCAAAGGCCGATTAAGCCTTTGACGCGCGCCGGCGGCTTCCCCTAACCCTTGGCCGATGGCACGTACCTGAGGGGCAAGAAGGACATATGCGCAAACTCGGCCTGATCGGCGGTCTCAGCTGGACCTCGACCGCCCGCTATTATGAGATCATCAACAAGGCGGTGCAGCGCACGCTCGGCGGGCAGCATAGCGCGCCGCTGCTGATCGAGAGCCTGGATTTCGCCGCGGTCGCCAGCTGCGTCAGTGATGACGACTGGGATTGCGCGGCGACTCAGCTGATCGACGGCGCGCGCCGCCTGGAAGCGGCCGGCGCGGGCGCGCTGCTGATCTGCGCCAATTCCATGCACCGCGTCTATGACAGGGTGCAGGCGGCTGTCGGCATTCCCATCATCCATATCGCCGACCAGGTGGGCAGGGCGATGCAGGCCGATGGCGTGGAGAAAGCGGCCCTGCTCGGCACCCGGCGCGTGATGGTCGAGAAATTCTACCGCCAGCGGCTGGTGGCCCATGGCGTGTCGTTGCTGCCCCCCGACATGGAACTGGCCGAGCGGATCGACCGCATTTTCTACGACGAACTGACCATCGGCCGGATCAACCGCGAATCGCAGCGATTCATGAAGTCCGAACTGACCGATATCGCCAAGCAGGACGTGCAGGCGGTGGTGCTGGCCTGCACCGAACTGGAGATGATCGTCGATGTGAAGGCCAATGTGCTGCCCATCTATGACTGCACCAGCATCCATGCCCAGGCCGGCGTCGAGTTCATTCTGGGATCGTAGCGCGTGAGAGGGTTGGGGCGGCGACGTCAGCCGCCCACCGTCAGTTCCTCATAACAGGCTTGTGCTTCGGGCGCGGGGCCGCGCCGGGCCGGCAGCGCCAGCACCCGCACCACGCGCACCCCGCCGGGATGAGGGAAGGTGATGAGGTCGCCTGTCCGCACCGGCGCATGGGCGCGGTCGATGCGCCGGCCATTGAGGCGCATATGCCCGTCTTCGGCCAGCTTCTGCGCGATCGACCGGCTTTTCGACAGGCGCGCGAACCAGAGATATTTGTCGATGCGCAGGCTGGGGCCGTGACCGACGCCTGCGACCGGGTCAGCCATTGCGGCCCAGCAGGTCGGCGAGGCCTGCAAAGGCGTTATTGGCGGGGGCTGGGGTCGCGCCGCTGCTGGCGGGCCGCGTCGCATCCTTCGGACGCGCCTTGCCGCCGCCGCCCGGCTTGGGCCCGCGCCCGCGCTGCGCTTGCGGCCGATCGCCGCGCGCCTTCTGCCGGCCCTTGAACGCCCAGTTCGCGCCGCTCGGCGCGGGCGCTTCAGCGCCATCCTCGACTGGCGCAGGCGGCGGCGTTTCGACCGGGCGGAAGCCGGCGGCGCGCATCAGCTGCAGGAATGATTCTTCGGTGAGGCCCAGCGACACGATCTGCGGACTGAGCGCGGTGAAGGGCTCGTTCTTGGCGATCGTTTCATGCGCCGTGCGGGCCATGCGCTCGGCCATGTCGATGCGCAGCATCTGTTCGCCAAAGCCGCGGAAGCCCGCGATGCGCGCGCCCATCTGCGCGGGACGCTCGCCTGCGGGAATCAGGGTGAGGCCGGGGCCCGGCAGCGGCAGGCACGGCTTGGCGATGCGCGCGGCGAGCAGCGCCGAGCGCCAGCGTGCGGCGCCCGGCTTCAGCAAGCCGGGATGATAGATGTCGAGCACGCCGATATCGATGCCCGCCTTGCGCAGCAGATGGCGTTGCTCCTTTTCCAGATGACCCAGCGCCGAATCGAGATCGGTCCGCGCCATCACGCCGCCGGCGTCCGCCAGTTGCGCGAACACCGCGCGCACGACGGCGGGCACGGCCGGATCGGCGGCGCTCTCGCTCATCTTGACCAGCGGCAGCAGATGCTTCTGCTTCTGCGCGTCGAACCAGGCCGCCAGCCGGGTGACGATCTGCTTCTGCACATCCTGGCCCAGCGCCAGCAGCGCGCGATCGAGCCGGATTTCCGGCGTCAGCAATGTCGGCCCGGCCAGCAGCGCCGCCACCGGGGTTTCGCCCCAGGCGATGCCGGGCGCCTGTCCCGCTTCGTCCAGCAGCGCGAAATCCGCATCCGTCGCAGCAACCAGTTCGTCAGCCTTCACTCGCAATACCTTTCCAAGGCGCCGTTCCGCGGCCGCCAACAGCATCTTTCGGTCCTGATGCCGCGTAGCGGGATCGACCGAGAATCGGAAGCCGTCAAGTCGTCCGATCATTTCTCCATCGACACAGACGCTGCCATCGGGCTCCACCGTCACTGGCAGATTGCTGGCATTCTGGCCGATGTCGCGCAACAGGACGGAGGTGCGCCGATCGACGAAACGCTGGGTGAGCGCCGCGTGCAGCGCGTCGGACAGCTTCTCCTCCAGCGCGCGCGTCCGCTCGGCCATTTCGCCGGGATGCGCCAGCCAATCGGCGCGATGTGCGATATAGGACCAAGTGCGCGCCGCCGCGATCCGGCCCGACAAGGTCGCGATGTCGCCCTGCACCGAATCGAGTCGCGCAATCTGCTGCGCGAACCAGTCGCGCGGAATATGCCCGCTGCCTTCCGACAGGAAACGCCAGATCCGCGACACCAGCCGGGCATGATGCTCCGCGCCCAGCTTCTGGAAATCGGGCAAGCCCGATGCCGCCCAGAGTCGTTCGACCTGGCGCTTGCCTCTCGCCCGCTCGATCACCAGCGGATCGTCGGCCAGCCGCCGCAGCACGGCCAGATCGACCGCTTCGGGCGCGGCGCGCAGTTCGGGGCGCTGCGGCTTCTGCTCCAGATCATGCAGCAGATGATCCAGTCGATCGGTGCGCGGCGTGCCGTCGCGCCAGAAGAGCTGCTCGACCGGCGGAAAGCGGTGCGCCTCGATCGATTCGATCTCCTCGGGCGTGAAGGCCGCATCGCCATCCTCATGGCCCAGGCTGCCGAACGTGCCGTCCTTGTGGTGGCGTCCCGCGCGTCCCGCGATCTGCGCCATTTCGCTGACGGTCAGTCGGCGGCTGCGGCGCCCGTCGAACTTGCGCAGCGACGCGAAGGCGACATGCGCCACGTCGAGGTTGAGGCCCATGCCGATGGCGTCGGTCGCGACCAGATAATCCACATCGCCGTTTAGGAACATCTGCACCTGGGCGTTGCGGGTGCGGGGGGAAAGGGCGCCCATCACCACCGCAGCGCCGCCCCGGAAGCGGCGCAGCATTTCGGCCACGGCATAGACTTCCTCGGCGGAGAAGGCGACGATGGCGGAGCGGCGCGGCAAGCGCGACAGCTTCTTGGCGCCCGCATAGCTGAGGGTGGAAAAGCGCGGTCGACCGATGATCTCCACATCGGGGACTAGCGCCTTCACCACCCGGCTGATGCTGGCCGATCCCAGGATCATCGTTTCCTCGCGCCCGCGCGCGCGCAGCAGCCGGTCGGTGAAGATATGGCCGCGCTCCGGATCGGCGCCCAGCTGCGCTTCGTCCAGCGCGACGAAGGCGAAATCCTCCTTGGGTCCCGCCTCGCGCCCGCCTGCCATCGGCATGGATTCCGCGGTGCAGAGGAAATAGCGGGCACCGGGCGGGACGATCTTCTCCTCGCCGGTGACGAGCGCGACCTGTTCCGGGCCCTTGATCGCCACCACTCGGTCATACACCTCGCGCGCGAGCAGGCGCAGGGGGAAGCCCATCATGCCACTGGAATGGCCGCACATCCGCTCGACCGCCAGATGCGTCTTGCCGGTATTGGTGGGCCCGAGAACGGCAGTGACGGGCGAACGGGCGAAGGAAACCATGATCCCGCCTATGTCGGGCATGGGGCGGCCGGGGGCAAGGGCAAAGGGGGCGCCGCCGCTCGCTTCGTCCTGTTCATTCGGTTCGCGGGTGAAACCTTTTTGCTTTCGTGCGTTGGTTCTGCAGACAGATTGAGGAACAGGCTCATGCAGATCGCATTCGGAACGGCGCGGCCGTCTTTCGCAAAGGGGTACAGCCCGCTTTATCATGCCGGAGAGACGAACCGCTGTCCCTCCTGCACCCGCCAGCATTGGATCGTCGGCCGCATGGTCGCCGAATGCGCCTTTTGCGGCACGGCGCTGCCGCTTGAACAGTTCAGCACCTATGGCGCCAGCCCCCGCATAGAGCGGACCGGCCCGACGATGAGCGAATTGCCCGAGGAGTTGCGCGCAATCTCCTGATCGCCGGGCTTCTTACCGGCACTTAAAAAGGGCCCGGCGATCGCGCCGGGCCCTTTTTCCATTCCTCAGCAAATCTTAGCGATAGCGATTGCCATAGCTGGTGGTGTTGCTGCTGCCGCTGCTGGCGAAGCCTTCGCTGCTCCAGCCGCCATCGCGGCCCTCGGGCCGATCACCGAACAGCGCGCTCTGCTCGCGCTCGGTCCGCCAAGCGTCCTGCGCCTGCTCGGCGGTCTTTTCCAGCGTCACCTTGGTCGCATCGACCGACTTGATCCAGCTCGACGGGATCGAATGATGGACGCCGCCGGCATCCTCGTCATTCTTGGTCAGGATGATGCGGTCGCCACGGCACTTGTCGACCTTGCCGACATGTTCGCCGTCGCTGCCGACGACTTCCATATGCTCCCTGACCTGCGTGATCGCCTGGCGCTGTTCGCCGCGGCGCGTGCGCCAGGTGCCGAACTCATTGTTGAAGCGGTCGCGATTTTCGCGCTGATATTCGGCATAGTCGCGATCCAGCTCGTCGATCCGCTGCTGGCGCCATGCATGATAGTTGCTGTCATGATGCGCGCCCTGGTCCTGACGCGGGCCATAGGAACGGGTGCGATAGCCATGGTCTTCATTGCCGAAGCCGCTACGCTCGTTCGTATAGGGGGCATAGCCGCGACCGGGCAGATAGTCGCTGCGCGAAGCCGAGGCATAGCCCATGCGGCTCGACTGATCGCGCGGATCGCCATAGGGGCGGTTATAATATTCGTCATAGTCGCGCCGGCGCTCGGCTTCTTCATCGCCGAACCAGCTGCGAATCTCGTCGCCTGCGCGATCGAAAAAGCCGCGCTCTTCGGGATCATAGTCGTCCGGGGTGCGACGATAGTCGGGGCCGCCGAACTGGCCGCGCGTGCCATAACGAGAGCCGCGATCATCGCCGCGATAGTCGCGCTGACCACGATAGCGATCGCCACGGTCCCAGCCGGTGGAATAACGATCATCACCATAGCGGCGTCCGCTTTGGTAACCCATTGTCCTTCTCCTTGTCTGTCTGGCGACGCGAAACGGCGTCGTCGCCCTTTCAATGAGTGGGCGGGGGCATCGTTCCGGGCGTTACGGGGGAGTAATGTCCTGCGCCTGGCGCGGCTCGACGCGATCCCAATCGCTACGCCCTTCGGCAAGGCGAAGCGCAGGGAATTTTTGCGCAAAAAGACCGTTGCATGGCTCATGGCGCTCGCTTATAGGCAGCGCTCCTTCAGGGGCCTTAGCTCAGCTGGGAGAGCGCGTCGTTCGCAATGACGAGGTCAGGGGTTCGATCCCCCTAGGCTCCACCAACCCTCCACCGGGTTGGATCCGAAGGACTTTACCGCCGATGCGCCAAGCGCCTAGAGCGGCTTCATGACAGACTTGAACGATGCGGGCCGGCCGGCGGCGACGGTGGTGATCATACGCGATCGCCCGGACGAGGCGGCCGAATTGCTGATGGTCGAGCGCGCCTCCACCATGGCCTTCGCCGCGGGCGCGCTGGTGTTTCCCGGCGGCGCGGTGGACCCGGCCGACCTGACGCTCGCCGCGCGTCATGGCGGCGACTTGGCCCTGGACGAAGCGGCCGCGCGCATTGCGGCCATTCGCGAGACCATCGAGGAAGCCGGCATCGCCATTGGGCTGGCGGGCCCGATCGATGCGGCCGCGGTGCTGCGATTGCGCGACGGTCTGCACGATGGCGACATATTGGGCGATCTGCTCGATCGCCATGGCCTGACGCTGGCGCTCGATACTCTCACGCCCCTCGCGCGCTGGCATCCCGCGCCGTTCGATCACGCGACCCGGATCTTCGACACGCGATTCTATCTGGCGCGCGCGCCAGAAGGGCAGGTGGCGAGCGTGGACAGCCGGGAGAATGTCCGGCTGTTCTGGCGCAGCGCGCGCGACGTGCTGGCGTTGTGCGATGCGGGCGAAGGGCGCATCATTTATCCCACGCGCCGCAATCTCGAACGATTGGCCGACCATCGCCGCCATGCCGACATGGTTGCGCATGCGTCCTGCTTTCCGGTGGAGAAGATCCGGCCCTGGCAGGAGGATCGCGATGGTGAAACGCATCTGTGCATCCCCGATCATCTGGGCTACCCGATCACCGCGGAACCAATGGCGCGCGTCCAGCGTGCTTAGCGCATGCGCACGCTTCATCTGACGCTTCGCCGCCTTCTGCTGATCGGCGGCTTCATCATCCTTTTGCTGCTGGCCTATGCCTGGCTGCGACAGCGGCCGCAGGACCTGCCCTGGACCGATCTCGATCTGGCGCAGCCCATTGGTCTGTTTACCGGGCGCAAGCTGGCGGCGCTCACCGGCGACACCGCCACCTGCAAGGCGCTGCTCGACCGCGCCGGCGTCGATTATGTCGCAATGGATCCGGGCGGCGCGGATCAGTGCGCCTATGCTGATGCGGTGCGGCTCCGGGCGGAAGAGGGCGCGATCGCGCTCGCTCCGTCTGCGGTGGCGCCATCCTGCCCGGTGGTCGCCGCGCTCAAGCTGTGGGAATGGCAGGTGGTGCAACCCGCGGCCCAGCGCATCTACGGTCAGCCGGTTCGCACGATCCGCCATTTCGGCAGCTATAGCTGTCGCCGCATGTATGGCCGCAGCCAGGGCGACTTCAGCGAACATGCCACCGCCGACGCCATCGACGTCGCCGCCTTCGTGCTGAAGGACGGGCGATCGGTCAGCGTGCTCCATGACTGGAAGGGGGAGGGGGAGGACGCCGGTTTCCTGCGCGATGTGCGGGACGGCGCCTGCGATCTTTTTTCGACCGTCCTGTCACCCGACTATAATGCGGCGCACCGCGATCATTTCCATCTCGACCAGGCCGAGCGCGGCGCGATGGGCGGCCGCGCGTGCCGCTGAGCGGTGCTTATTGGCCGAAGCCCGCCTCGCGCGCGATCGCCACGGCCTCGCGCGCCGCGGCCAGCAGCGCGCCGCTCTTGGCCTCACATTCGCGCTGTTCATAGTCGGCGTTGGAATCGGCGACGATCCCCGCGCCCGCCTGCACATGCATGACGCTGTCCTTGAGCACCGCTGTGCGCAGGACGATGCAGCTGTCCATATTGCCGTCCGGCCCGAAATAGCCCACGCCCCCGGCATAGGCGCCCCGCGTTTCGGGCTCCAGCTGAGCGATGATCTCGCACGCCCGCA
The DNA here is from genome assembly GCF_020782235.1 of Sphingobium naphthae. Taxonomy (GTDB): domain Bacteria; phylum Pseudomonadota; class Alphaproteobacteria; order Sphingomonadales; family Sphingomonadaceae; genus Sphingobium; species Sphingobium naphthae. Next base: position 273,200 of record NZ_JAJGNO010000003.1, read on the forward strand.
CCTTGGGGGCGCCCGACACGGTGCCGGCGGGGAAGCCGGCGAACAGCGCGTCGATCGCATCCTTGTCATCGGCCAGCCGGCCGACGACGTTCGACACGATATGCATGACATGGCTGTAGAATTCGACGGTATAGCTTTCCGTCACCGTGACCGAGCCCGCGGAAGCGACGCGGCCGACATCGTTGCGACCCAGGTCCAGCAGCATCAGATGCTCGGCCCGCTCCTTGGGATCGGCCAGCAGGCTTTCGCGATTGGCCGCGTCCTCGACCGCGCTCTTGCCGCGCGGGCGCGTGCCGGCGATCGGGCGGATCGTGACTTCGCCGTCACGCGCGCGCACCAGTATCTCCGGGCTCGACCCGATCAGCGCGAAGCCGGGCAGGTCGAGATAATAGAGGAAGGGCGACGGGTTGATCCGCCGCAGCGCGCGATAAAGCGCGATCGGCGGCAGCGTGAAGGGGCTGGTGAAGCGCTGCGCCAGCACGACCTGGAAGATGTCGCCGGCGACGATATAGTCCTTCGCGGCCTCCACCATCTGCGCATAGCGGCCGGGTTCCAGCACCGGCGTCACGGCGATATCGGCGATGTCGGTCGGCGCGGGCAGGGTAGGGAGCGGCGCCGCCAGTCGCGCCGCGGTCGCGTCGATCCGCTCCAGCGCAGCGTCGACCGCCTGATCGGCAGCGGTGAAGCTGCCCTTCCACACCGGCGCGACGATGTAGAGCGCATCGGCCAATCGATCGAACACCAGGATCACGGTCGGGCGCACGAACAGCATGTCGGGCAGGCCGATGGCGTTGGGCGCGGGGCGGGGCAGTTTTTCCACCAGGCCGACCGTCTCATAGCCGAAATAGCCGACCAGGCAGGCGAGCGCCGGGGGTAGCGCCGGGTCCATCTCTGCCCGACATTCGGCGACCAGCGCCCGCAGCGCATCGAGCGCGCCTGCCTGCTCGGGCACAAAGGCGCTGCGATCGCTCGCCCAATGGCGGTTGATTTGGGCCCGCTGCCCGTCGGCGCGGAAGACGAGATCGGGGGCGAGGCCGATCAGGCTGTAGCGACCGCGCACCGCGCCGCCCTCCACCGATTCCAGCAGATAATCGCCGCGATCGGGTTCGAACAATTTGAGGGCGGCGGAAATGGGCGTGTCGGTGTCGGCGATCTGACGCCGCCAGATCAGCGCCGAATCGCCGCGCGCCAGCGCCGCGCGCGCGGCGGCGATCCCGTCACTCCCCCCAGCGGCCATGCTTATTGGCCGCCGCTGTTATTCGCGGTGAGCGCGCTACGCACCTGGTCCACCGCCTGGGCGTTGCGGGTGACGCCCAGTTCCTTTTCGACCGCGCGTTCGAACTGCTCGCCATATTCCTGGCCGATCACGTCGCCCATCTGGTCGCGCACCTGCGCCAGCAATTGCGGGTTGCCCTTGGCATCGCCCCGCTCGATCTTGGTTAGCTGGACCACGAAATAGCCCCGCCCTTCGCTGATCGGCAGCGTCTTGACGCTGTTTTCGGCCATGGAAAAGAGGATCGAGACTTCGGCCGGCGGACGCTGCTCGGCGCGCATGATATCGGCGCGGCGACCACCCAGCGTCTGCGGCGCAGGCAGCCTGACGCCCGCCTGCGCGATCGCGTCGGCCAGTTTCGTGCCCTTGGCGACCTTGGCCTGGATCTGCTCAGCCAGCGCCTTCGCCTTCTGGTTGCCGGCGTTCAGCTTATACTGCGCCTGAACCAGCGGCTTGATCTCGGCCAGCGGCGGAGGGGCGGCGGCAATGATCTGGCCGGGCGCAATCAGCGCATAGCGCTGGTCGGGCGTGATCGGCACCAGCTGCGCGTCATCGTCCGCGCTCATCGCAAAGGCGGGCGCCACCAGCGGCTGGATGTCGGCGGGCGCGACATAGGCCATGTCCTTGACCTGCTTGCCGGTCGCCAGCAGCGGCGGCGTGGTCTCCAGCGTCAGGCCATTGTCCTTCGCCACTTCCTCGAACGTGCCGCCATCGGCGATCTGGTCCTCCAGCTTGGCGGTGAAGTCGTTGAGCAGCTGCTTTTCCTTTTGGGCGCGCAGCGTCTTGACGATCTCCTCGCGCACCGCGGTCAATGGACGGGCGGGCTTGTCCTGCACTGCCGTCACGCGCAGCAGCAGAAAGCCGAGCGGCCCGCGCACCGGACCGACCAGCTCACCCTGTTGGGCGGCGAAGACCGCGTCGGCCACAGCCTTGCTGGTCGCGCTGGTCAGCTGCACGCGGCTCTGCCCTTCCAGCGTGGAGACGGAAAGGCCAGCCGCTTGCGCCGCCTGCGGCAGCGACTTGCCACCCTTCACCTGCGCGGCGATCGCCTTGGCGCCCGCTTCGGTCGGCAGCACCAGTTGCTCGACGCTGCGCGTCTGGCTGGCGGCATAGTCGGCCTTGTTCTGGTTGTAATAGGCGCTGATGTCAGCATCGCTGGGCGCGGCCGCCTGCGCAAAGCGCGTGGCGTCGACCACGGCGTAGCGGATGCGGCGCTGCTCGGGGATGGTGAACCGCGCGCTGTTCTTCTTGTAGAAGTCGGTCAGTTGCGCGTCGGTCGGATCCTTGTCGTCCAGGAAAGCGACGGCGGGAATGGCCGCGACGTTGCCCTGCCGCGCTTCCAGCAGCAGCGAGGCGTAGGGCAGGACCAGATTTTCCGACGGGCGCGCGCCCAGGCCGATCGGCGCGAGCAGCTGGCGCTGCAGGATTTCGCGGCGAATATCGTCGCGCAGCGCCTGCTCGCTTAGCCGTTCGCGCGCCAGCAGGGCGCGGAAACTGTCATTGCTGAAATTGCCGGCCGCATCCTGAAAGGCCGGGACCTGCGCGATCTGCGCGTCGATCAGCCGCTTGGAGATATGCATGCCCTGATCATCGGCAAAGGCCCGCAGGGTCAGCGATTGCACCAGCTGGTCGAACACCTGCGCGCCGCCGCCCTGGGCGAAGAATTCGCCGATCTGAAGCTCGGGGCTGGAACGCCGCGCATTTTCGAACACGCGCTGCACTCGATCCTGCAGTTCGGCGACCGTCAGCTTATATCCCTTCGCCTTGGCCGCGGTGCCGCCGCCCGACAGGCTGGCGCCGCCGAACTGGCCGCTGGTCACATCGCCCAGGATGAAGGCGGCGGCGATCACGCCCAGAAACAGGATCGCGAAGATCGCGCCGAACTTGGAATGGATGATGCGGCGAAAGACAGAGAGCATGAATATGTCCGAACTACAGGCGGTATGGCGGCCCGCTTTAAGGGCGTAACGGCGCGGCGGCAAGGCTTGGACTGGACAAATGCGCGATGCCCGTCCATCGCATTTGCCAGCGCCCGCACGCGTCTTGGAGGCGCCGCATGATGATGCGGCGACGACGCGCGCAGGCGCTAGGTGCAGCAATAATGACAGGGGAATTTCGCGGATGAACAGGCGAAAGCTGGTTGTCGGCAACTGGAAGATGAACGGGATGCGCGCGCATCTGGATGAGGTCGAGGCGATCGGCCGGGTCGCGGCGGCGCATCCTGCGGTGGAAGTCGGGCTGTGCCTGCCCGCTACGCTCATCATGGCGGGGTCGGAACGGCGCGGCGCCGCCTTCATCGGCGCGCAGAACTGCCATATGGATATCAGCGGCGCCTATACCGGATCGCTGTCGGCCGAGATGCTGGCGGAAGCCGGCGCCACTTGGGTCATCACCGGCCATAGCGAACGGCGCGAGGCGCGCGGCGAAACCAATGCCGATATTGCGGCCAAGTCCGTCGCCGCGCACAAGGCGGGGATCAACGTCATCCTGTGCGTGGGCGAAACGATCGCAGTGCGCGATGCTGGTCGCGCCGAACAGGTCGTCGCGGACCAATTGCTCGCTTCGCTGCCCGAAGGCGCGGCGGCGGACTGGCTGGCGGTCGCCTATGAACCCATCTGGGCGATCGGCACGGGCCGCATCCCCAGCATGGAGGCGGTCGCGACCATGCATGCCGCGCTGCGCAAGGCGCTGGCCAGCCGCATCGGCGCGGAGGCCGACCGGATGCGCATCCTCTATGGCGGGTCGATGAACGGCGACAACGCCGCCGACCTGATGGCGCTGGCCGATGTCGATGGTGGTCTTGTCGGTGGCGCCAGCCTGTCGGCGACCAAGTTCGCGCCGATCATCGAGGCGGCCGATCAGCGGATGCAGGCCGCCGCCTGACCGAAGGACGAACGGAACAGGCGAGGGCTCCACACAGGTTGCCCCCGCCGTCCTTCGTCGCTATGTGCCCGCCAACATATTTCTTGTCCCGGACACCTGTCGCATGTTCACTTTCCTCCTCGTCGTGCAGGCGATCGTCGCCGCCCTGCTGGTCACCGTCATCCTGATGCAGAAGTCGGAAGGCGGCGGTCTGGGCGTGGGCGGCAGCCCGGCCGGCTTCATGTCGGCGCGCGGCGCGGCGGATTTCCTGACGCGCTCGACCACCATTCTCGCCAGCATCTTCGTGCTGCTGTCGATCGTCATGGCGGTGATCGCGTCGGTCCGGCACGCGCCCAGCGATATCGACACGTCGCTGGTGAAGCAGGCCCCTGCGACGCAGAGCGCGCCGGCGACCACCGATCCGCTGGCCGGGCCTGCCGCCAACGCCGCTTCGGCGCCGGCGGCTAACGGCGCGGTTCCGCTCGCCAACTAAGCTCTTCGCCGATCCTTCGATCTTTTTTTAAGCGCGCGTGGATTCGCGCGCTTGCCCTTTGTTGTTCCGAAAGGCTAAGCCTCTCCTCCCATGACGCGGTATATTTTCATCACCGGCGGCGTGGTCTCCTCGCTTGGCAAGGGCCTGATGGCCGCTTCGCTCGCAGCGCTGCTGCAGGCGCGAGGTTTCCGTGTGCGAATCCGGAAATTCGACCCCTATCTCAACGTCGATCCGGGCACGATGAGCCCCTATCAGCATGGCGAAGTCTATGTGACCGACGATGGGGCGGAAACCGATCTCGACCTTGGCCATTATGAGCGATTCACCGGCGTGTCGGCGCGCCAGTCGGACAATGTAACGCAGGGCCGCGTCTATCAGACGATCATCCAGCGCGAACGGCGCGGCGACTATCTGGGTGCGACGGTGCAGGTGATCCCGCACGTCACCGATGAGATCAAGGCCTTCGCGACGGCGGACACCGAGGATCTGGACTTCGTCCTGTGTGAAATCGGCGGCACGGTTGGCGACATCGAATCGCTGCCCTTCATGGAAGCGATTCGCCAGCTGCATAATGATCTGGATCGCGGCCAGTCGATCTTCGTCCATGTGACGCTGGTGCCCTATATCGCGGCCGCCGGCGAGTTGAAGACCAAGCCGACCCAGCGCAGCGTGCGCGATCTGACGTCGCTCGGCATTCAGCCCGACATCCTGCTGTGCCGCTGCGAGCATCCGCTGCCCGAAAGCGAGCGGCAGAAGATCGCGCTGTTCTGCAATGTCCGGCCCGAAGCCGTCATTCCCGCGCGCGACGCCAAGAGCATCTACGCCGTCCCCGAACAATATCATGCCGAAGGGCTGGACCGCGAAGTGCTGCGCGCCTTCGGCATCAGCGACGCGCCCGCGCCCAGGCTGGATCGCTGGGTCGACATCATGGATCGCCAGCTCAACCCCGAAGGGGAAGTGACGATTGGCGTGGTCGGCAAATATGTCGGCCTGCTCGACGCGTATAAATCGCTCTATGAAGCGCTCAACCATGGCGGCCTCGCCAACCGGGTGAAGGTCAACGTCAAGTGGATCGACGCGGAGCTGTTCGAGAAGGGTGACGACCTCGCCGCCAGCCTCGAACCCATGCACGGCATCCTCGTCCCCGGCGGCTTTGGCGTGCGCGGTTCGGAAGGGAAGATCGCCTCGGTTCGCTTCGCGCGCGAACGCAATGTGCCCTTCTTCGGCATTTGCCTCGGCATGCAGATGGCCTGCATCGAAGGCGCGCGCAACACCGCCGGCATTCCCGATGCGTCGACCACCGAGTTCGGCGAGACGTCGGAACCTGTCGTGGGCCTCATCACCGAATGGATGAGCGCCGAGGGGCTGCAGAAGCGCACTGCCGAAACCGATCTGGGCGGCACGATGCGCCTTGGCGCCTATCCTGCCAAGCTCACCGGCAACAGCGTCGTCGCGGGCATCTACGGCACCAGCGAGATCAGCGAGCGGCACCGCCATCGCTATGAAGTCAATGCCGGCTATCGCGAACCGCTGGAAAAGGGCGGCCTCATCTTCTCGGGCATGTCGCCTGACGGCACGCTGCCCGAAATCGTCGAGCGGCCGGACCATCCCTGGTTCGTGGGCGTCCAGTTCCACCCGGAACTGAAATCCAAGCCTTTCGATCCCCATCCGCTCTTCGCCAGCTTCATCGAAGCGGCAGTCAAGCAGAGCCGGCTGGTCTGATCGAAGACGTCATCCCAGCGACCGCCGGGATGATTTGCGCCAGGCCGTGCCTGCCGGAGCGAAGTCGAGCCATGGTGCTCGCCTTCGCTCCAGCCGAGCGACGCGCAGGTCAGGCCGCCGGCGTCAGCTTCAGCAGCCGGCCCTGCGACTTGCCGCCATCCTCCAGCAGCCAGAGCGCGCCGTCCGGCCCCTGTTCGACTTCGCGGATGCGGGCGCCCATGTCCCACTGGTCGGCCTTGGATGCGTTGTCGCCGTCCAGCTTGACGCGGACCAGGCTCTGGCTCGACAGGCCGCCGATGAACAGCGATCCCTTCCACTGCGGGAACAGGTCGCCCGAATAATAGATCAGGCCGCCGGGCGAAATGACCGGGTTCCACGACACTTTGGGCGCTTCATAGCCGTCGCCCGCGGCATGATCGGGAATGTCGCGGCCGTCATAATGGCTGCCGTTCGAAACCTTGGGCCAGCCATAGTTGAGGCCCGGCTTGATGAGGTGGACCTCGTCCCCGCCCTTGGGCCCCATTTCCTGTTCCCACAGCAGGCCGTCCGCGTCGAAGGCGATGCCCAGCAGGTTGCGATGGCCATAGGACCAGATGGCGGGGTTGAAGCCCTTGGCCGCAAGCGGATTGCCCGATGCGGGCGTGCCGTCCAGGTTCAGGCGCAGCACCTTGCCCAGCGTGGACTTCGGGTCCTGCGCCGGGTCCATCTTCTGCCGTTCGCCATTGGTGAAGAACAGATATTTGCCATCGGGCGAAAAGGCGATGCGGCCGGAATAATGGCCATTGCCATCGACATAGGGGCTGGCGCGAAAGATTACCGCGACATCGTCCAGTTTCGTCGTGCCATCGCTCGCCTGGTTAAAGCGCCCCTTGGCCAGCGCAACGCCCTTCACGCCGTCGCGCGCTTCGGAAAAGCTGAAATAGACCATCTTGTCATCGCCGAACGTGGGCGAAAGCACCACGTCCATCAATGCGCCCTGGCCGGCGCTGTCGGACTGCGGAATGCCGCCGACCGGGATCTTGGTGCCGTTCTTCGGATCGAACAGGATCATTTCGCCCGCCTTTTCCGTCACCAGCGCGCGGCCGTCGGGTAGGAATGTCATGGCCCAGGGCGATTCGAAATCGGCGATCACCGACGTCTTGAACGGCTTTTCGGCGGATGCGGCGGTCTGGCTGTTGGCGCCTCCGCCCGAACAGGCGATCAGCGCCAGGGGAAGGCTGAACATCATGGAATGACGCATATTCTCGGTCTCCATTCGCCCCGAACCTGTCGACGGGTCATATCTGTCTTAGAAAGAATGTGGAGGGCTTCGACAAGCGCAGCCTGAACGGAAATGAGCGATGATGAAATTTGTTGCAGATATTCGACGCCCCGCCTATATCAGCAATGCTTCCTTACATCGTTAAACATGTTGGGGTCGCGGGCGGATGCTCGCGGCGACGCGGAAGCGCGCATATTCTTGTCTGGAGACCGCATGGCGGACATCGCCGAACTGACCGCGCTGATCGAACCCGAGGTGAAGGCCCTGGGCTTCGACCTGGTGCGCATCAAGCTGTTTGGATCGGGCGATGAACATACGCTCCAGATCATGGCCGAAAATCCTGCGACCAAGCAACTCGTCATCGAGGATTGCGCCACCATCTCCCGCCGCCTGTCGGACGTGCTGGACGAGGCTGATCCGATCGAGGAGGCCTATCGTCTGGAAGTCAGCTCGCCGGGTATCGACCGCCCCCTCACGCGCCTGCATGACTTCCAGGAATGGGCCGGGCATGAGGCGAAGATCGCCGCCGCCGAAGTCGTTGCCGGGCGCAAGAGCTTCCGCGGCGTGCTGGATGGCGTGGAAGGCGAAGAGATCCTGTTCACCGACGCCAAGTCCGGCGCGGTGCGTATCCCCTTCGCGCTGGTGGCCGAGGCCAAGCTGCTGCTGACCGATGCATTGATTGCTGCTAGTATGCCGCTCTCCTCCGATGGGGCGGACGAGTTTGAAACCGAAGAATAAGGGTTCATAAAGTCATGGCCAACGCCATTTCCGCCAACAAGGCCGAGCTGATCGCGATCGCCAATTCGGTGGCGAGCGAAAAGATGATCGACAAGGCCATCGTCATCGAGGCGATGGAAGACGCGATCCAGCGCGCGGCGCGCGCCCGCTACGGCGCCGAAAACGACATTCGCGCCAAGCTCGATCCCGACAGCGGCGACCTGCGCCTGTGGCGCGTCGTCGAAGTGGTCGAGACGGTCGAGGATTATTTCAAGCAGGTCGACCTCAAGCAGGGGCAGAAGCTCAAGAAGGACGCCGTGATCGGCGACTTCATTGTAGACCCGCTGCCCGCCATCGACTTGGGCCGCATCGATGCCCAGTCGGCCAAGCAGGTGATCTTCCAGAAGGTCCGCGACGCCGAGCGCGAGCGCCAATATGAGGAATATAAGGACCGCGTGGGTGAGATCATCACCGGCGTCGTCAAGTCGGTCGAGTTCGGCCATGTCGTCGTCAATCTCGGCCGCGCCGAGGGCGTGATCCGCCGCGACCAGCAGATCCCGCGCGAAGTCGTCCGCGTCGGCGACCGCATTCGTTCGGTCGTGCTGAACGTGCGTCGCGAAAATCGCGGGCCGCAGATTTTCCTCAGCCGCGCGCATCCCGAATTCATGAAGAAGCTGTTCGCGCAGGAAGTCCCCGAAATCTATGATGGCGTGATCACCATCATGGCCGCCGCCCGTGACCCGGGCTCGCGCGCGAAGATCGGCGTCATCAGCCGCGACAGCAGCATCGATCCGGTCGGCGCCTGCGTCGGCATGAAGGGCAGCCGCGTCCAGGCCGTCGTGCAGGAAATGCAGGGCGAAAAGATCGACATCATTCCCTGGTCCGAAGATACCGCGACCTTCGTCGTCAACGCGCTGCAGCCCGCCCAGGTCGCGCGCGTCGTCATCGACGAGGAAGAGGAGCGCATCGAGGTCGTCGTGCCCGACGATCAGCTGTCGCTCGCCATCGGCCGTCGCGGCCAGAATGTCCGCCTCGCCAGCCAGCTGACCGGCAAGGCGATCGACATCATGACCGAGGCCGACGCCAGCGAGAAGCGCCAGAAGGAATTCGTCGCCCGCTCCGAAATGTTCCAGAACGAACTGGACGTGGACGAAACGCTGTCGCAGCTGCTGGTGGCCGAAGGCTTCGGCGAGCTGGAAGAAGTCGCCTATGTCAGCGTCGAGGAACTGGCCTCGATCGAGGGCTTCGACGAAGATCTGGCCGCCGAGCTGCAGAGCCGCGCGCAGGAAGCGCTGGATCGCCGCGAAGCCGCCGCGCGCGAAGAGCGCCAGGCGCTGGGCGTCGAGGATGCGCTGGCCGACATGCCGCATCTGACCGAAGCGATGCTCGTCACGCTGGGCAAGGCTGGCATCAAGACGCTGGATGATCTCGCCGATCTCGCGACCGACGAGCTGATCGCCAAGAAGCGCGTGGACCAGCGTCGCCGCAAGTCGGAAACCAGCGAGGACAAGGGCGGCATCCTGTCGGCCTATGGCCTCAATGAAGAGCAGGGCAATGAGATCATCATGGCCGCTCGCGCGCATTGGTTCGAAGAGGAAGCCTGAGACTTCATGCCGTTCGTCGACATCCGCCTGGCGGGCAGCGCCACTCGCGAGCAGAAAGCCGCGATCGTTGCCGACGTCACCCAGTCGCTCGTGGAGCGGCTGGGGAAGCCGGCGGCTGCCGTCCAGATCGTCATTTCCGAAGTTTCGACCGAAAATTACGCGGCCGGCGGGCAGCTGCTCGCCGACCGCACCCCCACGTTATCCAGGGAGGACGCCCATGTTGCGGACACTCCCCGATGAGGGGCTGAACGGCTACACATCGCGATTCCTTCCTCCTTCCCCGGCAGGGGAGGGGGCTGGCCGCAGCCCGGTCGCAGGGATGTCGCCCGCTCATGTGCGGGATAATTCTGCGCCATCGGCCACCCTGATTTCCCTCCTTTCGCTCCGGAGGGCGCATTCATGACCGAACGCAAATGCATATTAACCGGCGACCGCGCCGATCCCGACATGCTGATCCGCCTTGCAGTGGGGCCGGAAGGGCAGGTGCTGCCGGACGTCCGGGCCAAGGCGCCGGGGCGCGGCGCCTGGATCGGCGTTGATCGCGTCGCGCTCGAAGCCGCGATCGCCAAGGGCAAGCTCAAGGGGGCGCTGGCGCGGGCCTTCAAGGCCGGCGACCTGCATGTCCCCGACGCGCTGCCCGCCATGATCGAGGATGGGCTGCGCAAGGCGTTGCTGGATCGGCTGGGGCTGGAGGCGCGCGCCTCCATGCTGCTGACCGGCTCGGAAAAAATCGACGTTGCCTGTCGCAAGGGTGACGTGAAGCTGCTGCTGCATGCGTCCGACGCGGCCGCGGACGGCAACCGCAAACTGGATCAGGCGCTGCGCGTCGGGCAGGAAGCGGAAGGCACGGATCTTGCGGGCATCACCTTGCCTGTGGACCGCAATGCACTATCTATGGCAATGGGGCGCGACAATGTCGTCCACATCGCGATTACCGACTCGCGTGCGGCGGCGCGTCTGCGCGGCGCTATCGGCCGCTTGGAAAGCTATCTGGGTTGCGCTACCGAAGCGCCCGCGCATGGGGAGCCTGCCTCCGCCGACGCGCCGGGCGTCGGCTAAGCATCAGGATTGAAGGCGCCGGCGGGCCTATCCGGCCGGAGCGGAAGTGAAGGGTTAAGTTCGAAAATATGAGTGACAGCAAGGAAGACAAGCCGGTTCTGGGCCGCAAGCCGCTGGGCATCAAGCGGACCGTCGAATCCGGCCAGGTGCAGCAGCAGTTCAGCCATGGCCGCAAGAATACGGTCGTGGTTGAGGTGAAGCGGCGCCGCGTCCTGGGCAAGCCCGGTGAGACGACCGGTGCTGCCCCTGCGGCTGCGCCCCAGGCTGATCCGACGCCCACTCCGCGCCCCGCAGCGCCTGCGGCGCAGCGCCCCGCGCCGCCGCCCCCGCCGCGTCCGGTCGCGCAGAATTCGATGCTGTCGCGCAAGGAGCTTCAGGAAAAGCTGCTGCGTGAGGCCGAGGAAGCCCGCATGGCTGCGCTGGAGGAAGCGCGCCGTCGCGAGGATGCCGAGCGTCAGGCCGCGAGCGAGGAAGAAAAGCGCCGCGCCGAGGAAAATCGTCTGGCCGCCGAAGCGGAAGCCGCGCGCGAAGTGGAGGAAGCGGTCGAGCCCGCGCCGCAGCCCGAAGCGGCTGCGCCCGAGGCCGCTGCTGCGCCTGCCGCCGAGCCTGCGCCCGAAGCGACGCCCGCCGCACCCGCTGCGCCGGCCTCGACCATGCCGCCGCCGCGCCGCTTCACCCCGGTTACGCCGGCCAAGCGTCCCGAGCCCGCCAAGCCCGAGCGCGCCAAGCGCGGCGACGACAATCGCCGCCAGTCCGGCAAGCTGACCGTGACGCGCGCTCTGGCCGACGACGACAGCGCTCGCGCTCGCAGCCTCGCCGCGCTCAAGCGCGCGCGGGAAAAGGAGCGTCGCGCGCATTATTCGGGCGGCGGCCAGCCGCGCGAGAAGCAGTCGCGGGACGTCATCGTGCCGGAAAGCATCACGGTGCAGGAACTGGCCAACCGCATGGCCGAAAAGGGCGCGGACCTGGTCAAGGCCCTGTTCAAGATGGGCACCGCCGTCACGCTCAACCAGCCGATCGATCAGGATACGGCCGAGCTGCTGGTCGAGGAATTCGGCCACCGCATCCAGCGCGTGTCCGACGCCGACGTCGAAATCGGCATGCAGGGTGAGGCGGATGCGCCCGAAACGCTGCAGCCGCGTGCGCCCGTCGTCACGATCATGGGCCATGTCGATCATGGCAAGACCTCGCTGCTCGACGCGCTGCGCGGAACCAACGTCGTGTCCGGCGAAAGCGGCGGCATCACGCAGCATATCGGCGCCTATCAGATCAAGACGAAGGGGGGCGATCTCATCACCTTCCTCGACACGCCGGGCCACGAAGCCTTTTCGGAAATGCGTGCGCGTGGCGCGAACGTCACCGACATCGTCATCCTGGTGGTGGCGGCCGACGACGGGCTGATGCCGCAGACGATCGAAGCCATCAACCATACCAAGGCCGCGGGCGTGCCGATGATCGTCGCGATCAATAAGTGCGACAAGCCCGACGCCAATCCGCAGAAGGTGCGCGAGCGTCTGCTGGAGCATGAGGTGATCGTCGAGGATATGGGCGGCGAAACCCAGGACGTCGAAGTGTCCGCGCTGAAGCGGCAGGGGCTCGACGCGCTGATCGACAAGATCCTGCTCCAGTCCGAACTGCTCGAACTGACCGCCAATCCCGATCGCGCCGCCGAAGGCAATGTGATCGAGGCGCAGCTCGACAAGGGCCGTGGCGCGGTGGCGACCGTTCTGGTCCGTCGCGGCACGCTCAAGGTCGGCGATACCTTCGTCATCGGCGCCGAAAGCGGCAAGGTCCGCGCGATGATCAATGACAAGGGCCAGCAGGTGAAGGAGGCAGGGCCTTCGACTCCGGTCGAGGTGCTGGGCCTGTCGGGCGTTCCCATGGCGGGCGATCAGCTCACCGTCGTGGAAAATGAAGCCCGTGCGCGCGAAGTCGCCGCCTATCGTCAGGAACAGGCGACCAAGAAGCGCACGACCGCTGCGCCGACCAGCTTTGAACATATGTTCTCGGCGCTCAACACCAAGGTCATCGAATATCCGGTGGTGGTGAAGGGCGACGTGCAGGGTTCGGTCGAAGCGATCGTGTCGTCGCTCAACAAGATCTCGACCGACGAGATCAAGGTGCGCATCCTGCATTCGGGCGTCGGCGCGATCACCGAAAGCGACGTCACGCTGGCCGCCGCCAGCCGTGCGCCGCTGATCGGCTTCAACGTCCGGCCCAACGCCAAGGCGCGTCAGCTTGCCGAACGCGAGAAGATCTCGCTGCGCTATTATGACGTGATCTACGACCTTCTTGAGGAAGTGCGCGGCGAAATGGCGGGCCAGCTGGCGCCCGAGCGCATCGAAACGGTCGTCGGCCGCGCCGAGGTGCTTCAAGTGTTCCCGGCGGGCAAGAAGGACAAGGCGGCCGGTCTGCTGGTCCTGGAAGGCATCATCCGCAAGGGTCTGGCCGCGCGCCTCACCCGCGACGATGTCATCGTGTCGCGCACCAACATCGCCTCGCTGCGCCGCTTCAAGGACGATGTGTCCGAAGTCCGCGCCGGCATGGAGTGCGGTGCGGTTCTGCAGGACACCAACGACATCAAGCCGGGCGATACGCTCGAACTGTTCGAGGTCGAGGAACGTCAGCGGACGCTGTAATAGCGCCAAAAAACCCCTCCCCTTCGGGGGAGGGGGGAGTTTTCGTGCATGGCACATCCCAATCAGTCTTCCGAAGGCCCGTCTGTCCGCCTGCTTCGCGTGGGCGAGCAGGTGCGTCATGTCCTGTCCGACATCCTCCAGCGCGGCGACGTGCATGACGATGTGCTGGCCGCGCATGTCGTGAGCGTCACTGAAGTGCGCATGTCGCCCGACCTGCGTCACGCCACCGTGTTCGTGAAGTCGCTGCTGGGTCAGGATGAGGAGGCGGTGCTCAAGGCACTGCGCACCAATACCGCCTATCTGCAGCGCGAAGTCGCGCACCGCATCCGCCTCAAATATGCCGCCAAGCTGAAATTCCTGGCGGACGAAAGCTTCGACGAAGGCAGCCATATCGACAAGCTGCTCCGCGATCCCAAGGTCGCTCGCGACCTGGGGCCGGATGCGGGCGAAGATTGACCTGATTCCTGCCAAGACGCAGCATCTTACCGACATGTACGCCTGGATCGCGCTCTGACCCAGGTTTGGTCTTCATCTCTAAGGACGTGCGCGACTGGATCGACCTCGCATCCGGCATGTGCATGGCTGGCGATGCGGACGGGTGCCTGACATTTGATCGACCGGTAGAAAAAAATCGGGGATTCTCCGTCTGTGGCCGTCATGATATTGCCGTAGAAAAGGGGAATTGAAGATGCAGGGTCATTGGCTGTCGTTCGCGATGCTGTGCTGCGCGGTCGTTACGCCCGCGCAAGCCAGGGACGCAGGCCCGCATCCCGCGGTCATCGCCGACCCAAAGCCCGATGCCGCCCATCCCGCCGGCATGAGCGCCTTCGTCATCCCCTCGGGCGACGGGGCCATTAACGCCGTCATGTACACAGCCGCGGGCGCAGGGCTCCATCCCACGCTGCTGCTGCTCCATGGCTTTCCCGGCAATGAGCAGAATCTGGATATCGCGCAGGCGGCGCGGCGCGCCGGCTGGAATGTCCTGACGCTCCATTATCGCGGCTCCTGGGGCAGTCCGGGCGCCTTCTCCTTCGGCAACGCGTCCGAAGACGCCTTCACCGCGCTGCAATTTCTTCAGCAGCCCGCCACCATCGCGCGCTACCGCATCGACACCAGCGCGCTCGTGGTCGCCGGGCACAGCATGGGCGGCTTCATGGCCGCCGATGCCGCCGCAGCCGAACCGCGCGTCGCGGGCCTCTTCCTGATCGATCCCTGGGATCCGGCGCAGACCGTCGCCTCGCTGGCGACGCCCGAAGGCGAAGCGGCGTGGCAGGCGGAGGTGGCGAGCGATTTACCGCCGCTGGCCGGCGCCACCTATGACAGCCTGACCGGCGAGATCAAAGCGGACGGCGCCAAGTTCGACCTTGGCCGCCGCCTTGCCGGCTATGGCCGCCGCCCCCTCACCATGATCGGCGCGGAGCGGGGGATCGGCGCCATGGCGCGCAAGGCGGCAGCGGACGCGCAGGGCGCAAATCCCGACGCTAGGCTGATGGTATGGCCGACCGACCATAGTTTTTCCGACCAGCGCATCGCGCTGGCCGATGCGCTGGTCCGTTTCCTGGCTGGCGTCGCGCCCACGATCCGCTAATCCAGCGCGGATGGCCAAGCTCTATTTCTACTATAGCTCGATGAATGCGGGGAAATCGACGACCCTGCTGCAGTCGGACTTCAACTATCGCGAACGCGGCATGGACACGATGTTGTGGACCGCCGCGGTCGATACGCGCTACGGCCGGGGCCGCATCGCTTCGCGCATCGGGCTGGAAGCGCAGGCGCATCTGTTCGAAGCGGAAACCGATCTGTTCGCGGCCGTAGCCCAGCGTCATGCCGATGCACCGCTGTCGTGCGTGCTGGTCGACGAAGCGCAGTTTCTGACGCGCAACCAGGTCTGGCAACTCGCGGCCGTCGCCGACACGCTGAGCGTCCCGGTTCTCTGCTATGGCTTGCGCACCGATTTCCAGGGCGAATTGTTCGAGGGCAGCGCCAACCTGCTGGGCCTGGCAGATACGCTGACGGAGATAAAGACCGTCTGCGACTGCGGCCGCAAGGCCACGATGAACCTGCGCGTGGACGCGCAGGGCAGGGCGATCCGGCAGGGGCAGCAGACCGAAATTGGCGGCAATGATCGCTATGTCGCGCTATGCCGCCGCCATTTCGTCGAGCAGATGCGGGGCTGACAGCGGCCCCGCGGGCTTCTACAGGCGCGGCCATGCATGGCTGGATCATTCTCGACAAACCGCATGGCCTGGGCTCCACCCAGGCGGTCAGCGCCGTCAAGCGCTTCCTGCGCCAGAGCGGCGCGGGCAAGGTGAAGGTCGGCCATGGCGGCACGCTCGATCCGCTGGCGACCGGCGTGCTGCCGATCGCGATCGGCGAAGCCACCAAGCTGGCGGGGCGCATGCTCGACAGTGACAAGATCTACGACTTCACTGTCGCTTTGGGTGTCCAGACTGACACGCTCGACCTGGAGGGCAGGCCCATCGCGACCAGCGAGCATCGGCCGAACTGGGCGCAGGTGGAGGCGGTGCTGCCGCGCTTTACCGGCCCGATCGAGCAGGTGCCGCCCGCCTACAGCGCCATCCTGATCGACGGCCAGCGCGCTTATGATCTCGCCCGAAAGGGAGAGGCGGTCGAGATGAAGACGAGGAGCGTCACGATCCATCAATTGCGGCCCCATCCCGGGGATATGCCGGATGATCCTCTGACGCCCATACGAGAACTGAGCCTCTCGGCTCATGTCTCGAAGGGCACCTATATCCGCTCCCTTGCGCGCGACATCGCGCTGGCGCTTGGCACGGTGGGGCATGTCACCACGCTCCGCCGGGTAAAGGCGGGGCCTTTCACGCTGGAATCCGCGATTTCGCTGGACAAATTGAACGATGCTGCTACGGGGCACGGCATCGCGCAGTATATGCTGCCGTTGACGGCGGGGCTGGACGACATCCCGGCCCTTCCCGTCAGTCCCGATGAAGCATTGGCTCTCCGTCAGGGGAAGATGCTCATGGGGAAACCGCACACCGGTCTCCTGCTGGCCATGCTGGGCGAAACGCCCATCGCGCTGGTGGAGTCCAGTGGCCCGGACATCCGGGTGGTGCGCGGCTTCAATCTCTAGATACGAAAGGAAGCCCGATGTCGATCACTGCAGAGCGCAAGGAAGCGCTGATCAAGGAACATGCCCGCGCTGAAGGCGACACCGGTTCGCCCGAAGTCCAGGTCGCGATCCTCTCGGAGCGCATCGCCAACCTGACCGAGCATTTCAAGGGTCATCACAAGGATAACCACAGCCGTCGCGGCCTGCTGATGCTGGTCAACAAGCGTCGTTCGCTGCTGGACTATCTCAAGAAGAAGGATGAGGGCCGCTATACCGACCTCATCGCCAAGCTGGGCCTGCGCAAGTAAGTCTGCTATCAAAGGAACGGCCCCAACTGGGGCCGTTTCCGATTCCGGAAGGGGCGCAATCCGGCGACCCGTTCTGTTCCAGGGGCCACACGATGCCCCGAAACCGCAGCGGGCCGGTTTAGCCCGCAGATGAGGCCCCGCCGGGCAATAGGGCCATGGCGGGCGAAGGAAAAAGCATGTTTGATGTAAAGAAAGTTTCGATCGAGCTGGCAGGCAAGACCCTGACTCTCGAAACCGGTCGCATTGCGCGTCAGGCCGATGCCGCCGTGCTGGCGACCTATGGCGAGACCGTGGTGCTTTGCGCCGTGACCGCCGCCAAGTCGGTCAAGGACGGGCAGGATTTCTTCCCGCTGACCGTTCATTATCAGGAAAAATATTCCGCCGCCGGCCGCATCCCGGGCGGCTTCTTCAAGCGTGAGCGTGGCGCCACGGAAAAGGAAACGCTGGTTTCCCGCCTGATCGACCGTCCGGTCCGCCCGCTCTTCCCCGAAGGCTTCTACAACGAAATCAACGTCATCGCTCAGGTGCTGTCGTTCGATGGCGAAAGCGAGCCCGACATCGTGGCGATGATCGCCGCTTCGGCTGCCCTGACCCTGTCGGGCGTGCCCTTCCTGGGCCCGATCGGCGCCGCTCGCGTCGGCTACAAGGATGGCGAATATCAGCTCAACCCCTCCATGGAGGAGGTCAAGGAAGGCGAACTCGACCTGGTCGTCGCCGCTACCCATGACGCCGTGATGATGGTCGAATCTGAAGCCAAGGAGCTGTCGGAGGACGTCATGCTGGGCGCGGTCATGTTCGCGCATGACGCCGCCCGGAAGGTCGTCGGCGCGATCATCGATCTGGCCGAGCAGGCTGCCAAGGATCCGTGGGAAATGGCCCAGCAGGACGATCTGGGCGGTCTCAAGAAGAAGCTGACCAAGCTGATCGGCAAGGACATCGCTGCCGCCTACAAGCTGACCGACAAGTCGGCTCGCTCGAATGCGCTCAACGACGCCCGGGCGAAGGCTAAGGCGTTCTTCGCCGAGGAGGAACTGGACGCTCAGACCGTCATGGCCGGCATCAAGCTGACCAAGAAGCTGGAAGCCGAGATCGTCCGCACCGCGATCCTGAAGGATGGCCAGCGCATCGATGGCCGCACCACCACGCAAATCCGTCCGATCGAGGCGATGGTGGGCTTCCTGCCGCGGACCCATGGTTCGGCGCTGTTCACCCGCGGCGAGACGCAGGCGATCTGCACCACCACGCTCGGCACCAAGGATGCCGAGCAGATGATCGACGGCCTGGTCGGCGTTCATTATGAAAGCTTCATGCTGCACTATAACTTCCCGCCCTATTCGGTCGGTGAAGTCGGCCGCTTCGGCGCGCCGGGCCGTCGCGAAGTCGGCCATGGCAAGCTGGCCTGGCGCGCGCTGCACCCGGTCCTGCCCAGCAAGGAGGATTTCCCCTACACCATCCGCGTCCTGTCCGACATCACCGAGTCCAACGGCTCGTCCTCGATGGCGACGGTCTGCGGCGGTTCGCTTTCGATGATGGACGCGGGCGTTCCGCTCAAGCGTCCGGTGTCGGGCATCGCCATGGGCCTGATCCTGGAAGGCAAGGATTATGCTGTCATCAGCGACATCCTGGGCGATGAGGATCATCTCGGCGACATGGACTTCAAGGTGGCGGGCACGGAAGCGGGCATCACCACCATGCAGATGGACATCAAGGTTGCCGGCATCACGCAGGAAATCTTCGAAGTCGCGCTGCGCCAGGCCAAGGAAGGCCGCGCGCATATTTTGGGTGAGATGAGCAAGGCGCTGTCCTCGACCCGCACCGAACTGTCGGCCCATGCCCCGCGCATCGAGACGATCCAGATCGACAAGGCGAAGATCCGCGACGTCATCGGCACCGGCGGCAAGGTCATCCGCGAAATCGTCGCGGAAACCGGCGCTAAGGTCGATATCGACGACGAAGGCATCATCAAGATTTCCTCGTCTGACACCGCCCAGATCGAAGCCGCCAAGAAGTGGATCCTCGGCATCGTCGAGGAAGCGGAAGTCGGCAAGATCTACACCGGCAAGGTCGTCAACATCGTCGACTTCGGCGCATTCGTGAACTTCATGGGCGGCAAGGACGGTCTCGTCCACGTCTCCGAAATGAAGAATGAGCGCGTTGAAAAGCCGACCGACGTCGTGTCGGAAGGCCAGGAAGTGAAGGTCAAGGTCCTGGAGATCGACCCGCGCGGCAAGGTTCGCCTGTCGATGCGCGTCGTCGATCAGGAAACCGGCGAGGAACTGGAAGATACCCGTCCCGCCCGCGAACCGCGTGAACCGCGCGGTGACCGGGGCGAAGGCCGCGGCGACCGCAACCGCCGTGACCGCGGCGGCGACCGTGGCGGCCGGGGCGATCGCGGCCCGCGCCGTGACCGTGGCCCGCGTGGCGACGGCGGCAAGGGCGACGATGACGGCTCCAGCGCCGGCCTGCCCGACTTCCTGACCCAGGACTGATCGGCATCCATGTCGGCTCCCCGATCTTCGGGGCAGCGAAAAAAGAAAGGCGTCCGGACCATCCGGGCGCCTTTTTTCGGGATTAGTCCGGATGGACTGATCTTGATCAATGCGCTTGCGTAATATTTTGCTAGGGTGGTGAAGAGCGAAATGGGGTCCATCATGCAGCGGAGCAACGAGCGCTTTGTCGAACGCCTGCCGCTCGTCCTCAATCGACCGGCCTATGCCTATCTGTTGACCCTGGTCTTTTGCGGCGCCGGGCTGATGCTGCGTTTCGCGGCCGAGCCCTTGTTGCCGCAGGGCTACCCCTTCGTCACCTTCTTCCCGGCCGTCATCCTCTCCTCCTTCCTGTTCGGCGTGCGTCCGGGCATTTTCGGCGGTGTGATCGCGGGCCTCGCCTCCTGGTATTTCTTCATCTCGCCCGTTCACAGCTTCGCGCTGAACCCGGCGACCGCGATGGCCATGCTTTTCTACACGGGCGTCGTGACGGTCGACATCATCCTCATCCACTTCATGCAGCGCGCCAATTTCAACCTGGCGGTCGAGCGCGAGCGCAGCCGCGCGCTGGCGGAAAATCGCGAACTTCTGTTCCGCGAGCTTCAGCACCGCGTCTCCAACAATCTTCAGGTGGTCGCCGCGATGCTCTCGCTGCAGCGGCGGCATGTCGATCATGATGTGGCGCGCCGCGCGCTGGACGATGCATCGGCAAGGTTGGGCCTGGTCGGGCGGATCAGCCGCGCCCTTTATGATCCCTCGGGCGAGGGGCAGGACATTCGCGTCTTCCTTCTCACCCTGACCGCGGACATATTGGACGCGTCCGGGCGCAGCGACGTGACCGTGAAGGTGACGGCACCGGACGCGCTGATCCTGGAGCCCAACATCACCGTGCCGCTGGCCCTGGTGGTTGCGGAAGCCGTCAGCAACGCGATCGAACATGGGCTGCCCGACCGCGCCGGCAGCATCCATGTCACGCTGGAAAATGACGCGGGCGAACTGACCCTGCGCATCATCGACGATGGCAAGGGCGTGGCGCCCGATTTTCAGGTCGGCGACGGCCAGTCCCTGGGCCTGCGCATCGCCAATGCGCTCGCGGCGCAACTGGGCGGACGCTTCGCGCTGCAGCCCGGCGCGCAGGGCGGGGCCATTGCGCGGCTCGACCTGCCACTGGCTGCGGCCTGTTGAATAAAGCGCTACATTCTGCCGCTTGGCGGCGGCGCGTCGCTCGGCTATGACCCGCCCCATGCTGACGAAAACCCTGACGCGCATCGGCGCGGCCACCGCTCTGGTCCTGATCGCCTCGCCCGTGCTCACTGGCTGTTCGACATCGAAGAACAAGGCCGACACCCTCTATGTCGCCCGCGACGTGTCGACCCTCTACAACAGCGGCAAGGACCGGCTGGACCGCGGCCAGTACAAGCTGGCGGCCGCCCTGTTCGATGAAGTCGAGCGTCAGCATCCCTATTCGCCCTGGGCCCGCCGCGCGCAGCTCATGTCGGCTTTCAGCTATTATATGAACCGCGATTATGCGGAATCCATTTCGGCCGCGCAGCGCTTCCTGTCGATCCACACGGGCAACAAGGACGCGCCCTACGCTTATTATCTGATCGCGCTCTGCTATTATGAGCAGATCGCCGACGTCACGCGCGATCAGAAGATCACGCAGCAGGCGCTCGATTCGCTGGGCGAACTGATCCGCCGCTATCCCCAGACCCGCTACGCCGCCGATGCGCGGCTGAAGGTCGACCTGGTGAACGATCACCTGGCCGGCAAGGAGATGGAGGTCGGCCGCTTCTATCAGCGGCGCGGACAGTGGCTGGCCGCCGCGCTGCGCTTCCGCACCGTGGTCGACAAATATCAGACCACCACCCACACGCCCGAAGCGCTGGAGCGCCTGGTCGAATCCTATCTCTCGCTCGGCATTCCGGCCGAAGCGCAGAAGGCCGCCGCGGTGCTGGGCCGCAATTATCCGGGCACCAAATGGTATGAGCGCAGCTACAAACTGATGCAGGAACATGGCGGGGCGGCCTGAGCCGCCGCTTTCCCTGTTCCCCTTTTGTGCATTGACGGGTAGGAACGCGTCATGCTGACAAGCCTCGCGATCCGCAATGTCGTGCTGATCGAGGCGCTGGACCTGGAGTTCGGCGCCGGCCTTTCCGTTCTGACCGGCGAAACGGGCGCGGGCAAATCGATCCTGCTCGATTCCCTGGGCCTGGCGCTGGGCGCGCGCGCCGATAGCGGGCTGGTGCGCGCGGGCGAGCAGCAGGCGAGCGTCGTCGCCGCCTTCGAACCGCCCGCCAGCGATCATCCCGCCGCCGCTCTGCTCGCCGACAATGGCATCGCCATGGAGCCGGGCGAGCCCCTGCTGATCCGCCGCATGGTAAAGGCCGATGGCGGCAGCCGGGCCTTCGTCAATGACCAGCCCTGTTCCGCCGCACTGCTGCGCGAGCTGGGCGGGTCGCTGGTGGAAATCCACGGCCAGCATGATGATCGCGGCCTGCTCAATCCCCGCGGGCATCGGGCGCTGCTCGACAGCTATGGCCGCTGTGACGCCGCGGCGGTGGCGACGGCGCATACGGCCTGGCGCGCGGCCGCCAGGGCGCTGGAGCAGGCACGCGAGACGGTGGATACCGCCGCGCGCGATCGCGACTATCTGACGCATGCGGTCGAGGAACTGCGCAGCTTTGCGCCTCAGCCCGGCGAGGAAGCGACGCTGGCGGAGGAGCGGGCGGCGATGCAGAAGGGCGCGCGTCTGACCGATGATCTCAGCGTCATCAGCGATTGCCTGACCGGTTCCGATGGCGGTTTGGCCCAATTGCGCCAGGCCGCGCGCCGGCTCGACCGCATCGCGGGCGAAGAGCCGCTGCTGACCGCCGTGCTGGAAGCGCTGGACCGCGCCGTAGTAGAAGCGGGGGAGGCGGAGGATCGGCTTGCCGAAGCCGCCGAGGCGCTCAGCTTCGATCCCGCTCGCCTCGACTCCATCGAAACGCGGCTCTTCGATCTGCGCGGGCTCGCCCGCAAACATCAGGTCGCACCCGATGATCTGGCAGCGCTTGGCGAAGACATGGCCGTCAGGCTCGCCGCGATTGAAGGCGGGGAAGAGCATATCGCCGCGCTGGAACAGGATGTCGCGCACAAGGCGGACGCCTATCGCGCCGCCGCGCAGGCCTTGTCGGCGGAGCGCCAGCTGGCTGCCGGTCGCCTGGATGCGGCGGTAGCGGGCGAACTCGCGCCGCTGAAGCTGGACGCGGCTCGTTTCCGTACCGTGGTCGCCCCGCTGGACCAGGGGCAGTGGAGCGCCCAGGGCATGGACCGGGTCGAATTCGAAATCTCCACCAACCCCGGCGCGCCCTTCGCGCCGCTCGCCAAGATCGCGAGCGGCGGCGAATTGTCGCGCTTCATCCTGGCGCTCAAGGTCGCGCTGGCCGAGCGGGGCGGGGCGGACACGCTGATCTTCGACGAAATCGACCGGGGTGTGGGCGGCGCGGTGGCGGACGCGATCGGCGAGCGGCTTTCCCGCCTGGCGCAGAGCAATCAAATCCTCGTCGTCACTCACAGCCCGCAGGTCGCGGCGCGCGGTGCTGGCCATATGCTGATCGCCAAGTCGAGCGACGGCACCGTCACCCGCACCGGCGTCCACGCGCTCGAACCGGCCGAACGCCGCGAGGAAATCGCCCGCATGCTGTCGGGCGCGGAAATCACCGCCGAAGCCCGGGCGCAGGCGGAGCGGTTGCTGGAGCGGGTTTGAAGCACAGACTTCGCCTTCCGTTCGCCCCGAGCTTGTCGAAGGGCCGTCCTTTCTCCTAAATGCGTGCAGGGCTCCGACCGGCTTACCGAGTTTGTCGCAAGTTCAAACGGAGTATGGTATGCAAAGTCGCCGCGACATTCTTGCAATCGGCTCGGCCACCTTTGCCGCCGCCGCCATTCCCGTCGGCGCGCAGGAGGCGAAGCCCCGCTACGGTCTGATCGGCCAGATGCTGAGCGCACCCGGCAAACGCGAAGAACTGGTCGCAATTCTTACCCAAGCCACGGCCGACATGCCCGGCTGCCTCTCCTACATCGTTGCGCTCGACAGTGGCAATCCCGACGCGCTCTGGATCACCGAAGTCTGGGATAGCCGCGAAAGCCACGCCGCCTCGCTGAAACTCCCCGCCGTCCGCGCGGCCATCGCGAAAGCGCGGCCCCTCATCACGGGCTTCCCGCAAAATTTCGAAACGGTGCCGGTGGCAGGTGTTTGATGGTGCTATTGCGCGCCTCGACACTTGCCGCGTTAGGCCAAGTAGCAATGATCCCCGCCGTCGCGTTTATAGCCTTTACTGGCGTGGCAATCATGCTGGGCGTGGGCTTACTCGTCTATGGTCTGCCCAATCTCTACATGGTCTTGGTGGGGATCGCCCTCTTGGGTGGTTGGCTGATCTCTTGCCGCGGGGTCGTGGTTGGGATGCAGGCCGTTTTCGATCCCGATGCGAAGGCGCTCGGCATCACCGCAGTCTATGGGCTGTTGGCTGGTGCTGGACTGACCGCTTTGTTGAGCGGCTTCGGGGGTGTCTGGTAGGAAGAAGTTTTCCGTTCTTGGCTGTCACAGCCAAGGTCGGCATTGATGGCTTTCACCTTCGCGGCGTTACACGACCGTGCTCCTGCGAACGCAGGAGCCCAGGGTTGACGGGAGTGAGCCTGCACTCTGGGCTCCTGCTTTCGCAGGAGCACGGGAGGCGTTAAGGACAGGGCATGATCGACCCCGCCAGCCTTACCGAAGCCGAAGCCGCCAATCGCCTGATGCGCCTTGCCAGGGACGTGGCGAAGCATAACCGGCTCTATCATGATCAGGATGCGCCGGAGATCAGCGACGCGGACTATGATGCGCTGATCCGCGAAAACAACGCGCTCGAAGCCCAATTCCCGCATCTGGTCCGCGCCGATTCGCCTAATGCGCAGGTCGGCGCCGCCCCGACCTCGGTGCTCGGGAAAGTGCCGCATGCCGTGCGCATGATGAGCCTCGACAATGGCTTTTCCGATGAAGATATCGCGGAATTTCTGGCGCGGGTGCGCCGCTTCCTCGCCTTGGCCGAAGACACGCCGGTCGCGCTTACCGCCGAGCCGAAGATCGACGGCCTGTCCTGCTCGCTCCGCTACGAGCAGGGCGAACTGGTCCTCGCCGCGACTCGTGGCGACGGCACAACCGGCGAGGATGTGACTGCCAATGTTCGCACCATCGGCGATATTCCCGAGCGGCTGGCCGGCCCCGACATTCCCGACCTGTTCGAGATACGTGGTGAAGTCTACATGGCCAAGGGCGACTTCGTGGCGCTCAACCAGCGCCTGCTCGCCGAGGCCGACGATCCGGAAAAGGCGCGCCAGTTCGCCAATCCGCGCAATGCCGCCGCCGGTTCGCTGCGCCAGAAGGACGCCGCCGTCACCGCCAGCCGGCCGCTGCGTTTCCTCGCCCATGGCTGGGGCGCACATAGCGCGCTGCCCGCCGACACGCAGCTCGGCGTCATGCAGGCAATTGCCGGCTGGGGCTTGCCGGTGTCGGACATGCTGACGTGCGTCGATAGCCTGGATGCGCTGATTGCGCATTATCGGACCATCGAAGCCGCGCGCGCGGACCTGCCCTTCGATATTGATGGCGTGGTCTACAAGGTCGACCGGCTCGACTGGCAGCAGCGGCTCGGCTTCGTCGCCAAGGCGCCGCGCTGGGCGATCGCCCATAAATTTCCGGCCGAGCGCGCGCAGACCACGCTGGAGGCGATCGACATCCAGGTCGGCCGCACCGGCAAGCTGACGCCGGTCGGTCGCCTAGCCCCGGTCACGGTTGGAGGGGTGATCGTTTCCAATGCTACTTTGCATAACGCTGACGAGATCGCACGTTTGGATGCTCGCGTTGGAGATCGGGTGATTGTTCAGCGCGCAGGCGATGTAATCCCTCAAATCGTAAAAAATCTTTATCAAGGTCAAATCGTTACTAGGATTTTTCCCAAGCGGCGTCGAATTTATCAGATAAGGAATATTAGAAAATATCGTCAGTCGAGCAAATCAATGATGGTTGTGAATCACAACTTATCATCGGCTTATGGTGATACTGTCTTTCACCTTAAAAGATGTTCCGCGCGACGAGTTTACATTCAGCGTCCGATACCTTCGCTATATCAGCAGGAAGTAAAGCCTTACAAATTCCCCACCCGATGCCCCGTATGCCAGTCGGAAGCGGTGCGCGAGGAAGGCGAGGTGGATTATCGCTGCACCGGCGGCCTCATCTGCCCCGCCCAGCGATTCGAGCGGCTGCGCCATTTCGTCAGCCGCGCCGCGCTCGACATTGAAGGGCTGGGCGAAAAGACGATCCAGGAATTTCTCGACCTCGGCTGGATCGCCGAGCCCGCCGACATTTTCCGGCTGAAACGGCATCGCGCCGATCTGCTGGGCCGCGAAGGCTGGAAGGAAAAGTCGGTCGACAATCTGCTCGCCGCGATCGAGGCCAAGCGTCAGCCGGACGCCGCGCGTCTGCTCTTTGGCCTTGGCATTCGCCATGTCGGCGCGGTGACGGCGCGCGATCTGTTGAAGCGCTACACCAGGCTTGGCGCCATTCGCGGCCTGGCGGACGAAATCATCGCCTTGCGCGACCAGCCATTCGACAGCCAGGCGAAGCGCGACAAGGCGATCGCCGACCATATCGGCGTGGAAAATGTGGGGGCGGCTGTCGGCCATGCGCTCGCGGATTTCTTCCACGAACCGCATAATGTGGAGGCATGGGACGATCTGCTTGGCGAAGTGTCGCCGCCCGATTATGTGGTCGAAACCACCGCCAGCGCCGTCACAGGCAAGACCATCGTCTTCACTGGCAAGCTTGAGACCATGAGCCGCGACGAAGCCAAGGCGCAGGCCGAACGGCTGGGCGCGAAGGCGGCAGGATCGGTCAGCGCCAAAACCGATCTGGTCGTGGCGGGGCCGGGCGCGGGCAGCAAATTGAAGCAGGCGACCGCGCTCGGCATCGACGTCATCACAGAGGAAGCCTGGGCCGAAATCGTGAAGGCGGCGGGTTGAACCGCCACTTCCGTTCGCTCACAGCTTGTCGAAGCTTGTCCTGAACGGCGGCGCGGACGGCAGCACGACTGAAGGCCGAACGACTTCAACCGGAATGCAAACGGGCCCGCCGCTTCAGAATACCGGCATGTTCGCCGGATCGTCGGCATCGTCGCTCGCGCCCGGAATGGGGCTGACGGGCGTGTGGATGCCGCATTCCACCTTGTCCCATCCGCGCCAGCGACCCGCGCGCGGGTCTTCACCCGGCAGCACCTTGGACGTGCAGGGCTCGCAGCCGATCGACAGATAGCCCTGTGCCTCCAGTGGATGACGCGGCAGGTCACGCTCGGCGAAATAGGCCTCCAGATCGGCCTTGGTCCAGTCGCCGAGCGGGTTGAGCTTCAGACGGCCATCCTCCACCTCGAAACGGGGCAGGTTCTGGCGCGTCACCGACTGGAACGCCTTGCGCCCGGAAATCCAGGCGTCGAGCCCACCCTTGGCGCGCTTCATCGGCTCGACCTTGCGGATCTCGCAGCAGCCATCGGGATCATAGGACCAGCGTAGCCCGGTTTCGTCCTTCTTCGCGATCACGTCGGGCAGCGGCGCGACGGTGCGGCTGTCGGTGAAGCCAAGCCGCTTGATCAGCGTGTCGCGATAGTTCAGCGTTTCGGCGAACATCTTGAGCGTGTCGACGAAGATCACCGGCACGGTCCGGTCCGCCCTGGCCACCAGATCGAGCAGCACCGCGCTTTCCGTGCCGAAGGACGAAACGACGGCGACATTGCCGGCGAGACCTTCGGCGAACACGGTCTTGAGCATGGTCAGCGTGTCGACGCCCTCGAAGCGCGCATTGAGCGCGTCGGCTTCCTCCTGGGTGAAGGCGGGCCGGGTATCGATCACATCGATGTGCCGCTC
The DNA here is from genome assembly GCF_020782235.1 of Sphingobium naphthae. Classification (GTDB taxonomy): domain Bacteria; phylum Pseudomonadota; class Alphaproteobacteria; order Sphingomonadales; family Sphingomonadaceae; genus Sphingobium; species Sphingobium naphthae. The sequence continues at coordinate 300,647 of NZ_JAJGNO010000003.1, forward strand.
TGACATCTGGCGGGCGGGTTCAGCCATGTATTTTCTCCGGATGCCGTTTCGCCCAAACGGGCGCACGGCCATCGACCGATTTCTGGTAGACGTCCGCATAGCGGGTGAGGGCGCGCTCGACGGCGGCGTCATCCAGCGCCTTGGACGGATGGAAACTGTCAAAGCCGCAGCGGCGCATGGCGACGATCTGATCGACCAGCACGTCGCCCACGGCGCGCAATTCGCCCTGATAGCCCGCTTCGCGCAGGATGCGGGCGGCCGAATAGCCGCGACCATCGCCAAAGGCGGGAAAGTTCACCTCCACCAGCGAAAGCCGGTCCAGATGCGGCAGCAATTCGCGCGCGTCCTCGCCCGCCTCGATCCGCACGGCGGTGGAGTTGGACTGGCCGGTGAAGGATTCGACGGTGACCGCAGGCTCCTGCGCGGCTTCGCCGTCGCGGAAGGAGAGGAATTCAACCATAGATCGCCTCCTTGAAGGGCTTCATGCCGATGCGGCGATAGGTGTCGAGGAAGCGTTCGCCCTGCGCCCGCTGGGCGAGATAGATGTCGGTGACCTTCTCGATCGCATCGACCACGCCATCCTCGGAAAAGCCGGGGCCGGTGATCTGGCCGAGCGACGCATCCTCCGCGCCCGATCCGCCGAGCAGCAGCTGGAAATTCTCCACGCCCTTCCGGTCCACGCCAAGGATGCCGATATGGCCGGCATGATGGTGGCCGCAGGCGTTGATGCAGCCCGAAATCTTGAGCTTGAGCTCGCCCAGTTCCGCCTGCCGTTCATTGTCGGCGAAGCGCTGCGCGATCTTCTGCGCCAGCGGGATCGACCGCGCATTGGCAAGCGCGCAATAATCGAGCCCAGGGCAGGCGATGATGTCGGTGATGAGGTCGAGATTGGCCTCGGCCAGACCCGCTTCCTCCAACTGTTGCCAGATGGCGTGGAGGTCCGCCTTCCGGACATGCGGCAGGACGAGATTCTGCGCGTGGGTGACGCGGATTTCATTTAGCGAATAGCGTTCCGCCAGATCCGCGACCAAGGCCATCTGCTCGGCCGACGCGTCGCCGGGGATGCCGGTCAGCGGCTTCAGGCTGATATTGACGATCGCATAGCCCGGCGCCTTGTGCGCTGCGACCTGCCGGTCGACCCACAGGGCAAAGGCCGGATCGCTCCGGTCGATCTCTTCGGGCAGGCCCGTCTCATAGTCGGGCGCAGCGAAGAAGGCGCGGATGCGGTCCAGTTCCTCGGTCGGCGGATTGAGGCCCAGGTCGCGCATCTGCGCAAACTCTTCCTCCACCTGCCGCTTATATTCCTCGACACCCAGTTCATGGACCAGGATCTTGATCCGCGCCTTGTACTTGTTGTCGCGGCGACCGTAGCGATTATAGACGCGCAGGCACGCCTCCAGATAGGAGACGATCTCCTCTTCCGGCACGAAATCGCGGATCAGCGGCGCGACCATGGGGGTGCGGCCCATGCCGCCCCCGGCATAGACTTCCGCGCCGATAAGGCCGTCGCGCGCCACCAGCTTGAGGCCGATATCGTGCAGCCGCATCGCCGCGCGATCGTCATCCGACGCGATCACCGCGATCTTGAACTTGCGCGGCAGATAGGTGAATTCCGGATGGAAGCTCGACCATTGGCGCAGCAGTTCCGCCCAGGGGCGCGGGTCCGCCACTTCGTCGGCCGACACGCCGGCATATTGGTCGGAGCTGATATTGCGGATGCAATTGCCGCTGGTCTGGATGGCATGCATCTCGACACTCGCCAGCTCGGCGAGGATTTCGGGCGCATCGGCCAGCTTGATCCAGTTATACTGCAGATTCTGGCGCGTGGTGAAGTGGCCATAGCCCTTGTCATATTTCGCTGCGATTTCCCCCAGCTTGCGCAACTGCCGGGCGCTGAGCGTCCCATAGGGGATGGCGACGCGCAGCATATAGGCATGCAGCTGGAGATAGAGGCCGTTCATCAGCCGCAGCGGCTTGAACTGATCCTCGGTCAGCGCGCCGGCCAGGCGGCGCTGCACCTGGTCGCGAAATTCCTCGACCCGTGCGTCGACGATGGACTGGTCATAGCTGTCGTAGCGATACATGGTCAGATCACCCAGTTGCCGGCATCGGCATCATTTGGTTTGAGGTTGAGGTCGGGGCGCACCGTCGGCCCCAGCGCGCGAATGCGATCCTTGATATGGGCGGGGCGCACGCCCTCGTCGGTCAGCGTCGCGTCGATCACATAGGCGCCCACGACGCGCAGCGCGGCTTCCTCGGTGCGGGCGAGGTCATCGCCCTGCTCGCCGACATCGACGCTGTCGCCCACCTGGCGCGACCAGCCGTCGCCCGCCCACCAGATGACGTCGCCGGTCACCAGGTCATTGCCCGTCAATATCTTCATTCTACCCTTTTCCCGTTCGGGCTGTCGGAGCCCTGTCCGTCTTCTGCTCTCTCGTCGCTCCAAACGAACGGCCGGCCCTCGACAGGCGCGGGCCGGACGGACGCGAGCATGTCGCGATAACCCTGCAAGCTGTCCTGCGCCAGCGCGTGCGCCGCCACTTCGCCGACCACGATCAGCGCGGGACTTTTCACCTGTTCCCGCGCGACCATGTCGCCCAGATCGGCGAGCAGGGTGCGCAGGGTCCGCATATCGGCGCGCGTCCCATTTTCCAGCACCGCGACCGGAATGGCAGGGGAGACCCCATCGGCGACCAGCTTGTCGGCGATGTCGGCCGCCGTCGCGACGCCCATATAGATGACGAGCGTGCGTCCCTGGCCCGCCAGGCCCGACCAGTCCTGTGCCGTCAGGCCCTTGCACTGGCCCGCGACGAAGCTGACCGCGCTCGATGCCGCGCGATGAGTGAGCGGCAATTGCGCAGACGCCGCGCTGCCGATCGCCGCGCTGATGCCGGGCACCACCTCCACCGGCACGCCGGCGGCGCGGCAGGCGTCGACTTCCTCGCCGCCGCGGCCGAAGATGAACGGGTCGCCGCCTTTCAACCGCACGACTTTGCGCCCCTCGCGCGCCAGTTCGACCAGCAGGGCGCTGATCGCGTCCTGCGGCATGGAATGGCGGCTGCGCTGCTTGGCGACCGAGATCAGGTCGGCATCCGGCGCGGCGAGCGCCAGGATCGCGTCGGACACCAGCCCGTCATGCACGATCACGTCCGCCGCGCCGATCAGGCGCGCGGCCTTGATCGTCAGCAGGTCCGGATCGCCCGGCCCCGCGCCGACCAGAAAGACGGTGGCGGGTATCGTTTCAGCCATGCAGCGCACATGGCGAAAGCCCCCGGCCAGTTCAATTCAGAATGGATATGGGGGGGATTAGGAAATGTTTTTGCGTGGCCAGGGGCGGCGCGCGCCTCAGTCGCCCATTGCGCTGACGTCGACGTCTTTCAGGCCCACGCCGATCGATGCGCGCGGCGTCTCCAGTTCGGCGGAGACCACCGGATAGGCGCAATAATCGGCAGCGTAATAGGCGCTCGGCCGATGATTGCCCGATATGCCGACGCCCCCGAACGGCGCATTGGACGCCGCTCCGTTGGTCGGCCGGTTCCAGTGAATGAGGCCCGCCCGCACATTGGACCAGAATTGATTATATTGCTCGGGCGTCCCGCCGATCAGCGATGCGGCCAGGCCATAGCGGCTGTTATTGGCTTCGGCGATCGCTTCGCCAAATTCCCTGACGCGGATGACCTGCAGCAGCGGGCCGAACAGCTCGACATCGGGTCGCTCCTTCATCGCGGTGACGTCGATGATCGCCGGGCTGAGGAAGGGCAGGCCGGGCCGGCTGCGGACCATATGCTTGATCGGCCGCCCGCCATTGCTCATCAGCCACAGAAAGCTTTCGGTCAGCCCGTCGGCGGTCTGATTGTCGATGACGGGGCCCATATAAGGGGCGGGGCTGGCATGGGGATGATCGACGATCAACCGGTCGGCCAGCTTCTTCACTTCCGCGATCAGCGTGTCGGCGATGGCGTCGCGCACGATCAGGCGGCTGGCGGCGGTGCAGCGCTGGCCGCTGCTCAGGAAGGCGGACTGGATGACGATCGCGGCGGCGGCGCCGATTTCGGGCGTGTCCCACACGACGATCGGATTGTTGCCGCCCATTTCCAGCGCCAGGATCTTCGATGGCTGCGCCGCGAACTGGCGATTGATGGCGATGCCGGTCTGCGCCGATCCGGTGAACAGGATGCCGCCGACATCGGGGTGAGCGGCGAGCGCCTTGCCCGCGTCCGCCCCGCCCAGCAACAGGCGCACCGCGTCAGCGGGAATGCCCGCCTCGTGCAGCAGCCGCACCAGCATCTCGCCCACCGCCGGCGTCTTTTCCGACGGCTTGAACACCACCGCATTGCCGGCCAGCAGCGCGGGAATGATATGTCCGCCGGGCAGATGGGCGGGAAAATTATAGGGGCCAAGCACCGCCATCACGCCATGGGGCTTGTGCCGCACCGACTGGCGCGCGCCCAGATTGGCCTCCAGCCGGCGCTGGCCGGTCCGCTCCGAATAGGCGGCGACGCTGATATCCACCTTGCCCATCAGCGCGGTTACTTCCGCCCGTGCGTCCCACAGCGGCTTGCCGGTTTCGCGCGCGATCAGGTCGGTCAGCGCATCCTCTTCGCGGCGCACGACATTGACGAAGCGGCGCAGCGTTTCGATGCGATAGGCGATCGGTTGCGCGGCCCATTTGGGCCAGGCGGCGCGCGCGGCGGCCACCTCGATCTCGACGTCGCCCGGCTCCCCCTGCCAGAGCAGGTCGCCGGTGGCGGGTTCATGGGATGTAAGCGACGCGACCATTTGAGCAGGGCTATGCCGGAAATTGGTTAATGAAAGAAGAGGGGGCTAGCGTCGGCTCGTCGCAGCCCCGCCATGGGCCGCACCCATGCGCCGGATCGCGGCGACCTTGGCATGAAGCGGCGTCCAGTCGTCGTCCTGGTCGATCGCGCTCCAGATGGCCTCCACCTCCTCGATATGCATCGAACAAGGCGCAGCGTCGTTCCAATAGGCATGGTCACGGGCCTGGGGCACGGGCTGAAACCCGGCGATGGCCTCCCGAAAGGCGTGCCAGGCATCATCTTCATAGCCGCCGTGGGCTGGCGCGATGCCGCCGCGCCAGTCGTGGAAGAAGCGGTCGATGGGCGTGTCCGTCGCGGTCATCCCGCGCACTGCCGCCTCGACCATCGGCCCCGCTTGTGCGCCGGGTTCGACGCCCAGCCGCCAGCAGAAGCGCCGCTGCACCGCCTCCCCATAGAGGGCGGGGAAGCGCTCCAGTTGCGCGATCAGAGGCTCCGCGTCGGTCAAGGGGCGCAGCGACACTGCCAGTTGCGCGACGTCCCAATGGATCGCTTCGGCCTGCCGCCCGAAGGCGTAGAGGCCGGCATGGTCGAAATAGGCGGCGGTAAAGCCTGGATCCCACACCGGCGTGAAGCGCCAGGGGCCATAGTCGAAGCTTTCGCCGGTTATATTGATATTGTCGCTGTTGAGCACGCCATGGACGAAGCCCGCGACCATGTAGCTCGCCGCCAGGTCGGCGGTGCGTTCGACCACGCGGCCCAGCAATTGCGCTGCCGGATTGTCGCCCGGGGCTTCGTCATAGAGGCGCGTCAGCGCATAATCGGTCAGTCGCTCCAGCAAGGCCGTGTCGTCCAGGAACGCCGCGCGCTGGAACGTGCCGATGCGGATATGCGAGTGGCTGAGGCGCACCATCACCGCCGCGCGCGTGGGCGACGGCTCGTCATTGCGCTCCAGCGCCTCGCCCGTCTCGATGATCGACAGGGTGCGGGACGTGTCGACGCCCAGCGCCTCCAGCATCTCGGTCGCCAATATCTCGCGTACGCCGCCCTTCAGCGTCAGCCTTCCGTCGCCGAACCGGCTATAGGGCGTCTGGCCCGACCCCTTGGTGCCCAGGTCCAGCAGCCGGCCCCGTCGGTCGCGCAGCTGCGCGAACAGAAAACCGCGGCCATCGCCGATGTCGGGATTATAGTGGCGGAACTGATGGCCATGATAGCGCAGCGCCAGCGGCTGCGGCAGGCTGCCCTCCAGAGGCGCGAACCGCCCGAAATGAGCGATCCATGCGTCATCGCTCAGCGCCTCCAGCCCGACCTCCGCCGCTGCCCGGTCATTGCGGTAGCGCAGGATCGTCTGCGGGAAGTCCGCCGCCGCGACCGGATCGGCGATGTCGGGCATCAGCGCGTCGATTTCGGTGGCGGGGCGATAAGATGCAGGTTGCGGCGTCTGGCTCATGCGGCGATATGGGGGAGCCAGGGCGGAAGGATCAAGCTTGACCGGCTATAAGGACGGATATTGGTGGTCACCCGATGGGCTTCGGCTCCATTATCGGGATTATGCCAGGGACGCGGCGCATCCGGATGACGGCCGGCCGCCACTGCTCTGCCTGCCAGGCCTTACCCGCAACGCGCGCGATTTCGAGCCGCTGGCCGCACGGCTGGCCGGGGAGTGGCGGCTGATCTGTCCGGACATGCGCGGCCGCGCCGAAAGCGCTTATGCCAAGGATGCGATGACCTATGTCCCGCTGACCTATCTGCAGGACATCAGCCGCCTGCTCGCGGACCTGGCGATCACGCGTTTCGTCGCGATCGGCACGTCGCTGGGCGGGGTCATCACAATGTTGATCGCCGCGACCCACCGCGAATGGCTGGCGGGCGCGCTGCTCAACGATGTCGGCCCGGCGCTGGACGCGGCGGGGCTCGACCGGATCCGCGCCTATGTCGGCGTGGGCCAGTCCCATCCGACCTGGGTGCATGCGGCCCGGGCGCTCGCCGAAGCCAATGGCGACGTCTATCCCGGCTATGGGCTCGAACAATGGATTGCCATGGCCAAGCGGCTCTACCGCCTCAACAGCGGCGGGCGCATCGTGCTCGACTATGACATGAAGATCGCCGAGCCCATCCGGGCGATGGGCAGCGAAGCGGGCGTCGACATGTGGCCGGTGATGCAGGCCTTTTCCGGCATTCCGACGCTGCTGCTGCGTGGCGCGCGATCGGATTTGCTGAGCGAGGACAATGCCAGCCGCATGGCGCGCGAGATGGGCGAGAGCGCCGAACTGGTCACTGTGCCCGGTGTCGGCCATGCGCCTACGCTGGACGAGCCCGAAAGCGTGGCCGCCATTGACCGGCTCCTCGACCGGGTGCTGCGTGGCTGAACCGCCGCACATCCTGCATGTCCATGGCAGTTTCTCGCTCGGGGGCAAGGAGGCGCGGGCGGTCCGCCTGATGAACATCTGGGGCGACCGCGCCCGCCACAGCATCATGAGCGCCGATCCCGCCGCCATGAGCGCGCGCGACGCGATCGATCCGGCGATGGATGTGCGCTATCCCGCCGGCCCGTCCTTCGCCGGCAAGCCGGGTCTTGCGCGCTACCGGGAAATCCGCGCCTTTCTGAAGGGCTTCGACCTTGTCCTCACCTATAATTGGGGCGCGATGGACGCGGTGATGGCGCATCGGCTGGGCGGCGGCGCAGCCTACGGCCTGCCGCCGCTCATCCACCATGAGGATGGCTTCAATGCGGACGAGGCGGAGCGGCTGAAGACCAAGCGCAACCTCTTCCGCCGCGTGGCGCTGCAACGGGCGCATGGGCTGGTCGTCCCCTCCGTCCGGCTGGAGAGCATCGCTCGGCAGGTCTGGAGACAGCCTGCGGAGAAGCTGCACCTGATCCGCAACGGCATCGATGTCGCGCGCTATGGCGAACCGCCCGCGCCCGAAGCGATCCCCGGCCTGGTGCGGACGCCCGGCAAGCTGCTGGTCGGCACGCTGGCCGGATTGCGCGCGGTCAAGAATATCCCGCGTTTGGTGCGCGCCGTCGCCGCCAACAAGGACCGGCTGCAACTGGTGGTGGTGGGGGAGGGGCCGGAACGCGGCGCCATCATGGCCGAAGCCGCCGCGCAGGGGCTGGACGACATCCATATGGCCGGCTTTTTGGACCGTCCGTGGCGCTTCGTCGGCCTGTTCGACATATTCGCCCTGTCGTCGGACAGCGAACAATTCCCGATCTCGCTGGTGGAAGCGATGGCCGCCGGGCTGCCGGTCGCTTCCATGGATGTCGGCGACGTCGCCCATATGGTCGCGCCGGAAAATCGCGCCTTTGTCATGCGCAACGAGCAAGGCCTTGCTCAGGCGCTTGGCCAGCTGGCCGACGATGCCGATCTGCGCGCGCGGCTGGGCGTCGCCAACCGGGCGCGCGCCGCGCGCGATTTCGCCGAGGAAACCATGGTAAACGCTTATGCGTCTCTCTATGGCGAAGCTCTGGCCAGCCCCATGATTTTGCGCTAGGGCGCGCGAAATTCGTCATAGACAGCCAAAGCTGCTATAGGGTCGCTTTTACCTGGTCGAGGGGGCCAGTTGCCAAGTGCAGGAGATGTCGTTGTTCAAGGGGTTGAAGCCCATCGTCTATGGCGGCCGTGAAGTCTGGCCGTTGGTCGAAGGCGGCAAGGGCGTTGCCGTGTCCAACCACGCCAGTTCGGGCGCCTGGGCGGCTGCCGGCGGCATCGGCACGGTGTCGGCGGTCAACGCCGACAGCTATGACAGCTTCGGCAACATCATCCCCCAAATCTATCATGGCCGCACGCGCCGCGACCGGCATGAGGAACTGATCGCCTACGCCATCGACGGCGCGGTCGAGCAAGTGAAGCGCGCATTCGAGATTGCCGGCGGCAAGGGCGCGATCAACATCAATGTACTCTGGGAAATGGGCGGCGCGCAGCGGGTGCTGCATGGCGTGCTGGAAAAGACGCGCGGCATGGTGGCGGGCGTCACCTGCGGCGCTGGCATGCCCTACAAGCTGTCGGAAATCGCGGCGTCCTACGGCGTCTCCTACCTGCCCATCGTGTCGTCCGGCCGCGCCTTCCGCGCGCTGTGGAAGCGCGCCTACAGCAAGGCGTCGGAATGGCTGGCGGCGGTGGTCTATGAGGATCCGTGGCTGGCCGGCGGCCATAATGGCCTCTCCAATGCGGAGGACCCCCGCGCGCCGCAGGACCCCTATCCGCGCGTTCGCGACCTGCGCGCCACCATGCGCGAAGGCGGCATTTCCGACGATGTGCCCATCGTGATGGCGGGCGGCGTCTGGGCGCTCAAGGACTGGAACGACTGGATCGACAATCCCGAACTGGGCTCCATCATGTTCCAGTTCGGCACCCGCCCGCTGCTGACGCAGGAAAGCCCGATCCCGCAGGCGTGGAAGGACCGGCTGATGCAGCTGGAGCCGGGCGACGTGCTGCTCCACAAATTCTCGCCGACGGGCTTCTACAGCTCGGCAATCCGCAACCCCTTCCTGCGTTCGCTCGAAGCGCGGTCGGACCGGCAGATCCCCTTCAGCACCGAACAGGCGGGCGATCATACGCACCAGCTCGACGTGGGCGTGAAGGGCAAGAATTTCTGGGTGACGCTGGGCGACCTGACCCGCGCGCGCGAATGGTTCGGCGCCGGCTTCACCTCCGCGCTCAAGACGCCGGACAATACGCTGGTCTTCGTGACCGAAGAGGAGAAGGCGGAAATCCGCAAGGATCAGGCCGATTGCATGGGCTGCCTCAGCCAATGCGCCTTCTCCAGCTGGATGGACAGCGAAACCAATTCCACCGGTCGCCTGGCCGACCCGCGCAGCTTCTGCATCCAGAAGTCGCTGCAGGAATCGGTCCATGGCGGCGATCTCGACAAGAATCTGCTGTTCGCTGGCCACGCCGCCTATCGCTTCAAGCAGGACCCTTTCTATTCCAACGGGTTCGTGCCGACCGTGAAGCAGCTGGTCGATCGCATCCTGACCGGCGACTGACGCGCATGATCGGGGACATACCGGGCATGGCCGTGCTGGAATATGGCGCAGCCGACTTTGCCGTGATGCGGCCGGGGCAGTTCGTGCTCTGCGCCGTGTCAGGCGAGCGGATCGACCTGCAGGACCTCAAATATTGGAGCGCCGAGTTCCAAGAGGCCTATCGGGGAGCCGCAGAGGCGACGCAGGCCTATCTGCGGCACCGCGCGGTGGCCGCAGGCGCCTAGTTCAACCGGGCGGCGCTTCAAGCGTCGCCGGCTGGCATTCACCCTTGATCGATGTCTGTTGGACGCACTTTTCCTGTTCCGGCGAGCCCGAACATGATGTAATCTTCTCCCGAGGCGCCAAAAGAGCGCTCAGGGTGAAGGATGTCCATCATGTCTCGTATTGATGTTTTTGGCGATCGTATCTGCATTATCTCCAGCCTGCTGATCGTCGGCTGGTTCCTTTACAGCATCGTGGGCTGATCCCGGCCGTCGCAGCAAGTTCGGCTGCGGCGCGGCCAAGCAAAGCTGTTTGGACAATCCCGTCTTGCGTAGCGATAAGCCCTGCTGAGCCCTAGTGCTCCGCGGCTTTTGAAGGATGTCAGCTTGCTCCGCGTCATCAACGGCTAAAGCGCACGCTTCCGAAGCGACCACGCCAGGTTTCGTGTTCCCCTGATCGAAGGAGAAGACGATGGCTCGCCTTGCCTCACGGAAACGCCGGCGCCGGTCGGTACCGCCGGCCCAGCCGATCCCCATCCCCCATAGCAGCTGGACTGAGGCCGACCGCGTGACGACGGCCGCTGCGCCGATCGCCGCCGAGGATTTCTGGGCTCGGCTGGGGCTTTAACGCCTCAGCGGAACACGACCGTCTTGCCGCCATTGAGCAGCACACGACGATCCGCGATCCAGGAAACAGCACGGGCCAGCACCTGCGCCTCTATGTCGCGGCCGATGCGGATCATGTCCTCGGGCGTGGCGCGATGATCGACGCGCTCGACCGCCTGTTCGATGATCGGCCCTTCGTCCAGGTCGGCCGTCACGAAATGGGCGGTCGCGCCGATCAGCTTGACCCCGCGCTCATGCGCGCGATGATAGGGGCGCGCGCCCTTGAAGCCGGGCAGGAAACTGTGGTGGATGTTGACGCAGCGCCCCGCCAGCCGCTCGACCAGCGCCTGCGATAGCACCTGCATATAGCGGGCGAGTATCAGATAATCGGAGCGGCTGCGCTCGAATATCTCGAGCAGTGCCGCTTCCTGCCCTGCCTTGTCGCCATTGGGCGGCAGTTCATGATAGGGGATGCCATGCCACTCGGTAATGCGGCGCATGTCGGGATGGTTAGACACCACGCCCATGATGTCGACCGCCAGCATGCCTGCCTGCCAGCGGTGCAGCAGGTCGGCGAGGCAGTGCGATCCCTTGGACACGGCGATCAGCATACGGGGGCGGTGGCGCGCTTCCGCCAGCGACCAGTCCATGGCGAAATGCGCGCCGATCGCGGCAAAGTCCGAACGCAGCGCGTCGGTGTCGCGCATGCGTGCATCGGTCGCCTCGAACGCCACCCGCATGAAGAAGAGGCCGGCGTCCCGGTCGGCATATTGCTGGCTGTCGGTGATGAAACCGCCGCGCTCCGCCAGGAACTGGCTGACTGCCGCGACAATGCCGACGCGATCGGCGCAGACCAGGGTCAGTATCCAGGATGAATTGACAGCGTCCGGCAACGGCCCCTCCGATAATGGTCGGGACAGCCGTTGCCCTAAGCTGCTGCGCTGTTCAAGCCGTTAACGGGCACCGCCGCCACGCCATCGGCTTCGAAGCTCGCGATCGGATAGGCGCAATAGTCGGCCGCATAATAGGCGCTCGGCCGATGATTGCCCGATGCGCCCAGGCCGCCAAACGGCATGTTGCCCGCCGCGCCCGTGGTCGGCCGGTTGCGGTTGACGACGCCGGCGCGGCTTTCCTCGACCACGCGCCGCCACAGCGCCTCGTCCTGCGAGACGAGCCCGGCGGAGAGGCCGAAGCTGGTAGCGTTGGCCGCGGCGATCGCCGCGTCGAAATCGGCGACGCGAACGACCGACAGCACCGGCGCGAAGATTTCCGCGTCCGGCGCGTCGATCCCGGTGAGGTCGAGCATCGCCGGCGTGACGAAGGCAGCGCTGCGATCGGCCAGCGCTTCGAAGGGGCGGATCACCCGCGCGCCGCGCGCAATTAGGTCGCTGACGGCGCGATGCGCGCTGGCCGCCGCCTGATCCGACACCAGCGGTCCCATGAAGGCCTCGCCCGCCTCGTTCCAGGCGGCGATCGGCAGTAGCGCGGCAAGCGCGGCGGTCGCCTCGACGATCGCGTCGCCGGTCGCGCCTTCGGGCACGATCAGCCGGCGTGCGCAGGAACAGCGCTGGCCAGTGGTGATGAAGGCCGAATTGACGATGATCGATGCCGCCGCGTCCGGACTGTCCCAGGCGATCAGCGGATTATTGCCGCCCAGTTCCAGCGCCATGATGACGTGGGGCCGATCGACCAGCGCTCGGCGCAGCGCCGCGCCGGCTCCCGCCGATCCGGTGAAGAGCAGCCCGTCTATGTCGCCCGCGACCAGCGCCTCGCCCGTGGCGCGCCCGCCCTGGACGAGCGTCAGCAATCCGTCGGGCAATCCGGCCGCGGCCCAGGCGTCCGCCATGGCGGCGCCGGTGGCGGGCGTGATCTCCGACGGCTTGAAGACCACGGCATTGCCCGCGATCAGGGCGGGGACGATATGCCCGTTGGGCAGATGGCCGGGAAAATTATAGGGGCCCAGCACCGCCATCACGCCATGGCCGCGATGGCGCAGCACCGCCCGGCCGAAGGGCATGTCGGCGGCGCGCTCGCCAGTGCGCTCGGCATGCGCCTGGATCGATATCTCGACCTTGGCGATCATCGACCCGACTTCGGCGTCGCTTTCCCACAGCAGCTTGCCGGTTTCCCGGGCGATGAGCTGCGCCAGGTCGGCGCGGCGCTCGCTCAAAATCGCGGCATAGCGGCGCACCACCGCGATCCGGTCCTCCACGGGCGAGGCGCGCCAGCCAGGCAGCGCGGCGCGAGCAGCGGCGATGGCGCGGTCGCAATCGGCGGGGCGGGCGACCGGCCCTTCCCAGATCAGCTCGCGCGATGCGGGGTCGAAGGATTGCAGCATGTCGGTCACCGATATGTCCCTTCCTGCGCGCCGTCCCGGGCGCTCGTCATGGCGAAGATGCCGGTCGCATTGCCAGTGTCGAAGGCAAGGTCGATAACGCCCGTTTTAGGGTCGAGGTCGCGGCTGATGAACTCGAAGAAGGAGCCGGATACCTGCCGCGTTTCGCCATCGGCAAAGGGGCGTGCGACCCTGTCGGCGCGAAAGGCGGTCTGGCGCACGCGGCCGCTCGCGGAAATTTCCAGTCGCTCCTTCATCGGGCGGTCCTGCGCCTTCAGTCGCTGGGCCAGTGCCGCGACATCGGGCACCCGGTCCGTCGCATGATTGAAGGCATTGCCTTCGGTCGCAATCCAGGCCGCTTCGTTGGAGCGGGACAGAAGCAGTTGATAATCCTCGAACGAAGCCGGCTCATGCTGCCGGTCGAAGGCGGCCAGGATGGTGGGCAAGGCGGCCAGCGCGACAGCGAAAGCGACAGCTTCACCGGCCGCGTAGCGCCGCAGCATCTCCCGGGCGGCATCATCCAGTGGATCGCGCGACGTGCCGAAGACGCGGGCGGCGGCGGCGGCGAAGTCCGGGTCGAAGCGGTCGACATGAAGTTCGGACAGGAAGAATTGCGGGATGGCGTCGGGATAGTCGGCATGGCGATAGGCGCGGCCCGTCATCTTCAGCCGGTCGAGCGGATAGACGGCGGCCATCTCATAGCCCAGCGGCAGGAAGATGCGGGTGAAGGCGTCCTCGCCCCCGGGCAGGGCGCCGGTGGGGCCATCGGGAAAGCGGATGCAGCGCAGCGCGCCATGGTCGAACAGAATCCGTCGGCCGCCGGCCAGCGCGTCGGCGACATAGGCCGCGCCGCTGGGCACGCGGGCGAGCAGGTCGTGGAACAGGCCGACATTCATCGCCATGGCGAAGGCGGCGCGGGAGACATGCTCGCCGCGTTCCGCCAGCAGCGCCGGGTCGATCGCCAGCATCTCGAGCGTGCGACGTCCCTCCGCGTCGCCCAGCGCGCCGGTCGCCAGCCGTTCGATCGTGCCCATATTCTCATTCGACATATAAACGCTCCGGGATGACAGTTGCATTATCGCAGCGTAGACAGCGAAATCAAAATGGCATCCTGTCATCTGCTGATGAGCTTAGGGAATGAACGACAGCCGCAAATGGTTGCCCCCCATGGCGACGCTCACCGCGTTCGAGGCCGCCGTGCGCCATGGCGGCTTTTCCCGCGCGGGCGAGGAGATCGGCCTCACGCAAAGCGCGGTCAGCCGTCAGATCGCGCAGCTGGAGGATATGCTCCAGACGCCGCTGTTCGACCGCATCGGCCGCCGCGTCCGGCTCAACGAAGCGGGCCGCGCCTATGCCGACGATCTGCTGCCGGCGCTCGATCGCATCCGCCGCGCCACCGCCCGCGCGTCGGCGCGCCCCGCGCAGACGGCGCTGCGGATCGCGACGCTGCCCAGCTTCGGCATGCGCTGGCTCGCGCCGCGCCTGCCGCATCTCAGCGCGCGCCATCCCGACCTGGTGATCGATTTCGCCGCTCGCTCGCAGCCCTTCGATTTCGGCCATGAGGAATTCGACGCAGCTGTCCATTTCGGTGTCGTGAAAGATTGGCCGGGGGTAGCGATGGACTTCCTGTTTCGCGAAGAAGCGGTGCCGGTCTGCGCGCCCGCCTGGCTGGCCATGCATCCGCTGCGCACGCCCGCCGACTTGCTGAACGTGCCGCTGCTCAGCCAGACATCGCGCCGCGACGCCTGGCCGCGCTGGCTGGCGGCGGCGGGGGTGGATGGGTCCGCGCTCGCGCCCGGCCCGACTTTCGAGCATTTCCTGATGCTGGCGCAGGCATCCGCGGCGGGGGCGGGCGTCGCGCTGATCCCCAGCTTCCTGATCCGGCCGGAACTGGAGGCGGGAACGCTGGTCGTTCCTTTCGCGCGCCCGATGTCGAGCGAGCAGGCCTATTATCTCGTCTATCCGCCCGAGGCGCTGGCCAATCCCGCCGTGGCGCAGTTTCGTAACTGGATGCTGGAGCAGGCGGGCGCCCGCGCTGTCACTTCCGCGTCGCGAAGCAATCCGCGCCCGCCGCCTTGATCCGGGCGCACAGCCGTTCCGCGTCGCCGCTGCTGGCGATCGGTCCGGCCTGCAGCCGCGTCACGCTGCCGGCGCGGACGAAGAAGGGCTGATAGGCGGACAGGCCGCCGACCTTGGCGGTCAGCCGGTTCCACAAGCTGCGCGCGCCGCCTTCCTGGCTGAACGCGCCAAGCTGCACGCGCCAGTCGCCCGAAGCGGCCGGGGCCGGCGCGGCGGGCGCAGGCTTGGATGGAAGCGCGGGTGGCGGCGGAGTCGTCGCTCGCTGGGTGGGCCTGGGCTGGGGGGAAGGGGTGGGGGGCGTCGTCGGCTTCGGCGCGGGACGCTCGGCCGGGGGATTGGGGCGGGTCGGCACGGCCGGCGCGCTTGCCAGGGTCTCGCCCTTGCCCTTCTCCAGGCTCGCCGCCATGGCCAGGCCCTGCCTGCGCTGGTCGTCGGGAATATATTTGTCCATCTGCGCCAGGCTGGTCGTCGCCTGGGTGAGGCCGGACGCGGACGCGCGGCTCATCAGCGCATAGGCGCGCACCCAATCCTTGCCGATCAGGTCGCCGTTGAACAGCGCGGTGCCGACAATATACTGGGCGCGCGGTTCGCCCCGCAAGGCAGCGCGCTGAAGATAGGGCATGGCGTCGGCGCGGTCGCCCTGCTGGAACATCAGCAGGCCCAGATTGTCCTCGGCGCGCAGATGGCCCTGCGCCGCCGCCTTGCGATACCAGTCCAGCGCGACGGGAAAGTCCGATTGCACACCTCGGCCAAGCTTGTAGGCCTGGCCCATGTTGAACTGCGCATCGGGATCGCCGGCCTGGGCGAGCGGCCGCCACTCGGCGATCGCGCGGGCATAGTCGCCCTGCTGCCAGGCGTCGACGCCCGCCTTCACATCCGCCAGCGCCGGGGAGCCCAGGCCCAGCATCACCGCCAGCGCTGCCGCTCCAATCATCCGTCCTGCGTGCATCTGCGTCGTGCTCCTGCCCAGTCTCCGTCGGGGGCCATCTAGCCCGAATGAGGTTAAAAGCCTGTTAGCATAGACGACCGCGCACACAGACCCTGTTTGCGCGGTTAACCAAATCTTAGGCGCGCCCATGGCAGATCGGCCCGGAATGGGAATTTCTTCGGGGGAAGTGCGTGCGGATTCTGGCATTGGCATCGCAGAAGGGCGGATCGGGCAAGACGACCCTGTCGGGGCATCTGGCGGTGCAGGCGCAGCGCGCGGGCGCCGGGCCGGTGGTGCTGATCGACATCGATCCGCAGGGTTCGCTGGCCGACTGGTGGAATGAGCGCGAGGCCGAATTCCCCGCCTTCGCCCAGACCACCGTGGCGCGCCTGTCTTCCGACCTGGAGATTTTGCGGCAGCAGGGTTTCAAGCTGGCCGTCATCGACACGCCGCCCGCCATCACCATGGCGATCCAGAGCGTCATTTCCGTCGCCGAACTGATCGTGGTGCCGACCCGGCCCAGCCCGCACGACCTGCGCGCCGTGGGCGCGACCGTCGACCTGTGCGAGCGCGCGGGCAAGCCGCTGATCTTCGTCGTCAACGCCGCCACGCCCAAGGCGCGGATCACGTCCGAAGCCGCCGTCGCTCTGTCGCAGCATGGCACGGTCGCGCCGGTGACCCTGCATCACCGCACCGATTTCGCGGCGTCGATGATCGACGGGCGCACGGTGATGGAAGTGGACCCGCGCGGGCGCTCCGCCGGCGAGGTCGAGGCGCTGTGGACCTATGTGTCCGATCGCCTGGAGAAGAATTTCCGCCGCACGGTGTTTTCCGTGCCCCATGGCAGCGTCGGCACCGTCGCCGCGCGCCCGATCGGTGGCGGCTTCGGCCGCCGCGTAAGCCAGTAAGAGGAGGATAGCATATGGGTGAACCCAAGCCGCTCGCGTCGCTGACCTCCGGCCTGCTTGCCCGCAAGGGCGCGGCCCAGCCCGCCATGCGCCGCCCGATGCTAGGCTTTGGCCGTGGTCCGGCGACTGCCTTGCAGCAGGAAGATCTGGGCTGGAACGACATGGGCTTCGATGTCGAGCCCGCGCCGCAGCCCGTCGAGCAGCCGGTCGCGATCGGCCTCACCCCCATGGGCGCAACGCTGAGCGCGCCGGTGCCCGCCGTGGTGACGGAGCGCGAGGAACTGGCCGAACGGATCGCCGCGACGCCGGCCCCGGTCAAGGCGCCCCGCGCCAAGGCGGCGAGCCGCACCAAGCCGGAAACCGCGCCCGCGCGCGATCGCAAGGCCGCCTTCACACTGCGCCTCGACGCGGAGCGCCATCTCAAGCTGCGCCTTGCCAGCGCCGTGACCGGCCGGTCCGCGCAGCAGATTGTGTGCCAGGCGCTGGATGATTTCCTCACGACCCTGCCGGAGATCGACCGGCTGGCCGACCAGTTGCCGCAGGCGCGGCGCAAGATGACGAAGGGTGGGTAAGATGATGATGCGCACGACGTTCGGAAAGGCGGCGATTTCCTCGCTGATCGTCGCCACCACCATGGTTGGTTGCTCGGGGGCGGCATTCCACCCCCGCGCCTCCGTGTCGCAGCCCAAGGGCGATCCGGCGAAGCTGGCCGCCAAGGCGGCCGAGGCGCTGGACGATCGCGACGCCGATGACGCGGTCCGCTCGGCCGAGGCCGCCGTCCAGCTGGCGCCGCAAAATGCCGGTTATCGCCAGCTTCTGGGCCGCGCCTATGTGCTGGCCGGGCGCTTCGCTTCGGCGGAGACCGCGCTGTCGGACGCTCTGGCGCTGGGCAGCAGCGACGCGCGCACCATCGTCAGCCTGGCGCTGGTGCAGGTGGCGCAGCGACGCCCGGAGGCCGCGCGCAGCCTGCTCGCCGGCCACGCCGACACGATCCCTGCATCCGACTATGGCCTGGCGATGGCGATGGCGGGCGATGCGGACGAGGGCGTGCGCATCCTCTCGCAGGCGATCCACGATCCCTCCGCCACCGCGCGCACTCGCCAGAATCTGGCCTATGCCTATGCGCTGGCTGGCCGATGGAAGGATGCGCGGCTGGTCGTCGGCATGGATCTCGATCCGACCGACGCCAACAAGCGCGTCACCGAATGGGCGCAGGTCGCCGCTCCGGGGCTCGCGCCGCAGCGCGTCGCCGCGCTGATGGGCGTCACGATGAACGACGCCGACCAGGGGCAGCCTGCGATGCTGGCGCTGGCGCCCGCGCCGGCCGCCGATCCCGTCGCCCTGGCCGCCGCGCCCGAAGCCGCGCCTCAGCCCGATGCGCAGGTCCAGCCGGTGGCGCTCGCGGACGCCGCGCCGCAGGTGCAGCCGGTGCCCCAACCCGCCGTCCAGGCTGCGCCGATCACGCGCGTCGCCGCGCGCGAAGCCGCGCAGCCCAAGCCGCAGGCGCGCGTCCAGCAGGCCGTCGCACGGCAGCCGGTCGCCCGCATGCAGAAGGCCGCCTTCATCAAGCCGGTCGGCAATGCCAGCGACTGGGTCGTGCAGCTCGGCGCCTATGACAGCGCCGCCGTCGCGCGCGAAAAATGGATGGGCATGGCGGGGCGCAACAGCGCGCTGGCGGCCTTCCCGGTGCTGACCAGCCAGGCGACGGTCAAGGGCCGCCTCTATCACCGTCTCGCCGTCAGCGGCTTTGCCAGCCGTGCCGACGCGATGACCGCGTGCCGCATGATCCGGTCGCAGCGCGGCCAATGCTTCGTGCGCGAAACCGCGCCCAATGCGACGCCGCAGCGCTGGGCCGTGTCCGGCCGGGGCCGGCAATACGCCGCGCGCTGATCTCTCCCTCCCAAGCGTGACTCGAGCGCGCGGAGCCATCCGGCTTCGCGCGCTTCTTTTTGCGGCTGTGGCTGTGGAAGAAACTGGCTCCCCGAGTAGGATTCGAACCTACGGCCATTCGATTAA
Organism: Sphingobium naphthae; assembly: GCF_020782235.1. Taxonomy (GTDB): domain Bacteria; phylum Pseudomonadota; class Alphaproteobacteria; order Sphingomonadales; family Sphingomonadaceae; genus Sphingobium; species Sphingobium naphthae. Next base: position 319,484 of record NZ_JAJGNO010000003.1, read on the forward strand.
CAGTCGAATGCTCTACCGCTGAGCTATCGGGGAGCGGCCCGGATCGCTCCGGGCAGGCGGCGCATATGCAGCGGCGCGTTCCGCTTGGCAAGGGGGCAGGGCGGGTAAATTCGCCCGTCAGTCGGTCCCGCCGATGATCCCGGCGAAGAGGGCGGGATCGACATTCGCGCCGGAGATGACGACGACGCGCGCGCCCGCGCAGGGCGGCGCCTTGCCGGCCAGCAGCGCCGCCAGCGCGACGGCGCCGCCCGGCTCCGTCACCAGCTTCAGTGTCGAAAAGGCGAAGCGCATTGCGTCGCGCACCTCTGCGTCGGTGACGGCGAGGCCGCCGGCCAGCAGCGCATTATTGATGGGGAAGGTGAGGGCCCCGGGGCTGGGCGCCAGCAAGGCGTCGCAGATCGAACGGGCGTCCTTCGCCACCTCCTCGCGCACGCCGCTGCGCAGCGATCGCGCTGTATCGTCAAAGTTCTCGGGTTCGACGCTGTAAAGGGCGATGTCCGGCCGTGACGCCGCGGCCGCCGTGGCGATGCCCGACACCAGCCCGCCCCCGCCGCAGCAGACCAGGATCTGGCCGATGTCGGCATTCATTTCCTGCGCCTGCGCCAATATCTCCAGCCCGACGCTGCCCTGGCCCGCCATGACATGGGGATCGTCGAAGGAGGGGACCAGCGTCGCGCCGCTTTCGCGCGCCAGGCGGGTGGCGATCTCCTCGCGGCTTTCGGTCAGCCGGTCATAGGGGATGATGCGCGCGCCCAGCGCCCGCGTGTTGGCCGCCTTGATCGCCGGCGCGTCGGCCGGCATGACGATCGTCGCCGGTATGTCCAGCATGCGGGCGGCGCAGGCCACGCCCTGCGCATGATTGCCCGACGACCAGGCGACGACGCCCGCCGCCTTTTCCGGCGGCGACAGGCGGGCGAGCCGGTTATAGGCGCCGCGAAACTTGAACGACCCGGTGTGCTGCGCGCCTTCGAACTTGACGAGGGTGCGGCCGCCGACGCGCGCGTTCAGCGCCAGATTTTCGATGAGCGGCGTGCGCACCGCCACGCCCTCCAGCAGGCGCGCGGCATCCCGCACATCGTCGATCTGAATGGCGGGGGAATCGGGCATCGAACACTCCTGGCTGCCCGCCTGCCATAGACGGGAAGCACGGCGCCTGTCAGCGAGGGATCGATGCGAAAGCGGTTTGGAAAGTGGCTCCCCGAGTAGGATTCGAACCTACGGCCATTCGATTAACAGTCGAATGCTCTACCGCTGAGCTATCGGGGAGCAACCCGGCTTCCGCCGGGCAGGCCGCGCCTATAGCAGTGGCTTTCCGGCAATGGCAAGCGGCAAATTGCGGAAATCTTGCGCCGGACCCGTCAGGCGATGAACTGTTCGGCCGCGATCCGATCGTCCAGCGTATGTTCGGGATCGAACAACAGGGTCAGCGGCGTGGTGCGGTCGATGCGTACCTCCACCTGCGCGACGTCGCGCACTTCGCGCTGGTCGGCGACGGCGCTGACCGGCCGCTTGACCGGGTTGAGGACGGAAAAACGGATCTGCGTGGCTTCGGGCAGGATCGCGCCGCGCCAGCGCCGCGGGCGGAAAGGGCTGATCGGGGTCAGCGCCACCAACGCCGACCCCAGCGGCAGGATCGGGCCATGGGCGGACAGATTATAGGCGGTGGAGCCGGCCGGCGTCGCCACCAGCACGCCGTCGCACACCAGTTCAGGCAGGACGATGCGGCCATTCACCTCCACCTCCAGCTTGGCGGTCTGGCGGGTTTCGCGCAGCAGCGACACTTCGTTGATCGCGGGGATGGAAAATTGTTCGCCATCGACGGTGTCGACCGTCATGCGCAGCGGATTGACCTTGAAGCTCTTGGCTCTGGCCAGACGCTGGTCCAGCCCATCGAGCCGCCATTCGTTCATCAGGAAACCGACCGTACCCAGGTTCATGCCAAAGACCGGCATGATGCGCCGCCCCTCCAGCATGGCGTGCAGCGTCTGGAGCATGAAGCCGTCGCCGCCCAGCGCGACGATCATGTCCGCCTCCTCCACCGGGGCGAAGTCATAGACGGCGCGCAGCCTTTCCTCCGCCGCGCGGGCCGCCGGGGTAGGGGACGCGACCAGGGCGCGCCGCGGGTCGCCGCTCATCCGCCGGTCACGCTCATATGGCGGCGAGTGGCGGCGGGCGCATTGGCGCCGATGCGGAAGTCATGAGCGGCGGGCTTGAGGCGCAGCGCGCGATCGACCAGCGGCTGCACCGCATCCAGCCCGCCCTCGCGCAGCGCCGCCTTGAAGTCGACATGATCCTCATGGCCCAGGCACATGAAGATCTTGCCTTCGCAGGTCATGCGAATGCGGTTGCAGTCGGCGCAGAAATTGCGGGTCAGCGGCGTGATGAGGCCCAGCCGCGCGCGCATGCCCGCCACCGCGTGATAGCGGGACGGGCCGCCGGTGCGATGCGCGATGGGGGTCAGGGGATGCTGCGCCGCGATGCCGTCGACCACCTGCGTCAGCGGGAGGTAATGATCGGTCCGGTCCTCCCCCGTGTCGCCCAGGGGCATGGTCTCGATCAGGCTGAGGTCGAAGCCCTGGCTGTCGCACCAGCGCAGCATCGGCAGGATTTCGTCGTCGTTGATGCCCTTGAGCGCCACCATGTTGATCTTCACGGCGAGGCCTGCGGCGCGGGCGGCGTCCAGCCCCGCAAATACCTGGTCCAGCCGGCCGCCGCGCGTCACATCGGCGAACCGATCGGGATCGCGGCTGTCCAGGCTGACATTGACGCGCCGCACGCCGGCATCGAACAACTCCTGGGCATGGACGTCGAGCCGAGTCGCATTGGTGGTGAGGGTGAGTTCATCCAGCCCCTGACCCAGATGGCGGCCGATGCGCCGGACGAGATCGCCGATGTCGCGCCGCACCAGCGGCTCGCCGCCTGTCAGGCGGATCTTCGTCACTCCGCGCGCGATGAAGAGATCGGCGAGCAGCGCGATCTCCTCAAGCGTCAGCACCTGGTTCTTGGGCAGGAACTGCATCCGCTCCGCCATGCAATAGCGGCAGCGCAGGTCGCACCGATCCGTCACCGAAATCCGCAAATAGCTGATCCGGCGGCCCAGACCGTCGACCAGAGGCGATGGCTGGGACTGGGACGAAGGGGCGGCTATGGCCATGGGGCATAGCTAGGCGATGGTCATTGCGGGTGCAAGCACCCCGGTTGCGGTGACGCGAACGGGTCGGTAACGCCTTGCTGATAGGACGGCGCGATGCGCGGCGTCGGGGAGACACAGAGAGTGGGCGGGGACGCCGCATCGGCCATACAGCATAGCCTGTTCATCCTGTCGCCCCGGGACCGCGACGGCCTGTCGCAGGCGGCGCAGGCGATTGGCTGGCGCGCGATCGGCGCGCGGCGGCCGCGCGACGCGCCGCAACGCTTCCTGCGCAGCGAAGCGCAGATCGCGCTCATCGATCTGCGCCGGGGCGGCGATCCCGATGCGTTGCTCGCGCCGCTGGTGCCGGCAATGGAAGCGGGCGGCGGTGCGCTGATCCTGCTGCTGGATGACGCCGAGGAAGCACGCGTGCCCGCTCTGCTCGCCGCTGGCGCCACCCACTATCTGCTCGCACCCTTCACCCCCGATGGTCTGCGCGCCGTGCTGGCGTCGGCGCAGCGGCTGGTGGAAAGACTGGGTGGCGAGCAGGGCGCGCGGCAGCGGGCGCAGCGCATCCGCCGCGGCGACGCGCTGTACTGGCAATTGGGGAGCGACGGGCTGCTGCGCGTCAGCGAGGCGCTGGCGCGGCATCTGGCGCTCGACGCGCCGACGCTGACCCCGGCCGCGCTGATGCGGCAATTGCCGCGAGCGGAGCGGGCGGGTGTGCTGACGGCGCTGCGGGCGATGGCGCGCACGGGGCGCCCGGCGTCCCTGGCCCACGGCCTGCCCGACCGGCCGGGCGACCGGCTGGTCCATCATCTGCGGATCGAGGATGGGCAGATCGCGGCGGATGTCGAATGGCTGTCCGACCAGCATGAGCGGGACAGCAGCAGCCGCGACTATCTGACCGGACTGCGATCGCGCCAGGCGGCGCTGGAATGGCTGGACCGGCGCGTCGGCCTGCCGACGACGGTGCTGCTGCTGTCGATCAGCCAATTCGAGCGGATGAACGCAGCCTATGGGCAAGTGGTGGGCGACGCGTTGCTGGGGCGGATCGCGCGCCGGATCGAACGGATGGTGGATGATGTCGCGCCCGGCGCGATGGTCGCGCGGATCGCGGGCACCGAATTTCTGGTGGGTCTGGCCGGGGAGCCCGGCAGTGGCGATCGCGCCACATTCCTGGCGCGCCAGCTGATCGGTGCGATCGGGCGGCCGTTCAGCGCCGGCGATCACCTGATCCGCCTGATCGCGCGATGCGGCATCGCCCAGGCGCGCAGCGAGGATGACGCGACTCATTTGCTGCGGCGCGCGGGCATGGCGCTGGCCGATGCGCGGCAGGCGGGGGGCGAGGGCATTCGCATATTGTCCGCCGACAAGCAGAGCCGGCAGGTCGACCCCGACCGGCTGGAGACGGACCTTCGCCTGGCGCTGGACCGGGGCGAGATCGGCATCGTGTTCCAGCCGCAATATCCGGTCCATTCCGAGCTGATCAGCGGAGTGGAGGCGCTCGCTCGCTGGAATCATCCCCATTATGGGCCGCTGGGCGCGGGCATCCTCTTCGCGACGGCCGAGCGGTCCGACTATATGCTGCCGCTATCCGCCCATATCTTGGGCGAAGCGCTGCGGCAGGCGGCGGCCTGGCCGCGCGCGCTGGCGGACCTGCGCCTGTCGATCAACGTCACCGCTGCCGACATCGCGCAGCCGCGCTTCATGCCCGACCTGCTCGACTTGGTGGATCGCAGCGGATTCCCGCGCGCGCGACTGACGGTGGAAATCACCGAAAGCGGGCTGATCCATGACGTGGATGCGGCGGCAAGGCTGCTGCGCGCGCTGCGCAGCGAGGGGCTGGCGGTCGCGATCGACGATTTCGGCACCGGCTATTCCAGCCTGGCCTATCTCAAGTCGCTGCCGCTCGATTATCTGAAGATCGACAGTGGCCTGGCGCAGGACATCGCCGGCACCGCGCGGGACCGGATTATCGTGCGCGGGGTCATTCACATGGCCAAGTCGCTGGGGCTGAAGGTGATCGCCGAAGGGGTGGAGACCGAGCAGCAGCTGGACCTGCTCGCCCGCGAAGGCTGCGATTATTACCAGGGCTTCCTGCGATCGGCGGGCATTTCTTCGGCCGAACTGGTGGCGCTGGTTCTCGCATAAGGAAAAAGGCGCAGGACACGTCCCGCGCCTTTCTCAATCGGTTGCGTCAGCGAAAGCCGGGCTTACAGCGCCGCCTTCAGCTTTTCGACCAGGTCGGTCTTTTCCCAGGGGAAGAAGTCGCCCTCGGCCTTGCGACCGAAATGGCCGTAGGCGGCGGTCGGCTGGTAGATGGGCTTGTTGAGGCCCAGATGGGTGCGGATGCCGCGCGGGGTTAGGCCGCCCAGTTCCTTGATCGACTTGATCGCATCCTCGATCTTGTCGTCGCCCACCGTGCCGGTGCCATGGGTGTCGACATAGAGCGACAGCGGCTCGGCGACGCCGATCGCATAAGCGATCTGGATGGTGCAGCGCTGGGCAAGGCCGGCGGCAACCACATTCTTGGCGAGATAGCGCGTGATATAGGCGGCCGACCGATCGACCTTGGTCGGGTCCTTGCCGCTGAACGCGCCGCCGCCATGGGGCGACGCGCCGCCATAGGTGTCGACGATGATCTTGCGGCCGGTCAGGCCGGCGTCCCCGTCCGGGCCGCCGATTTCGAAGCTGCCGGTCGGGTTGATGTGATAGACGGTCTCGTCCGACAGCAGCTCGGCCGGGATCACCTTGGCCACCACATCCTTCACATAGGCCTTGAGCTCGGCTTCCTTCTCGCCCTGATCATAGCCCTTGGCGTGCTGGGTCGAAACGACGACGGCAGTGCAGGCGACAGGCGTGCTGCCTTCGTAGCGGAGCGTCACCTGACTCTTGGCATCCGGCTCCAGGAAGGGCGCGGCCTTCGAATGGCGATCGGCCGCCATCGTTTCCAGGATCTTGTGGCTGTAATAGAGAGTCGCGGGCATCAGGTCGGGCGTGTCATTGGCGGCATAGCCGAACATGATGCCCTGGTCGCCCGCGCCTTCATCCTTGTTGCCACTGGCGTCGACGCCCTGCGCGATATGCGCGCTCTGGGCATGGAGATTATTTTCGAAGCGGAAGCTTTCCCAGTGGAAGCCTTCCTGCTCATAGCCGATGCGCTTCACCGTTTCGCGCACGGTGCGTTCGATCTCTTCCTCCGCGCCCGGCGCCCACTGGCCATCCTCATAGACGCCCTTGCACCGGATTTCGCCGGCCAGGACGACGAGCTGGGTCGTGGTCAGCGTTTCGCAGGCGATGCGCGCTTCGGGGTCTTTGGACAGGAAGAGGTCGACGATCGCGTCGGAAATCTGGTCCGCGACCTTATCGGGATGGCCTTCGGACACGGATTCGGAAGTGAAGAGGTAATTCGAACGCATGGTTGCTCCAGTCTGATGCTGTGTCTGCGTATAAAGAAATCTTTATGTGCAGGGACGCCTTAGCGGCTGCGGTGTCGAGTTGCAATGGCAGCACCCAGCAGCAGCAAGGCGAAGAGGACGGAGAGGATGTTGCCGAAGCGCGCGAAAAGCGTCGGCGAAAGCGCGGGCGGCAGGCCGGACTCCAGATAGCCGGCGCGGTTGAGACCAAGCGATCGCACCACCTGGCCGCGCGCGTCGATCACGGCGGACACGCCCGTGGGGGTGGCGCGGATGATCGGAATGCCCTCCTCCAGAGCGCGCAGTCGCGCCTGGGCGAGATGCTGGACCGGCCCCCAACTGCCGAACCAGGCGTCGTTGGAGGGGTTGAAGAGAAAATCGGGCCGGTTCCCGGCGTCGACGACCTGGCCCGAGAAGATGATCTCGTAGCAGATCTGCACGCCCATCTTCAGCGACGGGCGGCCGAGCGTCGCGGGCAGGGTCAGGCTTTGCGGGCCCGGCCCGGGCCAGAAGTCCGCGTCGCCCGGCACCAGGCGCGACAGGCCGATGGGCTCCAATATGTGACGCATCGGCAGATATTCGCCATAGGGGACCAGGTGCGCCTTGGAATAGCGTCCGGCGATCGTCGCCTGCGGCGTCACGATCCAGACGCTGTTGTTGGCGCCGGCCAATTTGTTGACGAGGATGCCATTCTCCTCGACCGCCTTGAAATAGACCTTGTCCGCGCCGGTCATCAGCAGGTCGCCCGGCCCGAGCAGGCCAGCGAGACGCGCGCGCCAGTCGGGCTCCAGATCGAGATAGGCGGGGATCGCCGCTTCGGGCCAGAAAATGAGGCGCGGCGCCGGGCGGGGCTTGCCGGACAGGGTCGAGAGCTTGGCGAAGTTGCGATATTCCGCCTCGACCGAATATTTCTCGTCCTGGCCGATATTGGGCTGGACCACGCGGATGCGCGGAGCACCGGCCGGAGTCGGCGGCGCGGGAGCGAGCCAGCCGAGCAGGGCGAGCAGCAGCAGGGGCGCTGCGATCAGGCCGCCCAGCCGCGCCTGGCCGTGCACTGCGAGCATCAGCGCGCCTGCCGCCAATATGACCAGCGCGCCCAGTCCGTAGGTGCCGATCACCGTGGCGGCGATCGCAGCGCCGGTCGGCAGCAGGACGACGCCCAGCGGGTTCCAGGCGAAGCCGGTGAAGAGCGTCGCGCGCAGGAACTCCGTCGCCGTCCAGCAGGCTGCGAAGAGGAAGAGGAAGGCAAGCGGGCTGAGCGCGAAGCGACGGCGCAGCCACCAGGCCGCCAGCGTCGCAAAGCCCGGATAGACGGCCAGGTAGAGCGAAAGAAGGACCACCGCGCCATAGCCGAACCAGTGCGGCATGCTGTCCTGGAAGGTGAAGGCGTGAGCGATCCAGTTGAGGCCGAGCGTGAAATGGCCGACGCCGAACAGCCAGCCGCGCAGGAAGGCGGCGCGGCGGTCGGGCGCTTGCAGGACGAGGATGATGAGCGCCGCCAGGCAGAGCAGGGCCACTGGCCAGAGGTTGAGCGGCGCGAAGCCGGTGGCGGACAGGAAGCCCGCCAGCAGCGCCGCAATCTTGGGGTGGCGGGCGAAGGCGGCTTGCAGCATGAGGGTCAGCGCACCGTCGCCATGGTAGCGCGCGAACAGGCGTCGCTTTCATGCCCGGTGCCTGAGAAGGTGGAGATGGCGACGAAGCCGCCCACCACCAGCAGCAGGAAGAGAGCCGACAGCAGCGCCAGATATTTCTCGATGAACGCCTTGATCGGCCGCCCGAATTTCCAGAACAGGATGCCGACCAGCATGAACTGGAAACCGCGGCTGACGATGCTGGCCCACAGGAAGGTGAAGAGCGAGAGGCCGATGAACCCCGCGGTGATGGTGATGAGCTTGAACGGGATGGGCGTCGCGCCCTTGATCAGGATGATCTCCGCGCCATAGTCGCGCAGATAGCAGGCCGCGATCGGGAATTTTTCCGCCAGGCCAAGGGCGTGCAATATCTGCCCGCCGACGGCTTCATAGAGGAAAAAGCCGATCGCATAGCCGAAGAGGCCGCCCAGCACCGATGCGATGGTGCAGATGAGCCCGAATCGGACTGCGCGCTCGGGCCGGGCAAGGCACATGAGGCCCAGCAGAGGATGCGGCGGGATCGGAAAGAAGCTCGATTCCATGAAGCTGACGGCGAAGAGCCAGCGCTCGGCGTGGCGGTGCGCGGCCTTCGCCAGCGTCCATTGGTAGAGCCTGGTGAGCATCGCGCGCGGGCCTAGCGGAGATGAAGGGGCGCCGCCAGCGCTTTTGCCAGAACCACCATCTCAAGCGGTGGATCGAGCGCTATAGGGAAGGGGCGTCGCTCGGCGCCGAGGATATAGCCGCGGCGCTGATAATAAGCGATGAGTTCGACGCGGCGGTCGATGACCGTCATTTCCATGCGCGTCGCGCCGAACAGGCGGACGGCAATATCCTCTGCGGCGGCGATCAACTGGCGGCCGAGGCCCGCGGCCTGGCGCTCCGGGTCGATGCAGAGCAGGCCGAGATAAGCGGTGCCGTCCTGCTTGTCCGTCACCTGCACGCAGCCGATCGGGATGGTGTCGACGATGGCGATCAGCAGCCGGTCTTGAGGGCTGTCCAGGATAGCGGACAGCGAGGCCAGGTCCGTCCGCGCCCCGGTGAGCAGATCGGATTCGAAGGTCCAGCCCGCGCGCGCCGCATCGCCGCGATAGGCCCGCTCAATTACGGGGTGGATCTGGGGCAGGTCGGCGGCGGTGGCGAGGCGAATATCCATGGCGGCGCTCTAGTCGAATTGCGCGGGCGCGGGCAATCGTCCCGGCGACCGGATAAGCCTTTACCTGCGCGCGATTAGCGGCAAGGGTAAGGCGGGGATTCGCCGCGTCGTCAGGACACGGCGTGCAGACGGGGGATATGAGGGGCGTGATTTTCAGGGGGTTGGCGGCGATCGCGCTGATGGGCGCGACGCCGGTCTTTGCGGCTGACAAGGTGCAATATGGCAAGGTTCCGGCCTGGGTGCTGCCGCCCCCGACGCCGACCGATGCGCCGACGCCCGCGGGCGCTGCGGCACGGGTCGTCTATTCCGACGTGCAGACCCGGCTGACGGCGCGCGGGGATGAAGTCTATACCGCCTATCGGATCAAGCTGCTGACCGCGGACGCCCTGCCGGCGGGCAATATCGCCACCAGCTGGAATCCGGAGGCGGGTTCGGTCACCGTCCACCATCTGCGCATCATCCGGGATGGCGAAGTGATCAACGTGCTGGCGAAATCCCGCTTCACCGTGGTGCGGCAGGAGGCGCAGCTGGAAGCGGCCATGCTGCACGGGATGCTCACCGCGACGCTGCAGACGCCCGGCCTGAGGGTCGGCGATGAACTGGAATTCGCCGCGACCGTGCTGGGCCGCGATCCAACACTGGGCGATCATCATTTCGGCTTTTCCGCGCTTGCGCCGCAGGGCAATCCGGGCGCGTTTCGCATTCGGCTGAGCTGGCCGGCCAGCGAACCGGTGCGCTGGCGGGCCAGCGCCGACCTGGGCGATGTGGCGCCGCGCGCCGAGGGCGATCTGATGGTGCTGGAGCGGGAATTGCGCGATCCCACGGCTGCGGTGCCGACCGAAGGCGCGCCGGCGCGCTACAATGTGCGGCGGCTGATGGAATATTCCGACTATGCCGGCTGGGAGGATATTTCGGCGCGCATGGCCACCTTGTTCGACGAGGCGGCGGCGCTGAAGGCGGATTCGGCGCTCCGGCAGGAGGCGGCGACGATCGCTGCGCGGACCAGCGATCCTGCGGCGCGCGCGGAAGCCGCGCTGGCGCTGGTGCAGGATCAGATCCGCTATGTCTATGTGGGCCTCAACGGCGGCAATTATCGCCCGGCGAGCGCGGATGAAAGCTGGCGCCGCCGCTTTGGCGACTGCAAGGCGAAGACTGCGCTGCTGCTGGCCTTGCTGCGTGAGCTGGGCGTGCCGGCCGAAGCGGTCCTGGTGCAGAGCAGTGGTGGCGACGGGCTCGACCAGCGTCTGCCCAACCCCCTGCTGTTCGATCATGTGCTGGTGCGCGCCACGATCGCGGGGAAGGCGCATTGGCTGGATGGGACCCGGTTGGGCGATCGCAGCCTGGCCTTGATCCCGCCGCCCATGTTCCGCTGGGTCCTGCCGCTGCGCGCCCCCGGCGCTACTCTGGAGGCGGTCACGCCCAAGGCGCCGCGCGAGCCCGAGCTGATCGCCGTGCAGGATGTCGATGCGCGGGCCGGCGCCGACCGACCGAGCAAGGTGACGGTCCGGCATATTCTGCGCGGCGACGGCGTCTATGCCCTGCGGACCACCCTGTCGTCGCTATCCAAGGCCGAAGCCGAGCGCCAATTGCAGAGCTATTGGCGCAGCGAAGCGAACTGGGTCGATGCCCTATCGGTCGACTGGCGCTACGAGGCGGACAAGGCGGCGCTGGTGCTGAGCCTGACCGGTGAGGGACGGCTGGATTGGGAGGGCAACGCAAGCGATGGCTGGCTGCACTATCTGCACGGCGCAGGATTTTACAAGCCGAGCGCGCTGAAGCGACCCAAGGAGCAGGACCAGAGCGCGCCTTATGCGATCAGCTTTCCGCGCTTCCGCTGCTACGCCACGATCCTGCGGCTGCCCCGTCTGGGCGCGGGCCATTGGAACATAGCGGGACGGCGCGTGAACCGCACGCTGGGCGGCGTCGCCTATTGGCGCGGCCTGTCGATCCGGGACAATGTGGTGCGCAGCGTCCAGTCGAGCCGCAGCGTGAAGCCCGAAGTGAGCGCCGAGGAGGCGATGGTGCTCAATGCCCAGATCAACGGCTTTGACGACAACATGACGCGGGTCGAACAGAATTTCGCCCTGACCGCCGATGTCGGCCGCGACGAACCCGCTTTGGCGGAGGGCGACAAGATCGACTGGATGGCCAGCGCGACTCCCTGCGACGGGCCGGGCAATCCGAGCGACGTGCGCGCCACCGACTGATGGGCGGGCGGCGTGACGGCGTTGACGCCGCCGCGCCGTCTAGGCAAGACCGGCTTCCCAATCGTCTGTTCGGTCCGCGCGTTTGACATTTTCTTCCATTCCCTGGGCCAAGGTGCGGCAGCGTGCGGGCGGCGTGACGTTCGCGCTGGTGTTGAACCTGCTGCTGTTGCTGGCGCTGTTCACCCTGTCGCCATCCTTCCAGCCGCCCAAGATGGACCCGCGCCTCCCCGTCACCTTCGAGACCGAAGCCGGTCCCAAGGCGGCGCAGGAAGAAGCCAAGGCCGAGAAGGCCGAGCGGCGCGAGGAAAGCAAGGCGGAGCCGCAGAAGGTGGAGGAGCCGGTCGTCCGTCCGCCGCTGGAGGTCGAAAAGCCGGTCGAACAGCCGCCGTCGCCCTTTCCCTTCCTGACGCTCAACCGCGAGCAGATGGCGTCGGCCGACATCGGCAAGATGCCCAGGCGCGCGCCGGGTGATGGTGCGGCGGGGCAGGGAAACAGCGCGGCCGTCGCCGGACCAGGAGAAGGGCCGGGCGGCGTTCAACTGGCCCAATGGTACAGGCTTCCGACCCATGCTGAGTTGTTACCCTATTTGCCTGAAAAGCAGCCAAAGTCGTGGTGGGTATTGATGGCATGTAAACCTGTAGACCACTATCACGTCGAAAACTGCCAGGTGCTTAAGGAGTCGTCACCGCAATTCGGTTTGGGACGAGCGATGCGACTGGCCGCTTGGCAATTCCTGATCATACCGGAGCGCGTTAATGGCGAAGTGATGGCGGGCAGCATGGTGAGCATACTTATCGATCATCGCGCTGCTGCCGCGCCAGACCCCCAATAGGGGCCATTGTCGTGCGTGCGGCCCGCGCGCTTTGGGGCACTAGACTTTAAGCGTTCCTCCTGCCGGCAATGGGAGCCGAAGCGGTGCGGATAGCCATTCTGACTTTCGATGGGTTTAACGAAATGGACAGTTTCGTCGCGCTGTCGCTGCTCAATCGCGTGAAGGGCTGGCGCGCGATGATCTGCGCGCCGGGCGAGACCGTCACGTCGATGAACGGGGTCATGGTGACGCCCGGCATCGGGCTGGATGCCCTTCCGGCGATGGACATCATTCTGGTCGGCAGCGGCGTGCGGACCCGCGCGGTTGCGGCGGACGCTGCGCTGATGGCGCGGCTTGCGTTCGACCCCGCGCGGCAACTGATCGGCGCGCAATGTTCTGGCGCGCTGGTGCTGGCCACGATGGGGCTGCTGCAGGATGTGCCGGTCTGCACCGATAGCACCAGCCGACCCTGGGTGGAGGAGGCGGGCGTCCGCGCGGTCGAAGCGCCCTTTCACGGGTCCGCCCATGTCGCCACGGCGGGCGGATGCATGGCGGCCTATTATCTGGCCGCCTGGGCGATCGCGCGTGGAGCGGGAGAAGGGGAGGCGCGGGCGGTGATCGACTATGTCGCGCCGGTCGGCGAAAAGGCGGAGACGGTCGCGCGCATCATGGGCGTGGTGACGCCTTTTCTGCCGGTCACGGCCTAATTCGCTTCGCGGCTCGCGACGAACAGCGCATGTTGGGCCGCGAAGGCGCGCTGAAAGGCGGGGCGCGCTTCGCCGCGGGCGACATAGGCGGCCAGGTTGGGATGTTCCTCCAGCAGGCCGGTCCCCGCCAGCCGCCGCAACACCACGATCATCATCAGGTCGCCGGCGCTGAACGCCTGCTCCAGCCAGGGTGCATCGCCCAGCTGGCGGGAAAGGTCGGTGAGCCGGACGCGAAGCTGGTCGTCCAACAGCGCGATCTGTTCGCCATACCAGGGCTTGTCGCGGATGGTGAAGCCAACCATGGAGCGGGCGATGATCGGCGGTTCGACCGTGCTGAGCGCTGCGAACAGCCAGGCGATGGCGCGAGCGCTGCCTTCGGGATCGTCGGGCAGAAGGCCGGCATGATGCTGCGCGATATGAAGGATGATCGCGCCCGATTCGAACAGGATCAGCCCGTCCTCCTCATAGGTCGGGATCTGGCCGAAGGGTTGGCGGGCGCGATGCGCGGGCTGTTTCATCGCCGCGAAGGACAGGGTGCGCACATCATAGGCCAGCCCTGCTTCCTCCAGCGCCCAGCGCACCCCCATGTCGCGGGCGAGACCGCGTCCCTCGTCGGGCGACGCGGCGAAGACCGTCAGGGTGATGGGCATGGCGTGGCTTTCTCCCATTTCCGCGCAGGCGCTTGATAACATGATCCATGGTGCGCGCGGACGCAAAAAGGGCGCCCGGCGGACCGGACGCCCTTTCGCCTTGGGAGGCGCAATCAGCTCAGGCCTTGTAGACCTTCTCCACGGCGGAGCGGAACTTGGCCATATCCTCGGCCGATCCCACCGTGACGCGCGAGACGGTGGGCCAGATCGCCCAGTTGCGGCCGATCTGCACCTTTTCCGGCGTATTCAGCATCGCCGTCTGCATCTCCTTGGCGGGCTTTTTCCAATCCATCATGAACATGTTGGCCTGGCTGCCCGTCTGGACGTCGATCCCCTTCTTCGTGAGCCAGGCGATCGTCTCTTCGCGGTTGGCGATCATTTCCTCGCGGCGCGCCTTGATCAGCGACGCTTCGGGATAGACCGCGTTGCCGCAGGCCATGGCGGTGATGGACAGGCCGCCGGCGGTCGGGCCGAAAAGCATGATCCGCTTCTGCAGCTCGGGATCGGCGAAGGTGAGGCCCAGGCGCACGCCCGCCATGCCGAACAGCTTGGAGAAGGTGCGCATGACGATCAGGTCCTTGCGACCTGCGACCAGCTTCGCCGCGCTCGGCGCTTCGGAGAAGTGAATATAGGCTTCATCGACCAGCAGCACCGAATCCTTGGGCTTGTTGGCGAGCAGCCATTCGATGTCGGCGAGCGGCGTGATCGTGCCGGTCGGGTTGTTGGGCGTGCAGATATAATAGAGGCCCGCATTGGGATTGGCGGCCAGCATCGCCTTGACGTCATGGCCTGCGCCCGGCGCCTGCGGCGCCTTGGCGATCGGCGCCTTGAGATAGTCGGCCGTCCGCCAGGCCGATTCGAAGGTCGGATCGGCGGTCACCAGCCCCTTGGTGGGCGAGCAGAAGGCGGCGACCGTGCTGACCAGCGGGCCGCCCGAACCCGGCCAGAGCATGACATGGCTCTCGGGGATGCCTTCCACCGAGGCCACGGTCTTGACCAGTTCGCCGCGATAATTGTCGGGATCATACCAGTTGCCGAGCGATGCGGCCTTGGCGGCGGCGTCGACGCCCGACTGGAAGGGGCCGGTCCAGCATTCGTTCGACCCGATGCGCACCGCGCCCGCGACGCCGCGGGCCGCCTGCTGCTGCGCCTGGGCCGCCCCGCCCAGCAGCGAACTGGCGGCGACGCCCGCGCCGACCAGCGCGGCGACTTCGGCCAGCTGGCGGCGCGAATAGCCGCGGTCCATCAGGTCTTCCCTGGCATCCTTGTTCAGCATCATGGTCATGTCGTCGGTCCCCGTTCTGCAAGAAGCACACACAGGAGAAAGACGAAGCGGCGACACATTTCCGCAATGTGCCGCCGCCCGATACCGATATTATTTTGCGTCGCTGAAGCGGTGTGCGTCAGGCCTTCCAGACCTTGTCCACCGCCGCGTTGAACGCCTCCATTTCCGCCATCGATCCGACCGAGACGCGCGAGACATTGGGCCAGATCGGCCAGTTGCGGCCGATCTGCACCTTTTCGGCGAGGATGGCCGCCTGCATCTCCTTGGCGGGCTTGCCCCAATCGACCATGAACATGTTCGCCTCGCTGCCGGGAATCACCTTCAGCCCCTTGGCCTTGAGGTGGTCCATCGCCTTGGCGCGGGCGGCGACCATCTCGGCCCGGCGCGCCTTGATGAGGTCCGCCTGCGCGACCGACACCGTGCCGCAGGCGACTGCGGTCATCGGCAGCATTGCGGTGACCTGACCACCATCATAGCGCATCATCTTTTCCATCAGCGTCGGGCTGGCGAAGGTAAGGCCCAGGCGCATGCCCGCCATGCCGAACAATTTGGAGAAGGTGCGCAGGATCAGCACGTCATCGCGCGACGCCGCCAGCTTGGCGGCGTTGGGGCCGTCATACCAGTGGATATAGGCTTCATCGACGACCAGGATCGAATCCTTGGGCTTGTTGTTGGCCAGCCATTCGATGTCGGCCAGCGGAGTCACCGTGCCGGTCGGGTTGTTGGGCGAGCAGATATAATAGACGCCCGCATTCGGATCGGCCGCCAGCATCGCCTTCACATCATGACGATAGTCGCTGGTGAGCGGCACCTTGGTGACTTTCGCCCCCAGCCAGTCGCCGGTGCGCCAGATCGCCTCATAGGTCGGGTTCGCGGTGACGATGCCGCGCGTGGGCGAGGCATAGGCGACCGCGACGCGGCTCAGCGGGTCGGACGATCCCGGCCAGGCGGTGACATGGTCGGCGGGAATGCCCTCCACGGCGGACACGGCGGCGAACAATTTCTGATGCTCATTGTCCGGCTCGTAACGATTGCCTTCGTTGACCAGCTTATAGGCGGCCTCCGCCGCGACCGGGAAGGGGCCGGTCCAGCATTCGTTGGCGCCGATGCGCACGGCGCCTTCGACCGGCTTGGCCGCCTGCTGCGCCGCGGCCCCCGTCACGCGCAGCGTCGCCGATGCCGCGCCCAGCAGCGCGGCCGCCTTCGCCAGTTGGCGGCGCGAATAGCCGCGGTCGATGAGATCCTGTTCGAAATGCGTCATGTCGGGTTGCGTCGCCATGGTCCTGTCTCCCTGCGGGCCCGTGCGTGAAAGGCCGTTCATCCCGTTGGACGAATGTACAGAATGTTTCCGCCATGCAAATGGCCTGGCTTGCAGGTGGCGCAGCTTTTTTTGCCGCCCCCGCCACGCATGAATCTTGGAAGTCGCAAGAGCAATCTGTTAGCGCTTGTCCATGCCCACGACGCCCGCCGCCGCCGCCCGCCAGATCCTTGTCCTGCTGCAGGAGGTGATGGCGTCGCGCAACAGCGCGCAGGCGAAACTGAACAAGGTGGTGGAGATCATCGGGCAGTCGCTCTCGAGCGAGGTCTGCTCCATCTATCTGGTGCGCGAAGGCGTGCTGGAACTCTTCGCGACGCGCGGCCTGAAGCAGGAGGCGGTGCATGTCACGCGCATGGCGATGGGCGAGGGGCTGGTGGGCCTGATCGCCACCAATGTCGAGACGCTGAACCTGGACGAAGCGGCGGCGCATCCCGATTTCTCCTATCGCCCCGAAACCGGCGAGGACCGGTTCCACAGTTTCGCCGGCGTGCCGATCGTACGGCGCGAGCGCGCGATCGGCGTCCTGTGCGTGCAGCATGTGGAGCCGCGCCGTTATGAAGAGGTCGAGATCGAGGCGTTGCAGACGGTCGCCATGGTGCTGTCCGAATTGATCGCCAATGCGGAACTGGCCGACGACGGTCCGGCGGACGCGCGGGTCGCGGAGACCGGCACGACCATGTTGCAGGGGTTGCAGCTGGTCATGGGCATGGCGCGCGGCCACGCCGTCTTCCATCAGCCGCGCATCCATGTCGAACATACGGTGGCGGAGGATACCGAGGCCGAGCGGCAGCGCGTCATTTCCGCCTTCGCCAAGATGCGCGAGCAGATCGACCGGATGACCGGCGCGGCCGAATTCGGGACCGAGGGCGAGCATCAGGAGGTGCTCGAAACGTACAAGATGTTCGCCTATGACGAAGGCTGGATCCGGCGCATCAACGAGGCGATCGACAGCGGGCTGACCGCCGAGGCCGCGATCGAGCGCGTGCAGCAGCGCACGCGGATGCGGATGCGGCAGATCGACGATCCGCTGCTGCAGGACCGGATGCACGACCTGGAGGACATGGCCAATCGGCTGCTGCGCATCGTGTCGGGGCAGTTGGGAACCGCGGCGCAACTGGGGCTGCGGCAGGACGCCATCCTGATCGCGCGCAATCTGGGCCCGGCCGAGCTGTTGGAATATGATCGACGGCGGCTGAAGGGCGTGATCCTGGAGGAAGGATCGCTGACCGCTCATGTCACCATCGTCGCGCGCGCCATGGGCGTGCCGGTGCTGGGGCGGGTGCGGGACGTGCGCCACCAGCTGAACGAAGGCGACCTCATCCTGATGGACGTGGCCGAAAACGCGCTGCTGATCCGTCCGAGCGCCGACATGGACGAGGCGTTCGAGAACAAGCTGCATGTGACGCAGAAGCGCCGGGCCGAATTCGCCGCGATGCGCGACCTGCCGTCCGTCACCACCGACGGTCAGCGGATCGAATTGATGGTCAATGCGGGCCTGCGCGAGGATGCGCAGGCGCTGGACCTTGTCGGCGCGGACGGCATCGGCCTGTTCCGCACCGAATTCCAGTTCCTGGTGTCCGCGACCCTGCCGCAGCGCGAAAAGCAGCAGCGGCTTTACAAGGATGTGCTGGATGCGGCGGGCGATCGTCCGGTCATCTTCCGCACGGTCGACATCGGCGGCGACAAGGCGCTGCCCTATATGCAGCGCGACGGCGACGAGGAGCTGGAGGATAATCCGGCGATGGGCTGGCGCGCGCTGCGGCTGGCGCTGGACCGCGACGGGCTGATGAAGGCGCAAGCGCGCGCGCTGCTGGAGGCGAGCGCGGGCAAGGTGCTGAACATCATGTTTCCGATGGTGTCCGAACCCTGGGAATATGAGGAAGCGCGCGCCCTGGTCGAGCATCAGCGCGACTGGCTGCAGGGACAGAAGAAGAAGCTGCCGATCGCCGTCAAATATGGCGCGATGCTGGAAGTGCCGGCGCTCGCCGAGGTGCTGGACCTTTTGCTGCCGCGCATCGACTTCCTGTCGATCGGCACCAATGACCTGACCCAGTTCCTGTTCGCGGCGGACCGCGCGCATCCCAAGCTTGCCGAACGCTATGACTGGCTGAGCATCGCCATCCTGCGCTTCCTTGATCGCGTGGTGCGCGCCTGCGCGACGCATCAGGTGCCGGTCGGCGTCTGCGGCGAAATGGGCGGGCGCACGCTGGAGGCGATGGCGCTGATCGGCCTCGGCATCCGTCGCCTGTCGATCACGCCGGCGTCGGTCGGCCCGGTCAAGGCGATGATCCGCGCGATCGACGCCAGTGCACTGGAAAGGATGATGCGCGAATGGCTGAATGACGGGGTGCTGGACATCCGTGCGCGGCTGACGCAATGGGCGGTCGAGCGGGGTGTCGAACTGAGTTGAAACGGCGGCAGCGGCGTTGACAACGCCCGTCCCGCAATGAGACAAGGCCGACCACCAAAGGTCGCGGAGCAGCATGGCAGAAGAACCAGAAGTCGAACCCGGCGCGACGCCGGTGGAAGAAACGCAACCCAGCACCCCAGGGGCGAAGCTGCGCGCCGCCCGCGAGGCGCAGGGCCTGTCCCTTCAGGATGTCGCCACCCGCACGCGCATCGCGCAGCGACAGCTGGAAGCGGTTGAGCGCGACGATTATGGCGCGCTCCCCGGCATTCCTTATGCGGTCGGTTTCGCGCGGGCCTATGCCCGGGCCGTCGATCTGGACGAGGTCGTGATTGCAGCCGAGGTGCGCGAAGCGGTGCACGGCTCAGATCTTGGCGCCAATCGCTATGAGGCGTTCGAACCCGCCGATCCTGCGCGCGTGCCGTCGCGCACGCTGGCCTGGACGCTGGCGGCCATCGTGCTGCTGCTGGTCGGGGGCTATATCATCTGGCGCACGCAATTGTTCACCCCGCCAACCAGCGAAGAAATTGCTGCCCAGGCGCCCGCCCGACCCGCCGCGCGTCCGGCCGGCGTCACGGCGCCCGCCGCACCGGTCCCGCAGACGGTCGTCTTCACCGCCGTCGACGACGTGTGGCTGCGCATCGTCGATGAAGCCGGCGAGCGGCTGAAGGACGGCACGATGAAGAAGGGCGAGCGGTTCACGCTGCCCGCGGGCGCACGCAATCCGACCATATTGACCGGCCGCCCCCAGGCATTGAGCGTGACCGTCGGTGGCAAGCTGGTAGCGCCGCTAGGCGAGGCCGATCGCACCATCGCCGATGTTCCGGTCAGCGCCGAAGCGCTGCTGGCGCGTGGCGCCGCTGCCGGCGGGGCCCAGGCAGCGCCCGCGGCGGGGCAGGCGACGCCAGCGCCGGCCCCGGCAAACTGACCGCAGCGCAGGTCCCGCTTTACCGCAGGAAATAAGGCTATATGGTTAAGGCGGGCAGCGGCCGTTTCGAGCGGGGCGGCGCTGCCACTTGGATTTAATGCGTTTTTCGGCAGGGCAGACTTACGGCCCACGCCGGGCAGCGCCGCAGTCGGGGAACATCATGCGTCACGCCTTTTTCGCGACCTCAGCACTGATCGGGGGCGCGCTGATCGCGCTCGCGCCGCCAGCCGTTGCGCAGAACAGCGTCGAAGGACGGGTCGACCGGCTGGAAAAGGAAATGCGCGCGGTGCAGCGCAAGGTCTTTCCTGCCGGCACGCCCATCGAGGCTGAGATTACACGGCCGGCGACGCCGCTCCCATCCCCGGGCACGCCGGCTTCTACGCCCATCGCCGACCTGACCGCACGCGTGAACGCGCTGGAATCGCAGCTTGCCTCCATCACCGGCCAAGTGGAGGAAAACAGCTACAAGCTGCGTCAGCTGGAAGAATCCTTCACCAAATATAAGGCGGAGGCGGATGCGCGCATGGCTCCGGCGGTCGCTCCGCCCGCCATGGCGCCGACCGCGTCGGCTTCGCCGAGCGAAGCAGCGCCGGCTGCGCCCCGGCCTGCTGCGCCCGCGCCAAAGCCGGCCGCGCCGGCCGGCGCCAGCGATGCGCGCAAGACGGCGGTCGCCGCCATCGAACGGCCCGACACGGGTGACGCCGCCAATGACGCCTATACCTATGGCTTCCGCCTGTGGGACGCGAAATTCTATCCCGAGGCGCAGGCGCAGCTGAAGGCCACGGTCGACAAATATGGCGACAGTTCGGTCGGCAGTCGGGCGCAGAATCTGCTGGGCCGCGCCTATCTGGACGATGGCAAGCCGGCGCTCGCCTCGGTCGCCTTCTACGAAAATTACCAGAAGCGCCCGCGCGGCGAGCGCGCGCCCGACAGCCTCGCCTATCTGGGCGAGGCGCTGATCCAGCTCAAGAAGCCGGCCGACGCCTGCAAGGTCTATCAGGAACTGGATCAGGTCTATGGCGGCAGCCTGTCGTCCAGCCTGCGCGGCATGATGGACAAGGGCCGCGCTCAGGCGAAGTGCAGCTGACAGGCGACGACGCGGCGCTGGAGGCGCGACTGATCGTCGCGACCCAGGCGCTGGTGGGTGATTGTCATGCGGCGCGATTCGGCGTTGCCGTGTCGGGCGGGCCGGACAGCATGGCGTTGCTGTATCTGGCGGCACGCGCCTTTCCCGGCCGCGTGGCGGCGGTGACCGTCGATCATGGGTTGCGCGCGGAGTCGGCGGACGAGGCGGCCATGGTGGCGCGCTGGTGCGCGGGGCAGGGCATTGTGCATGCGACGCTTGCGCCCGACGCTCCCGTCACCGGCAATGTGCAGGCCTGGGCGCGCGCCATGCGCTATCGGCTGATCGAGCAATGGCGTGTCCGGCAGGGGCTGGATTGGATCATGACCGCGCATCATGCCGACGACCAGTTGGAAACGCTATTGATGCGCCTCAATCGTGGATCGGGCGTCGGCGGCCTCGCCGGCGTGCGCGCGCGATCGGGCCGAGTCATCCGGCCGCTGCTGGGCGAGCGGAAGGCCGTGCTTCAGGCTCTGGCCGACGCGCAAGGCTTGCCGCACGCACAGGACCCCTCCAACATCGACCCGCGCTTCGATCGTGCGTCTCTGCGGCGCGCTCTGGTGGATGCGCCGTGGCTGGATGCTGAGGCGGCTTCGCGCAGTGCCGCGGCGCTGGCGGAGGCGGAAGCGGCGATTGCGTGGAGCGTGGCGCAGCTTGCCGAGGCGCATGTCCAGGCCGAAGGCGACGGGTGGCGACTGGAGCGGGCCGACTTGCCGCGCGAATATCTGCGGCGTCTGGTGCTGCACATGCTGATCCTGGCGGGAGCGCCTTCGCCGCGCGGGGACAGCCTGGACCATGCCATGGCGCAAGCAGCGGCGGGGAGGCAGGGCAGCCTGGGCGACTGGCTGCTGCGGGGTGGTGAAAGCTGGACCCTTTATCCCGCCCCTGCGCGAAGATAGCCACTCAACGGTCGTTACGGAAAGGTTCCGCAGATCGGCGCACGATGCTCACAACTCACCGCATTGTGGGGCGCAGTGACGCTTGGTTAATGCCCGCTATGCTATTGGCCCGGCTTTCTAGCGGGAATGTCCATGCATGTTTGAATTTGCGGCTTTGTCCTACGGCCTGTTGGCGAGCATCATCCTTTCGGCGGCGCAGCGCAATCGGAAGCTCGCCCGTCCGCATCCGCCCCTTCTCCTCTATATGGGCTATCTGCTGTGCGGCCTGTCGGGGGGCTTGGCGCTTGCGCTCGGCTATCTGGCGCTGACGATCGCGGGACTCGCCTGACACCCGGTCAGCCCCGGTAAATCGCGGCTGTGGCAGGGTGCGTGCTCCGCTTGCGCTTTTGCCGGCGTGCCCTATCTTGGCGGGTGAAAGAGAGTGATGATGAACGACGAGAAAGACCCGCAGGGTAACCCCTGGATCAAGAGCGCGATGATTTGGGCCGGCGTGATTGTCGCCCTGTTGTTGTTCGTGTCGCTGTTCGACAGCCGCACCGCGACGACGGCCGGCACCGGCATCGCCTATTCCGAATTCCGGTCGAAGGTGCAGGAAGGCGAGGTCAAGGAAGTCGCGATCGCGCCCGATCGGATCACCGGCACGCTGTCGGGCGGACAGAAGTTCAGCACCGTGCCGGTCAATGATCCCGGCCTCCCCAAGATGCTGGACGACTTCAACGTCAAATATTCGGGCCAGGCGGAAGAGCAGCCGAGCTTCTGGATGATCCTCATCTATCAGTCGCTGCCGTTCCTGCTGATCCTGGGCATCGCCTTCTTCGTGCTGCGTCAGATGCAGAAGGGCGGCGGCGCGGGCGGCGCGATGGGCTTCGGCAAGTCCAAGGCCAAGCTGCTGACCGAAAAGCATGGCAAGGTGACCTTTGACGACGTCGCCGGCATCGACGAAGCGCGCGAAGAGCTGCAGGAGATCGTCGAATTTCTGAAGGACCCGAGCAAGTTCGCGCGGCTGGGCGGCAAGATTCCCAAGGGTGCGCTGCTGGTCGGGTCGCCCGGCACCGGCAAGACGCTGCTGGCGCGCGCCATCGCGGGTGAGGCTGGTGTGCCCTTCTTCACCATTTCGGGCTCGGACTTTGTCGAGATGTTCGTCGGCGTCGGCGCCAGCCGCGTGCGCGACATGTTCGAGCAGGCCAAGAAGAACGCGCCCTGCATCGTCTTCATCGACGAAATCGACGCGGTCGGCCGCCATCGCGGGGCGGGCTTGGGCAACGGCAATGACGAGCGCGAGCAGACGCTGAATCAGCTGCTGGTCGAAATGGACGGCTTTGAAGCCAATGAGGGCATCATCATCGTCGCGGCGACCAACCGCCCCGACGTGCTCGACCCCGCGCTGCTGCGCCCGGGTCGTTTCGACCGCCAGGTCGTGGTGCCGCGCCCGGACATCGAGGGGCGCGAGAAGATCCTGGCCGTGCATATGAAGAAGGTGCCGCTGGCGCCGGACGTCAATCCGCGCACCATCGCGCGGGGCACGCCGGGCTTTTCGGGCGCGGACCTCGCCAATCTCGTCAATGAAGCGGCGCTGATGGCCGCGCGCCGCGGCAAGCGCCTGGTCGCGATGGACGAGTTTGAAGCGGCCAAGGACAAGGTCATGATGGGCAGCGAGCGCCGCTCCATGGTCATGACCGACGACGAGAAGAAAATGACGGCCTATCATGAGGCCGGCCATGCCATCGTCGCGGTTCATGAGCCGGCTTCGGACCCGATCCACAAGGCCACCATCATCCCGCGCGGCCGTGCGCTGGGCATGGTGATGCGCCTGCCGGAGCGGGACAGCTACAGCTATCATCGCGACAAGATGCACGCGAACATGGCCGTTGCCATGGGCGGCCGCGTCGCCGAGGAAATCATCTTCGGCTATGACAAGGTGTCGAGCGGCGCATCGGGCGATATCCAATATGCGACCAAGCTGGCGCGCGACATGGTCACCCAGTGGGGCATGTCGGACAAGCTGGGCCCGCTGCAATATGAAGAGCAGCAGGGCGAGACGTTCCTTGGTTACTCGCAGAGCCAGCGCGTCCATATGTCGGACGAGACGGCGAAGCTGATCGACAAGGAAATCCGTGGTCTGGTGGAGCAGGGCTATGCCCGCGCGCAGGAGGTGCTGAAGGGCCATGAGGACCAGCTGCACCTGCTCGCCAACGCCATGCTGGAATATGAGACGCTGACGGGCGAGGAGATCAAGACGCTGCTGGAGCAGGGGGAGATCACCCGCGACGACGGCACGACGATCAAGCCTTCGGTCATCCCGGCGGCCGGCTCTTCCATCCCGAAGATTCGCAAGCGCAAGGGGCCATTCGGCGATCCCACGCCCGCCGGCGCGTGAGGCTGGGAAGCGATTGAAGAACAAGGCGCCGCCGCAAGGTGGCGCCTTTTTTGTTGGGTCAGTGCACGGGGCTTCTGTGACTGCCCAATATCACCTGATCCCGATGCGCCACGTTGTCGTCTTGTCAGCAGAGGCGAGAGGGGAGGGCGATGCATCCCTGGTCGGCTGACAGGCGCAGGACGTTCCGAGCGGCACATCGCCAATAGCCCTCGTCGTCCCCGCGAAGGCGGGGACCCACATCGCCACATTGACCGCCCTGCCGATGGCGATTTGGATCCTCGCCTCCGCGGGGACGACGGGAGGGAAGATGTGGGCTGCTCAAACCTTCGGCAAAGAAACATGTCGGCACGGGATGCACCGATCAGTCTAACCGCCCGACAGGACGATGCACCAAAGCCCGCGAACAACAAAAAAGGCGGCCCGCCATGCAGACCGCCTCTTCGCTATCGCTTCGTCGCTGCTCAGTTGGCCGGCGCGACGCCCTGATCGGTCATGAGCTGCTGCAGCTCGCCCGCCTCGTACATTTCCATCATGATGTCGCTGCCGCCGACAAATTCGCCCTTCACATAGAGCTGCGGGATGGTGGGCCAGTCGGAATAGGCCTTGATGCCCTGACGGATCGCCTGATCCTGCAGCACGTCGACCGTATCATAGCCCACGCCCAGATGCTCCAGGATCGCAATGGCGCGGCTGGAAAAGCCGCACTGGGGAAAGAGCGGCGTGCCCTTCATGAAGAGCACCACATCGTGGCCGCCCACAATTTCTGCGATCCGCTGCTGCACGGCGTCGGTCATTATAGTTTCCATTCCTGTCTGTCGCCGCTGCCTGGGAGCGAGCGAGTAATCACGTGAACCGTTAGTTGGGAACGGCGGTGGTGAGTTGCAAGGCGTGAAGCACGCCCCCCATGCGCCCGCCCAGCGCGGCATAGACGGCGCGCTGCTGCGCGACGCGGCTCAAGCCCCGGAAGCTTTCCGACACCACGCGCGCCGCATAATGGTCGCCATCGCCGGCCAGGTCGGTAATTTCGACCTGCGCGTCGGGAATGGCGGCGCGGATCATGTCCGCAATGTCGGCGGCGGCCATCGGCATGGTCGTCGCGCCCTTATTGCGCTTCGATGAACATGCGGCGCGCGATCACCGCCTGTTCGTCCAGCGCAGCGCGCACGCCCGCCTCGTCGATGTTGATGCCCGCCTGGGTCATGTCGCCAACCAGCTTGCGGATGACATCCTCATCGCCCGCTTCCTCGAAATCGGCCTGCACCACCGCCTTGGCATAGGCGTCGGTTTCCTCGGGCGTCAGGCCCATTTTCGCCGCGGCCCATTCGCCCAGCAGCCGATTGCGCCGCGCCTGAATGCGGAACTGCATTTCCTGGTCATGGGCGAACATATTTTCGAACGCCTTTTCGCGATCGTCGAAGGTGGTCATGCGATTATGCCCCGTTGGATGGCCTGTTGCCGACAGGTGATAGGAAGAAGCGCGCGGTTACGCAACGGCCGCAGCGGACGCCGGCACGATCCAGGGGCGTTCTTGCGCCTGCGTCGCCTCATAGCGGTCGATCACATCGGCCTCGCCCAGCGTCAGGCCGATTTCGTCCAGCCCACCGAGCAGGCAATGTTTGCGGAACGGGTCGATCTCGAACGAGAAGCGATCCTGGAACGGCGTGGTGACGCTTTGCGCGTCCAGATCGACATGGATGGGGTCGGTCCGGGCGACCTCCATCAGCCGGTCCACCGCCGCCTGCGGCAGGACGACCGTCAATATGCCGTTCTTGAAGGCATTGCCCGAGAAAATATCGGAAAAGCTGGGCGCGATCACGACCTTGATCCCCAGGTCCGCCAATGCCCAGGCCGCATGTTCGCGGCTGGAGCCGCAACCAAAATTATCCCCGGCGATCAGGATCGGACTGCCCGCATAGGCGGGGTCGTCGAAGACATTGCCCGGCTCCTTGCGCAGCACTTCGAACGCGCCCTTGCCAAGGCCGGTGCGGGAAATCGTCTTGAGCCAGTGCGCGGGGATGACGATGTCGGTGTCGACATTCTTCATTCCGAACGGATAGGCGCGGCCTTCGACCGTGGTGAGTTTGTCCATCAGTTCGCCTTCTGCACCTCGGGCGCCGGCGTGTCTTCGGCGCGGCCCAGCGTCGCGGCCATCGCCGCACTAGCCAAGGCGCCCAGCGTCAGCAGCCAGAAAATCTTCTTCACGCGACCATCCCCTCTTTGGTGACAAGCAGTTCCCGAACATCGGTGAGCCGCCCAGTAATGGCGGCGGCGGCGGCCATGGCGGGCGACACCAGATGCGTGCGCGATCCCGGCCCCTGGCGGCCCATGAAATTGCGATTGCTGGTCGACGCGCAGCGTTCGCCGGCGGGCACCTTGTCCGGATTCATCCCCAGACACGCCGAACAGCCCGGTTCGCGCCATTCGAAGCCTGCGTCCAGAAAGATGCGATCCAGCCCCTCTTCCTCGGCCTGCGCCTTGACCAGGCCAGAGCCCGGCACGACCATCGCATGCTTGATGCCGGGCGCGACATGCCGGCCCTGCAGCAGCGCGGCGGCGGCGCGCAGATCCTCGATCCGGCTGTTGGTGCAGCTGCCGATGAAGATATGTTCAATCGCGACATCCTGCATCCGCTGGCCCGCGGTCAGCCCCATATAGTCGAGTGACTTGCGGGCAGCCGCCTGCTTGGACGGATCGGCAAAGCTCATCGGGTCGGGCACGGCGCCGGTGATCGGCACGACATCCTCGGGACTGGTGCCCCAGGTGACGGTGGGCACGATATCCGCCGCATCGATCACGACGCTCTTGTCGAAGACGGCGCCCTCGTCGCTATGCAGGGTGCGCCAATAGGCCACCGCCGCATCCCAGTCTGCCCCCTTGGGCGCCATCGGTCGGCCCTTGAGATAGGCGAAGGTCTTTTCGTCGGGCGCGAACAGGCCCGAACGCGCGCCCGCCTCGATCGACATGTTGGCAACCGTCAGCCGGCCCTCGATCGACATGTCGCGGAAGACCGACCCGCGATATTCCATGACATGGCCCGTGCCGCCGGCCGTGCCGATCGCGCCGCAAATGGCGAGCGCCACATCCTTGGGCGTGACGCCGGGGGCGAGTTCGCCCTCGACCACGACTTCCATCGTTTTCGACTGCTTGAGCAGCAATGTCTGGGTGGCGAGCACATGCTCCACCTCGCTGGTGCCGATGCCGAAGGCCAGGGCGCCCAGCGCGCCATGCGAGCTGGTGTGGCTGTCGCCGCAGACCAGCGTCGTGCCCGGCAGGGTGAAGCCCTGTTCGGGCCCCACGACATGGACGATCCCCTGTTCGCGATCGGCGTCACCGATCAGGCGCACGCCGAATTCGGGCGCGTTGCGCTCCAGCGCAACGAGTTGCTCCGCGCTTTGCGGATCGGCAATCGGGATGCGGTTGCCTGCCGCGTCGCGGCGCGGGGTGGTGGGCAGATTATGGTCGGGCACCGCCAGGGTAAGATCGGGCCGGCGCACCTTGCGCCCGGCAAGGCGAAGTCCCTCGAACGCCTGCGGGCTCGTCACTTCATGCACGAGATGACGGTCGATATAGATGAGGCAGGTGCCATCCGGACGCCGTTCGACGACATGCGCGTCCCAGATTTTTTCGTAGAGAGTGCGGGGATTGACCATGATGCTCACCCCCTAGACCCGTCCGGCGAATCGGGAAAGGGGGTGTGCGACCGAAATCGGCTGTTTTTCACCGCAAGCTGGCAAGAAAGTTACGCTGTGGTTACGCCGCCCGATAATCGGCGATGATCCTGCCGGCCGCTCCGATCTCCGCCTCATGGCTTTCCTCGCGCCAGCGTTCCGCCAGCGCCTCGTCTTCCCAGTGCTTCATGGCGGGATGGGCGAGCATATGATCGACCCAGCTCTGTCCCGCCGGGCCGACGTCCAGCCCATAGGTGCGCACGCGAAAAGCGACGGGCGCATAGAAAGCGTCGATCGCGGTGAAGACCGAGCCCGCCAGGAAGGGGCCGCCGAAGCGATCGAGCCCCTGTTCCCACAATTCGCGCAACCGGGCGATGTCGCGGCCAAGCGCGGGCGAATGGATATTGGGTTCCACCCGCACGCCCACATTCATGGTGCAGTCGCTGCGCAGCGTGGCGAAACCGCTGTGCATTTCCGCCACGGCGCATTGGGCAAAGGCTCGGGCGGCCTCGTCCGCGGGCCAGACGCTGGCGTGGCGATCGGCGAGATAGAGGGTGATGCCCAGCGAATCCCAAACGGTACGATCGCCGTCGATCAGTGCGGGCACCTGCCCCGTGGGGGAGAAGCTGCGGAACGCGGCATAGTTGCTCGCTGCGGCAAAGGGCTCGATCCGGTCCTCGAAGGGCAGGTTCAGCGCCTTCATCAGCACCCAGGGGCGCAGCGACCAGCTGCTGTAATTGCGGTTGGCGGTGATGAGTGTGTAGGTCATGGCGCGAAAGGCTCCCCTTCAACTGGTGGGCGCGGCATAGCGGATCGGCGCGGCGCGATATAGCCGCAACGATCGCGCCTTACAGATGCGCAGCTTATGCGAGCGGGGGCTTAGACCCTAGCCAAAGCTCTGATCTGGCGGCACAAGGGCGGTCATCCTGCGCGGTGCACCCGTATCGCCTCCTTCCGATCATGGAGCTGTCCAGCCGTGAACCGACGCCAATTTCTTGCCACCAGCGGCGCCACTGCGATCGCCGCCGCGACTCCGCGCCTCTTTGCCCAGACCGCGACCGCCGATGCCCAGTTCCGAGCGATGCTGGACCAGTTTTTCTATGAGCGGCTGGAATCCTCTCCGGAAAGCGCGACCCGGCTCGGCCTCGACACTGGGGCACGGGCGGCGCTGCGCGGGCAATTGAGCGACACCAGCGCCGCAGGCGTCGCCGAAGATGTCGCGCGGGTGAAGGCGCAGGCGCGCCGGCTCGCCAGCGTCGACCGCGCGACGCTCAGCGAAGCGAGCCAGCTCGACTATGACGTCATCTCCTACCAGTTCGACCGGTCGCTGGGTGGCGAGCAGTTCGGCTATGGCGAGACGATGGGCCGCTATGCGCCCTATATTCTGTCCCAGTTGACCGGCAGCTATCGCGAAATCCCCGACTTCCTCGATTCGCAGCATCGCGTGAAGGATGCGGCGGACGCCGACGCCTATCTGTCGCGGCTCGAAGCCTTCCCCGCGGCCATGGACGGCGAGCTGGAGCGGCAGAAGGCCGACGCCGCCCGGGGCGTGTTCGCGCCCGACTATATACTGGACACGACGATGAAGATGCAGGCGGCGCTGCGCGACCAGCCGGCGGCGCAGACGGTGCTGGTCACCTCCTTCGTCAAGAAGCTGAGCGAGGCCGGCTTGCCGCCCGAACGCGCGGCGCAGGCGGAAAAGATCGTCGCGGAAAAGATTTTCCCTGCGGTCGATCGCCAGCGCACACTGGTGCAGGCGCTGCGGGCGAAGGCGGTGCATGACGCGGGCTGCTGGCGCCTGCCCGATGGCGAGGCCTTCTACGCCAATGCGGCCGAAGCGGCGACCACGACCAAGCTCAGTGGCGAGGAAATCCACCGCATCGGCCTGGACCAGGTGGCGCAGATCAGCAGCCGCATCGACGCGATCCTCAAGGGCGAGGGCATGAGCCAGGGCAGCGTGGGCGAACGGCTGGTGGCGCTCAACAAGCGTCCCGACCAGCTGTATCCCAACACCGACCCGGGGCGCGAGGCGCTGCTGGCGCAGCTCAACCGCCAGATCATCGCGATGAGCAAGCGGCTGCCCGAGGCATTCTCGCCCAACACCCTGCCCAAGGCGCCGGTGGAAGTGCGGCGCGTGCCCGTGACG
Source organism: Sphingobium naphthae (assembly GCF_020782235.1). Classification (GTDB taxonomy): domain Bacteria; phylum Pseudomonadota; class Alphaproteobacteria; order Sphingomonadales; family Sphingomonadaceae; genus Sphingobium; species Sphingobium naphthae. The sequence continues at coordinate 349,343 of NZ_JAJGNO010000003.1, forward strand.
ATCCAGGCTGGCGCGCCGGGCGGCTATTATCAGAACGCGTCGCTGGATGGATCGCGGCCCGCCATTTATTATATCAATCTGCGCGACACGTTCGACCGGCCAAAATTCGGCCTCGCGACGCTCACTCATCATGAAGCCGTGCCGGGTCACCATCTGCAGGTGTCGGTGGCGCTGGAATCCGATGCCATCCCGATGATCCGCCGGCGCGGTGGCTATAGCGGCTATTCGGAAGGCTGGGCGCTCTATTCCGAACAGCTGGCGGACGAAATGGGCCTGTATGAAGGCGATCCGCTGGGGCAGGTCGGCTATCTGCAATCGCTGCTGTTCCGCGCGACGCGCCTGGTGGTCGATTCGGGCATGCACGCCAAGCGCTGGAGCCGGGAGAAGGCGACCGACTTCCTGATCGCCACCACCGGCATCGCGCGCGGCCGCAGCCAGGGCGAGATCGACCGCTATACCGTCTGGCCGGGCCAGGCGTGCAGCTACAAGATCGGCCACACCGTCTGGAACGACCTGCGCGAGGAAGTGAAGAAGAAGCAGGGCGCGGCCTTCGACATCAAGCAATTCCATGAAGTGCTGACGCTGGGCGCGATGCCGCTCGATATTCTGAAGCAGACGGTGCGCAGGCGCTCGGGCATCGCGTCTTGAGCGATCCGCTCGCGTCGGCCGAAGAATAGCATCCATCGGCCGGCGCGACATGGCCTCAGCGGCGGAACGTTTCCGCCGCTGCGCAGGCCAACTGGTCGGCGCGTTCATTTTCCGGGTGGCCGGCATGACCCTTGACCCATTTCCAGGTCACCTGATGCCGCGCCGCCGCCTTCACCAGCGCCTGCCAGATCTCCACATTCTTGACCGGCTTGTTGTCGGCTGTCCTCCAGCCCTTCTTCTGCCAGCCGAATACCCATTTGGTGATGCCGTCCATCACATATTTGCTGTCGGTATGGAGCGTCACCGCACACGGCTTCTTGAGCAGGTTGAGCGCTTCGACCGCCGCCATCATTTCCATGCGGTTGTTCGTGGTCTGCGGCTCGCCGCCCGAAATCTCCTTCTCCGTCTCGCCAAAGCGCAGCACCGCGCCCCAGCCGCCGGGCCCCGGATTGCCCTTGCACGCGCCGTCGGTGAAGATGTCGACATGGGGAAGGTCGCTCATGCGCCCAGCAGCTCCGCCGGATCGGCCTTGGCGTAGAAATCCAGGCGGCGCAGATAGGCAAGCGGGTCCTTGCGCGTCACCAGCGCGTCGGCTGGCGTGTTGATCCAGTCATAGGCGCGCGTCAGCAGGAAGCGCAGCGCCGCGCCCCGGCACAATGCGGGGAAAGCGGCGCGCTCGGCTTTGGTCAGGCCATGCGCTTCGGCATAGCCGGCGCCCAGCGCCGCCGCGCGCTCGCCAAACCAGGTCGCGCCGTCATTGCTGAAGCACCAGGCGCTGTGCGTCACCGCCAGGTCATAGGCGCGGATGTCGGTGCAGCTGAAATAAAAGTCGATCAGGCCCGTCACTTCGTCCCCCAGCATCAGCACATTGTCGGGGAACAGATCGGCATGGATCACCGAATGCGGCAGGTCGCCGGACCAGTGCGCGTCGAGCCAGGCCAATTCGTCGGCGACGCGTTGGGCAAGGCCGGGCTGGATCTGGTCCAGGTCCGCGCCGCACCGAGCGGCAAGAGCGTGCCAGCCCGCCTTGCCCAGCGCATTGCGCCTTTCGCCGGCAAAGCCCTGCGCCGCCTTGTGCAGGCTTCCCAGCGCCGCGCCCGCCGCCCGCGCCTGCGCGGGCGTGGGTTCGGTAACGCTGATCCCGGTCAGGAATTCGATGAGGCAGGCGGGGCGCCCGGCAAGTTGCTGCAGCCGCCGGCCATCGCGATCGGCGATGAAGCGCGGCACGCGGCACCCGCGCGCGCCCAGATGATCGAGCAGGTCCATGAAAAAGGGCAGGTCGGCCTCATCCACCCGCTTTTCATACAGCGTCAAAATATAGCGCTGCCCGCCGCCGGCCTGACCGTCCGGGCCGGTGGTTTCCAGCAGATAATTGCTGTTCTCCACGCCCTCGGCGATGCCCTTGGCCGACACTAGCCGCCCGGCATCATAGCGGGCGAGGAAGGCGTCGATGTCTTCGGCGGGAACATGAGTATAAACGGCCATCAGCGATCAGCCCTGATCTCGATTTTTGTGCGAACGGCGCCAGGTGATGCGGTCACGCGCTCTCCAGCCCACGCGGCAATTTGAAGGAGATGGTTTCCCGGGCGGTTTCCACCTGTTCCTCGGTGACATCGAAGCGGCTGGCGATACGATCCACCACTTCGCGCACCAATATTTCGGGGGCAGAGGCTCCCGCGGTGAGGCCCAGCGTGCGCACATCTTCCAGCCAGGCGAAATCGACATCGTCCGCACGCTGGATCAGCCGGGCCGGCGTGCCTTCTCGCTCGGCGACTTCGACCAGGCGCAGCGAATTGGAGCTGTTGGGCGCGCCGATCACATAGACGGCGTCGCACCGCCCGGCGATCGCCTTGACCGCGGTCTGCCGGTTGGAGGTCGCGTAGCAGATATCCTCGCCCCGGGGGGCGGCGATCGTCGGGAAGCGCCGGTGCAGGGCGGCGACGATCGCGGCGGTGTCATCCACCGACAGCGTGGTTTGCGTCAGGAAGGCCAGATTGTCGGGATCGACGGGGACGAAGCGTTCCGCATCCTCGACCGTCTCGATGAGCGTCATCGAGCCGGCGGGCACCTGGCCGAAGGTGCCGATCACTTCAGGATGCCCCTTATGTCCGATGAAGAGGATATGGCGGCCGCTGTCCACCTGTCGTTCGGCTTGGCGATGCACTTTGCTGACCAGCGGGCAGGTGGCGTCCAGATAGTCGAGCCCGCGTTGCTGCGCCTTTTCGGGCACCGCCTTGGGCACGCCATGGGCGGAAAAAACGACTGGCACGCCATCGGGCACCTGGTCCAGTTCCTCGACGAAAATCGCGCCCTTCGCCTTCAGATTGTCCACGACATATTTGTTGTGGACGATTTCGTGGCGGACATAGACGGGCGCGCCATATTTCTCGATCGCCCGCTCGACAATAATGATCGCGCGATCGACGCCGGCGCAGAAGCCGCGCGGCGCAGCGATCAACAAGGTCATGGGGCGAAGGGCATCGGGCGCGTGCGTCATGCGCAGCGGCTTAGGCCAATGACGCCGCGGAAGAAAGGGGCGATGAAAGCGGCCTGCTGGCAGTTGCGTGGCGCGCGGGGGATGGATAAGGAAGCCCAAAGCGTCCGGCCCCGCCAAGGAATATCTGCCTGTGAAAAAATCCTCTATCGCCCTGACCGCCATGCTGGCTCTCGCTCTGGCAGGCTGCTCGCGGCGCGGTGAGATCGATCCGACGGGCGGCATCGTGTCGGTGCGGTCTGCCTGCCCGACGGCGGCCATTCCCGCCCAGACCGGCGACATCACGCTGTTCAATCCGACGAACAGCACGGACGCTTCGGCGATCGACGTGGTCGCAAACATCACCGACCTGCGCTCCACCTGCGCCGATGGCGAGCAATTCTATACCGAGGCGACCTTCATGGTGAACGCCCGCCGCACGGATGCCAGCGCCGCGCGGCAGGTGGTGCTGCCCTATTTCTCCGCCGTCGTGCAGGGTGGCAGCGCCGTCGTCGCCAAGCGGATCGGCCAGGTGACGCTCAACTTCGCGGCCGGCGAATATCGCGCCAGCGCGCAGGCCAAGGCCGGGTCCTATGTCAACAAGAGCGCGGCGACCCTGCCGGCCGAAATCCAGCAGAAGATCACGCAGAAGCGCAAGGCCGGTGATGCCGACGCGGCGATCGACCCCTTCGCGCAGCCCGACGTCAAGGCGGCCCTGCAGCGCACCAGTTTCGAGCTGCTCGTGGGCTTCAACCTGACCCAGGACCAGCTGCGATATAACGCGACCCGCTAAGCGCAAGTTCGACCCACTCACATTGCCGTTCGTGCTGAGTAGGGGCTGAGCTTGTCGAAGCCCGTATCGAGGCATGGGATTGGAACAGACCCTTCGATACGCCACTTCGATAAGCCCGGTGGCTACCCAGGGCGAACGGGACAGACAGGAATCTCCGCGTGTCCCTTTACACCCGTTTCACCGCTCATCTCGACGCCGTGCTGGATGCGCTGGAAGCCGAAGGCGTGCTGCCCGCCGGCCTCAATCGCAAGCCGGTGACGGTCGAGCCGCCGCGCGACGCCAGCCATGGCGATCTCGCCACCAACGCCGCCATGGTGCTGGCCAAGCCCGCCGGCACCAGTCCGCGGGCGCTGGCCGAAGCCATTGTCGGCAAGCTGCAGGCGCTGGACGAAGTGACGAGCGCCACGATCGCCGGGCCGGGCTTCATCAACATGACGCTGACCGACGCCACCTGGCGCGCGGAACTGGCCGCCATCCATGGCGACGCCGCCGATTATGGGCGTTCGCAGCTGGGGCAGGGCGTGACGGTCAATGTCGAATATGTCTCGGCCAATCCGACCGGTCCCATGCATATGGGCCATTGCCGCGGCGCGGTGGTGGGTGACGCGCTGGCGACGCTGCTGGAATATGCGGGTCACAAGGTGATCCGCGAATATTATATCAATGACGCGGGCGGCCAGGTGGACGTGCTGGCTCGCTCGGCGCATCTGCGCTACCGCGAGGCGCTGGGCGAGGATGTGGGCCCCATTCCCGAAGGCCTCTACCCCGGCGGCTATCTGGTGCCGGTGGGGCAGGCGCTGGCCGCGGAATATGGCGACCGCTTCGTCGGCGCGCCGGAGGCGGAATGGCTCGTCTCCTTCCGCACCTTTGCCGTCGCCCGGATGATGGACATGATCCGCAGCGATCTCGCGCTGCTCGGCATCCATCACGACATTTTCGCCTCGGAGGCCGAACTGCAGGCCGCAGGCAAGCCCGCCGAAGCCGAAGCCTGGCTGCGCGCCCATGACCTTGTCTATGACGGCGTGCTGGAAGCGCCCAAGGGCGAACTGCCCGACGATTGGGAGCCGGTGGAGCTGCCGCTGTTCCGCTCGACCAAATTCGGCGACGATCAGGATCGGCCGATCAAGAAGTCGAACGGCAGCTGGACCTATTTCGGCGCCGACATGGCCTATCATTTCCAGAAGGCGCAGAGCGCGGATCAGCTGATCGACATCTGGGGCGCCGACCATGCCGGCACGGTCAAGCGAATCCAGGCGGCGGTCGCCGCCCTGACCGAAGGCCGCGCGCGGTTCGACGTGAAGCTCATCCAGATGGTCCGCCTGCTGCGCGATGGCGAACCGGTGAAGATGTCCAAGCGCGCGGGCAACTTCGTCACGCTGGCCGATGTGGTGCGCGAAGTGGGCAAGGATGTGGTCCGCTTCACCATGTTGACGCGCAAGGCCGACGCCCAGATGGACTTCGACTTCGCCAAGGTAGTGGAGGCGTCGAAGGACAATCCGGTCTTCTACGTGCAATATGCCCATGCCCGCATTTCTTCGCTCGGCCGCCGGGCTGAAGAAGCCGGGATCGATCTGCCCGCGCCCGACCTGTCCCTTCTTGGGACGGCGGAACTGGGGCTGGTGAAGCTCGCCGCGCAATTTCCCCGCGTCGTCGAAGGCGCGGCTCAGGCGCGCGAGCCGCACCGCATCGCCTTCTATCTCAACGACTTGGCCTCTGCCTTCCACGGCTGGTGGAATATGGGCAATGACGATCCGCGCGCCCGCGTCATCCTGGCCGATGATCCGGCGCTCACCGCCACGCGGCTTTTCCTAGCGCAGGGAATAGGGCAGATTATCCGCAACGGGCTGGCGCTGATGGGCGTGGCCGCGCTGACCGAGATGCAGTGACGAGCGAGGTGTTTTGACGATGGGCGATTATGCGCGGGGCCGACTCGATCTGGATGATGAGGATCGGCTGCCCTGGCTCGAGCCGGCGATCGACGAGGAGGAGGAGCGGATTTCGCCGCTCCGGATGCTCGGTCTGATCCTGCTCGGCTTGCTGCTGATCGGCGCCGTCGTCGCCGGCATCTGGTGGGTGAATAATCGCCATGGCGCGGGTGGCGCCGGCGAGCTGATCGCCGCGCCCGAGGGCAATTACAAGATTCCCGCCAATGAAGCCGACGCCCGCAAGTTCGAAGGCGAAGGCGATGCCAGCTTCGCCGCGAGCGAAGGCGTGGCGCGTGACGGCCGCATCGATCCCAGCCGCGTGCCCGAAGCGCCGATCACCGGAACGGCGCCCGCGCCCGGCAATGCCAAGCCTTCGGTCGCGCCCAAGGCGGGGCAGAGCGTGTCGGCGCCGGTCACCGACGGCACGGCGGAAAAGGCGGCGCCCGCAAGCCAGGCCAAGGCGGCGGGAGGCACCATCCAGCTCGGCGCCTATGGCAGTGCGTCCGGCGCGAAAGATGCCTGGGGCCGCCTGTCCAAGCGCTTCGCCTATCTGGCGCCGCTCGCCATGACGGTCGAGGAGGCGCAGGTCGGCGGCGGCACCGTCTACCGGTTGCGCGCCAGTGCGGGCGCCCAGGCGGCAACCATCTGCGGCCGGCTCAAGGTCGCGGGCGAAAGCTGCCTGGTGGTGAACTGAGCGGCGACGCTTGCCGGCGGCACCGCATATTATGCTCGGACCATCATTTGCGCTTCGACAGCGTGCCCTGCCGCCGCTAGGGTTTGAGATATGAAGCCTGTCATTTTCGGCCTTGCCGGCGAAACCCTCGGTCCCGACGAACGCGCTTTCTTCGCCGAGGTCGAGCCCGCCGGCTACATCCTCTTCAAGCGCAACATCGTCGATCGCGGGCAGTTGCGCGCGCTCACCGATGCGCTGCGGTCCCTCCATGGCCGCGACGACCTGCTCATCATGATCGATCAGGAAGGGGGACGCGTCGCGCGGATGCAGGCGCCGGTCTGGCCCAGCTTTCCGCCCGCCGCGCTATTCGATCGGCTATATGATATCGCGCCCTCCAGCGCGATCGCGGCGGCCCGTGCCAATGCGCAGGCGATCGCGCTGACGCTGGCGGAGGTCGGCATCACGGTCGACGCGCTGCCGCTGCTCGACGTGCGGCAGGACGGAGCGAGCGATATCATGGGCGACCGTACGCTGGGCGCGGAGCCGATGCGAGTGGCAGCCCTGGGACGAGCGATGCTGGAAGGGCTTGCGGCGGGCGGCGTCGTCGGCATCGTCAAGCATATGCCCGGCCACGGCCGCGCGCTGGTGGACAGCCATCTGGACCTGCCGGTGGTCACCGCCAATGCCGACGCGCTGGAGCGCGACCTCGCCCCCTTCCGCACGCTGCGCAGCGCACCGATGGGGATGACGGCGCATGTCGTCTATACGCAATGGGACGCCGACCGCCCCGCCAGCCTGTCGCCCACTGTGATCGGCGAGGTCATCCGCGAGCGGATCGGATTCGATGGCCTGTTGATGTCCGATGATCTGGACATGAAGGCGCTCAAGGGCAGCATCCCGGATCTGGCGGCGGGCGTGGTCGCCGCCGGCTGCGACCTCGCGCTCAACTGCTTCGGCCGCATGGACGACATGATCGGCATCGCCCACGCGCTGCCCGACATCAGCGAACGGGCCCGCGCTCGCCTCGACCGCGCCATGGCGAGCGTGACGCGCGGCGGCGATCAACCGCCGCTGGAGCAATTGCTGGCGACGCGGGATCAACTGCTGGAGCCGGTGGCGGCTTGATCGGCCTGAGGGCGGAGCGGGCCGGGGAGAGTAGTTGTCTCGCATCTCGCTGTTATCCCGCCCAAGGCTCGGATACCGGGCAATGACGCGCCAAACCTACTGAGATGCCAGCCTTCGCTGGCATGACGAATGGTGTTGCCGAAGTGTTGGCCTCCCATCATCCTCCCCTGGCAGGGGAGGTGTCGCGCGCGAAGCGCGTGACGGAGGAGTGTCACCCCCACAATGGCAGGCTACCCTTCCGTCCGGCCTGCTCCCCTACGATCAAGAGCGATAAGCCGGCAGCTCCAATCGGCTTCTTGCCATGTCTCATCGCGTCATGCTGGCCCCCGGTCTCCCGCTTGTCTGCCAAAGCGACGCAGAAGCGCGACAGTAACGCCGGCAGCCGGCCTCAACCGCCCCCCGGCGAATTATGCCCGCCCGCCGGCACGGGGCCGCCGCTCGGCGCATGGCTGTGGTCGGGCGTGCTGTCCCAGTCGATATGATAGAGGTCAAAACGGCGGTCGCGTAGGTTGCGCACCGTGCCTTCGGCGCGCGCCCAGCTGAGGTCGGCGAGGTTGACGTCCGCCATGGTCAGCGTCTCGACATTCTCGGTCGATTCCGCCGCGATGCCGTCGCGCGCGAAGGGCAGGTCGCAAGGCGTCAGGATCGCGCTCTGCGCATATTGGATGTCCATATTGTCGACATTGGGCAGGTTGCCGACATTGCCGGACATGACAACATAGCATTGATTCTCGATCGCGCGCGCCTGCGCGCAATAGCGCACGCGCATATAGCCCAGGCGCGAATCGGTGCAGAAGGGCACGAAGATGATGCGCGCGCCCTGGTCGACCAGCCGGCGGGCGAGTTCGGGAAATTCGCTGTCATAGCAGATCAGCACGCCGATCGGCCCGCAGTCGGTCTGGATCACGTCGAGCGAGTCGCCACCCTTGATGTTCCACCAGAAGGCTTCGTTGGGCGTGGGATGGATCTTCTCCTGTGTGTGGATCGATCCATCGCGCAGCGCGACATAGGCGATATTCTGGATGTCGCCATCCTCGGCGCGGGTGGGATGCGACCCGCCGATGATGTTGATATTATATTCGAGCGCCATGCGTCCCAGCTCGCGGGTCAGGCGCGGCGTGTAGTTGGTGAGCTTGTCGATCGCTTCCATCGGCGACAGCTTCTTCGTCTCGAAGGAGAGAAGCGGCAGGGTGAAAAGCTCGGGAAAGATGATGAAGTCCGACCGGTAGTCAGCCGCCACGTCGACGAAATATTCGATGTTGCGGACAAACTCGTCGAAATCCTGCACCGCGCGCGCCTGCAACTGGCAGGTGGCGAGGCGCACGCTTTCCACGCCGCGCGGCACGCGCATTTCAGGGGCCTCGTCGGGATCGACATAGGGGTTGCGCCAGACCAGATGCGCGGCATGGCCGTCCGACTGCTTGTCTTCGGGCAGGTAATTTTCCAGCACGCCCAGCGGCTCGAACTGGTTCTTCAGCTGAAAGCTGATCACCTGGTCGCGCAGCTTGCCGCTGACCACTTTTTCCAGATAGTCGCGCGGGCTGCCGGCGCGACGCTTGGCGCGGGCATAGCCGGGCATCCGGCCGGCGATGACAATGCCGTGCAGGTCCAACTCTTCGGCCAACTCCTTGCGCTCGTCATATAGGCGCTGACCGATGCGCAGCCCGCGCAGCTTTGGATCGACGGCCATCTCATAGCCGTAAAGCCACTCGCCCGCCGCGCTGTGCCGCGTGCCAAAGCCGTTGGCGGTGATCTCCTCCCAGTCATGCTTGGCGAAGGCCATCGCCTTGCTGACGCGCATCGTGGCGCAATAGCCCACCACCTTGCTGTCATAGAGCGCGACGAAGCAGCCATTGGGGAAATTGTTGATCTGCCCGCGGATGGTCGCCAGCGAATAATTGGGCATGCCGGGATAGGCGCGGGCGATCAGCCGCTGGATGCCCCGCACATCCGATGGCACCGCGGCGCGAACCTCCAAACGCTTCTTGCCCGTCGTCGTCACTTGCCGCCTCCATATGTCATACGCAAAGAAAAAGGCGGCGTCGGATGCCCGGCGCCGCCTCGTTCCGTTATCGTATTGAAACCGTGGGGGTGGGGATCAGTTCCAATTGCCCATTTCGGTTTCCAAGTTGACGCGGATCGCCTCGAAGAACTGCTCGGTGGTCATCCACGACTGTTCCGGACCGATCAGCAGCGCCAGATCCTTGGTCATCTTGCCGCTTTCGACGGTCTTGATGCAGACCTGCTCCAGCGTTTCGGCAAAGCGCACGACATCGGGCGTCTCGTCGAACTTGCCGCGGAACTTGAGGCCGCCGGTCCAGGCGAAAATCGACGCAATGGGGTTGGTCGACGTCGCCTTGCCCTGCTGGTGCTGGCGGTAGTGGCGCGTGACGGTGCCGTGCGCGGCTTCGGCCTCGACGGTCTTGCCGTCGGGCGAGAGCAGGACGGAGGTCATGAGCCCGAGGCTGCCGAAGCCCTGCGCCACCTGGTCCGACTGGACGTCGCCGTCATAATTCTTGCACGCCCACACGAACTCGCCGCTCCACTTCAGCGCGGAGGCGACCATGTCGTCGATCAGTCGATGCTCGTAGACGATGCCGGCGTCCTTGAACTTCTGCGCGAAGCCTTCGGTCTCGAACACTTCCTGGAACAGGTCCTTGAAACGGCCGTCATAGGCCTTGAGGATGGTGTTCTTGGTCGACAGATAGACCGGCCATTTGAGGTTCAGGCCGTAGTTGAACGACGCGCGGGCGAAGTCGCGGATCGAATCGTCCAGATTGTACATCGCCATGGCGACGCCCGATCCGGGGAAGTCGAACACTTCGCGGTCGATAGTCTCGCCATTTTCGCCTTCGAAGACGAGGCGCAGCTTGCCCGGGCCGGGCACCTTGATGTCGGTGGCGCGATACTGGTCGCCAAAGGCGTGACGGCCGACCACGATCGGCTTGGTCCAGCCGGGGATCAGGCGCGGCACGTTGGAAATGACGATCGGTTCGCGGAAGACGACGCCGCCCAGAATATTGCGGATCGTGCCGTTGGGCGACTTCCACATGGACTTGAGGTTGAACTCCTCGACGCGCGCTTCGTCGGGGGTGATGGTGGCGCACTTCACGCCCACGCCATATTCCTTGATCGCGTTCGCGGAATCGATGGTGATCTGGTCGTTCGTCTCGTCGCGCTTCTGAACGGACAGGTCATAATATTTAAGGTCGATGTCGAGATAGGGGAGGATCAGGCGCTCGCGGATCCATTCCCAGATGATCCGGGTCATTTCGTCGCCGTCGATCTCCACGACGGGGTTTTTCACCTTGATCTTCGCCATAGCGCCTATTCGCCTTCTACTCTTGGGTGGAATATGCCGACGCCCTAGGCAAAGCGGCGGCAATGTTCAACTGTTGAAGCCGCCCGCCCGCGGCCTGGGGACGGAGCCGTAACGCGGCATCGGTCGTTGTCAGGGCAACAGTCTCTGCCTAAGACGGTGGCCATGGAAAATAATGAAATCACGATCGCCGCGGGCGGTAATGTCAAATGGCGCTGGCCCTCCGTCCATCCCGAGGGGATGAAGTTCGGCCTCATCGCCGCCGCGATCACTGCGGTCCTGTTCCTGGTGGGGTGGGACATTGTCGGCTGGCTGATGCTGATGGTGACGATCTGGGTGTTCGCCTTCTTCCGCGATCCCGTCCGCGCGGTGCCTCAGGATGAAGGCGCGATCATCGCGCCGGCCGATGGCTTGGTGACGTTGATCCAGCGCGTGCCGCCGCCACGCGAAATGGCGGGGCTGGACGGGCTGGGCGACCAGCCGCTGATCCGCGTGTCGATTTTCATGAGCGTGTTCGACGTCCACATCAATCGCACGCCGATCGGCGGGACGATCAAGTCGGTCGTCTATATTTCGGGCAAGTTCCTCAACGCCGATCTGGACAAGGCGAGCGAGGATAATGAGCGCCAGCACATTTTGGTCGAGCGGCATGACGGGCTGCGCATCGGCTTCACCCAGATTGCGGGGTTGGTCGCCCGGCGCATCGTGCCGTTCGTCAAGCCCGGCGACATGGTCGCGGCGGGCCAGCGCATCGGCCTGATCCGCTTCGGCAGCCGCGTCGACGTCTACCTGCCCGCTGGCACCGCACCGCGCGTGATCCTGGGCCAGCGCACGGTCGCGGGCGAGACGATCCTTGGCCAGATCGGCGATGCGCGCGTCGTGCCGGGCATCCAGCAATGATGGCGGCTTCGCTTCCCCTCCGCGCCAGCCATGGTGCGACGTCGGCGGGCATCTGCTTCGGCCTTGGTTCACACGCAAGCCGCGCTTCCGCCTGCATTCGATCGGCGGTGCGGCCATGAGCCGCCAGCGTCGCGCCATTCCGCGCGGATTGCGCCGTGGCATCACCTTGCGCATGGTCGCGCCCAACGCCGTGACCGCCATGGCGCTCTGCTTTGGCCTGACGGGCGTGCGCTATGGCATTTCGGGGGAGTGGGAGCGGGCGGTGCTGTCCATCCTCTTCGCCGGCGTGCTGGACGGACTCGACGGCCGCATCGCGCGCCTGCTGCGCGGGGAAAGCCGCTTTGGCGCGGAACTGGACTCGCTGTCCGATTCGATCGCCTTCGGCGTCGCGCCGGCGCTGATCCTGTACCTCTGGTCGCTGCACGCCATGCCGAAATTCGGCTGGATTTTCGCGCTGGCCCATGCGCTGTCCTGCGCGCTGCGGCTTGCGCGTTTCAACGCCAATATCGATGCGGACGAACAGCCCCACAAGTCGGCCGGCTTTCTGACCGGCGTTCCCGCACCCGCCGGGGCGGGGCTTGCCTTCGTGCCACTCTATCTCTGGCTCGTGACCGGCGCCGATATTTTCCGCGCCTGGTATGTGGTCGCACCTTGGACGGCCTTCACCGCATTCCTGATGATTTCCAGCGTTGCCACCTATAGCTGGTCGGCGCTGCGTCTGCGCAAGCGCATCCGTTTGGAGGCGATCGCGGTAGCGGGGTTGCTGGCGGCGCTGCTGGTGACCGACCCCTGGCTGACCCTGCTGATCCTGTGCGCGGGCTATATCGCGCTCATTCCCTTCGGCATCATGTCCTATGCGCGCGTGAAGCGGCAGCGGGAAGCGACCTCCGCCGTCTGATCCTCAGGCGGCGAACAGCGAAGGGGACGCGGGCGCGGCGGCATCCGCCTTGCTCAGCCGATGCGTGACGCGCGGGCGGCTTACCCGGATATGATAGACTTGCGGCGTCTGGGGAATGGGCTGGAACAGAAGGGCTGCCACCATCTTGTCATGATAGGCTGCGAACATCCAGGCGATGGTCCCGGCCGCCAGCAGGAAAGCAGCGGAAAACAAGGTTGCGGCAACAAGCGTGAACATCATCGTCACTTTCTGTCTTGCCATTTGCACGGCATGGCTCACTATGACGGTTTGAACGGGCGTTAACCGTTTTTGTTCCGTCTGTTCCCCTTATGTTCCTGTTCCAGGCTGGCGTCAACCCTTGCCATGCGCTTTTTTCAGCGCTAAAGGCGCGCCCATTCCACATGGGAATCACCATATCCGGTGCCGGACCGGCCTTTCAGGTCGCGCGACGGTTCCCGATTCCCAAAGGTAGCAACCGGAAGGAGAAAAGATTATGGCGACCCCTGTCGTCACCATGCACCAATTGATCGAGGCTGGCGCCCATTTCGGCCACCAGACCCATCGCTGGAACCCGCGCATGAAGCCGTATATCTTCGGCGAGCGCAACGGCATCCACATTCTTGACCTGTCGCAGACCGTGCCGCTCTTCGGCCGCGCGCTCGACTTCGTGTCGGCCACCGTCGCTGCCGGCGGCAAGGTGCTGTTCGTCGGCACCAAGCGCCAGGCGCAGGACCCCATCGCCGAAGCCGCTCGCAAGTCGGGCCAGCACTTCGTCAACCATCGCTGGCTGGGCGGCATGCTCACCAACTGGAAGACCATTTCGGGCTCGATCAAGCGCCTGAAGACCCTCGAGGAAAAGCTGTCGGGCGACACTCACGGCTTCACCAAGAAGGAAGTGCTCCAGATGACTCGCGAGCGCGAGAAGCTGGAACTGTCGCTGGGCGGCATCCGCGACATGAACGGCATCCCCGATGTCATGTTCGTGATCGACGCCAACAAGGAAGAGCTGGCGATCAAGGAAGCCAACACGCTGGGCATCCCGGTCGTCGCGATCCTCGATTCGAACGTCTCGCCTGACGGCATCGCTTTCCCGGTTCCGGCCAATGACGACGCCAGCCGCGCGATTCGCCTTTATTGCGAAGCTGTCGCCGCCGCCGCCACCAAGGGCAACCGTGGTGCGCAGCAGGCCTCGGGCGTGGATCTGGGCGCTCTGGACGAGCCCGAAGTCGAGCAGGTTGTCGCCGAAGCCTAAGAGCGTCGCGCAACTGCAAACATGACAGGCTAGGGCGCGCTCCACCGGAACGCGCCCTAGTGTGCATCTAAATTACCTGTGCATCTAAATTACCGCCTGTTTGAAACATCGAAACTTAGGAGCCGAAACATGGCCGAGATTACCGCTGCCGCCGTCAAGGAACTGCGCGACCGTTCGGGCGCGGGCATGATGGATTGCAAGAAGGCGCTCACCGAAGCCAATGGCGACCTGGAAGCCGCGACCGACTGGCTGCGCGCCAAGGGCCTGGCCGCCGCGCAGAAGAAGTCGAGCCGCACCGCCGCGGAAGGTCTTGTCGGCGTCGCCGTCGCCGGCACCAAGGGCGTGGCCGTCGAAGTGAACAGCGAAACCGACTTCGTCGCCAAGAACGACCAGTTCCAGGATTTCGTCCGCACCGTGTCGGCCGTCGCGCTGGAAACCGGTGCTGCGGACGCCGAAGCGCTGTCGAACGCTGCCTATCCGGGCGGCGGCACCGTCGCTGAAAAGCTGGTGTCGAACATCGCCACCATCGGCGAGAACCAGAATGTCCGCCGCGTCGGCCATGTCGAAGTCAGCCAGGGCGTGGTCGTCCCCTATGTCCACAACGCCGCTGCACCGGGCCTGGGCAAGATCGGCGTGCTGGTCGCGCTCGAGGGCGATGCGCCCGCCGACGTGCTGGAGCCCCTGGGCAAGCAGCTGGCCATGCACATCGCCGCTGCCTTCCCGCTGGCGTTGTCGGCCGACGACATCGATCCCGCGCTGCTGGAGCGTGAACGCGCCATCGCCGCGGAAAAGGCTGCCGAATCGGGCAAGCCCGCCGAAATCGTCGCCAAGATGGTCGACGGCGCGGTCGCCAAGTTCGCCAAGGAGCAGGCGCTGCTCAGCCAGCTGTTCGTGATGGACAACAAGACCCCGGTCGCCGACGTCGTTGCCAAGGCGGCGAAGGACGCGGGCGCGTCGATCACGCTCAAGAACTATGTCCGCTTCCAGCTGGGCGAAGGCATCGAGAAGGAAGTCAGCGACTTCGCCGCCGAAGTGGCTGCCGCTGCCGGCGTCTGATCGTCCAATCCGATCGAAAAAATGAGAAGGGGCGCTCGCAGCAGCGCCCCTTTTTTTGTGGCGCCGCGCGCTAGGCGACGACGCCCAGCTTGCGCCAGCGCTCCAGCGTCTGGTCGAGGAAGACAGCGGCGCTTTCCGGCGTGATGGCGGTGTCTCCCGCTGCCGGCGCGCCATCTGCCCCGCATGCCGTAGTCAGGGATATGGCGTCCGTTCGCCCCTCGGCGGCCAGCCAGGCGTCGAGCAGCCGCAGATCGTCCGGCGTTACGGCCACCGCCGATCCCAGCGCAGCGGCCGCGAGATGATCATAGCGGCGTCCTCGGGTCGAGCCGTTGGCGATAAATTGATTGAGACCCTGCACCGCCTGGATCGGGGCGGGTGCGCTTCGCCCGATGCCTGCGATCCGCGCGTGCAGCAGCAGGGCGATGATCTGCAGCGCGTTCGGCCGTCCCTGCTGGCGCATCGCCGGCAGCGCCAGCAAGTCTCCCATCGATCGCGCGCCGGAGCCCAAGGCGGCGACGATCTCCGCATAGGCGGGCATCTGCAAGGTGATTTCGCTGAAGCTGGTGGCGATGGTCAGGCTGTCGCCGTCCACCGGCTTCAGCAGGTGCAGCATCATCGCATCGAGCACAGCATCGCTTGCCACGCTGGCCGATGAAGTGGCGGGACGAAAGACGTCGCGGCGGAACGACTGGTTGATGACCAGGTCCTGCACATCCATGCGCAGGACGCTGCTGGCCTGCTCCGCGATCGTAGCGCGCAAGGGCGGCGGCAGCGCACCGGGCAGCAGCGTTTCGGCCAGCGACGCGGTGCCGACAAACGCCAGACCCCCGTCGGCCACTTCCTTCGCGACCTCCGAATGCCAGAGCGGATGCCATCCCTCATGCAGATATTCGTGGATCAGGTAATTGTTCGCCTGCCGCTTGACCGCGGCAAGCCGGCTTTTAAGGCCGGGCAGGATGCGGAAGCTGTTGGCGCCGCCCGCCGCCAGCTGGTCGAACAGGGCGATCGACGCCTGCATGACGGCTTCGCTCGGCTGATCGCTTTCCTCCTTCAACAGGCGGCTGATATGGCGAAACGGGACCGATCCGAGCCAGCCGGGCTGCGCATTATAGCCGATATAGACAAGGCCGCCGGGCGCGGTGGCGTGGCCGAGGCAGCGGACGAGCGCCGCGCGCACCGGCGGCGTGATCCAGCTATAGACGCCGTGCAGCGTCACATAATCGAATTGTCCGAACGCGGCGGGCCATTGCTGCGCCAGCGCGACAAAGTCGCCGTCGCTGAATTGGATGTTGGTGAGACCAGCGGCCTGCGCCACGGCGCGGCCATGGTCGACATGTTCGGGCAGGAAATCGACGCCGACGAACTGCCCTTGCGGATTGGCGGCGGCCAGCAGGCACAGGCCCATGCCCTGGCCGCATCCCAGCTCCAGATAGCGGAAGGGCGCGTCGTCGCTGGCCCTGGCAGGCGCGGACCCCGCCATAGTTGCTGCCAGGTCGAGCCAGTCGGGCGCTATTTCCGGGCAGAAGCCATAGGTGTAGCCGGCAGAGGCATCATAGCCGTGAAAGTCCACCGATGGCATGATCGCTTACCCCGTGCCGCTGATTTGCCGCTGGTTAGACAGGGCTTGCAGCCAGGGTGCAATGTCGAAACATCTCCGGCAATATTTCGCTACATCGAGCGCCGCGGCCGTGTCTATTTCAGCGTTGCGAGATAATCGATCACTCGCTTGCGCTTGGCGGGATCGGAAAATCCGGCGAACGGCATCTTGGTGCCCTTGACCATGGCCTGCGGGTTGGTGAGCCAGGTGTCGAGGGTCTTGGCGTTCCAGGTGATGCCGGATTTCTTGAGCGCCGCGCTATAGGCATAGCCCGGCAGGCTTGCCGCCTTGCGGCCGACGACCCCGCGCAGATTGGGGCCGAAGCTCGTCTTGCCGGGCGCGGTGGCGTGGCAGGCGGCGCAAACGCCGAAGTCCGCAGGCGGCTGCGCGACCGCAAGCGTCGGGCAGCTCAGCGCCGCCAGCGCGGCGGTAAAGGTCAAGCGAAGGGCCATGAATCTCGTCGTCCAGAAAGGGGAGGGCGGCCCGACCTCAAAAAGGCCAGGCCGCCCCACAGGCGGATCAGAAGCGATCCGCGTTCATCACCTTGGTCCAGGCGGCGGCGAAGTCGTCGACAAACTTCTGCTTGGCATCGTCCGACGCATAGACTTCCGCCACGGCGCGCAGCTCGGAATTGGAACCGAAGACCAGGTCGACCGGCGTGGCCGTCCACTTGGCGGCGCCGGTCTTCCGATCCTTGCCGTCATAGAGGCCCGGCGTCGCCGCCTTGCTCCACACCGTGTCCATCGTCAGCAGGTTGACGAAGAAGTCGTTGCTGAGCGTGCCGGGACGCGTGGTGAGCACGCCCGCCTTGGTCGCGCCGCTGGTCGCGCCCAGCGCCCGCATGCCACCGACCAGAACGGTCATTTCGGGCACGGTGAGCTCCAGCGCATCGGCCTTGTCCACCAGCGCCTCCGCCGGGCCAACTTCCGCCTTCGCCGTATAATAGTTGCGGAAGCCGTCCGCCTTGGGCTCGAGATAGGCGAAGGAGGCGACATCGGTCTGGGCCTGCGCCGCATCGACCCGGCCCGGCGTGAAGGGCAGGCTGATGCGATGGCCGCCGCGCTGCGCCGCCTGTTCGATGGCGGCGTTGCCGGCCAGGACGATCAGGTCCGCCATCGACACCTGCTTGCCCGACTTGGCGAAGTCGGCCTGGATCGCGGTCAGCTTGGTCAGCACCTTGGCGAGTTCGGCCGGATCATTGACCGCCCAGCCACGCTGCGGGTCGAGCCGCAGGCGCGCGCCATTGGCCCCGCCGCGCATGTCGGTGCTGCGGAAGGTCGATGCCGAAGCCCACGCCGCGCGGACCAGTTCGGGCGTGGTGAGGCCCGAAGAGAGGACCGCAGCCTTCAGCTTGGCCTGATCGGCTTCACCAATGGCGGCGAAGCTGGGTTCGGGCAGCGGGTCCTGCCAGCTATAGGTTTCGGACGGAATGTCCTTGCCCAGATAGCGGGCCTGCGGGCCCAGGTCGCGATGGGTCAGCTTGAACCAGGCGCGCGCGAAGGCCTTGCTGAACAGCTCGGGATTCTTCTGCCAGCTTTCCAGAACCTTGCGGAAACCCGGGTCTTCCTTCAACGCGATGTCGGTCGTGAACATGATCGGCGCGTGCCGCTTGTCCTTCAGATGCGCGTCGGGCACCAGCTGCGCCGCGTTGGGATCGGTCGGGATCCACTGGGTCGCGCCGGCCGGGCTCTTGGTCTTGACCCAGTCGAAGTTCAGCAGATTGTCGATATACTGCGTCGTGAACTGGGTCGGCGATGCAGACCATGCGCCTTCCAGGCCGGACGTCAGCGTATCTTCGGCCATGCCCTTGCCGCACTTGTTGTGCCAGCCAAGCCCCTGTTCCTCCAGCGTCGCAGCAGTGGGTTCCGCGCCCAGGCACGCGTCGGGCTTCTTGGCGCCATGCGCCTTGCCGAACGTATGGCCGCCCGCGATCAGCGCCAGCGTTTCCTCGTCATCCATCGCCATGTTGCCAAAGGCCCGGCGAATGTCGGCGGCCGCGCCGATCGGGTCATGATTGCCGCCCGGACCTTCCGGGTTCACATAGATGAGGCCCATGGTCGTCGCCGCGAGCGAGCGCTTGAGCGTACCGTCCGGGTTGGACCGATCGGTGCCCATCATCTTGGTTTCCGGACCCCAGAAGACGACATCGGGCTGCCAGGCGTCGATACGGCCGCCGGCAAAGCCCACGGTCTTGAAGCCCATATCCTCCAGCGCGACATTGCCCGACAGGACCATCAGGTCGCCCCAGCTCAGCTTACGGCCATATTTCTGCTTGATCGGCCAGACCAGGCGGCGCGCCTTGTCCAGGCTGACATTGTCCGGCCAGCTGTTGAGCGGGTCGAAGCGCTGTTCGCCGCCGTCCGAACCGCCGCGACCATCGCCCACGCGGTAGGTGCCCGCGCTATGCCAGGCCATGCGGATGAAGAAGGGGCCATAATGTCCATAGTCGGCCGGCCACCAGGGCTGTGAGGTGGTCAGCGCCTTGCGGATGTCGGCTTTGACCGCTTCCAGATCCAGGCTGTTGAATTCCTTCACATAGTCATAGTCGGCGCCATAGGGGTTCGACATGGATTCATGCTGGCGCAGCGCGGTGAGGTCCAGCCGGCTCGGCCACCAGTCCTTGTTGGTCATGCCGCCGGGCTTTTCCTTGACCGGGGGCTGCGGATTTTCGCTGACGGTCTCGGCTTCGGTCGCCTGGGTCTTCTTGGGCGCATGCTCCTGCGCGAATGCCGGGGTCATGGCCGCGGCGACGAGCAGCGCCAGAATAGAGGTGGATGTCCTTCGCATATCATTCTCCCTGTTTGGTGCAGGCGGGACTGCCTTGGCCCCTGCGGATAGGGGCGTGCGGAAAAGAGGGAAAATTGATTGATCTGCTCACAATCATCGGCCTTGGCGATCAATCGGTACGCTATGGCAACAAGCAGGCGGCAGGAACGAGGCGGATCTTCTTTTGTGCGCGAAGCGCTTTTCCGCCCGCAAACGCCGCTTGGCTTTGCCGCCGCGCCCGACTAAGGTCCGCGCCGCTTCCCGCCCAATCGCCAAGGATGATCGACCGCCCATGACCCGGCCTGCTTTCAAGCGCATATTGTTGAAATTGTCGGGCGAAGTGCTGATGGGCCAGGGGCAGTTCGGCATCGAGCCCGAAACGGTGGCGCGCGTCGCGGGCGAAATCGCGGCGGCCAAGGATGCGGGCTTTGAACTGTGCGTCGTGGTCGGCGGCGGCAACATCTTCCGCGGCCTCGCTGGCGCGGCGGCGGGGTTCGACCGGGCGAGCGCGGACTATATGGGCATGCTCGCCACCGTCATGAACGCGCTGGCGGTGCAGAATGCGCTGGAAAAGCTGGGCTATGACACCCGCGTTCAGTCGGCGATCCCGATGGCGTCGGTGTGCGAACCCTATATCCGGCGCAAGGCGGTGCGGCACATGGAAAAGGGCCGGATCGTCATCTTCGCGGCGGGCACCGGCAGCCCCTTCTTCACCACCGACACGACGGCGGCGCTCCGCGCGGCGGAAATGAGCTGCGACGCGCTGTTCAAGGGCACCAGCGTCGATGGCATCTACAATGCCGATCCCAAGAAAGTGCCCGATGCCGCGCGCTATGACGAAATCGGCTTCGATCAGGTGCTGAACGACAATCTCAAGGTGATGGACGCCAGCGCCATTGCCCTGTGCCGTGAGAATAATATCCCCATCGTCGTCTTCAACATCCGCGAGACGGGCAATCTGGCCAAGGTGCTCGCGGGCGAAGGCGTGGCGACGATAGTGCAAAATCAGGAGCGTTGAAAGACCATGCCGCAATATAACAAAGCCGATCTGGAGCGCCGCATGGCCGGCGCGCTCGAATCGCTGAAGGGCGACCTCACCGGCCTGCGCACTGGCCGCGCCAATGTGCAGCTGCTCGATCCGGTGACCGTCGAAGTCTATGGCGCGCACATGCCGCTCAACCAGGTCGCGACCGTTTCCGCGCCCGAACCGCGGATGCTGTCGGTCCAGGTGTGGGACAAGAGCAATGTCGGGCCCTGCGACAAGGCGATCCGTTCGGCCGGCCTGGGCCTCAACCCGATCGTCGACGGCCAGACGCTGCGCCTGCCGATCCCCGACCTCACCGAGGAGCGCCGCAAGGAACTGGCCAAGCTCGCCAGCAAATATGCCGAAGGCGCGCGTGTCGCCGTGCGCAATGTGCGCCGCGACGGCATGGACAGCCTGAAGACCGACGAGAAGAAGGGCGAAATCAGCGAGGACGAGCGCAAGCGCCTGGAAACCGAGGTGCAGAAGCTGACTGACAGCACCATCGCGGACATCGATGCGGCGTCGAGCGCGAAGGAGAAGGAAATTCTCGGCCAGTAAGCCGGGGCTTTCCTTTCGCGGCCAACGCACGCATTGTCTTTCTGATGGCCACTCAAGCCCAGCCCGATCTGCCCAGCGTCGCGCCCCTGCACGGGGCGCGTCATGTCGCCATCATCATGGACGGCAATGGCCGCTGGGCCAAGAAGCGGCTGCTGCCCCGCATCGCCGGCCATCGCGCCGGGGTGGAGGCGGTGCGGCGCGTCGCGCGCGCGGCGCAGGACATGGGGCTGGAATGCCTGACGCTTTACGCCTTTTCCTCGGAAAACTGGAAGCGGCCGGCGAGCGAAGTCGCGGACCTGATGGGCCTGCTGCGCCACTTCATCCAGAGCGACATCGACGAATTCCACGCCAATGGCGTGCGGCTGAAGGTGATCGGCAATTATCGCGCGCTTGAACCATCGCTGGTAGACCTGATCGACGGCGCAATGGCGCGCACTGCGGGCAATGGCGGCCCGGTCATCGCCATTGCGCTCAACTATGGCGCGCAGGACGAAATGGTCCGCGCGGCCCAGCGCATCGCGCAGAAGGTCGCGCGCGGCGAGCTGGCCGCGCAGGACATCGCGATCGAGAATATCGACAGCGAACTGGACACGTGCGAGCTGCCGCCGCTCGACCTGCTGATCCGCACGTCGGGCGAATTGCGCCTGAGCAATTTCATGCTGTGGCAGGCGGCCTATGCCGAACTCTATTTCACCGACATGCTGTGGCCCGATTTCGACGGCCGGGCGCTGGCGGCGGCGCTCGACGCTTTCCGCATGAGGGACCGCCGCTTCGGCGGCTTGTGATCCATGGCCAGTGAACTTCGTACCCGCAGCATCGTCGGCGTCGCGCTCATCGCGCTGGCGCTGGGGGCGCTGCTGGCCGGCGGGCTGCTTTTCTGGCTGCTGCTGGTTGTGGCGGGCGTGCTGATGCAGGGCGAATGGGGCGACCTGACCGGCGCGACGCCCGAACAGCGCAAGGCGGCGATGTTCGCCGTCTCCATCCCGCTCGCCTTGCTGTGCCCGCTGGCCGCGGGCATCGATTGGCCGGTGCTGGTCGCGGGCGCGGCGGCCTTCTTCTTCGTCGCCTTCACCAGCCGCAAGCCGGCCCTGGCGCTGGGCATCCCCTATGTCTGCCTGCCGGTCACCGCCTTGCTGTTCCTGCGCGGGGAGCAGCCCTATGCCTATGGGCTGCTGCTCGCCTTCTGGGCGCTGGGGCTGGTCTGGGCGACCGACATCGGCGCCTATTTCGCCGGACGCGCGATCGGCGGGCCCAAGCTGGCGCCGCGCGTGAGCCCGTCCAAGACCTGGGCGGGGCTGGCCGGCGGCGTGCTGGCGGCGCTGGTGCTGGGCTTCCTGCTGCATCGCTTCGCCGGCCTGCCGATCCAGCTGGCGGCGGCGAGCGGCCTGCTCGCCGTGGCGGCGCAGCTGGGCGATCTTCTGGAAAGCGCGATGAAGCGGCGCGTGGGCGTCAAGGACAGCGGCACCTTGCTGCCCGGCCATGGCGGGGTGATGGATAGGCTGGATGGCGTGGTTGCGGCTGCGCCGCTCGCCGCGCTGCTCTATCTGGTGCTGGCGCAGGCGGCATGAAGAGCGTCTCCATATTCGGCGCCACGGGATCGGTCGGCCTGTCGACCCTGGATCTGGTGCGGCGCGATCCCGACGCCTATCGCGTCGTCGCACTGACCGCCAACAGCGATGTCGATGGCCTCGCCGCTCAGGCGAAGGCGGTCGGCGCGCAGATCGCGGTCATCGCGCAGGACAGCCTCTATGCCGCGCTTCGGGATGCGCTCGCAGGCTCGGGCGTCGAGGCGGCGGCGGGCGAGGCGGCGCTGGTCGACGCGGCGGGGCAGGGCGCGGACTGGACCATGGCCGCGATCGTCGGCTGCGCGGGCCTTCCGCCCACCATGGCGGCGCTCAAGGCTGGCGGCACGGTGGCGCTCGCCAACAAGGAATCGCTGGTGTCGGCGGGCGGCCTGATGATGGCTGCGGCGCAGGAGTCGGGCGCCACCCTGCTGCCGGTCGACAGCGAACACAACGCCATTTTCCAATGCCTTGCCGGCGGCGCTATCGACGATGTCGCAAGGATCATCCTGACCGCCAGCGGTGGCCCGTTCCGCACCCGCAGCCGCGCCGAGATGGTCGGCATCACCCCGGCGCAGGCGGTAGCCCACCCCAATTGGTCGATGGGAGCGAAGATCAGCGTCGACAGCGCGACGATGATGAACAAGGGGCTGGAACTGATCGAGGCCGATCATCTCTTCCCCGTCGGGCTCGACCGGATCGAGATACTGGTCCATCCGCAGTCGGTCATTCATTCGATGGTCGAATATCGCGACTGTTCGACGCTGGCACAGCTTGGCGCGCCCGACATGCGTATCCCGATCGCCCATGCGCTTGCCTGGCCCGATCGCATCGCGACGCCCTGCCAGAAGCTGGACCTCGCAACCATTGGCAGGCTCGACTTCGAAGCGCCTGATGCGGAACGCTTTCCCGCACTGCGGCTCGCCCGCGCGGCCGCTGCGGAAGGGGGCGCCACGCCCGCCATCCTCAATGCCGCCAACGAAGTGGCGGTGGCGGCTTTCCTGGGCGGTCGCATCGGCTTCCTTGATATTGCCATGATTGTGGAGGATGTGTTGGGCCGGTATAGCGCAGGACGGCCCAGCACGATCGGGGACGTGCTGGCGGCCGATGCGCGGGCCCGCGACGTCGCCTGTCAGGTGATGCGGCAGGCCAGCTAATGGAAAGATTGACCGCTTGATCCAGAATCCCGGCTTCCTGCTGACCGTGCTGGCCTTCGTGGCGGTCATCGGACCGCTCGTCTTCGTCCATGAGCTTGGCCATTATCTCGTCGGCCGCTGGTGCGGGGTGAAGGCAGAGGCCTTCTCGATCGGCTTTGGTCCCGAACTGTTCGCCTGGGTGGACAAGCGTGGCACGCGCTGGCGCGTGGCGGCGCTGCCGCTGGGCGGCTATGTCCGCTTCAAGGGCGACATGAACGCGGCCAGCATGACCGATCCGGCCTGGCTGCAAATGCCTGCGAAGGAACGGGCGGAAAGCTTCCCGGCCAAGCCGCTGTGGCAACGCGCCGCCATCGTCGCCGCCGGCCCGGCGATCAACTTCCTGTTCGCGATCCTCATCATCGCCACCTTCGCCTTCGTCCATGGCGAAAGCCGCACCCCCGCCGTCGCGGGTGTTGTCGAGCAGGGCAGCGCCGCCGATGCCGCGGGCATCCAGGTTGGCGACCGCATCCTGTCCTTCAACGGGCGGGCGATGGACACCTATACCGACATGGTCATGTACACCCGTATCCGGCCGGGCGAGCCCGTCGACGTCGTGATCGACCGGGGCGGCAAGCGGCTGGAGATCCAGACGCGCATCGGCGCGGTGATGGAGGATGACGGCTTTGGCCAGCAATATCGCGTCGGCCGCCTGGGCATCGGTGCCAGCGATCCGGTGGTCGAGCGCGTCGGCCTGCTGCGCGCGCCGGTGGTGGCGATTGAGCGCACCGGACAGATCGTGCGCACCATGGTCGAAACGCTGGGCCAGATCGTCACGGGCGGACGATCGGTCAAGGAACTGGGCGGCCCGCTCAAGATCGCGCAGGTGTCGGGGCAGGCCGCGACGTTGGGGCTGGAAAGCTTCATCTTCTTCGCCGCGCTCATCTCGATTAACTTGGGGTTCATCAACCTCTTGCCAATCCCCATGCTCGATGGCGGGCATCTGCTCTTTTACGGGATCGAGGCGGTGCAGCGGCGTCCGGTCAGCGCGCAGGCGCAGGAATGGGCCTATCGGTCGGGCCTGGCGGTGCTGATGGCGATGATGCTGCTGGTGACTTTCAACGATTTGTCGTCTTTCGGGCTTTGGAAAAGCCTGTCCGGCTTGATCGGCTGACGCGCTTCGGGCAGGGAAGCGCGGCTTGGCGTCGTCTGTTGCGACGGAAACATTCTTTTTTGCGTTTGAGGTGAGCGGGTGAAAGCGATGAACAGCAGCATGAGGCAGCGCCCGGTCGTGGCCGCCCTGTTGGCGACGACGATGATCGCGGGCCTCGTGGGCGTTCCGGCGATGGCGCAGGATGCGACGGCGCCCGCCGCGGCCCCGGCCGCCGCGCCGACCATGGCGCCGCAGGGCACGATCCGCGCCATCACCGTGACGGGCACCCAGCGTCTGGAGCCGGACACGGTCCTGTCCTACACCAAGCTGCGCATGGGCCAGCCCTTCAGCCAGGAAAGCCTCGACCAGGCGCTGCGCGACCTGTACGAAACCGAATTGTTCGCCGACGTCCAGATCCGCAACGACAATGGCGCGCTGACGGTCGAGGTGAAGGAAAACCCGGTCATCAACCGCATCGTGCTGGAAGGCAATAAGCGGCTGAAGGACGACAAGATCCGTCCCGAAATCAAGCTCGCCCCGCGCCAGATCTACACCCGCTCCAAGGTTCGCGCCGACGTGGCGCGCATCGTCGAGCTGTATCGCCGCCAGGGCCGCTTCGCCGCGACGATCGAGCCCAAGATGGTCCAGCTGGACCAGAACCGCGTCGACATCGTCTTCGAAATCTCGGAAGGGCCCAAGTCCAAGGTTCGCCAGATCAACATCATCGGCAACGACAAGTTCAGCGACGGCGAACTGCGCAGCGAGATGGTGACCAAGCAGTCGCGCTGGTTCCGCATCTTCTCCTCGGGCACCAGCTATGATCCCGATCGCCTGGCCTATGACCAGCAGAAGCTGCGCCAATTCTACCTGACCGAAGGCTATGCCGACTTCCGCGTCATTTCGGCGGTGGCGGAGCTGACGCCCGACAAGCAGGACTTCATCATCACTTATGTCGTCGAGGAAGGCGACCGGTACAAGTTCGGCGATGTGAAGGTCGAATCGGACATTCGCGACCTGTCGGGCGAAAATCTGACCAAGCGCCTGCCGATGAAGACGGGCGATTGGTACAATGCCAAGCTGGTCGAGGACACGGTCGACACGCTCAGCGAAACGGCGGGCCTGTTCGGCTATGCCTTCGCCGACGTCCAGCCGGACTTCAACCGCAACAAGGAAGACCTGACGATGGGGATTAACTTCCGCATCGCCAATGCGCCGCGCGTCTATGTCGAACGCGTCGACATCAACGGCAACACGCTGACGCAGGACAAGGTCATCCGCCGCGAATTCCGTCTGGCCGAAGGGGACGCGTTCAACAGCTTCCTCGTCAAGCGTTCGAAGGACCGCATCAACTCGCTCGGCTATTTCCAGGAAAAGCTCGACATCGAGCAGAAGCCGGGCTCGGCGCCCGACCGCATCGTCCTGGAAACCAATGTGCAGGAAAAATCGACCGGCGAATTGTCGCTGTCGGCCGGCTTCTCCTCGCTGGAGCGGTTCATCGTCGCGGCGTCGATCACGCAGCGCAACTTCCGCGGCAAGGGCCAGGAACTGCGCACGTCGGTCAATTATTCGGCCTATTCCAAGTCGGTCGAGGTAGGCTTTACCGAGCCCTATTTCATGGACAAGAATATCGCGCTGGGCGGCGACATCTATCGCCGCGACCTCAACAGCTTCCGCTATCTGACCAACAATGATCGCGACACGACCTACGAACAGACGACCACCGGCTTCCAGATCCGCGCCGGCGTGCCGATCACCGAATATATGTCGCTGGCGCTGCGCTACAGCCTCAATTTCGATGACGTGACGCTGGACGAGGATACCTATTATTCGGACACGGACGGCGATGGCGACACCGAGTGCGACCCGCTGCTGGCCGGCCGCTATCTGTGCGACGCGATCGGCAAGCGCACCACCTCGTCGGTCGGCTATTCGCTGATCTACGATACGCGCGACAACCGCATTCGCGCGACGCGTGGCCATAATATCACGCTGAGCCAGGATTTCGCGGGCCTGGGCGGCGACGTCAAATATGTGAAGACCCGCCTGTCCGCGTCCAAATATTGGCCGCTGGGGGGTGGCTTCATCTTCTCGCTGTCGGGCGAGGGCGGCTATATCCACAGCCTGGAAGGCGAACGGCGCGACGCGGCCGGCAATCTGGTCGACAAGGTCCGCCTGGTCGATCGCTTCTTCCTGGGCGAACCGCAGATTCGCGGCTTCGACATCCGCGGCATCGGCCCGCGCGTGAAGCGTTACTATCTGACCGCGCAGACCGACGACGACGGCAACACCACCGGCTACACTCGCAGCAACAGCAACAACAACGTCTCGGACGACGCGCTGGGCGGCAAGGTCTATTATCTCGCCCGTGCCGAAGTGCAGATCCCGCTGGGCTCGGCCGCGCGCGAAATGGGCCTGCGCCCGTCGATCTTCGTCGACGCCGGTGCGGTCGCCGGCTTGCGTGATCCCGACACCATCCAGTTCAACGGCTATTGCTCCCCCACGTCCGGCTCCGGCTCGACGGTGGAGGCGGGCGGCACGCCCCGGGCGCCGACCTGCCCGGTCAACTACAGCTTCTCGGGCGGCAATTTCGAGGAGGAATATCTCGGCGACACGCTTTCGCCGCGTGTTTCCGTGGGCTTCGGCGTCAACTGGAACTCGCCTTTCGGCCCGTTCCGCATCGACATCGCCAAGGCCCTGCTCAAGGAACCAGGGGACGACAACAAGCTCATCACCTTTAATGTGGGGACTCAATTCTGATGAAGACTATCGTTAAAGCCGCGGCGCTGGTTCTGGCGCCTATGACCGCCATCGCGCTGACCGCTGTCCCGGCCGCCGCCCAGACCAAGTCGGGCATCGCTGTCGTCGACCTGGAGGAAGCCGTCGCCAAGAGCAGCGCCTTCACCACCGCGATGACGCAGATGCAGACCACCTACAAGCCGCAGCTGGACCAGATCAACAGCCGCCGCACCGCGATCGAAACCGATCTCAAGAGCAAGAATGACGCGCTGCAGGCCGCCTACAAGGCCGCCGGCAACAAGTCGACGCCGGCGCTGGAAACCCAGTTCCAGCAGCTGCAGCAGGCCCAGCAGAGCGGCCAGGCCGAACTGCAGCGCCTGACCCAGCCGGTGGCGCTGGCCCGCGCCTATGTCGAACAGCAGATCGTCGACAAGCTGGACGACGCGCTGAAGGCCGCGACCGCCAAGACCAAGGCCGAAGTCGTGCTCAAGAAGGCCGCGACCGAAAGCTTCGCGTCGGGCGCGGACATCACCCCGGCGGTGATCACCGAACTCAACGCGCTGGTGCCCAGCGTCGGCATCACCCCGCCGGCCGGCTGGCAGCCCGGCGGCCGCCAGGGTGCCGCGCCCGCCGCTGCCGCTCCGGCGACCCCGGCGCAGGCGCCCAAGTCGCGCTGACACAGGAATGAACGGAGAGGTTGAAACGACCGCGCGTGGCCCGATGGATATCCGTCGGGTCATGGCCGCGCTGCCGCACCGTTATCCGA
Source organism: Sphingobium naphthae (assembly GCF_020782235.1). Taxonomy (GTDB): domain Bacteria; phylum Pseudomonadota; class Alphaproteobacteria; order Sphingomonadales; family Sphingomonadaceae; genus Sphingobium; species Sphingobium naphthae. Next base: position 377,700 of record NZ_JAJGNO010000003.1, read on the forward strand.
TGCTGCTGATCGATCGCGTGGTGTCGCTGGTGCCCAGCCAGTCGATCCACGCGATCAAGGCGGTGTCGGTGAACGAGCCCTTTTTCCAGGGCCATTTTCCCACCCGGCCGATCATGCCCGGCGTGCTGATCGTCGAGGCGCTGGCCCAGGCGGCCGGCGTGCTGGCGGTGGAATCGATGAACCTGGCCGATTCGGGCAAGCTCGTCTATTTCATGAGCATCGACGGAGCGAAGTTCCGGTCGCCGGTGGAGCCGGGCTGCCTGCTCGACCTGCATGTCGAAGTGACCCAGAATCGCGGCGCGATCTGCAAGTTCAGCGGCAAGGCGATGATCGAGGGCAAGCTGGCGTCGGAAGCCAATTTCGTCGCGATGATCACCGACCCGCCGCAGGATTGACGCGGACGCGGAGAGCGGCACGCCTGTTCTCCGGCGATCCATTCCCTCGATCCGCGCGAACCGGCGGGTCGCGGATGGATGCTCGTCGGGGGCAGGGCGTTGGAAGAAATCCGGCTTCTCCCTTGCCAATCCGCGCGCAAACCGCTAACGGCGCGCCTTCGCTTATTTTCGCATCCGGCCGGTCGGAAACCGGCCATCAAAGGAGCAGTTCGCCATGAAGGCCGATACCCACCCCGATTACCACATGATCACCGTCCAGATGACCGACGGCACCACCTTCCAGACCCGCTCGACCTGGGGCAAGGAAGGCGACACGCTGGCGCTCGACATCGATCCCAAGTCGCACCCGGCCTGGACGGGCGGCAACCGCCAGCTCGACACCGGCGGCCAGGTGGCGCGCTTCAACAAGCGTTTCGGCGGTCTGACGCTGAAGAAGTAATCGGCCTCCTATGGCATGACAGGATAAGGGCGCCCCGAAACGGGCGCCCTTTTTCGTTGCGGCGCGGCAGCGCGGCCCCGCGCGGGGTCAGGCGCTGGCCGCCACCGCCACCTCGATTGCGCCGGGCGCGATCTTCACCATCACCGGCGTGCGCGCCAGCACTTCCCCGTCGATCGAGATGCGCTGGGGCGGGTGCGTGTCGATGCGGAACGCCTGGCCGTGAAATTCCAGTGTATGCGCGTCGCGATCGCGCAGCTTGAAGAATTTGGCATACCAGTCCCAGGCGAGCCGCGGCTTGCTGCGCCCGACCACCGCCTGCACGACGATCTCGCCGGTATCGACGGCGGCATGATCGGACAGTTCGACCCCGCCATGATAGGGGCCGTTGAGGATGCGCACCTCGGTCGACCATAGCCGATGTTCCTGCGCGCCATCGTCGATGGTCAGGCGGAACGGGCGGAAGCCGACCGAACATTTCGCCGCCCAGACCAGATAGCCGATGCGACCCAGATAGCGTTTCAGCTTGTGCGGCACCGTCTGCCCGATCATCGGCGACAGGCCCAGCGAGGCGGCGTTGACGAAATAGTCGCGGTCGATCATCCCCAGGTCGACGCGCCGGCGCCGGCCCGTGGCGATCGCCCGCACCGCGCCGTCCAGGTCCAGCGGCAGGCCCAGCGTGCGCGCGAAGCTGTTGGCGGTGCCCAGCGGCAGCAGGGCGAACACGCAATCCTTGCCGACAAATTCGTCCACCGTGCTCGACATGGAGCCGTCGCCGCCGCCCACGATCACCATCGGCGCGCCGCTGTCGATCGCTTGCCGCACCGTCGCGGCCATCTGCTCGGGATCCTTGACCGCATGCGCGGCGATCAGCCGCACGCCAGCCGCCTCCAGCTTCTCGCGCGCCTGATCGAAATTGTCCTGGCCGCGTCGGCTATGGGCGTTGACGACCAAAATGGCGTCTTTGGGCAGGGTCGTCGTTTCCATGCCGCAATAACTCCGCGCATGCGAATCCGCTCCGGCCGGAAACCCTTTCCGCGCGATTCGTTACTCAGCCATGGCCCGTATCGCTCACCTGTCCGACATCCATTTCGGCGCGAACGATCCCAAGATCGTCGACGCCGCCACCGCCTGGCTGGAGGAGCGCCAGCCCGACCTGGTGGTCATCAGCGGCGACTTCACCCAGCGCGCTCGCGTCGACCAGTTCCGCCAGGCCGCCGCCTGGCTTGGTCGCCTGCACGCCGCGGGGCTCAAGACGCTGGTCGTGCCGGGCAATCATGACGTGCCGCTCTACGATGTCGTGCGCCGCTTCATGGCGCCGCTGCGCCGCTATCGCCGCTATATCAGCCATGATCTCTGTCCCTTCTACGAGGATGCCGAAGTCGCGATCCTGGGCATCAACACCGCGCGGTCGCTGACGATCAAGGACGGGCGCATCAATCATGACCAGATGGACATGCTTCGCAACCGCTTCGCCCCGGTGGCACCGGACAAGACTCGCATCCTGGTCACCCATCATCCGCTGTTCGCCATGCCCATCGGCAAGGGCGGCGAACTGAGCGAAGCCGTCGGGCGGCATGAGGATGCCGTGAAAGCCGTCTGCCAGGCCGGCGTCCATGTCGCGCTGGCCGGCCATTTCCACCGCACTTATGCCGAAGCCGCGCAGAAGATGGTGGCGCATAGCGGCGGGGCGCTTGTCATCCAGGCGGGCACCGCCACCTCCACGCGCCTGCGCAATGCCGAACCACAAAGCTTCAACTGGCTCCACGTCCGCCGCAACAATGCAATGGAGCTACAGGTCATCGTCTGGGACGGCGCCAGCTTCCGCCGCGCCAGCCATGTGGAATATGTCCACGAAAGCAAAGGCTGGACCTCCCGCGACGTGGTGGAGCCGCCACGGGTAGGGGAAATTCCGCCGCGTCAGGTCCTGCGCCGCTGACGGCGCGATCCGGCGCTACTGCGCCTTGCCTTTCAGCGCCTCCGCCAGCGATATTGTGGCGCTGCCGCGCCGGGCGGGTTGCGCCTGGCTGGGATCGGGTTTCCAGCCGGACAGATAAATGATCGCCATTTGCTCGGCGATGCGGCCCTCGGAATCGGCGCTGTCGGCGAAATGGGCGGCGGCGCGCATCAGCACCTCGCGCGTCAGCGGTGGGGGTCGATGGGCCAGCATGTTGCCCGCGCCCATGCCGCGCAGGTCGTGCATCAACCGGACGATGTCGCCATAGCGGATCGTCAGCATGTCGCCGTCCGCCACCGGCATGGCGAAGCCGGCGCGGCTCAGCAGGTCGCCGGCGGCGCGCACGTCGACCTGGGGATGGACATGCTGGCCGGGCCGATCGCCCTCGGCGGCGAGCAGCGCGGACTTGAGGCGGGGCAGGCTGCCCGCGCCGGCAAAGGCCGCCAGCATCAGCCCGTCGGGCCGCAGCACGCGTCGCATCAGGATCAGCGCGCCGGGCAGGTCGTTGACGCTGTCGAGCGTGCCGCAGGCCAGCACCAGGTCGAAACTGGCGTCGGCAAAGGGCAGGGCGTCTTCGTCGGCCTGCACGCCGCCAGCCTTTCGCGCCGCCAGGAAGGCGGGATCGACGGAGGCGACGCGCTTGCCCATCCCTTCCAGCGCGGCGCGGGCGCTATCGTCGGGGCACCCGATCAGCAGCGCTTCGGGCAGGTCCCGCTGCACGTCGCCCAGCCGCTCCAGCAATTCGTCCAGCATCGCCCGGTGCAGGAAATCATGCGCCGCAAAACCGGGCAGCATCCGGTCGCGCCGGCGCGCGCGCAGCGATCGGTCGAAAATGTCGGGGCGGGTGTCCATGGCGGGCCTTGTGCATGCGCGGCGAAGCGGGAACAAGGCAGATGATGCCTCTTGCCCCGCTTCTCAAGGCCGCGTTGCGCCCCGCGCTCGATTATGCGCTGCCGCCGCGCTGCCCGGGCTGCGGCGCGATCGTGGGGGAGGATTTCGCCTTCTGCCTCGACTGCTGGAGCGGCATGGAATTTCTGAGCGAGCCCTGCTGCGCGCGGTGCGGCCTGCCCTTTCCCCATGATCTGGGGGAAGGAGCGGCCTGCGGCGCCTGCCTCGCCGATCCGCCCGCCTGGGACGGCGCGCGAGCGGTGCTGGCCTATGGCGCGGTTGCGCGCACCGTGGCGCTGCGCCTCAAATATGGCCGGCGCATCGGCCTGGCGCGGCTGATCGCGCGGCAGATGCTGCGCCACGCCGGCGCGGTGGAGGCGGGCGATCCGCCCCTGATCGTGCCGGTGCCGCTGCATCGCTGGCGGTTGTGGAATCGCGGCTTCAACCAGTCGGCTCTCATCGCCGATCATCTCGGCCGGCTGACCGGATGGCCGGTGGATCGGCACGGATTGCGACGCGTCAAGCGGACGCAGCCGCTGCGCGGCATGAACCCGGCGCACCGCGCGCGCGCGGTGCGGGGCGCCTTCGCACTGGCGGCGGGTCATGGCTTTGGCGGGCGACGCGTCCTGCTGATCGACGATGTCCATACCAGCGGCGCGACCGCCGCCGCCTGCGGCCGCGCGCTCAAGCGCGGCGGCGCAGTGGAGGTGCGGCTGCTCTGCTGGGCGCGCGCGCTGCCGGACCGCGATGCCGCCCCCGCCGGCGGCTCCGCGGATGCGTCCGATTGACAAAGCCGCGCGTTCCCCCATCTTCAGGACAAAGGAGCGTTTATCCTCATGGCAAAAGTGGAAATCTATACCAAGGCCTGGTGCGGCTATTGCGCCCGGGCCAAGTCCCTGCTCGACAGCAAGGGCGCGGCCTATCAGGAATATGACATCAGCATGGGCGGCCCCAAGCGCGACGAGATGCTGGGCCGCGCGCCCGGCCGGACGACCGTGCCGCAAATCTTCATCGACGGTAAGCATATCGGCGGCAGCGACGATCTCGCCGCGCTGAACCGCGAGGGCAAGCTGGACGCGCTGCTCGCCCAGTGACGATCCTGCGCGCCGCCCTGTTCCAGATGACGAGCGGGATCGATCCCGCCGCCAATGCCGCCGCGATCGTGGAGATGGTCTACCGCGCCAAGGGCGAGGGGGCGGACATGCTCTTCACGCCGGAAATGGCGGGCTATCTCGATCGCGACCGCAAGCGCGCGGCGCAGATGCTGCACAGCGAGGCGGAGGATGTCGTGCTGGCCGCGGTGCGCGATGCGGCCGCGCGCGCGGGGCTGTGGGTGCATCTGGGCTCGCTGCCGCTCAGGGACGAACGCGCCGATGGCCGCTGGGCCAATCGCAGCCTGATGATCGACGCCAATGGCGACATCCGCGCGCGGTACGACAAGATCCATTTGTTCGACGTCGATCTCGCCAGCGGCGAAAGCTGGCGGGAATCGGCGGTCTATGGGCCCGGCGAGCAGGTCGTCGCGGTCGATACGCCCTGGGGGCGAATGGGCCTGTCGATCTGCTACGACATGCGGTTTCCCGATCTGTATCGCGCGCTCACTGATGCCGGCGCAACGATCCTGCTCGCGCCGGCCGCCTTCACCGTGCCGACCGGGCAGGCGCATTGGCATGTGCTGCTGCGGGCCCGCGCGATCGAGGCGGGCTGCGTCGTGATCGCGACCGCTCAGGCCGGGGCCCATGCCGACGGCCGCGTCACCTATGGGCACAGCCTGGTGGTCGATCCCTGGGGCGATCTGCTGCTCGATATGGGGGACACGGCGGGCTTGGGGCTTGCGGACATCGACCTGTCGCGCATAGGGGATGTGCGCGCGCGGGTGCCCGCGCTCGCCAACCGCCGGACCATGCCCAGGGACGTGACAATTTCGTGATCGTGTTCGACCTCAAATGCGATGGCCAGGGCCATGTGTTCGAAGCCTGGTTCGGCTCCAGCGCGGACTATGAGGCGCAGCAGGCGCGCGGCCTCATCGCCTGCCCGATCTGCAGTGACGCTGCCGTGACCAAGGCCGTGATGGCGCCCGCCGTCGCGGCCAAGGGCAACAGACGCGCGGTCGCGCCCCGGCCCGACACGCCCGCGCCGGCCGCCAGCGGCGTCGACATGGTGAAGATGCAGGCGCTGGTCGAAGCCGTCGCCAAGGCGCAGCAGAAGCTGCTGGCCGACTCCACCTGGGTCGGCCGCGACTTCGCCGACCAGGCCCGCGCCATGCACTATGGCGAACAGGACCGCGCCAGCATCCACGGCGAAGTCGCCCCCGCTGAAGCCAAGGCGCTGATCGCCGAAGGCGTCGAGGTCGCCCCCCTGCCGCTTCCGGTAGTCCCCCCGCACGCGAAGAATTGACCGGGCACGCTTATGGTGGTGGCGCACGGCGTCGGCGGGCTTGAAGCGGACGCTCGCCAGGCTTTTTTAATGATCCCGTGCGCATCCTTCTTTCCGTACGCTCGCTATGTGATCGATAAAGATGATTAATTTCGCCGTCAGGATGATCGCGATTGCTATAGACTGGGTACCGGCGCGATGTGGTTTTTGATTCGGAGGGGTAGTTGATTGATTTGCGAGTTGAGCGGGCTTTTGAAGCCTGCCCTTCCATCAAGCTCGGCGAAAATAGTTCGTTCAAGCCCCAGCACCCCAATCCGCGTCTGAGGACAAAATTTTCCGGCAGTGGCGCGCTCCTAGTCGGCGATGATGTGATCACCTATGCGGACATCGAATGTGTCGGTTCGGATAATATCATCGCGGTGGCTGATGGCGGCATGCTCATCAACACCAGGATAAGGATCACGGGCGATCGATGCCGCGTGATCATCGGTCCGGGTGCGAAGGTGAAGGCCGCCAAGATCAATCTGGTTCGCGACGACTGCCTTGTGGTGATCGGCGCTGGTACGACATTTGAGAGCGGAGCCTTCATTTGCGATCGCGGTCAGGCGATCATCGTGGGCAACGACTGCATGTTCTCCAACGGCGTCATGGCGCGAACGACGGATGGGCATGGCATCTGGGACAATGCAAGCGGTCGGCTCATCAACTCGCCCGCAGGGATCGTCATTGGCCATCATGTGTGGCTTGGCAATGGCGCGCGGGTGAACAAAGGTGCCGTCATCGGCATGGGATCCGTGGTGGGGCAATCCTCCATCGTATCGGGCAGGCTGGATGCCGAATGCGTCTATGCTGGTGTGCCCGCGCGTAAGGTGAGGTCGGGGATTCATTGGACCAGAAACGCCGACATCGACGATGTTCCCTCGGAATATCGCGTTCCTGGGGCGCTTGATGAAGGCGCGGTTGACACCGGACCGCCTGCCATAGCCCCTGACCGGGCTGCGCCGCGCTGGAAGGGACTCATGTCCTCGGTTCGGACACGCGCGCGTCGCTTGTTCAGGCAGTAGCTGGAGTGGTTGATGACAGTCAGGAAGATGATGGTCTCTTTCGCGCTGATGGGAATGATTGGCTCTGCCTCCGCCAAAGAAGATAATCCCCGGTTCGACATCATCCTCCTGATCGGCCAATCCAACATGGCCGGCCAGGGCAAGGTCGAGCCACAGGATCGTCGGGCGATCCCGGGCGTCTTCAAACTGACATCGAACGCGCAATGGGCGCCGGCGAAGGATCCGCTGGGATCCGACGACCCGCGCGAATTTGGCGTCGGGCCTGGCAGGTCCTTCGCCCGATCCCTGTTGAAGGCGCGCCCGGATGCGCGCATCGGTCTGGTGTCAGCGGCCGTGGGCAACACCAATTTGCAGCAGTGGGCGCCTGGCGGGCGGCTCTATAATCGCGCTTTTCTGCTGTTGCGTCAGGCGCAGCGTACGGGAAGGCTGCGAGCCATTCTCTGGCACCAGGGCGAGTCCGATGCGAACAACCCCCGGCGCGCCAAAAGCTATGCGGCCAGATGGGTCGCCATGATGAAGCAGTTGCGAACGGACGCGGATGCCGAACATGTGCCGATCATCGTCGGGGAACTGGGCGAATATCTCGACAAGCCCTATGCGTCGGAAATCAACCGACAGATAGAAAGCCTGCCGCAAAAGCTCGACAATGTCGCGGTGGTTTCATCGAAGGGACTGACGGAGCGCGGCGACGGGCTGCATTTCGACTCCAAAAGCCAAAGGGAATTGGGCCGACGCTATGCCAAGGCATTCATGGCGCTCGATCATAGTTGGGTCCAGGAGCAGTGAAGCCTGGGAGGGGCCGAGGAGGCGAAGTGAGGCGGAGATGCACCTCCTTCTCCTTCGAGCGGTCTTGTTGACGCCCATCGCAGGCTTCTAACCTGACAGCTGACGACCACGCGATCGCGGTTGACGCCAGTGACCGCCATTATTATCGCAACGCGAGCAAACGGCTATGTTTGCGGGCACCCATAGCTCAGCAGGATAGAGCATCAGATTCCTAATCTGGGGGCCACTGGTTCGAATCCAGTTGGGTGCACCACTTTCCCCAGACCAAGCGCTGCAACTCAGTCCTTGAGCGCACTCATTTCGTTATCGAAATGAACCTTCAGCATGTCGCGCACCCTGTCCAGTTCGCTGTCCAGCTTGATCGCGGAGCCAAGGTCGGGTTGTCCGGGCCAGCCGGCGTCGCGGATCGTCAGGCCGGCGGCGCTGCGGCTGCCTTCGTAGCGGGGGATGACGTGGAAATGGACATGGGGATCGACCATCATCAGCATCAGATAGTTGATCTTACCATAGTCCACCGCCTTGGCGAGCGCCGCCTCGATCGTGGCGGTGACGGTCTTGAGTTCGGCATGCGCCGCCGCCGGCAAGTCTCCAAAGGCCGTGGCGTCGCTTCTGGCCGCCAGCACCAGCGACCCCAGCGTCGGCTGCGCCGGGCGCAGCAGCACCAGCCAATGGTCGAATTGCGCGATCAGTGTCGCGGGATAGCCGAACCTCTCGATCGTGGCGTTCATGCGCGCTGGCCCTCCAATGCCGCTTCGGCTTCATCCATCCAGCTGACGACCGACCGGCCGGAGGCGCGCATCGCATAGGCCTGCGCCAGGCGCACCGCGTGGACGATCAGCGAGATGATGGTCCACCAGGCGAGCGCGACCAGGCCGATGTCCGGCCGCCCTGCCAGCAAGGCGACGAACAGGATCACCATATTGGGATTGCGCCGTGCGGTGATGAGGCGGAACTGGCTGTCGAAGCGCCGCCAGACATGGATGTGCATCTTGAAGCTGCGCAGGAACAGCCCCTCGATCACGCGTTGCAGCACATAGCCGGCGATTACCGCCGTCATGATGAAGGCGAAGGTTTCGTCCGACAGCGCCAGCCCCCAATAGACGAGCCCCGTTCCCCAGAAATACCACCAGAAGGGCGGGTGGACGAGGTCGACGCCATGGTCGATCACATTGCCCCATTTGGACGAGGTGATGGTGCAGCGGGCAAGCTTCCCATCGACCGTGTCCAGCACCATGAAGATGAAGCCGGAGAGGAAGCCGGTCCAGTACAGCCCCTTGGCGAAGAGGAAGGTCGCGACGACGCACAGAGTGACGCCGATCACCGACACCATGTTCGGCGTCATGCGCAGTTGCGCCGCGATGCGAGTCAGCACCAGCGCCAGTTCGGGCCAGAGATATTTGGTGAGGAGGTCGGTCACGCCCTTATAGGCGCCGAAATAGCTGCGCCGTTCGATCTCCCGCCGGCTTGCCGGGGTGAGTTCGCGCACCATCGGCTGCTCCAGCTTGCGCAACTGGCGATTATAGAGCTGCCGTCCGTCCGACAGGTCGACGACATGGGGCGCGCTCAGCGGGTCGGCGCCCTGCGCCACCTGCCCGACGATCGGCGCGTCGCCCCAGGTGAAGAGCGTCCCCGGCGTGTCCAGCACGAGGTTCAGCAGCAGCGGATCGAAAGCATAAGCCAGATTGAACAGCAGCTCATGCCCGGGCGCGAGCTGGCTGCCATTCTTCGCCGCGCTCTGCGCCATGCGCCGGTTGCGTTCGGCATTGGACATGCCCCAGATCGGCGTCGCATTGTCGCCGATCAGCCGGACCGGGCCCAGATTGGTGGACAGAAGCTGGCTCATGCGGCGTCCTTCAGAAAATCGAGGATGATGTCGGCCTGGCGGCGCGAAGCGGGGATGGGGGACAGGTCGATGGAATCGCGCATCGCCGCTTCCTGCACGCCAAGGAACCCGGCTTGCAAGTCGTTCGCGCGGGCGAGCGCCGCGGGCAGGGCGTCCATCGTCTCGATCACCTGCCCTAGCCGCCAATGGGCGAAGGTCTCGCAGCGGGCGTCGCGATGGTCGAGGTTGAGGAAAATGCAGGGGCGCGGCTCGATCAGATATTCATAGACCTGGCTCGACACGTCGCCCAGATAGACGTCGGCGCTCATCGTATAGCTCATGTCGATCGACCGGCGGCTGCCCATGTCCACCCGGATGTGCGGCGCCGCGCTGGTGATCGGCGGCACTCGTCGGGCCAGCTTCGTGTGTGGTGCGATCAGGACGTTCCAGCCATCCAGCGACTCCAGCGCCGCCATCACCGCCGGGCCATGCCTGATCCAGGAGGACAGGGCAGGGTCGAAATGCGGATTGTAGAGCAATACCGGCTTGTCGTCGGCGAAGAAGCGCTGCCGGGGTGCCTTCAGCTCGAACTTGGGATAGCCGCCGATCGCGATGCGCGTGTCCGCGCACAGGCCGCGCTCGATCATGCGACGGCGATCCTTCTCGCCCGCGACCAGCGTCAGGTCGAAATCGGCGTGGCGTTTCTTGTACCCGCCCTCCCGGTCGCCCGCGCCATGTTTGATGAGGATCATGCGCGAGGCGAAGCCGGGCATCCGGCGCAGCCAGGCGCTGCTGATCTCGGTCGTGACGATCGCGGGGAATCGCGCGATCCGCCGATGGTTGAGCAGCAGCGTGGCCAGGCGCGAAGGCTGGCGGAACAGCGAATCGGGGCCGGATGGCGGCCGCGCCAGCCGGACCTGCGCCAACCGCTTGTCGGGATCGTAGCTGCCGATCAGCGCCAGCAGCTTGTCCGATGGCGACAGCACGCTCACCCGCACGCTTGGCCGTCGCGCCAGTTCCAGCGCGGCGGGCAGCCAGTGATAGAGCTGCTGCGCTTCTGCGATGGCGAGAAAGGCGATGTCGGTCGGCAAGCGAAGGGTCATCCAGCAAGCGGTCAAGGGGCGATGGGCGGACGCGCCGCCTTTGCGCCGCCCTAGCGCGACCGGCAGAGGAAGCAAGTCACCGCCCGCATATCTGCAAGCCATTTGCAACAAGGGCTTGGGGGGAGAAACATCGCCCTCAACGCTGGACCTTTGCGGATTTTTTGTTATTCGGGCCCCGACTGACAGACACATTCCCGAAGAGGCTCGACGAGCGATGGCCGAATTTGCGTTGCCCAAGAACAGCAAGATCAACGGCAAGGGCGTGACCCACAAGGCGCCGGACGGGGCGACCAATGTGCGCAGCTTCAAAGTCTATCGCTACGATCCCGACTCCGGCGAAAATCCGCATTATGACACGTTCGAGATCGATCTCGACACTTGCGGCCCGATGGTCCTCGACGCGCTGCTGAAGATCAAGAATGAATATGATCCGACGCTGACCTTCCGCCGGTCCTGCCGCGAAGGCATTTGCGGGTCCTGCTCGATGAACATGAACGGCAAGAACGGCCTGGCCTGCACCACCGCGATCGACGAATGCGCCGGCAAGCAGGTGCAGATCACGCCGCTGCCGCACATGGACGTGATCAAGGATCTGGTGCCCGACTTCACGCATTTCTACGCCCAGTACAACAGCATCAAGCCCTGGCTGCAAACCGTCAGCCCCGCGCCCAGCGGCAAGGAACGGCTCCAGTCGCCGGCCGACCGCGAGAAGCTGGACGGGCTCTATGAGTGCATCCTGTGCGCCTGCTGCTCGACCAGCTGCCCCAGCTACTGGTGGAACTCGGACAAGTTCCTCGGCCCCGCCATCCTGCTCCAGGCCTATCGCTGGCTGGCCGACAGCCGCGACGAATATACCGGTGAGCGCCTTGACGAGCTGGAGGATCCCTTCCGCCTCTATCGCTGCCACACCATCATGAACTGCGCGAATGTCTGCCCCAAGGGGCTCAGCCCCGCCAAGGCGATCGCCGAAACGAAGAAGATGATGGTCGAGCGGCAGCTGTAAGTTGACGAGTGACGGCATTGCCGGCGGCGCGCCGCTGACCGACGGGAAATGGGCGGGCTGGACCGAATGGTTCGACCCGCATCCCGATACCTTCCTGCAGGCGATCGGCCGCGGCTACATGCATGCCGATGGCCCGGCGCAGGCCCGCGTGGCGCTCGAAACCCGCTCCAGTCATCGCAACCGGCTCGACACGCTGCATGGCGGCTTCCTCGCCGCTTTCGCCGATCATGCCTATTTCGGCGCGCTGTGGATATTGGGGCATGAGGAGCAACTGAACGGCGTCACCATCGACCTCAGCATGCAATATCTGGGCGCGGGCAAGGTCGGTCCCGACCTGGTGGCGCAGGTCGACCTGCTGCGCGAAACCGGCCGGCTCTTCTTCCTGCGCATGCTGCTGACGCAGGATGGCGCGCCGGTCGCCGCCTCCACCGCCACCATCCGCAAGGCGCCAAAGCCGCTGTGACCAGCGTCCTCGCCCGCTATGACGCCCTGGTGAAGGCCGGCGAATTGCGGCCCGACCCGGACCAGCGCGCGGCGGCGGAGCGGCTCTGCCGGCTGCAGCAGGAACTGGAAGCGACCCCGGCGCGCGGCTCCACCCTCTGGAAGCTGCTGCGCAAGGCGCCCGAGCCCCCGCGCGGCCTCTACATGTGGGGCGGAGTGGGACGCGGCAAGTCGATGCTGATGGACCTCTTCTTCGACACGGTCCAGGTCCAGCGCAAGAAGCGCGCGCATTTCCATGAATTCATGCTGGACGTCCATGCCCGCCTGGCCGAAGCGCGCAAGTCCGAGACGGGCGATCCCATTCCGCCGGTGGTCGAATCCCTGGCCGAGGAGGCGCGGCTGCTCTGCTTCGACGAGATGGTCGTCAACAACATGGCCGACGCCGCGATCATGTCGCGCCTATTCACCGGCCTGCTCGACAAGCGCGTGACGATCGTCACCACGTCCAACCGCGTGCCCGACGATCTCTACAAGGACGGGCTCAACCGCCAGCTGTTCCTGCCCTTCATCGACCTCATCAAGGCGAAGCTGGACGTGATGACGCTGAACGGGCCGGTGGATTATCGCCGTGACCGGCTGGGCGACGCGCAGCTCTGGCATTGCCCCAACGGTCCGGAAGCGACCCGCGCCCTGTCGGAGGCCTTTTTCCGCCTGACCGACTTTTCGGTCGAGGATCGCGCCAAGGTGCCGGCCGAGGAGATACCGGTGCAGGGCGGCCGCACCCTGCACGTGCCCAAGAGCCTGAAGGGCGTCGCCGTCTTCTCCTTCAAGCGGCTGTGCGTCGAAGCGCGCGGCGCGCCCGATTATCTCGCCATCGCGCGCAAATATCATACGGTGATCATCGTCGGCATTCCGGTGCTCGGGCCCGAAAAGCGCAACGAGGCGGCGCGCTTCGTGACGCTGATCGACTCGCTCTACGAATATAAGGTGAAGCTGCTGGCGTCGGCCGATGCCGCGCCATCGCGCCTTTACCCGGAAGGGGACGGCGCCTTCGAATTCGAACGCACCGTCTCGCGCCTGCTGGAAATGCAGTCGGACGACTATCTGGCGCTGGGCCACGGCTCCAAATAGGGCGCGCAGCCCGTCCCGGCCCACCGGTCCGCCCATCGCAGAGGGGCGGAACTCTTCATCAAGACGCAACTTTATTGCAGGAAAACAGGCCGGGCGCCCCCGAGGAGAAAGGCGCCCGGCAGGGTAGCTCTGCAGGGAAGGCTCGCGGCCAGGGTAGAAGCCGACGAGCAACAGGCTGTGCGACTCCGTCTAATGCAATTGCGAACTAATTGCAAAGATAATTTGTCATCCGCGGTTTTCCTAGGTTGAAACCCCCGCGTGAAGGGCGTAGGCGAGCCAGCAATTCCAGCAATCATGACTTGGAGGATGACAAGCATATGGCCCGTAAGAAGATAGCGCTGATCGGCGCTGGCAATATCGGCGGTACGCTCGCCCATCTGGCGGCGCAGAAGGAACTGGGCGACATCGTCCTCTTCGACATCGCCGAGGGCATTCCGCAGGGCAAGGCGCTGGACCTGTCGCAGTGCGGGCCGGTCGAAGGTTTCGACGCTGTCATCACGGGCACCAATGATTACAAGGACATCGAGGGCGCGGACGTCATCATCGTCACCGCCGGCGTTCCCCGCAAGCCGGGCATGAGCCGCGATGACCTGCTGGGCATCAACCTCAAGGTCATGAAGGCGGTGGGCGAGGGCATCAAGCAATATGCTCCCGACGCCTTCGTCATCTGCATCACCAATCCGCTCGACGCGATGGTGTGGGCGCTGCGCGAATTTTCGGGCCTGCCCCACAACAAGGTCGTCGGCATGGCCGGCGTGCTCGATTCGGCGCGCTTCTCCACCTTCCTCGCCTGGGAATTCGGCGTGTCGGTCCGCGACGTCACCAGCTTCGTGCTGGGCGGCCATGGTGACACCATGGTCCCGGTGGTCGAATATTCGACCGTCAAGGGCATCCCGGTCCCCGATCTCATCAAGATGGGCAAATCGACGCAGGAGCGCATCGACGCGATCGTCAAGCGCACCGCCAATGGTGGCGGCGAAGTTGTTGGCCTGCTCAAGACCGGTTCGGCCTTCTACGCGCCGGCCGCCTCGGCCATCGCCATGGCGGAATCCTATCTGGGCGACCAGAAGCGCGTCCTGCCCTGCGCCGCCTATCTGGACGGCCAATATGGCGTGGACGGCCTCTATGTCGGCGTGCCGGTGAAGATCGGCAAGGACGGCGTCGAGGAAGTGATCGAGATCGAACTCAATGACCAGGCCAAGGCTGGGCTCCAGGTGTCGATCGACGCCGTCAAGGACCTGCTGGTCGCCTGCAAGGGCATCGACAGCACGCTGGCCTGATCGCCTGACCCCTTCAAGCCCGCCCCGGTATGTGTGCAGCCGGCGGCGGGCCGATTTTCATCCAATTGCCACGTCCGCAGAAGAAAAGGGACACGCATGTCCATTCTGGTGAACAAGAATACCAAGGTCATCACCCAGGGTATGACCGGCGCCACCGGCACCTTCCACACCGAACAGGCGCTGGCCTATGGCACGCAGATGGTCGCGGGCGTCACCCCCGGCAAGGGCGGCACGACCCATATCGGCCTGCCCATGTTCGACACCGTCGCCGAAGCCAAGTCGAAGACCGGCGCCGATGCGTCCGTCATCTATGTTCCGCCGCCGTTCGCGGCCGATTCGATCCTGGAAGCGATCGACGCGGAAATCCCGCTGATCGTCTGCATCACCGAAGGCATTCCCGTCCTGGACATGGTCCGCGTGAAGCGCGCCCTGTCGGGCAGCAAGTCGCGCCTGATCGGCCCGAACTGCCCCGGCGTGCTGACCCCCGATGAATGCAAGATCGGCATCATGCCCGGCAGCATCTTCAAGAAGGGCAGCGTCGGCGTCGTCTCGCGCTCGGGCACGCTGACCTACGAAGCGGTGTTCCAGACCTCGAACGCGGGCCTGGGCCAGACCACGGCCGTCGGCATCGGCGGCGATCCGGTCAATGGCACCAACTTCATCGACGTGCTGGAGCTGTTCCTGGCCGACGACGCCACAGAATCGATCATCATGATCGGTGAAATCGGCGGCGACGCGGAAGAACAGGCCGCCCAGTTCCTGATCGACGAAGCCAAGAAGGGCCGCAAGAAGCCGATGGCCGGCTTCATCGCGGGCCGCACGGCGCCTCCGGGCCGCCGCATGGGCCATGCCGGCGCGATCGTGTCGGGCGGCAAGGGCGACGCGGAAAGCAAGATCGCGGCGATGGAAGCCGCCGGCATCAAGGTCGCGGCCAGCCCGTCGGAGCTCGGCTCCACGCTGGTCGAGGTCTTGAAGGGGTAAGTTAACTCCTACATATAAGGTGGCCGGGCTGCACCCCGGCCGCCATTCTCCCCTTTCCGCGACTGCACGCGGCTGGGACGGACAGACGATGGGTTACGAGAACCAGGATTTCGAGATCGAGCGCGGACCGAGCTGGGCGCGCGACAATTGGCCGCTGACGGATACGGATGATCTGACCGGCGCGCTGGACCCCACGCAGATGCAGGTGGCTGTGAAGGCCGCTGCCAAGGCGCAGGGCAAGGCCGTGTCGGACGCGGACATCGCCGCCGCCGCCGAAGACAGCATCCGCGCCATGATGCTGATCCGCACCTATCGGGTGCGCGGGCATCTGGCCGCCAATCTCGATCCGCTGGGCCTGGCCAAGCGTGACCAGCCGGCCGACCTGACGCCGGAATATCATGGTCTGACCGACCTCAACAAGAAGATCTACCTCGGCGGTTCGCTCGGTCTGCAATATGCGACCGTCAGCGAACTGGTGGCGATCCTGCGGCAGAATTACTGCGGCAATGTCGGCCTGGAATATATGCATATCTCCGACGTGGAGGAGCGCCGCTTCCTGCAGGACCGGATGGAAGGCAAGGACAAGGAAATCCACTTCACGCCCGAGGGCAAGAAGGCGATCCTGGCCAAGGTCATCCAGGCCGAGCAATATGAGAAGTTCCTGGGCCGCAAATATGTCGGGACCAAGCGCTTTGGTCTGGACGGCGGCGAATCCATGATCCCCGCGCTCGAAGCCGTCATCAAATATGGCGGGTCGAGCGGCGTGCGCGAAATCGTGTTCGGCATGGCGCATCGCGGCCGCCTCAACGTGCTGGCCAATGTCATGGCCAAGGGCTTCCGCGTCATTTTCCACGAATTTTCCGGCGGCACCGCCAATCCGGAGGATGTCGGCGGATCGGGCGACGTCAAATATCACCTCGGCACCTCGACCGACCGCGAGTTTGACGGGATCAAGGTCCACATGTCGCTGGTCCCCAATCCCTCGCACCTCGAAACCGTCGATCCGGTGGTCCTGGGCAAGGTGCGCGCGCAGCAGACCTTCCGCGACGACCTTGCCAAGCATGAGCAGGTGCTGCCGGTGCTGATCCATGGCGACGCGGCCTTTGCGGGCCAGGGCATCGTGTGGGAATGTTTCGGCTTCTCGGGCGTCCCCGGCTACAATACCGGCGGCTGCGTCCATTTCGTCGTCAACAACCAGATCGGCTTCACCACCAGCCCGCAATTCTCGCGCGGCTCGCCCTATCCCAGCGACGTGGCCAAGGGCGTCCAGGCGCCGATCCTGCACGTCAATGGCGACGATCCCGAAGCCGTGACCTTCGCCTGCAAGCTGGCGATGGAATATCGCCAGAAATTCCATCGCGACATCGTGATCGACATGTGGTGCTATCGCCGCTTCGGCCATAATGAAGGCGACGAGCCGTCGTTCACCCAGCCGCAAATGTATGCCAAGATCCGCCAGCATCCGGCGGTCAGCGACATTTATTCGGCTCGCTTGAAGGCCGAAGGGCTGGTCGACGATGATTTCGTCAGCCAGACCACCGGCGACTTCGTCAACCATCTGGAGGACGAGTTCGAAGCGGCCAAGAGCTACAAGGCCAACAAGGCGGACTGGTTCGCCGGTCGCTGGTCGGGCCTGCACAAGCCCGCCGACGCCGAAACCGCGCGCCAGACGGTGGAAAGCGGCGTGTCGCAGAAGCTGTTCGACAGCCTGGGCCGCACCCTGACCACGGTTCCCGAGGGGCATAATGTCCACAAGACGCTGAAGCGCGTCCTCGACGCCAAGGCGGAGATGTTCAAGTCGGGCGCGAATTTCGACTGGGCGACCGGCGAGGCGCTGGCCTTCGGCTCGCTCCTGTCGGAAGGCTATGGCGTGCGCCTGTCGGGCCAGGATTCGGGCCGCGGCACCTTCAGCCAGCGGCATGCCGTCTGGGTCGATCAGGAAAATGAGAGCAAATATATCCCGCTCTCGACCGTGCCGCATGGCCGGTTCGAAGTGCTGGATTCGCCGCTTTCCGAATATGGCGTGCTGGGCTTCGAATATGGCTTTGCGCTCGCCGACCCCAAGAGCCTGGTGATCTGGGAAGCGCAGTTTGGCGATTTCGCCAACGGCGCGCAGATCATCTTCGACCAGTATATCGCTTCTTCGGAAACCAAGTGGCTGCGGTCCAACGGCCTCGTCTGCCTGTTGCCGCACGGCTATGAAGGGCAGGGCCCCGAACATAGCTCGGCGCGTCTGGAGCGGTATCTGCAGCTCTGCGCCGAAGGCAATATCCAGGTCGCGAACATCACGACCCCGGCCAATTATTTCCACGCGCTGCGTCGCCAGATGCTGCGGCCCTTCCGCAAGCCGCTGATCATCATGGCGCCCAAGTCGTTGCTGCGGCACAAGGCGGCGGTCAGCAAGGCCGAGGACTTCCTGGGCGAAACGCACTTCAAGCGCATCCTGTCCGATCCCAACGGTTCGGCGGACGCGAACACGAAGCGCCTCGTGCTCTGCTCGGGCAAGGTCTTCTACGACCTGACCGAGGCGCGCGACGCCGCGGGCGACCAGGACACGCAGATCGTGCGCATCGAACAGATTTATCCGTTCGCCACCGATGCGCTGGCCAAGCGCATCGAGCGCATGACCAATCTGGAAGATGTGGTCTGGTGCCAGGAAGAGCCGCGCAACAATGGCGCCTGGTTCTTCGTCGAGCCCTATGTCGAGGAAGCGCTGGCCAAGGCCGGCAAGGCGCCGATGCGCGCCCGCTATGCGGGTCGCAAGGCGTCGGCTTCGCCCGCCACGGGCCTGGCCAAGCGCCACGTCGCCGAACAGGCCGCCCTTGTTGCCGATGCGCTGGGTCACAGCGTGCGTGAAGAAATCCGTCGCCAGAAGAAAGGCTGAGAAAGCGCATGGCCACCGAAGTCAAAGTCCCTACCCTGGGCGAATCCGTTACCGAAGCAACCGTCGGCCAGTGGCTCAAGAAGCCCGGTGAGGCCGTCGCCGCCGACGAACCCATCGTCAGCCTGGAAACCGACAAGGTCGCGGTCGACGTGCCTGCGCCGGCGGCCGGCACGATGGGCGACATCGTCGCCAAGGAAGGCGACACCGTCGAAGTCGGCGCGCTGCTGGGTTATGTGAACGAAGGCGCCGCCGCCGCGGCATCGCCTGCACCCGCGCCCGCCGCTGCGCCCGCCAAGGCCGAAGCCGCCGCGCCCGCGCCCGCCGCTTCGGCGCCGGCGCCCGCCGCCGACGATGAGGGGGAAGGCGAAGGCAGCAACCTCACCCTTTCACCTGCGGTGCGCCGCCTGGTGCTGGAGCATGGCCTGGACCCCAGCAAGATCAAGGGCACCGGCAAGGATGGCCGCCTGACCAAGGACGACGTCATGGCCGCCGCCGCCGCCGGCACCGCCAAGGCCGCTGCCGCGACGCCTGCCGCCGCGCCCGCCGCGGCCGCGCCTTCGTCGGGTCCGAGCCGCGCGCAGGAGCGCGTCAAGATGACCCGCCTGCGCCAGACGGTCGCCAAGCGGCTCAAGGAAGCGCAGGACACGGCGGCGCTGCTCACCACCTTCAACGACGTCGACATGACCAACGTCATCGAGGCGCGCGCGAAGTATAAGGACCTGTTCGAGAAGAAGCATGGCGTCCGCCTTGGCTTCATGGGCTTCTTCACCAAGGCCGTATGCATGGCGCTCAAGGACATTCCGGGCGTCAACGCGCAGATCGAGGGCGACGAGATCGTCTATAACGACTTCGCCGACATCTCGGTCGCGGTGTCGGCGCCGACCGGCCTGGTCGTCCCCGTCATCCGCAACGCCGAATCGCTCAGCGTCGCGCAGATCGAAAAGACGATCGGCGACTTCGGCAAGAAGGCCAAGGAAGGCAAGCTGACGATGGAAGACATGAAGGGCGGCACCTTCACCATCTCCAACGGCGGCGTCTTCGGCTCGCTGATGTCGACCCCGATCATCAACCCGCCCCAGTCGGCGGTGCTTGGCCTCCACCGCATCGAGGATCGCCCGGTCGTCCGCAACGGCCAGGTCGTCGTCCGCCCGATGATGTACCTGGCGCTCAGCTACGACCATCGCCTGATCGATGGTCGTGAAGCGGTGACCTTCCTGGTCGCAGTGAAGAACGCGATCGAGGACCCGACCCGTCTGCTGATCGACCTGTAATAATCACCGGCTAGACCCTACATCCGTTCGGGCTGAGCCTGTCGAAGCCCCGCCGTTTTTTCCTTTCGTGAAAAGGCAAAAGAAAAAGTACAGCCCTTCGACAGGTTGAAGCGAGACACGCGGCTCGCTTCAAGGGCGAACGGAGATTTGCAATGGCCGAATTCGATTATGACGTTCTGGTGATCGGCGCTGGGCCGGGTGGTTATGTCGCGGCGATCCGCGCGGCGCAGCTGGGGCTCAAGACCGCCTGCGCCGAAAGCCGCGAGACGCTGGGCGGCACCTGCCTCAATGTCGGCTGCATCCCGTCCAAGGCGATGCTGCACGCGTCCGAACTGTACGACGACGCGGCCAACGGCATGCTCGCCAAGCTGGGCGTCAAGATCGACGCGATGAGCCTGGACCTGCCCACCATGCAGGGCCAGCGCGTCGACGCGGTCAAGGGCCTGACCGGCGGCATCGAGTTCCTGTTCAAGAAGAACAAGGTCACCTGGCTCAAGGGTCTGGCGAGCTTCACCGGCGCGAATACCGTCGACGTGGCGGGCGAGAAGGTGACGGCGAAGAATATCGTCATTGCCACCGGCTCCTCGGTCACGCCGCTGCCCGGCGTCACCGTTGACAATGCGGGCGGCAAGATCGTCGATTCGACCGGCGCGCTGGAACTGGACAAGGTGCCGGGGCATCTGGTCGTGGTCGGCGGCGGCGTCATCGGCCTGGAACTGGGCAGCGTCTGGAAGCGTCTGGGCGCCAAGGTCACCGTGGTCGAATATCTCGACCAGATCCTGCCCGGCATGGATGGCGAAGTCCGCAAGGAAGCCAACAAGATCTTCAAGAAGCAGGGCTTCGAATATAAGCTCGGCACCAAGGTGACGAGCGCCGAAATCGTGGGCGAAGGCATCAAGCTGACGGTCGAGCCGGCCGCCGGCGGCGAGGCCGAAACGATCGAGGCCGACGTCGTGCTGGTGTCGATCGGTCGCCGTCCCAACACCGAAGGGCTGGGCCTCGACAAGATCGGCCTGGAGGTCAATCAGCGCGGCCAGATCGAAATCGATCATGACTTCGCCACCAAGGCGCCCGGCGTCTGGGCCATCGGCGACGTCGTTCCGGGCCCGATGCTGGCGCACAAGGCCGAGGATGAAGGCATTGCGGTGGCCGAGAATATCGCGGGCCTTACCGGCATCGTGAACCATGACGTGATCCCGTCCGTCGTCTACACCAGGCCGGAAATCGCGGGCGTGGGCCTGACCGAGGAAGCCGCCAAGGAAAAGGGCGCGGTCAAGGTCGGCAAGTTCCCGATGCTGGCGAACAGCCGCGCCAAGACCAATCATGAGCCCGACGGCTTCGTAAAGATCATCGCCGACGCCGAAACCGACAAGGTTCTGGGCGTCTGGATCATCGCCACGGTCGCCGGCACGATGATCGCCCAGGCGGCGCAGGCGATGGAGTTCGGCGCGTCGAGCGAGGACATCGCCTATACCTGCCATGCGCACCCGACGCACAGCGAAGCGATCAAGGAAGCGGCCATGGCCGTCACGGGCAAGCCGATCCACATGTGATCGGCCGGCGCTGCCGACCGAACGGAAAGGCCCCCGTTTTGGGGGCCTTTTCTTTTGCCCGCCGCCTGCCGCGCCCGCCCGGAACGCGGCGCAATAATCTGTCAAAGGGTCTGGCCGTTTGGGGGTGGAGTGGTTACATGGGCCGCCACGAATCCCCATGGGACGCGCCCGCCCGTCCCGCAGCAGAAAGTGGCTTTCACATGGACATCCGCCTCGGCCTCACCTTTGACGACGTGCTGCTGCAGCCCGCCGAATCCGATGTGTTGCCCAGCCAGGCGGACACCAGCACGCAGGTCACGCGCGCGATCAAGCTGAACATTCCGATCCTCTCGTCCGCCATGGACACGGTGACGGAAGCCGACATGGCGATCGTCATGGCGCAGCTGGGCGGCATCGGCGTGCTGCACCGGAACCTGGGCGTCGAGGAGCAGGCCGATGCCGTTCGCGCCGTGAAGCGGTTCGAAAGCGGCATGGTCGTCAACCCCATCACCATCCTGCCCACCGCCACGCTGGCCGACGCGCAGATGCTGATGCAGCGGCACAAGATCAGCGGCATCCCGGTGGTCGAGGATTCGGGCAAGCTGGTCGGCATCCTGACGCACCGCGACGTGCGCTTCGCCGAAAACCCCGCCCAGCCGGTCAGCGAGCTGATGACCAGGGACAATCTCGCCACGGTCAAGGCCGGCGTCGGCCAGGATGAAGCGATGCGCCTGCTGCATCAGCGCCGCATCGAAAAGCTGCTGGTGGTGGACGATGCCTATCATTGCGTCGGCCTCATCACGGTCAAGGACATCGAAAAGGCCGTCACCTATCCGCAGGCGACCAAGGACGCGTCGGGCCGCCTGCGCGTCGCCGCCGCCTCCACCGTGGGGGACAAGGGGCTGGAGCGCAGCAAGGCGCTGATCGACGCCGAATGCGACCTCATCGTCATCGACACCGCGCATGGCCACAGTCGCCAGGTCGCGGTCGCGGTGGAAGCGGTCAAGAAACTGTCCAATCATGTGCAGGTCGTCGCGGGCAACGTCGCCACCGCCGAAGCGACCAAGGCGCTGATCGGCGCGGGCGCGGACTGCGTGAAGGTCGGCATTGGCCCGGGCTCCATCTGCACCACCCGCGTGGTCGCGGGCGTCGGCGTGCCGCAGCTGACGGCCGTCATGGATTCGGCCGAGGAAGCGCACAAGCATGGCGTGCCGGTGATCGCCGATGGCGGCCTGCGCACGTCGGGCGACGTCGCCAAGGCGCTGGCGGCGGGCGCGGGCTGCGTCATGGTGGGATCGCTGCTGGCCGGCACGGCCGAAGCGCCGGGCGAAACCTTCCTCTATCAGGGCCGCGCCTATAAAAGCTATCGCGGCATGGGCAGCGTGGGCGCGATGGCGCGCGGCTCGGCCGACCGCTATTTCCAGGCCGACATCAAGGACCAGATGAAGCTGGTGCCCGAGGGGATCGAGGGCCAGGTGCCGTTCAAGGGGCCGGCCAAGGATGTCATCCACCAGCTGGTCGGCGGCGTGAAGGCGGCGATGGGCTATACCGGCAGCCGGACCATCAAGGACCTGCAGGAACGCGCGCGCTTCGTCCAGATCACCAATGCGGGCCTGTCGGAAAGCCATGTCCACGACGTCACCATCACCCGCGAAGCGCCCAATTATCCGACGCGTTGATCCTTCCTCCCTGCGTCGGGGAGGGCGACCGCTGGCGGAGCCAGTGGTGGAGGGGGCGCGCGACCGGGCGCTGCCTCCGCTGACGTTCCGCCTGACGCCAGCCTTCACCACCACGTCGCTGCATCGCCCTCTTCCCCTGCGAGGGAGAATATGACTCCCTCCGCGCGCATCCAGGCTGCGATCGATCTGCTCGATGCCATCATCGCATCGGCGCGCGACGGCGGGCCGGCGGCCGACACGCTGATTGCCCGCTATTTCAAGGAGCGGCGCTATGCCGGGTCGCGCGATCGCCGCGCGGTGCGCGATCATGTCTATGACGCGATCCGCCGCGCGGGCGAGCGACCCGAAACCGGTCGCGCGGCGATGATTGGCCTGGCGCAGGACCAGCCCGATCTTGCCGCCTTGTTCGACGGGTCGCCCCATGCGCCGCTGCCGATCGAGCCGGGGGAGGCCGGCGCGCCTGCGGGCGACGTGCCGGCCTGGCTCCAACCGCTGCTGGCTGCCCCCGTGGAGCAGGATGCGCTGCTTGGCCGCGCGCCGGTCGACCTGCGCGTCAATCGGCTCAAGGCCGCGCCGGCGGATGTCGCGCCCTTGCTGCCCGACGCCGCGCCCATTCCCGGCCTGCCAGATGCGCTGCGCCTGCCCGAAGGCTGGCCGATCGAGCAACAGCCCGTCTGGAGGGATGGGCTGGTCGAGGTGCAGGATGCCGGCAGCCAGTGGATCGCGGCCGCCTGCGATGCGCAGCCGGGGATGACCGTGGCCGATCTGTGCGCAGGCGCCGGGGGCAAGACGCTGGCGCTCGCCGCCGCCATGGCGGGGCAGGGGAGGCTGATCGCCGCCGACACCATCCGCACTCGCCTCGCCCGGCTCGAACCGCGGGCGCAGCGCGCCGGCGCGACATTCATCGAAACGCTGCTGCTGGATCAGAGCCATGAAGCGCGCGGGCTGGCCGCATTGCAGGCGCAGGCCGATCTGGTGCTGATCGACGCGCCCTGTTCGGGCACCGGCACCTGGCGGCGCAATCCCGAGGCGCGCTGGCGGCTGACCCCCGCGCGGCTCGACCGGCTGATCGGCGAACAGGCGCGTATCCTGGATTTCGCCGCGCCGCTGGTGAAGCCGGGCGGGGTGCTGCTCTATGCCACATGCGCGCTGGTGGACCGCGAAGGACGCGATCAGGTCGCAGCCTTCCTGGCGCGCCATGCCGGCTGGACGGCCGATCCGATCGACCTGCCGGTCGGGCGGGCGCATGGCGGCGGAACCCTGCTGACGCCCGGCCATGATGGCAGCGACGGCTTCTTCTTCGCGCGGCTGCGCCGGGGCGCATGAATCAGCCCATGGACAAAGCCGCGCAAAATCGCGACACTTGCCCCTTGGACCCGAGCCCGGAATCATCGCCTGAAACATGGCTGGAGAAGATAATGCGTTTCACCCCTGCCTCGATTGCCCTTGCCGCGCTGCTGACCACCGTGTCCAGCATGGGCCTCAGCCAGCGGCCGGACAATCAGATCAGCCCGCGCTCGATCGAATGGCAGAAGGCCGGTGAAGCCGCGCGCAAGGCGGGCAATCTTGCGGGCGCGACCGATGCGCTGGAAAGCGCGCTGGCGGTCGATCCGCGCAACCGCGCCGCCTATGTCGACCTGGCCGAAGTCGCGCGCGCGCAGGGCCTGCAGGGCAAGGCGATCCGGCTCTACAAGGAAGCCTTGCTGCTCGACCCGACCGATGTCGTCGCGCTGGCGGGGCAGGGCGAGGCGATGATGGAAAAGGGCGCGGTCGCGCGCGCCAAGGAAGTGCTGGCGCAGGCGCAGAAGCTCTGCAAGGCCGATTGCGCGCCGGTCGGCCAGCTGGCGGCCGCGATCCAGAAGGGCCCGCCCGCCGTCGCTATGACCACGAAGGACGCCGTGCCGTCGCCGAAGGGCGAGACCACCGAGCAGCCCTGATCCCGCCTGTTCAGACGGTGACGATTTCCGGCAGGATGGCGTCCAGCAGCAACATGCCGGCGGCCGCCACCTGAAGCCGCGTGCCCTGCCGGTGAAGCAGGCCGATGTCGATCAGCTGCGCGATCGCGCGTTCGTCCACCAGCTGCGGCGTGGAAAGGCCCGAGAGCGCGGCGATCCGGTCCAGGTCCACCCCTTCGTTCAGCCGCAGCCCCATCAGCAGCGCCTCGCGCGCGCGGTCCTCGCCCGCCAGCGGTTCCTCGCTCTGTGCGCCATGGCCGTTGCGCGCCATCGCGCTCATCCAGTTTTCCGGCTTCTTGTGGCGCATCGTCGCCTGGCCGGTCCGCCGGCCATGCGCGCCGGGGCCGATGCCGACATAGTCGCCATAGCGCCAATAGGTCAGGTTATGCCGGCTTTCCTGCCCCGGCCGGGCATGGTTGCTGATCTCATAGGCGGGGATGCCCGCCGCGCCCGTCATCGCCTGGGTCAGCTCGTAGAGCGTCGCGCCATGGTCGGGATCGGCCGGCGTCAGCTTGCCCTGCGCGACCAGCGTCGCGAAGCGCGTCCCCGGCTCGATCGTCAGCTGATAGAGCGACAGATGCCCGGTGCCATAACCCAGAGCCTGCGCCAGTTCCGCTTCCCAATCGGCCTCGCTCTGCCCCGGCCGGGCGTAGATGAGGTCGAAGCTGACGCGGTCGAACACGCGCTGCGCCGTCGTCAGCGCCGCCAGCCCTTCGTCCACGCCATGCGCGCGTCCCAGGAACTGTAGCGCTTCGTCGTTGAGCGCCTGCAGCCCCAGCGACACGCGGTTGACCCCCGCCGCGCCCAGATCGGCGAAGCGCGCGGCCTCGACCGAATTGGGGTTGGCCTCCAGCGTGATTTCAACGTCCGCCGACAGGCCCCAATGGCGATCGGCCGCCGCGATCAGGTCCGCGACCAGCGCCGGCGGCATCAGCGAAGGCGTGCCGCCGCCGAAGAAGATCGACGTCACCCGACGCCCGCGCGTCAACGCCGCTTCATGCGCCATGTCCGTGAGCAGCGCGCCGCGCCAGGCGTCGGTGTCGACCTGGTCGCGCACATGGCTGTTGAAATCGCAATAGGGGCATTTGGACACGCAGAAGGGCCAATGGATATAGAGCGCCAAAGGCTCCGCGGCGTGCGTGGCGGATGAGGGGAGGGCGGAGACCGACATTGCGGCCGCCCTTAGCGGGGATCGCGCGCCGGGGCCAGCATCGCGTCGCGCCGGCAGCAGAGCGCGGCTCGTCGCACCTGCGCCACCGTCGCGCCCGCCGCTCGAACTTTTGGCCCGGGACGCGCATTGACGGGGCAGTGAAGGAAGGAAGATCCATGGCCCGACCCGCTGCGTTCCCGTCCCATGGCCTGTTGGCCGGCATGCTCCTGACGCTGGCGGCCTGCGGCGCGCCTCCCGGACAGCAGGCGGCCAGCGGCAACGACGGCGCCGCGCCCGATGCGGCTTCGGGCGCCATATCGGCCGGCGGCGGCGCGCCGGCGCCCGATCCCGCTCCCGCCAATGTCACGCCCGCGCCCGATTCCGCGGCGCAATCCGCCGCCGCTGCGCCGCTCGCCTGCTCCGCCGACATCGGCGCCGCCGCGGCGGAGCGGCTGGCCAGGACCTGCCGCAATGTCTCGCCCGCGACTCGCCCGCCCTGCAACGTTGCCAACAGCTGCGCCATCATGCAGGACGAAATCGCGCGCAGCTGCGCCCTGTTCGATGGCAAGGGCGAGCCGATGGACGGGTGCGGCCCCGATCCCAAGGGCATGGCGGCCGCCGCCGATGTCGTGAAACGCTATTATGCCGCGCTCAATGCCCGCGACTATGGCACTGCCTGGGCGCAATGGGGGAATGACGGCCCGCCCGACCAGACGATGGAGCGCTTCCGCGCGGGCTTTGCCGATACGCGCTCGACTCAGGTGACGATCGGCCGGATGGAGCCGGGCGACGCCGGCGCCGGGTCCGTCTATCAGACCGTGCCGGTGAAGGTCGACGCGGTGCTCAAGGACGGGAAGCGCCAGCGCTTTGCCGGCCGCTATGTCGTGCGCCGCGTCAACGACGTCGATGGCGCCAGCGCCGACCAGCGCCGCTGGCACATCGATTCGGCGCAGTTGAAACCGGTTGGCTGAGACCTGTAGGCTGAGCCTTCAGAACACCGCCTTGACCAGCTGCGCGAACGCGTCGGCGCGATGGCTCATGGCGTGCTTTTTGTCCGGGTCCATCTCGCCAAAGCTGATGGCATGGCCATGGGGCTGGAACATCGGATCATAGCCGAACCCCTTGTCGCCGCGCGGCGGCCAGATGATCGTGCCATCGACCCGGCCCTCGAACGCCTCGACATGGCCGTCCGGCCAGGCGAGCGCCAGCGCGCAGACGAAATGCGCGTCATGCCCCACCTCCGGCCCCTTGGCCTCGATCCCGTCCCAGACCTTCCGCATGGCGAGGGCGAAATCCTTGTCCGGCCCGGCCCAGCGCGCCGAAAACAGCCCCGGATCGCCGCCCAGCGCCTCGACGCACAGGCCGCTATCGTCGGCCAGCGCGGGCAGGCCGGACAGGTCGGCCGCCTGCAACGCCTTCAATTCCGCATTGGCGATGAAGGTCGTGCCGGTTTCCTCGGGCTCGGGCAGGTCCAGGCTCCCTGCCGAAATCGGCTCGATGCCATAAGGGCCCAGCAGCGCCGCGATTTCGCGCACCTTGCCGGCATTATGGCTGGCGATCACCAGCTTGCCCGGCTGCAACTTGCGGATCGCCTGTTCCTGTCCGAAATCGTCGCTCATGGGTCTTACCCTTTATGTTTTTCGGTATGAATGTGCATTAACGTGAGGCCGGTGCCCGCGACAATTATATAGGCTGTTGCGCATATATACATGCCTGCGCTGCCTTCGTCGAAGACGTCAAGCATCAGGCAGAGCAAGGCGTAGGTCGAGGCCAGCGTGGAGAATAAAAGGAGCCAGCCTTTCCAATGCACGGGGATAACCCAGAAGGAAAAGATATAGCTTCTGAACCACGGCCTTTTGTCGGGCATCGGCATATTCTCTCCATCCCGTCATCCCGGCGGAGGCCGGGATCTCCCTTCTGGGTCAGTGCGTGGCCAAAAGAAAAGAGGGATGCCAGCCTTCGCTGGCATGACGGGGATGGTTGATGCTTACTTTACCGCCCCGTCGCGACATCCTGCGCCGCGAAGATCTTGGCGCAACCGATCCGCGCCAGGCGCAGCAGGCGCAGCAGCTCTTCCTCGTCATAGGCCGCGCCCTCGGCCGTCGCCTGCACTTCGGCGAACTTGCCGTCGCCGGTCAGGATCAGGTTCGCATCCGTTTCCGCATTGCTGTCCTCGGCGTAATCGAGGTCGAGCACCGGCGTGCCTTCGTAGATGCCGCAGCTGATCGCCGCGACCTTCTGGATGATCGGGTCCTGCGTCAGCGCGCCCGACGCAAGCAGCTTGTCCACTGCGATGCGCAGCGCCACCCAGCTGCCCGAAATCGCGGCCGTGCGCGTGCCGCCATCGGCCTGGATCACGTCGCAATCGACCACGATCTGCCGCTCGCCCAGCGCCTTGAGGTCGACGACCGTGCGCAGCGATCGCCCGATCAGCCGCTGGATTTCCTGCGTGCGGCCCGACTGCTTGCCCTTGGCCGCTTCACGGCTGCCGCGCGTGTGGGTGGCGCGGGGCAGCATGCCATATTCGGCCGTGACCCAGCCCTGGCCCTTGCCGCGCAGGAAGGGCGGCACTTTCTCCTCAACCGACGCGGTGCACAGCACGCGCGTGTCGCCGAAGCTGACCAGGCAGCTGCCCTCGGCATGGATGGTGAAGCCGGGCTCCATGGTGATGTCGCGCATCTGGTCGGGCGCGCGGCCGGAAGGACGCATAGTCAGTCTCCAACTAGGATCAGGCCGGCAGGCCTCGATGGGCCGATGCCGCCAATGCGCCGAAAGGCGCACTTGCAGCGCCGCTTAGCGCCCGGGGACGCGACTTGCCAGTGTCCAGCGCGCCAATTGGACGATATGAGGGGGTATGACGACGAAAATCATGATCGTGGCCGGCCTCCTGGTGCTGGCGGGATGCACGAGCGAAAGGGAGGGGCTGGAACCGCCAAAGGCGCCGGGCGACGTGATCCGCTTCACGGCCGGTCGCTGCTTCGGCGCGTGCCCGACCTACACGGTGCAGGTGTCGCCCGACGGATCGGGCCTGCTGGAGCCCGAGCGCAACACCTCCGTCCCCGGCGCGACGCGCTTCACCCTGTCGAACGCGCAATATCGCCGGCTGGTCACCACGCTGGCGCCGCACCGGCCGCCCACGGGCACGACGCAGCGCATCGCCCATGGCGAAAATTGCGACAGCTTCGCCACCGATCTGCCGGCCTATAAGGTCGAATGGAGCCGCCCGGGTCAGGACGCGACGAAGCTGGAATTCCAGTCGGGGTGCATGGACCCGCGCTATGGCAAGTTGCGCGTCGCGATCGCGTCCGTTCCGAAAATCCTCGATGTCGAGCGGATGCTGAACCCGCGCGCGGTGACGCCCTGACCATCTTGAGCGGGACGGCCGCCTTGCCTAGATAGACGCCATGTCGGTCATCCCGATCCCCGAACTGAATGATCGCGCGCGCGACGTTTTCCGCCTGGTGGTGGAAAGCTATCTCGGCACGGGCCTGCCCGTGGGGTCGCGCACCATCAGCAAGATGGCGTCCTTGAGCCTGTCGCCCGCTTCGATCCGCAATGTGATGCAGGATCTGGAGGAACTGGGCCTGCTCGCCGCGCCGCATACATCGGCGGGCCGGATGCCGACGGAAACGGGCCTGCGCCTGTTCGTCGACGGGATGATGCAGGCGGCCGAACCGTCGGTGGAGGAACGCCGCGCGATCGAGGCGGGGATCGCCGAAAGCGGCCCGATCGAGGAAGCGCTGTCGGCCGCCACCGCGACGCTGAGCGGTCTGTCCGCCTGCGCCGGCATCGTCATGGTGCCCAAGCGCGAGCCGGTGCTGCGCCAGTTCGGCTTCGTGCCGCTGAACGCGCGCCAGGCGCTCGCCGTGCTGGTGGGGCAGGACGGGTCGGTGGAAAATCGCGTGCTGGACTTGCCCGAAGGGGTCAGTCCGGTGATGCTGAACGAAGCGGCCAATTTCATGTCCGCGCGCTTTGCCGGCCTCACCCTGCGGGAAGCGGGCGAAGCGCTCAGCCGCGAAATGGAGGCGGAGCGCGGCGCGCTCGACCGGGCGGCGCGCGATCTGGTCGCGCGCGGCATCGCCACCTGGTCGCATGACGCCGATGATCGCCCGGTGCTGATCGTGCGCGGTCAGTCGCGCCTGCTCGATGAAAGCACTGCGGCCGACCTGGAGCGTGCGCGCCAGTTGCTGGAGCAGCTGGAGGGCAAGCAGGAAATCATGGACCTGCTGCGCGGCGCGCTGGCGGGCAGCGCGACCAAAATCTTCATCGGCTCGGAAAACAAGCTCTTTTCCCTGTCGGGTTCTTCCGTCATAGCCGCCCCCTACCGTGGCGCGGACGGCCGGGTCGTCGGCGTCGTCGGCGTGATCGGCCCCACGCGCTTGAACTATGCGCGGGTGATCCCCATGGTGGACTTCACTGCACAGACGCTGTCGAGATTGATGAGATGAGCGAAGACAATCAGAATCTGGAAAACACCGAAGTCGTGGACGCCCTGCCTGAGGATGCGGCGCCGGCCGGGGACGCCACTGCGGAGCGGATCGCCGCGCTGGAAGCGGAACTGGCGAGCGCGAAGCAGGATATTCTCTACGCCCATGCCGATACGCAGAATGTGCGCCGCCGGCTGGAAAAGGAACTGGCCGACGCGCGCGCCTATGCCGCGACCGCCTTTGCCCGCGACATGCTGTCGGTCGCCGACAATCTCAGCCGCGCCTTGGCCGCCATTCCGGCGGACCTGCGCGAGGATGAGAAGTTCAAGGGCCTGGTCGTGGGGCTGGAAGCCACTGGCCGCGAGCTTGAAAGCGTGTTCGGCCGCAATGGCATCACCAAGCTTGAATCGGTCGGCCAGCCGCTCGATCCCAACAAGCATCAGGCGATGATGGAAGTGCCGTCCGCCGATGCGGAGCCCGGCACCATCCTGGTGGAGATGCAGGCCGGCTACATGATCAAGGATCGCTTGCTGCGCCCCGCCATGGTGAGCGTCGCGAAAAAGCCCGACTGACATTATGGGCCTTCCGTCCCGCAGGGGAGGGGAGGCCCTTTCGTCGTCGTCGGCTCAGCCCGCCAGTTTCGACCGGGGCGCTTCCGCCTCCATCAGCCGGTCGATCGCCGCGCGTTCTATGCCCCAATGGGCCGGATCGACCTCCTCCAGGATCGCGTCGCGCGACAGGCTTTCGCCGATGACGACGATGTCCTTCTCGATCCATTCCTGGTCGCGAGTCGAATAGAAGGCGAGCACCTTGGGCCGCGATGCGCGCCGGCCATTGTCCAGCACCACCCCCAGCCGGTTCGATCGCAGCCGCACGACCATGCCCACGGGAAAGGTCTCGATGCTCTGCATGAAGCTGAACAACAGGGCGGGGTCGAAATGCCCCTCCCAGCTGCGCATCCGGGTGATCGCCTCGACCGGGGTCCAGGCCTCCTTGTAGACGCGATTGGACGTGAGCGCGTCATAGACGTCGCAGATCGCGCCCATGCGCGCCGCCAGGCTGATCTGCGCGCCGGGCAGGCGCGACGGATAGCCGGTGCCGTCCATCTTCTCATGATGGTGCCGGCACACGTCCAGCGCCAGGTCCGGCACCGCGCCGATCTCCTCCAGCAGCTGTGACCCGCGCTCGGCATGGGTCTGGATGATCGCGAACTCCTCGGCCGTCAGCCGGCCGGGCTTGTTCAGCACATCGGCCGGCACCAGCATCTTGCCGATGTCGTGCAACAGGCCGGCTGTGCCCAGGTCCGCGATGCTGGCCTCGTCCAGCTTCAGCTGCCGGCCCAGGTTGATCATCAACGCACAGACGGCGACCGAGTGGAGATAGGTATATTCGTCCTTCGACTTGAGGCGCAGCACCTTGAGGAAAGCCTGGCGGTTCTTCTCGATCATGCTGGTGACGTCCGCGACCACGGCCGTCACCGACGCGCATTGCACGGCCTTGCCCAGCCGCGCCGAATCGAAAATCTCGCGCATCACCTTCTTCGACCGGTTGGTGACGCGCGTTGCTTCGATCCGTGCCACTTCATGGCCGTCGTCCGGCCGCAGGGGCGTCGCGCGCACGGGCTGCGGCGCTTTGGCGGGACGCGCAGGCGCAGGCGCTGCGGCAGGCCGGGGCGGGGGCGCTGGCTGGCGCTCCTCCACATCGACGCCCTTGTCGGTGTCGATGATCAGCCGTTCGATCTCGCTGTCCAGCACGGTCGCCAGGTCATCGTCATTCTCCAGCAGGAAACGCGCTCGCCAGAAGGGATGCTTGAACCAGGATCCTTCGAAACTGTGGATGAACATGCCGAGCCGCAGCTGGTCGCGCCGGATGGATTTGCGCATCAGCTACGGCCCCGATGCGGATGATGGCGCGCGCTGCCGGATCGAATCGATGCGCGAACGGGTGGCGTATCCCACGCATCATCCGCCATCCATCGGGCTGCGCCAACGACCATCATGTCTCCACCGTGTCGCCTATCCTAGCGCCCGGCCGTCAAAATTTCTTTAATGGCGCAGGCCGACCCTGCCTTGGCCGCGCATAAATTTCGACCGCCGTCTTGACCAAGGGCAATTATACGATATATCTCAATGCATCGTGACACTATGGAAGAACCTCTGATGCGTTATCCCAAGTCCCATTCTCACCACCGCCACGGCGGCGGTTTCCATCATCCCCGCGCAGCTGTCGCTTTCGCTGTCGGTCTTCGCGCCGCGCGCGGCGGGCGCGACGCGTTCGGCGGCGATTCCTTCGGCCCTGATCCCTTCGGCGGAGACGGCCCGCGCGGCGGCGGCCGTGGGGGACGCGGCGGCGGCCGCCGTCGCCTGTTCGACAATGATGCGCTGCGGCTGATCCTGCTCAAGCTGATCGCCGACGAACCGCGCCACGGCTATGAACTGATCCGCGCGATTGAGGCGCTATCGGGCGAGGTCTATGCGCCGAGCCCCGGCGTCGTCTATCCGACGCTGACGCTGCTTTCGGACATGGAATTGATCGTCGAGCAGCCCGGCGATGGCAGCCGCAAGCGCTTCGCCATCACCGATGCTGGGCGCACGAAGCTGGCCGAGGATCAGGCGGCGCTCGACATCGCGCTCGAACGGCTCGCGCATCTTGCGCGCAAGGCCGACCGGATCGATCCCGCACCCGTCCGCCGCGCCATGCACAATCTGCGCTACGCGGTGCAGCAGCGCCTTGAAAAGGAAGGGGCGGACAACCAGACCATGTTCGATGTCGCCGCCCTGATCGACGAGGCCGCCGGCAAGATTGAAAGGCTCTGATTCATGATCCTGACCGCAACCGTTCCGACCACTCATGGCAGCCGCTATCTGCAGCAGCTGTGCAAACATTGGAGCCACAAGTTCGACGTCGATTTCGACGCGGACAAGGGCGAGATCGGCTTCCCCATGGGGCCGATCCGCATGGCCGCGCAGCCCGAGGCGCTGGTCGTCACGCTGGAGCCCAATGCGGACGCCGACGTCGATCGCTTCAAGCAGGTGGTCGCCGATCATCTCGACCGCTTCGCCTTCCGCGAAGCGCCGCTCAGTTTCGACTGGCGGTAGGAGGTTGGGGGGGCGGGCGAACCGCCCCTGCTTTACCGGCGCGGAATTCGCCGCGCGCTCGCCAGATGATGGGCATGGGTGATGGCGACCGCCAGTGCGTCGGCAGCGTCCGGCCCGGCGATCTTCGCGCCGGGCAGCAACCGCTGCACCATCGCATGGACCTGGTCCTTGGATGCGTTGCCCACGCCCACAACCGATTTCTTGACCAGGCGGGCGGCATATTCGCCCACCTCCATGCCCGACCGCGATGCGGCGAGCAGCACCACGCCCCGCGCCTGGCCCAGCTTCAGCGTCGATTGCGGGTTCACATTGACGAACACCTCCTCGACCGCAGCGCCGTCGGGCCGATGCTCCAGGATGAGATCGGTCAGGGCAAGGTCGATCGCCAGCAGCCGCGTCGCCAGCGCCATATCCGCATCGGTCTTGATCTGACCGTTGCCGATATGGGTGAGGCGATTGCCATCCGCGGCGATCAGGCCCCAGCCCGTGGTGCCAAGGCCGGGGTCCAGTCCCAGGAGGATCATGCGGCAAGGTCCGTTCGCACGGAACGGAAGGCCGGGCCTCTCAGCCCAGCTTCTCCATCACTTCGTCGGACACTTCATAATTGCCCCACACGGTCTGGACGTCGTCATCGTCCTCCAGCGTGTCGACCAGCTTCATCAGCGTGCCGGCATTGCTTTCATCGACCTCGACCGTGGTGGTGGGCTTCCAGGCGAGCTTGGCGCTGTCCGCCTCGCCCAGCTTGGCTTCCAGCGCCTTGGCGACTTCGTGGAGCGCGTCCATCGCGGTCCAGATCTCATGCTCGTCCTCGTTCGACGACACATCGTCCGCCCCGGCTTCCAGCGCGGCTTCGAACACTGCGTCGGGATCGCCCGCGCTCGCCGGATAGGTGATGAGGCCAAGGCGTTCGAAGCCATGGCTCACCGCGCCCGACGCGCCCAGATTGCCGCCATTTTTGGAAAAGGCAGTGCGCACATTAGTGGCGGTGCGGTTGCGGTTGTCGGTCAGCGCCTCGACGATGATCGCGACGCCGCCGGGGCCATAGCCCTCATAGCGCACTTCCTCGTAATTCTCCATGTCGCCGCCCGACGCCTTGTCGATGGCGCGCTGGATATTGTCCTTGGGCATGGACTGCGCCTTGGCGGCGTTGACGGCCAGGCGCAGGCGCGGGTTCATGTCCGGGTCGGGCATCCCCATCTTGGCCGCGACGGTGATTTCGCGGCTCAGCTTGGAGAACATCGACGAGCGCTTCTTGTCCTGCGCGCCCTTGCGATGCATGATGTTCTTGAATTTGGAATGGCCGGCCACGGCCTGTCTCCTGACATTTTCTGTGATCCGAAGCGCGCTCTCTAGCGAGCGCGCCCCGATCCTGCAATGTCGGACGGCGTATCGCCGCCCGATGCGCGTTCGTCACGCGCTGCGCTTATTCCATGCCCAGCGCGGCGAGATAGGTCTGGAGGATCGCCTCCATCTCCTGCCGGTCGTGCGGCTGCATCTTCCGCAGGCGTACGATCTGGCGCATGATCTTGCCGTCATATCCATTGGCCTTCGCCTCCAGATAGACGTCCTTGATGTCGTCGCCGATGCCCTTCTTCTCCTCTTCCAGGCGCTCGATGCGCTCGATGAAAAGGCGTAGCTGGTCGGCCGCGACGTTGCCCTCGCTCATGGGGTTCTCCGTATGTGAGTGTGAATCGGTTGGCGCTCGCCTCTAATGGCTGTCGGCGTTCTTCGCCACACTCTCCTGCATCTTTGCGATCTGGTCGGGCGTCGCCTCGCTCTGGTGCTGCGCTTTCCACTGGGAAAAGGGCATGCCGTGGATGATCTCGCGCGCCGCCTCGCGGCTCAGGTCGCCATGCGCTTGCGCCACCCAGTCGGCCAGGCAGTTGCGACAGAAGCCCGCCGTTCCCATCAGGTCGATATTCTGCACGTCGGTCCTGTGCTGCAAATGCGCCACAAGGCGTCGGAAGGCGGTTGCGGCAACCGCATCCGTGAGTATGGTGTCGGCCATCGGCGATCCTTTCGCTGATCTACATCATCCTGTCGTGCAGCACGGATAACCCATAACGACGCGCTGGCAAGGCCATGAGGCCGCGCCAGGAGCGATCATGACGGTCAGGAGAAGACATGACTAAGTTGCCGCCCCGCTCGCGCAAGGTTCGCATCCTGGCGACCCTTGGCCCTGCCAGCGATACGCCGGAGATGATCCGGGCGCTGTTCGTCGCCGGGGCCGACGCCTTCCGCATCAATATGAGCCATGGCGCGCATGAGGATCATGCCGCCCGCATCGCCGCGATCCGCGCGCTGGAAAAGGAATTCAACCGCCCCACCACCATCCTTGGCGACCTTCAGGGCCCCAAGCTGCGCGTCGGCACGTTCGAAAAGGGCCTCGCCATCCTGGAAAAGGGCGCGGCCTTCGTGCTGGACCGGGACGAGACGCCCGGCGACGCGCGCCGCGTCAACCTGCCCCATCCGGAAATCTACGCCGCCCTGGTGCCCGAAACCCGCCTGCTGCTGGACGATGGCAAGCTGGTGCTGCGGGTGAAGACGGTGAGCGACGGGCGGATCGACACCATCGTCGAAGTCGGCGGCACCCTGTCCAATCGCAAGGGCGTCAATGTGCCCGACGTGGTCGTGCCGGTGCCGGCGCTCACCGACAAGGATCGGCGCGACCTCAGCTTCGCGGTGGAGCAGGGCTGCGACTGGATCGCGCTGAGCTTCGTGCAGCGGCCCGAGGATCTGGCCGAGGCGCGCAAGCTGATGGGCGGCCATGGCGCGCTGATGGCGAAGATCGAGAAGCCGTCCGCTGTGCAGCGGCTGGAGGAGATCATCGAACTGGCCGACGGCGTGATGGTCGCGCGCGGCGACCTGGGCGTCGAACTGCCGCCGCAGGCCGTGCCGCCGCTCCAGAAACAGATCGTCGCCACCGCGCGCACGCTCGGCCGGCCCGTGGTGGTCGCGACCCAGATGCTCGAATCGATGATCAAGTCGCCATCGCCCACCCGCGCCGAAGTCTCCGACGTGGCGACGGCGGTCTATGACGGGGCCGATGCGATCATGCTGTCGGCCGAGACGGCGGCGGGCGACTGGCCGGTCGAGGCGGTGACGATGATGGACAGCATCGCGCACAGCGTGGAGCGCGATCCGGGCTATCTGGCGCGGCTGCACTTCACCGAGACGCGACCTGACCCGACCACCGCCGATGCCTTGGCCGAAGCGGCGAGCAGCATCGTCTCGGTCATGGGCGCCAGCGCCATCACCTGCTTCACCTCGTCGGGCAGCACCGTGCGGCGCGTCGCACGCGAACGACCATCGGCGCCCATCCTGGCGCTGACGCCGCGCTCCGACACGGCGCGCAAGCTGGGCCTGACCTGGGGCGTCCATGCCGTCCGGACGAAGGATATCGGCAATTTCGAGGAGATGATCGGCAAGGCCCGGCGCATGGCGCTGCGCCACGGCATGTCCGAAAAGGGCGGCAAGATCGTGGTTCTGGCCGGCGTTCCCTTTGGTACGCCGGGATCCACGAACGTCCTGCATGTCGCGGCCATCCGCGGCGACGAACTCAAGGGCCGCGACGAATCGCCGTCCTTTTGATGCTGGCGGTTCCGGCGAGAGGGTGCGCCCTCTTGCCGGAACAGGCGGCGTCATCTGCCTTGGCAACGCGAAAAGGCGCCCGATCATCGACCGGGCGCCTTTCATATTTCTTTGCGTTGCTTCCTGAAGGAAGCAACGATCGTCGTTTAGCCCTGGCGGGCCTTGAAGCGACGATTGGTCTTGTTGATGACATAGGTGCGGCCGCGACGACGGATCACGCGGTTGTCCCGGTGGCGGCCCTTGAGCGACTTGAGCGAGTTGCGGATCTTCATGGCAATCGGCCTTTGGTGAATCTGGTTTCGGTCTGAATTTCGAAGCGCTGCCCCTATGGGCCGGGACGTCGAAAGTCAAGCGCGATGCGCCGCTTTTTGCCCCCGTTCATCGTCCATGCAGCAAGTTCATGGCTTCACGCGTTGGAGGGGATTATGCCCGTCGCGCCGTGTATGCGGCAAACGTCCGTTGGAGTGAAGTCATGTCGAAGCGTCCCCTGATCGCCGCCATCCTCGCCTTGCCCCTGGCCGCCTGCGCGACCGTGCCGCCGGTCGAGGTCACCCGCTTCCATATCGACAATCCCGCGCGGTCGGGCACGCTTGCGGTGGAGGAAATGCCCGGCAATCCCGATGTCAGCCTGGAATTCCGCACCTACGCCGCGGCCGTACAGCAGCAGTTCCAGCAGGTCGGCTTTTCCGCGGTTCCGGCCGGCGCCAGCAGCGACTATGTCGCGCTCGTCAACTTCCGCCGCAGCTTCCGCCCGAGCGGCGTTGACCGCAGCGGCAAGCCCGTGTCCGTCGGTGTCGGCGGCGGCATCGGCAGCGGCGGCTATTCGGGCCTGGGCGTAGGCGTCGGCATCAACCTGTCGGGCAAGCCCAAGGACATTGTG
Source organism: Sphingobium naphthae (assembly GCF_020782235.1). GTDB lineage: Bacteria > Pseudomonadota > Alphaproteobacteria > Sphingomonadales > Sphingomonadaceae > Sphingobium > Sphingobium naphthae. The sequence continues at coordinate 415,830 of NZ_JAJGNO010000003.1, forward strand.
ACGACCGAACTGCAGGTGCAACTGCGCCGCCGGTCCGATTCGACCACCATCTGGGAAGGCCGCGCCTATACCGAAGGCAAGCAGGGCTCGCCCGAGGCGCAGCCGGCCGCCGCCGCGCAGAAGCTCGCCGCCGCCTTGATCGGGGGCTATCCCGGCGAATCCGGCCGCACTATAACGGTCAAATGAGCATCAGCATTTCGAGCGCTTTCGATAGCGGCAATATTCGCGTCCTCTCCATCACCGACACAGCCGCCGGCGTCCGCGCCGAGCTGGAAATCGTCACCGATCATCAGAGCGACTTCTATCAATGGTTCCACTTCCGCCTCGCCAACGCGGCGGGGCGCGAGGTGGAACTGGCGATCGTCAACGGCGCGGGATCGGCCTATCCCGACGGCTGGCCGGGCTATGCCGCGCGCATGAGCGAAGATCGCGAGAACTGGTTTCTGGCCGATACCCGCTATGCCGACGGCACGCTGACGATCCGCCTGACGCCCGACAGCAATGCCGTCTGGATCGCCTATTTCGCGCCCTATTCGATGGAGCGCCATCATGACCTGATCGCCTGGGCCGCGGGCCAGGCGGGCGTCGTCCATCGCGAACTGGGCCTCACGCTGGACGGACAGCCGATGGACCTGCTGACGCTGGGCGACGGACCCAAGCAGGTGTGGCTCTATGCGCGCCAGCATCCCGGCGAAACGATGGCGCAATGGTGGATGGAAGGCGCGCTGGAGCGCCTGTGCGACGAGGAGGACGCGGTTGCGCGCCTGCTCCGCCAGAAGGCGACGATCCACCTCGTCCCCAACATGAACCCCGATGGCAGCCGGCGCGGCCATCTGCGCACCAATGCGGCAGGGGTGAACCTCAATCGCGAATGGCATGAGCCGAGCGCGGAGCGAAGCCCCGAAGTGCTGCTGGTGCGCAATGCGATGGACGATAGCGGCGTCGACTTCGCGATGGACGTCCATGGCGACGAAGCGATCCCCGCCGTGTTCATCGCCGGCTTCGACGGCATTCCCTCGATCACCGAACGCCAGTCGGGGCTCTATCATCGCTATCGCGATACGCTTGCCCGGCGCACGCCCGACTTCCAGACCCGACACGGCTATCCCGTCGCCGCCGCGGGCAAGGCCAATCTGTCCATGTCGACCAACCAGCTTGCCGAGCGATTTGGTGCGGTGGCGATGACGCTGGAAATGCCGTTCAAGGACAATGACGACCTGCCCGACGCCGATTATGGCTGGTCGCCCGCCCGGTCGATGCAACTCGCCAAGGACTGCCTCGCCGTGCTCGCCGAGATGATCGACGAGCTGTGAGGCGAGGGCCCTTGCGGCCTAGTCGAACAGTTCGGATAGGAAGTCCGTCATCGCCTTGAAGCTCCGCCGATCGGCGGCGGGGCTGTAGGCCAGGCCCTTTTCGGGCATGTGCACCGATTCGTCGGTAAAGGCGTGGCCGGTATGGCCATAGGCGTGGATCTGCCAGTCGCAGCCGGCCTCCGTCAGTTCGCGGGCGAGGCCGACCGTCGCTTCCGGCGGCGCGATCGGGTCTTCCCAGCCATGGCAGACCAGCAGCTTCGCGCTGATCGTGGCGTTGGGGAAGGGCGGCGCGTCATAGACGCCATGGAAGCTGACGCCGCCGGCGATGTCGGCGCCGCTGCGGGCGAGGTCGAGCACGCACAATCCCCCGAAACAGAAGCCGATCGCCGCCGTCCTTGCAGGGGCGACGCCCTCCTGCTGCTTGAGCAGCCGATGCGCCGCGTTGACCCGGTCGCGCAGCAGCGCCCGGTCGTCCTTCAGGGCATTCATGTAGCGGGCCGCGTCGGGCTCCGCCCGCGTGCTGCGCTTGCCTTCGCCGAACAGGTCCACCACCAGTAAGCTATAGCCGAGCGCCGCGACCTTTTCGGCATAGGCAAAGTCAGCTTCCTTGGTGCCGAGCACATTGGGAAACAGCAAGATGCCCGGGCGCGGACCCGCGGCGGGATCGGCCACGACCATATGGTCGAACGGCTCGCCGTCGATGGCGTGGATCAACCTCTCGCGGGTGATGCTCATGATCGTCTCCTTGGTTCTTATAGACTGCCGAATCCGGGGGCTTCGCCGCGCGCACCCGCGCGCAGCCGCTGCGGTCGCTTCCATCCGATGCGCGGGCGCTTGCGCAGCCGCAGCGTCGGCCAGTCGCCGCGGTCGCTGCGTTCGGCAAGGCGCATGCCCTGCGCGCGATAGGCGGCCAGCACGGCGTCCGCCTGGCTGTCGAGCAGGCCGGCGAGCAGGATGGTCCCGCCCTCTTCGACAAGGGCGCAGAGCGCGGGCGCCAGTTCGATCAGCGGGCCGGCCAGGATATTGGCGATCAACAGGTCATAGGGCGCGCGGCCGATGATCGCGGCATGATCCGCGCCCGCCGCCGTCACCAGCGCCAGCTGTCCCGCACCGCTGCCCAGCGCCACGCCATTGGCGCGCGCATTGTCGGCGCTGATCTCCACCGCGACCGGATCGATGTCGGACGCGATGGCATGAGCGCGCGGCCACAGATGCAGCGCGGCGAAGGCGAGCAGGCCGGTGCCGGTGCCGATGTCGGCGATGTTGCGCGCGCGCATGCCCACGCGCCGCATGCGGTCGAGCATGGCGAGGCAGCCGGCGGTGGTTTCATGCTGGCCGGTGCCAAAGGCGCGGCTCGCCTCGATCAGCAGATTGACATGGCCGGGCGCTTGCGGATCGCTCGCCAGATTGCGGACATGAAAGCGGCCGGCGGTGACGGCCTCCAGGCCCTGCTGGCTGATCGTCACCCAATCCTCGTCGGGCAGCTGTTCGATCAGCGGCTTCACCCCGGCGGCGCTGGGCACCAGCGTCTTGAGCAGCTTGACCGCTGCCGGGCTCGGCTTACCTTCGAAATAGGCGTCGAGCTGCCATTTGTCTTCGTCGTCGGGCGCGGCCTCGCTGGTCATCAGCACCGGCGGCCGGTCCATCAGGGCGAAGGCGGCGATGTCGCCATCCAGCGCCTCGGCTTCGGCGCGCGTGCAGGGGAGCGTGACTTTCCAGCTTTGCGCGGCTGGCGCGGCGACATCGTTCATGCCGCCGCCCTTACTCCAGCATCGGGGGCAGGGGAAGCGTCAGGCGACCTGCCGGCCGAAGTCCGACGAGGCGTGGCGCAGGCCCGCCAGCTTGCCCTCGACGCTCATGAAGCCGCGTTCCAGCTGGTCGATTTCCGACGCGACGATCTCGGTATCCTGGCGGATCGCCGAAATGGTGCTCGACATGGAGTCGGCGGCGAGCGCGGTTTCGTCCACCGCCGCGGTGATCATGGTGACGGTCTGCGCCTGCGCGTCCATCGCATGCCGAATGCGTTCGGCGCTGGCCTGAACCTCGCCCACCGTGTCGCGGATGCGCTCGTTGGTCTCGACCGACTGGCGGGTCGAATTCTGGATGTCGGCGATCTTGCCGGCGATCTCGTCGGTGGCGCGCGCGGTCTGGTTGGCGAGGCTCTTGACCTCCTGCGCCACCACCGCGAAGCCGCGCCCGGCGTCGCCCGCCCGTGCTGCCTCGATCGTGGCGTTGAGCGCCAGCAGGTTGGTCTGGCCGGCGATGTCGCGGATCAGGCCCAGGATCGATTCGATCGACTTGGCATGTTCGGACAAGGTGGCGGACATGCTGACCGCGTCGCCGGACTGCTGCGCGGCGCGCTGGGCGACGTCGGCCGCCCCTTCGACCTCGGTGCGGGCGTCCTCGATCGCGCGGATGAGGCCGGCCGATGTGCGCGCGGCTTCCCGCATCGCGAGCGCCGACTGCTCGGCTGCGGCGGCGACTTCCGACGCCTTGCCCAGCATGCCGCGGGTCGCGGCCGACGCGTCCTTGGCCTGTTCGCGCAGCGATTCGCCCAGCTTGGTCGCGCCGTCAATCTCGCCCATGATGCGCTGTTCGAACAACAGGCCGTAGCGCTGGCGCTCGGAGCGCTGGGCTTCGGCCTGGTCATTGGCGAGGACATTGCTCATCAGGCCCGAATCGAGCATCGCGATCTGCAACATGGTCCGTTGCAGCCGGCGCGCGCGCGCCTCGTCATCGGCGCAGCGTTCCCAGATCAGGTCCATGATGGTTTCATTGGCGGCCGCGACGGCGGTCAGCACCGCGCGGACCGACACGTCATGCTTGCGCGCGTGGCGCACGCAATTGGCCGCTGATTGCGCCCAGTTGCCTTCCTGGAAATGGAGCAGCTTCTGTTCGATATAGGTGTAGGTTTCGGTGCGGATGCGATCGACCACCGCCGCGCTCAGCCGCTTTTCCAAGCCGGTGTCGCGCATATAGGATGTGAAGAAGGCTTCGGCGACCGTGCCGATGTCCGCTTCGATCAGCAGGCCGATTTCGCGGGCGTCGCGCCCCACGGCGCCGCTGGCGTCAATTTCCGCCACGAGTTCGGGATTGAGGGTGGCGGTGGAAACGAAGGACGGCATGGATGACAGGCCCCTGCTGGTCATATGTGCTTTGAACGGGTTCATCCTAGCGGCCTTTGGTTAATCACTTCTTATGATTGGCGGTCGCGCGCACAAGTCTTTCGCGCCGCTCCGCTGCTTGCCCTCTTCGCGCTTCGCTCCTAAGGGGACGGGACTCGAGCACAAGCATCAGGGACAAGGGTAGACATGGCGCGAACCACCAGCCGGCCGCTCTCGCCGCATTTGACGATCTGGAAATGGGGCCCGCACATGGCCGTTTCCATCATGCACCGCGTGACGGGCAATGGCCTGGCCACCGTCGGCGCGCTGGGCCTGGTCTGGTGGCTGATGGCGGCCGCGATCGGCCCCGAAGCCTATGCGACCTTCGTCCGCTGCGCGACATCGCCGATCGGCTATCTGGTGATGGTCGGGTTGAGCTGGTTCTTCTTTCAGCATCTCTGCTCGGGCCTGCGTCACTTCGTGCTCGACATGGGGGCGGGGTATGAGCTGCGGACCAACAAGAGCTGGTCGATCGCGACCTTCATCATGTCGGCGCTGCTGACCATCCTGTTCTGGTCCTACATCTTTTTCGGAAAGGCGTTCTGATGGGCACCGGAACTGGTATCGGCCGCGTCCGCGGCCTTGGCTCGGCCAAGCATGGCGCGCACCACTGGCTGGCGCAGCGCTACACCGCCGTCGGCAATCTGCTGCTGGTGCTGTGGCTGCTGTTCAGCCTGATCAGCCTGCCGGGGCTGGACTATGAAAGCGTCGTCGGCTGGATCGCCAACCCGCTGGTCGCGGTGCCGATGATGCTGATGCTGGTCAGCATCTTCTATCACCTGCGCCTTGGCATGCAGGTCATGCTGGAAGATTATGTCCATGATAAGGGCCTCAGCTTCCTTTCCGTCCTGCTGCTCAACTTCTATGCCATTGGCGGCGCGGCCGCCGGCATCTTCGCGATCGCCAAGATCGCCTTCACGGGGGCTGCCGACTAATGACCGAAGCCTATAAGATCATCGACCACAGCTATGACACCGTCGTGGTCGGCGCGGGCGGTTCGGGCCTGCGCGCCACCATGGGCAGCGCCGAAGCGGGCCTGAAGACCGCCTGCATCACCAAGCTGTTCCCGACCCGCAGCCACACCGTGGCGGCGCAGGGCGGCATCGCCGCGAGCCTGGGCAACAATTCGCCCGACCACTGGACCTGGCACATGTACGACACCGTCAAGGGGTCGGACTGGCTGGGCGACCAGGACGCGATCGAATATATGGTGCGCGAAGCGCCCGCGGCCGTCATCGAGCTGGAACATGCCGGCGTGCCGTTCAGCCGCAACGAGAATGGGACGATCTACCAGCGTCCCTTTGGCGGCCATATGCAGAATATGGGCGAAGGCCCGCCGGTGCAGCGCACCTGCGCCGCGGCCGACCGCACCGGTCACGCCATGCTGCACGCGCTGTATCAGCAGTCGCTGAAGTACGATGCGGACTTCTACATCGAATATTTCGCCATCGACCTGATCATGGAAAATGGCGAATGCCGCGGCGTCATCGCCATCTGCATGGAGGATGGCAGCATCCACCGCTTCCGCAGCCATGCCGTGGTGCTGGCGACGGGCGGTTATGGCCGCGCCTATTTCTCGGCGACGTCGGCGCATAGCTGCACCGGCGACGGCGGCGGCATGGTGCTGCGCGCGGGGCTGCCGCTGCAGGACCTGGAGTTCGTGCAGTTCCACCCGACCGGCATCTATGGCGCGGGCGTGCTCATCACCGAAGGCGCGCGCGGCGAGGGCGGCTACCTCACCAACAGCGAAGGCGAGCGCTTCATGGAGCGCTATGCCCCGTCGGCCAAGGACCTGGCGAGCCGCGACGTCGTGTCGCGCTCCATGGCGATGGAAATGCGCGAAGGGCGCGGCGTTGGTCCCAACAAGGACCATATCTTCCTGCACCTCGACCATATCGATCCCAAGGTGCTGGCCGAGCGGCTGCCCGGCATCACCGAAAGCGGCAAGATCTTCGCGGGCGTCGACCTGACGCGCCAGCCGCTGCCGGTCACGCCGACGGTCCATTATAATATGGGCGGCATTCCCTGTAATTATCATGGCCAGGTGGTGACCAAGGTCGGCGACGATCCCGAGGTCGTGGTGCCCGGCCTTTATGCGGTCGGCGAAGCGGCCTGCGTGTCGGTCCATGGCGCGAACCGCCTGGGCTCCAACAGCCTGATCGACCTTGTCGTGTTCGGCCGCGCCACCGGCCTGCACCTCAAGGAGACGCTGAAGCCCAACGCGCCGCACAAGCCGCTGCCCAAGGATGCGGCCGACCTGGCGCTGGGCCGCCTCGACAAGTATCGCAACGCCAAGGGCGGATCGCCCACGGCGGCGATCCGGCTCGAAATGCAGCACACCATGCAGAAGCATGCCGCCGTGTTCCGCGACAGCGAGTTGCTGGCCGAGGGCGTCACCAAGATGGAACAGGTCAACAAGCGGATGGAGGACGTGTCCGTCGCCGACCGCTCGCTGATCTGGAACACCGACCTCATCGAGACGCTGGAGCTGGACAATCTGATGGCGTCGGCGGTCTGCACCATGGTCAGCGCCGAAAACCGCAAGGAAAGCCGCGGCGCGCATGCGCATGAGGATTTCCCCAATCGCGATGACGAAAACTGGATGAAGCACACCATCAGCTGGTTCGACGGCTGGGGCGGCGCGGGCGGCAAGGTGACGCTCGATTATCGTCCGGTCCACGACTATACGCTGACCGACGAGGCGGATTATATCAAGCCCAAGGCGCGCGTGTACTGATCGCGCCGCCAGGCGTCGGAAGAGCAAGGGGGCGGGCCGCAGGGTCCGCCCTTTTTCGTTGGCGCAAACGGTGTGATGGGGCGCAGCGAAGTTCACAGTGTCGTCGGGCTTTTTCGGCCCGAAGCGACCGGAACGCGCCCGCGACGCGACAACGACGCGACCGGGACGCGACAGCAACGCGACACCGGCCTCGGCCCGTTGCAGGGCGTCGGAGCGGGCCGAAAGGTTCGGGAGGCACGAGGCGGAAGCACCGGCATGATAGATCATGCTTCGCTGCAATAGGACAGCGATATTGGGCGGCGGCAGGCGGAGCGACATCGCGATCTGCGCGGGGGGGGGGCGGTCCCCGCCAAGGGGCGGTCCGCTTAGCCGCTTCTTCGCCGGGATGAGGCGCGCGGGCGCAACGCGTCGAGCGCATCGGCATTGTCCCGGCCCCATGCATAAATCTGTTCGACCAGGTCGACGAAGCGATAGCCGAGCGGCGTCAGCCTGTAGCGGACGGCGGGGGGCACGACGCTTTCGGCCTGCCGATCGATGAGGCCGCTATGCTCCATCTCGCGGAGCGTCTGCACCAGCATCTTCTTGGACAGGCCCGGCAGGCTGCGGTGCAGCACGCCGGTGCGCGCCTGGCCGCCATGCACGCTGTGCAGCGTGTGCAGGATCATGCTGGTCCACTTGGTCGCGAAAATCTCCAGCACGCGGCGCGGCGCGCAATCCTCATGGCCTTCCCGATCGTCGCTGACAGGCTGCATCATGGTCACCTTATGGTTCCTACGTCCCAATATGGTGCCGTCTAGCGCGGCCATTTGGCTCTGCCTAGATGAGGCGCGAACAGGCAAGCAGGAGATCACGCATGACGCAACGCGCACTGTTGGCGCTACAGGCATTCAGGGACAGGCGGTCGGGCGCCGGCTGGCGGACGAAGGCTGGGAGGTGTTCGGGCTGGCGCGCAGGCCCGGCGAGCAGCCCGGCGTGACCCCGGTCGCGGCCGACCTTCTCGATCCCGAGAGCCTGGCCGGCGCGCTCAAGGACGTCGCGCCGACGCATGTCTTCCTCACCACATGGCTGCGCATGCAGAGCGAGGCCGAGAATATCCGCGTCAATGCCGCGATGCTGCGCAATCTCTTTGCCGCCCTGCGCCCCGCCCGGTCGGTGCGGCATGTCGCGCTGGTGACCGGCCTCAAACATTATCTGGGGCCGTTCGAGGCCTATGGCAAAGGCGACCTGCCCAAGACGCCGTTCCGGGAGGATCAGGGGCGGCTGGACGTCGACAATTTCTATTATGCGCAGGAGGACGAACTGTTCGCGGCGGCCGATCAGGACGGCTTCACCTGGAGCATCCACCGCCCGCACACGGTGATCGGCGAGGCGATCGGCAATGCGATGAACATGGGGCAGACTTTGGCCGTCTATGCCACCATCTGCCGCGAGACCGGCCGTCCGTTCCGTTTCCCGGGGTCGCAGGCGCAATGGGATTCGCTGACCGACATGACCGACGCGCGCCAACTGGCCGCGCAGGTGCTGTGGGCCGCCACCAGCCCCGAGGCGCGCAACGAGGATTTCAACATCGTCAATGGGGACGTGTTCCGCTGGAGCTGGCTGTGGTTCCGGCTGGCGCAATGGTTCGGGATCGAAGCGGAAGCGTTCGACGGCATCGAGCGCCCGCTGGAAGAGCAGATGGCGGGAGATGCAGCCATCTGGGCGGAGATCGCCGAGCGCCATGACCTGGCCGAGCGCGACCTGGCGCGGCTGGCATCGCCCTGGCACAGCGATGCCGATCTGGGCCGCCCGATCGAAGTGGTGACGGACATGTCGAAGAGCCGCAGGATGGGCTTTACCGGCTATGTCGCCACGGACGACGCCTTTTTCGACCTGTTCGAACGGCTGCGCGCGGCGCGGATCATTCCCGCTTATTGACCTGGAGGGGCCGGCGCGACCGATCCGGCGCCGGCTCGCTCAGCCGATGCTCACCCTTCAGCGCGCGAACGGCAGCAGCGCCTCATAGACGTCCCGGCCCGGCTTGCCGTCGACGGCGCGGCCGTGGCGCAGGTAGAAGGCGTGCTTCACGATTTCCGCCTGCTGTTCGATACCGTAGCGGGCGAAGGGCTTGCCGGGGATGATGGCATAGCCATAGCGGCAGAAGGGGTGGCGCATCAGCGGCAGCCACCATTTGCCCGATCGTTGCGCCTGCCAGACATGCGTTGTATAGCCTAAAGTAGCGCACATACCCGAAAACCGCAGTTTTATGCGGGTTTGAAGGGTAAAATGGTTTCGAGCGTTGCGAGCGGCGGCGCGCCGGGAACGACGACGCCGTGACGCAATAGGAAAGTGTGTCGAACGATTTCCGCCTGCTGCTCGATACCGTAGCGATCGAGCGTCCAGCCCGGTTTGATGCTGTAGCTGTAGCGGCAGAAGGGATGCCGGCGCAGGATCAGGTTCATGCCGCGCTGGTGTTGCCAGACGTGGACCAGTTCGTGGATCAGGAGCCCCTGCCGACCAAGCGTGGCGGCACCGAAGCAGCCGCAATATCCTCCGCCTGCCGGGTGAAAATGGATAGAACCCTGCGGAGCCATCGTGACGTGTCGCGGCTGGAAAAAGGCCCACTTGCGGTTGACGATACGAACCGCGTCATAGTCGAGCGCATTGCCGAACACGCTACGTGCTAACGTTCGTTCGGCATCGGACAGCGGGCGTTCGTCGGACGACGTTTTTCGTCGGTAAAGCATCCTCCGAACATAGGCAGGCAGAGACAACGGAAAAGGAAAACCGCAGGCCCTCAAGTCGATTTGATCGAAAATGATGGTTAACACACTCTTTCTGCTTGCCTTTAGGTTCAACGCCACGTAAAGGCCCGCTCACCAACGAGCCGAAGCGGTCACGCCGCACACCTTGCTCGTCGGCAGATCGACCCCGCGAATACGCACAAGCCAGCGCAGGATAACTGCGTCTGGAGCGCATCGCGTCCCCTAATGGCTTGGGTCGGGCTGACGACAAAAAGGTGTTTTATGGTTGGTGTTTCTTCAAATTCTCTGCCCGAATTGCCCGTTGAGCTGTCGAACGAGGCAGTCGCGGAGCTTGCGCGTTTGCAAGCCGAGCATGCCTCCGTCCTTGTGGTCGAGGCGAACGCCATCGACCGCCGCGGGGGATTGCTGTTCGATCAGTATCGGTTCGTCCGCGCCTTTGGCGCGGTGTCGATCAACGCCTACGCCAAGGCGCATGGCTTCACCTATGAAGCCTCGAACCTGACGTTCCATGTCTCCGCCCAGTCTCTGCTTAACATCAACGTGGGTGCGGCGACCACGGAGAAGGAGAGGGAGGCATTGCAGAACGCTGTGCGCCCGCTGGCCTATGCGCTCGCCGCACTCGACAAGTGGCACGACGAACACGCGCAGATGAGCCGTGAGCAGTTCATCGCCTACTATCGCGAACAGGGCTGCATGACTGGCCTTCGCGACCGCTATCTCGACGACAAGCGGGCGAGCGGCAAGAAGCTGGCCAGCAAGCCCCGTGAGGTTGCGGCGGCGCAGTCGTCGGAGGAGATTGTCGATACCATCCTCGACAATCCGGCGGCAAAGGAGATTGCGGCGCTCCCCGACATGGCGACCGGAACGTCCGGCCTGATGATGTTCCGGCACGAGGGCGACAAGCTCAGGCTGGTGCTACTGAACGCGACGCCCGACCAGATGGCGGGCCTGTCGGGATTGGCACCGTCCGCGCTCGACAATGCCCCGGCCGATCTGCGGTTCCATCGGGAAATGCTGCTGGCAGGCGGGGCGTTCGTGCCGGACATGCTGAGCAATGTCACGCGCGAGGAAGTGCCGGAGGGAGACGAGCCGAACGAGAGCTACACTCTGCTGCCGGCGAACGCGATCTATCTGGTCGATGGCGATCATATCTCGATCGCCCACGCACGTCGCGAGGATGGCCTTATCGTCCAGGTTCAGCCGAGGGACTATCGGCCCGACTATATGGGCAAGGCCGACTTGTTCTTCGACAATCTCACCCGGCGCAGGCTCGGCAATGCCCTGACCGGCGAGATGGACGCGGAAGCCTATGCACGAAGCGCGCATGAGGGAGAAGCGGTGGTCGCCCAGCGTCGCGGCAAGACCACGACCCTGACCTTCACGCACAAGGACACCGGCGAAACCGTCAACCTCATCGTGAAGCCGCGCAACATGGGCAGCATCTGGACCTATCGGGTCAGCGGTGCCTTCGCGCCGGTCGCGCATGCGGTGCTTGACCCCGAAAGTGCGGCGGAGGTCGAACGAACCTTCCTTCGCGAATTGGTCAAGAAAGCGCCCAAAGTGTTGATTTCCACTGAGAAGTGACCCGGGTAGGGCGTAAATTTCCGCTGAGAATTGACCCATGTTGAACTCGTCC
>NZ_JAJGNO010000040.1 GCF_020782235.1 Sphingobium naphthae
CGTCGGCTGCGCATCCTGGCGATCAACGATGACGCCTGCCGGGAGAACCTGTGCCTGGTGGGGGACACCAGCATCTCCGGCGTGCGGGTAGCCCGCGAGTTGGACACGCTGGTGCGCCTGTATGGCAAACCCGCTTGCATCGTCAGCGACAATGGAACCGAGTTTACCAGCAGGGCGATCCTGAAGTGGGCCAGCGAGAACCGGGTCGAGTGGCATTACATCGACCCCGGCAAGCCGCAGCAGAATGCGTTCATTGAATCGTTCAATGGGTCGCTGCGCGACGAGCTCCTGAATGAAGAGCTGTTCGACAGCCCTGCGGACGCTCGGCGCAAGCTGGCTGTCTGGCGCTATGACTACAACAACGTCAGGCCGCACTCGTCGCTGGGGAATCGAACACCGGCACAAGCGCGCCGGACGTTCCAGCTAAATGGAGGCGTCACGCCCGACGCGCTTGTGCCGGTGGCGCAGCACGAATATCAAACCGGCGGACTCTCATTATGACCGCGGGACCAGCGGGGGGCAG
>NZ_JAJGNO010000041.1 GCF_020782235.1 Sphingobium naphthae
CCTGCGAAATCCTGATGACCATCCCGGGGGGCGGCGTGCAGACATCCGCCGCGTTCGCCGCTGCGGTGGATGAGGCGGGCCGCTTTCGACAATCCCGCAATGCCGGCGCCTACTTCGGTCTGGTGCCCAGACGCCACCAATCGGGCGAGCTCGACTGGACTGGCCGGATCACCAAGCAAGGGGACGGGACCGTCCGCAAGCTGCTCTATGAAGCTGCCAACTCGATCCTCACCCGAAGCCGGGAAACCTTTGCTTTGAAAACGTGGGCCATGAAGATCGCCAAGCGCCGGGGGCTCAAGAAGGCCCGTGTTGCGCTTGCGCGCCGCCTCGCGGTGATCATGCACGCCATGCTGCGCGACGGCGCTTTGTTCCAGGCATGAGGTAGGGTAGAACCTGTTTGCCAGCGTTGAAGCGTCAAAGCTGATCCGAGGGCGGTGTCCCGCGAGGGAACGCAGGGACGAACGATCTGCGAAGGTTACCGGATGGGCCA
>NZ_JAJGNO010000042.1 GCF_020782235.1 Sphingobium naphthae
GCCCGATCGCTTCTTCAGCTATCGCCGTTCCTGTCATCGGGGCGAGGCGGGCTATGGCCGGCAGATGTCGATGATCGGGGTGCCGGAGTGAGGGCGCGTCGTGGCGGGTGCCGAGACGCACCGGGCTGCTAAAGGTCGGGCTGTGTGCGTTGTTCCGCCCGCGGGCGACAACATAAATGCCGCGGCGGCTATTGATCACTGGATATGTTTGTGGGCAACAGGCGGAGGATCGAGGCGTGCGACCTTGGTCACAAGCCTAGGGATACGCCCCGACGACGCCCAGTCCTTGGGACTGTTCGCCTGCTGCTTGCTTGGCAAGTGGGGAAGTTGGTTGCGGGAGTAGGATTTGAACCTACGACCTTCAGGTTATGAGCCTGACGAGCTACCGGGCTGCTCCATCCCG
>NZ_JAJGNO010000043.1 GCF_020782235.1 Sphingobium naphthae
CGCCTCATCCACCGCAGCGGCGAACGCGGCGGATGTCTGCACGCCGCCCCCCGGGATGGTCATCAGGATTTCGCAGGTCTGCGATTGGCTGGCGATGATGCGCAGACGACGGTCCATTTCCTTGATCTGTTCGACCAACTCGGCGCGCACGGACAGCAAGGAAGCGATGGCGTCGCCAAGGCCGGGGATATGAGCGGCTTGCATGATCCGTTGGAGGAATGCCTTTCCTTGGCCCGCACCTGGACGATAGCCGAACGTGGCGCAGAGGCCGCGGATCATGTTGTCGAGCCGGACACGCGCTTCCACCAGATGGCCGCGCGCGGTGATCACGCTGCGCACGCC
>NZ_JAJGNO010000044.1 GCF_020782235.1 Sphingobium naphthae
GCGTTCGCCTCTGGTGCAACGCGTAATGAGTCTACGCGCTAATGAGTCTACGCGCTAATGAGTCTACGACCTAGCTTTTTAGGCAATCTCGACCTTTTATCCGGCTAATGTCGGACGCCAGGTGGCCTGCGGATTACGCCAGTCGATCGCCTCCAACATGCAGGCCATCTGCGAGGGGGAAATGGCAAGCACGCCGTCCACCGCTGAGGGCCAGATGTACTTCCCGCGCTCGAGGCGCTTGGCATAAAGCGACATGCCAAC
>NZ_JAJGNO010000045.1 GCF_020782235.1 Sphingobium naphthae
ATCGCTCCGGTGAGGGCCGCCTTGCGGTGATCGGCTGATATTTCGAGATGGCACCGGTGCAAGCGCTGGTGTTTGCACCGGTACTAGGGACGGTGCGATGAGTCAGATCACGGTAATTTCAGGCCCGGAGCGGCGGCGGGTATGGACCGACCAGCAGAAGCGCGAGTTGGTCGCTGCGGTTTCGGCCCCCGGCGCGAACGTGGCGGAGATTGCTCGCCGTGCTGATCTGCGGCCCAACCAGATCT
>NZ_JAJGNO010000046.1 GCF_020782235.1 Sphingobium naphthae
TTTCCTGTTGACCGACTCGATTGGTGGACCTAGATGCCACTCCACCGACGCGGTGAGCGCCCCTGGTTCTCGCTTCGCTTGGTCGCCGACATGGTAGGACAGCAGTCCCCCGAAACGTGATGGATCGGGGTGGGATGCTTGTCCGCTTGAAGTGCTGGATGGTTCTTTGACATTGTCGGTTAGATGAAGGGACATGTGGGCGGCGGCTCGGTGTCTGGCGTGCTTTAGGGCGTCGGG
>NZ_JAJGNO010000047.1 GCF_020782235.1 Sphingobium naphthae
ATCGTGCGCATTCCCGCTGGCGCATCACCTGGGCTGGTGTCGGCAGTGCTGCGGTCGGTCAAGCCGTGATCCCAGTTCCCTCCGGCGTTCGGATATGGATCGCAACGGGGCACACGGACATGCGACGCGGCATGCGCAGCCTGTCCCTGCAGGTGCAGCAGAGTTTCGGACGTGACCCATTCGCGGGCGATCTCTACATTTTCAGAGGACGCCGCGGCGAT
>NZ_JAJGNO010000048.1 GCF_020782235.1 Sphingobium naphthae
TGACACCCGAAACATAATCCGCAGACGGGTCACTTCTCGATGGAAAACCCGGGTCACTTCTCAGTGGAAATCAACATTCTGTGACCCCATTGGGACCCACGCGGGCGAACGCGCCGCCCGATCATCCGTAAGTGCTTGAAAAATGGTGGACGCACTAGGGCTCGAACCTAGGACCCGCTGATTAAGAGTCAGCTGCTCTACCAACTGAGCTATGCGT
>NZ_JAJGNO010000004.1 GCF_020782235.1 Sphingobium naphthae
GTGACACCCGAAACATAATCCGCAGACGGGTCACTTCTCGATGGAAAACCCGGGTCACTTCTCAGTGGAAATCAACAAACTCAAGATCGAAACTTGGACAGAAATATCAAAATATGATGTTGAAATGGAATAATAATGACAAATGAGATTGCTACCTGGCGCGAGATCAGCGAAGCGTCACGCGCTCTCGCAAAGCGTTTCGATCGGGACAAATTCCTGAAAACAGTCTTCAAAGGCTGCATCAAAGTAGGGAAGAGCAAGAGCAACCCAATCCGTGGAAACTTCGTAGCAGCCGGCCTGCGCGAAGCGATCGGTCATATCATCCACAAACTGTCACCTGACGAAGATGTCCGCGCATGCGTCTGGTTCGTGCAAGCACCAGACACCGATACAGTGACGAGGAGGCAACGGGCGAATTACATCATCAAGGCCGGCCTTTCAGACCAATTCGTAAAGGACATACTGAAGTTCGAGGTGAAGCCCCATGCCGACGAATTGATTGAAATGGTGAATGCGCTAAACCGCTCTACACATGTCCGCCCAAACACCATCCTAGCCGACGGTTCAAAAATCAGGCGGATTTTCAGCGAAGTTCTCGACGGAATCAACGCCCTACTGGATGCGGCTGAAGAGAGCCGGGACTTTATCGAAGAGGCAGTCGCAGGAGCGATGCAGACCGCCGTGTTCGAGAAGATGATTGGGGAAGCAATCCAGGAGCTCGATGAGCTGTCTACCCACACCGCAATTGACCATCACTGGGTCGACGAAATCGTGGTCACCGACATGGATGCCAACACGATCTACTACGAGGTGACCGGATCCGTTGTGGTCGAACTGCAATATGGCTCAGGATCTGATGTTGCGAACGATATCGGCTCCCGCGACACTGACGAATATCCCTATGAGGCGGAAATCGAACTTCCGATTAGCGACCCGCTGACGGTGGCTGCGTCAGACGTGCGCGTCAAAGTCGACACAAGCAGCTTCTACATATGACGCTTACGCCAAAGCCGAACATCACTACCGCAACAATCTCGCTCGCCCGCCGGCATACCCTTCAGACGATCGGTGAAACATAGCTAGATAACCGCCTGAGAAATTTTGTGGAGCTTGTCGCGCTTGGCGATCGAAAGAGGATTTTGAAGTAACAAGACTGGAAAAATTGCCCGCCGTCTGCCTGTCGTAACCTGCGGTTTACGACATTCTTTCAAACGTTAAGCTTCCGATCACATGGGAGACTGCACTTGGCGAAGAATGGGCGCTGCACAGCTATCTGGAATGGCCAGCAATGCAATTTTGACGGTCCGCTCGTGAAACACCATCACTACCGGCCCAACCCAAAAAGCATCAATCGCGGCCCCCCTCATCATCAATATGTATGCGCCACCTGCCACGACGGTGCACATGATGTGTTTAAGGGCCAGCAGGGCGGTCCAGATGATAAGTGGCCATCTGATACCCGATACGACGGAATCAACGCGCCCTTCATCTGTGGCGACCTCCCATAGCCAGAGAGGTTCGCCGCGAACGGCACCGACACCTCACCCCCCTTAAACCTCATAAAATAAGGATCGGAGCAGAGGTTGACATAAAACCCCTTCCAGAGGAGCAGAAGTTGAAAATCAGCCCTGATCCTCTGGTGACAAAAGCGCCGAAATGCGTGGGTGCCAGGAGCAGTCTTCCTGACAACCGACAATATGGCCGCCCAATTGCAGCATTCTCTCCACGTCCATTCTGCGGTAGCGCCGTCAGATGCCCGATAATGCTGCGTCCCCCATCCTGCAGGCCGTCGAGGCGCTGCGCCGCGCCG
Organism: Sphingobium naphthae; assembly: GCF_020782235.1. Lineage (GTDB taxonomy): Bacteria > Pseudomonadota > Alphaproteobacteria > Sphingomonadales > Sphingomonadaceae > Sphingobium > Sphingobium naphthae. The sequence continues at coordinate 1,811 of NZ_JAJGNO010000004.1, forward strand.
ATCGCGATCTTGCCGTCTCCCTGCTGCAACAGGCCTTGCGCGAAGGGGCGCAGCATGGCCTCCACTGGAAAAGCGTCGCCAGACTGGCAGCGACGATCGGCGAAATCGATCTGTCGCTGGAGGCGAGCCGCCGCTTTGCCGCAACGCCGCCAGCCTCGCTGGAGCGGCGGCTCCATTATCTGGGTGAGCTGGCCCATTTCGGCCGTTCCGCGCAGGTCCAGACCGAGTTGCAGGCTCTGCCGTCCAGCTGGCAAGCTCACGAAGCGGTGCTGCATTTCCTCGGCTCGCTCAGCGGCGAGCAAGGCGATTTCGCTGCGGCCGAAGCCCATTATCGCGGCGCCATCGCCCGTTCTCCCCTGGCGCCGCAAAGCTGGTTCGCTCTGGCCATGTTGAAGCGCTTCGACGCGGGGGACCCCGACCTTGCGGCGATGGTCGCGCTGCGCCCATCCGTGGCGAAGATGTCGCCGGACCTTCACGCACGCTATCTGTACGGGCTGGCGAAAGCCCATGCCGACATCGGCGATCATGACCAGGCTTTCGCGCTCTATGGCGAGGGCGCGGCGCTTCGACGGGGCATCGAACCCTATCCGGCCGGGCGCCTGGTCGCCATGACGGAGGCCCTGATCCGGGATTTCACGCCGACTGGACTGAAGCGATTGGTCCCTGCCGATGCCGTCGAGGAAGCAGTGATCTTCGTCAACGGCCTGCCCCGGTCCGGCACCACGCTGGTCGAACAAATGCTGACCAGCCATTCCGCCGTGGTTGATGGCGGCGAACTCAATCTGGTGCGCGCCGCGCTGATCCCGACCGGCGACTACAGCATGAACGGCGCACTCGCCTATCAGCAGCGCATGGCGCGGCATCCCGACCCATGGGGGAAACTGGCGTCCGACTATCGCGGGATGCTCGCCATGCGGTTCGGCCCGGTCGGGCGCGTCGTCGACAAGACGCTCGTCCAATCGCATTATATGGGGCTTCTGCTGCACGCCCTGCCCAATGCGCGGGTCATCTGGATGCGGCGCGATCCCGCCGATGTCGCCCTCTCCTGCTATCGCACCTATTTCACGTCATCGGTGCCCTGGAGTTGGTCGCTCCGCGACATCGCGCACTTCATGGCGCTGGAGGACCGGCTGCATGCCCATTGGAGCGCGCTTTTCCCCGACCGCATCCTGACCGTGCCCTATGAGGCGCTGGTCCACGCGCCGGAGCAGTGGATGGAGCGAGTCCTGTCGCATGTCGGTCTGCCGCCCGAGCCTGGTGTCATGGCCTTTCACGGCAGCAAACGAGCCGTGCGCACGGCCAGCGTCCAGCAGGTGCGCGCGCCCATTTCCACCACGCGCATAGGCCAGGCGCAGGCCCTGCGCGCTCACCTCGCCCCTTTTCACGAGGCCTATGGCCGCTGACGTGAAAAGGGGGCGGACTTGCGTCCGCCCCCTTCCCTTCCAGGCAAGGGAAGCGATGATCAGAAGCTGATGTCGAGTCCGAGCCGGACGTAACGCGGCGTCTGATAACCGGTGGCCACCCCATAATTGGGATTGGCGTAATAATAGACCGGCAGACCCGTCGTCGGATCATCGTCGGTCGCCAGATCGCCCTCTTCGTCGCGCTTGGAGACCGCCTGCGCATTGAACAGGTTGAACACGTCTGCACGCAGCGTGACATTCTGCCCCGTGGGCAGTTGCAGCGTGTAGCGGCCCGACACGTCGAAGGTGGAGAACCAGCCGGTCTTCTGCGCCGTGCCGCGCGGGCTGAGTTCGCCGCCGCAATAGTGCGATGCGGCCTCATAGACGTTGGCGAACACGTCGGTGGGGTTATAGCCCAGGCAGCTGAGCGAGCGAGGCGATTCGATCTGCGTGGTCAGGCCGATGGTGAAGGAATCGTCGAGCGCGACCGATCCCCACAGCTTGATGCGATGCCGACGATCGTTCGGCAGATACCCATAGGCCCCCGGCAGGAAGCCCGGCTGATCGAAGTCCTGCGTGATGCCCGCATCGTCCTGACCGAAGTCGGACTGCACGAACCCTTCGGAATTACCCTTGCTCTTCGACCAGGTATAGCTGCCGTTGAGGCTCCAGCGACCGTCCCACCGGCGAGCGAAGGTGAGGTCGACGGCATCATAGGTGCGCTTGGCCTTGGGATAACCCAGCTGCTCCGCGGTGAAGGTGACTTCGCGCCCGTCCAGGCCCGCCAGATTGACCGTCAGGTCGTTGCCGGGGTTGGCGATCACATATTGATGGAAGCCCGTCCAGGTGTCGGAGCAACCCGAAATGCCCTGCTCATCGCAATATTGCAGCACCGCCGCGTCGATCGCCATGTCTTCGGCATTGGTGTCCAGCGACCGGTGGGTATAGGTCAGGCCGAACGACCAGCGGCCGAAGGCCTGTTCATAGCCCACGATGAATTCGGTCTGCTTGGTCGCCTTCAGATTGTGCGCAATGGCGGCGCTGGTATCCGGCACGGTGCCGCTGCCCGTGACCGAACAGTTGGCGCCGCTCGACCCAGGCGTAAGTGCGAAGGGGCATGCGCTCTGATACGCACCAAGGCCCGTCGCCTGCGTCGTCAGGATCGGAATGCCGTTGGCGTCCACGCCGTCGTAGAACCATTTTTCACGGAAATAATATTCGGCGCTCGCCTGGCGATAGGCGGTGTTGCTGGCGACCGGCAGGAAGGACCGTCCCCAGAAAGCCTTGATCTTGCCCGACTCATCGTCCCAGAGCCGATATTCGGCTGACAGACGCGGCGCGTAATTTTCCTTCAGGCTGACCAGCGTGCTGCCGTCCGCCTTGTCCAGGCCGAAATCGTCGCGCCGCAGCCCCAGGTTGAGGGTGAGACGCGGCGTCAGGCGCCATTCGTCCTGGATGTAGAACGCCTGGTTCTTCGCCTTGAAGGTGCCGCCGGTATTGTAATAGTTGATTTCCACAGTGTTGTCGGCGCGGAAAGCCAGATAGGCGCCCGCTCCGCCAAAGCCTGCATTGCACGCTTCCGTGGTCAGGAAGCCCGATGCGCAAAGGTCGGAACCCGTGCGGACTGACGAGTGATTGAGGCTGTTGTTTTCAACGTCATAGCCACCACGAAGATGATGGTCGCCAAAGGCGTTGAAGAACAGGTCGACGTCGGCACGGAAGAATTTTCGCTCCGTCTCGTAAGGCGTATCGACCGAGGTCAGGCGCTGGTCGGTGAAATAGCCCCCATTCGCCACGCCGTAGAGATCCGCTCCCGTGTCATTATATACTGCGGGCGTGCCCTGAGCATCCGACACGACGTCGAATCGATCGCGCATGCGGCCATAGGCTGCCGAAACGGTAAGCCAGTCCGTCATCGTGCCGGTATACTTGCCGACATAATTGACGCCGCCATAATTGAAGGCGTTGGTCGCGCCAGGACCATAGGCGATGTTGTTGCCGAATTCGTCCTGGGTGAAGCTCCGGTCGGTCCGATAAGTGGTATGACGGGTGTCGAAGACCGTCAGTTCCAGATGCTGGCTGTCAATCGGGTAGGCGTCGACCTTCACGCCCCAGAAGGGGTCGTCATCCTTGTAGCTGTAGGCGGTGCCGGCGGAGACGTCATGATCGACCTCCTCATATTTGCGCATCTCCAGCAGACCGTAGACGAACAGGCGATCGCGGATGATTGGCCCGCCGGCTTCGATCGTGGTCGACAACATGCTTTCGCTGTCGGCGCGGCGATTGGTGTCCTTCACGCATCCGTCGTCGCTGCAATTGTAGAGGTCCTTGCCGCTGCTCCGCAGGCTGTTGGGCTCCCAATTGACGTGCAGCGCGGCCATGAAGTCGTTGGTGCCGGATTTCGTCACGGCATTGACGATGCCGCCGGTCGCCCGGCCATATTCCGCCGAATAGCCGCCGGTCTTAAGTTCGACGCTCTTGTAGAAGTCGAACGGCACGCGCGCCGACCCCAGATAATTGTCGAAGTTCGTCGTGTTGAGGCCGTTCACATAATAGGCGTTCTCCGCGACCGACGAACCGCCGATCGAGATATTGTCGCCGAACTCGCTGTCGCCACTGGTGGTGCCCGGCGCCAGCAGAATGACGCTGCTCAGCGTGCGGCCGATAGCGTTGTTCTTGACCAGGTCCTGCACGTCGACATTGACGCCGGTGGTCGTTCCGCTCAGCGTCTGGTTGAGGCGCGCGCCGGTGACGACGATCGCTTCGCCTGCCGCCAGCGCGATGTTGAGGTTCGTCGCCGCGGATGAGAGGACCGACACCCCCTCAGCCTTGTAGCTTTCGCCATTGGGTCCGGTCGCCGACACGTCATAGCGCCCCGCCGGCAGACCGGTAGCACGATAGCCACCGCTCGATGACGACGTCAGCGTCCGCGACGTTCCGGTTGCCTGCGACGTGATGGTCACAGTGGCGCCGCTGACGGTCGCCCCGGAAGCGTCACGCACCGTCCCGGAGAGCGCGCCGGACGTATAGTCCTGTGCGTGCGCGACGGGCGCGTGAAGCATGGCAGATGCAAGAATGACGGGCGCTGCGCCCGCGCGCAGCATGGCTGCAATAGTGGCTCGTTTCAAAGTCCAGTCCCTTTTCTGGAGCTATCCGATTGTGTCCCGTTCCATTCATTTTCGATAAGGACCGGGCATGCTCCAAGGGCTGGTCAGACGGTAAGCCGTTGTAAATGCGCAAAGTCACATCTGGTAATTTTACGGAAAAATTGCGCCTTTGTGTCTCATATGCGTCACGATATTTTTTTACTCTTGCAAAGAGAAGCCGCCGACGGGCTACCGGCAGTGCCAAATCATATTTTGGCGACGAACTGGACGGCCTTATTAAGTTTCCGTTTTGTGGAATATCATTTCAAGGTTTGGCCGTTTTTGTCTGGCTGAAAGATATTCAACGAAGAACATGCTGAAACCCGCCATTAGTCTGCAGGAGGGTGGAAAAAGTTGATGCTTTTCAGCAACAGCGTGGCTGCGGCTGACTTTCATCCTCGACACAGGCCTGCGGAGTCAGTCCGCGATCCGTTCCGCGCTATGCTACTCTGAACGCTCAGCAATTGATTCGGATGCTCGCGCATGGCGGCATCGGACTGCGTGATCTCCGCCAGCTATTTGGTCGACCCGCGCCCTCAGGCTCACCGGCCCGGCCGCCACCCTTCCAACTGCAGCAGCACGTCGTGAACGATCTGTTCCGCCGACAAGCCGGTGAGATCCCGCTTGCGCGGTTGGGCTTCGGGCTGGGCTTCGGACCAGCCGGACAGGATCCAGCCATGGCTGCGACGGCTCTCCGATGCTTCGAGGGCCGTGAAAGCGGCGAGCGGCCGGGATCGGGGTGCGAGATGATAGCGGAAGATGCGATCGGGCGCGAAATGGATGGTGAGCGCAGCCGCGCCCTCCTCATCCACATGGACGTCGCTCTCCGCCCAGCCCTCCTCCAGCATCGCATCGCGCACCGACTGGAGCGCCGGGACGCCGCTGCGCAGGATCTGACGCGCGATTTCGGTGCGGCTGGCCGGCACGAACAGCCGCTTCAGCCTTTCGCTGACGGCCGGCGCATCCTCGCTGATCGCCACCCCTTCCAGATCGGCATTGGTCTGCCGCACCAGCCCCACCGCCAGCAGCAGCATGATCAGGCAGAAGGGCAAAGCCGCCAGCAAGGTCGCCGTCTGCAAGGCGCCAAGGCCTCCCGCCAGCAACAGCAGCGTCGCCGTCACGCCCAGCAGCAGGCACCAGTAGACGCGTTGCCAGCGCGGCGTTTCGTCCGCGCCGCCCGATGCCAGCGTGTCGATCACCAGCGCCCCTGAATCCGCCGAGGTGATGAAGAAGACCGCAACCAGCGTGATCGCCAGCGCGGAAGTGAAGCCGGCGCCGGGCAAATAGGCGAGGAATTTGAACAGCGCCGTGGACAGATTGGCGTCCACCGCCTGGGCGATGGCGCCATGCGCTTCGCCCAGGTCCAGCGCGATCGCGGTATTGCCGAACACGGTCATCCACAGGAAGGTGAAACCCGCCGGGACGAACAGCACGCCAACGACAAATTCGCGGATCGTTCGCCCGCGCGAGATGCGGGCGATGAACATGCCGACGAAGGGCGACCAGGCGATCCACCAGGCCCAGTAGAATAATGTCCAGTCCGCCATCCAGGCGCGCGGCTCATAGGCGTAGAGGGTGAAGGTACGCTGCACGAAATGATCGAGATAGAGGCCGAAATTCTGCACCAGCGCGCGCAGCAGGAACAGGGTCGGCCCCCACAGCATCACGAAGACCATCAGCAGCACGGCGAGGATGAGGTTGAGTTCGGACAAACGCCGCACGCCGCGATCGGCGCCGCTCAGCACCGAGAGAGTCGCGGCCCCCATCACGACGACGATCACGCCGACCTGCAGCGACAGCGTGTCGGCCCAGCCATAATTATAGGCAAGGCCCGCCGTCATCTGCGACACGCCGAACCCCAACGATGTCGATACGCCGAACACGGTGCCGCAAACCGCAAAGATGTCGATCGCGTCGCCCAGCGGCCCATGGATGCGCTTGCCCAGGATCGGATGCAGGCCCGATCGCAGCGTAAGCGGCAGCCCGCGCCGATAGGAGAAATAAGCCAGGCTAAGGCCCACCAGCGCATAGATGGCCCAGGCATGCACGCCATAATGGTGGAAGGTGATGGCCATCGCCTCGCGCGCGGCCAGGATGGTGCCGGGCTGCGCTTCGGGCGGGGAGATATAATGCTGCACCGGTTCGGCAACGCCGAAATACATGAGGCCGATGCCCATGCCGGCGGCAAACAGCATGGCGAGCCAGGACATATAGGGAAAGTCCGGCTCCGAATCGTCAGGGCCGAGCCGCAACCGGCCGGCAGGACCAAATCCCAGCACCAGAACGACCACAACGAAGGCCGCCACCGCAGCGACGTAGAGCCAGCCGAACGTGTCGATCGCCCAGCTCTGCGCCGCCTTGAACAGAAGGTCCGACGCGCCGGGCGCAATCAGCGTGCTCGACAGCATCAGCGCGACGATCACCGATGCGCCCCAGAATACGCGCGGGTTCATGGCGGTCTTCATTCGCTCGTCCTAACCGGGATGAGGCGCAACATCAGTTGCGCGGGCGCACGTCACCCCTACCAGCCATAGAAGAGCATGAACACCAGGCCGATGAGGGTCAGCAGCAGCGAGAACCAGAGAAAGCCAAGATCGGGCTTGTCGGGATCGCGCATCATTCAGTCCTGTCCTGTCGGGGCGGCCGAGCGCACCAGCAGGTCGTCGGTCACGGTCATGGTGAAAATGGGATCAGCGTCGGCAGGCACCTCCGCGATCGCATCGACGAAGGCTGCGCGCGTGGCGGGATCGTCATAGACCATCTTCTGGTCGAAGGCCGCGCGCCAGGTGGCCTCGTCCGGCCATTCGGCATAGCCGACAAAGCGGCCGTCGGCGTCGCGATGCAGGCGCGATCCACAGCTGCCATATTTGTCCCGGATATGGTCGGTGCCACGCCGCCAGGCGGCGCGGAACTGCTCCTCCTTGCCGGGATGGACCCGCCACCAATAGACCGCGACGAACATCGACGATCTCCTTCCAGCAGGAGAATGAGCCGGATGGCGCCGCGGTTCCGGCAGGCGGGTCCGCGGCGTCGTTTCGGGACCGGAGCTGGGAAGCCGCAGCTTAAAGGATGGTCTGGCCGGTCTTGGCCCAATCGGCGGCGAAGCCTTCCAGCCCCTTGTCGGTCAGCACATGCTTGGAAAGCATCTTGATGACGGCCGGCGGCGCGGTGATGACATCGGCGCCGATCTTCGCGCATTCCAGCACATGGATCGGATGCCGCAGCGACGCGGCCAGGATTTCGGTGTCGAACTGATAATTGTCGTAGATGAGGCGAATGTCCTCGATCAGCTTGAGGCCATCGAAGCCATTATCGTCATGGCGCCCGACGAAGGGCGAAATGAAGCTGGCGCCGGCCTTGGCCGCGAGCAGCGCCTGGTTGGCCGAGAAGCAGAGCGTCACGTTGACCAGTGTGCCCTCGTCGGTCAGCGCCTTGCAGGTCTTGAGCCCGTCGATCGTCAGCGGCACCTTGATGCAGACATTGTCGGCGATCTTCCGAAGCACCTCGGCTTCATTCATCATCGTCTCATGATCGAGCGCGACGACTTCGGCGGACACGGGGCCGTCGACGATGCCGCAGATTTCCTCCACCACTTCCATGAACTTGCGGCCCGACTTGTGGATCAGGGTCGGATTGGTGGTGACGCCGTCCAGCAGGCCGGTGGCGGCCAGCTCGCGGATTTCGGCGGTGTCGGCGGTGTCGACGAAGAATTTCATGGGAGTGCTCCGGGCAATTTGGCGATTCGGCTCCCTTTAGCGGCTGAAGGCGGGATTCGCCATTGGTTGCCCCCGCGGCGCAGGCTGGGTAAGGCGGCCGCACCTTTCCAAAGGATCAATGATGCGTTTCTCCATATTGCTGGCCGCCATGACGCTGCCGATGATCGCCGCCCCCGCTCATGCTGCGGAGGATACGCAATTTTGGGTGTCGGAAGCTCTGACCTTCAAGGCCGACGACAATGACAGCATCACGCTCGATTTCAGCCAGCGCGCCCGATCCGATGCGGATAGCGGCGGCGAACAGTCGCTCAATCGCATCACCTGGGATCACAGGATCGCGGACGGCGTGCAGATCGGCGGCGGCTTCGCCTATCTCAAGAGCGAGGTCGATCAGGAACTGCGCTTTCACCAGCAGCTGACCGCCAGCCACGGCATATTGCAAAGCCGCACACGGCTGGAACAGCGCTTCTTCGACAATGCGGACGAGCCGAGTTGGCGGTTGCGCGAGCGCATCCAGGCGACGGTGCCGCTGGACGCTGACAAAAAATGGGCGCTGGTAGGGGGAACCGAACTCTTCTTCCAGCTCAATCGCGCCAAGGCGAGCGACAAGACCGGCCTGGCGGTGATGCGGCTGCAAGGCGGCGTCCGCCGGTCGCTCGGCAAATCGGTCGATGTCCAGCTGCTCTACATGCGCCAACAGACATTCCGCGACAACGAACCCGACACCTTCAACAATGTGCCCTGGCTTTCGTTCAACTGGCGGATCTGACCAAGCGACGATTTGCGTGCGCCGCGCCAGCGGCTAAGGACAGGCCATGTCTTCGCGCGCTCGTGTCCTCCTGCTCAACGCCGCCCTCGGCCCGCTCGACTATCGCGTGCCGCACGGGATGCGGGTGGAGCATGGCAGCATCGTCGTCGCGCCGCTGGGGCCACGGCAGATCGTCGGCGTCGTGTGGGAGGAGGATCGCTTTCCCGACGTCGAAAGCGTCGGCGACAATCGCCTGCGCAACCTGCTGGAGGTGGTGGACGCCCCGCCCCTGCCCGAACCGCTGCGCCGGCTGATCGAATGGACGGCGGACTATTATCTCAGCCCCCCCGCCGCCGTGCTGCGCATGGCGCTGTCGTCCATGTCGGCGCTGGAGGGCGCGCGGACGGTCATCGAATATCGGGCTACCGGCGCCGTGCCCGATCGCATGACCGAGCAGCGCGCCCAGGCGCTGGAGCGGATCGGCGACCGGCAGGGGCTGATCCGCGAACTCGCGATGATCGGCGGGGTCAGCGATGCGGTGATCCGCGGCCTCATCAAGCAGGACATATTCGAAGCGGTGGAGGTGAGCGTCGACACGCCTTTCCCCCTGCCCGATCCCGATCATGCGCCGCCCGCTCTGTCGGACGCGCAGGCCGCCGCCGCCGGGCAGATGGCCGATGCGGTGCGGGCGCAGGATTTCGCGCCCTTCCTGCTCGACGGAGTCACCGGTTCGGGCAAGACCGAAGTCTATTTTGAAGCGATCGCGGCGGCCATGCGGGCCGAGCGGCAAGTGCTGGTGCTGCTGCCCGAGATCGCGCTGACCGAACCTTTTCTGGAACGGTTCGAAAAACGTTTCGGATGCGTTCCGGTCAATTGGCACAGCGGCCTGCGGCAGAGCGAGCGGCGTCGCGCCTGGCGCGCCATCGCCAGCGGCCAGGCTCAGGTGGTGGTCGGCGCGCGATCGGCGCTGTTCCTGCCCTATCCCAATCTGGGCCTCATCATCGTCGATGAAGCGCATGAGGCGAGCTTCAAGCAGGAGGATGGGGTTCATTATCACGCCCGCGACGTGGCGGTGATGCGCGGCCTCATCGAGAAATTCCCGGTCATCCTCGCCTCCGCCACGCCCGCGATCGAGACCCGGCATCAGGTGGAGTTGGGCCGCTATGCCGAAATCAGGCTGCCGTCCCGCTATGGCGGGGCGGAAATGCCCGACATTCATGGCATCAACCTGCTGACCGACCCGCCCGAGCGCGGCCGCTGGATCGCCCCGCCGCTGGTCAAGGCGATCGACGAGACGATGGCCAAGGGCGAGCAGAGCCTGCTGTTCCTCAACCGGCGCGGCTATGCGCCGCTGACGCTGTGCCGCCATTGCGGCTATCGCTTCCAATGCCCCAATTGCACCGCCTGGATGGTCGAGCATCGTCTGACCCATCGCCTGGCCTGCCATCATTGCGGCCATGTCATCCCCGCGCCGCGCCGCTGCCCGGAATGCAAGGAGGAGGACAGCCTGGTCGCCTGCGGTCCCGGCGTCGAGCGCATCGCCGACGAGGTGAAGGCGCTCTGGCCCGACGCGCGCACCGCCATCGCCACGTCCGACACGCTCTGGTCGCCCGCCCGCGCCGCCGACTTCGTGAAGTCGGTGGAAGCGGGCGATGTCGACATCATCATCGGCACGCAATTGGTGACCAAGGGCTATCATTTCCCCAACCTGACCCTGGTGGGGGTGATCGATGCCGACCTGGGGCTGGAAGGCGGCGACCTGCGCGCGGCCGAGCGCACATTCCAGCAGGTGATGCAAGTGGCGGGCCGCGCCGGGCGGGGCGAGAAGCCCGGCCGCGTGTTCATCCAGACCCGCATGCCCGAAAGCGAGGTCATCCAGGCGCTGGTCGACGCCGATCCCGAACGCTTCTACGCCGTCGAGACCGAAAACCGCCGCCGGGCCAACGCCCCGCCCTTCGGGCGGTTCGCCGCGATCATCATATCCAGCGAGGATGCCGACGAAGCAGCGCAGACCGCGCGCCTGATCGGCAAGTCCGCGCCGGTGATCGAGGGGATGCGCGTCTATGGTCCCGCGCCCGCGCCGCTGGCCGTGCTGCGCGGGCGGCACCGGCACCGGTTGCTGATCCACGCCAGCCGGCAGGTCGACATCCAGGCCGCGATCCGCGAATGGCTGGGCAATCTGGCGTGGAAATCGGGCACGCGCGTCGCGGTGGACGTCGATCCCTACAGCTTCATGTGATGACGACGCCGGTCGCCAGCCCCTGCCGCAACCTGTGCGCGCTCGACCGCCAGCGCGAAAGCTGCACCGGATGCGGCCGCACGATCGAGGAAATCGTGCATTGGCGCAGCCTGACCGATGCGCAGCGCGCCGCCGTCATGCAGCGGGTTGGGGACTTCCAGCCGGCCGAGCGCCCTTCCCCTTTTCCGCCGCCTGCGCGTCAAACTGCGCCTTGAGCCGCAGCGCCGCTTCCCGCATGTCGGATCCGTGCGGCGAATAGGCGATCGGATCGAGGAGGATGGAGGCGGCTTCATAGTCGCCGCGAATCGCCATGGCATGCGCGAAATTCATGCGATATTCGGGGCTTTGCGGAAGGAGCGAAAACGCCTTGTAGAGCCCGTCATAGCCAAGGTCGGGCATCTTGCCCCCGCGCATCGCATGATAGCGGTAGAAGAGCGCCAGCGGCACGGGATCCTCGGTATCGGCGCGGTTGGCGCGCACGATGGAGGAGAGCGCGGCCTTCCAGTCTTCCACCCGGTCGCTGTCCTGCGCGCGGGCCAGCAGCACCTGCGCGCGCACGGCATAGGCGCGCGCCGATTGCGGATCGAGCGCGATGGCGCGGTCGGCATCGGCAAGCGCGGCCTCCGTCTGCTCGGCCGCCCATTCCGCTTCGGCGAGCACGGCCAGCGCATAGGCGCTCTGCGGATAGCGGGACGCGGTGGCGCGGATCGAGGCGACCAGCGCGGGCAGTTCCTCGGTCCGGGGGTGATGGAGCAGATGCAGTTCGTCCTCGATCAGCGCGCCTTGCGCCGCATCCACCGGCTCGACGCTGATCGGAGGGATCTGCATTTGCTTGGGGGTCAGGCGGGACGCGGACAGGCGATGGCGCATATAGACCTTCAGATCCTTTTCCAGCCCATCCAGCCCGCCTTCGAAATAGCTGTCGGGATCGATGTCCTTCACGCCGTTCGCGACATCGTTGAGATAGCGCGCGATGTCGGCGCGCCGATCCGTCTCATACTGGAAATAGTGGGTGAGCAGCCAAGCGGTGCCATAATAGCGATCGCCGTCGCGCAGGCTGAGGCCGTCCGTGTTGCGGGCGAACAGGTTCTTGACCGGATAAAGCGATCCCATCACCAGCCCGGGCGCGCGCGCCAGCGGCACATGGCCGAATTCGATGGAGCCGTCGCGCGGGAATTTGACGATGGAGAAAAACTCCGCAAATCCTTCGACATACCAGGCGGGATAGGCCGCCGGGAAATGATGCAGCATGAAATGGTGCGTATATTCGTGGAACAGGATTTCCTGCGCGCCGAAGTCAAATTGGTTGGCCTTTTCTCCGCGCGACAGGACGGCGAAGGCCGATCGGTCGGACGTCGTATAGAAGCCGCCGATGTTGGGATTGCGCGCCAGTTCCCGGACCTTGGACTCGCTGGACAGGATATAGACCTTGACCGGGCTACCTTGCTGCGGGTTGGTCACCTTGGTGACGGTGCGCAGCAGGAAATCGAACTTTTCCAGCTTCTCCGCGAATTCGCGCAGCTTGGCGTCGCCGCCTTCCCGATAGACGGTGAAATGCTGGGTCTTCGCCTGCCACCAAGCCGCCTGCGCGCTTCCCGCGCCAGCCAGCATCAGGCCGAGCCCGGCCAGCATCGTCCCCAAGAATCGCATCATGCCCCAAACCCTCATGCCCCCGCATCAGGGTGGAACAAGTTGGCGGCGAAGAAAAGACGCAATCTTCCCGTTACTTGGCCTTTTCGCGGGCGAGCAGCGCCTGCTTCCGCTCGACGCCCCAGGCATAGCCGCCCAGGCTGCCGTCGCTGCGCAGCACGCGGTGGCAGGGGATGAGGACTGCAAGTGTGTTGTCGCCACAGGCCGTTCCCGCCGCGCGGACGGCGCCGGGCCGACCGATAGCCGCGGCGATGTCGCCATAGCTGCGCGTCTCGCCCGGCGGAATGGCGCGCAGCGCAGCCCAGACCGCCTGCTGGAAGGCCGTGCCGCGCACATCGGTGGGAAGCGCTGCGTCGGCGCGCGGATCATCGACCAGCGCCGCCACCTTGGCCGCCATGGCGTCCAGGTCCGCATCGGCCGGGCACAACCGCGCCTGGGGGAAGCGCGCGCGCAACGTCGCCTCGCCCTCCCCAAAGCTGATGCGGCACAGGCCCTTGGACGTTGCGGCGACCAGCATCGGCCCCAGGCTGGTATCGACGGTGCGCCAGCGGATCGCGACGCCGCGGCCGCCATCCTTCCAGGCGCTGGGGGTCATGCCCAGATGCCGCTGCGCATCGGCATAGGCGCGGCTGGGCGCGTTATAGCCCGCTTCGTAGATGGCGTCGGTGATCCGCGCTTCGGCGCCCAGCGCCGTCTTCAGCCTTTCGGTGCGCAGCGCCCGCGCCCAAGCGGCGGGGGTCAGCCCGGTCTCGCGCTTGAAGAGGCGATGGAAATGATGGGGGGCATAGCCGACATGGGCGGCGATCGCCTCCAGCCGGGGCGCATCCTCGGCCGCTTCGATCATCGTGATGGCGGCGCGCACCGCCAGCCGATCCCGCCCGACCTCATCGGGGCGGCAGCGCAGGCAGGCGCGGAAGCCCGCCGCGCGCGCGGCCGCGGGATCGGGCAGGAAGGACATGTTCTCCCGCCGGGGATGGCGCGCGGCGCAGCTTGGCTTGCAATAGATGCCGGTGGTGGCGACGCAGCCGACGAACTGCCCGTCCATCGCCCGGTCGCGGCGCAGGAAGGCGGCCCAGCAGGCATCGGCATCGGGCATGGCGGCAGGGGCGAGGCGAGTCATATGCTGCATGGATATAGGGCATATAGCATGCGACCGCGCCCCGCTTCCTGCGCCTTGCGATCAAAGCATTTCGGCTTTTCCCGATTGCACCGGGCCGGGCATTGCATATGAATGCGCCACGATGGTCGCCTTTCTTCGCCGCTTCGCCCCCGCCCTTGGCCTGTTCCTCGCGCTGCTGGCGCCAGCGCCGCTCCATGCCGAACAGCAGGATATCGCCGCCGCTGCGCGCGGGGTGGTGCGCGTGGCGCTGGTCGCCACCGACGGGTCGGACGCCTATTTCGTGGGCCATGGCAGCGGCTTTGCCGTCGCGCCCGACAAGGTGCTGACCAACGCCCATGTCGTCGAACTGGCGCGCGAGGAGCGCAATCTGGTGATCGGCGTCATCCCGTCCGAAGGCAGCAAGACCTATGGCGGGCGAATCATCGCCTATTCGCCGGGCAACGACCTGGCGCTGATCCAGCTGGAGGAAGGCAGCCTGCCGGTCAGCACATTTTACGCCGGGGCGGTAAATGACGGGCAGCATGTGACCGCGATCGGCTATCCCGGCACGGTCGACCGGGCGCAGGGCCTGGGCCTGAAGCAACTGGTCGAGCCGCTGGCCACGGTGAAGACCAGCGGCAATATCTCGTCGGGCCGGGCGAGCCAGAGCTTCGACACGATCCTGCACACCGCCCCGCTGGCCGCCGGCAACAGCGGCGGGCCGCTGGTCGACGATTGCGGGCGCGTGCTGGGCGTCAACAGTTTCGGTTCGATTTCCGACGGCAATGACGCGGAGTTCGGCTTTGCCGTCTCCTGGCGCGAGATCGCGTCCTTCCTGCGGCAGGCGGGCGTGTCGTCGCTGCACACCGTCGTCCCCTGCCGATCCATGGCCGAAGCGGACGCGGCCGAGGCGGCGGTCACCCAGCGCGAGGCGCAGGCGACCGAACAGAAGGACCGCGCCAGCGCCGACGCGCGGGAGGCGGCGCTGACCCGCGCCCGCGACGCAGCCGAGCGCGACATTCTGACGGCGCGCGAAAATGCGATGGCGGGCGCGGCGGTGCTGCTGGCGCTGGCGGTGCTGGGGCTTGGCGCCGGCGGCCTTTTCTACACGCAGGGCAAGGAGCGGCAGGCGACCTGGTTCCTGGCGGGCGGCGGCGTGCTGTTGCTGGGCGCGCTCGGCCTCTTCGTCTTCAAGCCGAGCTTCGACAGCATCGACGAGCGCGTGAAGATGCCCCAGGACAAGGGCGTCACGTCCAACGCCGCCTTCGCCTGGGCCGGCGACAATATCTGCAAGGTGGACGTCGCCCGCAGCCGCCTGACGGTGTCGCAGCCCAACGACATCCCCTTCAACTGGGCCGAGGGCGGATGCGTCAACGGCGATGTCCAATATGTGGCGGACGGCACCGGCTGGCGGCGCATGACCGTGCCGGCGGAGGGGAATTACGCGTCCTCCAGCCGCTTCGACCCCGCCACGGGCGTGCTGCGCGTCGAGCGCTGGCTGCCCGACCTCGACACGATGGACAAGCTGCGCGGCCTGCAGAAAGGCAAGCCGATCAAGGGCTGCGGCACAGATCCCGAGCTGCTGGGGCGCATCGCCACGTTGCGGTCGGACGCTGCCGCGCTGCTCCCCGCCCAGCCCAATGAGCGCATCGTCTATCATTGCCAGAAGGGCCGGCTCGCCCCCGCCGACCCCGCGGAACAGGCGAATCGCTGAGGAATAAAAACTCAGGCAAATGCGCGCGATTTGGCGCTTGGGCCGGAATCGTGTCACATGACTTGCATAGTCATATGGGCGCTGCTAACCGGCCCGGCGACAGGGGTTCGGGACGGTATCAAACCGCGCCCCTCTTTTTTGCACGATCTGCAAATCAAGTGGAGGACGGTAAGCGCGTGGAGACTAGCGGCGGGATTCAGGCCAGCCTCAGCGGCCGCTATGCGGTGGCGCTGTTCGATCTGGCGCGCGACGCACAGTCGCTGGACACGGTGGCCGGCAGCCTCGCCGCGCTCAAGGCCGCGCTGGCCGAATCGGCCGAGTTCAAGGGCCTGATCAACAGCCCCGTCCTCAGCCGCGACGCAATCGGCAAGACGATCGCGGCCGTCGCATCCACCATGGGCATCGACCCGCTGACCACCAAATTTCTGGGCGTGCTGGCGCAGAACCGCCGCCTGGCCCAGCTTCCCGCGATCATCCGCGCCTATGAAACGCTGCTGTCGAATCACAAGGGCGAGGCGCGCGCCGAAGTGACCAGCGCTCATCCGCTCGATGCCGACCAGGTCGCGGCGCTTGCCCGCAACCTGCGCGCGCGCGTCGGTCGCGACGTGGCGGTCGACGCCAAGGTCGACCCCGCGATCCTGGGCGGGCTGGTCGTCAAGATCGGCAGCCAGATGATCGACAGCTCCATCCGTACCCGACTGAACACCCTCGCCATGGCGATGAAAGGCTGAAGGCTCAAATCATGGACATCAACGCCGCAGAAATTTCGAAGGTCATCAAGGACCAGATCGCCAATTTCGGCACCGAAGCGCAGGTCAGCGAAGTCGGCTCCGTGCTGACCGTGGGCGACGGCATCGCCCGCGTCCATGGCCTCGACAATGTCCAGGCCGGTGAAATGGTCCAGTTCGCCAATGGCGTGCAGGGCATGGCGCTGAACCTGGAAGCCGACAATGTCGGCGTCGTGATCTTCGGCTCCGACGCCGAGATCAAGGAAGGCGACACCGTCAAGCGCACCGGCACCATCGTCGACGTGCCCGTGGGCAAGGGCCTGCTGGGCCGCGTCGTGGACGGCCTGGGCAACCCGATCGACGGCAAGGGCCCGATCGCCTATACCGAGCGCAAGCGCGTCGAAGTGAAGGCGCCGGGCATCATCCCGCGCAAGTCGGTGCACGAGCCCGTGCAGACCGGCCTCAAGGCGATCGACGCCCTGGTCCCCGTCGGCCGCGGCCAGCGCGAGCTGATCATCGGCGACCGCCAGACCGGCAAGACCGCCGTCGCGATCGACACCTTCATCAACCAGAAGGGCATCAACGCGGGCGACGACGAGAGCAAGAAGCTCTACTGCATCTATGTCGCGGTCGGCCAGAAGCGCTCGACCGTCGCGCAGATCGTCAAGCAGCTCGAAGAAAATGGCGCGATGGAATATTCGATCGTCGTCGCCGCGACCGCTTCGGAGCCCGCTCCGCTCCAGTATCTTGCGCCCTATACCGGCGTCACCATGGGCGAGTTCTTCCGCGACAACGGCATGCACGCCGTGATCGTCTATGACGACCTGTCCAAGCAGGCCGTCGCCTATCGCCAGATGTCGCTGCTGCTGCGTCGCCCGCCGGGCCGCGAAGCCTATCCGGGCGACGTCTTCTACCTGCACAGCCGCCTGCTGGAGCGTGCGGCCAAGATGAACGACGCCAATGGCGCCGGCTCGCTGACCGCGCTGCCGATCATCGAAACGCAAGCGGGCGACGTGTCGGCCTACATTCCGACCAACGTGATCTCGATCACCGACGGCCAGATCTTCCTGGAAACCAACCTCTTCTACCAGGGCATCCGTCCGGCCATCAACGTCGGCCTGTCGGTGTCGCGCGTCGGTTCCGCCGCGCAGACCAAGGCGATGAAGAAGGTGTCGGGCAGCATCAAGCTGGAGCTGGCCCAGTATCGCGAAATGGCGGCCTTCGCCCAGTTCGGTTCGGACCTCGACGCGTCGACGCAGAAGCTGCTCAATCGCGGCGCGCGCCTCACCGAACTGCTGAAGCAGCCGCAATTCTCGCCCCTGCCCTTCGAGGAGCAGACCGCGTCGATCTTTGCCGGCACCAACGGCTATCTCGATGGCGTGGCGGTCAAGGACGTCACGCGGTACGAGGAAGCGATGCTGGCCTATCTGCGCCATGACCATGCCGACGTGCTGGCCATGATCCGCGACAGCAAGGATCTGGGCGACGAAGCCAAGGGCAAGCTGAAGGCCGCGCTCGACGCGTTCGGCAAGACGTTCGCTTAAGACCATCATGCTCCGTCATCCCCGCGACAGCGGGGACCCATCTCCCGGGCGTCCGCTCCGGGGCACGGTTCGGAGATAGGGTCCCGCTTTTGCGGGAATGACGAAAAAGGGTTGAAGTAGGTAGGATATGCCCAGCCTCAAGGAACTGAAGATCCGCATCGGGTCGGTGAAATCGACCCAGAAGATCACCAAGGCGAAGCAGATGGTCGCCGCCGCGAAGCTGCGCAAGGCGCAGGCTGCGGCCGAGGCCGCGCGCCCCTATAGCGAGCGGCTGGAAGCGGTCGTCGCCTCCCTCGCCACCAAGATCGCCGGTGGATCGGGCGAAGGCGCATCGCCTCTGCTCGCTGGCACCGGCAAGGATGAGGTGCACCTGCTGGTCGTCGCCAACTCCGACCGTGGCCTTGCCGGCGCGTTCAACGCCAATATCGTCAAGGCCGCGCTCGCCAAGGCGCGCGCGCTGGAGCTGGACGGCAAGAAGGTGGAATTCTACCTTGTCGGCCGCAAGGGCCGCCCGGTCATCAACCGCACCTACCCCGGCCGGATCGTCGCCAATTACGACACCACCGGCGTCAAGGAGCCCGGCTTCGACCAGGCGCAGGCGATCGCGCATGAGCTGACCGAGATGTATCTGAACGGCAAGTTCGATGTCGCGCATCTCTTCTACTCGCGCTTCAAGTCGGCGCTGGCGCAGGTGCCGACCGAACAGCAGATCATCCCGGTGAAGATCCCCGCCGACGCCGATCGCAATGCGATCGCCGCAACGGTGGAATATGAACCGAGCGAGGAAGCGATCCTGGACGACCTGCTGCCGCGCAACGTGACGGTGCAGATATTCAAGGCGCTGCTGGAAAACAACGCGTCGGAACAGGGCGCGTCGATGACCGCCATGGACAATGCGACGCGCAACGCCGGCGACCTTATCAACAAGCTGACCATCCAGTATAACCGCAGCCGCCAGGCCGCGATCACGACGGAACTGGTCGAGATTATTTCAGGCGCGGAGGCGCTTTAACCGGATGCCGCGCGCTCCTGCGAAGGCAGGAGCCCAGGGCTCCAGGCTCCTGCCTTCGCAGGAGCGCGGAAGAGACGAAGAAGGCAAGGAAACGAAGCAATGGCAACCACCAACAATGTAGGCCGCATTTCGCAGGTCATCGGCGCCGTCGTCGACGTGACCTTCCCCGATGCGCTCCCGGCGATCCTCTCGGCGCTAGAAACCAGCAACAACGGCCAGCGCCTGGTGCTGGAAGTCGCCCAGCATCTGGGCGAGAACACCGTCCGCACCATCGCGATGGACTCGACCGACGGCCTGACCCGCGGGCAGGAAGTCACCGACACCGGCGCGCAGATCAGCGTTCCCGTGGGTCCCGCGACGCTTGGCCGCATCCTGAACGTCGTTGGCGAGCCGATCGACGAGCGCGGCCCCGTCGCCACGACCCAGACCGCCCCGATCCACGCCAAGGCCCCGGAATTTGTCGACCAGTCGACCGACGCGTCGATCCTGGTCACGGGCATCAAGGTCATCGACCTGCTCGCCCCCTATGCCAAGGGCGGCAAGATCGGCCTGTTCGGCGGCGCGGGCGTGGGCAAGACCGTGCTGATCCAGGAACTGATCAACAACATCGCCAAGGGCCATGGTGGCACCTCGGTCTTCGCAGGCGTGGGTGAGCGCACCCGCGAGGGCAACGACCTGTATCACGAATTCCTCGACGCCGGCGTCATCGCCAAGGACGCCGATGGCAATGCGATCAGCGAAGGGTCGAAGGTCGCGCTGGTTTACGGCCAGATGAACGAGCCCCCGGGCGCCCGCGCGCGCGTCGCCCTGTCGGGCCTGACCATCGCCGAATATTTCCGCGACGTCGAAAACCAGGACGTGCTGTTCTTCGTCGACAATATCTTCCGCTTCACCCAGGCGGGCGCGGAAGTGTCGGCGCTGCTCGGCCGTATCCCTTCGGCCGTGGGCTATCAGCCGACCCTGTCGACCGACATGGGCGCGCTGCAGGAGCGCATCACCTCGACCAACAAGGGCTCGATCACGTCCGTCCAGGCCGTCTACGTGCCCGCGGACGACTTGACCGACCCGGCGCCGGCGACCAGCTTCGCGCATTTGGACGCCACCACCGTTCTCAACCGCGCCATTTCGGAACTCGGCATCTATCCCGCGGTCGACCCGCTCGATTCGACCAGCCGCGTTCTGGAGCCGCGCGTCGTGGGCCAGGAACATTATGAAACCGCCCGTGCGGTCCAGGCGATCCTGCAGAAGTACAAGTCGCTGCAGGACATCATCGCGATCCTGGGCATGGACGAGCTGTCCGAAGAGGACAAGCTGACCGTCGCCCGCGCGCGCAAGATCCAGAAGTTCCTGTCGCAGCCCTTCCACGTCGCGGAAGTCTTCACCGGCATTTCGGGCAAGTTCGTCCAGATCGAGGACACGGTGAAGTCGTTCAAGGCCGTGGTCGAAGGCGAATATGACCATCTGCCCGAAAACGCCTTCTACATGGTCGGCGGCATCGACGAGGCCATCGAAAAGGCCAAGAAGCTGGCCGCCGAAGCGGCGTAAGCCTTCTTATTCTCCCCTCCCTGGCAAGGGAGGGGATCAAGGGGTGGGTGGCGAGCGGAGCGAGCCTGCTACCTGTCCCAAAGCGTTGCAGGCGATTGCGCACGCAATCGCACCCACCCCCTGCCCCTCCCTTGAAAGGGAGGGGGGAGAGTTACAGATGGCACTGCATTTCGAACTCGTGACCCCGGAAAAGCTGGTCCGCTCCGCTGAGGTCTATCAGGTGGTCGTTCCCGGCACGGACGGCGACTTCGGCGTGCTGGAGGGCCATGCCCCCTTCATGTCGACCGTGCGCGACGGCGCGATCCAGATTTTCGCCAGCGCCGGCGCGGCCCCGGAAATGATCCCGGTCGAAGGCGGCTTTGCGGAAGTGAATGAGAAGGGCCTGACGGTCCTGGCCGAAAAGGCCGGCTGAACCGCCGATCCCGATTGCGCGACAAGGGCCGCCCTCCATCCGGAGGCGCGGCCTTTTGTCTGGTTAGCGGCTCCTTAACCTAGCACAGCTAGATCGCGTGCTGGTCGGGAGTGTGCATGTCCTATCTGGTTCAGGATCTTGGCGGTCTGATAGGCGCGACATTGATCGCGCCTATCCTGTTTCATGCCGCGGGTTTCGGGCTGCTGCGACTGCTGTCGCCGGCGGGGCTGAGCGCGGAGACATTCTGGCCCCGCGCCGGTTGGGCGATGCTCCTGTCGCTGGCCATTCTGCCGGTATTCGACACAATTGTTGTTCGCGCGGCCGGCGTGCCGGGCATGCTGCTGTTGAACGGTGCGCTGGCGCTGTGCGGACTCAATCAATGGAAGGCCGTGCAGCGCTGGCGCGGCGCGCGCTGTTTCCTGGTCCTTGCGCTGGCCTGGTGGCTGGTCTGCGCCTGGACCATGATGGATTTCAGTCGTGGCGGACGGCTTTACCAGAGCCTCGTCATCTTCGACATGGTCAAGCATGCAGCAGTGGTCGAACAGATTGCACGCCAGGGCATCCCCTTTACCGACCCCTTCTTCGCTCGTGACGGGATCGCCGGCTATTATCATTATTTCTATGTCTGGCCCGCCGCCATCCGCTGGGTCAGCGGGTTCCAGATCGCGCCCCCCATGGCCTTTGCCGCGACGGCGTTCTGGACCGGCATCGGCGTTGTGGCGCTCCTCTGGCGGATCGCGGCCGATGGAGCGCTGATCCGGCGGGGACGTGATCGGCGCATGCTGCTCATGGCGATCCTGCTCTGCTTCATCGCCGGCGCGGACCTGGTCTACATGGCGCTGCGCTTCCTGGTGGCGCACCGGGTCGAGCCCGAAATCGAGAATTGGAATAGCGAGATCCGCATGCTCGCGACATCCACCGTCTGGGTGCCGCATCACATCATGGCTCTGGTCGCGGGTTGGACGGGACTTTTGCTCAATGCTCGCGCATGCCGGCTCGCAGCGCGCCACCGTTCCATGCTGGCGGTCGCGGCCGGCGCGGCTTATGCCAGCATGTTCGGCGCTTCGGTGTGGATCAGCCTGACGATTGCTCCGGTGCTGTCGGTCTGGGGCTTGCTCGCGCTTTGGCGCAAAGATGCCAGTCTGCTGCTATCGGGTATCGTGGCCCTGCTCCTGTCGGCGCCGCAATTCCATGACCTCGTCCTGGGACGCGCGCCGGATATTTTTCCCGTGGCGCTGCATATCCGCCCCTTCACCCTGATATTCGCCGGTCCAGACCTGACCTCGCAACTGTGGAGCCTGGTGCTTCTCCCGCTCAACTATGCGCTGGAATTCGGCTTCGTCCTGCTGGGCGCCAGCATTTATGCGCGCAATGCCCGGCCCGTTGGTGAAGCGGGGTCCGCTGTTCGCGCTCTCCTGGTGTGGAGCGCGGTGGCGGGGGTGCTGGTCGCCAGTTTCCTGCAGTCGGTCATCATCAACAATGATCTGGGCTGGCGCGCGCCGCTGTTAATCCTCATCCCGCTGATGATCTGGACGATGCGCGCATTACAGGAAGACGATGCGGCGCAGCGGTTCGGCGTCTTTGGTGGCGCGCTGCTGCTGCTCGGTCTCGCTGGCACGGCCTGGGACATTGTCGGCATCCGCCTGATCCGCGCGCCCGCCTTTCCCGTGCGCGCGATCGAAGTGAATGATGATCCCGCCATGGCCCATGCGCTGCGCGCCGCCTATGGTTGGGCCGACCGGCACCTGCCCGAGGGCGCGACATTGCAACATAATCCGGTGCTGAAGAAGCGCGCGCTAGACTTCGGCCTCTATACTCGGCACTGGCCGGCGGTCGCGGACAAGGATGCGTTTCTGTTCGGCGCCTCGCGCCAAGCGGTCGGCGAGCGCGTGGCGCTGCTGTCGCCCATTTTCGCGCGGCCGATGCCGGTCGCGGACCTTGTGGACCGCGCGCGTCGGGCGCGCGCCGACTATCTGCTCTTCACGCGGCGTGATCCCGTATGGCTCCGACTGGGCGGACCGCCTGCCACCCTGCCCTGCCTGTATCGAACCGCTGATCTCTGTATCGCACCGGCTCGCAAGGAGATGCTGCCATGATCCTGTTGCGCGCCTTGGCGCGTCTGGCCCTCATCTATGCCGGCGTCCTCATACTGGGCTTCCTGGCGTATATCGGCCTGATCCGCACCCCCTTGCTGGCGGGCGTCGAAATCCTCTTTTATCGAGGCGTGCTGGTGGCGGCCATTCTGGCGCTGCTGCTGATCATGGCCGGGATCGGCGCGCACCGCTGGCTGCGGCTGGAGCCAGCGACGCTGGTCGGCGCCGTCGCCCTGTCACTGGCCTTCAACATCAGCTTCCTGATCGTTTTTCCCGTGACCTTCGACCGCTCCATCACCATGTTCCTGCTCGCGCGGATCGAGCGGCAGGACGGGCAGCTGGACGCGACGGCTCTGGAGCGGCTCTACATACGTCAATATCTGGGCGACATGCGGCAGATCGACAGGCGCATCGCGGAGCAGGCACAGTCGGGCAATATCGAGGTCCGGAACGGACATATCCGCATCACCCCGCAGGGCCGCCGTCTGCTGCAAGGCGCGCGCGTCGTCGGTGACTGGTTCGACGCGGATCCGCGCTTTGTGACGGCGCCTGCACCGCTCCAGGACGGCCATTAGGCATTTATCAAAGTTTCCAGCCTATTCACCTTTTCAGTCTTTTAACGGTCTCATCGGGTTCGCGAGGCCGGTCATGCAATGATGGCGGAGAAATATGAGCGCCTTTGGACGGAAGAATGGACCTGCCGGCGCCAAGCCCGGCTTCGGCGTCGCGCGCCCGATGCAGGGTGGCGCGGCCGTTAAAGAGGAAGCGCCGCGCGGCGGCGACCAGTTTCCCCCGCTCGATATCGCTTCGCTGCCGGCCGAAGCGCCGCTGGACCCGCTGTCCGCCCCCACCAGCCAGATGCAGCGCAACGCCGACGCCATGTCGCGCCTGTCGGAGCGCGCCA
The DNA here is from genome assembly GCF_020782235.1 of Sphingobium naphthae. Classification (GTDB taxonomy): domain Bacteria; phylum Pseudomonadota; class Alphaproteobacteria; order Sphingomonadales; family Sphingomonadaceae; genus Sphingobium; species Sphingobium naphthae. The sequence continues at coordinate 25,764 of NZ_JAJGNO010000004.1, forward strand.
ATGCCGAGCATGTGCCCGACGCCGGGCCGCAGGGGTTTGAAGCGAGCGTCCACAAGATCAAGGAGCAGGTGCTGCCGCGCCTGCTGGAGCGCGTCGATCCCGAAGCCGCCGCGACGCTGACCAAGGATGAACTGGCGGAGGAATTCCGCCCGATCATCATGGAAGTGCTGGCGGAGCTCAAGCTGACGCTCAACCGGCGCGAGCAGTTCGCGCTGGAAAAGGTGCTGGTGGACGAGCTTCTGGGCCTCGGCCCGCTCGAAGAGCTGCTGGCCGACCCCGACGTCAGCGACATCATGGTCAATGGCCCGGAACAGACCTATATCGAAAAGAAGGGCAAGCTGCAGATCGCGCCGATCAAATTCCGCGACGAGGAGCATCTGTTCCAGATCGCGCAGCGCATCGTCAACAAGGTCGGCCGCCGCGTCGACCAGACGACGCCGCTGGCCGACGCCCGCCTGCCCGACGGTTCGCGCGTCAACGTGATCGTGCCGCCGCTCAGCTTGCGCGGCACCGCCATTTCGATCCGTAAATTTTCGGCCAAGCCGATCACCATCGACATGCTGGCCCAATGGGGCGCGATGTCGCCGAAGATGGCGACCGCGCTCAAGATCGCGGGCGCGTGCCGGTTCAACATCGTGATTTCGGGCGGCACCGGTTCGGGCAAGACGACGATGCTCAACGCCCTGTCGAAGATGATCGACCCGGGCGAGCGCGTGCTGACGATCGAGGACGCGGCGGAACTGCGCCTGCAGCAGCCGCACTGGCTGCCGCTGGAAACCCGCCCGCCGAACCTGGAGGGCCAGGGCGCGATCACCATCGGCGATCTGGTCAAGAACGCCCTGCGTATGCGCCCGGACCGCATCATCCTGGGCGAAATTCGTGGCGCGGAATGTTTCGACCTGCTCGCCGCGATGAACACGGGCCATGACGGCTCCATGTGCACGCTCCACTCCAACAGCCCGCGCGAGTGCCTGGGCCGTATGGAAAACATGATCCTGATGGGCGACATCAAGATCCCCAAGGAAGCGATTTCCAAGCAGATCGCCGATTCGGTCGACCTGATCGTCCAGGTGAAGCGCCTGCGCGACGGTTCGCGCCGCGTCACCAACATCACCGAAGTGATCGGCATGGAGGGCGAGGTCATCGTCACCCAGGAACTGTTCAAGTTCGAATATCATGACGAGGATGACAGCGGGAAGATCGTGGGCGAATATCGCTCCATGGGCCTGCGTCCCTATACGCTGGACAAGGCGCGGATGTTCGGTTTTGACCAGCCGTTCCTGGAAGCCTGCCTGTAAGCTAGTGTGGCTGGCGGGGATAATTCCCCGCCGCCCCATTGCGCGAGCCGAGCGCCGGCGGCACATCTGCGTCCTCCGCGATGAAGAGAGGATTGGTGCCATGAACCGTCTCGTTCCGCTTGGCCTGGCGATTGCCGGGCTTGCCCTCCCCGCCGTTCCGCTGCTGGCCCAGCAGGACCCCCATGCCGGTCACAAGATGGCGGCCGATCCGATCGCCGCCGCCGTCGCCGCGCCCACCCGCAAGCCCGCCAATGTTGCGCGCGACACATATCGCCATCCGGTCGAAACGCTGGCCTTTTTCGGCGTGACGCCGATGCAGACCGTGGTCGAATATGCCCCCAGCGGCGGCTGGTACAGCGAAATCCTGGCGCCGCTGGTGCGCGATCATGGCACCTTCTACGCGCTGCAGCCGAGCGGCAGCTATCTGGACGGCTATAAGAGCTTCCTGGCGTCCAACCCGGTCTACGACCAGGTGAAGCTGGTCGCCTTCCCCGAGGAAAGCGCCAGCATTCCGGCCGGCAGCGTCGATACGGTCCTGACGTTCCGCAACGTCCACAACCTTGTCATGAATGACAAGGCGGCTGACGCTTTCAAGAGCTTCTACACGATGCTGAAGCCTGGCGGCACGCTGGGCGTGGTCGACCATCGCCTGCCCGAGGATCGCGACAGCGCCGCGGAAATGAAGAGCGGCTATCTCAAGGTCTCGACCGTGCGCAAGCTGGCGGAGGATGCGGGCTTCGAATATGTCGGCGCGTCGGAGATCAACGCCAATCCCAAGGATAGCGCCAACTGGGAGAAGGGCGTCTGGACCCTGCCGCCGGTGCTGCGCAACAAGGATGTCGACAAGGACAAATATCTGGCCATCGGCGAGAGCGACCGGATGACATTGAAGTTCCGCAAGCCCGCCACCTGACTCATGGCCGCCGGCAGCCCGCGCATATCGATGCGCGGGCCGACCGGATCTCGATCACAGTCTAATTACCGATGCGGGCGGAGGCGCGAAGCGCTTCCCCCGCTCTCGATCCGTCTCTAAGGCGGGGGCGTGACCGCTCCCGCCCGCCCCCATCGTCCGCTCTTCGCCATCGCGCTGCGCCTGACCGCCGTCATCTGCCTGTCGGTCATGTTCATCACCGTGCGTCTGGCGAGCGAGCGCGGCGTCCACGTCATCGAATCCCTCTTCTATCGGCAGGCGCTGGCGTTGCCGGTGGTGGCGGTCTGGCTGATGTCGGCCGGCGGCCTGGCGACGGTGCGCACCAGGCGCATTGGCGTCCATGCCAGCCGCATGGCGATCGGCCTGACCGGCATGTGCCTCAATTTCCTGTCCTATATCCTGCTGCCACCGGCGGAGGCCGCGACCATCGGCTTCACCATGCCGATCTTCGGCACGATCCTGTCGGCGCTGATCCTGCGCGAAGCGACGGGATGGCATCGCTGGGGGGCGGTGCTGATCGGTTTTGTCGGCGTGCTCGTCATGATCCGCCCGGATGCGGGCCATTTCCCGGCGCAGGGCGTTGCGGTCGCGATCGCCGCCGCGCTGGTGACCGCAAGCGTCAGCCTGGTGCTGCGCGAACTGGGGCGCACGGAACCGGCCGGCGTGATCGTATTCTGGTTCACCGCCCTGTCCATGATCCCGCTGGGGCTGGCCATGCCCTTCGTCGCGCAGGGCCATGATCTGCTGACCTGGGCGATGCTGCTGATGATCGGCCTGTTCGGCGGCATCGCACAACTCTGCCTGACCGCCGCGCTGCGCTGGGGGCCGGTGTCGGTCGTCTTGCCGATGGATTATAGCGCGATCATCTGGACCACTTTGCTGGGCGTCGCGATCGGGGAGGATTGGCCGCTGGCGACCACCTGGATCGGCGCGATGCTGATCGTCGGCAGCGGCCTGTACATCGCCTGGCGCGAACATGTCCGCGCCAGGCGGCCCATGGTCAGTCCAGCAGTTCCGCCTCGAGGCTGATCTCCGCCTTCAGCAGCTTGGAGATGGGGCAGTTGGCCTTCGCCTTGGCGGCCAGGTCCTGGAAGCTTTCGTCGTCCGCGCCGGGAATCGTCGCCTTGAGCGACAATCGGCTGGCGGTCACGGCAAAGCCGTCCTCCAGCTTCTCCAGAGTCACGACGGCGCTCGTTTCCATCTTCTCGGCGGTCAGCCCGGCTTCGCCCAGGATCATCGACAGCGCCATGGTGAAGCAGGACGCGTGGGCCGCGGCGATCAGTTCCTCGGGGTTGCTGCCGGGCACGCCTTCGAACCGCGTGGCGAAGCCATAGGGATAAGCGTCCAGCGCGCCGCTCTGGGTCGAGATGGTGCCCTTCCCGTCCTTGAGCCCGCCGCTCCACGCCGCCGATCCGCTGCGATTGATCTTCATGTGCGTCTCCATGCCAAAAGAAAGGTGGAACCCCTGCGGCCCCGCCTTGTTGCCATTGAATAGGCAATTTCATGCAGGAGAGTGACAATGAGCGACTTTACGACCGAAAGCCATGATCTGATCGCCTCCGACCGGGTCGAGGGGACCGCCGTCTACAACCGGCAGGGCGAGCATCTGGGCAAGATCGACAATTTCATGGTGGAAAAGCGCAGCGGACAGGTCCGCTATGCCGTCCTGTCCTTCGGCGGCTTCCTGGGCATCGGCAACGACCATTATCCGCTGCCCTGGTCGATCCTGACCTATGACACCGACAAGGGCGGCTATGTCATCGACCTCGACAAGGACGTGCTCGACAATGCGCCGCGCTATGCCGCCGATGCGCGGCCCGACTATGACGACACCTATGGCCGCAACGTCTATCAATATTATGGCGTCGTCTATCCCTGGTGAGGATCCGGGTTTGAAGGGTGAAGGGGCGACAGCGGACCCGCTGTCGCCCCTTTTTCATGTTTCGGATTGGCGACATTGAGGCACCGGCTGGCGAAATCGAATTGTCTACTGCAATTATAGAGTATATCCGAATCATCCTAGCATGATGAGGAGTAGGACCATGAACCGAGTCGGATTTGCGGAGCGCCAGCGTCCGCCGGTCGTGCTGACCGTGCCGGGCCTCAACAATAGCGGGCCGGACCATTGGCAGACATTGTGGGAGCAATCGCGCGGCGATTGCGAACGCGTGGACCTTGGCCGCTGGGCCAATCCCAACCGCAACGCCTGGGTCACACGGCTGGACGCCGCCATTCGCCAGATCGATGGCCCCGTCATTCTGGCGGCGCACAGCCTGGGCTGCATCACCGTCGCCTGGTGGGGGGCGTTGCAGAACCAGGCCTATGGATGGCCCGTGACCGGCGCGCTGCTGGTGGCCCCGCCTGATTGCGACCGCGCCGAAACGCCCGACATGATCGGCAATTTCGGCCCCGTGCCGCGATCGCAGCTGCCCTTCCCGTCGATCCTGGTCGCCAGCCGCGACGACCCCTATATCTTTCTCGAACGCGCCCACAGCATGGGCAAATATTGGGGCAGCCGCTTCGTCGATGTCGGCCATTGCGGCCACGTCAACGCGGATTCGGGGCTGGGCGATTGGGCCTTCGGTCAGGCGCTGCTCGACGAACTGATCGACGACGCGCAGGGACTGGCGATCAGCAATGATCCCGGGCCGCCGCTGATCCGGTCGGCTGCGCCGCTGCGCGGCGCCAGCGCCCAGCCAGCGCATCGCTGACGAGACGAGCCACGGACCAGCCGGGTGGGACAAGACCAACTTGACCGCCCTTTAATTTTCCTTCTTTGTCTACTTTTGAAGTTGAGATAGAAGCAGCCGCAAGAGGTGTCCATGACTGACCAAAGACCGATAGACTATCGCCTGAGCCGCCCCGACGCGGCCCGGATCGACATCATCGCCAGCGTCGACAAGGTGCGGGACGTGCTGGAGCATCTGCGCTTCGGATCGATCACGCTGACCGTTCATGACGCCCGCGTCGTTCAGATCGACGTCACGGAAAAGACGCGCCTGACCGCCTGAGCGGATCGGCCATGATGTAAAGAGGGTCGCGTCTACGCGGCTCATGCGGTTTGGGGGTGAGCCGCACAGCATAACGCCTGTCATTCCCGCACAGACCTACGGCTTTGACCGGACCACCGGAAATGCCGCGATCATCAACCACCGGACAGCCGCAAAGGGACTAGTCATGATTGCGCGTTTCCTGTTGCTCGCGAGCGTCGCGAGCGCATCCTTCCTTGTGTCCGAGGCCCAGGCCCAGGACTCTGCGCCGCAACAGGCGGAAGCGGACATCGTCGGCGGCGCCATCGTCGTCACCGCCCGCCGCCGCGCCGAAGAGCTGCAGGATGTGCCGCTCTCCGTGTCGGTGCTCAACGCCGAAGCGATCGAGCAGACCGGCAGCTACAATATCCAGCGCCTGACCCAGTTGCAGCCGACGCTGCAATTCTACTCCACCAATCCGCGCAACAGCTCGGTCAATATCCGCGGCATCGGCGCGCCGCTCGGCCTCACCAATGACGGCATCGAGCAGGGCGTGGGCATCTATATCGACCAGGTCTATTATAACCGCGTTGCCGCGGCCACGCTGGACTTCGTCGATATCGAGCAGGTGGAGGTGCTGCGCGGCCCCCAGGGCACGCTCTATGGCAAGAACACGACTGCCGGGGCGATCAACATCACCACCCGCGCGCCCAGCTTCAGCTATGAGGGCAAGGCGGAAATCTCGGTCGGCAACCTTGGCTTCAAGCAGGCCAAGGCAACGGTTTCGGGCCCGATCACCGATCGGCTGGCCGTGCGCATCGGCGCGTCGGTGACCGACCGGCAGGGGACGATCTACAATGTCGCGACCGACCAGCGCGTCAACAGCCAGGATTTCCTGGGCCTGAAAGGGTCGTTGCTGTGGAAGGCGACCGATCGGCTGAACATCACCCTGTCGGGCGACTATAATCTGCAGAACCCGGTCTGCTGCGCGCAAATCTATGCCGGCTATGGCCCGACCCAGCGAGCGGAGAACCGCCAATATCCGGCACTGACGGCAGCGCTGGGCTATCAGGTGCCGAGCACCGATCCCTATGACCGGCTGACCGACCTCGACGCCGCGCTGCGCGCGCGCAACGAGATGGGCGGCGCATCGCTGCGCGCGGAATGGGACTTGGGGCCGGGCACGCTGACGTCCGTGTCGGCTTATCGCTACTGGGACTGGCAGCCGTCCAACGATCGCGACTTTACCGGCCTCGACGTCACGGCCAAGTCGCAGAACCCGACCCAGCAGAAGCAGTGGACGCAGGAAATCCGCTACGCGCAGGAAGGGCAGACGATCGACTTCGTGGTCGGCGCCTTCCTGTTCCACCAGACGATCCACACCACCGGCAGCCAGGTGCAGGGCGCCGACGCCAGCGCATGGCTACTCAACCCGTCCAGCCCGCTGTCGCAGATACCGCAAGTGCTGGCAGGGCTGACCGCCGACAATGACATTCGCCTCAAGAACAGCAGCGCGGCGCTGTTCGGGCAGCTGACCTGGCATGTGACAGACCGGCTGAGCCTGCAGCCGGGATTGCGGCTCAACTATGACCGCAAGTCCGGCAGCTATGATTCGGTGGTGACCGGCACCGCGTCCGACGGCACGCGCCAGACCGTCACCTTCGCCAGCACCGATCCCTGGATCGTGGCGCAGCGCGGCGTGCTGGCGCCGCAATCCTTCGACGCGAAGTTCAGCGACTGGAACCTGTCCTGGGACCTCACCGCCTCCTATGAATTCAGCGATGACGTGATGGCCTATGCCACGTGGTCGCGCGCCTTCAAATCGGGCGGCATCAACCTGAATGGCGTGCCGCTGGACGGAGACGGCAATCCGCAGCTGGACGTGGCGACGGTGAAGCCCGAAAAGGTCAATCATTATGAAGTGGGGCTGAAAAGCCAGTTCTGGGACAAGCGCGCCACCCTGAACCTCAGCGGTTTCTGGACTGAGATCGAGGATTATCAGGCGATCGTGAACAATGGCCAGAACAGCGTGCTGCGCGGCTATCTGGCCAATGCCGACAAGGTGCGGGTGCGCGGGATCGAAGCGGATTTTTCGGTCCGCCCGTCCGACCGCGTCAACGCCTATGCCAGCGGCGCCTATACCGATCCCAAATATCTGCGCTTCACCAACGCCCCCTGCCCGCCCGAACTGTCCGGCGGATCATCCAGCCCGGCGACCTGCGACATTTCCGGCCAGCTGCTGCCCGGCATCTCCAAATGGTCGCTGTCCTATGGGGTGGAGTTCAACGTGCCGACCAGCGTGCTGGGCGGCGAGGGACAATTCTACGTCGGGTGGGACGGCAGCTACCGATCGACCTTCTCGTCCAACGCCTCCCGCTCCATCTACATGGACATCGCTGGCTATAGCCTCAACAATCTGCGCCTGGGCTTCCGCAACAGCGACGGCATCAACGTCTATGGCTGGGTCCGCAACATCTTCGACCAGGATTATATGGAGGTGCTGGCGACGACGCCCGGCAACACCGGCCTGATTTCCGGCCAGCCGGGCGACCCGCGCACCTATGGGCTGACCATCAAGGCCGATTTCTGAAGAGGCTCCCCCCTGAAGATGAGCGGCGCTGCCATGCCGCTCATCTTCCCTTCCCAATTTGCGCCGCGCTGCGCGCTGGGGTAGAGCGCCCCCATGTCCACGACCTTCACTATCGACACCGCCACCAGCCGCGCCACACCCACGCCCGCGCCGATGAAGCGGCTGACCGTGCCCGCCATCCAGCGGCGCAAGGTCGAAGGCAGGACGGACGAACCGCTGGTGATGCTGACCGCCTATACCGCGCGCCAGGCGCAGCTGCTCGACCCGCATTGCGACATGCTGCTGGTGGGCGATTCGCTGGGCCAGGTGATTTACGGCCTGCCCTCCACCCTGCCGGTGACACTGGACATGATGGTCGCGCATGGCGCGGCGGTGGTGCGCGGCAGCTATCACAGCGTCGTCATCATCGACATGCCCTTCGGCAGCTATGAAGCCTCGCCGCAGCAGGCCTTCGCCAGCGCCAGCCGCATCATGGCCGAAACCGGCGCGGCGGGCGTCAAGCTGGAAGGCGGGGCGGCGATGGCGGACACCATCGCGTTCCTCAGCCAGCGGGGCATCCCGGTAATGGCGCATATCGGGCTGACGCCTCAGGCGGTGAACGCGCTGGGCGGCTATGGCGCGCGCGGCAAGAGCCAGGAAGAACATGCCAAGATTCTGGGCGATGCGCGCGCGGTGGCGGCGGCCGGCGCCTTCGCCATGGTGGTCGAGGGCGTGATGGAGGGTCTGGCCAACCTCATCACCGATGGCGTCGATGTGCCGGTCATCGGCATCGGCGCGTCCGCGCGGTGCGACGGGCAGGTGCTGGTGGCGGAAGACATGCTGGGCATGTTCGAGCGCGTACCCCGCTTCGTGAAGCGCTATGGCAATATGGCCGAAATGGTGAGCGACGCCGCCGCGGCCTATGCCGCCGACGTGCGCAGCCGCGCCTTCCCGACCGACGATCAGGTCTATCGCCCCAAAATTTGATTTGCCTGTGGCATAAGCGCCGCTATTGATCGCGCCTTCTGCCAGACGTTTCTGATCCATTTCTCGGAGAATATCGTGGCCCTGACGCCGCAAAACAGCGAAGCCTTCATGCGCGAGGTCGATGAGGCCGTTCGCCAGGACCAGCTTGTGACCTTCTGGCAGCGCTACGGCCGCATCCTGCTCGTGCTGCTCATCGTCGGCCTCGCCGCCTTTGGCGGCTGGCTCTATTGGCAGCATCATCAAAAGACGCAGGCCGAAGCGGTGTCGGAGCAGATGGACAGCGTGCTGGATGCCGCGGTGGGCGGCGGCACGCCCGATGCCAAGCAGCTCGACGCGCTGACCAAGGCCGACCAGCCCGGCTATCGCGCGTCGGCGCAGCTGGTGAAGGCGGGCCTTGCCGCGCGCAAGGGCGACGCCAAGGCGGCGATCGCGGCCTATCGCGCGATGGCGGCCGACGACAGTCTGGACCAGCCCTATCGCGACCTGGCGCTGATCCGCCAGACGTCGCTGGAGTTCGACAGCCTTAAGCCCCAGCAGGTGGTCGACCGGCTGAAGCCGCTGGCGGTGGAGGGCGCGCCCTGGTTCGGCAGCGCGGGTGAACTGGTCGCCGTCGCCTATATGAAAATGGGCAAGAACGACCTGGCCGGCCCGATGTTCGCGGCCATGGCCAAGGATGAGAAGGTGCCGCAGTCGATCCGTTCACGCGCCCGTCAGATGGCAGGCGTCATGGGTATCGACGCGGTGGAAATTCCGGCAGAGCCGAGCGAGGGATAAGCGTACAGATGGCGATGGTGAGCATGAAGAGCCTGGCGCCGATGGGCCGCGCCATGACCGTGGCGGCGATGATCGCGCTGCTGGCGGGCTGTGGCATCATCGGCGGCAAGAAGGGCGGACCCAAGACGCCCGTCGTCGGCAATCGGGTGTCGATCCTGTCCAATGAACAGGGGATCGAAGTCGATCCGGCGCTGGCGGACGTGCCCGTCACCCTGCCCGCCCCCTATGTCAACGACAGCTGGTCGCAGCCCGGCGGCAATCCGTCCAAGGCGATGGGCCATGTGTCCCTGGCCGGCTCGCCAAGCCAGGCCTGGACGGTGTCGATCGAGGGCAGTTCGCCCCAGGCGCGCCTGGCGGCGTCGCCCGTGATCGCGGGCGGCAAGCTATATGTGATCGATGCGGGCGCGCATGTCATCGCGTTCGACGCCGCCAGCGGATCGAAGCTGTGGCAGACGTCGCTGCCGGCCGAAGGCAATGGCCGCGCGCTGTTTGGCGGCGGCGTCAGCGTGCTGGGCGACCGGCTGTTCGCCAGCACGGGCGTGGGCGATGTCGTCGCCCTAGACGCCGCCAACGGCAACATCCTGTGGAAGAAGCAGCCGGGCGGCCCGCTGCGCGGCGCGCCGACGCTGGAAAACGGCCATGTCTATGTGATGGGCCAGGACAACCAGATTTTCGCGCTGAACCAGAGCGACGGCGCGACCCAGTGGACCGACAGCGGCACGTTGCAGGTCACCGGCATTTTCGGCGTCGCCGCACCGGCGGCCGGCCAGGGCACGGTGATCGCCGGCTACAGCTCGGGCGAGATCAGCGCCTATCGCTATGAGAATGGCCGCAGCCTGTGGGGCGACGCCCTGTCGCGCACCAGCATCTCGACCGCGGTGGCGACGCTGACCGACATCGACGCCGACCCGGTGATCGATCGCGGCCGCGTCTTCGCCATCGGCCAGGGCGGCCGCATGGCGAGCTATGAACTGACCAGCGGCCAGCGCATCTGGGAAATCAACATCGCCGGCATTTCGACGCCGGCCGTGGTCGGCGAATGGGTGTTCGCCGTCACCAGCGACGCCAAGCTGCTGTGCGTGTCGCGCGCCACCGGCAAGATCCGCTGGATCAGTCAGCTGCGCCGCTGGGTGAAGGAAAAGAAGAAGGACAAGTCGATCCGCTGGACGGGCCCGGTTCTGGCCGGCAGTCGCCTGATCGTGGTGTCGACCCGGGGCGAGATGGTCTATGTCGATCCGGCGTCGGGCGATGTCCAGGCCAGCATCGACATGGATCGGTCCATGTCGCTCTCGCCGGTCGTCGCCAACAACATGCTCTATGTGCTGGCCGACGATGGCAAGTTGACGGCGTTCCGCTAAAAGCGACAAAATGCTAAGCGTGCTCCTGCGAAGGCAGGGGACCGGTTCCGCCAGACGGGCCGGGTCCCTGCCTTCGCAGGAGCACTGTTTTTATCGATAGTGATTATTGTGGAAGGAATTGGGCCATGCTGCCCACGGTAGCGATCGTCGGACGCCCCAATGTGGGCAAGTCCACCCTGTTCAACCGGCTGGTCGGCAAGAAGCTGGCGCTGGTGGACGACCAGCCCGGCGTGACCCGCGACCGGCGCGAGGGGCAGGCGCATCTGCTGGGCCTGGACTTCACCATCATCGATACCGCCGGCTATGAGGATGAGGACCCGCAGTCGCTGCCGGGCCGCATGCGCCTCCAGACCCAGGCGGCGGTCGAGAATTGCGACGTCGCTCTGTTCCTGGTCGATGCGCGCGCCGGCGTCACCCCGCTGGACGAGGAGATCGCCCGCTGGCTGCGCGAAGGCGACGCGCCGGTGGTGCTGGTGGCCAACAAGGCCGAGGGCAAGGCGTCGGAGGGCGGCGTGATGGAAGCGTTTGGCCTGGGCCTGGGCGAACCCATCCCCTTTTCCGCCGAACATGGCCAGGGTCTGGCCGACCTGTTCCAGGCGCTGCTGCCGCATCTCGAACGCGAGGATGAGGAGGGCGCGGACGCAGAGGACGACAGCGAAGCCGACATAGAGAGCGCGCCGCTAAAACTGGCCATCGTGGGCCGGCCGAATGCCGGAAAGTCTACTCTTATCAATAGGTTGCTCGGCGAGAACCGGTTGCTGACGGGGCCGGAGGCGGGCATCACCCGCGACAGCATCGCCGTCGACTGGAGCTGGACCAGCCGCGAGGGCGTGGAGCGCCCCGTCCGCCTGATCGACACGGCGGGCATGCGCAAGCGCGCCAAGGTGCAGGACAAGCTGGAGAAGCTGGCGGTATCCGACGGCCTGAACGCTGTGAACTTCGCCGAAGTGGTCGTGCTGCTGCTCGACGCGACCCGCGGGCTGGAGGCGCAGGACCTGCGCATCGCCGACAAGGTGCTGGAGGAAGGCCGCGCCCTGGTCATCGCGCTCAACAAATGGGACACGGTGGAGAATGGATCGGCCCTGTATCAGGGCATCAAGCAGGCGCTGTCCGACGGCCTGGCGCAGGTGCGCGGCGTACCGATCATGACCGTGTCGGCCGCGACCGGCAAGGGGCTGGACGACCTGATCCATGTCGCCTTCGAGACGCGCACCGCCTGGTCGCAGCGTATTTCGACCGGCATCCTCAACCGCTGGTTCGAGCGCGCGCTGGAGGCGAACCCGCCCCCGGCGCCGGGCGGCAAGCGGATCAAGCTGCGCTACATCACCCAGAACAAGACGCGGCCGCCCACCTTCGTGCTGTTCGGCACGCGGTTGGACGAACTGCCCGAAAGCTATCGCCGCTATCTGGTGAACGGCATCCGCAAGGAGCTGGGCTTTGGCGCGGTGCCGGTGCGGCTGACGCTGCGGAGCGCGAAAAATCCCTTTGGCAAATAAGGCCGTGCCGGTCGCGATCCAGGCGCGGGGGATGAAATGTCCCTGGCCTGCCCTGCGCGCGGCGCGGGCGATGCGTGAGACAGACGCGATCGTGATCGAGGCCGACGACCCGATCGCCGGCGCCGAACTGGAAGCGCTGGCACGCCAGAATGGCTGGGATTTCGCGGCTTTGGGGCAGGATCGCTATCGCCTTGCGCATCGCAGGGAACCAGCCAAATCTCGCGAAATTTAACCGCCTGTTTACGCGCGCCCGCTATGATCGCGAGCGCATGTAAGGGAGTGGCGGGGTGCTGCATCAACAGACCGACCTGGTGAATTTCAGCGAGCTGGCGCGCGCGCGCGCCGAGCTGGGCGCAGCCTATCTGCGCATCCTGAGCTATTTCAAGGAAGACGGCATCAAGTCGATCCATGAAATCGAGGAAGCCATGCGCACGCGCAATGCGACGGCGCTGGTGCGCCCCGCGCACACGCTGAAGGGCGAATCCGCCCAGTTCAGCGCGCATCGCCTGTGCGCTTTGGCCGAGACGATCGAGATGACCGCGCGTCGCTGTGTCGAGACGCACGAAGCGCCCGACGAGCTGATCGAAACGGTGGTGGCGCTGCGCCCCTGCTTTTCCGACACGGTGGCGTTGCTCGACCGCGACGCCAACCCGCTCGCCGCTCGCCGGCCCGGCGGCTTTGGCCGCCGCGTCGCGGCGCAGCCCAGTTTCGGTCGCGCCAGCTAAATCTAAGTCTTGAACTGAAACGCATCACGCCCCCATATGGCGGGCATGACACGCTTTTCCCTGCTCGACCTCGTCCCCGTGCGCGAAGGGGGCGACGTGGCCGCCGCGCTGGCGCAGACCGCCGACCTTGCCGCCCATGCCGAAAGGCTGGGCTATCATCGTTTCTGGGTGGCGGAGCATCATGGCATGGCCGGCATCGCGTCGGCCGCGACCGCGGTGGTGCTGGCGCATATCGGCCAGGCGACATCGACCATGCGGATCGGCGCTGGCGGCATCATGCTGCCCAATCACGCCCCGCTGCTGATCGCCGAGCAGTTCGGGACGCTGGACGCGCTGTTTCCCGGCCGGATCGACCTGGGCCTCGGGCGAGCGCCGGGATCGGACCAGCGCGTGTCGCAGGCGATCCGCCGGAACCTGAGCGGCGGGCCGGACCAGTTTCCCCGCGACGTGATGGAGTTACATGCCTTCTTCGCCGGTGACGATCGCCTGGGCATACAGGCGACGCCCGGCGCGGGCGCCGATGTGCCGCTGTGGATTTTGGGGTCGAGCCTCTATGGCGCGCAACTGGCCGCGGCGCTGGGCCTGCCCTACGCCTTCGCATCCCATTTCGCGCCGGGGGCGCTGGACGAGGCGATCGCCATCTACCGGCGCGACTTCCAGCCGTCCGCCCAGCTCGACCGTCCCTATGTGATGGCGGGCTATAATGTCTTCGCCGCCGACGACCAGGCCGACGCGGTGCTGCTCGCCAGCTCGATGCAGCAGGCGTTCGTGCGGCTGCGCACCGGCCAGCCGGGCAAGCTGCAGCCGCCCGTGCCCGGCTATCTCGACAGCCTGCCGATGCAGGCGCGCGCGATGTTGGCCGATGTGATGAGCGTGTCGAGCATCGGCACGCAGGCGGATGTCGAGCGCGACATCGCCGCGTTTCTGGCGCGCACCCAGGCGGACGAACTGATCCTGACCGGCCAGATCTACGAGCCGGAGGCGCGCAAGCGCAGCTTCGCCATCGCCATGGCGGCCGCGCAGGCGGTCACGGCGCGCGAACCAGAACCGGCTGGTTCCTGATCCGCGCCGGGCCGAGCCGCCCGCCGCTCAGCAGCGCCGCCGCGCCAGGCGCGACGCGGCGCAGGGCAGAGCCGATCGCGATCACCACCAGCAGCACGATCAGCGGCTGCAGGATGAGGTAGATGGGATAGAGCGGCGATCCCATGTCGCCGGAGATCTTGCCGAGCAGCGGGCCGCCCAGCCAGATCAGGATCAGGTGAACGCAGAAGAGGAAGAACATATAGGGTTCTATGCGCAGCAGCAGGCCGCGCAGGGCGGTGCCGGCCAGCATCCAGGCGATCCGCCAAAAGGCGATCGCGGCAGCGACCCGCACAGCTAGGTCGAGGCTGCGCTGCGTGGTCGACCATTCGCCATCCCCCACAGCGATCGCGCGGTAGAGCTGCGCCATCATCAGCAGGAAGAAGGGCAGCAACGCGACCGGCAAAGGCAGGCGCGCGATGGCTTCCTCCACCGCCTGGCGGCGCGCCAATATTCCCAGGACAAAGAAGAAGAGGATCGACGTGCGCATCAGCACCGGCGGTCCCAGCCCCGTCACCTGCGCTGCCGCGGCCAGCAGCGCGACCAGCGCCAGCAGCCAGCCGGGCAAGCGCACCAGCAGGGGCGCGGCGATCATGCAGAGGAACAGGTCGCGCAGGAAGGGCATTTGCACGTTGATGTCGGGATTGCGCGTCAGGATGAACAATTCCTGCGCCACCCATTCCAGCGAGCTGGGCGTGGGCGCCTGAAGATCGAACAGCCAGGCGGCGCCCGACACGAACAGGATGCCCAGCGCGTTCCACAGCACCATCGGCAGCAGGATGGTGCGCGCCTTGCGCGCGACATGGGTGGTCCAGGCGCGCGACCGGCCCGATCCCGCGACCAGCCAGCCGGAAATGAGGCCCAGCAGCGGTACCGCGCTGCGGCCGAATATCTCCATCAGCGCCCAGCGCAGATTGTCCTGCCCAGTGCCGCGCAGCTGTGCCAGGGCGTCGCCGTTGAGGCCGGTCCAGGCATGGACATAGACCACCCCGAGGATGCAGATGACGCGGGCTATCGCAATGGCGTCGGAGCGGCGCGCGCGATCGGCTGAAATCGTTTCGGGCAAGAAATCATCCTGACTGTGATGCCGCTTCAAATGCGTGAAGCTGATCCATGTTCCCTTGTCCAGCCGGCAGGGGCGCGGACGCGGCGAAACGCCGGGCTTTGCGGCTAAGCCAAAATTTACCTCTGCCTTCTAGAGCCTTGCTGTTTGCCGGCTCGTTGCTGGCGTTCAGGGGAAGAATAGCATGTCCTATATGTCGGACGCCCAGACCTTCGCCGCACCGGCGCCGTCCGCGCAGAATGACCCGCAATCCATGGGCATGGTGTTCCAGATCGCCGGTTCCAGCTCCAAGGTGCTGATCGACGCGCAGCGGCTGGCGATATTGGGGCAGGATACGGACCCGAGCGTGGCGATGGCGGGCCAGGTGGGCAGCCAGGTCAAGATGCGCGTCGGCGGCAGCTGGCTGATCGCCAGCGTGCGCGCCATGGCGCTGGACCAGGCGAGCCATGGCATCGTCGCCGACATCGATTTCCTGGGCGAGGGCGACGAGGAGCCGGCGACCGGCCGCATCCACCGCTTCCGCCGCGGCGTCACGCGCTACCCCACGCCCGGCACCGACATCCTGCCGGTGTCGAGCGCCGACATGCAGCAAATCTACGCCGCCGAGGACCGCGCCCATGTCCAGATCGGCACCGTCTACCCCACCAGCGACACGCGCGCGGCGCTCTATGTCGATTCGATGCTGGGCAAGCATTTCGCGCTGCTGGGATCGACCGGCACCGGCAAGTCGACCAGCGCGGCGCTGATCCTGCACCGCATCTGCGACCTGTCGCCGCAGGGGCATATCGTCATGATCGACCCGCATGGCGAATATGGCGCCGCCTTTGCCCAGAATGGCGCGGTCTATGACGTCAGCAACCTGGCCCTGCCCTATTGGCTGATGAATTTCGAGGAGCATTGCGAGGTGTTCGTGACCTCGCAAGGGGCGGACCGGACGATCGACAGCGACATTCTGGCCAAATGCCTGCTCGCCGCGCGGTCGAAGAACCGGCTGGCCGAAAGCATCGGCCGGCTGACCGTCGATTCGCCCGTCCCCTATCTGTTGTCCGACCTCACCACCATCCTGCAGAACGAGATGGGGAAGCTCGACAAGGGAACCAATTCGCTGCCCTATATGCGGCTCAAGACCAAGATCGACGAGATCAAGGCCGATCCGCGCTACAGCTTCATGTTTTCGGGCATGCTGGTCGCCGATACGATGCAGCAGTTCATCGCCAAGATTTTCCGCCTGCCATCTAACGGCAAGCCGATTTCCATCATCGACGTGTCGGCCATGCCGTCCGACATCACGTCGGTCGTCGTGTCGGTGCTGTCGCGGCTGGTGTTCGACTATGCGATCTGGGCGCGCGACGAGCCGCAGCGGCCGATCCTGCTCGTGTGCGAGGAAGCGCATCGCTACATCCCCAACACCACCAGCGGATCGGGCCAGGCGGTGCGCAAGATATTGGAGCGGATCGCCAAGGAAGGCCGTAAATATGGCGTGTCGCTGGGCCTTATCACCCAGCGCCCGTCCGACCTGGCCGAAGGCGTGCTGTCGCAATGCGGCACCATCATCGCCATGCGCCTCAACAATGATCGCGACCAGGCGTTCGTGAAGGCGGCGATGCCCGAAGGCGCGCGCGGCTTCCTGGACACCATCCCGGCGCTGCGCAATCGCGAGGCGATCATCTGCGGCGAGGGCGTGGCGGTGCCGATCCGCGTGGCGCTCGACAATCTGGAGGCAAGCCGGCGGCCCGCCTCGGGCGATCCGAGCTTCACCGACCTGTGGCGCCAGTCGGGCGGGGAGAATGACATTCTCGACCGCACGATCACGCGCTGGCGCAACCAGGGGCGCTGAGACGGGTCAGCCGACCGGCGCGATCCGCCCGGCCGGCTCGGTTTCGCTGTTCACGCTTTCGCGGCATTCCTCTTCATGGACGGGGACCATGAGCTTGGCCTTGCGCCAGCCGCCCTGCGCATACACGGCCCAGGCCAGCAGCAGGGAGGCGAGAGAACCCACCGGGAAGCTGAGCCATAGCGCGTCGGCACCCAGCGCCGGATAGGCCAGTTCGTAGAAGCCCAGGCGCACGACGAACAGGGTGAAGCTGAGGATCAGCAGCGGCGCGACCACGACGCCATTGGCGCGCATGACGCCGAACAGGATCATGGTGCATCCGAACAGCATGAAGCTCCAGCTCGCCAGCAATTGCATCCGCCAGGCGGCATCGATCGCGGGCTGGTTGTCGCCCAGGAAAAGCGACAGCAAAGGTTCGTGGAAGAGCAGGATGACGACCACCATCGCGCTCGTCACCGCCAGCAGATAGCCCATGCCATAGCCGGTGATGCGACTGATCCTGTCCCAGCGGCCCGCGCCCACATTCTGGGCCGCCATGGCGCTGACCGCCGCACCCATCGCCATGGCCGGCATCTGCAGATAGGTCCAGATCTGCTGCGCGGCGCCATAGGCCGCCGTCACCAGCAGCCCTTCGCGATTGACAAGGCCGATCATGACCAGGCCCGAGGCGGACATGACGATCATCTGCAGGCCCATGGGTAGCCCCTTGCCCACCAGGATGCGCATCTGGTCGCGCGCGGGCCAGAGATAGCGCAGTTCCGCCCCGCGCAGCCGCAGCGGCATGTCCCGGGCATAGATGAAGGCGACGACGCCGATCAGGCTGATGAAGCCGGCCGCCGCGGTCGCCGCCGCCGAACCGGCGATGCCGAAGGCAGGGATCGGTCCCAGCCCCAGGATCAGCACGGGATTGAGGACGAGGTCGATGGCGACGCTGACGATCATGAAGATGAGCGGCGTGCGCGCGTCGCCCGCCCCGCGCAGGCCCATCATGATCATGACGACCAGCAGCGTGGCGGGCATGGCGAAGAAGATCACGCGCAGATAGATGAGCGCCAGGTCATAGGCCTGCGGCGGGGTCGCCAGCAGCCGCAGCAGCACCGGCGCGCCGATCCAGCCGGCAACCGCCACCCCCAGCCCCAGGATCGAGCAGAAGCCGACCGCCGTGCCGAAGGCGCGCCGCGCCGCGTCGAGATCCTTGCCCCCGACCGACTGGGCGATCACCACGGTCGAGGCCATGCCGAAGCCGAACACGACCGAGAACATGAGGAACATGATGATGTTCGCATTGGCCGTCGCAGCCAGCGCCTGCGCGCCCAGGAAGCGCCCCACCCAGATGGCGTTGATCGAGCCGTTGAGCGACTGGAGGACGTTGGACGCCAGCGTCGGCACGGCGAAGAGCAGCAGGGTCGACGCGATCGGCCCCTGCGTCAGGTCTTTTCCGCCTTTGCCCGATGCTGGTCCGCTCATGCTCCGTTCCCCATTTGCCCGGCTTCGCTTCGAACCATCCTCCCGTGCAAGGGGAGGTGGCAATCCGAAGGATTGACGGAGAGATGTCCCGCTCTCGATAGGGCGACACCCCTCCACCACTTCGTGGTCCCCCTCCCCTTAGAGGGGAGGATGCTGTCAGCCCAGCCGTTCCAGCGCCGCCTTGAGCCTTTCGGCCTCGGCGCTCTTTTCGGCATGGTCCTCGCGCGCCTTGGCGACGGCTTCGGGCTTGGCCTTTTCGACGAAGCTGGGATTGGAGAGGCGACCGCCCAGGCTGTCGCGCTCCTTTTCCGCCGCGGCGAGCGCCTTGGCGAGGCGCGTCTTTTCCGCCGCGATGTCGATCACGCCTTCCAGCGGAAGGATGAAGGTCGCTTCATCCACCACGATCTGCGCAGCGCCGCCCGCCGGCGGCTCGCCGAAGCTGAGGCTTTCGACCCGGCCGAGCCGCGCCAGCGCCACGCCCTGCCGGTCGAGCCGGCGATGCGTATCCTGCGCCGCGCCGCTCACCACCATGGGCAGCTTCGCGCCGGGCGGGACGTTGAGTTCGGTGCGCGCGGTGCGGATCGCGCTCACCAGGCGGATCAGCCAGTCGATCTCGGCCTGCGCCTCCTGGTCGACGGCGGCCAGCGCCTGCGGCCACTGCGCGACGATCAGTTCGTTGGCGCGCGCGCCGGTCAGATTCCATAGCTCTTCGGTTATGAAGGGCATGAAGGGGTGGAGCATGACCAGGATCTGGTCGAACGCCCAGCCCGCGACGGCGCGAGTCTCCTCATCCATCGCGCCCTTCGTCAGTTCGATATACCAGTCGCAAAACTGGTCCCAGACGAAATGGTAGATGGCGTTGGCGGCGGCATCGAAGCGCAGTTCGGCCATGGCCGTGTCGATCGCCTGCACCGTGGCGACGGTTTCGGCGATGATCCAGCGATTGACCGGCAGGTCGGCCGCGGGCGCTTCATGGGCGGTGGACGCCGTGACGCCATTGGACTGCAGGAAGCGCGCCGCGTTCCACAGCTTGGTCGCGAAGTTCCGATACCCCTCGACGCGCTTTTCATCCATCTTGACGTCGCGACCCTGGCTTTCCATCGCCGCCATGAAGAAGCGCAACGCATCCGCGCCATAGGCGTCGATCAGGCCCAGCGGATCGACGACATTGCCCTTGGACTTGGACATTTTCTGCCCATCGGCCGCGCGCACCAGGCCATGGAGATAGAGTTTGCGCCATGGCACATCGCCCATGAACTCCATTCCCTGCATCGCCATACGCGCGTCCCAGAAGAACAGGATGTCGAAGCCGGAGATCAGCAGGTCATTGGGGTAATGGCGCGACAGCGTTTGCGTCTGCTCCGGCCAGCCCAGCGTGCCGAAGGGCCAGAGGGCAGAGGAGAACCAGGTGTCGAGCACGTCGGGATCGCGCGTCAGCGACTTGTTGCCGGCGAGCGCCTGCGCCTCCGCTTCGGTTTCGGCGACATAGCTGTTGCCCTCCGCATCGAACCAGGCGGGGATCTGATGCCCCCACCAGAGCTGGCGCGAGACGCACCAGGGCTGGATATTCTCCATCCAGTTGAAGAAGGTCTTCTCCCAGGTCCTGGGCACGATCTCGATCCGGCCGTCGCGGACCGCCTGCATCGGCGCGACGGCGAGCCTGGCGGCATCGACATACCATTGGTCGGTCAGCCAGGGTTCGATGACGACATTGGAGCGATCACCGAAGGGCGTCTGGATGGTGCGCGGCTCGAAATCGGCTTCGACAGCCTCCCCTTCCTTGTTCCTGGTGACATGGGGCACGAGGAAGCCGAGTGCCTTCATCTCCGCGACCACGGCTTCGCGCGCGCCATCGACCCCATCCTTGCGGAAACGATGGAGGCCCAGATAGCGATCGGGGATGAGCCCGTCGGCGGTCTGGACGACATTGGCGTCGGCGTCGAACATGTTGAGCATGTCGGCGGCCTTCATCCCCGCGCGCTTGCCGACTTCGAAATCATTGAAGTCGTGGCCCGGCGTGATCTTGACCGCGCCCGATCCCAGTTCCGGGTCGGCATGCTCGTCCGCCACCACCTTGAAGCGGCGTCCAGTGATCGGCTGGAGAATATCCTTGCCGATCACATCCTTGTAGCGCGGATCGTCGGGATGCACGGCGACCGCCATGTCGGCGAGCATCGTTTCCGGACGCGTCGTCGCGACGATGATATGGTCGCTGCCATCGGCCAGCGTCACGCCATCGGCGAGCGGATAGCGGAAGCGCCAGAAGCCGCCCTTGGTCTCCACCGTCTCCACTTCCAGGTCGGAAATGGCGGAGCGGAAATGCGGGTCCCAGTTGACGAGGCGCTTGTCGCGATAGAGGAGGCCGCGCTTGTGCAGCTCCACGAAGGTCCTGACCACGGCCTTCGAAAAGCCCTCGTCCATGGTGAAGCGTTCATTGGCCCAGTCCATGGAGCAGCCCAGGCGACGCAGCTGGCGCGTGATCGCCCCGCCGCTTTCCGCCTTCCAGTCCCAGACCTTGGCGATGAAATCCTCGCGGCTATAGTCGGTGCGCTTTTCGCCCTTCGCATTGAGCTGACGCTCCACCACCATCTGCGTCGCGATGCCGGCATGGTCGGTGCCCACCACCCACAGCGCATCCTTGCCGCGCAGCCGCTCGTAGCGGATGACGATGTCCTGCAGCGTATTGTCGAGCGCGTGGCCGATATGCAGGCTGCCGGTCACATTGGGCGGCGGATTGACGATGGTGAAGGGCATGGCGTCGGGCCGGTCGGGGCGGAACAGGCCCTTCTCCTCCCAATGCTGATACCAGCGGGTCTCGATTGTCGCGGGGTCGAAGGTTTTCGGCAGCTCGGTCATGGCTGCGCTTTAGCGGGGCCGGCGCGAAGAGCAAATAGTCCGCGCACCTGCGCCCGCCCAGAATTTCAGCGCGCCAGATAGCCGCCGTCGACCGGATAATAAGTGCCGGTCATGAAGGAGGCGCGGTCCGACAGGAGGAAGCTGGTAAGGGCGGCGACTTCCTCCGGCCGGGCGAGCCGGCCCAGCGCGTGCAGCGCCGCGAGACCCGACCGTTCGTCGTCGGTCATCGTCTTTTCCAGCGCCGGCGTCGTGACGAAGCCGGGACCGACCGCGTTGATGCGGATATTCTGATCGGCATAGTCGAGCGCCGCCGTCTTGGTCATGCCCAGCAGCGCATGTTTGGACGTGACATAGGCGGCCGATCCGGCCCAGCCGACCGCGCCCAGGATGGACGCCATGTTGACGATGGCGCCGCCGCCCGACGCGATGATGGCGGGAATCTCATATTTGAGGCCGTAGAAGACGCTGTGCAGATCGACGCCCAGCACCCGGTGCCAATCGTCGATCGCGATGTCGGCCAGCTTGGTCGCCGGTGCGCCGATGCCGGCATTGTTGACGGCAAGATGCAGGCCGCCAAATTGCGCGACAGCGAAAGCGACAGTCGCTTCGACCGCCTGCGGATCGCTGACATCGACGCCGAAGGGCGCCGCCCGGTCGCGGCCGAGTTCATCGGCAAGGCGAATGGCGCCGTCCTCGTCGAAATCGGCGATGATGACGGTCGCGCCTTCATCGGCGAGGTCGCGCACGATCGCTGCGCCGATGCCCGAAGCGCCGCCGGTGACGATCGCGATCTTATCCTGAAACAGTTTCATATAAAAACTCCTTTCCGCGCTACGGAAACTCGCGCAGCGCGGAAAGGTTCAGGAAATCAAAAGATTAATCGGCTTTCCCGGCCCCGGTCCAGCGGTCGAGCCAGGCCAGCGCTTCGCCATACCATTGCAGCGAATTGCGCGGCTTGAGCACCCAGTGATTTTCGTCCGGGAAAACCAGCAGCTTCGAGGGGATGTCGCGGCGCTGGAGCGCGGTGAAGGCGGCCAGCCCCTGGGTATAGGGGATGCGGAAATCCTTTTCGCCCGTCACCACCATCATCGGCGTCTTCCATGCGCCGACATGGTTGACCGGGTTCCATTTCTCGAATTCCTGGGGATGTTCATAATAGGGACCGCCATGTTCCCATTCGTCGAACCATAGCTCCTCGGTCTCATAGGCCATGGCGCGCGCGTCGAACACGCCGTCATGCTGGACCAGGCATTTGAAGCCATCGGGCCACTGGCCCGCGATCCAGTTCATCATATAGCCGCCATAGCTGGCGCCCAGCGCGCAGGCATTGCCGGCGTCGACCTGACCGTCACGCGCGGCGGCGGCGGCGAGGCCGAGCTTCAGATCCTCCAGCGGCTTGCCGCCCCAATCCTTGTTGATGCTGTCGGTAAAGGCCTGGCCATAGCCGGTGGAGCCG
This sequence comes from Sphingobium naphthae, assembly GCF_020782235.1. Lineage (GTDB taxonomy): Bacteria > Pseudomonadota > Alphaproteobacteria > Sphingomonadales > Sphingomonadaceae > Sphingobium > Sphingobium naphthae. Next base: position 48,627 of record NZ_JAJGNO010000004.1, read on the forward strand.
TGGAAATCGACGATCACCGCGGCATAGCCATGGGCGGCGAACGCCTTGGGGTTCCAGCGATAGGACCAGCTGTCGTTGAAGCTGCCCTGCGGCCCGCCATGGACGAGGAAGGCGACGGGCAGCTTGCCGGTCGCGCGCTTCGGCTTGACGATCTGGCCCCAGACGGTGTCGCCATTAGCGCCCTTGAAACTGTAGCGTTCGACTAAGACGTCGTCGACGCCGGCCAGCAGATCGGCATTGACGCGCGTCAGCCGCACCGGCTTGCCCCTGGCCGGCATCTTCCAGAAATCAGCGGGCGACTGGATGCTGTCCATCGCATAGACGAACCCGCCCCGGGGCAGCGGCACGACGCTGCCGGCATGGCCCCGATCGGTGAGGCGCGTGACCTTCCCCGACGCCATGTCGACGCGGAACACCGGATTGTCGAGCACGTCATTGGCGGTGACCAGCAGCGACGCGCCGTCGGACGCCCAGGCGATGGACCCGACCGAACGATCCCAATCTTCGGTCAGCGCGCGGGTTTCGCCGGTCGCGATGTTGCGCAGCGTCAGCACCAGCCGGTCGCTTTCATAGCCGGGCCGCTTCATCGCGGCATAAGCGAGCCATTTGCCGTCGGGCGACACCGCCGGCATGGTGTCGGTGGCGTCATTCGCATCGGTGAGGTTCGTCGGCGCGGCGCTGGCGTCGGCGGGTGCGCTGAAAATGTCGAGATTGGTCGACAGCGGCTCGATCCGGCCAGCCTCGCGCAAGGCGAAGAAGAGCGTGCGGCCGTCCCTGCTCCAGGCGATCTCCTCGGCCCCGCCAAAGGGCTTGGACGGCGCATCGCCGACCAGATCGCCCATCACCGACACGGCCGGGCCACCCGCTACGGGCATGACGAAGATCTGCGAGCGCTGGCCATCCGCCCATTTGTCCCAGTGACGCACGAAGAGCTGGTCATAGACCCGGCCGCTGCCGGTGTCGGCGGGCGCGTCGGGCTTCTGGTCGTCCAGCGTCTTCGCCCCGACCGGCCGGTCGGTCCAGAGCGCAACCTTCGCGCCATCGGGGCTCAGCAGAAAGCCCGAAATGCCGCCGGGCGCCCTGCTGATCTGCACCGGATCGCCGCCGCTCAGCGCCACGCGCCAGAGTTGATCGTCGCCGCTGGCGTCGGATTGGAAATAGAGCGCCGACCCGTCGGGCGAAAAGACGGGCGAGCCTTCATTCTTGTCGGCGAGGGATGCGATCTTGCGCGGCGTCCGATCCGGCCCGTCGATGGCGAGCAGATACAGGTCCGTCCGGCCGCGATTGGCGGCCAGATCGGTGCTGCGCAACTGATAGGCGAGCCATTTGCCGTCCGGCGACACCGCCGGCGCGCCGATGCGGTTGAGCCCGACCATGTCGGCCGGGGTGAAGGGCCGCGCCTGTGCGGGCGCGCAGGCCAGCGCCATCGCGCCGATCCCTGCAAGCAGCAAATATTTCATGCAAATCCCCATGTCGAAGAGGCGACGCACGCCAGCGGCGAGCCGGTGCGTCGTCAGGATGACAGGGGTCTAGGCCGCGGCGGCAGACGCCGCAAGGGCGCGATCAGCGGCTGGTGATGCGCGCGATTTCCTTGGCGACCATCTCTTCGACCAAGGCGGGCAGGCGCGCGTCGAGCCAATCCTTCAGCATCGGCTTCAGCATCGAGCGGACCAGCCCTTCCAACGTGTTTTCCTCGCCATCGCGCGGCGCGACCAGCATGGAGGACAAAGCCGAGAGCGAATGGCGCGCCGCGACTTCGCTTTCGACCGAGAGGATCGAATCCTCGCCAGCGGCGGCGGACGGCTTGGCGGCAGCTTTGGGAGCGGGCATCACTTCCTCCTCCGCGACCTCATCGGTCAGTTCGAGCACTTCCTCGACAGCGGGCGCGATCGGCGCCGGCGCGGCCTTGGCGGTTTCGGCGCGAGCGGCTTCCGCACGGCTGCGGCGCGGCGCGGCCTGCACCGCCTCCTCGCCTTCTTCGGCGATGATCCGCTTGATGGACGAGAGTATCTCTTCCATCGAGGGTTCCTTGGTCATGTCACCCATGGATAGTCCCCGTCCAAAATCCATTGCGCACCCGTGCAGCCTTAGAATTACGCGATCGAGTTAACAAGCAGTTAAGGCTGACGCGTGGTCGCGGGATCGACTTTGGCATCCTGCGCCGGCGTGTCAACGGTGCGCGTCGCGACGGGCGTGGGCGCAGCGCCCCAATCCCAGTCGAACCACTTGCCCTCGACTCGCTCATAATTGACCATCGGGTCGTAGAGCGTGCCGCTGTCGAGGCCCAGATCATCGGCTTCGGCATGGCCCATGGCGGCCAGCAGCGTGAAGCCGGCGACATAGGCGTTGCGCTGCGCCGACACCAGTTCGACGCGTGCGATCAGCGCTTCCTGTTCGGCATTGAGGATGTCGAGGATGGTGCGGCTGCCCACCGAATTTTCCGCCCGCACGCCTTCCAGCGAGAGCGCGGTCGCGTCCACCGCCACCCGGCTCGACTGGATCGTCTGCAGCGACGCCTGCCAGCTGGCATAGGCGGCGCGCGCCTGGGCGATCACATTGCGCTCGGTCTCGATCTCCTGCTCGATCGCCTGTGCTTCAAGCGCCTGATTCTGCCGCACCTGCGCGGCGGGGCGCCCGCCCTGGTAGAGCGGGATGGTCAGCTGGAGCCCGGCCGCGGCCTGCTTGTTGATCTGCGGCCCTTCGACCACATTGCCGTCGGCATCGACCGACGTGCTGGCGAGCGTGTCGAGATAGTTGGTATAGCCCGCCTGGGTGAAGGCCGACAGCGTCGGCAACACCGATCCGCGCGCCGCCTTCACGTCATAACGGCGCGCTTCCCGCTGCTTCTTGGCCGCGAGGATATCGGGATTGTCGTTGAGCGCCACGCGCACCGCGACGTCGGGATCGGCCGGCAGGCCCGGAAGCTGCGGCGGCGGCTCCAGATTGTCGGGCGCCTCGCCCACCAGCGCGATGTAGTTTTCGCGGCTGGTGATGAGGTTCGCCTGCGCCCTCTGAAGATCGGACCGCGCGAGCGCCAGGCGCGATTCGGACTGGGCGACGTCAGTGCGGGTAAGGTCGCCGACCTCGAACCGGTCGTTGGTCGCCTGCAGATTGACGTCCAGCACATTCACATTGGCCTGGTTGAGGGCCACGATCGCGCTGTCGCGGATCACGTCCATATAGGCGGCGACGGTTTGCGAGAAGATGCTGGCTTCGGTGCCGCGCAGGCCCGCCTGCCCCGCCTCCACCCGGACCTCCGCCGCCTTGACGCTGTTGCGCACGCTGCCGCCCGAATAGATGGGGACGTTGAGCGTCGCCTGCGCGTTCACCGTGCGCTGGGGCGAGGTGAAGCTGATCGTCGGCTTGAGCAGGCTTTCGCTATAGCTGCCCTGCACGTCGGCGGACGGGCGGCCACCGGCCTTCTGGATCGGCACATTCTCGTCGGTCGCGCGCTGCCCCGCCCGCGCGCCGGTCAGCGTGGGGTTGGAGGCATAGGCCTTGGCCAGCGCGCCCTGCAGCGTCTCCGCCCCGGCGGGCAGGCTGTAGGCAGAGGACAGCAGCAGCAGGGCAATTGCGGCTCGGTGCCGTTGATAGGTGCGCTTCGCTGTCATCTCCCCCCGCTCATCCTCTTCTAGAACGTAAACGCCTTGACCGCGCCGAAACCGGGCAGCGCGACCATTTCAATATCCGTCAGACTGTTCAAGCCCAGCGCACCGCCGATCACCCGGCCCGCGCACAGGCGCGTGACGCCGCGATCGACGAGGCCGGTGACGACCCGCGCGCCGTCGGCAAGCTGCTGAACGAGCGCGGTCGGCACGTCCTCCACCGCGCCGTCGATGAACAGCACGTCATAGGGCGCGCCATCGGGCGCGCCGGCGGCCAGCGGCCCGCGCACCAGGGTCACGCCCGGCACGGCGATGTCCGCCCCGCCCTCTTCCTCGACCGCGGTCACCTGCGCGCCCAGTTCGGCGAGCAGCGCGGCGCTGTAGCCGGTGGCTGCGCCGATCAGCAGCACCTTGTCGCCGGCCTCGACCCGCGCTTCCTTGAGCAGGCGGCCCACGACCAGCGGCGCATTGAGCGCGCGGCCGCCGCCCAACGGAATGGGACGGTCGATATAGGTCATGGCGCGACGCTCGGCGGGCACAAATTCCTCCCGCGGCACCCGCGCCATCACCGCGATCACGCGCTGGTCGTCCACGTCGCTGGTGCGCAACTGGCTTTCGACCATGGCGGTCCGCATCGAAGAATAGGTCTGCTCGCTCACGATAGTTCCTCGCTTGGCACAACTGTATTGGCAATGCAATACACTAAGGAGATCCTCGGACCTCTAAATCAGCGTGCGGCCCGCGCCAAGCGGCTTTGCGCGGGGGCGGCCAAGATTCTTGCCGCCCGCGCCCCTCAGCCGGCTTGACTTTGCCGCCAAAGCCGCACATTTGCGGCGTCCCACTTGCAAGGCCCGATGGCGGAGTGGTGACGCAGCGGACTGCAAATCCGTGCACGCCGGTTCGATTCCGGCTCGGGCCTCCATTTCTCTCTCCAGACACGTCCATAGGCGTCCGGAGAATGGCTGTTTTCCGCCGTTTTTTCTGATATAACCTCCAGAGCGATCCGGACAGATTTGCACACATCCGAGCCCCCTGATGGCCCGGATGATGGACTCCTTTCCGGCCATCATCGGAGGTCCATCAATGGCAGAGACGGCAGGAACAAAAGGCCTTACCGCAACGGCGGTGAAGAACGCCAGGGCCAAGGACAAGGCCTACAAGCTATCCGACCGAGATGGGTTTTTACAGCCCATGCTTATTCCCGTCGTTGAGGTCCTTGTCTCGGCCAATGTCCGACAATACCCTTAACGCCGCGCTCCGGAGGCTTGGGTACGCGAAGGATCAGATGACCGCGCACGGCTTCCGAGCCTTGGCCGCAACCCTACTCAACGAAATGGGAATCCGGATGCGATCGAGCGCCAGTTGGCTCATGCAGACGGCAACTCCATACGGCGAGCCTATGCCCGCGGTCAGTATTGGGCCGAACGGGGCAGGATGATGCAGCATTGGTCGGATCATATCGATCAATTGCGCAGCGGGGCCAAAATCCTGAGACCTCGTTTCGGCCACAGTGCCTCATGAGGCAGCGGGAATTTGGTTCACCACAATCAAGACAATAATTTCTGTCGGCTATTTCCATCTGCCATAGGCTTTCTTCCTCCCCAACAGGACCTGGGATTTTTCAGCCGCAGTTAAACTGCCATGGATGCGACAGCGGCAAAAGTCGCGATTTGAGTAGGCATCGCCATGCAATAGCTTTAGACTTGCTGATGAGGAAGCGGAGGTATCACCGCCGTGACAATGAACGCCGCCGCACGACTTCTTGCCCGTTGCGAAGATCTGCCGCCTATGCGCACGGCCATCGTGCATCCGGTTTCGTCAAGCGCGATCGAAGCCGTGGCGGACGCGGTTTCTCGGGGGATGATCGATCCCGTCCTGATCGGTCCAGTCGAAAAGATCAGGGATGCGGCAAAGAAAGCCGGTGTGGACATCGGCGAATGGTCGCTGGTCGATACCGAACACAGCCATGCCGCCGCAGCGCAGGCCGTCCGACTTGCGGCCGACAGAGATGTCGAGGCGGTGATGAAGGGGTCTCTCCACAGCGACGAATTGCTCGGTGCCATCCTGCAGTCCAACTCCGGCCTGCGAACGGCACGGCGTGTTTCCCACGCCTATTTGATGAGCATCGGCAGCTACCCCAAACCGTTCATCATCACCGATGCCGCGGTCAACATCACACCGGACCTGATGGCCAAGGCCGACATCGTCCAGAATGCGGTCGACTTGTGGCATGTTCTGTTCAGCAATTCTGCCGTGCCGAAGGTCGCCGCCCTGGCGGCCGTGGAGACAATCAATCCGCGCATGATAGCGACGCTCGACGCGGCGTCGCTGTGCAAGATGGCGGATCGGGGTCAGATCACCAATTGCTTGATTGATGGCCCGCTCGCCTTCGACAATGCCGTGAGCGCGGACGCGGCGCGGGAGAAAGGCATCGTTTCCGACGTGGCCGGCGATGCGGATATACTGCTGGTTCCCGATATCGAAGCGGGCAATATGCTCGCCAAGCAGTTGACCTTTCTGGGCGGAGCCGAAGCCGCGGGCATCGTGCTCGGCGCCCGTGTGCCTATCATGCTCACCAGCCGCGCCGATAGTGAGCGGACCCGGCTGCTGTCCTGCGCAATCGCTATTCTAATGGTCGAAGCCCGCCGGGCGGGTCAGCTCAAGTAGATGATCACGGCTCTCCTTGTCCTCAACACGGGTTCGTCCAGCCTCAAGTTCCAGGTCTTTTCCCGGAAAGGGCTCGACGTATTGATGGCCGGTAAGCTGACGGGCATCGGAGGAGAGGCCCGGCTGAGCTTTCGCTTGGGCCCACAATCGGCAGAATGCGACGGCCCGCTCGATTGCAAGGATCACGGAGCCGCGCTGGCTAGGGTCATCGATCTCGTCGACCGGCATGATGGCGACTGGCAGCTGAACGCAGTTGTGCATCGAGTCGTCCATGGCGGAAACAGCTTCTCGCGGCCGGTTATCATAACTTCGGAGGTGCTGGAGACGCTGCAAGCGCTCGTGCCGCTCGCCCCGCTACACCAACCGCACAACCTTGCAGGGATTGCCGCAGCCCGATCTTTGGCGCCGGACGCGGTGAACATAGCGTGTTTCGACACGGCCTTCCATGCGAACCACAGCCCATTATTCCATAGCTTTGCATTGCCTGGCCATCTGCGAGACAAGGGCGTGCGGCGTTACGGCTTTCATGGACTTTCCTACGAATGGATCGCCACGCTGCTCGCCCGCGCTCGTCCAGACTTGGCGAGCGGGCGCGTCGTGGCGGCGCATCTGGGTAACGGCGCCAGCCTCTGTGCAATTTCCGGCGGTAGCAGCATCGACACGACGATGGGCATGACCGCGCTGGATGGTTTGCCGATGGGCAGCCGCAGCGGCGCGATCGATCCAGGAGCCATTACCTACATGATGCGCCGTTTCGGTTACGATCCCGATATTATGGATACCATCCTCTACGAAGAGTCGGGTCTCAAGGCACTGTCCGGCATCAGCAACGATGTCGAATCGCTGCTTGCCAGCAATGATCCGCAGGCCGGCTTCGCACTCGAATATTTTGCTCTTAAAGTCGCGCAGTTCGCAGCGACAATGACTGTCTCGATGGGCGGAATTGATGCATTCGTCTTCACCGGAGGGATCGGCGAACATGCCGCGCCGGTGCGGGAGCGTATCAGGGCGCGGCTCGGCTTCTTGGGCGACATCGAAACCTTGGTCATTCCCGCCAATGAGGAACGCATGATGGCGATCCATGCCGATCACATCCTGGGGAGCCAGCCATGCGCGGCCTGATTGTAGGCTTGGCCAACGATCAATCGCTCGCCTGGGGTTGCGCAACAACGCTGAGGGCGGCGGGCGCGGAACTGGCGCTGACCTATCTGAACGACAGGGCGAAACGTTTCGTGGAGCCGCTGGCGCAGCAGGTGGGCGCGGAGATGCTCCTTCCGCTCGACGTCACTGCCCCGGACCAGATGGATGCGCTGTTCGACCGTGTTGCCAGCCGGTGGGGCGGGCTCGACTTCCTGCTTCACTCCATCGCCTTCGCTCCGAAGGAGGACCTTCACGGCCGGGTGACGGACAGTTCGGCCGACGGCTTCGCGAGCGCGATGGATGTCTCCTGCCATTCGCTTATCCGTCTTGCCCACAGGGCCGAGCCACTGATGCAGAATGGCGGCGCCATCCTGACCATGAGCTTCTACGGCTCTGAAAAGGTCGTCCCGGGATACGGAATCATGGGGCCGGTCAAGGCTGCACTCGAAGCGAGCGTGCGCTATCTCGCGGCGGAACTTGGTCCGTCGGGCATCCGGGTCAATGCGCTCTCCACCGGTCCGGTGAGGACGCGAGCGGCATCTGGCCTTTCACATTTCGACGCGCTCATGGCGCGCGCGGCAGAAACAGCCCCGCTTCACCAACTCGTGACGATTGAGCAGGTCGGCGAAATGGGCGCTTTTCTGCTGTCCGATCGGGCGCGTTTTGTCACGGGACAAACGATCTATGTGGACAGCGGCTATAATGTCGTCGCCGGCTAAGAACAGCAGCAGGAACGCAGCAAGGAGTACCGCATGAACGATGAGCGTCCGATCATGGTCGCGACAGACCTCAGCGCCCGCGACGACCGCGCAGTTGATCGTGCAATCGCGCTGGGCCGAAGTAGGCACCACCGCGTGCACGTGGTCCACGTCACCCGCCCAACGATCGGCGTGGGCATCGCGGACGTTCGCGCCACGCTTCCGGATCCGGACGCGGATGTGGAGGTCATGCTGCCCGTCGGATCGGCGCCGGAGACAGTCGTCCGCACGGCCGCTGAAATCGGTGCCGCGCTCATCGTCACCGGCGTGGCGCGTTTCAACCATCTGGGCGATTATTTCCTGGGTACGGCGGTCGACCATGTTCTGCGCCATGCGCCCGCGCCGGTGCTGATCGTCAAGCAGAGACCGCATGGCGACTATCGGCGAATGCTGGTCGCCGTCGATCTTTCGGATCATTCCGGGACGACTCTGATGACGGCGGCGCGGCTCTTTCCCGAGGCGGCGATCGATCTCGTTCATTCCTACCATATTCCGTTTCCGAACCGCCTGGACTCGCCAGAAATGCGCGCTTTCGTGCAAGGCGAAGCGCAAACACAGCTGGACGCCTTCCTCGTAACGCTACCCGCGCCCGTGCGTGATCGCCTGCATATTCATATGAAAGCAGGCGAAACCGGCAGCGTCATCGCAAAGGCGATCGACGACACTGGCGCCGATCTGGTGGTTCTGGGCACGCACGGAGTGAGCGGCTTTGTCCATGCAACGCTGGGCAGCACGACATCATCGCTGCTGACCTGGATCAAACAGGATACGCTGGTTGTCGGCCGTCCGGCGGCGGCGTGCTGATGGCATCGGCGTCATCCGCCTGGCATGGTGCGACCGCGGACGAAACGCTCGCCGCCTTTGTGACCCTGCCCGACGGGCTGAGCGGGGATGAAGCCTCTCGCCGTCTCGCCGAAGCTGGACCGAACAGTCTGCCGGAGGAAGCGCCGGTTCACCCGCTGCGCCGTTTCCTCGTACAGTTCCACAACCCACTTATTTACTTCTTGTTCGTCGCGGCCCTGACCGCGTTGTTGCTCGATCACGCGATCGACGCGGTCGTGATCCTGCTTGTCGTCCTGGTGAACGCCATTGTCGGCTTCGTGCAGGAGGGGCGCGCCGAGCAGGCGCTGGGCGGGATGCGCGCACTGCTCTCGCCTCACGCCATGGTCATGCGAGACGGGATGCGCGTTTCCATCGACGTCGCCAACGTCGTTCCAGGCGATATCGTTGCGCTGGAGCCGGGCGATCGCGTGCCCGCCGACCTGCGCCTGCTTCGCGCTCGTGGCCTTGCGATCGAAGAGGCTGCCCTGACCGGCGAATCCGTGGCGGCCGAGAAACGGGAAGACCCGGTCGCTGCAGACGCGCCGCTCGGCGATAGATCTTCGATGGCATTTTCGGGAACGCTGGTGGCCAAAGGCCAAGCGATCGGCGTTGTTGTAGCCACGGGCAGCCGTACTGAAATCGGCAAAATCAGCGGCATGCTCCACGCTGTTCCCCCGCTGGTCACGCCATTGCTGCGCCAGATGAACCGCTTCTCTCAGCAATTGACCGTTGCAATCCTTGGTGCAGGGCTCTTCCTCTTGGCTTTTGCGGTCCTGGTGCGCGGGTTCGACTGGGCTGACGCGCTTATTGCCGTCGTGGCGGTTGCTGCGGGCGCGATCCCGGAAGGGCTGCCCGCCGTGATTACGATCACGCTCGCGATCGGCGTGCAGCGCATGGCCGCGCGAAAGGCGATCATCCGGAAGCTGCCCGCCGTAGAGACACTCGGTGCCACCTCCGTCATCTGCACCGACAAGACGGGCACCCTCACCCGCAACGAAATGACGGTGCGACATGTCTTCACCGCCACCTACGCGCTGGCTGTCAGCGGCTCCGGCTATGCGCCCGAAGGCGCTCTGACCGCCGACCAGGGCGACGATGCGGCCGCTATTTCCGATGCGGCGGACATCCTGCGTTGCGGGATGCTCTGCAACGACGCGCGGCTCGACCACAAAGATGGCAAATGGAGCGTGGCGGGCGATCCGATGGAGGGCGCGCTGATCGCGCTCGGCCGGAAGGCTGGCCTCGACCCCGACCACCTCGCGCGCGAATGGAAGCGCTTGGATGAAATCCCGTTCGATGCCGACTATCGCTATATGGCGACCCTGCATCGCGCGCCGTCGGGCGAGCATGTGGTCTTCATCAAGGGCGCACCGGAGGCGGTGCTGGCGCTGGCGGAGCCTAAGGCCGATCCGGCCCGCTGGGAACAGCTTGGCGCCCAAGCAGCCGGCCAGGGTGAGCGGCTGCTGGGCTTCGCCATGCTGGCACTGCCCGGCGCGCCGGACCGTATCCGCTTCGAGGACTTGAAGTCCGCCCGAATGCTGGGTCTCATGGGATTTATCGATCCGCCGCGCGACGAGGCCCGCCGGGCCATCGCGGAATGCCGTTCCGCAGGTATCGCGGTCAAGATGATCACCGGCGACCATATCGAGACGGCCCGCGCCATAGCGCGCCAACTCGATCTTGCCGACGATCCCAAGGCGATGTCCGGCGCCGACGTCGAGCGGATGGACGATGCCGAACTGGCGCAGACGGTGGACACTATCAGCGTTTTCGCGCGCGCCAGCCCCGAACATAAGCTCCGCATCGTTCGCGCCCTTCAGTCGCGCGGCGCCGTCGTCGCCATGACCGGCGACGGGGTGAACGACGCACCATCGCTCAAGCAGGCCGATGTGGGCACGGCCATGGGCGTCGCCGGCACCGAAGCGGCACGGGAAGCATCGGAAATGGTGCTGCTCGATGATAATTTCGCATCCATCGTGGCGGCCGTGCACGAAGGCCGCACGGTCTACGACAATATCCGCAAGGTCATCGCCTGGACGCTGCCGACCAACGGGGGCGAAGCCATCGTCATCGTGGCAGCGATTCTGGCGGGCTTCGCGCTTCCCATGACCGCGACGCAGATCCTCTGGATCAACTTGGTGACCTCTGTGACGCTGGGGCTGGCCCTCGCCTTCGAACCGCCAGAGCCGGAAGTGATGCAGCGTCCACCCCGCCGCGCTGACGCCTCGCTCCTGTCACCATTCCTGTTATGGCGGGTCTTGCTGGTGTCGGGCCTGTTCTCCGCGGTCATTCTCCTGATCTTCTTCGGGGCGCAGGCTCGCGGCGAGGACATTGCCACCGCTCGAACGATGGTCGTCAACATGCTGGTGGTAGCGGAGATTTTCTATCTCTTCACCGTCCGCTATCTCCATATGCGTTCGCTCACCTTGCGCGGCCTCCTCGGCACGCCCTCGGTGTTGATCGCGATCGCTGCAGTGACGACGGCGCAGCTTGCCTTCACGTACATCCCCGTCATGAACGAGATGTTCGATACGCGGCCGCTTTCCTTGCTCGATGGCGTTGCGATCATGCTGGTCGGGCTTGTGCTGTTTCTGGCGCTGGAAGGCGAGAAACTGCTGATGCGGAAACTCGATCTGTTCGAGGAGCTGCGGTCTTGACGAGGGAAAATACTGAGCGTGGACAGTACCGAAGCGGACCGGATCATCCGCGTTACGGTCTATAGCACACAGAAGCCTGGCTCTTACGATGAGTTCGGCGGACGATGCGCCGACAGTCGGCATAAGCCTGCACGCCAATGCAACTAATCCGATGGCGTAACGCTTACGGGAAAGAGGCCTTCAGGCGTCAGCGGCGGAATCGGTCCGCCGCTGGCGCCTGTTAGGATCAGAGGCGCAAGCCAAAGCCGACGCCGAACACCAGCGGGTCGATGTCCATCTTGACCCTCTGCGTGCCGGCGGCGGCGGTGGTGAGCCGCGCGGTGGTGTCGATGTCAATATATTTGACGTCGAAGTTCAGGAACATCCTGGGGTTGATGTCCACGTCGACCCCGGCCTGTCCGGCCCAGCCGAAGCTGTCCTTCATCGACACGCTGGTGCGGCCGACCGCCGCTTCCAGCCCCTTGGCCGCCGTTTCATCGAAGAAGAGCGTGTAGTTGACGCCCGCCCCGATATAGGGCCGAACCTTGCCGGTCGGGGCGAAATGATACTGCGCCGTCAGCGTGGGCGGCAGCACGCGGGTGGAAGCGAGCCGACCGATACCGCCTGTCGTGCCCGTTACGCCGCTCGCCCGATGCTTGGTGGTCGCCGCGATCAGTTCGAACCCGATATGATCGGTCGCCATCCAGGTGACATCGACCTCCGGCACCACCTGATTGTTCAAGCGGACCTTCTCGCCCGGAAAGCCGGGCAATATGCTGCCGGATTGTTCGTTGGGCGCCACCATGATGGTGCGCAGGCGCAGCAGCAGGTCTCCGGCCTGCACGCCCGTGCGTGCTTCGGTCTGCGCCGCAGCGGGGGTGCTGGCCGCCAGCGCCGCCACGAGCGCCACCGCCGGTACAAGGATCTTCATGTCGTCACTCCTTCATCGATTTCGGGCTCGCCCTAGGTCTTGCGGCGGGGTGCGACACTGACGGCGATCAAGCGCCTGTTTGACGTCGATCAAGGGCGTGAGCGGACCCTTGGCATAGGATGATGGCATGTGGACCTATCATCCCGATCTGCTGGCCCAGCCTGCGCCGCGCTACACCAGCTATCCCACAGCCGCCGATTTCCACGAGGCGGTCGGCCCGGAGGATATGGATGCGGCGCTCGACGGGATCGCGGACGAAGCGTCCATCTCGCTGTATCTGCACATCCCCTTCTGCCGCGATATTTGCTGGTATTGCGGCTGCAACACCGGCGCCGCCAACCGAACCGCGCGCCTCGACGCCTACCTTGCGCGGCTGGAGCAGGAACTGGCGCTAGTCGCGGCGCGGCTGGAGGGGCGCGGGCGGGTGCGACGAATTGCCTTTGGCGGTGGCAGCCCCAACGCGATGCCGCCCGGCGCATTTCTGCGGCTGGTCGAACAGATCGCCACGCGCCTGCCCAGCGGCGGCTCCAGCCTGTCGGTGGAGATCGATCCACGTGGCTTCGACCAGCCATGGGCGACCGCTCTGGCGGATGCGGGCGCGTCCCGCGTGAGCCTCGGCGTGCAGACCTTCGACCCCCCCCTTCAAGCAGCGATCGGCCGAGTACAGCCGGAAGATCAGATTCGCCGGTCGGTCGCCATGCTGCGCGATGCCGGAGTCGAATCGATCAACGTCGACCTGATGTACGGCCTGCCCGGACAAGACGCATCCAGCTTGAGCGCCACCATCGAAACGGCTTTGTCGATGGGCCCGGAGCGGCTGGCGGTGTTCGGCTATGCCCATGTGCCGCATCTGATCCCACGGCAGCGTCGCATCGATGACAGCGCCCTGCCCGATGCGGAAGCCCGCTTCGAACAGGCGGCGCTGGCCCATGCGATGCTGAGGCAGGCTGGCTATGCAGCGGTCGGATTCGACCATTTCGCCCTGCCGACGGATGCGCTGGCGATGGCGGCGGCGGACGGCACACTGCGCCGCAACTTCCAGGGGTTCACGGAAGATCAGGCGGACGTGCTGGTCGGCCTGGGCGCCAGCGCCATCAGCCTCTTTCCCGACCGCATCCTTCAGAATGAGAAGAATAGCGGCCGCTGGCATATGGCGATCGGCGCAGGCCGTTTCGCAACGGCGCGAGGTATCCATCGCACCGCCGAGGATAGGCTGCGCGGCCGTGCCATCGAACAGCTATTGTGCCAGGGCGCTGCGGATGTCGCGCCCCTGCTCGATCCGGCGGCGCTGCGAGCGGCGCTGCTACCATTCGAGCAACGCGGGTTGGTGACGTGGTGCGACGCGCGGGTGGAAATCGCGCCCGATGCGCTGCCCTATGCGCGCGTCATCGCGGCAAGGATCGATCGCTACCGCTCTATGAGTAGCGTGCGGTTCAGCAATGCCGTCTGACCATCCGCACCCTGCCGGCCGCTGCGCCGTCTGCGCGGTGCGCGACAGCGCCTTATGCGCCACCTTCGCCGAGCCGGAGCTCGCCGCCTTGCGCGCCATCGGTCGCCGTCGCACATTGCCCGCCGGGCAGATCGTCGTGAGCGCCGGCGACCCGGCGAGCTTCTGCGCCAATCTCGTGTCAGGCGTGCTCAAGGTAGTCCGCGAGGAACATGACGGACGCACGCAGATCGTCGGGCTGCTCTTTCCGGGCGACCTTGTCGGTGAACCCTTTGTCGAAGAGGCGCGCGACACGTTGGTCGCGCTAACGGAAATCGACTTGTGCCTCTATCCGCGACAGCCGCTCGAAACGCTGCTCACCCACCATCCCGCCGCCACGCATTTGCTGTTGCGACGGGCGCTCGCCACGTTGGCGGAGGCGCGCAAATGGATGCTGATGCTGGGCCGGCGGCAAGCGCCCGAGAAAATCGCCGCCTTTCTGCTGGACATGGAACGGCGGTTGGAGCCCGCGGCGGGCGGCGGCTATCATCTGCCGATGGGCCGGGCCGCAATGGGCGAGGTGCTGGGCCTCACGATCGAGACCGTCAGCCGCCAGTTGAGCGCGATGAAGCGGGCTGGCATGATCGCACTGCCCAGCCGGCGTCACATCCTGTTGCTGGATCGGCCAAAGTTGGCGCAGATAGCGGGATGACGCGCGCGGGTCGCGGTGGTCAGGCCGCCAGCGCCGCCCCCGCCGACCCTGCCGCGATGTCGAGCCTCTTGTCGCACAGCGCCAGTGCGCCCGGGCGATGGCTGACCAGCAGCAGGCCCTGCCCGGTTCGGTCCAGCCGCGCGCCGAGCCGGCTCACCACCTGCGCTTCGGTCGCGGCGTCCAACCCTTCTGTCGGCTCGTCGAGCAGCAGCCAGGGCGCATCCGCGACATAGGCGCGAGCGAGCGAGAGCCGCCGCCGCTCGCCGCCCGACAGGCGAGCGCCATTTTCCCCAATCCAGATGTCGAGACCGCCCAACGCATGAATGCGATCCGTCAGCGCCGCATCCGTGAGCGCCGCCCACAGGTCCGCTTCGGAGGCATCGGCCCGAGCGAGCAGCAGATTGTCGCGCACGCTGCCTGCAATCAGCAGGGCGTCCTGGGGCGCCCAAGCGAAATGGCCGCGCAGCGCGTCGGGCGACAGCCTGGCCACGTCCGTGCCGCCGATGGCGATGACGCCGGGTAGGCAGGGACGCAGGCCGATCAGACGCTCGACCAGCGTCGTCTTGCCAGCGCCCGATGGTCCCACCAGCGCCGCGCGATCACCGGCGTCCAACCGCGCGCCCCATGGATGAGAGAAGTCGATCGACGCTCCGGCGTTTACGCCCGATGGCGGGTCGGCCACTGGCTGCGCGAGCGTCAGCAGAGCGTCGAGCCGCGCCTGCGCCTCCGCCGTCCGGCCCCGCTCCGTCATCGCACGCACCATCGGCCCGAGCGCATCGATCGTCATCGCCGCCGCCAAAGCGGCCAGCGCAGCGATGGCGGCTCCGGCGGGAAGCGCCAGCGCCAGCGCGCCGGACGCTGCGACCCCGATCCCGGTCGCATGGACCCATTCGACACCGCTGGCGGCCTTGGCATGACGCAGGCGCGCAGCGGCGAAGGTCCGGCTATGCGCGTCGATCCGCTCGGCCGCCCAGGGTTCGAGGCCGAAGCAGCGCAGTTCGGGCGCGGCATCGACAAGCATGGAAAATTGTTCGCGCAGCGCCCCTTCCGACCGTTGCACCGCCGCTCCGGCGGCTTCCATCCGCCGCGCCAGCCCGTAACACAGGATCAGCACCGCGGCCGCACAAGCCATAGTGACGAGCGCCGGCCCAATGCCGCCGAGCAGCGTCAGCACAGCGCCCGACGCCAGAGCAGCAGCGACGCCCCACGGGCCGGACAAGCGCACGAACCGGGTTTCGATCGCATCGACGTCGCCGATCAGGCGGGCGGTCGCTTCACCCGTGCCCAGCGCCAGCGCCCGATCGGCGGGCGCGGCGGCGATGGCGGCGAACAGTGCGGGCCGAATATGCGCGAGCGCGCCGAATGCCGCCGCATGCGATGCCAGCCGCTCGCCATAGCGCGCGCCTGTGCGCACAATGGCGAGCAGCCGGATGCCGGCGGACGGCAGCATATAATTGAACGCTTGGGCGGCGGCGATCCCGCTCGCACCTGCCAGCGCCGCGGCCGTGATGAACCAGCCCGAAAGCCCCAGCAGCAGGACCGAGGCGGCTGCCACCAGTGCAGCGAACAGCGCGGCCTGACGCAAACGGCGGCGCTGGGCGCGTCGTTCGCGCGCGATGAGCTGGTCCAGCGTCATGCGCATCCTCCCAGGCGAACGACGTGATCCGCGATAGCGGCGAGTCGCTCGCTATGCGTGGCTATCAGGGTAGTCCGACCGCGCCGCGCGGTATGGATGGTCGCGATCAGAGCGGCCTCTGCCGCGCTGTCGAGATGTGCGGTCGGCTCGTCGAGCAGCAGCAGCGGCGCCGACGTCAGCAAGGCGCGGGCCAGCGCAATCCGGCGACGCTCACCGCCCGACAGGCGGCCGCCCCGGCTGTCCACTTGCGTATCAAGCCCCTGCGGGCGATGCGCGAGCATGGGCCCCAATCCCGTCGACTGGATCACCTGCGCCAGGTCCTGCGCGTTGGCGTTGGCGCGCGCGAGGCGCAGATTGTCGCGAATCGTGCCGGCGATGATCAGCGGATGCTGCCCAGCCCAGGCGGCGAGCGGCGCAACGCTTCCCTCCGCGCCCAGCGGATCATCGTCGATCAGGACTTGTCCTCCCGTCAACGGGGCTAGGCCCAGCAGCATATGGAGCAGGCTGGTCTTACCGCTTCCCGATGGGCCAAGCAGGGCCACCGTCGCCCCCGGAGCGATGTCGAGGCTGAAGCCTGTGATCACGTCGGCATCTTCGCCGGCGTAGCGGATGGCGACGTCGGCGAAGCGCAGGCGCGGCGGCGCGGTCCTGGGGGCCATGGCAGGCGCAGCGGCCGGCGCGGGCAAAGCCGCCAGCCGGTCAGCCGCGGTTTCGGCGGCCTGCTTGTCATGATAGGCAGCGGCAAGGCGGCGCAGCGGGCCGTAAAATTCCGGCGCGAGGGCAAGCACGAAGAAGGCCTGCCACAAAGTCAGCTGTTCGGGCACCGGAAAGGGCAGCAGGCCGAGCAGGTTGAAACCGCAATAGACGGCAACCAGCGCGACCGACAAAGCGGCAAAAAATTCCAGCGCCCCTGAGGACAGAAAGGCGACGCGCAGCACCCGCATCGTCCGCTCCGCCAGCTCGTTCGCGGCGGCCGCCAGCACGACCGTCTCGCGCGCTTCGGCGCGAAAGGCGAGCACCACCGGCAGCGCTCGCACGCGATCGGCGAAATGGCCGGTCAGCCGCGCAAGAGCGGTGAACTGCCGCCGCGACTGATCGGCCGCCGCTCCGCCCGCCAGGGCCATGGCGAGGATGAAGGGCACCAGCGTCGCGATCAGGATCGCCGCCGACAGCGGACTGGCGAAGGCGATGGCGACAAGGACCAGCACCGGGGCGATCGCCGCCGCCTTCCGGGCAGGCGCGAACCGCGCGACAAAGCCGTCCAGCGCTTCCACTTCATCGATTGCAGCGCTCATCAACGCGCCCGTCGTCAGCGTCGCGGCGGCGGGACGACGCAGCGCGGCCGCCACCACATCGCAGCGCAGGCGTATTTTCGCCCGCGCCGCATCCGCCGCGCCTTTGCGCGCGGCAGCCCTGGCGAACAGACCGCGCGCCGCGCCGGACCCGGCGGCAAGCACCATATAGGGCCACGCCTGCATGCTGCCTGCAGCAATAGCGCCAGCGATGCCGGCGGCGAACCCGACAGCCGCAATCGTGTCAAACAGCAGCAGGGCGCTCGTTTCCCGAGCGTCGCTCCCCGCTTTCGCGGCCAGCCAGCGCGCACGTGCCCGCGCCGCCATCTTGTCCTGTATCGCCATAGCCATGTCGTGCTGATCGCTCCGGAGATCATGACCGTCTTTGACCAAGGTCAATGTTGTGACCGCGTGGCCAACCTAAGTGCCGCGCATCGTGGGGCCACACCGGTCCTCGGAGGAGACATTCCATGGACCCGATGGTCGCCGATCTATCGCGGCTTCAGTTCGCCCTGACCGCGCTTTACCATTTTCTCTTCGTCCCGCTGACGCTGGGCCTGTCGTTCATGCTGGTCATCATGGAATCGGTCTATGTCATGACCAACCGGCCGGTCTGGCGCACGGCGACGCGCTTCTGGGGCAAGATATTCGGCATCAACTTCGTCCTGGGCGTCGCCACGGGGCTGACGATGGAATTCCAGTTCGGAACGAACTGGTCCTATTTTTCCCATTATGTCGGCGACATCTTCGGCGCTCCGCTGGCGATCGAGGGGCTGATGGCCTTCTTCCTCGAAGCGACCATGGTGGGGATCATGTTCTTCGGATGGGACCGGCTCTCGAAGCTTGGCCACTTGTTTGTCACCTTCCTGGTGGCGCTGGGCACCAACCTGTCGGCTTTGTGGATCCTGATCGCCAATGGCTGGATGCAGAACCCGGTCGGCGCGACCTTCAATCCCGACACCATGCGCATGGAGGTGAGCGACTTTGGCGCCGTGCTATTCAATCCGATCGCGCAGGCCAAGTTCGTTCATACGGTGAGCGCGGGCTATGTGATCGCCGCAGTGCTGGTGCTGGGCGTCTCTGCCTATTGGCTGCTCAAGGGCCGGTTCGTGCCGATCGCGCGCCGCTCCATGACCGTCGCGGCCGCCTTCGGCCTTGCCGCCTCGCTCTCTGTCGTCGTGCTGGGCGACGAAAGCGGCTATGCGCTCACCGACAATCAGAAAATGAAGCTCGCCGCCATCGAAGCGGCCTGGCACACCGAGGAAAGCCCGGCCGGCCTCACCATCTTCGGCATGCCCGACACGGTTGCGCGCACCACTCGCTATGAAGTGCAGGTACCCTGGCTGCTCGGCCTGATTGCCACCCGCAGCCTGGACGGCACCGTCGCCGGCATGTCTGAACTGGTGCTCAAGGCGCAGGAACGGATCATATCAGGCGTCCGAGCCTATGACGCGGTGGAAAGGCTGAAGGTCGATCCGCAGGACCGGGCGGCGCGCGCCCAGTTCGAAGCGCACAAGCGCGACTTGGGCTATGCCCTGCTGCTCAAGCGCCAGATCGCCGATCCGCGCGCCGCCACGCCGCAACAGGTCACGGCCGCAGCTTGGGACACGGTTCCCGACGTACCGCTGATGTTCTGGAGCTTCCGCATCATGGCCGCGATCGGCTTTGCGATGATCGCGCTGTTCGCCACCGCCTTCGTGCTCTGTTCGCTGCGGCTGCACCTGCAATCGCGCTGGTTCCTGCGCCTGGCCGTCGCCGCCATCCCGCTGCCCTGGTTCGCCGCCGAACTGGGCTGGATCGTGGCGGAGCTTGGCCGCCAGCCTTGGGCAATCGAAGGAGTGCTGCCGACGTTCCTTGCCAGCAGCTCGCTCAGCCGCGGTGCGCTCTGGACCACTCTGGCGGGTTTCACGCTGCTCTATGGCGCGCTCGCCGTGATCGAGGTGCGGTTGATCCTGGCCGCGATCCGGCACGGCCCCAGCGATGCCGAGCATGACCAGCCGACGCCCGGCTCCCTTCCCGCCACCCCGATGACAGCCTGACCCGGCCAAAGGAGCAAGACGATGTTCGACTATGAAATGCTGCGCATCATCTGGTGGGGCCTGCTGGGCGTGCTGCTCATCGGCTTCGCCCTGACCGATGGCTTCGACCTGGGTGTCGCGGCGCTGCTGCCCTTCGTGGCGCGCTCCGATGTCGAGCGGCGTCAGGTTATCAATAGCATCGGCCCGACTTGGGAAGGGAACCAGGTCTGGTTCATCCTGGGCGGCGGCGCGATCTTCGCCGCCTGGCCGTTCGTCTATGCGGTCAGCTTCTCCGGATTCTACCTGGCGATGTTCCTGGTCCTCTCCGCGCTGATCCTGCGCCCGGTGGGGTTCAAATATCGCTCCAAAAGGCCGGACCCGCAGTGGCGCACGCGCTGGGACTGGGCGCTATTCGTCGGCGGGTTCGTGCCCGCCCTGGTGTTCGGCGTGGCGGTAGGCAATGTGCTGCAGGGCGCCCCCTTCCGCATCGACAGCGATCTGCGCTCCTTCTACGAAGGCGGCTTCTTCGGCCTCTTCACGCCCTTCACCCTGCTCTGCGGGCTATTGTCTGTGGCGATGCTGGTGCTGCACGGATCGGCCTGGCTGGCGATCAAGGTCGCCCATGGGCCGGTGCATGATCGCGCCCGCCGGTTCGGCACCATCGCCGCGCTGTTGTCGATCCTGCTGTTCGCCGCCGGGTTCCTGTTCATCGCCTATGGCGATCTGGGCTACCGGAGCGTGGGTCCGGTCGATCCCATCGGCCCCTCCAACCCGCTGCGCACCAGCAGCGTCGCGGCGGCCGGCGCCTGGCTCGACAATTACCGCGCCTATCCGTGGATGATGGCGGCGCCGCTGCTGGGGTTCGCCGGCGCGGCGCTGGCGCTAGTGGGCATTCGCCAGGGGCGCGAAGCGCTCGCCTTCACCGGCTCTTCCTGCGCGGCCGTCGGGATCATTGCCTCCGTCGGCTGTTCGATGTTTCCCTACATCCTGCCATCGAGCATCGATGCCCATTCCAGCCTGACGGTGTGGAACGCGTCCTCCACCCACAAGACGCTGGGCATCATGCTGGTCTGCACGCTGGTCTTCCTGCCGATCGTGCTCGCCTACACCGCCTGGGCTTACAAGGTCATGTTCGGCCGGGTGACGACGGACGATGTGCGCACCAACCCCGATTTCTACTGAAGGAATGCGAGATGTGGTATTTTTCCTGGGTTCTGGGCCTTGGCCTTGCCGTCCTTTTCGGCATCCTCAACGGCATCTGGCATGAATTCGACTTGCCAATCGAGGATGATGTGCGGGCCGATGCTGAACGCTGATTGCAACCGTCGTTTTCGCCAAGACTCAGGATCGTGGCTCCAGTATATCGGGGTCATGATTCCGAGCAGCATCTGTGCCGACTGTGCCGTTCGCGACCGGGCGCTATGCGCCAGTCTCAGCGACGAGGAACTGCTGGAACTGAATGCCCTTGGCCAACGCCGCCATCTAAGCCGTGGAGAAGCGTTGTTTTGGGCTGGTGATGATAGCGCTATCTGCGCCAATTTGCTGGATGGCGTCCTCAAGATTGTGGCTTCCACCTCGGACGGGCGAGAACAGATCGTAGGATTGCTCTACCCGGCGGATTTCGCCGGTCAGCTTTTCGCGGCGCAGGTCGATTTCACGATTGCTGCGCTGACCGATGTCGATCTCTGCGTCTTTCCACGCGGGGCTTTCGAGAAAGTGCTCCAAAGGCATGCACGAATGGAGCACTTGCTCCTTCAGCGCACACTGGCGGCGCTGGGCGAGGCTCGCTCGCGCATGCTGTCATTGGCACGCAAGTCGGCAGAGGAAAAGGTCGCCGGATTCCTGATCGACATGACCGTACGAATGGCCGACGCAAGCTCCCGCGCTACACCTGGCGGGCCCGTCACCTTCGATCTCCCTCTCAGTCGTGGCCAGATGGCTGATATTCTGGGACTGACGATCGAGACGGTCAGCCGCCAGATCACCAAGCTTCGCGATGCTGGCGTGATCAACCTTCCAGGCGGCCGCGCGATCACGATCGCCGACCGCCCCGCACTCATACGCCGTGCCGAAGCCGCGTAAATGATCTGCCCTGCCTCCATCTGATCCCACCCTATCATGCGCAGCGCTCCAGTTGGAAAGGAGTGCCTGCCTTCTTCGCCGACTTAATCATTGCCTCAAACAGCTACCTTTCCATAACGGAGACATCGCCATGACAGCGAAACCCTATTATCCGGCTGCAGTCCTCCTGTTTGCCGTTGCCATTCCAGCGGCGGCGCAGACGCCGTCCGGTCTCGGCGATCTGGTCGGCGCTCGCGCTGCGGGTGGCGAACAAAGCCTGCAGTCGCGAGGCTATCACTATGTGAAGACGCAGAAGAGCGATGACAGAAGCTACAGCTACTGGTGGAACCCCGCGCGCCAGCTGTGCGTGACGGTCGCGACGATGGACGGCCGCTATGATTCCATCACCCCCTCGCCCGCGCCCGATTGCGACCAGAGCGCCGCGCGCGATGGTCGCTCCCATGGGGGGACGCCTCATGATGACGGCCGCGACATCGCCCCGAAAGTGATTATCAGGTCGGGTATGGCGGCACCGCCAGCACGCAGCGGCAGTCGCCCAGCTATGTCGAAGAGCGCGACCGCTATCATGTCGACGGCCAATATGTGGACCTCGGCCTCGTCTGCTTTGGCGACGGCCAGCGACCGGGCGTGGCGACGACCTATGGTTGGACCTGGAACAGCCGCACCAACCGCTACGACTATGGTAATCGCACCGAGATGACCGGGCAGCAGTTCGATGCCTCGCTGATGATCCAGCTATGGGGCAATGGCGGTCGCATCCGCCTGCCCAAGAAGCTCGTCCCGCCGATCAATTCGCGGGGCGATGATGGCTGGTGGGATCTGTATGACGTTGCCATGGGGCCGGACGTCATCCACGCCAAATATCGCCTCAACGGCCTCAACAAGCCCGCCATCACCATCAACCGCCGCAGTGGCCAGATCAGCATCCAGGGTACCGCACCTTATGCTTTCCGCGGAGGATGCGACATCATCGATGGCGAAGATCATCGCCGTTTCTGAGCCGCACCCGCAGCCGTACCCCGTGACATGTCGCTGTGGCTGTCACGGGGTCCTCCTGCACATGCGCTTGCGCGGACAGCGGGTTCACTCTCGACCGTCCATCCATTGGGCTGCCCCGGTCTTCAACGCATAGACCGCGCCCACAATCATCCGTTCGCGCCCTTCCGCTGAGGCTCGAGCAGAACCGGTTCTAAGTAGCGCTTCAACCGCTCAACCACCTGTCGGACATTCTCCTCGATCACTCCTTCGACAAAGTCACCGGGGCGCGCCTTTCGACGGGCTGTCAGTACAGCAGGAATGATCGGCTGGATCATGTCGCCAATGCTGCCCCCATAGAGCGTGTCATTTTCGACCAGATCCGCAGCCGCGGCCACCGCTCCGCATTTCCCGCGTCAGGGCCGCTCGGACTGCCGGGCCGACCGCAGCGCCAATACACCGACCGACACTCGCTGCTGCGAACAGCGTGCGGCGGGAGACTCCCTTCAGACTCATCGCGACGTCTGCACCTTGATGCAGCTATACTTAAAGCAGTGGCCAACGCTTTTCGGCGTCGCCAGCTCATCAGCATAGCAAGGCGACACAGTTGCAGCATCTTGCCGATAAAGGAATCGGAATGCTTTTGACCCGCATCAATTCCCAATCCGATGCGGTCAATTAGCCGGATCCAGCGATTTCTAGCGTCACGTTACCGCAGAACAAGCGTGTAGCGCACAGGCCGGCAACCACCTCCTGCCGGAACGATTTGTGAGAGGGATTCGGCAATGCCACATGTTACTTTTGCTCCGCTAGCCATTCTGACCATCGCTTCCGCAGCGATGACCGCCCCTACTTTGGCGCAAACAACTGTTCGCAACGAACGTGTTCAGTTTCCACGCGGAGCCACGTCCACCTCCGTGCGCGGCACCATCCGCGGCTACCAAGTCGTGGATTATGTCGTCGGCGCGCGGGCAGGCCAAGCCTTGGCGGTGTCGCTCCGCACCGACAACGCGTCCACATATTTCAATGTGCTGCCCCCCCGCTCGGAACAGGCAATCTTCACAGGTTCCATCTCAGGCAATCGCTTTTCAGGCCGGCTCGCTGCCACCGGCGACTACCGGCTGCGCGTCTATCTGATGCGAAATGCCGCCCGGCGCGCGGCGAGGGCTGACTACAACCTCTCGATTGCCATTGTGGATCGACCCGCGATCCTGCCCTCCAAACCGATCATGGGCTCTGGCAAGCCAGTCTCGCCAGGAAACATGCCGGCCTTCTGCCGCGGCGAGGCGGCTAGCCATTACCGCGTCCGCCCCGCTTATGTCCGCACTGGTCGGCTGCAGCAGGATCGTGAAGGACAAGCGATCGAAGGCATGGTCGATCGCGGCGGCGACGGCATCGCGCGCTTTCGCTGCCGCTTCGATCCGTTGGGCCGGTTCATCAACCTGACCCCTCTGCCCAAATAATAAGTCCGTTTCCGCCGCGAAATATAATAGAATATAATCTTGCGACCTGCACTTACTCTATTCGCATTTGCGACGAGCTGATTTTTCATCAGAAAAACTAATCTTCGCATAATTTCGAACGCCGGATACTGCGTTAGGAGCAGGACAAAAAGATGGTGACCCTTTGCGCCCTGACCGGCGAGGAGATCGATGGCTCCATTTCTGCTCGGTTTGAGCCTGCTCACCAAGCCCCGTTCCAACATCGCGCCGATCAGGCAGGCCCATCGCCCCTTGCCGTAGCGGCAAGCCCCCGGAACTGCGCGGAAAATCGCGCCTGACCTGCTGGTGTCATGCAGGCTTCATACTCCCTTTCTACCGGGGCGGCAGAGGGAGTTCCATCATGCATATTCGTTCGCTGGCGCTGGCCGCCATCAGCCTTTCCGCATTCTCCACCGCCGCCGCGCAGGCCCAGATCGCCGAGGCGGAGGCCGATGCGGGCGATGCGATCATCGTCACCGCGCAGCTGCGCGAACAGGATGCGATCGACGTGCCGATGGCGCTGAGCGTCGCGGGGGCCGAGCAGCTCGACCGCTTCGGCCTCTATGAATTCGACGCCCTCTCGCGCTTCGTGCCGGGCTTCGAGGTGCAGAACCAGTCGCCCAACAATCCCGGCTTCGTCATGCGCGGCATCACGTCGGACAGCGGCACGGCGACCAACGAGCCGCGCGTCTCCGTCTTCCAGGACGGCGTCTCCATCTCCAAGTCGCGCGGCTCCTATGTCGAGCTGTTCGACGTCGAGCGGGTCGAGATCGCCAAGGGGCCGCAATCGACGCTCTACGGGCGCGGCGCGCTGATCGGCGCGGTCAACATCGTGCAGAACAAGGCGGACCCGGCCGGCTTCGCGGCAGCGGGGCGCGTCTCCTACGGCAATTATGACAGCTGGCTGGGCGAGGCGATGGTCAATGCGCCGATCGGCGAAGGCATGGCGGTGCGCCTGGCCGGCCGCATCCGCAAGCGCGACGGCTATGTCGAAAATCTGCTGGGCGGCGCGGACTTCAACTCGGTCGACACCAAGGCGATCCGCGGCAGCTTCCACGGCGAAAAGGGCGACCTCAGCTTCGACCTGACCGGCAATTATCAGAAGGACAGCCCGAACGGCACCGGGTTCAAATCGATCGCCTACAACCCGACCGATCCCGTGACGGGCGCGGTGATCGGGGACCGCGGCCGCAACAGCGGCGCGGCGCTCGCGCCGGGCGCGGGGTTCGAAGGGGGCAAGGCGCTGGGGCTGGACCGGCAGGTCTGGGGCGTCACCGGCATCGCGACGCTGAAGCTGGATGATCGCTTCAGCCTGACCTCCACCACCGCCTTCCGCCGGTTCGACGCGCTGGAGATTTTCGACGCGGACGGCATTTCGCTGCCGATGCTGACGGCGGCCGAGGATGCGCGCGGCGTGCAGACCAGCCAGGAATTCCGCCTGACCTACGAGGATGGCCCGATCACCGCCTTCCTGGGCGCGAGCTATTTCCACGAAAAGGGCACGCAGCGGGTGCCGACGCAGTTTGACGAGCGCGTGACGCTGGCCCGACTGGCGGGCGCGCTGAACGGCGGCGGCGTCATTCCCGACCGCCCCGCGAGCGACCCGGTGCCCGCCGCCCTGCTGGCCAATCCCGCTTTCACCGGCGCGCTGCTGCAGGGTGTCGCCAATGCCTATGGCGTCGCCCTGTCGGCCGACCAGGCGCAGGCGATCGCCGCGAACCTGAAGCCCAGCCATCTGGAAAGCAGCACCAACGGGTCGCGCACCCGCGCCTTCGACCTGTTCGGCGACGTCACCATCCGTCTGTCGGACCAGTTCGAGGTCGGCGGCGGCCTGCGCTACACGCATGACGACAAGCGCAGCACGTTCCTGTCGTCGGTCGACAATGGCCGGTCGATCCTGGGCGGGCTGATCGGCGCGCTGAGCCAGCCCGAGGCGGTGCGCACCGCCCTGCTCCAGGCGCTGGCGGTGCCGGGCGCCGCCACCATCCCGCCCTCGGCCGCCTATCCGGTGCCGCTCTTTGGCCTGGGCGCGCAGCCGACGGCCGGCAATGGCGGCGAGGATAGCGCGACCCTGTCGAACGGCGGCTTTTCCTGGCGCTTGACCGCGCGGTACAAGCCCAGCGCCGACGCCAGCCTCTACGCCACCTATGCGCGCGGCCGCCGTCCGCAAGTGCTGGCCGCCAGCGCGCCGTCCGCCCCGCTGGGCGACACGCGCTTTTCGGTGCTGGATTCCGAGACGGTTGACAGTTTCGAACTGGGGGCCAAGACGGCCCTCCTGAACCGGACCCTGTTCATCGATGGCGCGGCCTTCTATTATCAATATGATAATTTCCAGACCACGGTGCAGCAGGGCACGCAGTTCGTCCTGACCAATGCCGGCAAGGCGGAAAGCTATGGCTTCGAAGGGCAGCTGCGCTGGGTGCCGAGCGACCTGCTGACGCTGTTCGCGACCTACGCCTATAATCACAGCCGCTTCCAGACGGGCGTGCGCGACGGCAATCATTTCCGCCTGTCGCCCGACCACAGCGCGTCCTTCGGCGCGCAGGCGTCGCTGCCCGCGGGCGAGGGCCGCATCCTCTTCACCCCCAGCGTCACCTGGCAATCGAAGGTCTTCTTCGACGACGACAATGACCGCACCGACCTGCAGCAGCCGCCCGCCGCGCTGGTGGCCGACAACATCCTGGACGAATTCCAAAGCAGCTATGCGCTGGTCAACGCGCGGTTGGGCTATGAAGCGCCGGGCGGCCTGTGGCGGATCGAAGCCTTTATCGAGAACGCGTTCGACAAGAAGTATATCATGGATGCCGGCAATACCGGCGACAGCCTGGGCATGCCGACCTTCATCGCCGGCGCGCCCCGCTTCTACGGGGTGTCCGCCAGCGTTCGCTTCGGCGGTGCGCAATGAGCGGCACGAAGGTGACGATCGACCGCCGCGCAGCGATCGGCCTGATCGGGTCGGGCGCCGCCCTGCCCGCCATGGCGCGCGCCGCCGACGCGGCGGCGCCAGGACGCTTCGCCCATGGCGTGGCGAGCGGCGATCCGACGCCGCGCGGCGCCATCCTGTGGACGCGCGTCACGCCAGCGAGCGCTGCGCAGGCGAACCCGATCCCGCTGCGCTGGCACGTCGCCGAACGCGCGGATGGAAAGCCGGTGGAAAGCGGATCGGCTGAGGCGCGGCCCGCGCGCGACTTCACCGTCAAGGTGGAGCCTCGCCGGCTGAAGCCCGGGCGGGACTATCATTACTGGTTCGAACTCGCCGACGGGGTGCGTTCGCCCGCCGGCCGGTTCCGCACGCTGCCCGAAGGCAAGACGGCGGACGCGGTGATGGCGGTCGTGTCGTGCCAGCTCTATCCCGGCGGCTTCTTCACCGCCTATGATTCGATCGCCGCGCTGGAGCGGATCGACGCCGTCGTCCATCTGGGCGACTATATCTATGAATATGGCGCCGACGGCTACGGCGCG
The DNA here is from genome assembly GCF_020782235.1 of Sphingobium naphthae. Lineage (GTDB taxonomy): Bacteria > Pseudomonadota > Alphaproteobacteria > Sphingomonadales > Sphingomonadaceae > Sphingobium > Sphingobium naphthae. The sequence goes on from NZ_JAJGNO010000004.1 coordinate 76,270, forward strand.
GAGATCGGGCAGACGATCGGCCGCACCGCGCAGCCCGCGCACGAGATCGTCACCTTGGCCGATTATCGCGCGCGTCATGCGCAATATAAGGGCGATGCGGCGCTGCAGGCGGCCCATGCCCGCGCCGCCTTCATCTGCGTCTGGGACGATCATGAAACCGCCAATGACAGCTGGATCGGCGGCGCGGAAAATCACCAGCCCGCGACCGAAGGCGACTGGGCGACGCGCAAGGCCGCGGCGATGCAGGCCTATTTCGAATGGATGCCGATCCGCGATCCGGCGGCGGGCGATCCGTGGGACGCCATCAACCGCCGGTTCGACTTTGGCGACCTCGCCACGCTGCTGATGGTGGAAACGCGGCTGCTGGCGCGCAGCGAGCAGGCAGGCTTCAAGGGCGAGACGCCCGGCCGGTCCGAAGTCGAGGCCGTGCTGGCCGAGCGCAACCGCCCGGACCGCGAGATGCTGGGCGAACCGCAACGCGCCTGGCTGGAAAGGGAACTCGCCGCGTCCGTCAAGGCTGGCACGCCATGGCAGATATTGGGCAACCAGGTCGTGATGGCGCGCGTCAACGGACCGGACCTGGCGCGGCTGTTCGGCGTCGACAAGGCCACGGCGATGGTGTCGTCGCTGGAGCCCAAGGTGCGCGCGCAGGTCGAAATGGCGCAGGCGGGCTATCGCGCCGGCCTGCCCTTCAACCTCGACGCCTGGGACGGTTATCCCGCCGCGCGCGAGCGGCTCTACCAGAGCATTCGGCGCGCGGGCGCGCACCCCATCGTGCTGGCGGGCGACAGCCATGCCTTCTGGGCCAACCAGCTGGCGGACGCGGACGGCACCGCCATCGGCGTCGAATTCGGCACCAGCGCGATCAGCAGCCCGTCGATCGGCGACACGCTGCCGCAGGTGCCGCTGGGCGCGCTGCTGGAAAAGGCCAGCCCCGAAGTCCTGTTCTGCGACCAGCGCGCCAAGGGTTACATCCTGCTGACCCTGACGCCCGAGCGGGCAACCGGCGACTATGTCGCCATGTCGACCATCCTGGAACCGAAGGCGCAGGCAAGCAGGATCAAGCGCTTTTCCCTGGCTGCCGGGGCAACGGCGTTCGACAAAGACGAGGGATCGTAGATCCCAAAGATTGCCTTTCGCCTCTTATCTTGACGGGCAAGACGATGTTTCAAGCGGCAAGAATCGGGATACCTGGCAGATCGATAGCGACTAATGATCATCAATGACCGCATCTTGTCCGCTGCAAATTCGAATGACCAGGTCCATCGCATTTCCTCTTGCAGCCAACTTTATCCTTCGTCATGAAAGTGGAAGCAAACAGGGGGCATCCCGATGAATCAAGACGCATTTTCTGATTATTCGGCGCTGTCGGACGAAGAGTGGTTTTCGAAGATCACTGGTGAGGCGGATGACCGGCAAGGGCGACCTTTGTTCGACCTGCCGCCTGAAAATCTGCAGACCAGCACCGTGGGACGATCAGGCAAGCCCATTCTCCGTGACGCGTTCATGTTCTGGCAGTTTGTGCGCCGGATGCTGATCCAGCAGGGCAATGGCCTGTCGCGCAATACCCAGGTCATGGACTTCGGCTGTGCCTGGGGGCGCATCATCCGGTATTGGCTGCGCGACCTGCCAGCGAAGAATCTGCACGGCTTCGACATTGAAGATCGCTTTTTGTCCATCGCCAAGCAACATGTGCGTGGCCCGAACTACACATTGAGTCAGGCCAGGCCCCCTTTGCCGGCACCGGACAGTAGTTTCGACGTGATCTACGCCTTTTCGGTTTTTTCCCACCTGCCAAGGGACGTGGCAGATGCGTGGATCGAGGAATTTGCCCGGGTACTCAAGCCGGGCGGCATCGCCTGCCTCACCACTCGCCCGCGCGCCCATATCGAATTTGCCGGGTCGGATGTCGACAAGACGGCTCATGCCGGCAATTATGCGCAGGTCATCACCGACAAGAACGACGCGCTGCGCCGCTATGATGATGGCGAGTTCATCTTCTACCCCGCGCATGGCGGCGGTGGACTCGCAGCGGAAACCTATGGCGAGGCCATCATCCCGGCCAGCTATGCGCGCACCAACTGGTCGGCGCTCGAACTGGTGACCTTCGCGGAAAATTATTCCGCGACCTATCTTCAGCCCTGCTTCGTTCTCCGCAAGAATTGATCGGCTGCCCGGGCCCCGCCCGGTTCGATCATCGGCGCGCTGCCGTGTAGGCAGTGCTGCCTGCATGGCCCGCCTCCACGGGAGCGGGCCACGCTCCCCTAGTCGCCGCCCCTTCTATTGACAGGCAGGACCGCCCATTTAAGGGGAAGGCGCGGCCATGTGCGCCGCGTGACCAGCCCATTCAACAGAAAGACATATCGTGTCCGCCATGCTCAAAATCACTCTGCCCGATGGTTCCGTGCGTGAAGTCGCGCCCGGCACTACGCCGGCGGACATTGCGGCGGCGATCGGTCCGGGGCTGGCCAAGGCGGCGATCGCCGCGCGAGTGGATGGCGAATTGCGCGACATCGGCCGGCCGCTGGAGCAGGACGCGACGCTGGCGCTGGTGACGAGCCGGGACGAGGCTGACGCGCTGGAACTGGCGCGGCATGATTTCGCCCATGTGCTGGCCGAAGCGGTGCAGGCGCTGTTCCCCGGCACGCAGATCACCTTCGGCCCGGCGACCGAGGATGGCTTTTACTACGATTTTGCGCCCAAGGATCGTCCCTTCACCGAGGAAGACCTGCCCGCGATCGAAGCGAAGATGCGCGAGATCATCGCCGCCGACAAGCCGCTGCGCCGCGAGGTGATCGACCGCGATACGCTGATTGCAAAGTGGGAGGCCGCGGGCGAAAGCTTCAAGGCGCAATGGGCCGCCGAATTGCCGCAGGGCGAAGAACTGACCGTCTATCATTCGGGCGCGCCGGGCGAGGCCGATAGCTGGTACGACATGTGCCGCGGCCCACACCTCGCCTCCACCGGCAAGCTCGATCCGGCCGCCTTCAAGCTGACGCGCGTGTCGGGCGCCTATTGGCGCGGCGACCAGAAGAATGCGATGCTGTCCCGCATCTATGGCACGGGCTGGCTCAACAAGAGGCAGCTGGCCGACCATCTGACGCGGCTGGAGGAAGCGGGCAAGCGCGACCATCGCAAGCTGGGCGCGGAGATGGACCTGTTCCACCTGCAGCAGGAAGCGCACGGGTCGGTTTTCTGGCATCCCAAGGGCTATGTCATCTGGCGCGGCCTGGAAGCCTATATGCGCCGCGCCATCGATGCCGCCGGCTATCGCGAGGTCAAGACCCCGCAGGTGATGGACGCCCGCCAGTGGGAAGCATCGGGCCATTGGGGCAAATATCGCGAGAATATGTTCGTCATCCCCGACGAGGTGCCGAACATCGCCGACGAAGGCCCGCTCGTGTCGGACGAGGCGGACTGGATGGCGCTCAAGCCCATGAACTGCCCGGCGCACGTCCTGATCTTCCGCCAGGGGATCAAGAGCTATCGCGACCTGCCGCTGCGCTTCTACGAAAATGGCTGCTGCCATCGCAATGAGGCGCATGGCGCGCTGCACGGGCTGATGCGGGTGCGCCAGTTCACGCAGGACGACGCGCATATCTTCTGCCGCGAGGACCAGATCGTCGAGGAAGTGCGCGCCTTCTGCGAACTGGCGGACCGCATCTACAAGGATTTCGGCTTCCGCTATTCGATCAAGCTGGCGCTGCGCCCCGAAAAGCGCTTCGGCAGCGACGAAATGTGGGACAAGGCGGAGAATGAGCTGCGCGACGCCGTCGTCGCGGCGGGCCTGGCGACCGCAGAATATGGCTGGGAGGAATTGCCGGGCGAAGGCGCCTTCTACGCGCCCAAGCTGGAATGGCACCTCACCGACGCGATCGGCCGCACCTGGCAGGTGGGCACGCTTCAGTCCGACCGCGTGCTGCCCGAGCGACTCGACGCCGCCTATATCGGCGAGGATGGCGAGCGGCACCGGCCGGTCATGCTTCACCGCGCGATCTTCGGCAGCTATGAACGCTTCATCGGCATCCTGATCGAACATTATGCCGGAAAATTCCCGCTCTGGCTGGCGCCGGTGCAGGCAGTGGTCGCGACCATCGTGTCGGACGCCGACGATTATGCCAAGGCCGCGGTCGAGAAGCTGCGTGCGGCGGGAATCCGGGCCGAACTCGACATCCGCAACGAGAAGATCAACTACAAGGTGCGCGAACACAGCCTGGCCAAGGTGCCCAATCTGCTGGTCGTGGGCCGGCGCGAGGCGGACGAGGGCACGGTGGCGCTGCGCGAACTGGGCAAGGACGGCCAGAGCGTCATCGCGCTGGACGATGTGATCGCCCGGCTTGAAAAAGAAGCGCTGGCACCCGATATGCAGTGAGGCAGAAATGCCGCAAGGGTGCGTGATTCCGCTACGGCGGAACCACGCACCCCTTTCGGCTTTTGGAAAAAGCCGCTAAAAGCCGTCCGTTTTCGTAACGACCACAGGAGATATTGCTATACGTCCCCCGATGATGCGCCGCCCTATGGCGCCGCCGCCGAAGTCCGGCCCCCGTTATAACGAGTTCATCAACGTGCCCAAGGTGCGCGTGATCGATGATGAAGGCGAAAATCTCGGTGTGATGTTTACGCAGGAGGCGATCGAGCAGGCCTATGAGGTCGGGCTCGACCTCGTCGAAGTCTCGCCCAACGCCGACCCGCCGGTCTGCAAGTTCCTGGACATCGGCAAGTTCAAGTATGAGGCCCAGAAGAAGGCGAATATCGCCCGCAAGACCCAGAAGACGCAGGAACTCAAAGAGATCAAGATGCGTCCGAACATCGACGATCATGACTATGATACGAAGATGAAGAAGGTCCATGATTTCATCGGCGACGGCGACAAGGTGAAGATCACCCTGCGCTTCCGCGGCCGTGAGCTGAGCCATCAGCAGCTGGGCATGAACCTGCTGCAGCGCGTGGCGGAAAATGTTCAGGAAATCGCCAAGGTCGAAGCTTATCCGCGCATGGAAGGCCGCCAGATGCTGATGGTGCTGGCGCCGAAATAAGCGCGACGGCCGAAGGGCGACGCGAACAGGGGCGGGATCCGGAACGGGATGCCCGCCCTTTTGCTTGTCCGAACATCGGGAACCGGTAGCGCATCTGGCGGCTTCCTGTTCCGCCATGAAGATCGCCACCTATAATGTGAACGGCGTCAACGGCCGCCTGCCCGTGCTGCTGCGCTGGCTGGCGGAGGCCGCGCCCGACATCGTCTGCCTGCAGGAGTTGAAGGCCCCCGACGAGCGCTTTCCGATCGAGGCGATCCGGGCGGCGGGCTATGATGCGATCTGGCACGGGCAGAAAAGCTGGAACGGCGTCGCCATATTGTCGCGCGTGGGGTCGATCCAGGAAACGCGGCGCGGCCTGCCGGGCGATCCGGACGACAGCCACAGCCGCTATATCGAAGCGGCGGTCAACGGCCTGTTGATCGGCGGCCTCTATTTGCCCAACGGCAATCCCCGCCCCGGTCCCAAATTCGACTATAAGCTGCGCTGGTTCGACCGGCTGATCGATCATGCCGCCGGCCTGATGGCGAGCGGACTGCCGGTAATGCTGGCCGGCGACTTCAACGTCATGCCGACCGAGCGGGACGTCTACAAGCCCGAGCGCTGGACCGACGATGCGCTGTTTGCGCCGGAGGTGCGCGCCGCTTACGTCCGGCTGCTGGACCAGGGCTGGACCGATGCGCTGCGCAGACTGCATCCCGACGAGAAGATCTACACATTCTGGGATTATTTCCGCAACGCCTTCGCCCGCGATGCCGGGCTGCGGATCGACCATCTGCTGCTGAGCCCGGCATTGAGCGAACGGCTGGTCCGGGCGGAGGTCGACAGCCATGTGCGCGGCTGGGAAAAGACCAGCGACCATGCGCCGGTGTGGATCGAACTGGCGGAACCCCGCCGGCGCCGGCCCGTTCGCCAGGTCGAGGAGACGAAGAATGGAAGAACCGCGCCCCGGACAGAAGCCGGAACAGGAACAGCGCCCGCCCGCCCACGGCGTGCACGAGGCCGCCGCGCCGAGCAGCAGCCATGAACAGACGCCCAAGGAACGCGCGCAGATCGACGCCGCGCAGGAGAAGGCGGAGCGCGACCAGGCGGCGCTGCGCCGTTCCGGCCATGGCGACCATCAGGGCGAAGAAGGTTTTTAGGGTTTCCCTGCTTGCGCAGGACACCGCTGAACGCCGTTGAACTTCACAGCCAGTACTCCCCTTTCATCGTCAGCCCACGAGAATGGGAAACCGGTGGCGCAGTGCGCGATTCAAGTTCGGTTGGCGGGATGGGTCCCCGCCTTCGCGGGGACGACGAGCGGGAGGGGGAGGCCTCCAAGCCCGCGGCAAACTCAGGCCGACGGGCTGTCGCTGTAGAGGGCGGGATACATGTCGCGGAAGGCGGCCAGCTTGGGCGCATCCCAGCGCAGGATATAGGGGTGACGCGGATTTTTGCGCAGGAAGTCCTGATGGTAGCGGTCCGCATCCTGGAAGCCGGTGAAGCGCTCGACCTTCGTCACGATTGGGTCGCGCCACAGGCCGCTCTTGCCCAGTTGCGCCAGATAGGCGCGCGCGGCCCGCTCCTGCTCGCCATTGAGCGGGAAGAGCGCGCTGCGATATTGCGTGCCGCGATCAGGCCCCTGCCGATTCAGCAGCGTCGGGTCGGCAACGACCGAGAAGAAGATGCGCATCAGCGTGCCATAGCTGACCTGCTTGGGGTCATAGGTGACGCGCACGGCTTCGGCATAGCCGGTGTCCCCGCCGCTGACCCGGGCATAGTCGACCCGCTGGCTGCGCGGGCCGCCAGCAAAGCCCGCGACGGCAAGCTTGACGCCCTTGACGTGCGAAAACACGCCTTCGACGCCCCAATAGCATCCGCCGGCGAACACCGCCGTTTCCAGCTTGCGCGTGGGCGCGGCGTCGAGGACGGGTGCGGGGGCGGACACGACGCGCTCCGCGCGCGCGGGCATGGCGATGGCGAGCGCCGCCAGGATGAGGGGGGCCAGCGCCCTAGAAGCCAGGGCCTTAGAAGGACGAGCCATCGGTCGAAGTCGCGGCAACCGCGGTGCTGCCGAACATCGGCGGCTCTTCGGGCTGCATCATGAACATGCCGACAGCGCCGATCGCGAACCCGCCCAGAAAGCGCAGGAACAGGTCGGATTTGAGGAACGCCATCATGGCCAACGCCTTTCTACCATAGTCTGCCGGTCGTGCCGGCTTTCCCGCTATGCCCATGCGCCTTGCCCCTGACTGAACGGCCGCGGCCGCCGGAGCAGCTTTCGACCAATGCCGGGTTCAGAACGACGAACGCCGCCGGAATTTAAGTTTTTGTTCGCAACGGGCATATAGACCGCGCTGCGCCGAAGACAAGACGGCGCAACGCGAAAAAGACCGTTTCCACTTTTTGCCGAAAGGTTCCGCCGGGGTTCAGATTTTCCGGCGGATGCCTTGCTCCCCGCTTATTTCAGCGCGGCGCAGGCCTCTTGGATCCGCGTGCACGCTTTCTTCAGCACCTCGTCCGACGTGGCGTAGCTGATGCGGAAGGCGGGCGAGAGGCCGAAGGCGGCGCCATGGACGGCGGCGACCTTCGCTTCATCCAGGAAATAGCCGATCAGCGCTTCGTCGCTGTCGATCAGCGCGCCTTTGGGCGTGGTCTTGCCGATGACGCCGCTGGCGTCGGGATAGACGTAAAAGGCGCCTTCGGGCGTCGGGCAGTCGAGGCCCGGCGCGTCGTTCAGCATGGCCACGACCATGTCGCGGCGCTTCTTGAACACGGCGTTGCGCTCTTCCAGGAAATCCTGCGGACCGGTGAGCGCCGCGACGGCGGCCGCCTGGCTGATCGAGCAGGGGTTGCTGGTCGATTGCGACTGGAGCTTGCCCATCGCCTTGATGATCCATTCGGGCCCACCGGCAAAGCCGATGCGCCAGCCGGTCATGGAAAAGGCCTTGGAGCAGCCATTGACCGTCAGGGTGCGCTCATAAAGGTCGGGGCAGACCTGCGCGATGGTGGCGAAGGGGGTGGAGGCGTACCAGACATGTTCGTACATGTCGTCGGTCATCACCAGCACATGGGGATGGCGCAGCAGCACGTCGGCCAGCGCCTTGAGTTCGTCGGCCGAATAGGCAGCGCCCGAGGGGTTGGACGGCGAATTGAGCATCACCCATTTGGTGCGCGGCGTGATCGCGGCGTCAAGCTGCGCCGGCGTGATCTTGTAGCCCTGCGCCGCCGGCGCCTCGATGAAGACCGGGGTGCCGCCTGCGAAATTGACGATGTCGGGATAGCTGACCCAATAGGGCGCGGGGATGATGACTTCGTCGCCCGCGTCGACGGTGGCGATCAGCGCGTTGAACAGGGTGTGCTTGCCGCCCGAATTCACGCTGATCTGGCTGCGCTTGTAGACAAGGCCATTGTCGCGCTTGAACTTGAACGCGACCGCTTCCTTGACGTCCACCGTGCCGTCGACATCGGTGTAGCGCGTCTGGTTGTTGCGGATCGCGGCGATGCCGGCGTCCTTGACGAAGTCGGGCGTGTCGAAATCGGGTTCGCCGGCGGACAGGCCAATGACGTCCACGCCTTCGGCTTTGAGCGCGTTCACGCGGGCGCTCATGGCGAGCGTGGCGGACGGCTGGATGCGACCGAGGGCAGCGGAAGTCTGGCTCATGGCAATGTTCTCTCTGAAAAATCCCCGAGGCCCGCAATAAAAGCGGACGCGGCGTCCCTTAGTGCGCAACGGACGCAGGGGCAACCGCCAGATGGGCGGCAATGGCTTTGCCGGGACAAAGCCCTGCTATCGCCGGCGCAGCTATCGCGCCAGCGTCGCGGCCACCATCCCGCGCGCGGCATTGCCGATGAAGAAGCCGCGTTCCAGGTCGTGGATGCGCAGGTCCTCCTCCACCGCCTCGCCCATCTCTATGAGGCTCTGGCGCAATATGCCGGGCAGCAGGCCGCGGCGAAGCGGCGGCGTCACCAGCTTGTCCCCGCGCTCCACGAACAGGGTCGAAAAACAGCCTTCGGTCAGGAAGCCCTCCGCGTCGGTCAACAGCACCTCATAGGTGCCGCCCCGGCGCAGCGCGTCGCGATAGAGGGCGCGGTCCGTCGTCTTGTGCCGCAGCCGCGGATCGTCCGCCGGCGCCTGGCGCGGCACCACCGCCACCGGCACGATCGCCTGCGGCCAGGTGCGATGGGCGCGCACCTCGATCGCGAGCGCGCCGCCGCGCGACACCAGCAGCCGCACCCGGCTGCGGTCGCGCAGGCGAAAGGTCGCGGCCTGAAGCTCGTTACGGACATCGTGCCGATCGAAGGCGAAGCCCAGCGCATCGGCGCTGACCTTCATCCGCGCCAGATGCAGCTCGAGCAGCCGGATCCCCTCATGCGGATCGAAGGCCATGGTTTCGAGCAGGTCGAACCGTCCGTCAGCCAATGACATCGCCCTTATTTCAAGCCCCTGCGCATATCCAAGTCAAGCCGGCGTGAGGAAGCGGCCCTTCGCCAGGCACTCCGCCCATTCGGAGTATCCTTGCGAATCCGCGACGATGCCCGAACCCAGGCCCAGCCGCCCGACGTTGCTGCCTTCTTCGACGCAAAGGGTGCGGATGGCAACATTGAAGGCGGCGTCGCCTTCCGGATCGATCCAGCCCATGGCCCCGGTATAGACCCCGCGCGAATGCGGCTCGACCGCATCGATGATCTCCATCGCCCGCAGCTTGGGCGCGCCGGTGATCGACCCGCAGGGAAAGAGGATGCGCAGCACGTCCACCGGCAACAGGCCCGGCAGCACCCGCGCGCGCACGGTCGACACCAGCTGGTGGACGGTGGGATAGGTTTCCACCCGGAACAGGTCGGGCACGATCACGCTGCCGGGCCGCGACACGCGCGACAGGTCGTTGCGCAGCAGGTCGACGATCATCAGATTTTCGGCGCGCTGCTTTTCATCTTCCTCCAGCCAGCGCGCCTGCGCCGCGTCCGCCTGCGGATCGGCGTCGCGCGTCGCCGTGCCCTTCATCGGCCGTGCGGTCAGCTGGCCGCGCACCTGGCTGAAGAACAGTTCGGGCGAGAAGGAGAGGATGGTGCGATCGCCGGTGCGGATCACGCCGCCATACCCCGCCGCAGCGCGCGGGCGAATGGCGGCGTAGAGCGCCATCGGATCGCCATCGACGGGGATGTCGCAGGGAAAGGTCAGATTGACCTGATAGATGTCGCCCGCGCGGATATAAGCCTGCACCGCGTCGAAGGCGGCCCGATGGTCCGGCTGGTCGATCAGCGGCCGCAGCGCGCCGACGCGCGCCTGCGCCGGATCGGGCAAGAGGCCCGGGACGCTGGTGGACGGAATGCGCCGCACCCCTTCGAACAGGCCGAACCAGAGCAACGGCGCCCCCTCCCCATCCCGCCTGGCCGCGATCGGCGCCAGCCGATCCTCCAGAGCCAGGCCCGCTTCATAGCTGATGAAGCCGGCGGCATGCAGGCCCGCCTCGCGCGCTTCGCCGACCCGGTCGAGCGCAGGCTGCACCTCGTCCATGCGATAGGCGGCGATCATCGCGACGGGATCGCGATAGAGGCGCGCGGGCGCGGGGCCGCGCTGTCGCGCATCGTCGAACAGGCAGAAAATCTCGGTCGGACCGGGCAGGCGCATGGCGCTTCCTAGCAGGCTTTGCGCGGCGCGGAAGAGCGGTTCGACGCCCCTGCCCCCTCGCCTATTCCGGCTTGCGCAGGAAATTGCGCTCCATTGCCTCGCGCAGCGTCTCGTCGATCATGCGCCGCCCCTCCGCGCCATGGGTGACCACCGTGGTGTCGCAGGTCGCGACGCACACGCCCTTCTGGAAACCCGCCGAGCTGATCGTCCAGCTGGTGCGGCCGATATGGCCGATCGCGCAATGGACTTCGAACGGGTAGGGGAAGTGCGATTCCTCGATGAAGTTGAGGTTCACATTGGCCACCAGCCAGCGCACCCCCTGTTCCTGCGGATGGCGGCCGAGATGATGGTGGAAGCGGATACGCGCGGTTTCGAAGATGCCGGAAATCGCCACATTGTTGATGTGGCCCATCGTGTCGAGATCCTGGAAGCGCGTATCGATGCTCGTGATGAAGCGATAGGCATCGGGGCTGAACCGCCAGCTTTCGGGTTTGGCCATGTCCTGCTTTCCCTCGGATATATCTGCCCATTCCCATAGCCATCATCACCGGTGATGCAATCGCGCCGTTGAAAATGGCGCGGGTGCGACCTTTTGGACACAGGATGGCGAAAAATGGATCATGACGCCCCTGTCACGACCATGTCGCCGATCCGTCAAATTTGTCTCACCGCGCTGCAACACCGCAGGGCTAATGGCCCGCCGGACCCGGCGATCCGTCCAGGGTCCAAGGGGGACATCATCATGCGGCCACTTCACGCTTTCTTGCTTGCTTCGACCATGTTGGCGGCGACGCCGGCGCTTGCCCAGAACGCCCTGCCCGCCGCCGATGCGCCGGCCGAGGGCGCCGAAATCATCGTCTTTGGCCGCGGCGAAACGCGCCAGGTGCAGGAAATCACGCGCAAGGACATCATCACCCTGACGCCGGGCACCAATGCGCTCAAGGCCATCGAAAAGCTGCCCAGCGTCAATTTCCAGTCCGCCGACCCGTTCGGCAATTATGAATGGTCGCAGCGCGTCACCATCCGCAGCTTCAACCAGAACCAGCTCGGCTTCACCTTCGACGGCATTCCGCTGGGCGACATGAGCTATGGCAATCACAACGGCCTGCACATCACCCGCGCGATCAGCAGCGAGAATATCGGCAGCGTGCGCGTCAGCCAGGGCGCGGGCTCGCTCGGCACCCAGGCGACGGGCAATCTGGGCGGCACGGTGGAAACCTTCTCCGCCGATCCGGCCGATTATCTGAGCGGCGGATCGCTGGCCGGCCAGGGCAACCTCACCTATGGCAGCGACGAAACCTGGCGCGCCTTCGCGCGGCTGGCGCTGGGCACGCGCGATGGCATGCGCGGCTATGTCTCCTACGGCTATGGCGCCACCGACAAGTGGAAGGGCCAGGGCACGCAGGACCAGCATATGGGCAATGCCAAGGTCATCATTCCGGTCGGCGACGCGACGATCGACGGATGGCTGAGCTATTCCGACCGGCGCGAGCAGGATTATCAGGACATGTCGATGAACATGATCCGTCGCCTGGGCTGGGACTGGGACAACACATTTCCCGACTATGACCGCGCGATCGACTATGCCAGCCGCCTGAACGACGTCGACCTGATCAGCAACAGCGGCGGGTCGCCCTTCCCTGACGGCCTGTACGACTATAGCGGCGCGTCGGTGGCCGGCGGCCAGGTCTATCCGGGCAATGTCACCAGCGCCGACGATGCCTATTATGACGCGGCCGGCCTGCGCAAGGACTGGCTGGGCGCGATCGGCGTCACCACGCCGATCGGCGAGGCGGCGACCTTCCGCCTCAAGGGCTATTATCACAATAATAGCGGCATGGGGCTGTGGGCGACGCCTTATACGCCCAGCCCCAATGGTGTGCCCATGTCGGTGCGCACGACCGAATATGACATGGACCGGATCGGCGTCTTCGGCAGCATCGACTATACGCTAGGCATCCAGACGCTGAGCGCGGGCGCCTGGTATGAGAATAACAAGTTCCACCAGGCCCGGCGCTTCTACGCCTTCGCCAGCCGCACCGACCCGGGTCTGAGCTTCCGCGACTATCCGCAGGACCCCTTCTTCACCCAATGGGAATTCGACTTCACCACTGACACCTTCCAATATCATGTCCAGGACAAGATCGACCTGGGCATGGTGACGATCAACCTGGGGTGGAAGGGCTTCAAGGTCAGCAACGAGGCCGAAGCGATCGTGCAGGCGACCTTCCCCGAAGGGAAGATCAAGGTGGAGGACTGGTTCCAGCCCCATGCCGGCTTCGCCGTAGAGCTGAGCCCCGAGGCGGAAATCTTCGGCGGCTTCACCCAGGTGACGCGCGCCTTCGCGTCGGCCACCACGACCGGCCCCTTTTCGACCAATCAGGTCGGCTTCGATGCGATCCGCGACGATCTGAAGCCCGAACAGTCGGATACCTATGAACTGGGCCTGCGCTACAACACGCCGACGTTCAACGGCGTGCTGGGCGCCTATCTGGTCAATTTCCGCAACCGGCTGCTGGCGGTGACGGTAGGCAGCCCGATCCAGGGGCTGGCGTCGGCGCTGCAGAATGTCGGCGGCGTGCGCGCGCTGGGCTTCGAAGCGGCGGGCGACCTGAAGCTGGGGTCGGGCTTTGGCGTCTATGCGTCCTACAGCTACACCGACGCGACCTATCGCGACGATGTGTTCAACAGCTCGGACGGCACACTGGTCGCGGCGATCAAGGACAAGACCGTCGTCGACAGCCCTGAACATATGGCGCGCGGCGAATTCAACTATGACGACGGCCGGGCGTTCGGCCGCGTCGGCATCAACTACATGTCGCGCCGCTATTACAGCTACACCAACGACGCATCGGTCCCCGGCCGCGTGATCGTCGACGCGTCGGTCGGCTATCGCCTGACCGACCGGATCGAGGTGCAGCTGAATGCGACCAACCTGTTCGACAAGAAATATGTCGGCACGATCGGGTCGGGCGGCTTTGGCAACAGCGGCGACGCGCAGACCCTGCTGGTGGGGGCGCCGCAGCAATTCTTCGCCACGCTCAAGACCGGCTTCTAAACCAGAATATCCTGTGCTTCGAGCGCGGTCGGGACGCGGGTGCCGGCGCGTTCGAGGCACAGGACGGAGACATGATCGTGAAGATATTCGCGCTAGTCGCTTCGGCGCTGACCCTGGCCGTGCCGGCCCTCGCGCGGGCCGAACCCGTCCTCCTCATCTCGATCGACGGGCTGCGGCCCGGCGACGTGCTGGAGGCGGACAAGCGCGGGCTGTCCATTCCCAATCTGCGCCGTTTCGTGAAGGAGGGCGCGCATGCGACCGGCGTCACCGGCGTGGTGCCGACGCTGACCTATCCCAGCCACACCACGCTGATGACCGGCGTGTCGCCGGCCCGCCATGGCATCGTCGCCAACAACAGCTTCGACCCGATGGGCATCAACCAGGGCGGCTGGTACTGGTATGCGCAGGATGTGCGGACGCCCATGCTGTGGGAAGCGGCGACGAAGGCCGGCCTGTCCACCGGCAATATCCACTGGCCCGTCAGCGTCGCGGCGAAGGGCGTGACATGGAACCTGCCGCAAATCTGGCGCACGGGCCATGCCGACGATGCACGGCTGCTCGACGCGCTGGCGACGCCAGGGCTGAAGGCGCAGCTGGAGGCCGTGGTGGGACAGCCCTATGCGATGGGCATCGACGAAAGCCTGGCGGCGGACCAGAATCGCGCGCGCTTCGCCAGCGCCCTGATCGCCGCGCACAAGCCCGATTTCCTGACCGTTTATTTCGCCGCGCTCGACCATGAGGAACATGCCAGCGCGCCGGGATCGGCGGCGGCCAAGGCCGTGCTGGAAAAGATCGACGGGATCGTCGGCGACCTAGTCGCTGCGGAAATGCGGGCGCATCCCGACGCGGTGATCGCGCTGGTGAGCGACCATGGGTTCGAAGCGACGCATACGGCCATCAATCTCTACCGCCCCTTCATCGACGCAGGCCTGATCACGCTGGACCGCGACGGCAAGATCGCGTCCTGGCTGGCGATGCCCTGGATCGCCGGCGGATCGGCCGCAATCATGCTGGCGCGGCCCGGCGACGGGGCGCTGGCGGCGCGCGTGAAGACGCTGCTCGACCGGCTGGCGGCCAACCCGGCCAACGGCATCGACAGGATCGTCGATCAGGACGCGCTGAGGGCGATGGGCGGCAATCCGCAGGCGCGCTTCGCGGTCAACCTCAAGCCCGGCTTCGTCACCGACATCTTCCGGGGCGCCACCGCGCCGGTGGTCGGCCATGCCAGCGTCAAGGGCATGCATGGCTATTTCCCCGGCCCGGCTAATCTGGACGCGACGCTGCTGCTGATGGGCAAGGGCGTGGCGGCGGGCAAGAATCTGGGCCAGGTCGACATGCGCGCGATCGCGCCGACGCTGGCGAAGCTGCTGGGCGCATCCCTGCCCGCTGCGGAGCTGCCGCCAATCGACCTGGGGCAGTAGACGCGCGCGCCAGGCGCTGCCGGCGGCGGGAGACGCCTTTTCGGCCGCGCAGGATTCCGGTGCGAAGCCCCTGCAACCCAGTGTTTCGCGCCATGCCGATGGACATCATTGCTTACTCGACATAATTTGCGCGCTCATCGTCGGGGACCAGCCATGCCGCAGCGTTACAGCCTTGCCGCCATCATCCTGCACTGGGCGATCGCCGCCCTGCTCGCTTTCCAGATCGCCGTGGGCTGGGCGCTCGGCGGCCTTGGCGCGCGGGGCTTCGCGCTCTACCAGCTGCACAAGTCGGTCGGCATCACCATATTGGCGCTGACCATCCTGCGCATCGTCATCCGCTATTGGAAGCCGCGCCCGCCCGCCAAGGAAGGCGGCTGGCAGGGCGCGCTGGCGTCGGGCGTGCATTTCGGGCTCTATGCCTTCATGCTGGCCGCGCCGCTGACCGGCTGGGCGCTGGTGTCGACCGCGAAGGTCAAGGTGCCGACGCTGATCTTCGGCATCCTGCCCTTGCCGCCGCTGCCGCTGCCCGCGAGCGCGCATGAGGCCTTTGAAAATGGGCATGGCCTGATCGCCTGGATCGGCATCGCGCTGTTCCTGCTGCATGTCGCTGGCGCATTGCGCCATCATCTGCTGATCGGCGACGGGCTGATCTGGCGCATGGTGCCGGGCCGGTCGCGCGCTCTGCTGCTGGCGCTGCCGGCGCTGATCCTGATCGGCTTCGTCGCCGGGCGCGCCATCGTTCCGGCGGGCGATGCGCCTGCATCACCGGCGAGGAGCGCGCCGGACGCCGACACGGGAGAGGAGGCCGACAATGGGGCGCAGGCGATCAACGCCGCCGCCGCTGCGCCCGAGGCCCCCGCCGCCAATGCGGCCGACAATGGCAGCGAGGCGGCCGACGAGGATGCCGCAGGCGCGCCGGCGGCGTGGAGCGTGCAGCCCGGCGGCACCATCCATTTTTCAGTCGGCAACGACGGCGAGACGATCAGCGGCAATTTCTCCAAATGGACCGCGCGCATCGTCATGGACCCCGATCGTCCCGAAACCGCCGACATCCAGGTGACGATCGACATGGCATCGGCCAGCGTCGGCGACGCGTACAAGGACGGGATGCTGCCCAATGAGGAGTTTCTGGCCACCGCTGCTCACCCGACCGCGACCTTCACCGCCAAGGGGGCGGAAGCGACCAGCCCGGGACGCTATCAAGCGAACGGCACGTTGACGCTGAAAGGCGTGTCGAAGCCGCAGACCATCCGCTTCAGCCTGTCGGGCGCAGGCGCGACCCGCCGGGTGCGCGGCATCGCCAGCATCGCTCGCGCGGCCTTCGGCGTAGGGAATGGCGAAAGCAGCGGCAGCCTGGCGCCGCAAGTGGCGGTGACGTTCGATTTTTCGGCGAGGCGCCAGGACTGACGATCGGAAGCGGCCGCATGCTTGGCCGCGCCATGAGAAAGACCGTTCCCGACGATGAGCCGAATAATGCTGACGATGCGCCTGTTGCTCCTGTCCGCCGCCCTGCTGGTCGGCAGCCCCGCGCCGGCGGGCGCGCAGGCCTATATGTTCGAAACGGGCGCGACGCTGCTCGCCAAATGCCGCAACAAGGCGCCCGAATATGGCCTGGCCTGCACCGCCTATATCGTCGGGGTGGTCGACGGCATCCGCAAGGACATGTTCATCGGCAGGGCGCGACCGGTCTGCTGGCCCGACAGGATGAGCGCCGACGAAGCGCGCAAGACCGTCATCGCCTATCTGGAGCGCTGGCCCGATCAGCGCACCGCGCCGGCGTCGGTGCTGGTCAGCGTGGCGCTGAACGAGCGCTGGTCCTGTCAGAAATAGATGGGATCGATCAGGCTGATCGGGACAAATCATTGCGCGCTGCCATGGCCGAACTGGTACAATCTTGCCTTGGCGGCCCCGGCGACGTAGGTGCGGCCCCTATTTTACTCGTGCGAAGGAGACTCGACGTGGCGGCGAAGTGGACGCCGGAAAGCTGGCGCAGCCAAAAGGGCATTCAGATGCCCGTCTATCGGGACCAGGCGGCGCTCGCCGCGGTCGAGGCGCAGCTTGGCCAGTTTCCGCCGCTCGTCTTTGCGGGCGAGGCGCGCAACCTGAAGGCCGATCTCGCCAAGGTGGCGACCGGCGAGGCGTTCCTGCTGCAGGGCGGCGATTGCGCCGAAAGCTTTGCCGAGTTCCATCCCAACAATATCCGCGACACGTTCCGCGTGCTGTTGCAGATGGCGGTGGTGCTGACCTTTGCTTCCAAGCTGCCGGTGGTGAAGGTCGGTCGCATGGCGGGCCAGTTCGCCAAACCGCGTTCGGCCGATACCGAGACGATCGGCGGCGTGGAGCTGCCCAGCTATCGCGGCGACAATGTCAACGACATCGCCTTCACGCCCGAAGCCCGCGAGCCCGACCCTGCGCGGATGATCCGCGCCTATAACCAGTCGGCCGCGACGCTGAACCTGCTGCGCGCCTTTTCGACCGGCGGCTATGCGTCGCTGGAGCGAGTGCATGGCTGGATGCTCGATTTCATGGGCCGGTCCCCCTGGGCCGCCAAGTTCGAGGCCATGGCCGACCAGATCGGCCAGGCGCTGGACTTCATGCGCGCCTGCGGCCTGGATGCGGACAGCGTGCCGCAGCTGGGCGGGACCAGCTTCTACACCAGCCACGAGGCGCTGCTGCTGCCGTTCGAGCAGGCGCTGACGCGGCAGGATTCGATCACCGGCGAATGGTATGACACGTCGGCGCACATGCTGTGGATCGGCGACCGCACCCGGTTCGAAGGGTCGGCCCATGTCGAATATCTACGCGGCATCGGCAATCCCATCGGCATGAAGTGCGGCCCGAGCCTGGAGCCCGACGCGCTGCTGCGGCTGCTGGACGTGCTCAACCCCGCGCGCGAGGCGGGGCGGATCACGCTCATCACGCGTTATGGCCATGACAAGATCGAGGCGGGCCTGCCCAAGCTGGTGCGCGCGGTGCTGCGCGAAGGGCATCCGGTGGTCTGGTCCTGCGACCCGATGCACGGCAATGTCATCAAGGCGGCCAATGGCTACAAGACGCGGCCGTTCGACCGCATCCTGGCCGAAGTGCGCGGCTTCTTTGCCGTGCATCGCGCCGAGGGCAGCTTTGGCGGAGGCATCCACGCCGAAATGACCGGGCAGAATGTGACCGAGTGCACCGGCGGCGCCATCGCCATCACCGACGAGGGGCTGGCCGACCGCTACCACACCCATTGCGACCCGCGGCTCAATGCGGCGCAGAGCCTGGAGCTGGCCTTCCTGCTGGCCGAGATGCTGAACGAGGAACTGAAGGAACGCCGCGCGGCGGCGTGACCTTCGGCTCCGGACGAGGAATGGGGCGCTGCCGAGAGGCGGCGCCCTTTTTCGTTGCCGTCGCCGTTCAGCGCGACAGCGAAAGCGACAACTACACGGGTTTTGGCTGACCACAGCCAAGTAATTCCGGATTTAATACGGCGATAACAATGACTTACACAGAAGCGTCAAATCGCCCCAAGCGGCATTTTACGCAAATCGCCGTCGCAGCTGTCGGCTTTGTGCCGGGCGTCAGTTCTGGCGCTGGGGCACGGTGAAGGTGCCCGAGACGCGCCCGCTGGGGCTGGTCGACGTGCCCGCGCCGCCGCCGCTGGAGCGGCCGTCCACGGTCGAGCGACCGCTGTTGAGGTCCATCACCAGCCGCCCGCCGGTCAGCCGGTTCGCCCCCTGAGTCAGCGCGACATTGCCCAGCATCGTGATCAGCTTGGCATTGAGGTCGTAGATGGCGACATTGCCGCGCGCGGTCTGATCGCCCTTGGTCACCACGACATTGCCCGAGGCGTCGATCCGGTCGATCTCGATCCCGCCCGCGCCGGTGCCCGGCTGGTTGCGATAGGCGACCGTCATGCGCGCGGCGTTGAGCGTCATGCCCGCCTGGGTCACGACGACATTGCCCGACACGACCACGCGGTCGGCGCGGTCCTGCACCTCGATCCGGTCGGCGGTGAAATTGACCGGGGCGTTGCTGTCATGATTGCGGAAGACCTGCGCGGACAGGCCGCCCGTCCCGGCGACGATCGCGCCGGCGGTTGCCAGAAAGCCGGTCGAAAGCAGGATGAGAGTGCGTTTCATCAGTTCTGCCCTTTGAGACCATTTTGTTCGATGCGCAAGCGGGCGCGACCGTTCAACGTGACGGTGCGCGCGCCCATGTCGGCTTCCAGATGATCGGCGCTGAAGGTGCCGATGGGGATGCGCCCGTCGACGCGACCGGCGCTGCGCATCCGCCGGGTGGTGAGGTCGACGCCGACGTCGCGGGTGGTCAGGCGATAGCCGCCCGCCGCCTGGAACTGCACCGGCCCCTCGATCGCGACGCGCTCGCTTTCCATGTCGTAGCGGCCCTTCTGCGCGGTCAGCACCGCCGGGCCGTCCGACAGCAGGATGCGCGCGGACATGTCGTTCAAGTCGACGATCGGCTCGCGCGAGCTTTTCTGCACCGCCGATCCTGCCCGCAGCGAGAAGGGCTGGCCCTTGCTGTCCTCGCCGCGATAAAGCGCTTCGGTCACGCGCATGCGTTCGCTGGCGACGTCGACCTTGTTCTTGTCGAGCACGAAGCTGACCTTGTCGCCGCCCGTGAAGGGCGCGGTGGCGAGCAGCGCGGCGAGCACGCCGACCGACACGGGCAGCCAGTTCTTCAGCAGCTTGACCAGCCGGTCATGGCTGCCGCCCGGCCGCGCCCAGTGGCGGCGCACATTGCGTTGCTGTTCGGCCTGGACGGACATGGCGACGCTTCCCCTGCCCCCTTACATATGCGCGAAAATGTCGATTTCCGGCCAGCCGGCGAGGTCCAGCTCGGCGCGGTGCGGCAGGAAGTCGAAACAGGCCTGGGCCAGCTCCATCCGCCCTTCGCGCGTCAGCCGCTTGTCCAGTTCGGCCTTGAGCTGGTGCAGGTAGCGCACGTCGGACGCGGCATAATCCTTCTGCGCGTCGGACAGGACCGGGCCGCCCCAGTCGCTCGACTGCTGCTGCTTGCTGATGTCCTGCCCCAGCAATTCGCGCACCAGTTCCTTGAGGCCATGGCGGTCGGTATAGGTGCGCACCAGGCGCGAGGCGATCTTGGTGCAATAGACGGGCGCGGCGACCACGCCCAGATAATGGCGCAGCGCGGCGATGTCGAAGCGGCCGAAATGATAGAGTTTGAGCCGGTCGGGATCGGCCAGCACGGCCTTCAGATTGGGCGCGGCATAATCGCTGCCGGGATTGAAGCGCACCAGATGCTCGTCGCCCTTCCCGTCGCTGATCTGCACCACGCACAGGCGGTCGCGCGGGGTGATCAGCCCCATGGTTTCGGTGTCGACGGCGATCGGGCCAGGGGCGAGCACGCCGGCGGGCAGATCTTCTTCATGGAAATGGACGGTCATGCGAACCCCTCTATGGCCAAACCGCCCGCACCGCAATCGACGCGACGCATCCGCGCAGAGTTGCGACGAAATGGCGCGCACGCGCGATGAAACGCCTGTTTCGCGGCGAATAGCGACAAAAGGAACGGAACGGGACCGGCAAGGTGAAAATCATTCGCGTGGGCACGAAAAGTTGATATAGTGATTCCCAAACCCGCCTTTGCGGTGGATTGTGCATGTCATTCGCCCGACATGTTTGTCCGATTGGTCTTGGGGCGAAGCGAAAGTGACTAACAGGGCATGAGTTTTGATAGAGGTCGCCGCGGCGGGCGCGGCAGGGATAAGCGCGACGGTTTCGGCGACGACAATTTCTACGATCAGGGCCGCGGCGGTTTTGGCGGTGGTGGTTTCGGCGGTGATCGCGGCGGCTTTGGTGGCGGCGGCGGTTTCGGCGGCGATCGTGGCGGTTTCGGCGGCGGTGACCGCGGCGGCTTCGGCGGCGGCGGTGGCGGCGGCTTTGGTGGCGGCGGCGGCGGTGGTCGCGGCTTTGGCGGCGGCGGCGGCGGTGGTCGCGGCATGCCCGCCCAGGTCGTCGGCGAAGGCAAGGGCGTCGTCAAATTCTTCAACGGGCAGAAGGGATTCGGCTTCATCGTGCGCGACGATGGCGGCGAAGACGTGTTCGTCCACATCAGCGCGGTGGAACAGGCGGGCCTGACCGGCCTGGCCGAAGGCCAGCCGCTCGGCTTCACGCTGGTCGATCGCGGCGGCAAGGTTTCGGCCACCGACCTGGTGATCGAAGGCGAACCGATGCCGGTGACCGACCGCGCGCCGCGCGAACCGCGCGAGCCCCGCGCCGGAGGCTTCGGCGGCGATCGTGGCGGCTTTGGCGGCGGCGACCGCGGCGGCCCGCAGCGCCAGCTGACCGGCGAGCGCGCCAGCGGCACGGTGAAGTTCTTCAACGCGATGAAGGGCTTCGGCTTCATTCAGCGCGATGACGGCCAGCCCGACGCCTTCGTCCACATCAGCGCCGTCGAACGCGCCGGCATGGCCGCCCTCAACGAAGGCGACCGCCTCGACTTCGAACTGGAAGTCGACCGCCGCGGCAAATATGCCGCGGTGAACCTCCAGTCGAAGGCCGACTGAGCCAGCGTACGATAATCATCCCTGTTACAGGGGAGAGGATGCAGGGGCCGCTTGAAAAAGTGGCCCCTTTTTTAGCGATTGTGCGCTTTACAAACCTAATGGTAATCGCCTGCTCGTGTGGGGATGATTAGGCCAGCTCCCCCGATGCCGAGGATGAGTTGAAGAACGCGATTGGACGGACCCGCGAGACCTGCACCGATAATGCAGGCGATGCCAAGGCTGATCCTAACCCAACGCCGATAGGAATTAGGCCCTTTCACGCCGGCTTCTCCACTGATTTATGTTTTGCGAACACAGCCGCATGAAGAAAGGCGAAAGCCGCTGCGGCCAAAAGCGCCGCCTCCACCCAGAACAGGACGGGATGTTCTAAACGCTTTACGCCATCATCGTGAAAATAGCTCACACCGTCTCTTGTGCTCCAAGCAAGAAAGCCTAACGTTGCCGAGGCAAAAAAGCGGCGATCTCCGTTCGGCGCAATCGATATACCAGTTGATAACTAGGCTCTCGCCGCCCTGGCAGAAACCGCTATCGGGTTATGATCGATCGCGCGAAACGCCATCCTCAGTCGAATTCTGATCCATCACCATCGTGACATTCGTATTGAAGCTAAGCCCTTGGGTGCTCGTAGCCACAGAAGGATCGACGGTGGCGAGGTGGTAGTTTCGAACGTGTCCGCCTGGCAGAATGATCTTACCATCCTGGGAATAGAGAAGGTCAAGTTCGCCGCTTGCCAATTCCCGAGCGAGATTCTTCATCGGGATGGTGAATCCCACATCGAACCAGTTGAAATGCGCGCGCATTTCAAGGCCGATCGTGTCCGGCGAAACGATGGCGAAGCTATATTGCGGCACACCGTCCGGACCTTTTCGGATGACCATGCGCATCAGTGCGGCAGGCTTTGCCGTCGCTGACACACCTATATTGCCTCCAACGCTCGGGCCGCAGGCGAGGCGAAAATTCGCCCCCACCTGCGTTTTTCCAGACACGCCAAGATTTGCGCGCAGGTCGAGTCCTGAAGCCGTCGGTTGAACAGTGAAATTGCCGATCTCCACATTGACCTTTGTGGAATCGGACTCATGTACCCAGGCCCGTTTCCCGTCGTGCCTATGCCAAGTAGGGAAATCGAACCTGCATTCATGCCTTCGTTCGTACAGATTGCCATCCCGGGCAGTCTGGCGGAACTGGATCATTCTGTCAGCCGCCGCGCGCGACGAGAAGGCCGCTGCCCAAGCGATGATTGGTCGATAACTGATCTGCGCGCGCACATCCTGACCAGGCGCGCCGATCTCTGACGTACCGGACGAAATATCTTGCTCCGTCTTTTGGACACGAGCCTCGATCGCAGCAATTTCGGTCTGCAGTCCGGACATTGACGCACAGCCGCCAAGGCCAATGATCGCCGGCATAGCAGCGAGAAAGGGTGTCCCACGCATGTCAAAGCCCCTCCACATTTGCAAAGAGATGAATGCCGTTCGGAAGAAACAGGATATTGCGGACTACGATTGCGCCCTGGGTCCGCGTCGATGGATAGGAGACAGTTCCGCGAATCCAGCTTCCGTTCCCGGTCGCCAGCTGTCCGGAATCGACCGATCTGGCCGGCTCGCCAAACACGAAATCGCTGGACACCGGTATCGTCATCGCAGGCAGTTTCTCGGTGAGGCGCTGCGCCTCCAGAGATAAGAGCGCCTTGACGAAACTGGTTTTGGCAACGTCGAATGGTCCCCAGCTGACTTCCGGAACAAGGCGCGTCGCAACGATCCGGGCGGTCATCGTATTTGGTCGTGCCAAATCCCCTTCGATGAGAAGCCGGCTATCCATCGCCAGCCTTGCGGTAAGTCCCGTCCGCACATCCTTTGCCACAACCGACAGATTGACCTCGGGACTGCCCTGGCGAAACTTCATTTGCAGTTCCTGGACGGTCAGAGCGATCGGGCGGCCCGATGCATCGAAATTGATGGTCGTTCCCTTGAACGATCCCAGTGCACGCTCGAAAATGTCGGCGTCCAGTGCCAGATAGACGTCATAGCGCCTCGGATCGAAGCTGCCTTGTTCGACACCTATCTTTGTCGCCAGAACCTGCTGCTCGATCCGAAGTAGCCGATCCCGCTTCAATTCGAGTAATTGTCGGTCGGTAGAACAGCCAGCAAGAGACGCTGCTGCGCAGACTAAAGCAATTCTCATTCCCCCCTCCGCAAGTACGAGCCCACACTCAGGAAACTTCGATGTCATAGGCGACTTGCACGTTGCGGACGCGCAATGACTGATCCATTTCGGTAGTTCTTATTGGGCCGCGCGCAACTGACGTACTTGCCGGGTGCAGATATCCCCAGCGGATGGAGTCATGCAGGTCAGTTCCGGAAATTGCGTGCGCTGCGACGCGCGCTCTCGCCGGTGGAGCAGCGAAAGCCAGCCAATACGCGGGGCGTAGCAGAAGGGGCCGCTTCTATTCGCTGGCGAAAGGCGCTGTGGCCTCTCAATGCCGGAGCTTCAGAAGGCAGAAGCCTCCCCTATGCCGGCAGCACCAGGCTGGCTTCCAGTCCGCCTTCCGGGCGGTTGGCGAGGCGCAGGTCGCCATGATGTTCGGTCATGATTGCGCGGACGAGGGCGAGGCCCAGGCCTGCGCCGCCGGTTTCGCGGTTGCGGGAGCCTTCCAGGCGAGTGAAGGGTTCGAGCATTTCGGCCATGCGGTCCAGGGCGATGCCGGGGCCTTCGTCGGCGACGACGATGCGCACCTGGCCCGCCTCCTGGAACACGCTGACATGCGCGCGGTCGCCATAGACGATGGCGTTTTCGATGAGGTTGCGCAGCGCGCGGCGAATCTGCTGGGGACGGACCAGCGCGACGGCGCGATCGCTGTCGGCCAGAGTGACGGGCGATCCCAGCTCGACGAAATCCTCCACCACGGCGTCGGCGAGCGCGGCGAGATCGACCTTTTGCGGGCTTTCCGCGCTGCGGCCGGCGCGGGCGAGCGAGAGGATGTCCTCCAGCATACGGTTCATTTCGTCGATGGTTTCCGACATGCGCGCGCGCTCGGCATCGTCCTCGACCGATTCGGTGCGCACGCGCAGCGAGGCGAGCGGGGTGCGCAGGTCATGGCCGATCGCGCCCAGCATCCGGTCCTTTTCGTCCAGCATGGCGATGATGCGCGCGCGCATGGCGTTGAAGGCCATCGTGAGTTCGCGCACGTCGCCCGGACCGCGCTCGTCCACCGGATCGGCGGCGCCGGTGCGCGCGAATTGCTGCGCCGATCCGGTCAGCTGCCGCAGCGGCCGCGCCATGCGCCGCCCGATCCACAGCAAAGGCGCGAGGACGATGATGTAGAGGATGAGCGTCTG
The DNA here is from genome assembly GCF_020782235.1 of Sphingobium naphthae. Lineage (GTDB taxonomy): Bacteria > Pseudomonadota > Alphaproteobacteria > Sphingomonadales > Sphingomonadaceae > Sphingobium > Sphingobium naphthae. The sequence goes on from NZ_JAJGNO010000004.1 coordinate 101,257, forward strand.
CCCGACGAGCCAGCCGCCAAAGCGCGGCGGGCGGTTGCCGATCCGGGCTTCGGCCAGCACCCATTTGCCCGCTTCATATTCGACCGCCAGGCGCAGGCGGCCGACGCGGCGGTCGCCGGGCGCTTCGCCGCTGGTGCGGCTGCGCAGCCTTTCCCAGCGGCGCAGCGGCATGACGCGGCTGTCCTCCGCCGCGACGATGGTGCGCACCGACAGGCCGATGTCGTCGAACAGGGCGCGGGCGCGCGCCGCGACGTCGGGGCGCGGCTTGCCGTCGAGCACAGGCTGGCTGGAGAGGAAGTCGACATTGCGCCGCTGCCGCTGGTCCTGGCGGTCCGCGCGGGGATTGGCGGCCCAGGGATTGTCGGCGCCGGGCCAGCGATCGGGCCGCGCGTCGAGCGCGTTGATGACGCGATAGGCGAGCGGCGCGGTCTGGCTGGTCAGCGTCAGCCGGTTGCGTTCGCGCAGCAGCAGGCCGAAATTGATCGCCTGCGCCACGAACAGGGCGAAGGCGACCAGCAGGATCACCTGGCCGACCAGGCTTTGCGGCCAGAGGCGCAACCGCTTCACAGTTTGCGCACCTCGGCCGAAAGCGTGTAGCCGCCGCCCCAGACGGTCTTGATGAGCGTCGGGTTCTTGGGATCGGGCTCGATCTTCTTGCGCAGGCGGCTGATCTGGTTGTCGATCGCGCGGTCGAAGGCGTTGGCTTCGCGCCCCTGGGTGATGTCGAGCAGCTGGTCGCGGCTGAGCACCTGGTTGGGGCGCGTGGCGAAGGCGAGCATCAGATTATATTCGGCGGTCGAGAGCGGCAACGACACGCCTTCGCTGTCGACCAGGGTGCGCTCCTGCGACTTGAGCAGCCAGCCGGCAAAGGCATAGGTCGCGCCGTCGGGCGCGGTGACGCGCTGGCCGCCGCTGGCGACGCGGCGGAAGATCACCTTGATGCGGGCGACCAGTTCGCGCGGGGAAAAGGGTTTGAGCACATAATCGTCCGCGCCCATTTCCAGGCCGACGATGCGGTCGGTCTCCTCCGACCGGGCGGTCAGCAGGATGACGGGGATCTCGCTCGTCTCACGGATATGGCGGCACAGCGACAGGCCGTCCTCGCCGGGCATCATGATGTCGAGGATGACGAGGTCGATGGCGTTGGCGTTGAGCCGCAGCCGGGCCTCCGCCGCATTTTCGACGGCGGTGACGCGAAAGCCGTTGCGGACGAGATATTGCGCCAGCGGTTCGCGGATCGAACGCTCGTCATCGACGAGCAGGAGATGGGGACGGTCGCTCATCATGCCTGTCTGTCATGGGTTGTCACAGGTGGGAAGGGCGAAGGCGGGGGACGCCTTCGCCCTTGCGCCGGGACGTCGTCAGTTCTGGGCGGGGGGCGCCTTGCGGTCCTTCCACGCGCCGCGCATCGCCTGGCGGCCGGCCTTCATCTCGTCGGCGGTGACGAAGCCGTCCTTGTTCGTGTCGGCCTTGTCGAACATGGCCATCGCGCCGGCCGTGAATTCAGCCTTGGTGACGGCGCCGTCCTTGTTCGCGTCGCCCATCGCGCCGCCCTTGCCGCCGTGGCGCATCATGCCGCGATGATGGCCCTTGCCCATGCGGCCTTCGCCCTTGCCCATTTCGGCGCGCTTGTCGGCGCGGGCGTCATGGCCGGCGGCGAGCTCGGTCTTGCTGAGCTGGCCATTCTTGTCGGTGTCGAGCTTGGCGAAGCGCTCGTCCATGCGCTGCTGGCGCTTGAGGTCGCGGTCCTTGGAGGTCAGCTGGCCGTCCTTGTCGACATCCATCCTGGCGAAGCGGGCGTCGAGCGCGGTGGTGAGTTCCGCCTTGCTGATCTTGCCGTCCTTGTTCGCGTCGGCCTGCATCATCATGCCGCCGCGCGGGCCGCGGGGGCCATCGGCGCCGGGCTGGGCGAAAGCGAGGTGGCTGGCGGCGAGGCCGCCGACGAACAGCGATCCGACCGCGACGGTGGAGAAGAATTTGCGAAGCATGTCTGTTTCCTTGGCTGGTGTCATTCCGAACGACGCCCCGCGCCGTCCTTGATCCTGCTTATGGAAACCATTTGTCCCGCAATTTTGTCACATCGGCGGGAAGTTTGTCGCGAAATGTATCGGGCGGCGTGTCCGCAGGGATGGCGGGGGCGTCATTCCGCTGGAACGGCCCAAGGGGGAAGATGGGTCCCCGCTTGCGCGGGGATGGCGGGGGGTGGGCAGCTCTGCGGCTATCCCCCTCCCCCGGCGCGATCAGCTATCGCGGCGGCCCAGCAAGCGAAGCCGCAAGGCGTTAAGCTTGATGAAGCCCGCCGCGTCGCGCTGGTCATAGGCGCCCGCATCATCCTCGAAGGTCACGACCTTTTCGCTGTAGAGCGAGTAAGGCGACTTGCGGCCGACGACATGGACGCCGCCCTTGTAGAGCTTCAGGCGAACGGTGCCGGTCACCTTTTCCTGGCTATGGTCGATCGCCGCCTGCAGCATCTCGCGCTCGGGCGAGAACCAGAAGCCGTTATAGATGAGCTCGGCATATTTGGGCGCAAGCTCGTCCTTAAGGTGCGCGGCGCCGCGGTCGAGCGTCAGCTGCTCGATGCCGCGATGCGCAAGATGATAGATGGTGCCGCCCGGCGTTTCGTACATGCCACGCGACTTCATGCCGACGAAACGGTTTTCGACCAGATCCAGCCGGCCGATGCCATGCTTGCGGCCATAGTCGTTGAGCGTTTCCAGCAGCTTGGCGGGCGACATGCCGACGCCATTGATGGCGACGCCATCGCCGCGCTCGAAATCGATGGTGATATATTCGGGCGCGTCGGGCGCATCCTCCGGGTTCACCGTGCGCGAATAGACATAATCCGGGGTTTCCTCCCACGGATCCTCCAGCACCTTGCCCTCGGACGAGGTGTGCAGCATGTTCGCGTCGGTCGAGAAGGGGCTTTCGCCGCGCTTGTCGCGCGGGATCGGGATCTGATGCTGTTCGGCGAATTCGATCAGCTTCGTGCGGCTGGTCAAATCCCATTCGCGCCAGGGCGCGATCACCTTGATGTCGGGCGAGAGGGCATAATAGCCCAGTTCGAAGCGGACCTGATCATTGCCCTTGCCGGTCGCGCCATGGCTGACGGCGTCGGCGCCGACCTGCTTGGCGATCTCGATCTGGCGCTTGGCGATCAGCGGCCGGGCGATCGAGGTGCCGAGCAGATAGAGCCCCTCATAGAGCGCGTTGGAGCGCATCATCGGGAAGACATAATCCTTCACGAATTCCTCGCGCAGGTCGTCGATGAAGATATGCTCTTCCTTGACGCCCATCAGGCGCGCCTTCTGCCGCGCGGGCTCCAGTTCCTCGCCCTGCCCCAGGTCGGCGGTGAAGGTCACGACTTCGCAGTCATAGGTCTGCTGCAGCCATTTCAGGATCACGCTGGTGTCGAGGCCGCCGGAAAAGGCGAGAACGATGCGATTGATCTTGTCGGTCATGGAGCAGCGACTCTTTCTGAAGGAACGGCGCGGTAACGATGCGCGCGCGCCCGGTATCAGGCACGCCGCCAAAGCGCAACCGGACAGGGAAAAAGGCCGGGCGTCGGCCCGGCCTTCTCCATGGTCTGTTTCGTCTCCGGGGAGCGATCAGCGCGTGCTGGGCTTCAGGAAGCCGGCGCGGGGGCGATCGCCGCCGAAGCGGTAGACGGTCTGGCTGCGATCCTGGGCTTGGGTGGGCGCGGGGTCGGTCCGCGTCGTCGAGGGCGCGGGCTGCGGCCGCAGCGCGGCTTCGCGCTGGGCGAGCAGGAAGCGGGCGCGACGGGTGCGCTTGACCCGCGTGGTGAACGGATTGTCCGCGCTGAGCGGCGCCGCTACCATCGCGTCCAGCGTCGCATCGGCCGGGACGGCGGCCGTCGGGCGCGAAGCCAGCGGCTCGGCGCGAGTGTCGCGCGCCGCTATGGCGGGGGCGACGCCTGCCGGGCGGATCGGGGCCGCATCGGCCGGAGGCGCGGCGTTCGGCGTGTCGACAGCCATGGGCGCAGCCAGCGCATCCTCCTCAAGCGGGCGGCGGCGACGCATCATCGCCGCGCCACCCAGGCCGAGCAGCAGCAAGGCCCCGCCACCCATGGCCCAGAGCAGGGCCTGATCGGTGCGCGCCGACTGCGTGGGCGCGGGGGCGGCGGTTTGCGAAGCGGCCACGGGGGTGGCGGGCGCAGCCTGTTGCGTGGCGGTCTGCTGAAGAGCGGGCGCGGGCGGCGCTGCCTCCACGGGCGTGGCGGCGGGCGAAGCGGACTGGGCGGCGATCGGCGCCGGCGCGGCGGCACGGGGGCTTGAGGTCTCAGTCGCCGTTGCGCGAGGTGCGGCAGCGCGCGGCTGCGGACGAGCGCTGGCCTGCTCGGCTTCGGCAGCGGCGCGCGCTTCGGCGATGCGCTGCTCGACCGGGGCGGTCTGCTGCACCACGGGCGCGCTGGGCTGGAAGACCGGCGTGGCGGTCGTGGCCGGCGTGGCGGCGACCGGCGGCGTCGCCGGCAGGCTGATCGAGGGCGGCGTTACCATCGGAGCAGGCGCAGTCGCGGGGGCGGGCTCGGCCGCCGGGGCGATCTCCTGCGCCAGCAGCGGCGTTGCGGAAAGGGCCAGAACAGCGGCAATCGCGGCCGTGGCGGGGCGGGTGGTGCGAATATGTCCAGTCATAGTGAAGCATCAACCCACGACCGAACCATTCATCTTCATCAAAGCGTCACGATCGGGACAGAACGAACATCCATCGCGATGAAAGGATTATTATTAACAATCGTTCATGGAGACATGAATGGTTTATGTACCGCTTTATTAATCCCCGTTCAGAAGAGTCTCAGATTTTACTCCATTTCTTCTTTACCGTCGCGTTTCGCACCTTCCAGTAAAGCCGCACGCCTGGTTTCCTCGGCGGCGTCGGCGGTCCGCTCCGCCTTGGTGCGGCCGAAGCGGGCGCGGTTTTCGGCGGCCTCATGGGCCTTGTCGGCGCGCGCCTTGCGCTTGCGCGCCTGCCGCAGGTTGATGATATTGGTCATGGCCCGATCATAAGGCCGCGCCCGCTCTCTTGCCAAGCGGGACGACGGGCGGGCATGACGGGCTTTTCCCGCGCCATGAGCCAGGACCCATGACCAGCATCCACGACGTCGCCGCCCTTGCCAAAGTCTCGATCAAGACGGTGTCGCGCGTGGTCAACAAGGCGCCCAATGTCAGCGAGGAGCTGCGCGCGCGCGTGCAGGCGGCGATCGAGCAGCTGGGCTATCGCCCCAACCAGTCGGCGCGGCGGCTGGCCGGCGGCCGATCCTTCATGATCGCCTTTCTCTACAACAACCCCGCGCCCGGCTATGTCAGCCGCATCCAGATGGGGGCCGCGTGGCGGTGCCGGGACCTGGGCTATCATCTGGTGGTGGAGCCGCTGTCGCCGGGCGGGGAGGAACGGTTCGACGTGCTCGACCGGCTGGTGGCGGCACTGCGCCCCGATGGCGTGCTGCTGGTGCCGCCGCTGGCCGACGACCAGGCGCTACTCGACCGGCTGGCGCAGATGCAGCTGCCCTGCGCGCGCATCGCCGGCTCCGCCCCCTCGCCCAGCTTCACCATATCGACCCCCGAACAGGCGGCGGGGCGGATGGTGGCGGATCATCTGATCGGGCTGGGCCACCGCCGCATCGGCGTCATCACCCCGCCCCCCACCCACCATGCCGCGCTGCGCCGGGTCGATGGCTTTCGCGAAGGGCTGGCGGTGGCGGGCATCGTCGCGGAGGAGGCCCTGTTCGTGCCCGGCCAGTTCGATTTCGCATCGGGCATCGCGGCGGGCGAGGCGCTGCTGGCCCTGCCCGCGCCGCCCAGCGCGATCTTCGCCACCAATGACGAGATGGCGCTGGGGGTGCTGACGCTGGCGCACCGCATCGGCCTGCGCGTGCCCGAAGACCTGTCGGTCGCGGGGTTCGACGATACGTCGGCCAGCCTCACATCCTGGCCGCCGCTCACCACCGTGCGCCAGCCGCTGGAGGAGATGGGCCGATCCGTCATCGACGCGCTGGCGCAGGGCGCGGGGGAGACGCCGGAGTTCCGCTTCACCCTGATCGAGCGCGGCAGCTCCGGCCCGCCACCGCAGGGGTAGCGGGCCGGCCGCGCATCGCGATCAGCCGAACTGGTGCAGGTCGGCCGAGGTCGGGAAATGGTGGAGGAAGTCGCCCACCATATCGAGAAAGCCGATCACGCCCGGCTGATTGTCCGACCAATAGTCGGTGCCGGCGAAGTCGACCGCCTTGGCGTCGCTGACGCCCATCAGCGTGACGCTGGTGCCCTGGGTGAAGGTCAGCGTCAGATCCTTGGCGCCGTCATGGTCGACATCCTGCACCTTGGTGCGCGACAGGCGGATGCCGTCGTCCAGCACGATGCTGTCGCTCGCCACGTCGAAGTCGAGGATCTGGTCCTTGCCTTCGGCGCGGCCGAAGTGGAAGGCGTCCGCGCCCGCGCCGCCGGTCAGCACATCGTCGCCCAGATTGCCGAACAGGATGTCGTCGCCATCGCCGCCCAGCAATATGTCGTTGCCCAGGCCGCCGAACAGCACGTCATTGCCCTCCCCGCCTTCCAGCCGGTCATTGCCGATCCCGCCGTCGATCACGTCATGGCCGGCAAGCCCGTAGAGCTTGTCGTTGCCAAGGCTGCCCGACAGGCGATCTTCGCCCGACGTGCCGCGGATCGTGTCGGAGAAGATGGTGCCGATCCGGCGGATGCCGTCGTCGATGCCGGTGACCGTCACGGTGACGGTCGCGCTGCTGGTTAGGCCCTGGCTGTCGGTGACCGTGTAGCTGAAGCTGTCGGTCAGCGTGACGCCCGGCGCCAGCGTGTCGAACACGTCATTGTCCGCGACATAGCGCAGCTGCTGCGTGGCGGCGTCGAAGATGACGCTGCCCAGCGTGCCGCTGGTGTCGACATCGCTGATCGCCAGCATGTCGCCGCTGTCGGGATCGCTGTCGTTGCCCAGCAGCGTCGGCCAGAGATTGGCGCTGGTCGCGTCCTCATTGACCGCGACCGCGTCATTGGCAGCGGTGGGCGCTTCGTTGACGTCCTCGACCGCGATGGTGAAGCCCTGATCGACGCTGAGGCCGCCGCTGTCGGTCGTGCGCGCGACGATGTCGTAGGCGGCGACCGCTTCATGGTCGAGCGCGGCGGTGGTGGTGATGACGCCGGTGGCGGCATCGACCACGAACAGGCCGCCCGCATCGTCGACCAGCGCATAGGTCAGCACGTCATTGGCGGTGTCGGTGGCCGACAGGGTGCCGACGACGCTGCCCGCCGGCAGATTTTCGGCCACGCTCGCATGGTCGAGCACGAGGTCGGTCGGCGCGGCGCCCAGCTGCAGCAGGGCGAGTTGCGGGTCATGATCGGTCGGACGATCGCCTTCAAATTCGGCGTTGATGTGGACGGCGTCATAATGCGCGCCGCTGACCAGGCCGCCGGTGACAAGGATGTTGTCGAGCTGCTGGGCATTGCCCTCGAACATGTAGCTGTAGCGTTCCTCAGCCGGCAGCAGCGTGTTGAGGTTGGTCAGCATGCCGCCCTGCGCCGGATCGGTCAGCAGGGTCTGGAAATCCTCGAAATAGAAGCCGTTGAAGTCGCCCAGCACCGCCATGTTGAGCGACGGGTCGTCGGCCAGATGCTCCTGGATATAGGCCTTCACCCCTTCGGCCTGGGCGATGCGCGCGGACTCGCCGCCGGCGATCGCAGGCTGGTTGTCGCCCCAGAGCGGCTCGCTGCCGCCGCGCGAGGTGAAGTGGACATTGATCGCGGTGATCGTTTCGCCCGCGAAGCTGAACTGCGCGGCGAGCGGGTTGCGGCTGCCGCTATAGGCGGCGCCGGTGATCAGTTCCGCGCTGCCCTCGACATAGGACACGCGATCGACATTGTAGAGGAAGCCGTTGCGGATATTGCCGCCCGGCTCGCCGCCGGTGCTGCCCGCTTCGGTCGGGGCGATTTCGACATAGGCGTAGCGCACGCCGGATTCGGCGTAGATGGCGTCGATCAGCCCCTGGGCGGTGATGGTCCCCGACAGGTCGCTGCCGGTGCCCGCGCCGTCGGCGTCCTGCACTTCCTGTACCGCGACGATGTCGGGCGCGTTGAGGCTGTAGACGATATTGTCGGCCAATATGTCGAACTTGTTGTCGCCCGGATCGAGATTCTCCAGATTATAGGTGGCGAGCGAGAGATGATTGCTGTCGCCCGACAGGCTGGTCGTTTCCCGCGTCAGCGTCACGTCGCTGGTGACCGCCACGGCTTCGGTCACCACCACTTCATAATAGTCGAAGCTGTAGTTGAGCACGCCGGTGACGCTGCTCAGCTGGTCGCCGATCGAATAATCGGGGGTGAAGCCGGCGAACACCGCGCTGTCATCGTCGATCTGGATCTTTTCGGGATTATAGTCGACCGTGCCGTCGGCATTGGGCGATATGGTGATGCCGCCGCGGTCGTTCAGGCCCGTCGCCCCCGCGCCGTGTGAGGCGACCACGTCGGTTTCGCCATAGCTGTTGGTGTTGGACACGACCTGCGGCGCGTCGATGGTGACGCGCATCCCTTCCATCGCTTCCCAGAAGTCGATGCCGTCGGTGGCGGGATCATAGCTGCCAAGGCCGTCATCATCGAGATACTGGCTGGGCGGCAGCAGGCCGCCCTCGCCGATCAGCACGGCATCGGGCAGCGCATTGCCGCTGGAGGTGACGGTGACGGTCGGCGAGATGATCTCGGTCAGCGACAGCGCCTGCGCATCGGCTGCATATTCCGCGACCGTGCCCTGCACGCTGGCCGCGTCGCCCACCGCGACGGCCGGCGCATTCGAGGTGAAGACGAAGATGCCGTCGGACGTGCGGGCATTGCCGTCGCCGGTCGCGGACTGGAGATAGAAGCCGTTGCTGTCGACCGCGGTGACGATGCCCGTGGTGGTGACGACCTGGCCGACATAGTCGGACGCATGGCCCTCACCCTGGATCGCGCCGATGTCGAGCGCGATCGGATCGTCATTGACGATGGTGCCGGTCGCTTCGGCGCGATCGATGACGACGTCGCCGCTGGTGGCGCCCAGGCGCACGGTCAGCGTCTCATTGCCCTCGCCCACCAGGTCGCCCTGCACCGGCACGATAATCTGCTTGACCAGTTCGCCCGCCGCGAAGGTGAGCGTGCCCGAAAGCACAGCGCCCGCGCCAAGATCGTCGGCGCTGGCGGTGCCGGTCAGTTCGACGGCATAGTCGACCGACGCTTCATTGGCCTGGCCGCCGGCGCGGCGCACGGTGAAGACCATGTCGCTGGTGCCGGCGTCGCCTTCCACCAGGCTGGCGTCCTCGACGCGCAGATAGCCGGTGCCGTCGGCGGGCAGGATGCTCTGGCCGGCGTTGAGCGAGCCGAAGCTTTCCGCCCCGTTCGCCAACCAGCTGAAGTCCGCCGCGCTCGATCCCGCGCCGGTCAGTTGCAGCGTCAGGCCCGATGCGGGCGCGGGGTCCTGCGCCACGCCGATGTCGGTGCTGGTCATGCCGGCGGCCGGGGTGCCGGCGGCGGCGGTGAAGCTGCCCTCATAGGACAGGAGCTGAAGCACGGTGCCGTCGGGCGCCACCAGGGCGAAGCCGTCGCTGGCGCCATTCTGAATGCCCGATCGCGCGAAGGACAGCGCGCCAAAGCCATCGCCTTCATCGTCGATCACGCCCGACAGGGTCAGCGTGTCATAGACCACCGCCGCGTCGGGGGTGTTGGAGCCATTGTAGAAGACGATCCGGTAGCCCGACAGGTCGGTGCCCGCCGCACCCGCAATCTCGATCGCCTCGCCCGCGTCGGTGCCGACATTGTCATAATGGATTTCGTTGACGAAGACATTGGCCGCCGGCGTCGGCGGCGCGGCGTCGTCATTCTGGATCGTGCCGGCCGCGCTGGCGTCCGCGATGGTCGCGCCGCCGGTCGCGTCCGAAAGGGTCAGGGTGAAAGCGTCGTCGCCTTCGAAATCGGTGTCGCCCTGAACCGTCAGGCGAATTTCCGCGCTGGTGGCGCCATCGGCGAAGCTGACCGTGCCGCTGGTCGGCTGGCCCGGCGCGAAGTCGGCGGCGTCGGCCGATCCGTCGAGCGCCAGCGTCCAGGCCGCCGAAACGGCGCCCGCGCTGCCGCCGCTGCGGCTGACGGTGAAGACGATCTCCTGCGCGTCGCTATCGCCTTCGACGATGCTGGCGTCCGCGATCGACAGCGCGCCCGGCTGCGGTTCGGGATCGCCGCCGCCGAAGCTCTGGCCGGCATTGGCGTCGCCGGCGGTCGCATTGGCGATCAGCGCCCAGCTGAAATCGTCGACGCTGTCGCCGGTGCCGACGAGGCCGATCGAGGTGCCGTTTTCGGAGCCGCTTTCCAGCACGCCCACATCGACGCTGGTCATGCCCGCGGCCGGGCCGTTGGAGGCGACGAAGCTGCCTTCCCAGCTGAGGAACTGTACCACATTGCCGGCCGCGTCGACCAGCGCGACGCCATCGGGTTCGGTGCCGGCGGTGTTGCCGTTCTGAATGCCGTTCGAGGGATAGGCGATGCTGATCGTGCCGAAGCCGTCCTGCTGATCGGGGATGACGCCGCTCAGCGTCTGGGTGCTGTAGGTGCCGCGATTGCTGGGGCTGCCATTGTAGAGGACGACCGTCCAGCCGGTGACATCCGTGCCGGCCAGGCCCGCGATCTCGACGAATTCGCCGCTATCGGTGCCGGCATTGTCATAATGGATTTCATTGATGAAGACGTTGGATGCCATCGAAATTCCCCACAAGCGACAGGCGACGCCGACCCGTCCCACCGGATCGATTCGCATGACTGACCAGTGGGCGGCCTATGCCTATGGCATGACAGATATATGGCGGCCAACGGGGCTTGCGCCGAAATGGGGCGCGGTCGGGCACTGTGGAAGGCCCCGGATTTAAAGGGTGCAGGGCGCGGACGCCCGTGGAAGCGCCGGGGCAGCCGCGCCGCCCCGGCGATCGCCCGATCAGGCGGCGGTCAGATATTTGGCCTGCAGGCGCGCGATCTTGAGATCGTCGAGGCCCAGCTTTTCGCGATAATAGCCTTTGATGCCGCCGGGATAGGCGTCCATCGTCGCAAAGGCGTTTTCGATGAAGCTGCGATCGACGCCCATCAGCGCCTGGCGCACCTCGGGCGAGAGCTTGCTGAACATGGCGAGCGCGGGGTCGCCCGCCTTGGGCGGCAGCGGCCGATAATAGCGGTTGGACAGGAGATAGTCCTGGATCGCGGTTTCGCGGTCCACGCCCAGCACCGACAGCAGGATCGCCGCGGCGACGCCGGTGCGATCCTTGCCCGCGGTGCAGTTGAACGCCACCGCGCCGTCGCTCGCCAGCAGCTGGTCGAACAGGGTGCGATACTGGTCGGCAAAGACATTGGGGACGTCGCGGTAGAAGGTCGCCATCGCCTGCTTCGCCTGTTCAGCCGACAGGCCGGGCTTCATCAGCAGGTTCATGAACATGCCGTTGTCGAGCGCATAATCCTTGGTGAAGACCTGCGGCTTGGCGTCGGCCGGCCAGTGGACCGGCTCGCTGGTGCGTTCGCGCGTGTCGCGGAAGTCGACAACCGTCTTGAGGCCGAGCGAGGCGAGATAGGCGAAATCCTTTTCGGTCAGGCGCGACATCGCGCCCGAACGCATCAGCACGCCCCATTTCACCATCCGCCCGTCGGTCGTGCGGTAGCCGCCGAGGTCGCGGAAATTCTGTCCGCCCTCCAGCGGCAGCACGCGTTGATGCGCGGCATCGGCTGCGGGGGCAGCGGCGGTGGTCGCATGGGGGGCAGGCTGCGTCGCCGGCTGCGCCTGGGCGAGCGCGGCCGCGGGCAGGATGAGGCCGCCAAGGCCGATCAGGCCGAGGCGCATGAGAATGTTCGATCGCATAATGATAATATCCTTCCTGTCAGAAACCGAAGCGGACGCCGAACATGTAGCGGCGGCCGACCTGCTCCACTTCGGTCGGCATGGATTCATCGCCCTGATAGGCCATGTAGATGGCGTCGGTGAGGTTGGTGGCGTCGGCAAAGAGCGTCAGATTGTCGTTGACGGCGTAGCGGACCGACACGTCCAGATTGTCATAGCCGTTGCGATATTCGCCGCTGCCCAGCCCGCCGAGCGTGTCGAGCCAGTCGCTGCGCCACTGATAGCTGACGCGCGCCGACAGGCCGTATTTCTCATAATAGAGCGAGGTGTTGAGCACCGTGTCGGACAGGCCCTGGAACGGGATGTTCTTCTGCGTGGGCGTATCGAAATCGCCGTCCAGCAGCGCCAGATTGCCCTGGAAGCCGAAGCCGTCGAGCGGCGAGGGCAGGAAGCTGAACTGCTGCTGATAGTTGAATTCGATGCCATAGAGCTTGCCGCTGGTGCCGTTGAAGGTGGAGGTCAGCAGATAGGCGGAGCGATCCACGCCATCGCTGTCATACAGGTCGGTGCCGACCGCCTGCTGGTTCTGATAGAGGACATTGTCCACCCAGCGATGGAAGGCCGAGATCGACGCAATGCCGCCGCCGGGCAGATAATATTCCAGGCTGGCGTCCAGACCCCAGGTATATTCGGGCTTCAGATCCGGGTTGCCGCCGCTGATCGTGCCGGGCTCCACCGTGTCGTTGATCGAGCTGCCGACCCGGATTTCGCCGAAGGACGGCCGCGCGATGCCGCGCTGCCCGGCGATGCGGAAGACGAGGTTGTTGGTGAGGTCGAAGCGCGCGTTGATGCTGGGGAAGAAGTCCGTGTAGCTTTGCGGCGCGGACAGCGGCACATTGCCCGCTTCGGTGACGGCGGTGCCGACATTGTCGAGCATGAAGCGTTCGACGCGCACGCCCGCGACCACCTGGCCGCCGTCAAATTCCAGCTTGCCCTGGACATAGCCCGCCAGCGTCCGTTCATTGAGCTTGTAGCGGTTCTCATCCGGCACGGCGTTGGGATTGTAGCTGCCGTCCGCTTCCAGCTGCGCCAGCAGCGCGTCGATGTCGCCGCGCATCGCGCGATTGTCGATATAGTTGAAGTTCACACCCAGCGGGAAACCCGTGTCCCACGCCTTGTCGGTGACATAGCCGCCCGGATCGAAGGAGGGGTGATAGGCGAGCACGACATAGTTGCTCTGGTTGAAGGTGAAGCCGGTGATGTCGCGATCGGCATAGAGCAGACCGCCCGACAGGGTCAGCCGGTCGAACGTCTTGGAGACGTCGGCCTTGAAGGTATAGCTGTCCGAATAGGTGTCCTGCGTCAGCGGGAGCAGCAGCGCGCCCGACGTCACCGTGCTCTGGTCGAAGCTGGCGAGCGCCGCGCCGCGCGAGGCGGTCTCGCCATCGATCACCGTCTGGTACAGGCTGACGATCGGGAAGCGCGGATCGCTGTTGTCATAGGTCAGCGACGGCGAATTGGCGCCCGACGTGCTGGCCTGCACCATCGGTAGATATGTGGTGTTTTCGGTGCGGGTATAGTTGAGGTTGACCGACGCCTTCAGGCCATCGTCGGTCTCATATTCGCCGCCGATCGTGTTGATATAGTTGCGGGTGCGATATTCGCCATAGTTGAACGATCCGCGCACCGGCACGCCGACCAGGTCGCCACTGTCCTGCGTGCGGGTGCCGCTCAGCGCATTGGACAGGCGGAACACATATTGGTTGCGCTGCTCGTCATCCTTGAATTCGGTGTAGATGGAGCGGGCGTAGATGCGCTGGCCGTCCTGGGGCTCATATTCGATCGCGGCGAACAGGCCGTTATTCTCGCGCTCCACCTCATATTGGCGCACGTCGAAGACGGTCGGGCCATTCTCGTCATAGGCGCCGACTTCGCGATTGTCGGTCAGCTGCTTGCGGCGATAGTGGGACGCGCCCAGCACGACGCCGAAACTATCGTTCGACCAGCTGGCGCGGATCGACCCCTGGCGCTGGTCCTTGCCGCCCAGTTCCAGGAAGCCATAGCCAAGATCGCCCTGCAGGTGGAAGCCCTTCTGCTCCATCGGCGAATAGGTGCGCAGGTCGATATTGGCGACGATGGCTTCGGCCTGAAGGTCGGACGTCAGCGACTTGTTCACCGCCATCGCGCTCAGCAGCACCGCCGGCACCGCGTCGAAGCGATAGGCGCGCGTGGTGCCGCCTTCATCGACGCCGATCATCGGGATGCCGTCGATGCTGACCGAGGTCCAGCGATTGGGCGCGCCGCGCACCTGGATATAGCGTTCTTGGCCCTGGTCGCGCTGCACCGCGACGGCCGGCAGGCGCGACAGGGCGGCGGCGCTGTTCTGGTCGGCGAAGCGGCCCACCGCGTCGGCGGCGATGATGTCGACCAGATTGTCGGCCTTGCGCTTGAGCTCGATCGAGGCGGCCTGCGATTCGGAAATGGAGCCGGTGACGATGATCTCGTTCTCATCGCCCGCATCCTCGGCGGCCGGGATCGCGGCCTCCTGCGCGTGGACGGCGCTGGCCGTGGCGAGCGCCAGCAGCGCTGCGCCTGCGAAGATGGTGACGCGACCGGACATGGAGCCTTGGCAGTGAGTCGACATGAAAATCCCCCGTAATGCTGTTGAGTCGAGGGGCGGTTAGAACGCTTGTATGTAGCCGGGGTGACAGTTTGATGATGGTTTTAATATTCTGGCAGGGATTGGCCTTCCCTCCATCTCTGGTAGATTGGGGACGCCATGACCAACGACAAAGACGACATGCCTGCCCCGAAAACCGCCATGGCGGACGGAGAGGACCGGAAAAACAGGCTCATTCAGGCGGTTCTGTCCGGCTGGACACAGAATGGGACGAGCGAATTGTCGGCCCGGACCATCGGCGCCAGGGCCGGCACCAGCGCCTCGGCCATCTATTATCATTTCGGTGATGCTGAACATTTGTATGACGCGGCGTCGCGCGCCGCTCTGGCGCAGGCGCGGTCATGGTGCGCCGCACAGGAAGCGCGGATCGCGGCGCTTCCGCTGGATGCCGGGCGCGGGGACGCGGCGATCGGGCCGATCATGGCGTCGCTGATCGACGATCTGTGCGGGCCGGACCGGGCGCTGGCGCTCGCCTGGCGCGAAACCCACCTGCTCGCGGCCAGGCGCGCCGATTTCGCAACGCTCTGGGCCGAGTGGGTCGCGCTATGGCGCGGCTTTTGGCTGCGCCTCTGCCGCCGCCTCGCGATCGAGGCCGCGGCGCCCCTGTGCCACGCCTTCTTCGATGGCGAGCTGTGCATGCATCTGATGCCGTGGAACCGGCCGGGCGACCGCGCGTGCCTCGATGAAATGACACGCGGCCTGGCCGCCTGCATCAGCGGCGCGCCGCTGCCCCCCGCCCCCTGGCGCGCCATGCTCAAGCGGCAGGCGATCGAAGCGACCGTGGTGGCGGACCGCAGCGAGGCGCTGATCGGGGAGATCGGCCGCGCCGCCGCGGACCTGCTGGCGATGGGCGGCATCGGCGCGATCACCCATCGCGCGGTGGCGGAGCGGGCGGGCCTGACGCTGGGCACCGTATCCCACCGCTTCAAGCGCGCCGACGATTTGCTGCGCCTGGCCTATAACGAGACTTATCATATCCTGACCGGCCTGTCCCCCAACCCCGCCCATCCCGGCACGCCCACCGCCCCGACTGGAAGCGTGCCGGCGCGAAACCGCGTCGTCGCGATCGACGAGCTGATGCTGGCGGTGGCGCGCGGCCGCGCCCAGCCGGGCCTGGCCCTCGCCCTGCGCTATCTGCGCGGGCGCAGCAGCCAGTTCGCCATCGCCGACGCCACCAGCCTGCGCGGCGACGCGCTCGACCTGGGCGCGGCGATCTATTCCAGCATGATGATGGGCGCCCTGCACCACAATATCCACAGAAACGAAGCGGACGCCGCAGCCGAAACCCAGGCCGCCCATGACGACATGCTCGCCCGACTGGCGCGGTGTGGCGGGGGGTGAGTCCGTTCCGTCAGGCAGCGTGACCGAGATCGACCAGATCCAAGGCGAGCGAACCGACGTCACTTTTCGGTTTCTCCTCGGGCTCTGCAACCATTTGCGCCGGGCTGCACTGTCCAGACAGGGACGGGCGATGCAAAAGTTCCTCTGACTGGCATTTTCGCTTCGCGCTGCTTATGGCAGATATGTTTCGATAGGGAGTTGCGTTTTGACCAAGTTCGTCGTGCATATCGGTGACGGCAAGTGCGGCAGTTCAGCAATCCAGGCGGCATTGTTCGATGCACGCGAGGACTTGGCGAAGATCGGCATCGCCTATGATGCGCACCACCGCACCAGCGGCAACTATAATTTCGGGACGCTGCTGGGCAAGGCGACGCGGGGCAATGACGAGCATCAGCGCCGTTGGGCGGGGCAAGTGGTCAAGCGGCTCCGGTCGAGCGCCGAGCACGCCGACTATGTGTTCATCTCGTCCGAGGCGTTCCTCACCATGGAGCCCGCCGAGATCGTGCAGATCCTGGAGATGATCTCGGACGATATCGAAAGCATCGACACGATTGCCTATGTGCGGCACCCCCTGTCCATGTATCTTTCCCTGGCGCAGCAATCGGTGAAGGCGAGCTTTCGTTTTCGCCGGCCTGACACCTATCGCCGCCCCCTTCACGAATTCGTGGGGAAATGGCGCGAAAGCCCGCTCATCGATTCCGTCACCGTGCGCCTGTTCGATCGAACGGCCCTGGTGGGCAATAATGCCGTCGCCGATTTCGAGGCGATTGTGAAACAGCTGACGGGCAACGCTGCCATCAAGCTGGATCATATCGATGAAAACACGTCGCTGTCGGCTGAACAGATGGTGGTCATGCAGGATTTCCGGCGGCGCTTCCACGCCGACCATGACAATCGCTGGACGCCGGACACGTCTCGGCTCATCGATTTCTTCACCACCATGAACGAGGATGGCATGGTCGGCCACAGGCCGCAACTGACGCCCGAGGCTGCCGCATGGGTTCTGCACGGCAATCATGACGTGCTGGATTGGCTTGGCACCGAATGCGGCCTCAGCCTGGATCACTCCGCGCCAACAGAGTTAAAGCAGGATGGCGATTGGTCCAAGCTGCCCAGCATCCTGGCGTCCGTGGATCCCGGCGCCGTTCATCAGTTGAAAATGATGATACCGGCCTTCAACCCCGGCATCCTGTCGGGCGACCTGTCCAAGGCGTCGCAGGCCCTGGACGCAATGGCGACGGCGACGCCCGCCGGCGCCGCAGCGATCGCGCGCGCCGCTGAAATCTACTGGAATGCCGAGGCGCTGGCCAATTGCACCACCTTGGCGTCCGCATGACCATCGCAGACACCGATACCCTGGCTCAAACGGAGCTGCGCGATATGGTCGCGAGCGGCGAACTGGCGATCGTCTCTGCGGGCTTTCGCTGCTTCACCAAGACCGAATTGATCAGGCAACTGGGGATCCAGCAGGAGTCGCTGGCGTTCGACAGCGGCTTTTTCCCGCCCCAGGCTGTGGCGCGCATGCTGGAAAGCGACACCATCGATCTTACGCCAGGCCATACCGCCTGCATCAAGACCGAAAATTACCAGGACGCGCAGCTGGGCAAAGGCATTCGGTTCGAACGGTCGACCTACGCCAAGGTGGATCAGCTGGCGACCGACCCGGCCATGCGGGGCCTCAACCACTATCTCGACACCACCTTCGGCTATTACACGGTCGACGAGGCGAACGGCTATATTCTCGCCCATTATAACTGGCATCGCTTCGGCGCCGGCAAGGGTGGGCGCGTGCATGACGTGCCGGGCAACATCGTCAAGATCGGCGCGATGCTGACGAAGCGGCTGGATCGCATCAAGCAGAAATGCCGCGATGCCAGGGCCGTGCTGATGGTCGTGGGCGAAACCCAGGGCTACGACTATATGATGATCGACGATGCGGTGTTCCCCCTGGGCGAAACGGGGCCCGTCGATGACGCCTGCAAGAAGCTGTTCGGAGCGAAATGCCAGATGGTGACGCTGGCCGACGTCGCGACGCCTCAGGCCGCCCTCGACCTTCTGTAAGCGGCGCAACTTCGCCTGAGGACCGTGGCGCCCTGCGCACAGGAGAGAGGCTGGAGCGGGTAGCGGGGGTCTGTCGATAACATACATGTTGGCGAAGTGTCGCCGATAGCCCCCTGCCCTGCCTTACTGAATGGCTCTGCCGCACTATACCGCAATCAAGAACAGCTGTAGGCTTTGCCTTCTTGATTTTGCGAGCACCCAACGACACGTAGGTTCGATATATGTCTTAACCGGTGCAGGGTTTTGTAAATGGAACGATGGATATGCCCGTTCTGCAGTTTCTCCTAAGTGATCACGGAGGGAAGCAAGCAGTCTGATCACACCGACATCGAATTGGACGGTAAGCCCCTGCAGACCGCTTACTCGACGACTGCATATGCCTGCACTATCAAGGCACTGAACGCTCTTGTAAATGATGGAAAAGCGCCCAGCGGAGTCACCGAAGAAAGTGTTGAGGCCATCGACCGTGTACGTAGCATTGGCAATATAGGAGCCCACATGGAAAAAGACATCGACCTCATTGTCGATGTCGATCCAGATGATGCGCAAGTGTTGATCGACCTCGTCGAGATGCTTTTCGAGGAATGGTATATCGCTCGGCACAAACGCCAGCAGCGGCTCGATCGGATCAGAGAAATAGCTGAGACGAAACAGGAAGAAAGGAAAGGTCTCCCGCCTGCGCAACCCCTGCAAGATGGCGACGACGGCGTCGGCGGGTCGGATAAATAATTGAAGGTTGACCTCACTAGCCTTCCAAGCTCTGCAGAAGCCAGCTTTTCCGCCACATCTTCTGTAAAACGGCACACAAACGGGCCGAACTATTCCAATAGCTTAGATGTCTCGCGTAAACCGAAGCCGCTTGACCGACTCATGAACGTTGCGCGAACAAAGCGCATGACCGATGATCGACATGGAGCGGAGCAGGCAGTCGCCGCTGCATAAAAAATAGCTCAGTTGCGATTTTCTCTTCCCGAAGCGCCGTGACTAAATTTTTGATGATGTGTCGGCAGGAATTGAGAACCGCCATGAGACGCGGGACGGGGGGCCGGGGCTTATCATAGGGCGAGGCGATGACGATGCAAGGCAGTGAGTTCAGGGCGGCGCGCAAGCGCCTGGGCTGGACACAGGCGCGCATGGCGGCGGAGCTCGACATGTCGCCCACTTTCATCGGCCTCATGGAGCGCGGCGAACGACCGATCGAGCGGCGGACGGCGCTCGCAGTAAGAGCGCTTGAGATCGATCCGGGCAGCCATCTAGGCGAGCCGTAGTTATAAGGTGGCGCCCTGAGAAACGCGCGACTGCGCGGTATTCGGAATAGAAAAGGCAGCGCCAACACTGCTGCGGCGCTGCCATGTTGAAATTTGGCCGATCAGTTGAAGGCGCAGTTGCCGTAGCATGAGTTTCCGGGAACGGGCGGCAGATCAACTTCATTCGGATCGCCGTCGCCAGAAACCTCACTGCCATAATAAAGAGCGTAGCAATGTTGCTCGGCCTGGCTCTGAGTGCCCATGCCATATTCTACATATTTCGCCACACAGGACAGGTACAGAGCTTCCGTTTCTTCGTCCCACTCTGCTGCCGAGACGGTTGTCGCGGCCAAACAGGGAGCAGCCAACAGAGCTGCGATAGTCAAGAATTTCTTCAACTTCATGATTTGCTCCTGATTCTCTCGGCGAGAATCAACGTATCAAAATGAAATCTACCAGCAACATTCTTTTAAGTTGAAGATGTTGTTAATGATCGCTGATCGGTTCCACGGTCCATTACCGGGGAGCGATGACTTGGTGCGAGATGGAACGCCGGCAGATCGACTTCTAGAGGAGCCGCGGCCCGTCGGCCTTTCGACACCAGGGCCGATCCGTGCGCTCGATCGGCAGCATAGGGCCGGTCGACCTGGTATAGCTCCGCCAGTGACGCATGCAGCCATGTCTCCCAATCCTTGGGATCGAGGATCACCGGCGACCGCAAGCGCAAGAACGGCATCCTTCAGAACCGGATCTACATCGGCAAGATCGTCCACGAACGAACCAGCAAGGTCGCCGAACCCACGAACCCGAAAGGAAAGGATCAGACCCAATGCGGAAGAGGAACGGATTGATGCCGACGCACCAGCCCTTCGCATCATCGATGATGCGACATGGGATTGCGTGCAGCATCTGCGCAACGCCTACAGCACGGATCGCCCCGAAACAGCCCGCCGCCCCAAAAGGCTGCTGTCAGGAATCGGGCGCTGCGGCATCTGCGGCGGTAGCTGGATCGTCATCGGCCGCGGCCAGTGGGCCTGCGGCAAGCATCGAGATGGCGGCGGCTGCACGAACAATCGGAGGGTCAAGACGCATGTCTATAATACGAAAGGTTCTAGACGCGCTGCGCGACGACATGCTGCACCCGAACGTTGTCTCGGCCGATGTCAGGGAATTTCACGAAAGCCGCCGTCGCCGGTCGCAACAGGTCAGCCAGCAACGCACCAAGCTGGAACGCCGGCACCGCGACGCGGCCGCGAAGGTAGAGCGCTTGGTCAACGCGATCGCCGACGGCGGCGACGAATTCGTCGAGATCCGCGCCATCCGCTCGAAAGCTCGAAACGACCGCGACGTCATCGCCCAGGAACTGAACGACCTGGAAGCCTTCCCGGTCATCACGCTACATCCAGGCATAGCCGACGAATACCGCGCCCAGATTGCGGAGCTGACGAAGGCGCTCGACAACGACGGCCATGCCCAACTGGAGGCCATTCCAAAGCTGCGCGCCTTGATCGGCAGCGTCACGATCTATCCGGCCGAAGAACGCCGCGGCGTGGAGGTAGAATGCACCGGCCGCGTAGCGAATATGCTCGCACTGGCCACCGGCCAGAATCTGCACGCGTCGATGTATGTTAACGCTGGAGCGGGTAGCGGGGATCGAACCCGCATCACAAGCTTGGAAGGCTAGTGCTCTACCATTGAGCTATACCCGCCCGGCAGAGGAGCGCCCTGCCATCATCGCGGGGGATTCGTCAACCAGGATTGCATCGGGCGGCTGAAGATCGCCCTTACCCCCGGTCGCCATTTCCTCTATCACCGCGCCATGAGCAGCCCATCCCTGCGCCAGTTGGACATATTCGCGCAGATGGTGGCGGCCGGCAGCGCGGCGCGGTGCGCGCAGGATCTGGGGCTGGACCTGGGCGAGGTGCTGGACGGGATCGCGGCGCTGGAAATGCGGCTGGGCTATCGGCTGTTCGACGATCCGGCCGGGGCGGCGCGGCTGACGCCGGCGGGTCGCAAGACCGCGCAGGCGATGATGCAGTTGGGCAGCGACACGCCCTCCCCGGCCGGCGCGGTGGCCGCCGAAGCGCCCGACGCGCCTGCGCCGCCTCCGCCCGCCGAACCGCCGCGCGAGGGGATCATCCTGGCCGCGCCTGCGCCGATCTTCGGCCATTTCCAGGATGCGCTCGCCGCGTTCGAGGCGGCCAATGACGATATCGCCATCAGCATCGACCTGCATGTCCACAGCGCCCGCGATGCGGCGACGGCGCTGGCGCGCGGACGGGCGGACATCGCCTATTTCTACGCGCTGGAGGAGCCCGCCGAGCCGCCGTCCCGCTATGGCTGGTCGGAGCCGCTCAACCTTTACGCCGGCAGCGGCCATCGCCTGGCGCGGGCGGCGATGGTCGGGCGCGATGACATCGCGGCGACGCCGCTGCTGGCGATGGAGCCGCATAACGGCATGCGCCAGATCGTCGACGCCGCGCTGGCCCGCGCGCGCCTGCCCTTCGACGCGCCGGCGCTGGAAAGCGACAATATGTTCGAGATCATGGCCGCGCTGCGCGACGGCGCGGGGTGCTTCGCCGCCTTCGGCCCGCTGGCGCGCGATCTGGGCCGGATGAGCGGCATTCGCCGGCTGGCGCTGGACATGCCGCTGCCCGCGATCGAGATTCGCCAGGCGGTCGGGGCCGACGCCGCGCGCAAGCCGGCGGTCGACGCATTGGCGGAATTTCTGTTTCTGTAACGGCGGGCCGCTTTTGTTGCACCAGCAACAAATTTGCGACGAATGCACTTGATACGATGTAACATCGCGGATACAGGGGCGGCTTCAGACCATAATCAAGGGGTTGATCCTTCATGTCCCGCATCATGATGCTGCGCGCCGGCTGCGCCCTGCCGCTGCTGTGCCTTTCCGTTCCCGGCCTTGCCCAGTCCGTTCCCGCCGATGATGCGGCGCAGAGCGACACCTATCATGACCAGCGGGCCGACATCGTCGTTACCGCGCTGATCCCGCGCCGCCAGGGCGACATCCTGTCGGGCACCAGCGTGCTGACCGGCGAGAAGCTGACGCGCGAATTGCGCCCCAGCATCGGCGAAACGCTGGCGCGCCAGCCCGGCGTGTCGGCGACCTCCTTTGGCCCCAGTGCGTCGCGCCCGATCCTGCGCGGCTTCCAGGGCGAGCGCGTGCGCATCCTGACCGACGGCATCGGCAGCTTCGACGTGTCCAACACGTCGGTCGACCATGCCGTCGCGATCAACCCGCTGACCGCCGACCGCATCGAAATCCTGCGCGGCCCGTCGGCCCTGCTCTACGGGTCGTCCGCGATCGGCGGCGTCGTCAATGTGATCGACAGCCGCATCCCGCGCCGCGTGCCCGACGAGCCAGTCCATATCGACGTGCTCGGCACCTATGGCAGCGCCGCCAATGAACGGACCGGCGCGGGCGAGATCGAAGTGCCGCTGGCCGACAAGTTCGTCGTCCATCTGGACGGCACCTACAGCAAGACCGGCGATCTCGACACCGGCAGCTATATCCTGACCCCGGCGCTGCGCGCGCAGGCGGCGGCGAGCGGCGACAGCGAGATCGAGGAACTGGCCGATCTGAAAGGCAAGCTGCCCAACAGCGCCGGGCGCATGTGGGAAGTCGCGGGCGGCGCGGCCTATATCGACGAGGGCGGCAATCTGGGCGTCTCCTTCAGCCACACCGACAATTTCTACGGCGTCCCCGTCCGCTACGCGCTCGATCCCGAGGGCGAGGCGGAAGAGGTGCGGCTGCGCATGAAGCAGGACCGCGTCGACCTGCGCGGCGAAGTCGCGGTCAATGGCGGCTTCCTCGACAGCATCCGCCTGCGCGCGGGCTATGCCGATTACCAGCATCAGGAAATCGAGGATACGGGCGAAGTCGGCACGACTTTCTACAATCAGTCGATGGAAAGCCGGCTGGAGTTCGTCCAGGCCAAGCGCGGCGGCTGGGACGGCGCGTTCGGCGCGCAATTCTTCACCCGCCGGTTCCAGGTGATCGGTGAGGAGAAGTTCCTGCCGAAGAACGAAACCAACCAGATCGGCGTCTTCACGCTGCAGTCGGTGGACTTGGGCAACACTCGCCTGGAAGGCGGCGCGCGGTTCGAACATACCAGCGTCAGCGCCGATGCCGACGAAGCCTTGTTCTTCGACGGGCGCCAGCGCAGCTTCGACGCGCTGTCGGGGTCGATCGGCATCAGCCAGGCGATCATGCCCGGCTGGCGCGTGGGCCTGAACCTGTCGCGCAGCGAGCGCGCGCCGTCGGCCGAGGAATTGTTCGCCCGCGGCAATCATGCCGGCACGCAGGCGTTCGAACTGGGCAATCCCGGCTTCGGCAAGGAAAAGAGCTGGGGCGTGGAAGGCACGCTGCGCGGCGCGGGCGATGGCTACACCATCAACCTGTCGGCCTATCATAACTGGTTCGATGGCTATATCTACGAAAGCGTGGCAGAAGACAGCGCCTGTCAGGCGGTCAATGGCGGCGAGGAGCTGGAATTCCCCTGCTACGCCTTCAACCAGGCCGATGCGCGCTATTATGGCTTCGAGGCCGAGGCGTCGGTCAAGCTGGCGCAGCTGGGTGCCTACGCCATCAATGTGGATGGCGTCGCCGATTATGTCCATGCGACCATCAAGGGCAGCGGCCCGGCGCCGCGCATTCCCCCGCTGCGCCTGCTGGGCGGGCTGGAAGCGCAGGGCGACCGCCTGTCGGCCCGCGCCGAAGTCGAGCATGTGTTCGAGCAGGATCGCGTGACCGAGTTCGAAACGCCGACCGACGGCTTCACGATGGTCAATGCGTCGATCTCGTTCAAGCCGCTGCCCGGCAATGACCGCACCACGTTGATGCTGTCGGCGAACAACATCTTCGACGTCGAAGCGCGCCGCCATGCGAGCTTCCTGAAGGACTATGCGCCGCTCGCCGGCCGCGACATCCGCGTGACGGCGCGCTTCTCGCTGTAACAACGCCGATCAGGGCCGGGCGCGCACCCGGCCCTGATCCAGGTGATTGCGCGATGTGACGTTTCTGTTACACGCGCGCGATGCGCCAGATCGCCGCCCTGCCCTATACCACCGCCGCCGACGGATCGATGCAGATATTGCTCATCACGTCGCGCGACACGCGGCGCTGGGTCATTCCCA
This sequence comes from Sphingobium naphthae, assembly GCF_020782235.1. GTDB lineage: Bacteria > Pseudomonadota > Alphaproteobacteria > Sphingomonadales > Sphingomonadaceae > Sphingobium > Sphingobium naphthae. The sequence continues at coordinate 125,596 of NZ_JAJGNO010000004.1, forward strand.
AGGGCAATCGCATCAAGGGGCTGGCGGGCCATCGCGCCGCCGAACTGGAAGCCTATGAGGAAGCGGGGATCCAGGGCATCGCCTGTCCCGCGCCCATCGGCCGCTACCGATATGACAAGCGCCGCCGCAAGGGCAGATCGCGCGAGGCGATGGTGGAGGTGTTTCCGCTCGCCGTCACACGCCATCTGACCCAATGGCCCGAACAGGGGCAGCGCGAACTGCGCTGGTTCTCGCTCGCCGACGCTGCACAGGCGGTGGACGAGCCCGACCTTCAAGACATCATCGCTCGCTTCCGCGAGCCACCGGCCGATCCCGGCTGGTTCTTCCGCATGCTGCTCGCGCTGCGCGACCGGCAGAATGAAAGGACAGGATTATTGCGCTGGTTTCATGCGCTGATGCCAAAACAGGGCCGCTTCTTCGACCAATTTGAGGATCATGCCGCAACGCTGGGGGCGGGCGCCGACGCGCTGGCGCGGCTGATGCAGGGCGGGCCGGGCATGGCCGACCAGATCCGCACCATTTCCGACCAGGAACATGCCGCCGACGACATCATCCGCGACGTGTTGCAGGATGTGCGCCGCATCTTCGTCACTCCGTTCGACCGCAGCGCCATTACCGACCTGATCGGCGTGATGGACGATGCGATCGACCAGATGAACCAGACCGCCAAGGCGGTGGCGCTCTACGAAGTCACGACATTTCCGCCGCAGATGCAGGATATGAGCGCGCTGATCGTCGAATGCGCGCGCATCACGCAGGAAGCGATGCCGCTGCTGCGATCGCTCAACCTCAACGCCGCGCGGCTGCACGACCTGACCGAGCGGCTGGTGAAGCTGGAGGGCCATGCCGACCTGCTGCATGAGGACGGGCTGAAGGCGCTCTACGTCGCCGCGCGGGAGGGCAACCCCATGGACTTCATCGTCGGCCGGGAAATCTACAGCCATCTGGAAAAGGTCACCGACCGGTTCGAGGATGTCGCCAATGAGATTTCGGGCCTGGTCATCGACCACGCCTGAACCGACCATCATGGAACCCATCGCCCTGCCCCTGCTGATCGCGCTGATCGGCGTCGCCCTGCTGTTCGATTTCCTGAACGGGCTGCACGACGCCGCCAACTCGATCGCGACGATCGTGTCGACTCGCGTCCTCAAGCCGCACTATGCGGTCGCCTGGGCCGCCTTCTTCAACTTCATCGCCTTCCTCTTCTTCGGCCTGCATGTCGCGACCACGGTGGGCAAGGGGATCGTCGACGCCAGCATCATCGACCCGCAGCTGATCTTCGGCGCGCTGATGGGGGCGATAGCCTGGAACCTCATCACCTGGGGGCTGGGCATCCCATCCTCGTCCAGCCACGCCCTGATCGGCGGGCTGCTGGGCGCGGGCTTGTCCAAGGCGGGGCTGTCCGCCGTGGTGTGGAGCGGCGTGTTCAAGACCAGCATCGCCATCGTCCTGTCGCCTGCCGTCGGGCTGTTCCTGGCGCTGATGCTGGTGCTGCTCATCAGCTGGATCTTCCGCCGCTTCACGCCGCAGGGGGCGGACCGGGTGTTCCGCAAGCTGCAGCTGGTGTCCGCCTCGCTTTATTCGCTGGGACATGGCGGCAATGACGCGCAGAAAACGATGGGGATCATCGCCGTCCTGCTCTATTCGCAGGGGATGCTGGGCGGCACATTCCATGTGCCCTTCTGGGTGGTGATCAGCTGCCAGGCGGCGATGGGGCTGGGCACGTTGCTGGGCGGGTGGAAGATCGTCCACACCATGGGATCGAAGATCACGCGGCTGACCCCGGCCCAGGGCTTTTGCGCGGAAACGGGTGGGGCGATCACCTTGTTCATGGCGACGCATCTGGGCGTGCCGGTGTCGACCACGCACACCATTACCGGGGCGATCGTGGGCGTGGGCGCGTCGCGGCGATTGTCGGCGGTGCGCTGGAACGTGGCCTCGCGGATCGTCATCGCCTGGGTCGTCACCCTGCCCGCCGCGGCCGTGATCGGCGCGCTGTTCTACGGGCTGACCCAGCTCTTCTGATCATGATGCGGGCGCAGCCGGTTGCGCGCCGCGCCCGTTCCCCTCCCTACATCCGCGCTGTCAGGCCACGCGGCCGAGGCGGTGATAGAGATTGGCATATTTGACCGAGTCCGGCTGATCCTGCACCTCGCGCAGATAATGCGCGATGGCGGTGCGGATCAGGCTGAAATCCTCCTGGCTGAACACCGCACGCGACCGCGCGGGTTCGGGATGGCCGTTGGTCGGTTCGATCGTCTGGCTCTGCATGTCCTCATCCTTCGTGGCTGCGCCCGTCATCGGGCCATGGACAGCGAAATAGACAGGCGTGCCTGTCATTTACAGGCCGATGAGTGGCGGCGTGTCACGATCCTGCTTTGCCATTTTGTCATTCTATGACATTCTGTCCATATGGCTGAACCGGCGGATCGCAAACTCTATCTGGGCCCCAAGCTGCGGGTGCTGCGCCGCGAACTGGGGCTGAACCAGACGCAGATGGCGGAGGAGCTGGGCATATCGCCGAGCTATCTCAATCATCTCGAGCGCAATCAGCGGCCGTTGACGGCGCAGATGCTGCTGCGGCTGGCCAATACCTATGACATCGACATTCGCGACTTCACCGCCCCGGCGGCCGAGGGCGGGCCGCGCGAATTAGGGGAGATTCTGTCCGACGCGCTGGTGCGCGACATTGGCGTCACGCGCGACGAGGTGCTGGAGGTTGCGGAAAACTACCCCGGCGTCACCGAAGCGGTGGCGCGCTTCTATCGCGCGCTGAGCGACCTGCGCCGCGTGCCGGGCGCGACGCTGGCGGGCGCAGAACGCCCCCCGCTGGTCGCGCCGGTCGACTGGCTGCGCGAGATGATCGCGCGCGCGGGCAACTATTTCGCCGAGATCGACGCCGGCGCCGAATCGATCGCGGCGGACTTACCGGAAGACCCCGCTCTGTCGCAGGCGGCGCTGCGCACGCGGCTGAAGGACCGGCATGGCATGAGCGTGCAGATCGTGCGCGGCGACCTCATCGCCGGGCGGCTGCGCCATTATGACATGCATCGCCGCCGCCTGATGCTGAGCGAGCGGCTGCCGGCGTCCGGGCGGCTGTTCGCCATCGCCTGGCATCTGGTCGCGCAGGACCTGGCCGATGCGATCGCCGCCCAGGTCGCGCGCGCCGCGCCGCCCGACGAGGATAGCCGCAGGCTCGCGACGATCGCGCTCACCAACTATGCCGCCGCCGCGCTGGTCATGCCCTATGACCGGTTCCGCCAGGCGGCCGAGCAGAGCCGGCACGACCTGCCCTTGCTGTGCGACCGGTTCGGCGTCTCGATCGAGCAGCTGGCGCATCGGCTCACCAGCCTCAACCGCACCGGCGCGCGCGGCGTGCCCTTCTTCATGGCGAAAATCGACCGGGCGGGGCAGATCGCCAAGCGCTTCGATGGCGAGGCGTGGCCTTTCGCCCGCTATGGCGGCACCTGTCCGCGCTGGGATGCGCATGGCGCGCCTGCGTCCGGGACGGTCGCGAGCCAGCTGATCGAGACGGTGGAGGGCAAGCGCTTCGTCACGCTGGCCATCGGCCTGCCGCGCGGCGCGACGCAGGCGCGCGGGCGGTCCGTGATCGCGCTGGGCTGCGAAGCGAAACATGCCGCCCGCATCGTCCATGCCGATGGCCTGGATGCCGAGCGCGGCGAGGCGACCGGCGTGGGCCCCAGCTGTCCGCTCTGCGAACGGCGGGCCTGCCCCGACCGGGCGCTGCCCCCGCTCACGCGCGCGCTCGACCTCCACAGCTATGAGCGCACCGCCGCGCCCTATCCGTTTCGCAGGGTATGACGTCGGGAAGTCGAGGCGCTGCCCCTGCCGCCGGTCAGGCGGCGGCTTCTTCCGCGTCCTCGACGTCGCTCTTGTTGCGGTCGGTGAACCAGATGGCGATGATCGTGACTTCGTAGAGCAGCAGCAGCGGGATGGCGAGCATCAGCTGCGACACGACGTCGGGCGGGGTCAGAACCGCGGCCAGGACGAAGGCGGCGACGATCATGTAGCGGCGCAGGCCGATCAGCTGCGCCCGCGTCACGAAGCCCGCGCGGTTGAGCAGCATCAGCAGCACCGGCATCAGGAAGCTGATGCCGAAGGCGAGGATGAACTGCATGACAAGGCCCAGATAGGCGTCGGCGCTGGGCAGCGCCTCGACCGACAGGCCGCTGCTGTCGCCCTGAAATTCCAGGAAGAAGTGGAAGGCGGTGGGCATCACCACGAAATAGGCGAGGCTGGCGCCCATGGCGAAGAGGAAGGGCGTCGCCAGGATGAAGGGCAGCAGCGCCTTCTTCTCCCGCGCATAGAGCCCCGGCGCGACAAAGGCCCAGAGCTGGTTGGCGATGATCGGGAAAGACAGGCAGAAGGCGCCGAAAAAGGCGATCTTCACCTGCACGAAAAAGGCTTCATACAGCTTGGTATAGACCAGCCGGCCGCCGCCGTCGCCAAAGGCTTCCTTGAGCGGATGGACCAGGATGGCGAAGAGCTGTTCGGAAAAATAGAAGCAGAGCGCGCCGGTGATCACCAGCGCATAGACGCATTTGAGCAGGCGGCTGCGCAGCTCGATCAGATGGTCGAGCAGGGGCGCCTTGCTGTCGTCAATGTCGTTGATCATGCCGCAGCGTCACCCTTGCGGGCTTCGGCGACGCCTTCGGGCGCGGCGGGCGCCTGCGCTACATAGGGCGGGCTGTCGGTGGCGGGCGATGCTACGGGTGCGGGTGCAGGAGCAGGTGCGGGCCGCGATTCGGCGACGAAGGCCGGCTTGGGCGCGGGCTTGGCGGGCTCGGCGACATAGGGCGGCTTTTCGGACGCGGCGGGCGCGTCCGCTTCGACGCTGTCGGAGCCGCTGGCGGCATCGGCCACCGGGGTGACATCGTCGGGCGGGGGCAGCGCGTCGGTGGCCGGCGCGGGCGGATGATCTTCCATGATGCGCTTATTCTGAGCCGCCCATTTCTTTTCCAGCTCTTCCAGCTCCACTTCACGCACCATGGCGTCGATGCCGGTGCGGAAATGGCGGGCCATGCCCTGCGCCTTGCCCACGATCTGCCCCACCTTGTAGAGCGCGCGCGGCAGGTCCTTCGGACCGATCACGATCACCGCAATGATCACGATCACTAGAAATTCGGTCGAATCGATGCCAAACATGCGCGACTACCGGCCCGGAGGTTGAAGGATCAGGCCTTGGTCTTTTCTTCCGTGGTCGCGCTGGGCGCGTCCTGTTCGGGCACGCGATGGCCCTCGATGCGGGTCGCGGGCTTGGCGGCGGAGGCATCATCCTCGTCGTCGGCCATGCCCTTCTTGAAGCTCTTGATGCCCTTGGCCACGTCGCCCATCAGGCCCGAAATGCGACCGCCGCCAAACAGCAGCATGACGACCAGGAGCACGATCACCCAGTGCATCAGCGAGAAGGAACCCATAATATTTACTCCTAGCAGAGGGCCTATCTAGGCCTCTTCCTCGTCATTTTCCAGAACGGATTGGCCGCCCAGACCCTCCAGCGCCAGATCGACCGGATCGAGCAGCCCGGCGGCGCGCAAATCCTCTATCCCCGGCAGGTCACGGCGGCTGCTAAGGCCGAAATGTGACAGGAATTCTACGCTGGTCGCGTATATCAGCGGCCGACCCGGCACTTCGCGGCGTCCCGCCGGCCGCACCCAGCCCGCCTCCATCAGCACGTCCAGCGTGCCCTTGGCGACCTGAACGCCGCGGATCGCCTCGATCTCGGCGCGGCTGACCGGCTCATGATAGGCGATGATCGCGAGCGTCTCCATCGCCGCGCGCGACAATTTGCGCGGCTCGTCCTTTTCTCGGCGCAGGATATGGGCGAGGTCAGGCGCGGTCTGGAAATGCCAGCGCCCACCCCGCTCGACCAGGTTGACGCCGCGTCCGGCATAAGCGTCGGCAAGGGTCGCCAGCGCGCCGGCAATGTCGCCTTCGCCGACATGCAGCTTCAGCTCTCCCGGCGTCATCGGCGCTTCGGCGACGAACAGGGCGGCTTCGACCGCGCGCAGATAATCGTCGGGCTCCGCGGTCATGCCTGCACCCTTCCCGGCGCCGCGGCGCGCAGGTAGATGGGCTGGAATATCCCGTCCTGCTGGATGTCGAGCCGCCCCTGCCGCGCCAGTTCCAGCGCCGCGACGAAGCTGCTCGCCAGGGCCGACCGGGCCTTGAGCGCATCGAGATGGTCGGGCAGGAAGGATTCGAGCCGCGTCCAGTCCAGCGCCGCGCCCACCAGCGCGCCGACGCGCTGGATCGCTTCGTCCAGCGTCATCACCGGGCGCACGGCGATGGTGTGGACCACCGGCTGGGTGCGCGCGCGGATCTGGCCATAGGCCTGTATGAGGTCATAGAGGCTCGCCCGCCACTGCGCCTTCTTCACCAGCCGCAATCCTTCGGGGCGGCGGCGGCGGAACACGTCGCGGCCGATGCGGTCGCGCGCCATCAGCCGCGCCGCCGCGTCACGCATGGCGTGAAGCCGCTGCAGCCGCAATTGCAGGCGCAGCGCCAGTTCCTCGGGGCTGGGGTCCGGCTGCTCGGCGCGGGGCAGCAGCAACGCGGATTTGAGATAGGCGAGCCAGGCCGCCATCACCAGATAATCGGCGGCGAGTTCCAGCTTGAGCTGCCGCGCCCCTTCGATGAAGGCCAGATATTGCTGCGTGAGCGCGAGGATGGAAATTTCGCGCAGATCGACCTTCTGGCTGCGCGCCAGCGTCAGCAGCAGGTCCAGCGGCCCTTCCCAATGCGCGAAGCTGACCGTCAGCATCTCCGGCCGCGCCGCGCGGCTGTCTTCGGGCGGCGCGAACAGATCCTCGCTCACTCCACCGTCACCGACTTGGCGAGGTTGCGGGGCTGGTCGACGTCCGTGCCCTTGGCCACCGCGACATGATAGGCGAGCAGCTGCACCGGCACCGCATAGACCAGGGGCGCGATCAGCGGATGGACCTGCGGCATTGCGATCGTCGCCATGCAGCCTTCGCCCGCGATGGCGATGCCTTCGGCGTCGGAAATCAGCACCACCTTGCCGCCGCGCGCCTGCACTTCGGCCATGTTGCTGACCGTCTTTTCGAACAGCGGGCCGCTGGGCGCGATCACGATCACCGGGACGGCGTCGTCGATCAGCGCGATCGGGCCATGCTTCATTTCGCCCGCGGCATAGCCTTCGGCGTGGATATAGCTGATTTCCTTGAGCTTGAGCGCGCCCTCCAGCGCCATCGGATAATCCGGCCCCCGCCCCAGATAGAGGACGTCGCGCGCCGGCGCGATCAGATGCGCCATCGCCTCGATCTGCCCGTCGCGGCCCAGCGCCTCGTTGAGGGCGGCGGGCGCTTCCGACAGGTGCCAGACGATTTCCGCCTCCTCCTCCGGCGTCAGCTTGCCCTTGGCGCGCGCCAGGTTCGCGGCCAGCGCCGCCAGCACCGCCAGCTGGCAAGTGAAGGCCTTGGTCGATGCGACGCCGATTTCCGGCCCGGCATGAGTGGGCAGCAGCAGGTCCGCCTCGCGCGCCATCGAACTGGTCGGCACGTTGACGACCACCGCGATGATCTGCCCCTCCGCCCGGGCATGGCGCAGCGCGGCCAGCGTGTCGGCGGTTTCGCCCGACTGGCTGATGAACAGGGCAAGTCCGCCCGGCTCCAGCACCGGCTCGCGATAGCGGAACTCGCTCGCCACATCGATGTCGACGGGCACGCGGGCGAATTTCTCGATCCAATATTTGGCGACGAGCCCGGCATAGAAGCTGGTGCCGCACGCGACGATGGTGATGCGCTTCACCCCGCCCAGATCGAAATCCATGTCGGGCATGGCGATCTGGTTCTCCATGCGGCGCAGATAGGATCGCAGCGTCTGGGCGACGACCACCGGCTGCTCGTAGATTTCCTTCTGCATGAAGTGGCGATGATTGCCCTTGTCGATCATCGCGCCCGACACGCCGGAGATCGTCACCGGCCGGTCGACGGGAACATTGTCCTTGTCGAAAATCTCCGCGCCTTCGCGGGTGATGACGACCCAGTCGCCTTCCTCCAGATAGGCGATGCGCTGGGTCAGCGGCGCGAGCGCCAGCGCGTCCGACCCCAGGAAGGTTTCGCCGTCGCCATAGCCGACGACCAGCGGCGACCCCAGCCGCGCGCCGATCAGAAGGTCGGGATGCGCGCGAAAGGCGATGGCGAGCGCAAAGGCGCCGTGCAGGCGCGGCAGCACGTCGCGCACCGCCTCCACCGGGGACGCGCCCTGCTCCACCTTCTCGCTCACCAGATGGGCGACGACTTCAGTGTCGGTCTGGCTGTCGAACACGCGGCCGCGCGCGACCAACTCCTCGCGCAGCGGCTTGAAATTCTCGATGATGCCATTGTGCACCAGCGCCACCTGCGCGGTGGCATGGGGGTGGGCGTTGCTGGTGGTGGGCGCGCCATGGGTGGCCCAGCGCGTATGAGCGATGCCGGTGCTGCCCGGCAGCGGCTCGGCCACCAGTTCCTTCACCAGATTGTTGAGCTTGCCCTCGGCGCGGCGCCGCTCGATCGCGCCGTCATGGATGGTGGCGACGCCCGCGCTGTCATAGCCCCGATATTCGAGCCGCTTGAGACCATCGACCAGCCGTTCCGCCACGTCGTCCCTGCCGATGATCCCGATAATGCCGCACATGAAGGAAAAGCCCCGATAATATCCCGCCGCGCCCGGTGCGCCGCGATCGGCGTCCAGGCGATGTTCCAGCCATTAAAGGCTCTGCGCCCGCGCGCCAACAGCGGCGCGCAACTATTTCGCCGGCAGCGGGCGGATGGTGATCAGCCAGATGTCGGGCGGGGCGAGCATGCGGAAGGGCAGGCCGCTGGTCCCCACCCCGGCGGCGACGATCATCGTCCGCGCGCCCTGCGTATAGCGGCCGCAGGCATAGCGCGTCCCATATTTCGACGGCACATAGACGATGCCGGCGATCGGGAAGGCGATCTGCCCGCAATGGGTGTGGCCGACCAGCGTCAGCGACGGCGCGTCGGGCAGGCGCGGAAAGACATCGGGCCCATGCGACAGGATGATCGGCGCGCCGCCGACCGCGCGCATCGCCGCCAGCGTCCGGGCGATCGCGGGCTTGCGGGTATAAATGTCCTTCAGCCCCGCGATCGCCAGCGGCCCGCGCCGCACCGCGCCGTCCTGCAGCAGGGTGATGCCGATCGCGCCAAACGCCGCCTGCCAGTCCGACGCGCCGAGCGCCCGGCGATTCTGGCGGCTGCGGCTGTCATGATTGCCGAGCACGGCGACCACCCCCAGCGGCGCGCGCAGCGCCGCGAAGGGCGCGATGCTGGCGCGCGCGTCATAGATGGCCGCGCCCTTGTCATCGCCGATATAGTCGCCGCCCAGCAGGACGAGGTCGGGCCGCAGCGCGTTGATCTGCCCCGCGATACGCGCCAAGCGCTGCGGGCTGTTGTCCGGTCCCGACAAATGCGTGTCGGTCATCAGCGCGACGGTGACGGGCCGGCGCGACGCGCCCGCGGGAAAGGGCAGCGCGATCTCCGCCCGGCGCACGACCGGCATGGCGCGCGCATTGTGCAGCAACCACAGGGCAAAGCCGATGCCCAGCAGCGCCAGGACGCCCAGCGCCAGCAGCAGCCTGCGCATCATGCGCCGGGCGCCTGCCCCGATACAGGCACAGGTACAGACACAAGCAGGAGGCCGCTCGTCATTTCCCCGCTTTCTTCGCGCGCATCCGTTCCCGGAACCGGGCGGCCCAGCCGACCTTGCCGACCTGTTCGGGGCGCACCAGGCACAGCGAATCCGCCTCGACCGGCCGAGTCACCACGCTGCCCGCAGCGACGATCGCGCCTTCGCCGATGCTGGCCGGCGCGACCAGCGCGCTGTTGGAGCCGATGAAGGCCCCCGCGCCGATCTCCGTGCGATATTTGAAGAAGCCGTCATAATTGCAGGTGATCGTTCCCGCGCCGATATTGGCGCCCGCGCCCACGCTGGCGTCGCCGATATAGGACAGGTGATTGGCCTTGGCCCCTTCGCCCAGCGTCGCCTTCTTGATCTCGACGAAATTGCCGACCTTGGCCTTGGCGCCGATCTCCGCCCCCGGCCGCAGCCGTGCATAGGGGCCGATCTCCGCCCCCGACGCCACCGCAGAGCCCTCCAGATGCGAAAAGGCGTGGATCGTCACATCATCCGCCACCGTCACGCCGGGGCCGAAGACGACATGCGGGCCCACCACCACGTCGCGGCCCAGCCGCGTGTCATGCGCGAAGAATACGGTGTCGGGCGCGACCAACGTCACGCCCTCGCGCATCGCCTCGACCCGGCGGCGCGCCTGCCACAGCGCCTCCACGCCGGCCAGTTCGACCCGGCTGTTGACGCCCGCCACTTCCCAGGCCTGCGTCTCGATCACCGCGCTCGCGCCGCCGGGCAGCATGACGATGTCGGGCAGATAATATTCGCCGGCCGCATTGTCGTTGCCGATCCGGTCGAGCAGCACGAACAGGTCGGTCGAACGCACCGCCATCAGGCCGCTATTGCACAAGGTGACGGCCCGCTCCGCTTCGCTCGCATCCTTATATTCCACCATCTTCTCGATGATGCCCTGCCCGTCGGCGATGATGCGGCCATAGGCCGCCGCGTCATCCGGGCGGAAGCCCAGCACCACGGCGCGCGGCTCGTCCCCGCGATTGAGGCGGTCCAGCATGGCGCGCATCGTTTCCGCGCGCACCAGCGGCACGTCGCCATAGAGGATCAGCACGTCGCCCGCGAAACCCGCCAGCGCGTCATGCGCCTGGGCCACGGCATGGCCGGTGCCCAGCTGCTGATCCTGCACCGCGACGCGCACGCCGGTGCCGGCCACCGCCCGCTCCACCTGGTCCCGGCCCGCGCCGACGACGACGACCTGCCGCTCCGGCGACAGCGCTGCCGCGCTTTCCAGCAGGTGCAGCAGCATCGGCCGCCCGGCGACCGGATGCAGCACCTTGTGCAGCGACGATTTCATCCGCGTCCCCTGCCCGGCGGCGAGGATGATGACGGCGAGCGGGCGAGCGGCGGAACTGGTCACGAATGTTTCCCGATGATGGCGAGTGCTGCGCGCTCTGTGCCATGTTTGCCTTGCCTTTGCCACCGCGCACGCGGCATGGAACGCGGCCATGAGCAGCATTCCCTTCGACATTGTCGGCTTCGACCTGGACGGCACCTTGATCGACACCAGCGGCGATCTGGCCGCCGCGGTCAACCATGCGATCGGCACGATCGGCCGGGCGCCCTTTCCCGCCGCCGACATCCATCCCTTCGTCGGCAAGGGCGCGCGCGTCATGCTGCAGTGCGCGCTGGACGCGTCGGGCGGCTATGACGAAGCGCTGCTGATGCGGCTGCTGCCGATCCTGCTCGATTATTATGCGCAGAATCTGGCGATCCATTCGGTGCCCTATCCCGGGCTGGTGCAGGCGCTGGACGAACTGGCCGGGCGCGGCGTGCGGCTCGCCATCTGCACCAACAAGGCGGAGCGCTTCACTCTTCCCCTGATGCGCCAGATCGGCCTGTCCGATCGCTTCGCCGCGATCGTCGGCGGCGACACGGTCGGCGTGTCCAAGCCCGATCCCGCGCCGATCCGCGCCATGGTGGAGCGTGCGGGCGGCGGCCGGGCCATCTTCGTGGGCGACACGATCAACGACATTGCCGGCGCGCGCAATGCGGGCATCGCCAATGTCGCGGTCGGCTTCGGCTTCCTCGACGGGCCGATCGAGCAGCTGGAGGCGGACGCCGTCATCCATCATTTCGACGAACTGGTGCCGCTGCTGGAGCGCTGGCCGGGATGAGGCGGCGGCCATGACCCTGCGCCTGGAGCGCGACGGCGCCATCGCCCGCCTGCTGATCGACCGGCCCGCGCGCCGCAATGCGATGAACCAGGCCATGTGGGAGGAGATGCCGCGCCTCGTCGGCGCAGCGATGGCGGACGATGCGGTGCGCGTGCTGATCCTTGCCTCCGCCGCGCCCGGCCTGTTCTGCGCCGGCGCGGACATCGACGAATTCGCGCGCTGTTCGGCCGACGCCGACTGGCGCGTGGCCAACCAGGCGGCGATCCGGTCCACCCAATACGCGCTGGCCCATGCCGAAAAGCCGGTGATCGCCGCGATCGACGGCGATTGCGTCGGCGGCGGCTGCGGCCTCGCCATCGCCTGCGACCTGCGCATCGCCGCGCCGGCTGCGCGGATCGGCATCACGCCCGCAAAGCTCGGCATCGTCTATTCGCTGTTCGACACCAAGCTGCTGGTCGACCTGGTCGGCCCGGCGCGCGCCAAGCGCATCCTCTTCACCGGCGCGCTGCACGACGCGGCCGGCGCGCTGGCGATCGGCCTGATCGACGAGATCGCGCCCGACCCGCGCGCCGCGGCCGACACGCTCGCCCGCGCCATCGCCGCCAATGCCCAGCACAGCGTGCGATCGGCCAAGGCGATCATCCGCCGCATCCTGGACGGGCAGGCGGACGACGACGCCACCACCCTCGCCCTCTTCCGCGACGCCTTCGCTCGCCCCGACTTCACCGAAGGCGTCACCGCCTTCCGCGAAAAACGCCGCCCGGATTTCTGAAGGGGCCCCTAGCGCTCCACCGCTTCCGCGCGAGCGATCAGGGCTCGGGCTTGTTCGACATGCATGGTTTCGATCATCCGGCCTTCGAAGCGTTCGGCGCCGCCGCTGGCAGCCTCGATCAGGCGGCGGGCGTCGGCTACGGCCTGCGCGTCGGGGCCGAAGACCTGGTTGGCGACCGGCACCTGCGCGGGGTGGATCAGCGTCTTGCCATCGAAGCCCAGCGCATGGCCCTCGGCGCATTCGGCCTCCAGCCCCGTCTCGTCCTCCAGCCGGTTGAACACGCCGTCGAACACCGCAATGCCCGCCGCGCGCGCCGCCAGAACCGCCGTCTGCATCGCGAGGGACAGGCCGGCCCGTCCGGCCTGATCGGGAATGGCCAGGTCGCGGCGCAGGTCGTTATTGCCCATGAACAGCCCGGCGCAGCCCTCGCCCGCCGCGATGGCGTTGGCCGCCAGCACGCCGCGCGCGCTCTCGATCATCGCGATCACCGGCTTTTGCGTGACGGAAAAGACGTCCTTCACCTGCTTGGGATGCTCGACCTTGGGCAGCACCACATAATTGGCCGCCGTGCCCTTGAGCCCGATCATCTCGCGCCCATGAGTCGCCGCGCCCTCGACATTGATCCGCACCGCGCTCAGCCGGCCGCCAAAGCCTTCGGCCAGCGCCGCGAGCGCGCCGTCCAGCGCGTCGCCCTTGCGATCCTCGGGCACCGCATCCTCCAGGTCCAGGATCACCATGTCGCAGGGCAATGTGCGCGCCTTGGCGATGGCGCGGGGGTTGGAGGCGGGCAGGAACAGCAGCGATCGGGCGTGGCGCAGCAACATGGGGCGGACTCTCCTTGCGGTTTGACTTTCCTCGTTAGCGAATAAGGCGCATGATCCAAGCCCGTCTCGTCCCGGGGGAGAGAGAAGACATATGCTGACCACCTTCGCGCTCACGCTCACCGGCCTCGTGCTCTTCTACCTTGCCGTCAGCGTGAAGGTGGTGCGCCAGGGCTATCAATATACGATCGAGCGCTTCGGCCGGTTCACGGAGGTCGCGCGGCCCGGCCTCAATTTCTACCCCGCCTTCTTCTATGCCGTCGGCCGCAAGATCAACATGATGGAGCAGGTCGTCGACATTCCGGGGCAGGAGATCATCACCAAGGACAATGCCATGGTGTCGGTCGACGGCGTGGTCTTCTTCCAGGTGCTGGACGCGGCGAAGGCCGCCTATGAAGTGAGCGAACTCTATGTCGCCATCATGCAGCTCGCCACCACCAATCTGCGCACGGTGATGGGATCGATGGACCTGGACGAAACCCTGTCCAAGCGCGACGAGATCAACGCGCGGCTGCTGTCGGTTGTGGACCATGCGACCAACGCCTGGGGCATCAAGATCACGCGCGTCGAATTGAAGGACATCCGCCCGCCCGCCGACATCGTCAACGCCATGGGGCGGCAGATGAAGGCCGAGCGCGAGAAGCGCGCGCTGATCCTGGAATCGGAAGGCTTGCGCGCATCCGAAATCCTGAAGGCCGAGGGCGCCAAGCAAAGCCAGATCCTGGAAGCCGAAGGCCGGCGCGAGGCTGCCTTCCGCGACGCCGAAGCGCGCGAGCGCGAGGCGGAGGCGGAGGCCAAGGCGACGCAGATGGTGTCCGACGCGATCTCGGCCGGCAATCCGCAGGCGCTCAATTACTTCATCGCCCAGAAATATACCGAGGCGGTGCAGCAATTCGCCACATCCCCCAATGCCAAGACCATTCTCTTCCCGGTCGAGGCGACGCAACTGATCGGCACGCTGGGCGGCATCGGCCAGCTCGCCAAGGATGCGCTGAGCGCCGACGGCCAGCCCACCCCCACGCCGCCCGCCCCCGCGCGCCGCGGCCCCTTCGGCCAGAGCCAGGGGTGACGCGGATGGGCAGGCCGCTTCCCCGCCGCACGGTGAATGGCGCAGGGCGCATGCCGCAGCGCGCGCCTGTACCCCGCAACGCCGGACCAGGCCCGGCCTGGCGTGCGGCGGCGCATACGAACCGCGAGAGCGCCCAATGACCGACTGGCTCACCCTGCTGGAGGATCATTGGGCGTGGCTGGTGCTGGCCGCGCTGCTCGGCATTGGCGAAGTGCTGATCCCCGGCGTGTTCCTCATCTGGATCGCGATCGCCGCCGCCATCACGGGGCTGGCCGCGCTCGCCCTGCCGATCGGCCTGCCGCTGCAACTCCTGCTGTTCGCGGCGCTCAGCATCCTGGCGGTCTATGCCGGGCGGCGCTGGTATGTCGATCATCCCGTCGCCTCCACCGACCCGCTGCTCAACGACCGCGCCGCGCGCCTGATCGGCGAGACGGTGACGGTGGTCGAGCCGATCGAAGGCGGCGAAGGCCGGGTCCGCGTCGGCGACAGCGTCTGGACCGCGCGCGGCCCCGACGCCCCCGTCGGCGCCCGCGTCCGCATCATCCGCGCGGAAGGCGCACTGCTGTGGGTGGAGGGGGGCTAGAGGTGGCCAGCGCCTCTATTCCGCCTGCTTGTTGACATTCAGCACCCGGTCTGTCGCGCAAGATCGTCGCTGAAGCGCCCTCGCCCTATTCGATCATCACGCCCACCACCTGCCAGCCGTC
Source organism: Sphingobium naphthae (assembly GCF_020782235.1). Taxonomy (GTDB): domain Bacteria; phylum Pseudomonadota; class Alphaproteobacteria; order Sphingomonadales; family Sphingomonadaceae; genus Sphingobium; species Sphingobium naphthae. The sequence goes on from NZ_JAJGNO010000004.1 coordinate 140,763, forward strand.
ATTCTCCCGCTCCAGCGTGACGGTTTCGGTGGCATTGTCCTTGTTGGCGAAATCGGTGCGGAATTTGACGACGATATAGCCGGCGGGCGGGGCTGGCAGGTCCTGCTGGCTGAGGAAGCGGCGCGACGACACCGCGCCCAGCGGCACGCGCACCTTTTTGGACACCGACGCCCAGACCTGCGGCGTGTTGAGCTTGTGGAGGGCGGCGCCGAACATCCGATAGCTGTCGTCCCAGCGGCCCGCATCCACCAGGGTCAGAAAGCGGCGAGCGGTCTCCACCGTCTCGGCATTGGCAAGCGTCTGCGCGTCGGTCGGCTCAGCCTGCGGCGCGGAGGCGCCGGGGGACAGGGTGGCCATGGCGATCAATCCAAGGATCAGGGTCATGAGCAGGACTCCAATGAGCATCACGGGCCGGCGATCCGCCCGCCCGGCGCCGCCAATCGGCGCGGCCTGACCATCGACCGGCGCACCGCCCGCGTCCTCCCCGATTTGGCTGTCCCCCAGATTTTGGGGGGCGGGCGAAAGCTGCGCCTCCCCCTCCACGTCCAGCAGCAGGCGCGCGGCTTCGCGGCTGCTCGACACCGCCATCTTGCGGCGCGCGTCGCGCAGCCGTTCGTTGATGGTGTGGACAGACAAGCCCAGGCTGCGCGCGATCGACTTGGCGTCATGCCCGCGCACCATCAGGCGCAGCGTCTGCTTTTCCTTCTCGGTGAGCGCCGAGACGGCCTCTTTCACGCGGATGCTCATGACTGTCGTGACTAGGCCGCCCGCCCCGCCGCAGCCACCCCGAAAAATTCGTATGCCGCGCCGATGCCCGCCTCTTCCCACCCGTGGCAGCATCAACTCGCCTCAACCTGCGCTCGCATGACCGGCAGTCGGGGCCGCGCGCGCGCGATCATTCATCTGCGCGCAAGCTTGGCCGGAACAGCAATGGCCGGCTTATTCAAGGATGGAGGATCACCATGCATATCATCTCGAAGGGGCGCGGGGCGCTGATCGTCGCCGCCATGCTGACCGGCCCGGTCGCGACCGGCCTCGCCGCGCAGGAAGCGCCGCCGGCCGACCTCTCAGCGACGATCACCGAACCCGCGCCCGCGGAAGCGGCCGAAGGCCCGACGATCGAGGGCATCATCTCCGCGCGCAGCGGCGACCAGATGCAGGTCACCGGCGCGGATGGCGCCAATAATGTCGTCGCGCTGAACGACACCACCGTGATCCGCGCGAGCGGCGGCTTCCTGGGCCTGGGCCGCGAAACGCTGGGCGCCGATGCCCTGCTCAACGGCCTGCCGGTCAGCGTGGAGACGGTGCAGGGCGCGCAGGGGCTGGTCGCGACCCGCGTCGCGCTCAAGAACAAGGATCTCAAGACCGCGTCGATGATCCGCAGCGGCACCGCGCAGGGCTTTGCCGAACAGTCGGCCGCAACCGAAGCCTTGCGCGGCCGGGTCGGCGACATCGACCAATATAATGTGAAGAGCACCACCAACGTCAATTTCGACACCGGCAAGGCGACGCTCAGCCCGCAGGCGAAGAGCGAGCTGTGCGCCACCGCCAGCACCGCCGAGCAGATGGACAACGCCCTGCTGCTGGTCGTGGGCTATACCGATTCCACGGGCCCTGAGGAATTCAACCAGATGCTGAGCGAAAAGCGCGCCGGCAGCGTGGTCAATTATCTGCAGCAGGTGTGCGGCTGGAAACCCTATCGCATGCTGACCCCCACCGGCATGTCCGAAGCCCAGCCCGTGGCCGACAATATGACCGACGCGGGCAAGTCGCAGAACCGCCGCGTCGCCGTCAATGTGCTGGTCAGCAAGGGGCTGGACGGCCTGTAAGTCCTGCACCGGGGATGGCCTGCATCCCCCTTTTCGCAAGCGCCTTGAGCGGGGCGGAGCGGTCGGCCGAGACGACCGCTCCGCCCTTCCCGCGCGCCGCCGGGAACCGCGCCCGCCCGTCCGCGCGTTATCGGCCCCATGGTCTTCGACAATATCCAGGGGCTGCTGCGCGTCCTCCTCATATCGGCGCTGGCCTATGCCTGGCTGGTCGTGGTGTTGCGGCTGGCGGGAAAGCGCGCGCTTTCCAAACTCAACGCCTTCGACCTGGTCGTCACCGTCGCGCTGGGATCGACGCTGGCGACCGTGCTGCTGAGCAAGGACATCGCCTTCCTGGAAGGGGCGCTCGCCTTCTGCATGCTGGCGTTGCTGCAATGGCTGGTGGCGCGGCTGTCCGTCCGCTCCACCTGGTTCAGCGATCTGGTGCGATCGCGCCCGCGCCTGCTGGTGGAGGATGGCGCCTTCCGCCCGGATGCGCTGCGCGACGAACGCGTCACCCGGGCCGAGGTCGAAGCGGCGATCCGCAAGAGCGGCATCGGCCGGATCGAGGATGTGGGCGCGGTCGTGCTGGAAAGCGATGGCAGCCTCAGCGTGCTTGCGCGGTCCGATCGGGCCTATACGGTGCTGGGATCGGTCGCGCGCTGATCGGCGGGCGGCGGCGGGAAGGACGAGGCGATGGCCGAACTGCAACTGATCGACCTGGGCATGTTGCTGGTGGTCACGTCGCTGGTGGCGATGATGTCGCGCCGGATCGGCCTGCCTTATACGGCGGGGCTGGTCGCGGCGGGCATCGTGCTGGCGTTGCTGCCGATCGGCGTCAACCTGCCGCTGTCGCGCGAACTGGTGTTCAACATCTTCCTGCCGCCGCTGATCTTCGAAGCGGCGCTGCAAATGCCCTGGCGGCGGCTGCGCGCGCAATTGCCGCTGACGGTGACGCTCGCCTTTCTGGGCGTGGCGATTTCCGCCGCCTTCGTGGCGGGCGGGCTGCACTGGCTGCTGGGCTGGAGCTGGCTGGGCGCGGCTTTTTTCGGCGTGCTGATCGCGGCTACCGATCCCGTATCGGTCATCGCCGCCTTCAAGGAGATGCGCGCCGAACCGCGCCTGGGCATGGTGGTGGAATCGGAAAGCCTGCTGAACGACGGCGTCGCCGCCGTGGCCTTTTCGATCCTGCTGGTCATCGCCGGCGGCGGCGAACTGACCCCGGTCGCGGCGGTCGGCGCACTGGTCTGGACGGTGCTGGGCGGCCTTGCGGCGGGCGCAGGCGTCGCTTTCCTGCTGCTGAAACTGGCCGGGCGCACCGACGATCATCTGGTGGAAATCACTCTCACCACCATCATCGCCTGGGGCAGCTTCCTGCTTGCCGAACATGTGAAGGCGTCCGGCGTATTCGCGGCGCTGGCGGCGGGGGTCATCGTCGGCAATCTGGGCTGGCGGCGCGCCATATCGGACAATGGCCGCGGGCATGTGCTGGGCTTCTGGGAATATGCCGCCTTCCTCGCCAACTCGCTGCTGTTCCTGATGATCGGCAGCCATGAGGCGCATCAGCCGCTGGCGCTGGTGTCGGGGGCGCTGGCCGTCGTCATCATCCTGACGCTGCTGGGGCGCGCGGCCGCGGTCTATCCGATCGCGCTGCTGTTCCGCGGCACGGCGCTGCGCCTGCCCGCCACCTACCAGCATGTGCTGCTGTGGGGCGGATTGCGGGGCGCGGTGGGGCTGGCGCTGGCGCTCGCGGTGCCCGCCAGCGTCCCCGAACAGCGGCAGATCATCGTCCTGGCCTTTGGCGTCGTCGCCTTTTCCATCTTCCTGCAAGGGCTGACGATGCCGCCGCTGCTGCGCCGCTGGAAGCTGACCGGCAAGGACACATCGGCGGACGAAGCGCCCTGATAACGCACAGCGGCAAATAAGCGGTCGAATTTCCCGGCGATTGTGCCAAAGCTGATCGCGACCAGCCCTGCCGGAGACTAGCCTTCCCATGACCACCACTCGCCGCGACCTGCTTGCCGCCGGTGCTTCCGCCCTTGCCCTGTCCGCCCTGCCCGCCCGGGCGCTGGCCGCCACGGGAACCGCCACTGGGGCCGCCACCGAAGCCGACGCCCGCGCCGAAGCGCTGCTGGCGCAGATGGCCGAAGCCATGCTGGCCGATGCGCCCGAAACCGCCAGCGGCCTTGGCATCGACACGGGCGCGCGCGCCCCGCTCAAGGCGCGGCTGGGCGACAAGAGCCCGGCCGGCCAGGCGCGGATCGCCGCTCATGTGCGCGACCGGCTGGCCCGCCTGCGCGCGATCCGGCTCGATACGCTTTCGCCCGCCACCCGCACCGATGTGGAAGTGGTGCGCACGTCCCATGAACTGGCGGCGGACGGCTTTGCCTTCCCCTTCGGCGACATGGCGATGATGAACAGCAACTGGTCCTATCGCAACAGCCCCTATGCGGTGGCGCAGAATACCGGCAGCTTCGTCGAAACGCCCGATTTCCTCGATTCCAACCACAAAGTCGAGAATAGCGCCGATGCCGACGCCTATCTGGCGCGGCTGGAGGCCTATGCCGCCAATCTGGACGGCGAAACGCAGCGGCTCCGCCACGATGCGGGCATCGGCGTGATCGCGCCCGCCTTCCTGCTCGACAAGACGCTGGCGCAGATGGCGCGGGTGCAGGGCCAGCCCGTCGATCAGTGGGTGCCGGTCGCGTCGATCGCGCGCCGCACCCAGGACATGGCGAGCGATCACGCCGCCCGCGCCGCGGCGATCGTGCGGGACAAGGTCGCCCCCGCGCTCGCTCGCCAGGTCGCCGAGCTTCAGCGTCACCGCGCCGCCGCGACGATGGACGCGGGCGTGTGGAAGCTGCCGCAGGGCGAGGAATATTACGCCTGGGCGCTGCGCGCCGGCACGACCACGCGCATGACCCCGGACGAGGTGCACGCCCTTGGCCTCGACCAGCTCGCCGCGCTCCAGTCCGAAATGGACGGCCTGCTCAAGGGGTTGGGCATGAGCAAGGGCACGGTGGGCGAACGCATGACCGCCATGGGCAAGGACCCGCGCTACCTCTTCCCCAATGATGATGCGGGGCGGGCGCAGATCCTGTCCTATATCGACGGCCGCCTGGCCGACATCCGCACGCGCCTGCCGCGCGCCTTCGCGACGCTGGTGCCCGCCAAACTGATCGTCAAGCGCGTGCCGGTGGAGATCGAGGCGGGTGCGCCGGGCGCCTATGCCGGCGCCGGGTCGATCGACGGCAGCGTGCCGGGCAATTATTATATCAACCTGCGCGATACCAGCATCTGGCCGCGCTACAGCCTGCCCACCCTCTGTTATCATGAGGGCATTCCCGGCCATATCTGGCAGGGCGAATATACGTATAAACTGCCGCTGATCCGGTCGCTGCTGGCCTTCAACGCCTATAGCGAGGGCTGGGCGCTCTATGCCGAACAACTGGGCGACGAACTGGGTGCCTATGACGGCGATGTTGCCGGGCGGCTGGGCTATCTCCAGTCGATCGCCTATCGCTGCTGCCGCCTGGTGGTCGACACCGGCCTGCACGCCAAGCGCTGGACGCGCGATCACGCCATCCAGTGGTTCGCCAGCACCAACGGATCGACGCTCGAGGATGTCCAGGCCGAAGTCGACCGCTATTGCGCCTGGCCGGGCCAGGCCTGCGGCTACAAGGTCGGCCATGGCGAAATCGTGCGGCTGCGCGACATGGCGAAGACGGCGCTGGGTCCGAAATTCGACTTCCGCCTGTTCAACGACGCCGTGGTCAAGGGCGGCGGCGTGCCGATGACCGTGCTGGCGGACAATGTGGATGCGTGGGTGAAGGGGCGGCAGAACGGGTGAGCACCTTCCGTCACCCCGGCCCTGAGCCGGGGTCCCGCTTCCTCATCAGACCAGTGTCTCGAACAGATCCCGCCATTCGGGATTGGCGCGTTCGATCAGCGCAAACTTCCATGCGCGCCGCCATCGCTTGAGCCGCTTCTCCTGCTCGATGCAGCTGCGAATGTCCGCGCAGCTGTCAGCCCAGACCAGCCGCCGCAAGTCATAGCGCGCGCAGAAATCCGACCCGGAGCCTGTCCGGTGCTGATGGACGCGTCTTACGATATCGCTGGTCACACCGACATATATCGTGCCCCGATAGCGATCAGCCATGATGTAGACCCAGCCGCCCTGTCGCCCTTCGCCCATGGGTTGAGCGTCGAAGAAGCGGGACCCCGGGTCAAGCCCGGGGTGACGAGAGCGGCATCAGATACTGCGACGACAGCATGGCAGATGAAGTCGGATCGTTCGCCACCTAGGCCCTGAGCGGGCCCCGCTTCCCGTTCACAGCCCAAGAAAAAAGCCGGAGGATCGCTCCCCCGGCCTCTTCATCCGTTCTGCGCTGACGCTTACCCTACGAACGCCCGCTCGATCACGAACTGGCCCGGCGCCGCGTTGCTGCCTTCGGTGAAGCCTTCGCCTTCGAAATAGGCGGCGAACTGCTTGATCATCTCCATGCTGCCGCACATCATGATCCGGTCGGTTTCGGGGTCGAATTTGGCCGCGCCCGGAACGCCTTCGAACAGGGCGCCGATTTCGACCAGCTTGTCGATGCGCTGCGTGTGGCCGTCATAGGGTTCGCGCGTGACGGTCGGCACATAATGGAACTGACCGGGCGCCTGTTCCGACACCAGCGGGTCCTGCGACCATTTGCCGTCCAGCTCCTCGCGGAAGGCGAGGTCGCTCACGCGGCGGACCGAATGGACGATCACCACCTGCTCGTAAAATTCATAGACGTCGGGGTCGCGCGACAGGCTGAGGAAGGGCGCAAGGCCCGTGCCGGTCGACAGCATGAACAGCCGCTTGCCCGGCAGCAGCGCGTCGGTCACCAGCGTACCGGTCGGCTTGCGGCCGAGATAGATCTGGTCGCCCGGCTGGATCAGCTGCAGCTTCGACGTCAGCGGCCCGTCCTGCACCTTGATCGACAGGAACTCGATTTCCTCGTCCCAGCTGGGGCTGGCGACCGAATAGGCGCGCAGCAGCGGCTTGCCATTGTCGCCCTTGAGGCCGATCATCACGAACTCGCCCGACCGGAAGCGGAAGCTCGCTGGGCGCGAGATGCGGAAGCTGAACAGATGCTCGTTCCAGTGCTTCACCGACAGCACGGTTTCCACGGAAAGCGCGCCGGTGGGTTCCAGAACCGGCTTTTCGATCGTCACGTCGGTCAACAGTCTGTCCTTGCCTAGCATGGGGGCGGACCATGTCCGCCCAGTTGCGGATCATTCGCAACAATGGTGATATGGGGCGAATTGGCCCTTCCGCCCCGTGAAGGCAAGGCCAAAAAAACTTGGCCGCGGGAAAGCGCGGGCTTCGCCCCGCCGCTCAGCTTCAGCCGAACAGGCCCTTGGCGATGCCGCTCAGTTCATTGGCGGGATTGCCGTCGCCGTCGCGGTCGAACAGGCCGCCCAGCTGGCCCAATATCGCTTCGGGACCGCCGAAGGTGCCGAGCAGCTCCTGCAGCTTGTCGGCCGACACGCCATGTTCCGCCGCCGTTTCCGCCAGCGCCGCGACGCTGGTTTCGCCCGATCCGATCTTCGCGCTGATTTCCGCCATCAGCGCCTGCATCTGTTCCGGCGTGACGCCGATCTGCGCCGCAATCGCTTCCAGCCCGCCCAGCTTGCCGATGATATTGTCGAACATGCGCTTGCACTCCCGAATTGATGAGGGGACGATAGCAGCGTCTGGGGGGCGAAGCAAAACGCAACCTCCCCGTCGCCGGGGAGGAGGAAATCTCCGACGGAAGAGGCGGGAAACATGGTCCCCCGCCCCTTCCCTCAATTGTCGTTTGCGTCAGGCCGCCGTCAGCGCCGCGCCGCGCACGCCGTCATCGACATGCTCCTCGAACTGCGCGAAATTGTCGACGAACGCCTTGACCAGCGTCGCCGCAGTCTCGTCATAGGCCGCGCCGTCCGCCCAGGACGCGCGCGGATCGAGGATGGTCGACTCCACGCCCGCCACCGCGACCGGCACCTGGAAGCCGAAATTGGGATCGGTGCGGAATTCGGCCTCGTTCAGGCTGCCGTCGAGCGCCGCGTTCAGCAGCGCGCGCGTCACCTTGATCGGCATCCGCTTGATGCCCGGCATCGTCGCCTTGCCGCCCGACCAGCCGGTGTTGACCAGCCAGCAGGTGACGCCGCCCTTGTTGATCCGTTCCTTGAGCAGATTGCCATAGACCGACGGGTGGCGCGGCATGAACGGCGCGCCGAAGCAGGTCGAGAAGGTGGCGGTCGGTTCCGTCACGCCGATTTCGGTGCCCGCGACGCGCGCGGTATAGCCCGACAGGAAATGATACATGGCCTGTTCGGGCGTCAACCGCGCGATCGGCGGCAGCACGCCATAGGCGTCGGCGGTGAGGAAGATGATGTTCTTCGGCACCGGCCCCAGATTCTTCTCCGACGTGTTCGGGATGAAGTCGATCGGATAGGAGCCGCGGCTGTTTTCCGCCAGGCTGTTGTCGTCGAGGTCGATCGCGCGCGTCTCCTCGTCCATCACGACATTTTCCAGCACCGTGCCGAACCGCTTGGTGGTGGCGAAGATCTCCGGCTCGGCCTCGGCCGACAGGTTGATCATCTTGGCGTAGCAGCCGCCCTCGAAATTGAAGACCGCCGTGTCGGACCAGCCATGTTCGTCGTCGCCGATCAGCGTGCGCGACGCATCGGCGGACAGCGTCGTCTTGCCGGTGCCGCTGAGGCCGAAGAAGACGGCCGTGTCGCCGTTCGCGCCGATATTGGCGGAACAGTGCATCGGCATCACGCCGCGGGTGGGCAGCAGATAGTTGAGGATGCCGAACACGCTCTTCTTCATCTCGCCGGCATAGGCGGTGCCGCCGATCAGGATCAGCTTTTCGGTGAAGTTGACCGCGATCACCGTCTCGCTGCGGCAGCCATGGCGCGCCGGGTCGGCCTTGAAGCTCGGCAGGTCGATGATCGTATATTCGGGCGCGAAGTCCGCCAGCTGCTCGGCCGCCGGCCGCACCAGCAGGGTGCGGATGAACAGATTATGCCAGGCAAATTCGTTGATGACGCGCACATTGACGCGATGTTCGGGCTGCGATCCGCCGAACAGATCGGCGACGTAGAGCGTCTCCTTCTCGCCCAGCGCGTGCAAGAAATCCGCCTTCAGCGCCGCGAAATGCTCCGGCGTCATCGACAGGTTGGTGGAACCCCACCAGACGCTGTCCTCGGTCTCCGCATCGCGGACGATGAACTTGTCCTTGGCGCTGCGGCCGGTGTGCTTGCCGGTCTTGACGACCAGGGGGCCATCCCTCGACAGCTTGCCCTCGCCATTGCGCAGCGCCGCCTCGACGAGCGGCGCGGTGCCGAGATTCCAATGCTGGGTGGCATGAGTGGAGATGCCCTGGTCAGCCAGGGTGATAGAGGATTTGGCCTGCACGCCTTTGCTCCTGTCCATGTTGTCGGCCGCGCATAGGCTATGGTCGCGGTCGATCCGGCGCGCCCCGCCCTGGCTTTTCGCAGGGTCGATGGCGTGCCGGCCCGTTTCGGATAAGGCGTGACGTGGCATGCGTCAAACGAAGTCGATGCTGCGCCGCAACGCTGATGACATCCATGTTAAGCAAGCGGCGAGTCCGCCTTTCTTGCAGCGCCGCCCGCCTTGGTCTAACGCTCTAGCGCTCTGCCAAACCTGATCAGCCGGGACGCCGCATGACCGCAACCATCGCTCTGGTGGACGACGACAAGAATATCCTGACCTCCGTGTCGATCGCGCTGCAGGCCGAAGGCTTCATCACGCGCATCTATTCCGATCCCGAAGGCGCGCTCAAGGCGCTGCTCGACAATCCGGCGGACCTTGCCGTCTTCGACATCAAGATGCCGCGCATGGATGGCCTGGAACTGCTGCGCCGCCTGCGCGAAAAGAGCAAGATGCCCGTCATCTTCCTGACGTCCAAGGCGGATGAGCTGGACGAGGCGCTGGGCCTCGCCATGGGCGCGGACGATTATATCTCCAAGCCCTTCTCGCAGCGGCTGCTGATCGCGCGGATCCGCGCCATCCTGCGCCGCGCCGAAGCCAGCCGCACGCCCGAAGCGAGCGACGAGCCGGTGGCCGAGCCGATCATACGCGGCCGGCTGGAAATGGACCCGGCCCGGCACCGGGTCAAATGGGGGGGCAAGGACGTGACGCTGACCGTCACCGAATTTCTGATCCTGGAAACGCTTGCCCAGCGCCCCGGCGTGGTCAAGAACCGCAACCAGCTGATGGACGCCGCCTATCAGGACGACGTCTATGTCGATGACCGCACCATCGACAGCCATATCAAGCGCCTGCGCCGCAAATTCCGCGAGGTGGACAACGAATTCAATGCGATCGACACCCTCTATGGCGCCGGCTACCGATTCTCCGAGGAATGAGCGCGTGCCCGTTCCGATGCGCTGGTCGGGGCGGCTGAGCCTCACCCCGCGCATCCTGGCGGTCAATGTGTTCGCGCTGGCGCTGCTGGCCGGCGGCTTCTTCTATCTCGACAGCTATCGCACCCGCATCGTGGACGACCGGCTGAGCCAGTCGGCGCGCGAGCTGAAACTGCTGGCGATCGGCCTGGAAAATGCGCCGGCCGATCGGCAGGACCAGCTGATCGCCGCCTATGCGCGCCAGACCGGCGACCGGGTGCGCCGCTATGGCGCGGACGGCGCGCTGGTCGCGGACAGCTTCGCCATGGACGCGCCGCGCTACCGCCTGCGCCTGCCGTCCGAAGAGGAATGGCAGCGCCATGTCGCCCGCTTCCTTGACAAGCTGGTCGACCGCGTCGTGTCGGCCGACCGCCCGCCCGATTTCGAGGAGCCGGCGCTCGATCGCACCGCCGCCTGGCCCGAAGTGGAGGCCGCGCGCCGCACCGGCCGGCCGCGGGCGATGAACCGCTATGCCCCCGACCGCACCTTCATGATCTCCGCGGCCGTGCCGGTGAAGGACGGAACCAGCCTGCTCGCCACCGAAAATGCGCGCGACATCACCCGCACGGTGCGCGCCGAACGCTTCCGCCTCGGCCTGGTGCTGGGCGCGGCGGTGCTGGCGTCGGTGCTGCTCTCGCTCTTCCTCGCCCGCACCATCGTCCAGCCGCTCCAGCGCCTGGCCCGCGCAGCGGTGCGCGTGCGCCTGGGCCGCGCGCGCGAAGTCACGGTGCCGCGCCTGCCCGAACGGCGCGACGAGATCGGCATGCTGGCCCGCGCCCTGTCCGACATGAGCCATGCGCTGCGCCAGCGCATCGACGCGACCGACGCCTTCGCCGCCGATGTCAGCCATGAGCTGAAAAACCCCATCGCCTCGCTGCGCTCCGCGCTCGATTCGCTGGAACGGGTGGACCGGCCGGACCTGCGCGCGCAGTTGATGGCCATCGCGCAGGACGATGTGCGCCGGCTCGACCGGCTGGTCACCGACATCGCCGAAGCCTCGCGCGTCGACGCCGAGCTGTCCCGCACCCGGTTCGAGCCGATCGACCTTGGCCTCCTCATCGAAAAGATGGTGATCGCGCGCGAGGTCCGCGGCGTGCCGCGCGGCGTCCGCCTCGCCTTCGCGCGCCCGCGCAAGGGCGTCGCGGTCGTGCTGGGCGAGGAAGGGCGGCTGGTCCGCGTGCTCGACAATCTCATCGACAATGCCGTGTCCTTCTCGCCCGACAAGGGCCTGGTGCGCATCATCGCCACCGTCGCCGACGATCAGGTGCTGGTCAGCGTCGAGGATGAAGGGCCCGGCGTTCCCGAGCCAGAGCGCGAGCATATCTTCCGCCGCTTCCACAGCGTCCGCCCCGAAGGCGAGGCGTTCGGCAAGCATTCGGGCCTGGGCCTCGCCATCGCCCGCTCCATCGTCGAAGGGCATCAGGGCCGCATCAGCATCGGCGACCGCGAGGATGCGCAGCGCGGCGCCAGCTTCGTCGTGCGCCTGCCCATGGCGGTCGCGCGCGATCCGGGCATCGTGTCGGAATAGGACGGCGCGGCCATGCGCTCGCCCATTTTCATCCTCGCCGACTGGCGCTAGAAGGAAGCGACGATGGCGCGCGCCCTTTCCTCCGAAACGCTGCATGCGACCAGCGTGGCCATAGGCGGCCGCGCCGTGCTGCTGTGCGGGCCGAGCGGGGTCGGCAAGTCCGACCTCGCGCTGCGCCTCATCGATCGGGGCGCCACGCTGGTCAGCGACGATTACACGCTGGTCCAGCGCATCGACGGCGTGCTGCGCGCCACCGCCCCCGCCACCATCGCCGGCAAGATGGAGGTGCGCAGCCTCGGCATCCTGCCCATGCCGCATGTCGACGCGCCCGTCGCCCTGCTGTGCGACCTGTTCGACAAGGTCGACCGGATGCCGCTGGACGGCGTGTCCCGCGACGTGGCCGGACTGCAGGTTCCGGTCATCAAGATCGCCCCGTTCGAAGTGTCCGCCGCGATCAAGGTCGAACTGGCGCTCAAGACACTCGCGCCGCAATGACCCCGTCCCATCCCAAGTCGATCCTGCTGCTGTCGGGCCTGTCGGGCGCGGGCAAGACCACCGCGCTCAAGACGCTGGAGGATATGGGCTGGGAAGTGGTCGACAATCTGCCGCTGATGCTGCTCGACCGGCTGCTCGACACGCCGCTGCCCGCGGGCCATGGCGCCGACGCCGACCGGCCGCTGGCGCTGGGCATCGACGCGCGCACGCGCGGGTTCGACGCCAACGCCATCGTCCGGCGCATCAAGGCGCTGCGCGAACGCCATGGCCATGACATCGAAACCCTGTTCCTCGACTGTTCGGACGCCGAACTGGAGCGACGCTTCGCCGAAACCCGCCGCCGCCACCCGCTGGCGCTCGACCGCCCGGCCGCCGACGGCATCGCGCGCGAACGCGAACTGACCGAACCGCTGCGCCGCTGGGCGAGCCAGGTGATCGACACCACCAGCTTCACCAGCAATGCGCTGCAGCAGGAAATGCGCAGCCGCTTCGCCCGGCCCGGCCTGTCCGACCCGGTGCTTACCATCCTGTCCTTCGGCTTTTCGCGCGGGGTGCCGCGCAATGCCGACCTGATGTTCGACATGCGCTATCTGCGCAATCCGCACTGGGACGATGCGCTGCGCCCGAAAACCGGGCTGGAGGCCGACGTCGCCGCCTATATCGCGGAGGATCGGGCCTATGACGACAGCGTCGGCCGGATCGAGGATCTGCTCGTCACGCTGCTGCCGCGCTATGCGGAAGGCGGCAAGACCTACATCACCGTGGCGTTCGGCTGCACCGGGGGGCGGCACCGCTCCGTCCATGTCGCCGATCGCGTCGCGAGGCACTTGCAAGCCGCGGGCTTTTCCCCCACGGTTCTGCACCGCAATATAGAATCAGCGCCCCAGGATAGTCTGGAGAAGCGCCGACCGGGAGGCCCGAAAGCATAATCATGACAAAGGTGGGCCGCACAAGCACATGATCGGACTCGTTCTCGTCACCCATGGGTCGCTGGCGACCGAATTCGTCGTCGCCATGGAACATGTCGTGGGACCGCAGCAGCAGATCGCGACGATCTGCATCGGTCCGGAAGACGATATGGAGCTGCGCCGCGCGGACATCGCCGCGGCGGTCGCGCGCGTCAATGACGGCACCGGCGTCATCCTGCTGACCGACCTGTTCGGCGGCACACCGTCTAACCTCGCCATTTCGCTGCTCAAGGCCGGCGAGATCGAGGTGATCGCCGGCATCAATCTGCCCATGCTCATCCGCCTGGAAAGCGCGCGCAAGGTCATGGACGTGCGCGCCGCCGTCGCCGCCGCGCGCGAAGCGGGCCAGAAATATATCAGCGTCGCGTCGGAATTGCTGGGCAGCACCACATGAACGAAGTCAGCCAGGAAGTGCGCATCGCCAACAAGCGCGGCCTTCACGCCCGCGCCAGCGCCAAGTTCGTGACCCTGGCCAGCGGCCTGCCCGCCGACATCACCGTCAGCAAGGATGGCAATCATGTCACCGGCACTTCCATCATGGGGCTGATGATGCTGGGCGCGGCGATGGGCGACCATATCACCATCAAGGCCACCGGCCCCGAAGCCGCCCAGGCGCTGGGCCAGCTCGTCACCCTGGTCGAGGACAAGTTCGGCGAGGAATGAGGCGCGGTCCGGCGCCGGCGCGCGATCGGCGGCGCCGGCCGAAATGACCGGTTCTACAAGGGAGTCGCCTTCCATGCCCATCCGGACTCCGATCCCGCACGGATCGCCCTTCCCCGTTGTGAGGCACATGCTGACGCGGCTGCTCGCGCTGCTCCTGATCGGCGGCATCGCCGCTTTCCCCACCCTCGCCCCGGCGGCCACGCCGCCGCAAGCCGGCACGCTCGCCGTCGAGGCGCGGCACGGCGACGGCAGCCAGGATGGCGCAACCGACGCGTTTCGCGACGCCGCCGCCGGCGCGCTCGCGGCGCGGGGCTTCACGCTGCTGGATGGCGCCGCCCATGCCGCCTACTGGATGGAGCTGGTCATCGGCACGTCCGACGTCGGCACCGGCGACGCGAAGGTCGCCCCGTCACGCCCCGACCTCATGACCGGCGGCGTCGCGGGCGCGGTCGGATCGGTCTTCAAGGCGCCGCTCCCCTCGGGCAAGAACCGCCATGTCGCGCTTCAAAAGACGCGGCTCGACATGATCCTGCGCCAGCGGGGCGTCGATGCGCCGGTCTGGCGCGGCTCGGCGGTGACGGTGCGCTCCGCCGACCGGCAGGGCGAAGCCGCCGCCGCGCTGTGCGATGCGCTGATCCGCGCCTACCCCTTCCAGTCCGAAGACGTGATCGGCGTGCCCTGAGCCGCCGGGCGCTACCGCAAACGCCTTCTTCCAAAATAGGATTTCGTCTGATCTATCCTGCAGGATGCGGATCGACGCGCCCTTCCCGCCACCCGCGCCGCGCGGCGCAAATGATGGCCCCTTTGCGCGCTGCGCGCCTGTCGCGGCGATGTCGCTTCGCTGTCGCCTTGCGGGCGCGAAGCGGTCGCTTCGGCCCGGAAAAGCCGCACGACACTGTGAACTTCGGGCCGGTCAATCCTGGCCCGCGCGCGCTCTAGTCCGGCGCGCCTTCCGCCGCGTCGACGCCGCGCATGCGCGTGAAGATGTTCCAGGTCGCGATGAACAGCGCCGCGATCACCGGGCCGATGACGATGCCGTTGAAGCCGAACAATTGGATCCCGCCCAGCGTGGAGATCAGCACGACATAGTCGGGGATGCGCGTGTCGCGGCCGACCAGGATCGGGCGCAGCACATTGTCGACCGATCCGATCACCAGCGCGCCGCACACGACCAGCACCACCCCCTGCCACACCGCACCGGTGGCGAAGAGATAGATGGAAACGGGCACCCACACGATCGCGGTGCCGATCGCGGGCAACAGGGAAAAGGCGCCCATCAGCACGCCCCACAGCAGCGCGCCCTGGATGCCCAGCGCCCAGAAGACCAGCCCGCCGATCAGCCCCTGGACGATGGCGACGACGATGCTGCCCTTGATCGTCGCGCGCGTCACGACCACGAACTGCGCGATCAGCGCGGTGCGCTGGCCCGCGCGCAGCGGCGCGGCGGCCGCCACCCGGCGCGCCAGCCAGTCGCCGTCGCGCAGCAGGAAGAAGGCGAGGTAGAGCATGACGCCCAGCGCCACGAAGAAGCTGAAGGCGCTCTGCCCGATCTGGAAGGCCTGCGCCGCGAGCGTGCGGAAACTGCTGGTCAGGCCGCGCGTCACCATTTCCTGCGCGGCATAGAAATTGGTGATGCCCAGCCGCCGGACATAGGGGCGCAGCCAGTCGGGCAGCGCGGCGATGACATCGTAGAACAGGCGCGCGAAATTGATCTCGCCCGACTGGACCTTGCCGTAGAAATAGGCCGCTTCCTGCAGCAGCGCGGCGCCCAGGACGAAGGCCGGGACGATCACCACCAGCAGGATCAGCAGCAGCGTCAGCAGCGCGGCCGCGTTGGTCCGCCGCGGCATCGTCGCCAATATGGCCTTGTGCACCGGCGCGAACACGATGGCGACGATCACGCCCCACAGGATCGCGGCGAAGAAAGGTTCGATCACCAGCGCGAAGGCGACCGACACCAGCAGCACGAAGCCCAGGAAGAACCCGTCCTCCAGCTTGGACGAGACATGGAGCGGCGGCGGATCGGAATCGGCGGTCATGCCGCATCCTTGGCAAAATCCGGCGGCCAAATCCATCGCGCTGCGCGGCGTGCCCCTGTCCTTTTGCGCGGGCCCCGGCTAAGGAAGCCGCTTCCTTCGGTTCAACAGGGGCATGGCGGTAGAGTGGCACGCGAAATCACCGGATTTTCCAACCCGCTGGTGAAGCGCGTCCGTTCCTTGCGGGAAAAGAAATATCGCAAGGCCGAAGGGCTGTTCCTGGCCGAAGGGCTGCGCATCCTGACCGAAGCGCGCGAGGAAGGCGTACTGCCCGAAATGCTGTTCCACGCCGGCTCCACCCATCCGCTCGCGCTCGACCTGATCGACGCGATCGAGGCGGCGGGCGGCGACGTCATCGAAACCACGCCCGACATCTTGTCCAAGATCAGCGGCAAGGACAATGCGCAGGCGGTGGTCGGCGTCTATCGCGACCGGCTGACTCCATTGGCCGCGCTCGACCGGACCCGGGCCGACATCTGGATCGTCGCCCAGTCGCTGCGCGATCCCGGCAATCTGGGCACCATCTTGCGCACCGGCGACGCGGTGGGCGCGGGCGGCCTCATCCTGATCGACGATTGCGTCGATCCCTTCTCGGTCGAATCGGTGCGCGCCAGCATGGGCGCGCTCTTCACCCAGTCGATCACCCAGGCGCGCTGGGAGGAGTTTCTTCCCTGGCTGCGCAGCGGGCCGGGCGAACTCATAGGCACCAGCCTCAAGGCGACCCAGGATTATCAGCAGCCGCGTTATCAGAGCCCCAGCTTCCTGCTGGTCGGCAACGAAGCGCAGGGTCTGCCGGCCGATTATGAGGCGCAATGCGACCTGCTGGTGAAGATGCCGATGCGCGGCAAGGCCGACAGCCTCAACGCCGCCGTCGCGACCGCGGTCATGGCCTATGAACTGCTGAACCAGAAGCGGAAACAATGATGTTCGGATCGACATATCATCCTCCCCTGTAAGGGGAGGGGGACCGGCGAAGCCGGTGGAGGGGTGTCGCCCTGTCGAGAGCGGGACACCCCTCCGTCAGGGCTGCGCCCTGCCACCTCCCCTTCCAGGGGAGGATCGCAAGAGACGGCGGGATGCCATAGGGGGAACGACGGGCAATGACAGCAACCAACGGGATCGGCGAAATGTGGCGGCACAAGCGGGTGCTGGCCGCCAGCCTGATCGGCACGGCGGTCGAATTCTACGACTTCTACATCTATGCCACCGCCGCCAGCCTGATCTTCCCGGCGCTCTTCTTCCCCGCCTCCTCGCCCACCGCGCAGCTCATGGCCTCCTATGGCAGCCTCGCCCTCGCCTTCTTCGCGCGGCCGCTGGGCGCGGCGGTGTTCGGCCATTATGGCGACCGCGTCGGGCGCAAGGCGACGCTGGTCACATCGCTGATGCTGATGGGCGGCTGCACGCTCGCCATCGGCTTTCTGCCGACCCATGCGCAGATCGGCTGGTGGGCGCCGCTGATCCTGTGCCTGCTGCGCTTCGGCCAGGGCCTCGGCCTGGGCGGCGAATGGGGCGGCGCGGCGCTGCTGGCGGTGGAAAACGCCCCGCCCGGCTGGCGCGCGCGCTTCGGAATGTTCCCGCAACTGGGCGCGCCGGTCGGCTTCATCGCCGCCAATGGCTTGTTCCTGATCCTGGGCATGACCCTGTCCGACGCCGACTTCTTCGCCTGGGGCTGGCGCCTGCCCTTCCTGGGCAGCGCGGTGCTCGTGTTCCTGGGCCTCTGGGTGCGCCTGAAACTGACCGAGACGCCGGAATTCGCCGCCGCCCAGGCCGAAGCGCCGCCGCCTGCCCTGCCGCTCGCCACGTTGCTGGGCGATCATCTGGGCGCGGCCATCGCCGGCACCTTCGCGGTCGTCGCCTGCTTCGCGGTCTATTATATCGCCACCGCCTTCGCGCTCGGTTACGGCACGACCACGCTGGGGATCGACCGGGCCATGTTCCTGGCGCTGCAGCTGGGCGCCATCCTGTTCATGGCGCTCAGCATCGTCCTTGCCGGCTGGTGGTCCGACAAGAGCAGCCCGACCCGCGTACTCGCCTGGGGCTGCGCGGGGACGGCGGCGATGGGCCTTATCTTCGGGCCGATGATCGGCACCGGCATGCTGCTGCCGGTCTTCGCGATCCTGGCGCTCGCCCTGTTCCTGATGGGCTTCATCTACGGGCCGCTCGGCGCCTATCTGCCCGCGCTCTTCCCGATCCAGCTGCGCTATACCGGCGCGTCCTTCGCCTTCAACCTGGGCGGCATCATCGGCGGGGCGCTGGCGCCGATCGTCGCCACCTGGCTGATCGCGGTGCAGGGCGTGGCGCTGGTCGGCCTCTACATGTCGGCGGCGGCGGCGATCAGCCTTCTTGGCCTGTGGTGGACCAGCCGCTACGCCTGAATGGCCTTGCGCATCAGCATCAAGGGCACGCCATGATCCTGGAACGGACGGACATCGACGAAGCCGAAGCGGTGATAGAGCGGCGCGCCGGCCATGGTTGCGGACAGCTCCAGCGCGCTGAAGCCCTCCGCTCGCGCCGCCGCCTCGCACAGCGACAGGATCAGCGTCCCCACGCCTTTGCGCACATGATCGGGATGGGTGTACATCGCCCGCACCTTCGCCGCCTCCCGCCCGGGGTCAAGCAGCCGGTCGTCCCGCCCCGCGCTATGGTCGCCGCCATAGGGCGTCGCGCGCCGGCTCCACCCGCCGCAGCCGGCGATCCGGCCCGCCGCCTCGACCAGAAAATAGGTGCCGTCCGCGATCAGCCGGCGGTCGATCCCCATGAAGGCGCGGCTCGCCCGCACCTGTTCGGGCGACAGGAAGGGCGATTGCAACTGCTCGATCGCCAACGTCATCACGGCCGACAGCGCCGCTTCGTCGTCCGGCCGCGCACGCCGATGGGTCAGGGACATGGGCCTATCCTGCACCGAAACGGCCGGTCCGCCAAGGGACCGGCCGCCTTCGAGACATGGTGTCGGCGGGTTCAGAATTTGAACCCGACCTTGCCGTACCAGAAGCCGCCGTTGAAGCCGAAGGGCGATACGTCGGGATAAATGTCCCCGGTGAACCGCCCGCCGGTGGAGGCATAGACCGGGCCCAGCCCGCCCGGCCGGTTGTCATACTTGTCGGGATAGTTGCTGAAGATATTCTGCGCGCCTGCGGTCAGCGTGATGTTGTCGTTGACGTCATAGCTGACCTCCAGGTCGAACACGAATTCGCTGCCGAAGGTCTGCGACACCGGGCCGTCGTCCGTGACCGTATATTTGCCGTACCAGTTCATGCGCCCCAGCACCGACAGCGGACCCGCCGTCCAGTTCTCGGTCAGGATGACGCGAGTCTTGGGCAGGGTCTTTTCCAGCTGCGCCACGCGCACATCCGACACGATGTCGGGATCGCGCGCGATGACTTTGGTCTTGTTCCAGTTGAAGGCCAGCGTCGAATTGAGCACGCCCAGGTCGCCGATCGGCATCCGGTAGCTGCCGACCACGTCAATGCCCTGGGTGCGGGTATCAAAGGCGTTGGTCAGGAACTGGACCTCGTTCACCGTCGCATAGTTGGCGAGGCCCAGCTCCCGCAGCGTCGGCCGCTGGTCATCGGTGATGACGAAGGTGCCGGACGTGCCGATCCGGTCCTTCACCTTGATATTGTAATAATCGATCGTCAGCGTCGCGCCCGGCGCCGGGGTGAAGACCGTGCCGACCGAGAAGCTGACCGACTCCTCGGGCTTGAGCGCTTCGGCGCCCAGATAGGCGGCGACCGGGCTGGTGACCGGCAGCGTCATATATTCGATCGCATTGGGATTGCCGGGATTGAAGCCGGTCGCGATGCTGCTGGTGTTGACCTGCCCCGGCGTCGGCGCGCGGAAGCCCGTCGCCACCGTGCCGCGCAGCGCGATCACGTCCGGAACGATCGCGTAGCGGGCCGAGAATTTGCCGGTGGTCGAATTGCCGAAGTCCGACAGATGCTCGTAGCGGCCGGCGATGCCGAAGGACAGCTGATCGGTGATGTCGCCTTCGATGTCGATATAGACGCCCTTGGAATTGCGGCTGCTTTCGCCCGCGATCGCCGGACCGTAGCCCGGAAAGCCATTGGCCCCAACCGGCAGCGCCACCGACAGCTGGGTGCATGTATCCGGGCTCAGCGGATCATAAACCATGTTGGTGCAGACCGGCGTGCCATCCTGGTGGAAGACCAGATTGCCGGTGTACGGCCCGATCGCATAGGAGGCCGGATCGCCCAAACCCAGTTCGTAGGATTCGCGAAAATATTGCCCGCCAAAGGCGATCGTCACCGGGCTGGCGAAGCCGACCTCCCAGGGATAGCTGAAGTCCGCGTTGATCAGCGTTTCGCGCTGTTCCAGCTTGCCCAGGTAGAATTCGGTCGGCGATTCGATGCCCAGCGACGGGTTCATCGTGCCGTTCATCGTATATTTGAGCGTCGACTGGCCGTAGCTGCCCGAAATATCGTAGTTCAGGCCGAAGCCGAACGTCCCCTTATACCCCACGGTGCCGGAAATATCGTCGATCTTGCCGAAGAAGATCGGCGTGAAGCCGCCCGGATAGATGCAGCTCCAATTCTGCACCAGCGGGTCGGAACAGTCGGCTACCTGCGTATAGTCGCGCGTCACATATTCATAGTCGTTGGGGGCATAGACGTTGCCGCCGGCCGCGCCGGTCTGGATCCCGGGCAGCGTGTTGTCGAAATCGGTGAAATAGTCGCGGAAGATGCCGTTGAGGCCGAAGCTGTTGCCTTCGATGTCGGTGCCCGCCGTGTCCACCGACTGGCGATAGTTGAAGCTTTCCTCCTGGAAGCTGTGGCCATAATTGCCGAAGAAATAGACTTCGCTCTCGCCCAGGTCGAAGCCGCCATTGACGAAGAAGCGGTAGGATTCCAGTTCGGGATTGCCGTAGCGCTGCGCCAGCGCCGGCACGCCGATGTCGGGCTGCTCCATGCGCAGCAACGCCGCGCCCGCGCGAGTCACGCCGCGGCTGGTCTTGCCCGCATTCACATATTCGCCGCTGATGTTGATGAAGCCGCTGTCGCCCAGCTTGAAGCCGCCATTGAGCGCGACCTGATAATCCTCGCCGTCGCCGCGATAATATTGGCCGTAGCGGGCATAGCCTGAAATGCCGTCGGTGTCGTTGCGCAGCGTCATGTTGATGACGCCCGCGATCGCGTCCGAACCATATTGAGCCGATGCGCCGTCACGCAGCACTTCGACCGCGCGCACCGCGATCGCCGGGATCTGCGCCAGGTCGGCGGAATGCGCGCCGGCGGACTGGGCGTTGGCGCCGATCTGGACCAGCGCGGATCGATGCATGCGCTTGCCATTGACCAGCACCAGCGTCTGGTCGGGCGCAAGGCCGCGCAGGTTGGGCGGACGCACGAAGGACGAGCCGTCGCCGATCGCGTAGCGCGCGACCGTGAAGGAGGGGACCAGATTCTGGAGCACCTGGTTCATGTCGGCCACGCCCTGCTTCTGCAGTTCCTGGCCCGAATAGACGTCGATGGGCGTGGGCGATTCCGCGACCGTGCGGTCGGTGCGACGGGTTCCGGTGACGATGATCGTTTGCCCCGGCGCGGCGGCCGTATCTTGCGGCGCCTCCTCCTGAGCAAGAACAGGCAAGGAATAGACAAGCGCAACGGCGATGGCGCTGCGGGAAATCAGACCCCGATACTTCATTCAAAGCCCCCTTATGTCTCTTTTTGCAGAGGCCTTTTCGGACACGCTCTCCTATGGTCTTCCCTGATTGTCCAAGGATGCAGGATGGCCCTTCCGAAATCGGCGTGATTTCGGATCAGTCATTCTCTGCAACATTTGGAAACGAGAGGCTGGCACAAATCCACTATGCGCGGAATGGCCCTTGTTTCGCCGACGGAATTTCTTTCGCAGCCGCGAAGACAAACAGATGCAAGATGATTGTCAAATCATTGCAACATAAAGAAAAAGGCGGCGACCCCGGGGGTCACCGCCTGTTTCCTTTTTACAACTGTCAAGAATTGATTTCGCGGATCAATCCTCGCTGCGAGTGTCGCGACGCTCGGCGATGCGCGCACGCTTGCCGGTGCGGCCACGCAGATAATAGAGCTTGGCGCGACGCACGACGCCGCGGCGGACGACCGTGATCGAATCGATGTTGGGCGAATAGAGCGGGAATACGCGCTCCACGCCTTCGCCGAACGAAATCTTGCGCACGGTGAAGTTGGAGCCCATGCCCTTGTTCGAGCGGGCGATGCAGACGCCTTCATAATTCTGGACGCGGCTGCGGTCGCCTTCCTTGACCTTCACGCCGACGCGCAGCGTGTCGCCGGGGCGGAAGTCGGGAATATCCTTGGCGAGGGCGGCGATGCTTTCCGCCTCGATCTGCTGGATGATGTTCATGTCAAACTCAGTCCTTGGTCGTTCGTTGCGCACCAGAGGGCGGCTGGTCCCGAACGCCGATATGACGTTCCCAAAGGTCCGGCCGCCTTAGCCGTGTGTCCTCTTCCGCCCTTTGTTTCCGCCAGGCGGCGATCTTCGCATGATCCCCCGATCGCAACACTTCAGGGATCGCGCGCCCCTCCCATTCCACCGGGCGGGTATAATGCGGATATTCGAGCAAGCCCGTTTCGAAGGATTCCTCGACTCCGCTGGAAGCCGCGCCCATTACACCGGGAAGCAGCCGCACGCAAGCGTCGAGCAGCAGCAGCGCCGCCATTTCCCCGCCCGACAGGATGATGTCGCCCATGCTGATCTGCTCGATCGGGCGCGCGTCGAAAATCCGCTCGTCAAATCCCTCGAACCGGCCGCACAGGATCGTCGCGCCCGGCCCTGCGGCAAGGTCGCGGACGCGCGCCTGGGTGATCGGCGCGCCGCGCGGGGTCATCGCCAGCACGGGCAGGTCAGGCCGCCGCGCCAGCGCATGGTCGACCGCCTGGCCCAGAATGTCGGCGCGCAGCACCATGCCCGCGCCGCCGCCGGCCGGCGTGTCGTCCACCGTGCGATGCCTGTCCGATGCGAAGTCGCGGATGTGGATGGGGTCGCACGCCCATTTTCCCTCGCTCAGCGCCCGCCCGGCGAGCGAGACGCCCAGCGGCCCGGGAAACATCTCCGGATAGAGCGTCAGGATCTGCGCCGTGAAGCTCATCCGCGCCGTTTCCTGACGATGGCATAGGCGATGATGGCGGCGGTCAGATACAGCAGGACCGCGCAGATCGCCAGCATCGCGGCCGCCACGGAGGCGATGCCGCAGGCGTCCACGCCGCACGCCTCTTTCGAAGCGGTCGCGACCCGCAGCAGGATGAGGGCGGACGCCAGCAAGGCGAGAGCGGGAACGGGCAAGGGCGACAGCAACGCGATGCGCGCGATGCTCCAGTTCGGCCTGGACACGGCCAGCCAATGGGCCGCCAGCGCCGCAGGCAGCAGCGTGGCGGCGGCGAAGACCAGCAGATAGCCGGCGTCCGTCATCCGCGCCGCCTGGCCCGCAACCGCGCGGCGGAAAAGCCGCCGGCCAGGCAGGCCATGCCGCAGACGAGCAGCGTGATCCCAAGCTGGACCAGCAATCCCGACCAAGCGTCGCGCCGCATCAGGCCCGGCAGGATGAACAGCAGCGGCATCGGCGCCACCAGCAGGAAGGCGGTCGCGAGCTTGACGACGCCACGCCAGTTCACGGCCCACAGCCGCCACCCCGCCGCGAGCAGGAACAGCAGATAGAAGGCCAGAACGATATGCGGCAGGACGGGCATGAAGCCGCGCTTAGGCCAAGCCGGGCGCAGCGTCCAGCATCGTGCGCGTCAGGGTTGCCGGACGGCCAGCGGCAGGTTCGGGATCTGCGCGCCTGGCGTGGGCGCAAGCAGCCGCGTGCCGTGCACCCGGCTCCCGCAGCTAGGATCTGAAGAGGCTATTCCGCGAAAGCCGCGTCGATGATCGCCCCGCCGTCGCCTAGCGTGACGGCCTGCATCGTCACCATGAAGCGCTTGCCGTTCGGTCGCTCGACCTCGATGATGTCGCCCGCGCCGAAATTCTCGACCGCGACGATCGCGCCCAGCGCCTCCCCCGTGCTGGACGTGCAAGGCAGGCCGATCAGGTCGACATGATAATATTCCCCCTCCGCCAGCGGCGGCAGAGCGGATCGAGGCACCGTCAGTTCCGTGCCGCGCAGCGCTTCGGCCGCGCCGCGATCGCCGATCTCGGCGAAGCGGGCGACCGCGCCATTGGGGCCGGGGCGCACCGACTTCAATGTCAGCATGCGCCCCGCGGCCGTGAAGCCGCCATAGCCCTTCAGAGTGTCCGGCCCTTCGCCGAACAGCTTCAGACGGACTTCGCCCGTCACTCCATGCGCGCCGATGATCACGGCCAGAGTGACGGGCTTGTCGGTCAAGTCGCTCAGCCCTCGGCCTGCTCGGCAGCAGCGTCCTCGGCGGGCGCGGCTTCCTCGGCGGGGGTTTCGGCCGGCGCGTTCGCGGCTTCTTCAGCAGCCTTGCGGGCTTCTTCGGCCTCGGCAGCCTTGGCGGCGCGATCTTCGGCGCGGTCCTTGGCCTTCTGGCCCGGCTCTGCCTTCTTCGGGTTGTTGCGCGCAGCGCGCTCCTTCACGCCGGCCGCGTCCAGGAAGCGGGCGACGCGATCGGTCGGCTGCGCGCCGGCGGCGACCCAGTGCTTGGCGCGGTCGATGTCGAGCACGACGCGCTTCTCGTCGCCCTTGGGCAGGACGGGGTTGTAGCTGCCGATGCGCTCGATAAACTTGCCGTCACGCGGTGCGCGGCTGTCGGCCACGACGATGCGATAATAGGGGCGCTTCTTGGAGCCGCCGCGCGACAGACGGATGGAGGTTGCCATATAACTTGCCTTTCTACTCTGATCTAATCTGTTAAAACTGCTTATTTCTTCATGAAATTCTGAAAGCCGGGCGGCAGGTTGGGCGCGCCCAGGCCCGGCAGGCCCTGCGGCGGCGCGCCACCGCCGCCCAACATGCCGTCCAGCCCGCCACCGCCGAACATCTTGGCCAGCCCCTTGAGGCCGCCCATCTTCTTGATCTTCTTCATCGCGGTTTCCATTTCCTGATGCATCTTCAGGAGCCGGTTGACCTCCTGCACCGTGGTGCCGGAACCCTTGGCGATGCGGATCTTGCGCTTGGCGTTGATGATCGCCGGGCGCTCGCGCTCCTTGGGCGTCATCGAACCGATCATCGCGTCGAGGTGGATCAGCGTCTTGTCGTTGGCGCCGCTGTTGGCCATCGCCGCCTGCGCCTTCTTGAGGCCCGGCAGCATGCCCGCCAGCGCGCCAAGGCCGCCCATGCGGCGCATCTGGTTCAGCTGCGCGCGCAGGTCGTTCATGTCGAACTGACCCTTGGCCATCTTCTTGGCCAGCTTGTCGGCTTCCTCGGCGTCGATCGTCTCGGCCGCCTTTTCCACCAGCGACACGACGTCGCCCATGCCCAGGATGCGCTGGGCGACGCGCGAGGGGTGGAAGGGCTCGATCGCGTCCAGCTTCTCGCCCGTGCCCGCAAACTTGATCGGGCGGCCGGTGACCGCGCGCATCGACAGCGCCGCGCCGCCGCGCGCATCGCCGTCCATGCGCGTCAGCACCACGCCGGTCAGCGGCACCTGCGCGGTGAAGCTGGTCGCGACATTGACCGCGTCCTGGCCGGTCAGCGAATCGACGACCAGCAGGATTTCGGCGGGCGTGGCGACATCGGCCACCGCCTTCATCTCGTCCATCAGCGCCTGATCGACATGCAGGCGACCGGCGGTGTCGAGCATGACGACGTCGAAGCCCTGCAGCTTCGCCGCCTGCAGCGCGCGCTTGGCGATGTCGACCGGCTGCTGGCCGGCGATGATCGGCAGCGTCGCGACATCGGCCTGGGTGCCAAGCACCGCCAGCTGTTCCTGCGCCGCCGGGCGCTGGACGTCGAGCGACGCCATCAGCACCTTCTTGCGGTCCTTTTCCTTCAGCCGCTTGGCGATCTTGGCGGTGGAGGTGGTCTTGCCCGACCCCTGCAGGCCGACCATCATGATGACGGCGGGCGGGGTCACGTCGATCATCAGGTCGCTGGTTTCCGCGCCCAGCACGTCGGTCAGCGTGTCGGACACGATCTTGACGACCATCTGCCCCGGCGTGACCGATCGCAGCACGTCGCTGCCCACCGCCCGCTCGGTCGCCTGGTCGACGAACTGGCGCACGACGGGCAGCGCCACGTCGGCCTCCAGCAACGCGATTCGCACCTCGCGCATCGCGGCGCGGACATCGTCCTCCGTCAGCGCACCGCGCCCACGCAGCTTGTCGAAGACCCCACTTAGGCGATCGCTGAGCGAATCGAACATCAACACCTCATCCGGGCCGAAGCCCTTGAAAAACTCTGCATCACCCATCAAACGACAAAATCGCCGGCGGGCGAAACCTCGCCGGCCAGCGTCCATCCGATGCCCCTCTTGGGCGTCCTGGAGTCGTCAGAGTCGAACGGCGAACCGTCCGATGCGTGCCGCCCTTTAGCGCAGGCGGCGCAATCTTGCAACTAGGCGGGCGACAGTGCTCTCGCCAGCGCGGCGACCAGCGGAGTGGCGGCCAGGATCGGCACCGCCAGCCCTTCGATCAGGATGGTCGCGCCGCCGATCAGGCTTGCGGGGTGGATGCGCCCGGCCCTTCGCAGATCATGGATGATCAGCGGCAGCACGAACAGCAGCTGCGCCCCCATCACCGCCAGTCCGGCCCATGGGCCCAGCAGCGGCATGGGCAGGATGCGGCCGAAGGCGGGGCCGATGATCGCGATCATGGCGCACAGCATCAGGCGCTTGTGCCATTCCGTCCGGCGTCGCGCACGGATGGCCCAACTCATCAACAAGGTGAAGGCCGCAAGCTCCAGCAGGTTGAGCGCGATGAAGATGTCGGGCTGGAAAAAGGGCGGCAGCCGATCCCGCACGATCGACATGGCGGCGGTGAAGCCGCCCAGCGGCACCATCGCCACCGCCAGCCCCGCCGTCACCCAGCCGAGCCGCCTGTGCAGCGCCAGCGTCCCGCGCTGCACCAGCACATTCTGCGCCACGAACAACCAAGTCCACAGCATGAAGATGGCGGCATGCACATGCACCCAGAAGGGCACGCGCGCCACGTCCACCATGCCGCGCAGCGCGAACTGGCCGAACCCGCCGACGACGGTCAGCGCGATGGCGACGGACATGCCCAGAAAAAAGCCGTTGGCGCGCAGGATCGCGCGCGCAGGCGAAGCAATCGCATCCATGGAAAAGCCTCCTCCGCTTCCAATTTCCTGATGCGACCCTTTGTCTGATGCCCTTCTACCAGATGCGCAGGGGCGTGGCGACCGACTTGAACGATCCGTGCGCCCTTGCGCAACAATCTGTTTTGCGTCAGCAGGTCAGCAATAGCGACAGGGGGAGCCGAAGATCATGAGTTGGACACGCCGCAAGCCGATGGAGGCGATGATGCCCGCGCAGGCGGATCATCAGCTCGCCCGCACCCTGTCCTGGCCGCACCTGCTGGCGCTGGGGGTCGGGGCGATCGTGGGCACCGGCATCCTGACCTTGATCGGCGTGGGCGCGGACCGGGCGGGGCCAGCCGTGCTCCTCTCCTTCGCCATCGCCGGTGCGATCTGCGCCTGCGCCGCGCTCGCCTATGCCGAATTGTCCACCATGATGCCGGCGGCGGGCAGCGCCTACAGCTATTCCTATGTCGTGCTGGGCGAAGGCATCGCCTGGATCGTGGGATGGAGCCTGATCCTGGAATATAGCCTGGTCGTGTCGACCGTGGCGGTCGGCTGGTCGGGCTATGCCGGGCCGCTGTTGACCCCGCTCGGCTTCCCCGAAACGCTGACCAAGGGGCCGGAGCTTGGCGGCATCGTCAACCTGCCCGCCATCTTCATCATCGCCGTGGTCGCCGGGCTGCTGATGTTCGGCACGCGGGAAAGCGCGCGGCTGAACACGATCCTGGTCCTCATCAAGATCGTGACGCTGAGCCTGTTCGTCGCCTATGCCCTGCCCGCCTTCGACGCCGCCAATCTCGATCCCTTCATGCCGTTCGGCTTCGCCAAGTCGATGGGGCCGGACGGGGTCGAGCGCGGCGTGATGGCGGCCGCGGCGATCATCTTCTTCGCCTTCTACGGTTTCGACGCCATCTCGACCGCGGCGGAGGAAGCCAAGAACCCGGATCGCGACCTCGCCATCGGCATCGTTGGATCGCTGCTGGTCTGCACGCTGATCTACGTGCTCGTCGCCGCCGCGGCGATCGGCGCCCTGCCCTTCACGCGCTTCGCCGACAGCCCCGAGCCGCTGGCGCTGATCCTGCGGGAAATGAACCAGGGCGGCGTCGCGCGGGTCGTCGCCATCGCGGCGGTGATCGCGCTGCCGACGGTGCTGCTGGGCTTCCTCTATGGCCAGAGCCGCATCTTCCTGGTGATGGCGCGCGACGGCTTCCTGCCGCAAAGCCTCGCCAAAATCTCGAAGCGCGGCACGCCGGCCCGGATCACCCTGGTGACGGCGGTGCTGGTGGCGATCATCGCCGGCCTGCTGCCGATCGACGAGATCGCGGCGCTGGCCAACGCCGGCACGCTGATCGCCTTCACCGCGGTCGGCCTCTGCCTCCTCATCCTGCGCCGCCGCGCCCCCGACCTGCGCCGCCCCTTCCGCACACCGGCCGCCTGGCTGGTCGGCATCGGCGCGGTTGCGGGCTGCGCCTATCTGTTCGTCAGCCTGCCGATGATGACGATCATGGCCTGCCTGGCGTGGAATGCGATCGGGTTGGCGGTGTATGTCCTGTACGGGCAGCGGCGGGCGAGAGTGGAGCCAGGTGCCTGATGCACTGGGACAGCTTCGCCCTCTTGCTGCTGAGTAGCGCCATCTTTCTGGTCAACCTCGCGTGGGAGCGTAGCGCAGTTCATAACGGCTCTTGCAGTCGAACGAAGGAACCAGTGCGTCATTGGCTGAGCTTGTCACTTGGCGGATTGCTCATGCTGGCCTCTCTTTGCTTATGTCTCGCCGACAATTGATGGTCTGGACGTATTCCTGCCCCCGTTGCGCGTGACGACTCGCCTTTTCCCGTCCCGCTTACTACATGCGCCGAATCATGGGACGCTTCTCGAAAATGCATGGGCTGGGCAATGACTTCGTGGTCATCGACGCTCGCACCGGCCCCGTAGCGATGACGGAGGCGCGCGTCCGCGCCATTGCCGATCGCCATGCCGGCATTGGCTGCGACCAGTTGATTATGATCGGCGATGCCCCCGACGCCGACGTTTCCATGCAGATCTTCAACGCCGACGGCAGCGAGGTGGAGGCCTGCGGCAACGCCACGCGCTGCGTGCCGCTGTTCGTCGGCCGGGACGTGACGATCCGCACCACGGCGGGGCTGCTGGACGCACGCCTGATCGACGGCGGCGCCAGCGTCGACATGGGCGCGCCGCGCTTCGAATGGGACGCGATCCCCCTCGCCTATGCCATGGACACGCTGACGATGCCGGCAAGCTGGGAAGACCTTCCCGCTCCCGCGGCCGTCAATGTCGGCAATCCGCATATCATCTTCTTCGTCGAGAATCTGGGCGCGGTGCCCGTCGAGCGGCTGGGCCCGCTGATCGAGCAGGACTCGCTGTTCCCGCAGCGCGTCAACGTCAATTTCGCGCAGATGGTCGGCGATCGCCACGTCCGCCTGATCGTATGGGAGCGCGGCGCGGGCCTGACGCGCGCATGCGGGACGGGCGCCTGCGCCACCGCCGTCGCCGCGATCCGGCGGAAGCTAACGAGCGGCCCCGTCACCGTCACTTTGCCCGGCGGCGACCTCGTCATCGACTGGACGCCCGGCGACACCATCCAGATGACCGGCCCCGCCACCCATGTCTTTGATGGCGAGGCCGACTGGACCCGCTTCTAGCATGAGCGGTCCCGACATCATCACCATGGGGTGCCGCCTCAACATCGCGGAGAGCGAGGCGATACGGGAGATGATCGGCCGCGACATGGCGACCGATCAGGATGAGTTGGTCGTCGTCAACAGCTGCGCCGTCACGGCCGAAGCCGTCCGCCAGACCCGCCAGGCGATCCGCCGCGCGCGGCGCGAGCGTCCCGACGCCCGCATCTTCGTCACCGGCTGCGCCGCCCAGACGGAGCCGCAGACCTTCGCGGCCATGGCGGAAGTGGACGGCGTGATCGGCAATCGGGAGAAGATGGAGGCGGCAACCTATCGCCCCTCCTCCCCGCCCACGGCGGGATCGCAGGCGGCAGGAGTTCATACTCTCGCTTCCGCTGGGGTGACGAACTGGGCCGACGAGACGGACAAGGTCCGCGTCTCCGACATCATGGCCGTGCGCGAAACCGCGCCGCACATGGCGAGCGCCTTTGCCGATCATGCCCGCGCCTTCCTGGAGGTGCAGAATGGCTGCGATCATCGCTGCACCTTCTGCATCATCCCCTATGGCCGGGGAAACAGCCGCTCCGTCCCCGCGGGCGCGGTCCTCGACAAGGCGAAGCAGCTGGTGGACGCGGGCTATCGGGAAATCGTGCTGACCGGCGTCGACGTCACCAGCTACGGCCCCGACCTGCCCGGACGCCCGTCGCTCGGCCTGCTGGTCGAGCGGATGCTGAAGGGCGTGCCCGACCTGCCGCGCCTGCGCCTTTCCTCGATCGACAGCGTGGAAATCGACGACCGGCTGTTCGACCTGATCGCGCACGAACCGCGCATGATGCCGCACCTCCATCTGTCGCTGCAGGCGGGCGACGACCTGATCCTCAAGCGCATGAAGCGCCGCCACAGCCGCGCCGACGCCGTCGACATCGTCCAGCGTCTCAAGGCCGCGCGGCCCGGCATCAGCATCGGCGCGGACATCATCGCCGGCTTCCCGACCGAAGATGCGGCGATGTTCGCGGGCAGCCTGGCGCTGGTCGCGGACTGCGACATCGTTCACGGCCATATCTTCCCTTATTCGCCCCGCGCCGGCACGCCCGCCGCGCGCATGCCGCAGGTCGATCGCGCCGTGGTGAAGGACCGCGCCGCCCGCCTGCGCGCCGCC
Source organism: Sphingobium naphthae (assembly GCF_020782235.1). GTDB lineage: Bacteria > Pseudomonadota > Alphaproteobacteria > Sphingomonadales > Sphingomonadaceae > Sphingobium > Sphingobium naphthae. Next base: position 171,668 of record NZ_JAJGNO010000004.1, read on the forward strand.
TGCGCCGCGCAGCGCGAGCGCTGGCTGCAAGGGCTGATCGGCACCACCCAGTCGGTGCTGGTGGAGCGCAGCGGCCAGAGCGGCCATGCTGAAAATTTCGCCCCGGTGCGCTTCACGGGCGCGCAAGCCCCCTCCACCATCGTCGCCGCGACCATCACGGGGCTTGAGAAGGGCGTCCTGATCGCGCAAGAGGCGGCATGACGGATTATCATCATGGCTGACACTAGCTGGCGCGATCGCCTCTTCGGCGGGCTCAAGCGCACCTCCGACCGGCTCGGCGACAATCTGACGGGCCTGTTCACCAAGGCCGCGCTGGATGACCAGACGCTGGACGAGATCGAGGAAGCGCTGATCGTCTCGGACCTTGGCCCGGCCATGGCCGCGCGCGTGCGCGACCGGCTGGCGGACGGCCGCTTCAACAAGGAGCTTACCGAGGAATATCTGCGCGAAATCATCGCCGAGGAAATCGAGAAGACGCTCGCCCCGGTCGCGCGTCCGCTGGAGATCGAAGCTTTCCCGCGCCCGCAGGTGATCCTGGTGATCGGCGTCAACGGGTCGGGCAAGACCACGACCATCGCCAAGCTGGCGCATAACTTCCTGGAGCAGGATTATGGCGTGATGCTGGCGGCGGGCGACACGTTCCGCGCCGCGGCGATCGGCCAGCTCAAGGTCTGGGCCGACCGGCTGGGCGTCCCCATCGTCGCGGGCAAGGAAGGCGGCGACGCGGCCGGCATCGTGTTCGACGCCGTCCGTCAGGCGACGGCGACCGGCATCGACGTCCTCATCGTCGACACCGCCGGACGGCTCCAGAACAAGACCGAGCTGATGGACGAACTCGCCAAGGTGCGGCGCGTGCTCGGGCGGTTGAACCCCGCCGCCCCGCACGACGTTGTGCTGGTGCTGGACGCCACCACGGGACAGAATGCGTTGAACCAGATCGAGGTGTTCAAGGAAACCGCGCAGGTGACGGGCCTGGTCATGACCAAGCTGGACGGCACCGCGCGCGGCGGCGTGCTGGTCGCGGCGGCGGAGAAATACCGCCTGCCCATCCATGCGATCGGCGTGGGCGAAAAGATCGAGGATCTGCGCCCCTTCGATCCGGGCGACATGGCGCGCGCCATCGCGGGGACAGCCTATGCGCGGTAAAGTCGATGCCAAATCCCATCACAACGGCACGCTCAGCCTGATGCTCGACTTCGGGCCGCTGCTGGTCTTCTTCCTGAGCTACAAGGGCGCGGGCTGGATCTGGGGCGCCAGCAACCCGATCACCGCGATGACGTTCGGCACCGCCGCCTTCATGGCCGCGATCGTCATCGCCGTCATCATCTCCAAGGTGAAGCTGGGCCGCGTCTCGCCGATGCTCTGGCTGTCGGCGCTGCTGATCCTCTTCTTCGGCGGCCTCACCATCTATTTCCATGATCAGCGGTTCATTCAGATCAAGCCGACCATCATCTACGCCTTTTTCGCGCTGATGCTGTTTGCCGGGCTGCTGCGCGGCAAGCCGCTGCTCAAATATCTGCTCCAGGCCGCCTATGACGGCCTCAGCCACACCGGCTGGATGAAGTTGTCGCGCAACTGGGCGCTGTTCTTCGTCGCCATGGCGATCACCAACGAAGCCATGCGCCGGATGATGAGCTTCGACGCCTGGCTCGCGGTCAAGGTCTGGGGCGTGACCATCGTGTCGGTCATCTTCGCCGCCGCCAACATCCCCATGCTGATGCGCCATGGCCTGTCCCTGGGCGAGGAAAAGCCGAGCGACGAGATTGGCGAGACCAGCCCGCCGCAGGGCTGATTTCTGCGATCGTTTCGCAATAGGCACAAGGCCCTTTTAATCCGCACGGTTGACCGCATATGGGAAGCGCGGCGGGCTTGCAGCCCTGCCCGACAGATGAACCATTCGGCCGTTCCGTCCGTTGAGCGGCCGTCCCCATAACGAACCCGAGGAGTTCCGCCATGGCCTTTGTTCTGCCCGATCTTCCCTATGCCAAGGACGCCTTCGGCGACATCCTGTCGGCCGAAACCTTCGACTATCACCATGGCAAGCATCACAACGCCTACGTGACCAAGGCGAACGAGCTGGTCGCCGCCGACCCCTCGCTGCAGGGCAAGTCGCTGGTCGAGCTGATCAAGTCGTCCTCGGGCACGCTGTTCAACCAGGTGGGCCAGGTGTGGAACCACACTTTCTACTGGAACTCGCTGTCGCCCGAAAAGACCGAGCCCAGCGGCGAACTGCTGGACAAGATCAACGACAGCTTCGGGTCGGTCGATGCGCTGATCGACAAGCTGAAGGCGGAGGCCGTGGGCCATTTCGCCAGCGGCTGGGCCGCGCTGATCCTGAAGGACGGCAAGCTGGAAGTGACCAGCTATCATGACGCCGACACGCCGGTCGCGCATGAAGGCCATACGCCGCTGCTGATCGTCGATGTGTGGGAACATGCCTATTATATCGACTATCGTAACGCGCGCCCCAACTATGCCGACCGCGTGCTCAAGGAAGCGCTGAACTGGGATTGGGCCGCGCTCAACCTCGATGGCCAGGGCGTCAGCCGCGCCGACCAGCCGGCCTGACCGGATCGCCGCCCCGTCCCTACGGCGGGGCGGCATCATCCTGTTCATCCTGGTGGACGGGATAGGAGTTTGTTAAACCTCCTGCCCGCATTGTCGCCTTCCATGGGGAAGCAAGGAGGGCGAGACATGGATGTGGGCGAACTGCGCCACCAGCATGAAGAAATCACCCTGACCGCGCGCGCGCTCGCGCGGGCGGTGAGCGAGGAGCGGCAACCCGAGGGCGTCGCCCGGCTGCGCTGGCAGCTTGCGCGACAGTTGATGACGCATCTGGCGCTGGAGGATCGGCTTCTCTACCCTGCGCTCAAGCGCTCCGCCGATCTGCGCACGCGCGATCAGGCCGCCGCCCTGGAGCAGGAGATTGGCGCGCTCGGCGCCATCTTCAACAGCTATATGGCAAGCTGGACCGATGATCGCATCGCGCGGGAATGGCCGGCCTTCTGTGCCGAAACGCGCGAGATATTGCGGGCATTGACCGATCGCGTCGGGCGGGAGGACCGCTTGTTCGGAACATTGGCGGACGGCCGGGCCGCAGGCAAGCCGCCGGCCGCCCGCTCCGCCTGATCGGCTCAGGCCGCTTCCAGTTGCGCCACGAACTGGTCGGTCGCGCGCTGCAACGCCCTTGCGGTGCGCGACAGCCCTGATGCGGCGCTCGACACCCGATCCGACAGGCTTTCCGTGCTGCGCGCCATGTCGGCGGCCTGCTCCACCTGCGCCGCCATGCGCGTCACTCCTTGCGCCGTATCGCGGGCGGACTGGCCGATCGCACTGGTCGCGTTGCGCTGGTCGTCGACCGCGCGCTGGATCTCGCCCGCCGCCGCCGCCAGCTGCTCGACCGCGCTCGTCACGTCGGACAGGGCATGTTGCGCCACCCCTGCGCCTTGCTGCGCCGATGTCGCCAGCGACTGGATCTCGCCGGTTGCGCTCGCCGCCTGGCCGGCCAGCTGCTTGACCTCCTGCGCCACCACGGCGAAGCCGCGGCCCACTTCCCCTGCCCGCGCCGCTTCGATCGTCGCGTTGAGCGCCAGCAAATTTGTCCGCGCCGCGATCTGCGTGATCGAATCGGCGAAGCTGGTGATGGAGGCCGTGCGGCTTTCCATGTCGCGCATCGCCTGATGACCCGCGCCCGACACGCGCTGCGCGGCGCCGCCCAGCGTGGCCTGCTGAGACGCAGCGCTCGCGATCGCGGTGATCGATTCGGACAATTGCTCGATGCGGCTGGCGAGTTCGGCGGCGCGACTGGACGATTGTTCGGCCGCCGCGACGGTTTCCTCAGTCCCCGCGCTCGCGCGCCGCGCCAGGTCGTTCAGGGCGCGCGCCGATCCTTCCAGCTCGCCGGTCGCACCGCTGACCGCCGCGACGACATCGGCGATGGACTGGCGAAACGCCTGCACCAGCGCCAGCGTCTCGGCCCGCCGCTCGGTTGCGAGGCGCGCCCGTTCCTGCTCGCGCTCGGCGCGCATCGCATCCTCGCGCAGCGCCGCGTCGCGGCTCGCCGTCATCGCCCGTTCGGCCGCTTCCCGGCCCGCCTCGGCCGCTTCGGCCAGCTGCGCCGCGCCATGCACATGGCCGTCGAGCGCCAGCAGCAACGCGCGCAGGCGCACCGCCAGATAACAGAGCACCGCGCCCTGCAGCACTACCGCCAGCGCATGGACGCCCACGCGCTGGATGTCGCTGCCGCCCAGGAACACCCAGCCCGGCGCGACGATGTTGAGCAGCAGATGATGCAGCGCCGTCAGCCCCGCCGCCAGCAGGATCGGCCGCCAGTCATAGAGCAGCGCCAGCCCGGCAAGCGCCACGAAGAAGAACATGTGCGCGTCCATCTGCCACCGGTGACCCGACAGCAGGAAGACGCCCAGCGCGGGCTGCACCGCCGCCAATGTGCTGACCATCAGCCGCACCGACAGGTCCTGGCGATGGCGCAGCGCCATGATGGTCGGCAGGATGTTGACCAGCGCCGACAGGAGCAGCACTCGCCCGCCATCGGTCAGGCCCAGCGCCACCGACAGCAGGCCCAGGGCCCCGCTCCACAGCCAGCTGCTCAGCAGCAATATCTGAAGGCCCCGGAAGCGCAGGCGGGCCAGGCTGTTGATGCCGCTCATCAGGCCGGCTCCCCGCACCCGGCGGCGCGCGTCGAAATGGCGATCGCACCGACGCCGATCAGCGGCCGCATCAATTCGTCACGCCGGCCATCGACCAGCAGCGATCCCGCTACGGGCCCGGCGGCCACCAGCCGGGCGCCATGGGCGACCGCGACCGACGCCAGCACCGCGCGGCTGCCCGGCCCAACCGGCAGCAGCAGCATCTGGCCCGATACGGGCGGCGTGACATAGAGCGCCAGCAGCCCGACCACCACCAGCGCGCACTGGATCAACAATGGCGCATGACGCCGGAACCTGGCGGAAATCCTCATCCAGCCGCCTTAATGGTCGCTTGGTAAGGAAGTGATTAACGATCTGCGCCGACCGGCAGGCCGAGTTCGCTTGCCAGCATGTCCAGATCGGCGTCCGGCCGCACCAGCAGCCAGTCGCGGCTCGCCGCGCCATTCACCACCGTCACCGCGCCCTTGGGGCACACGCCCAGGCAATCGACCTCGATGATGCCGGCAGCCGCCTTGCGGCCTTTCTTGATCGACAGATGCCGGCGCAGCGCCTTGGCCAGCCGTTCGTCGCCGCGGGGGCCAAAGCCGCCGTCCAGCTTCTTGGAGCATTTGCGACAGACGAGCACCGCCTGCTGCCAGTTGGAACGCACCTGGTCCTTCAATCGCCCGTCCTTCAATCCACCGCGCCGCGCGGCTTCCAGGTCCGGCGCTCCTCGGCGGCGCGCAGCACTTCATAGGCGGCCTGAATGGTCTGGAACCGCACCGCAGCGTCGGCGTCGCCCGGCTTGACGTCGGGATGATATTCCTTCGCCAGCCGCCGCCAATTCTTCTTCACCGCCTCGAAACTGGCGTCGGTTTCCAGTTCCAGCGCCGCAAGCGCATGAAGCTCGTCGCGCGACCGGCTGCCATCGCCCGCCCCGCCCCAGCCATGATAGGCGCTCGACTGATAGCCGCTGGCGTCGCGCCGCTCGTCCCGCTCGCGCTGCTCCCGCTCTTCCTGGTCCAGCCCCTGAAAATAGTCCCAGTTGCGGTTATATTCGGCCGCATGCTCGGAACAGAAATACCAGCGTTCCCGGCTGTTGGGCGATTTGGGCGCAGGGCAGTTGCCCGGCTGATCGCACCCGAAGCGATCGCACAGCCGCACCTGCTGCGCCTCACGCGCCGCGCCATAGCTGCGCCAGCGGGGAAATCCCCAATCATTGGAACGACCTTGTCTCGCCATGACGACAAATTAGGAAATCCGCCGCCGGAAAGCCACCCCGCCGCCCCAACGGGCGCATGAAAATGCCAGAGGGCCTGTAAGCCGGGTTCTGTCCACTTCCTTGCGGAAGATGGGCGACCATTCCTCTAGGGAACGGATTGCTCCGTTCCTCCAGCAACCAACCCGGGCGGTCTCGGCCGAAATCTGCCTAGCAGCCAAAGCTGCGCGCCGCCCCTATTCGGTCTTGCTTCCGGTGGGGTTTACCGTGCCGCCTTGCGTTGCCGCAGGCGCGGTGCGCTCTTACCGCACCCTTTCAATTTCGCCCGCCCGAAGGCTTAGTCGTAAAGACTGGGCGACCTGCTTTCTGTTGCACTGTCCCTTGGATCGCTCCAGCCGGCCGTTAGCCGGCACCGTCATTTCGTGAAGCCCGGACTTTCCTCGCCGTGGAAGTTACCCGCCACGCCGCGGCCGCCCGGCCCTCTGGCGCCCAGCGCCCTAGCGCGCTTTTGCCGCGGCGTCACCTGGCTATTCGTCGCCCCGCGGCTTGGGCAGCAGCAGCGCCAGCAGGATCGCGCGGCACTCGCCGTCGATCACCCCGTCGATCAGTTCCGGGCGAAAGCGCCGCTGAAAGGCGACCACCGCCGCTTCGGGTTCGGCGATGTCATAGCCGAACCGCTCCAGCGCCAGCATGAAGGCGCTGTCGGTCCAGAGCGGGTCCATCAGGTTCCTGGTGGGACGCGGCAGCGCGAGGCGCAGCCGCGCCAATTGCCCCCAGGGGAACAGCTCGCCCGGATCCTGCTTGCGCGCGGGCGCGACGTCGCTGTGGCCGACGATGTTGCCGCGGGTGATGCCATGGCGCTGCACGATATCGTGCATCAGCGGGATGAGCGCGCCGATCTGCGCCTCCGGAAAGGGCCGATAGCCCCATTCATGCCCGGGGTTGACGATCTCTATGCCGATGCTGGCGGAATTGACGTCGTTGATGCCGCGCCAATGCGACCGACCCGCATGCCAGGCGCGCTTGGCTTCATCGACCATGCGCACGATCTGCCCGTCCTCGCACACGACATAATGGGCCGACACCTTGGATTCGGGGCTGGCCAGCCAGTCGAGCGCGCTCACCGCGTCGGGCATGCCGGTATAGTGCAGCACCAGCAGCGAGACGGGGGACGCACGCTCGTCGAAATTGGGCGAGGGCCGCTCGATCATCGGCATGTCGGTCATCGGGAAAGGCCAGTCACTTCCTGCTCGATCATCGCGCCCTTCCGGCCGATCGAACGGGTATCGGCCATGACCGACCATGGCCGACTCCGGCCGTGCAATCAAGTATGGTGACGCGGCGGCCCGGCCGGGGTTCAGCCGGCGCGGCGCGATCCCGCGACGCGCTGTGCGGTCACGGCCGCCTGCCGGGCATAGCTGCCGCGGAAACCGGGATGCGCGATGAAATCGTCGCCTTGGCCGATTACCGTCTCGCCCGCGCCCAGCAGCAGCACCGACCCGGCATGGCTGTGCCGACCCAGCAGCTTCAGCACAGCCTGCCGCCGCTCGGGCGTGAAGTAGAGCAGCACGTTGCGGCACAGCAGCAGGTCATATTCGCCGCTCGGTTCGCGCGCGTCGAACAGATTGTCCTGCCGGAAATCGATCATCCGCCGCAGTTCCGGGCTGGCTCGCCAGTCGTCGCCATGCGGTTCGAACCATTTGATGAGGTCGCCGATCGCCAGCCCGCGCTGCACGTCCATCTGCGAATAGACGCCCGCTTTCGCCTGCTCGATCGCCCGGCCGGAAATGTCCGTCGCCAATATCTCGATCTGCCAGCCATTCCAGCGCGACCAGGCGTTGCGCAGCTGGATCGCCAGCGAATAGACTTCCTGCCCGGTCGAACAGCCCGCGCTCCAGATCCGCAGCACGCGATTGGGACGAGTCTCGTGCAGATGCGGCAGGATCTGGCCCTGCAGCATGTCGAACAGCTGAAGGTCGCGGAAGAAGCTGCTTTCATTGTTGAGCAGCGCCTCGATCACCGCCTTTTCCAGCGCCGCGTCGGTCTTGCGCAGCAGCTTGGCCGCCAGCGCCTCCATATCCTCCAGCCCATGGGTGCGCAGCACCGGGCGCAGCGCCGTTTCCATGCGCCAGGCGCGCCCTTCCGACAGGGTCTGCCCCGTGCGGGCCTCCAGCAAACCGGACAGGATGCGCGCCGCGCCCTGCTGCGAACCAGCCACATCAACCGACATCAAGCCATCACCTTTCCGCGACGCGCGACAAATGCCATCATTTCGCGCGGCTCCATCAGCGCACAGGTCAGGCCCTCGCCAGCGACAGATCCGGGCATGCCCCAGACCACGCTGCTCGCCTCATCCTGCGCCACGATCCATCCTCCGGCCGCCACTATCGCGCGCGCGCCCACTGTTCCGTCCCGGCCCATGCCGGTGAGCACGATCCCCGCCGCGCCCGCGCCATAGGCCTCGGCCATGCTCGCGAACATGGGGTCGACCCCCGGCAGGTTGCCCGCCGGCGTGCGTTCGGGGTTGAGCTGGATGGTTACTCGCCCATGCAGCCCCTTGCGCAATTGCAGATTGGCGTCGCCCGGCGCGACATAGATGACGTCCGGCGCCAGCAAGTCGCCGGTTGTCGCCACCTTGACGCGCAGGCTGGTCATGCGCGCCAGCTGCTGCGCGAAATAGACGGTGAAGCTCAAGGGCAGATGCTGGGTCAGCAGGATCGGCACGCCCAGCGGTGCGTCCAGCGCCTCGAACAATTGCCCCAATGCGTGAATGCCGCCGGTCGATGCGCCGATGCCCAGGCAAGCGAGCGGCTGAGTCGCCGCCTGCGTCGCCAGTTGCGGCGGCGGTGGCGGGGCGATGGGCCGCACCTGTTGCACATCGTCGTCGAACAGGCGGCCCAGCCGCTCCACCAGCGCCTGGGGGAATTGCTCGCCGAAACTGCCGCTGCCCGGCTTGGACAGAATGTCGCTCGCGCCCAGCGCCAGCGCCTCGACCGCGGCGGCGCTGCCTTCCTCGCACTTGCCCGACAGGATCGCGACCTTCACGCCCGCGCCCGCCTCCATGATCGCCGGCAGCGCGGCAAGGCCGCTCTGCCCGGGCAGCTCGATGTCGAGCAGCACCAGGTCGACCTTGTTGTCCGCCAGGAACGCCAGCGCCTGTTCCGCGCTGCTGCTCTTGTTGACGACGCAATAGTGCGGATCGGCGTTCAGGATCCGCTCGATCACCGTCCGCACGACGACCGAATCGTCGACGACCAGCGTGCGGATCGGCTGCGATACGCTTCGGGGGCTGGTCATGATCGGCGCACTGGTCATGATGGAGCTTTCTGGACGAAAGGCGGAAGGAAGGACGAAACTCCCCGGATCGGGTCCCAGCCTGCGGCTAGATGATCCCGACGATCGACAGCTTGCTTTCCAGCGTTTCCCGGTCGAACGGCTTCATCACATATTCGTCCGCGCCGGCATCCACCGCCGCCTTGATGTGGCTGATGCCATTTTCGGTGGTGCAGAAGATGATCTTTGGCCGCGCGGTCATCTTGGCACTCGAAAGCGCCTGGAGAAACTCCATGCCGCTCATGACCGGCATGTTCCAGTCGAGCAGCACCACGTCGGGCGCGGAGGCTTCGCACTGGGTCAGCGCATCCTGACCGTCCACGGCTTCGCTGACGGAAAGGTCGAGCGATTCGAGGATGTGGCGTGCCACCTTTCGGATGACCTTCGAATCGTCAACGACGAGGCAATTCTTCATGAGGCGTCCCTTTGATACGTGCGTCCCGTTGACAGGGGCTTAGCGAGCAAAAACGAGGATTTGGTAAACGGCCAATATGTCAGGCCGCCTGTGCGGCCGACGCGCCTTCGATGAAGCTGGACAGCGACACCAGCAGCCAGGGATGACCGTCATGTTCGACGATCGCGCTGGCATAGGCGGCCCAGGCCGGGTCCAGCTGGCCACGCAGCGGCACTTCGCCTTCGGGCACGCGGCAGATGTCGGATACGCTGTCCAGCATCAGGCCGTAGCTGTGGCCGCTGATGTCGGCGATGACCGCCAGCCCGCGCCGCTCGGGCGGGGTCGGCTGGCCATGCACGATGGCGGCGACATCGACGATCGTCAGCACTCGGCTGCGCAGGGCGGACAGGCCCGCGACATGCGCGCCCATGCCGGGCACGGGCGAAATGTCGGTCAACTTGACCACCGCCTCGACCTCGCCGGCCTCGACCGCGACGCGCGTGCCGGCCAGGATCGCGAACAGATAGAGATTGTCCATGGCCTTATCCCTGCCTTCCGCCGATGGCGGCCATCAGCGCATCCTGGTCGTAGCGATAGATGCTGCCATCCTGCGGTCCCGCCGCGCGCGGCGACGCGCGCAGCTGGACGACGCGGCATCCCATGATCTCGCCTGCCTGCGCGGCGTCGGTTCCGCTGCACAGGATCACGTCCTGGGCATCGACGGGCGCGTCCGACGGCAGGCCCAGCATCACCTCATGCCCGGCCTGTCGCAGCAGCGGCGCCAATATCTCGCGCGTCCACCCATCCTCGCTGTCCAGCAGCACGCAACGGCCCTGCTGCGGCCGGTCCAGCCGTTCCTGCGGCAGCGACGCGAACAGGGCGAAGGGGCTCAGCACCTCCAGATGTTCGCCTTCGATCACCGACACGCCGCTCAGCACGCCGTGCATCGCGACCATGTCGGGCACCAGCGGCATCTGCACGATGTCGAGCACCGCCGCGACCGGATAGCAGGCTTCCTGCGCGCCATCGCGCAGGCGCAGCGCGCACACCTTGTCCTGCGGGAAATCCGCCCGGCCATTGACGACCGGCATCAGCCGCCCGTCCAGCCGCACATAGGCCTTGCCGCCCGACCGCCCGAACAGGCTGGCGTCGATATCCTCGACTCGTTCGATCAGCGACAATTTGAGCAGGCGGCGCTCGCCCGATAGTTCCTCGAAGCGCAGCGCGGCGACCATCTCGACGCCGGCGGCCTCGGCTTCCTCCTCCTGCCGCCGCGCGACCTGGTCGTCGACGATATTGGGCAGGCGCGCCGCATTGGCGAGCCCGGCCGCGTCCAGCAGCAGCATCGGCCGACCATTGTCGGGCAGCGTCATGCCGGCATAGACGCCGCTCGCCATCACCAGGGGCGAAGCGGGACGGATCACCAGTTCCTCATGATTGTCCACCGCCGCGACCGCCAGGGCGAAGGGCATGCCCGTGCCCGACCGCACCACCATGATGGCGCGCGGGCCCGGCTGGGGCAGTTTTTCCATGCCCAATATGTCTTCCAGGTCGATCATCGAATGGCGCACCGCGCGGATCGTCGCGATCTGCGCGCCGCCTACCCGGCTGACCTGCAGCATGTCGTTATTGTCGTGCAGTATCTCGACCACCGCCGCGCGCGGAATGGCGAAATGCTGCCCGCCCGCGCGCACGATCAGGCCGGGAATGATGGTCAGGGTCAGCGGCACGCGCAGCGTGATGCACAGCCCCTGCCCCGGATGATTGTCGAGCGCGATGAGGCCGCCGATCCGCTCCACATTGGCGCGGACCACGTCCATGCCGACGCCGCGGCCGGAAATCGCCGTCACTTGCTGCGCGGTCGACAGGCCAGCGAGGAAGATGAGGTCCAGCTTCTCCTGCTCGGTCATGCGCGCGGCGGCGTCCGGTGTCAGCCGACCGGCGGCGATCGCCTTGTCCACCAGCCTGGTCGTATCGATCCCCGCGCCATCGTCGCTGATCGCGATGACGATCTGGTTGCCCGACTGGCGCGCCTCGACGCGCAGCCTGCCGGTTTCCGGCTTCCCCGCCGCGCGCCGGCGCTCGGGCGTTTCAATGCCATGGTCGATGCTGTTGCGCACGATATGGGTGAGCGGGTCGACGACCATCTCCACCATTTCGCGGTCCATTTCGACATCGCCGCCCTCCAGCGTCAGGTCGATGCGCTTGCCCAGTTCCCGGCCCAGGTCGCGCACCATGCGCGGAATGGCGGCGAACAGGCGATCGACGCGCTGCATGCGGGTCTTGGAAATCACGTCGCGCATGTCCGCGACACAGGTGGACAGCCGCTCGAACACCGTATCCAGCTCCGGATCGGCGCAGCGTTCGCGCAGCTTGCGCGACAATTCGTTGCGCGCCAGCACCATGTCCGACACGCCGTTCATCAATTGGTCGATCAGGCTGAGCGGCAGGCGGATGGTGCGGGGCGCCGCCTGCGGCGCGCTGGTGCGCGGAGCCGCTGCGGGCGCTTCGGCCGCGCCTTCGGACGCCGGCTTGCTCGCCACCTCCTCGGCAGGCGATTCGGCCGGAGCGTGCAGCGCGGCGATCAGATAATCGTCATTCTCGTTCGGCAGCGCCGCGCCCATGGCGACCGCTTCGGTCAGCTCGCCGATCCGGTCCATCAGGCCCAGCACCGCGCTGACCGTCGCGGCATCAGGCTGGCGTTCGCCCGCGCGAATTTCCGCCAGCACATCCTCGGCCGCATGGCTAAGCCGTTCAAAACGCGGCAGATTGAGAAAGCCGCAGCTGCCCTTCACCGTGTGGAAGAAGCGAAAGATCGCGTCCAGCCGGTCGCGGTCCGATGGATCGGCCTCCCAGGCGACCACCTCGCCCGCCAGAGCCTCCAGCGTCTCCTGCGTTTCCGAAATAAATTCCTGAAGTAGTTCGTCCATGCCCCTGGCCTTTATGGGTGCGCGCTCAGCACCATGGCGGGACGTGGTTAAGGGCGCGTTAAAAGCCGCGCGCCTGCAAAAAGAGGCGCCGCGACAGGCGCGGCGCCTCTTCCTAGCTCGTCGAGCGAGCGATCAATGCTCGTTTTCGACCGCGTCGCCGGCTTCGTCGCCAGCTTCGCGCGTGGCGTCAGCCTTGTTTTCCAGCGAATCGGCGGCGTTTTCAGCGGCCATTTCGGCGTTGCCGGTCAGGTTGTCGGCCATGGCTTCCATGTTGTCGGCCTGGTTATCGAGCGCATCCGCCTGATTTTCGTAAGCATTCTCGACCTGATTTTCCTTGGCGGAATCGCACGCGGCGAGGGCGACAAGGCTCGCAAGGCCAAGGACAGTGACGAAGGTTTTCACGGCGTTATTCTCCTGTTGTGCCCCCGGGGGCTGACGTCTCTGGGCAAGGCGTCAGGCTGCCATGGCAACCCCTCACCCTGACGGCGATCAACCGGTCGCATGCCGGATGGTTCCCGCCGCCAACTCGTTTCGTCGCATAAACGATTATTTTTTCAAGGAGTCGCGGATCTCGCGCAGCAAAATAATATCTTCGGGCGTCGGCGGCGGGGGCGCGGCCTCCTGCTTGGCCTCTTCCTTGTGGGTCAGCCGATTGACGCCCTTGACCATCAGGAAGATGATGAAGGCCAGGATCAGGAAGTTGACCAGGACCGTCAGGAACTCGCCCCATCCGAACATGGCGACGCCCGCGGCCTTCAGGTCGGCATAGCTTGCCGGATTGCCGCTGAACGTTTCGGGGATCGGGCCCAGCCGGACGAAATAGCGGGAAAAATCCGCCCCGCCGAAAACATAGCCGACGACCGGCATGATGAGGTCGTCGGTCAGCGACTTGGTGATGGTGGCGAAGGCGCCGCCGATGATCACGCCGACCGCCAGGTCCATGACGTTGCCGCGATTGATGAAGGTCTTGAATTCGGACATCAGTCCCATGTGCAAATCCCGGATTGTGACGGTGAGGAATTGAGGATGGCCCGTTGCGCCGCGCAGGACAACGCCCTATTTCCACCAGCGAAACAAAGCCGAGGATGTTCCATGACGCTTCTGCGCCGCTTCTCTACCGTCCTGCTGCCGATATTCGGGGCGCTGGCCCTGTCCGCCTGCGGCGTCAACAGCGTCCCCACCGCCGAAGAGGAGGCGAAGGCCAAATGGGCCGACGTGCAGGCGCAATATCAGCGCCGCGCCAATCTGGTCGGCAACCTCGTCGCCACCGTGAAGGCCGCGGGCAAGCAGGAACAGGATACGCTGGTCCGGGTAACCGAAGCGCGCGCCAAGGCGACCTCGGTGCAGGTCAATGCCGACGACCTGTCCGATCCCGCCAAGGTCGCCCAGTTCCAGGCCGCACAGGCGCAACTGAGCCAAGGGCTCGGCCGCCTGCTCGCCTCGGTGGAGGCCTATCCCGACCTCAAGACCAACGAGAATTTCCTGCAGCTGCAATCGCAGCTGGAGGGGACCGAAAACCGCATCGCTGTCGCCATCCGCGACTATAATGGCGCGGTCCAGGCCTACAACACCCGCATCCGCACCTTCCCCGATGCGATCGGCGCCAAGCTGATCCATGGCGCCAAGCCCATGACGCCGTTCGAAGCGACGACGCCGGGCGCGGAGGAGGCACCGAAGGTCGACTTCGGCGCCTGACGCGGTGCGCTTCGTCCCCTCTCAGGCATTTTCAGCCCCGCGCCTCGCCGCATTTCTGATGCTGCTGCTGGCGCTGCTGGCGATCGCGCCCGGGGCCCATGCGCAGCAATTCCCAGCGTTCGACGACAAGGGCGTGGTCGACGCCGCCAACATCCTGTCGCCGCAGCAGGAACAGGCGCTCAGCAGCAAGCTGATCGCGCAGAAGCAGGCGAGTGGCCGATCGCTGGTCGTCGCCACCATTCCCGACCTGCAGGGCTATGACATCGCCGACTATGGCTATCGCCTCGGCCGCGCCTGGGGCATCGGCGACAAGGACAGCAATGGCGCGCTGCTGATCGTCGCGCCTGCCGAACGCAAGCTGCGGATAGAGGCGGGCTACGGCCTGGAAGGCGTCCTCACGGACGCTCTTTCCTCGCAGATCGTCCGCACCGTCATCGCCCCGCGCTTCAAGGCCGGCGACATGCCGGGCGGGATCGACGCGGGCGTGGATGCGATCACCGGCCTCCTGGCCTTGCCGCCCGACCAGGCGCGGGCGCAGGCCGCCAAGGCGGAGGAAGCGGCCCGCCGCAGCGACGATGGCGGCGGCGGCATCATCGGCTTCTGGATCATCCTCTTCATCGTCTTCTTCGTCGTGCTGCCGATGCTGTCCCGCGCGCGGGGCGGCGGCCGGCGCTACCGGCGCGGCGGCAGCGCCCCCGTCATCATCTGGGGCCCGGGGCTCGGTTCAGGCTGGGGCTCGGGTGGAGGCTCTGGCGGGTCGAGCTGGGGCAGCGGTGGCGGCTGGGGCGGCGGTGGCGGCTTTTCGGGCGGCGGCAGCTTCGGCGGCGGCGGCGCGTCGGGGGATTGGTGATGCAGCTTCATCTGACCCAGGCCGACCATCAGCTGGTCTCCGCTGCCGTAGCGGAGGCGGAGGCGCAGACATCGGGCGAGATCGTCACCATCGTCGCTCGGCGGTCCGACAACTATCATGATGTCGGCTATAGCTGGGCGGCGGGCGCGACCTTCACCCTGCTGGCGCTGGCGGCAGCGTTTCCGGGCTGGCTGCGCGATCTGCTCTCTGCCCTGCTGCTCGATTGGGAGCATGAGCTGCCGGACTGGGAATTGCTGACCGGGCTGCTCGGCCTGTCGTTGCTGACCTTCCTTGGCGTGCGCTATGCGCTGGCGATCATGCCGCTGCGCATGCGCCTGACACCCCGCGCCACGCGCGCGCGCCGCGTGCGCCGCCGCGCGATCCTGCTGTTCCGCACCGCCGCCGAAGCGCGCACGCATGGCCGCACCGGCGTGCTCATCTATCTCTCGCTCGACGAACATCGCGCCGAAATCGTCGCCGACCGCGCGATCAACGAAAAGGTGGCGCCCGAAGCCTGGGGCGAAGCGATGGCGGCGCTGATCGACGCCATCCGGCAGGATCGCGCGGGCGAGGGTCTGGCCGCCGCCGTCCGCCAGGTCGGCGTGGTGCTCGCCGCCCATTTCCCGCGCGCCGACGATGACATCAACGAACTTCCCGACAGGCTGATCGAATTATGACCGACCCCGACCGCGACCTGCCCGAACAGATCATGTGGGCCGGCCGCTTCATCACCGCCAAAACGCGCGGGCGATGGGAATATGTGTCGCGCGCGCGCGGCATCCACGCCGCGGTCATCCTGGCGATCGACGAGGCCGAAGACGGCCGCCACGTCCTGCTGGTCGACCAATATCGCGTCCCGCTCGGCCGCCGCTGCATCGAACTGCCCGCCGGCCTGGTCGGCGACGAGCAGGAGGGCGAGGAAGCCAGCCTGGCCGCCGCCCGCGAGCTGGAGGAGGAGACGGGATACAGGCCCGAACGCCTGGAACGGCTCGGCGATTTCTGCGCCTCGCCCGGCATGGTCTCGGAAGGCTTCACCCTCTTTCGCGCCCATGGCCTGGTCAGGACCGGCGAAGGCGGCGGCGTCGCCGAGGAGGACATTCTGGTCCACCGCGTGCCGCTCGACCGCATCGCCGATCATGTCGCCGACTGGCGGGCGCAGGGCTATGCGATGGACGTGAAGCTGCTGCTGCTGCTGGGCGCGGGCATGGTCGCCTGACGGCGCGGCCTCACGGCACCCGATACCAGTCCGCCACCCGGTCGAGCGCCAGCGTCAGCACCAGCTTGCCCGCGCGGCTCGGCCAGCCGAGCGCCTTTTCCGCCGCCGCCAGCCCCTCTCCGGCGCAGGCCACGCGCCAGAGAATGTCGGCGAGGCCCGGCCCCGCCGCCCTGATCGCGCCGTCGAACCGCTCGCGCGCCGCCATTTGCGCCAATGTCGGGTCGATCGCGCGGCCCGGCCCGCGCCGTCCGCCCGTTGTGGGCGCCGCATCCCACCGCATCGTCACCCGCGCGCCCAGCCCCGCCCGCTCCCAGTCGGCGCGCAGCGTGTCGCCCGCGACGAAATGCCGTTCGCTCAGCCGCCCTCGCGCCCGCAGCCAGGACAAGGGCGATTCGCCCAGATGCACCAGCACCCGCTGCCGCGCGCCGTCGGGCCCCTCGATCATCTGTTCGACATGGCTGGCCACCGGCATCTCCTTCGCTGCGGGAATCGACAGCGAAGCACTTGCCACGGGGGATAATCTGTAGGAAAGGGAAAACCAAATAGGTTATCCGACGAGGCGCTATGATCACCCGCATCCGCGAGGTCCGCAAGGCGAAGGGGCTGACGCTCGAACAGGTGGGCGCGCTGTGCGATCCGCCCACCACCGCGCAGACCATCGGCCGGCTGGAAACCGGAACCCGCACCGTGTCGGTCAAATGGCTGAACCGCATCGCCCTGGCGCTGGGCGTCACCAGCGCGGAACTGGTCGCCTTGCCGGGGCAGAGCGAAATCGCCGTCGCCGCTCTGCTGGGCCCCGATGGCGTGCGCGCGCCCACCCGCCCGCTCGCCTTTCCCCCGCCGATCGCCGCCGATGGCATGGTGGGCGTCCATGTCGGCGCCAGCATCGGCGACTATCGCGCGGGCGACGCCATCTGGTGCCGCCGCATCGCGCCGCCCGATTATGGCGCGGCGCTCAACCGCGACGTGCTGCTCCCTCGCCCCGCCGGCCGCTTCCTCTTCGGCCGGCTGATCGGACGCGAAGGCGATCGGCTGCAACTGCTCCCGCTCGGTTCGGGCACGCGCCAGCTGGTGGTCACCGACCCGCCCTGGGCGGCCGTTGCCGAACAGCTCGTCCGACGTCTCTAGCCATTCCGCCGCTCCGCGCTTAACCATGCGTCAAAGCTGTGCATCGAAAGAGGGGCCATGACACTCAACGTCCTTACGCTGTCGACCCTCTTCCCCGACATGAGCCGGCCCAATTTCGGCGTGTTCGTCGAACGCCAGGCGCGCGAGCTGGCCAGTCGCCCGGACGCCGACGTGACGGTGATCGCGCCGGTGGGCGTCCCCTATTGGCCGCTCTCGCTCGCCCCCCATTATGCCGCGCTGCGCGCGCTGCCGCGCAAGGAGCGCTGGCGCGAACTCACCGTCTATCGCCCGACCTTCCGCATCTTGCCCAAGATCGGCGGCCGCACCAATGTCGGCGCCATGACCCGCGCCATCCTGCTGCTGGTGCGCCGCCTGCACGCCGAAAAGCCCTTCGACGTCATCGACGCCAGCTTCTTCTTTCCCGACGGCCCGGTCGCCCGCCGCCTCTCCAGGGCGCTGGGCATCCCCTATTCGGTCAAGGCGCGCGGCGCCGACATCCATTATTGGGGGACGCAGCCGGGCACGCGCAAGCTGGTGCGCCAGGCCGCGGACGACGCCGCCGGCCTGCTTGCCGTATCCGACGCGATGCGCCGGTCGATGGCGCGCATGGGCATCGATGCCGACAAGATCCGCGTCCATTATACCGGGGTCGATCTCGACACGTTCGAACTGATGGACCGCCAGGCGGCCAAGGCCGCGCTCGACTTCAACGGGCCGGTGGTGCTCAGCGTCGGCGCGCTGATCCCGCGCAAGGGGCAGGACCTGCTGGTCCGCGCCCTGCCGCAGCTGCCCGACGTCACGCTGCTGCTCGCAGGCCAGGGCCAATATCGGCGCACGCTCGAAACGCTGGCGCAGGATCTGGGCGTGGAGCGGCGGATCGGCTTCCTGGGATCGGTCCCGCATCACAAGCTGCCGCGCATCTTCGCGGCCGCCGACGTGATGGCGCTGCCATCCGAATCGGAAGGGCTCGCCAATGCCTGGGTCGAATCGCTCGCCTGCGGCACGCCCATCGTCATCAGCGATGTCGGCGGCGCGCGCGAACTGCTCGACCGGCCGGAGGCGGGACGGATCGTCGATCGCGATCCCGACGCGATCGCCGCCGCGATTCGCGCGATCCTGGATGATCCGCCCGCCCAGTCGGCGGTGCGCGAAGCCGCACTGCGCTTCACCTGGCAGGCCAATGGCGACGCGCTGCTCGCGCATCTTCAATCCATCGCCGCGTCCGGCTGAGGATCGATCGGCAACAGCCGCGCCCGCCCGTCGGGCGTCGGGAAGCGTCCTTCGTCGAACGGCACCTCTCCCCAGCGCCAGGGGGTCAGCTCCGCATAGGCCGGATTGGAAATCGGCGCATGCCGCTTCAGGTTGAGCAGCCGGTCGCCCGCATTGCGATAGGCGGTCAGGCGCACATGCTCGCGATAAATGTCCGCAGGCCGCTCATAATGAAAGGCATCGCCCCAACCCATCGCCTGGGCCATGCGCGTCAGCATCCACCATAGCGGCCGCGCCTCGCCCGGCAGGTCGAACAGCCGGCGCTGGCGGCTGACCAGCCGGTCCAGCGCCGTCATCGTCCCGTCCTGCTCGATTCCCACCGGCGCGGGGAGCAGCGCGGTCCAACCCTGCGCCGCCGCCTCCGCCCGATGCGTCGCACGGATCGACAGGCCGACCAGCGATCGGGCCTGCGCCAGCCAGCTTTCCGCCGCGGGATCTTCCCCGATGCTGATCAGCGCTCGCACCGATCCGTCCCGCATCGCGCGCAACAGCGCCTCCCCTTCCAGCCCCGGGGCCTGCGCCATCGCGCGCGCGCCCCAGAAGAGCCCGGTGCCGCCCAGCGCTTCGGCGTCGAAGCCGCGATGCGCCGCCAAGCTGTCGGCCATGCAGCCGACCTCCCGCGCCCCCATGCCGTTCGCCGCCGGCTCCAGCGCGAACGGCCCCGCGCCCGGCCGCCCGATCCGACCCGTCGCCACATGCAGGTTCAGCGCCGCCGCCGCCACCGCGGCATCCTTACCCCCAAATAGCGACAGCGCTCGCGCGTCCGCCGCCCACAGGTCGTAAAAGTCGCGCACCAGCTGCGGCGCCAGCCCGCAGGCCCGCGCCACCGACCAGATGTCATGGCCGGGCCGCAGCGCATCCCAGAAACCATCGGGCGCCGCGACCCCGCGCGCCAGCCCTTGCGCATCGACCAGGCCGGCATCGCGGCAATGCAGCAGAAGCCCGCGCAGCAACGGGGCCAGCGCAGCGCGCGGGGCGGGCAGATGCAGGTCCGGGTCCAGCCCCGCCCCCTCCTCCGCCGCGCCGATCACCACCAGCCGCGCGCCGCTATCCCCCCGCGCCGCCTGCACCCGGTCAACCAGCACGGGATGATCCCGCGTCGCCGCGTCGCCGATCATCAAGATGGTCGCCGCCCGGCCGACATCCTCATAGCTGGCCGGCATCACATCCTCGCCATAGGCGGCGCGCTGCACGGTCGCGATCGCCCCGCACCAGGGCGCATGGATGTGCGCGGACCCGAAAAAGCCTTTCAGCAGCTTGTTGGCGACATAATAATCCTCGGTCGGCAGGGCGCCGCCGACATGCAGCGCAATGCTGCCTGGCCCATGGCGCGCCAGCACCGCCGACAAACGCCGCGCCAGCTGCGCGATCGTCTTGTCCCATGGCTGGCGTCGCCCGTCGACGAGGGGGTGCAGCAACCGCCCGTCCAGCGCCCGCTCCTCCTGCAGCCGTTGCGCCCGCGCGCACAGCAGCCCGCCATTGGCGGGATGAGTCGCATCGCCCTCCAGATGCAGGCCACGCTCCTCGCCCGTCACCGCGCGAATGCCGCAGCCGACCGCGCATTGTCCGCACAGGCTTCGCACGATCGCCATGGTCAGCGGGCTTTGCGGCGGCGATCGGACATGCCTCGCCTCCTAGCCCATTGAGGGGCGGGACAAAAGTGCGCCCTGCGCCTTGCCCTGGCGCGGCAGGATGGACAGATAGGCGTCATGATGATTCTGCTGCTGCGCGCCTTCGCCCTTCTCGCCCTGCTTTGCGCGCCCCTGGCGCCCGCCGCCGCGCAGCAGCGCGGCCCGTTGCTGCTCGCCGCCGCCAGCATGCAGGAAGCGATGACCGCCGCCGCCGACGCCTGGGCCGCGCGCGGCCATCCCCGCCCGGTGCTATCCTTTGCCGGCTCGTCCGCTCTTGCCCGGCAGATTCGCGCCGGCGCACCCGCCGACCTCTTCGTCTCCGCCGATGAAGACTGGATGGACGATGTCGAGAAAGCGGGTCTGGTCATGCGCGGCACGCGCGCCAACCTGGCGGGCAACCGGCTGGTGCTGGTGCGCCCCGCCAACACGCGCCTATCGCTGCGCATCGGGCGCAACATGCCGATCGCGCGCGCGCTCGGCGACGGCCGGCTCGCCATGGCCAATCCCGACAGCGTGCCCGCGGGCAAATATGGCAAGGCGGCGCTCACCGCGCTCGGCGTCTGGCCGTCGGTGGCCCCCAAGGTGGCGCGGGCCGACAATGTCCGCGCCGCGCTGGCGCTGGTGGAGCGCGGCGCGACGCCGCTCGGCATCGTCTATGCGACCGACGCGCGCGCCGGCAATGGCGTCGCGATCGTGGGCGCCTTCCCCGAAAGCAGCCATGCGCCGATCCGCTATCCGCTCGCGCGCCTGACCGCCAGCCGGCACCGCGATGCCGAGGGCTTTCGCCGCTTCCTGCTGTCCTCGACCGGTCGCTCGATCCTGAAGCGCTACGGCTTCAGCGCACCGTGACCGCTATTTCTGGCAGGCGATGATCGCCGCGATCACCGCCAGCGTTTCCTGCGGATCGCGCACCCGCACCGTGTCCAGCCCCAGTTGCTTGGCGGGATAGTCGTTGCCGCCCGGAAAAATGGCGTCGCCGATGAACATCATCGCATCGAGCGCGATGCCGCTCTCGTCGCGCAGCTTGCGCAGGCCATAGGCCTTGTCCACGCCCGCGCGGGTGATGTCGATCGATGTCGCCCCGCCCATGTTGATCGACAGGCCCGGCAGGCGCTGCCGCAGGTCCGCCTGGATCCGCGTGCGCTTGGCGAAATCGGGGTCCCAGGCTTCCTTGGCGTGGATCGGCGCCTGCTGGCCCAGCGCCGAAAAGGTGATCTGGCTGCCGCGATCCTCGATCCGCTCGCCCCACACCTGCTCCGGCGCGAAGCCGGTCGCTTCCAGCGCCTCGTCAAAGGCCTCCAATATCGTCGCCTTCTGCGCCTCGTCGAACAGTTCGGCATAGACCGGGCGCCAGCCGCCATCGCCATGGGTGTAGAGCTTGGTTCCGGTCGTCGGCATCAGCCACAGCCGCGACAGATCGGCCCGCGCGGGCAGGCGGCTCGCCACCTGCTTGTCGAATTGCGGCCAGTCGCCGCCTGAAATCACCGCGACATGCGCGACGGTCAGCAGGTCCGCCAGCGCCTCGCCCATCTCCGCCTCCAGCGGCTGCTTGCTCAGCGCCAATGTTCCATCGAGGTCGAAGGCGATCAGTGATTTCATGGCGCTATCCTGTCGAAGGGCGGCTGGTCGTCGCGGCGGCGCTACACCAGCGCCCGCGCCCTTCGCAACCTCGCTAACCATTGCCGCGCTTTCTTGACGCGCGCGCGCTAATCCCTCACGCAGCGCGCCATGGACTTCTCCCTGTCGCCGCAGGACTGGACGGTCATCGGCCTGTCGCTCAAGGTCAGCCTGGTCGCGGTCGCCGCCATGCTGCCGATCGCCTTCGCGCTCGCCTGGGTGCTGGCGCGCTGGCGCTTTCCGGGCAAGCTGCTGCTCGACGCGCTCGTGCACCTGCCGCTGGTGGTGCCGCCGGTCGTCACCGGCTGGCTGCTGCTGCTGCTCTTTGGCATCAACGGCCCGATCGGCAGCCGGCTCGACCAGTGGTTCGGCGTCACCCTGCTGTTCCGCTGGACCGGCGCCGCGCTCGCCGCCGCGATCATGGCGATGCCGCTGATGGTCCGCGCGATGCGCCTGTCGATCGAATCGGTCGACCGCCGGCTGGAGCAGGCGGCGCAGACGCTCGGCGCCTCGCCCCTGCGCAGCTTCCTCTCCATTTCGCTGCCGCTCTCGCTGCCCGGCGTGTTCGCCGGCGCGATGCTGGGCTTTGCCCGCTCGATCGGCGAATTCGGCGCGACCATCACCTTCGTGTCCGACATTCCCGGCGAAACCCGGACCCTCCCCATCGCCATCTATGCCGCGCTTCAGGTGCCGGGCGCCGAAACGGCGGTCAGCCGCTTCGCTCTCATCTCGGTGCTGCTTTCGCTCGGCGCACTGCTGATGTCGGAAATCCTCGCGCGCCGCGCCACGCAGGGGCGCATGCCTCATGTCCTTTGACATCGCCGTCCGCCGCCGGCTGGGCGATCGCGACATCGCGCTCCAATGCCGGGCCGACGCGCGCCTCATCGCCCTGATCGGCCCGTCGGGCGCAGGCAAGACCAGCCTCCTCAACATGATCGCCGGCCTGCTGACACCGGATGCCGGCCATATCCGGATCGACGGCGAAACGCTGTTCGACAGCGCGGCGCGCATCGACCTGGCGCCCGCCGATCGCCATGCCGGCTATCTCTTCCAGGATGTGCGTCTCTTCCCCCACATGCGGGTCGATCGCAACCTGCGCTATGGCCGACGCCCGGGCGGCAGCCTCTCGCAGGCGGAAGTGCTGGATTTCCTCGGCATCGGCCATCTGCTCCACCGCATGCCGGCGACGCTGTCAGGCGGCGAGGCGCAGCGGGTGGCGATCGGCCGCGCGCTGCTGTCGGCCCCGCGCTTCCTGCTGATGGACGAGCCCCTGTCCGGCGTCGATCGCGCCCGGCGGGAAGAAATCATGCGCCTCATCGAACGGCTGCGCGACGACATGCGGCTGCCGATCCTCTATGTCACGCACGACCTGCGCGAAGCCGAACGCCTTGCCGACCGCATCGTCGAAATGCCCGACACCTGAGCCGGCCGGCGCAAAAAGCCCGTGACAGCCGCCCTTTTGCTCGCCATCAGAAACGACGATCACAGCAGGAGGAACCGACGCTGAGCCGTCCGGACGACAATGAAGGCACAGCGGCGACGTCTGACGCAGCACTCGCCCAGCGGCTCGACGCGATCGAACGGAACATGGCCCAAAGCGCCAGCCGGCTCGACCAGCTCCAGCACCTGGTCGAACTGGTGCTGGCGGAAACCCTGGCGCGCCGGATCGATAGCGCCACCGGAGCCCATTCGGACGTCCAATGGTCGGACGCCGGCTTCCCGGTGCTTCCGCGCAATATCCCCGTCCATTTCAAGGCGGGAACGCGCGCAGGTGAGCCTGATCCCGATGTCTATCTCGCCAGCGGCTGGCATGTGCGCGAACCCTGGGGCGTATGGGGCAGCGATGCTGTCCACGCGCTGCGCTTCGCGCTCGATCGCTGGCGCGGCGGCTATGTGACCGTCAGCCTGTCGATGCGCTGTTTCCTGCCCGACGGCGTCGAACGGCCCCATGTCGACATCACTGCCAACGGCTATTTTTTGGGCACCCACCGGCTGGACGCCGAACAGCAGATCTTCAGGCTCCGTCTGCCCCCGTCGTGCATCGGCAATGGCGACATTCTGCTGCAACTGCAGCATGACGCGCCGATCGCGCCCACGTCGGTCGGCGTCGCCGTCGATCCGCGCGTGCTGGGCGTCGGCCTCGCCATGCTGTCGGCCGGCTGAAGGGCGCCGCCATGGGCTGAGGGGCGCGATATCGCATCCCGATTGCGGAACGATGCCCTTTGCGGCTAGTGCGAAGGCGGGGCGCGACAAACATGCCGTTTCAAGGGGGCGGATCACCATTCCATCCCGCGTCCAATTCCGACGCGCGGATCAGCGAGGGAGCGAAAGAGTAGGCGCATGGCCAATCTGATCATTACCGGAGGCGCGGGTTTCATCGGCGCGAACTTCGTCCGCCACTGGCGCAAGGTGTCGCCCAATGACGGCATCGTCGTGCTGGACGCGCTGACCTATGCCGGCAACCCGGCCAATATCGCCGACGTGCCCGATGTCGCACTGGTGGAAGGCGACATTTGCGACACCGCGCTCGTCTCGCAACTCATCGCCGACCATGATGTCGACACCATCGTCCACTTCGCGGCGGAAAGCCATGTCGACCGGTCCATCACCGGTCCCGACGCCTTCGTCACCACCAATGTGATCGGCACCCACAGCCTGCTCAAGGCCGCCAAGGCCGCCTGGCTGGACAAGGGCACCGGCCGCCCGCACCGCTTCCACCATGTGTCGACCGACGAAGTCTATGGCACGCTGGAACTGGACGATCCCGCCTTCAGCGAAACCACGCCCTACGCGCCCAATTCGCCCTATTCCGCGTCTAAGGCGGGCTCGGACCATCTGGTGCGCGCCTATCACCACACCTATGGTCTGGAAACGACCACCAGCAACTGCTCGAACAATTACGGCCCCTACCAGTTTCCCGAAAAGCTGATCCCGCTGTTCACGCTCAATGCGCTCTCGGGCAAGAATCTGCCCATCTATGGCGATGGCATGAACATCCGCGACTGGCTCCATGTCGAGGATCACTGCATCGGCATCGAACTGATCCTGCGCAAGGGCCGGATCGGCGAGACCTATAATGTCGGCGGCGGCCAGGAACTGCCGAATATCGAGGTGATCAAGGAAATCTGCCGCGGCGTCGACGAAGCCTTTGCGCGCAACCCCGCGCTCGCTTCGGTCTTCCCCGACGCACCCGCGGCGCAGGGCCGTTCGTCCGCCGAACTCATGACCTATGTGCAGGACCGCAAGGGCCATGACCGCCGCTATGCGATCGACGAAACGAAGATCCGCAGCGAACTGGGCTATGAACCCTCGCGCGACTTCCCGCAGGGTTTCGCCGACACGCTGAACTGGTTCCTCGACAATCAGGACTGGTGGCGCCCGCTGGTGGCGCGCGCGGCGCTGGTCGCCTGATCCCCTTTCCCAGGCAGGCCCTTCAGGACCGTCGATGACGCTCGATATCATTCTTCCCGTTTATCGAAACATCGACATGGTCCGGGCCTGCCTGGACTCGCTCGTCCGGCATCTCGACGAAGTCCGCGACTACAGCCCGCGGCTGATCGCCATCAACGATTCGCCCGATGACGAAGCGGTCGAGGCGTATCTGCGGCAATGCCATGCCGATGGCCTGATCGACGTGCATATCCGCAACCCGGAAAATCTCGGCTTCGTGCGCAGCGTGAACAAGGGGCTGGACATGGCGCGCCGGGACAGGCGCGCCGCCCTGCTCGTCAACAGCGACACGCTCACCTATGCCGGCACGCTGGCCGAAATGCTGGCCGTGCTTCAGGCGGACCCGCAGATCGGCTTCGTCTGCCCCCGCTCCAACAATGCCGCGCTCGCGACCTTTCCGCCCGCGCCGCATAATCTGTCGGGCATCGCGACGACGCCGGAAATCTGCCACATTGCCTGGGAAACGGTGCATCGCCACCTTCCCCGCTACAGTTTCGCGCCGACCGCGGTCGGCTTCTACCTGCTCATCTCGCCTCAGGTCGTCGCCAATTTCGGCTATCTCGATGAAGCCTTCGGCGTGGGCTACGAGGAGGAAAACGACCTGGTGATGCGCGCGGGCAAGGTCGGCTACCGCGCCGTGCTCGCCAATCACGCCTTCGCCTATCATGCCGGCTCGGCGTCCTTCAAATTGCACGACATCGATTACAAGGGGCAGCAGCAGGCCAATCTGCGGATGATCGATGCGCGCCACCCCGAATTTCTGCCGCTGGTCTGGGCCTATGAAGCGTCGGCCGAATATCGCGCCATCGGCCAGATGGCCAATCTGGTGCCGACCGCCGACGGCAAGCGCAAGATCGCGCTCAACCTGCTCAGCGTCGGCCACCATCACAACGGCACCAACGAACTGATCATGAACTTCATCCGCTGGTATGACAGCCAGCCGCAGGAGGAGTTCGAACTGCACATCATCTGCAAGCGGTCGGTCGCCGAATTCCACGGCATCGACCAGCTTCAGCATGTGCGGCTGCGCACCGACGTGACGCCCGGCTATGCCGTCGCCATCTTCTTCGGCCAGCCCTTCGACCTCGACCAGATCAACGTCATGGAGCATCTGGCGCCGATCACCATCTATGGCATGCTCGACGTCATCGCGCTCGATTGCGGCAATCTGCGCGCCAGCAACGACGTCCAGGCGCTCTGGTCCTACGCCGCCCGCAACGCCAACGGCCTGTTCTTCATCAGCCGCTTTTCGGAAGACACGTTCCGCCACCGCTTCCCCCGCCGCTTCGGTGCGCAGGTCCACACCCGGCTGCTGCCCACTCGCCCGTCCGCCTATGCCGCCCGCTATGCAGGGCTGGAGCTGCGGCGCGACCATGTCCTGGTGCTCGGCAACCATTTCGCGCACAAGGCGTCGAACGGCTCGGCCCGCATCCTGGGCGACGCCATACCCAGCCTGTCGGTCGTGGTGCTGGGCAAGGGCGGGGAGGATATGCCCTCCAATGTCCGCCAGCTGCACGCCGGGGTCATTCCCGACGTGGAGATGAACGAGATTTTCGCCTCCAGCAGCGTCATCATCCTCCCTTCTTATTATGAAGGGTTCGGCATGTCGGTGATGCACGCGCTGGCGCTCGGCAAGCCGGTCGTGGCGCGCGACATTCCCGCCACGCGCGAAATCCTGGACAGCTTCGCATCGGTCGAGGGGGTGTTCCTCTATTTCAACGATACCGACCTGCCCGATGCCGTGCGCAAGGCGGTCGCATGCGGCCAATCCCGGGTGGTCGAAGGCGACGGCATCGACTGGGACGACTGGTCGCGCGACCTGTTCGCCTTCGCCGCCGGTCTCCTCGACCAGCCCGACATTTGCGCGCGCCTGATGGACCGGATCGAGGATGGTGACCTCTTGCGCCGGCATTTCGCCGCGCAGCAGGGCGCGCCCGCCCCAGCCGGCCGGTCGACCGGTCCGGTCGCGCTCAACCTCGCGCCCGCCGCCACCGTCGACCTGCCTGCGATCCTCGCGCTCGACGGCGACGCCTTCATCGAGGCTTTCTACCTCCAGATACTGGGCCGCCGCGCCGATCCCGCCGGCCTCGACCATCACCGCGCCCTGCTGGGCAGCGGCGTCGCCAAGGAAGACATGCTGCGCGGGATCATGGGATCGCCCGAGTTCAAGGATCGGCGCGCCACCATTACCGTGATCGGCGCCGACCGGCTCGACCGGAAGGGCAAAGGCTTTCGCAGGCTGCTCTCGCGCAGTTGACGCAAGCGCCTCGGGCACGCCTTCTCGAAGTCGTGCAAAGGCCGCAACAAAGCACTTGACCGCCTGCCTGCCGCCGCCTATCTGCGGCCTCCCGAGCGGGACACCGCTTACGATCGTTGCCCGATCGTCTAAAGGTAAGACTACGGACTCTGACTCCGTCAATCGAGGTTCGAATCCTCGTCGGGCATCCATCATTCTCCCTTGAAAAGCATAGACTTAGACGATCGGGCGCTGTGGTTCTATGTGCCAAAGACGCCTCTCGGCTTTACCACAGATTTCCGTGCTTTTCCGTTACTTTCCGCCCGCTCCCGGCGTCTCCATGGCACATAAATGGCACATGAAATTGACCCATGAGCAGGGACGACCAGCGGCGTGCACCGCTGGCCATCTTTCAGAGTAGATTGCGGATAGCCTCCACAATCAGAGTGGTTGCGACCGTCGCCCAATTTATGGACGACAGCCATTTCAAGATACGAGCCATGAAAACAACTCCATGACCCGACGCACGCCGGATAGAATGAGGGTGCGCTAGCGCTCGCGATTTAGAAGGAAGGAAGATGGTTGGCGCGCAGTAGGGTGCATGAATGCTGGTCCAGCCAGATCGCGCTCAGTTCTTCAGTCGAGCCATTTTGTGGACGACATTGCTATTCTGTCCCACAGAAACAGGTTCGATGCAACAGCCTTCATTAAGCGAAGGCCCGCACCTTCTCGCCGATCCGGTCCGAATGAGTCCGCAGCAGCTCGAATCTCACGCCCTGCGCAGAAATTTCGGTCAGCATGATATCACCCGCAACCCGACTGCCATCAGCAACGCCATGGCTCCAGCCAGTTCGCTTTCGGCGCTGAGCACCCACGAGCGCGCGGCCATCTTCTCGAGGATCAAACGACGCGTGAGAGGTGACGTTAATCCTGCGCCCGCCGAATGCGTCCGAGGGCGGAACCATCGGAGCAATGATGATGTCGGCGGGGTGATACTGATAGGGCGCCTTTCCCTCTGGCCCCATGTCCGGAGTGAAAATCGTCAAGCCCATCGCACGCTGGTGCTCATGGGAGTAGAAGCCGAGCATGAACCGGCGATCCTCTTTGTCGGGTCCGCTAGCTTCCTCCGGGCAAAGTTCGCGCACTAAGTCGCGGAAGGCTGCGAGAAAATCGACCTGCGCCAGACGATCGATCCCTCGCGCTTCGATCAGGTCAAAAATAATCGTCGGCGTCAGCTTGCCTGCCCCAACCATTGCAATCGCCATGCACTGGCCGAAAAACGGCATAATCTTGTGCTCAAGGCGGAGGATTACGCCGTCGCGATCGTAATAGCCCTGATCCGTGTAAAGATACGCAGCCTGGGGCTGGACGATCAGATTTGCCAAGGACACTGTGTACCTCCAAAATATTCGCGATCGTCGTCGGCAGCGAGATACGCCTGCACGGACTCACCGGGCACATAGATGCGCTCAACGCCACGCTCCTCCCCCAAATGCTGCACCAGTTCGGCAACGGCTTCAGGGGCGCGCGTGGCGGCCTTAGAGGAGGAAACCGCCCTGCCGAGCTTGTCCAGAACGGTAGCGCCTGCCTGTGCCTCCAAGATGGCATCGGCCTGCTGCTGCATCTTGTTGGCGACATGGGCGACGCCGGTAAGCGCACCAGAAGCGACAAGCGTAGCTAGCGAAGTCTGGTAAAAGGCGTCAGGGCGTTCAGCCAGATATTGCCCCCAAGTCTTTCCAGGA
The DNA here is from genome assembly GCF_020782235.1 of Sphingobium naphthae. GTDB lineage: Bacteria > Pseudomonadota > Alphaproteobacteria > Sphingomonadales > Sphingomonadaceae > Sphingobium > Sphingobium naphthae. Next base: position 201,024 of record NZ_JAJGNO010000004.1, read on the forward strand.
TTGGCGATGGCCGTGTCCACCGCGTCCTGCGCTAGCGTAGCCGCCTGTTCGGTGGCCATCTCCCGACCAAGATAGCCAGAGAGGAAACGCCCTGCCCCCACCTTGCCCAAACGCTCAACTAAGAAGCCCATGGGAAGCAGTTCGGTTGCTACTTCGACGCCACCCTCTAGCGCCCCGCCGATCGACGCTTCCGCAGGCGAGCCGCCACGGGCCCGATATTTTCCATAGGCGTCAAAACCAGTCTGGCCGCCAGCCGCCACAAGCCCCGGCAGCGGATTACCAGTCGCGACGGACGCGGCAATGCCGGGCACCATCTGCGCCAAGGACGATGCACCGCTATAGAGCCCTTGCGCCGTTCTGGACTTGAAAGCCGGCCGACTGGCTGCAGCGCGTGCATCGGCGCGCTGATAACGCTGGATTGCATTGGCAGACCCGAAGTTTCCAAGCGAGGGCGCGCCAGGCGCCGCCTTTGGCACCAGAAAATCCGTCCAGTCAGAAAACGAGGCGCGCAGACCTTCACGGGCTTTGGCACCGCCTTGAATGACATCAGTGACCAATCCCTTCACGACGCTGATCAGCGACGGGTCCGGCTGCCGGGAGGCCGAGATACTGCCTTGCCCAGCCAGCGCTTTTTTCCAAAACCGCTCATTGTTCCCGCTTCGTGCCCAGTCGGCGGGATCGAGCGCCTTGGCGATCTTTAGGAGGCCGTCGAAGTCATCAGCGGCGACCGCCGCGTTGCTTTGCGACGCCGCCCACCGCCCGATGGCGGGATAGTCCTGCGCCGCAGCCTTTGCCCGCGCCGCTCGCGCCTCCATTTCAAACGCAGGCAGGTTGCTTTCCACCACGGCGGCGGGAAGCCCGCGTGCTTTTGCGATGGCTCCCGCGCGCGCTGCCTCATCTGGCTTGGCGACCTTGATGCGGAACGCCATTTCCTCGTCGCGCTGGCGCTGCAAATCGGCGGCGAAGGGATCGACGGTTTCGGGCTGGCTGTCCCGGCTGCGCATCTGATCCAGATATTTGAACGGATCAGTTGCCACGATCGCGCCTTTCTTGTTCCTGCATGAGGATGCCACTCAACAGAGGAAGCCTGACAGATGAGATAGGCGGAACCATCCCTGCCTCAGCCGACTCTTGCGCTCGGTCTCGTGCGACCATCTGACGCTCCCACGCCTTGACCCACGCCATGGCGCTTTCCGGCTGCGCAGCGGACTCCCGGTGCATATGCCTACCGTAGACCTGGATACGAAGCATCAGTAGATTTCGCCGCCCGAAATGCCATACGCGTTCCTGCCAGATCCGCCCATTTTCGCCTTCAGGGAAGAATACTGGCTTGCACCCCCCAGCGCCGTTCCCGCTGCACTGAACAAACTTCCGACGAAAGCCGCATTGCCCCGGGACCGAGCAGCCCGTCCCTGCGACTGGTAATTCATGCCCTCGATATTATAGCCGCGGACATTCTCCGCGCCTTGTTCATAGATGCGTCGAGCATCCTCCTGCGCGAGCATATGCGTGTCGGCCGTGAGATCGGCGGCATTCCCGAAATTCACGTCAAGCCCGCCTGCGGCCATGGCGACGCGCTGCTGACCCTCAAGCTGAGCGACTTGACGGTAGTGAGATAGAAGCGCATCACGAGTATTGTCCTGTTCGCGCCGCGCCGCCTCGCCTGCCAGTCTGGCGTTTTGCTCGGCTACGCGCTGCTCATATTTTCCTTGGGCTTGCGCGGCCATCCCGCCATATACCGTGCCAACGGCAGTTACGGCGGCAGCGGCGGCGGCAATGACGGGTGGCGCACACATCACAGATCCCCTTCAGAGCTTGCCGCCGTTCCGCTGGCCACGTGCAGATCCTCTAGCGGCGACATGTCCTCCAGCTTGCCCGCACGGCGCAGATTTGCCGCGACCCGATCATCATCGCGATGGCTGGCGTTCCAGGCCTCCCATTCAACCGCGTCCGTGGGCTCCATTTTCCAGTCCAGGCCGTCCCATTCGATCACCTCCCCCCGTGCGATCAACCGGCTGTCAGGAAAGGGCGTCTGCACTACGACCAGGGCGCGCTGGAGGCTCATGCGGCATCCTCCAGATCGGGACAAAGGCTGAGCACCCTATCCCGCAGCTTTCCGTTAATTTGTTCAACCAGCGGCACGATGCCGCCCATCCGTTCATATTCGAACCGCGCCGTCGCGGGGTGGGTATGCGAAAGGTCGCAGCCCTCACGATAGAGCAACGCCGCCAGCAGATTCACATCCCGCGTGTCGGAAAGGTTGGCGTGGATCAGTGACAGATGGTCCCGGCTGCGCTCTTGCCTGTAGGTTTTGAAAAGGCTGCCGGCGATTTCCTTCAGCCGTGCCCCGGCATCATGGTATTCGGTGACCATCGCGCCCAGCACCTTGGCGGCTTCCTCCATCTTGGCGGCAGACGCGACGCGGGCGGCCAGTAGCTGCTTGAACTCGCCGATGGATTTTTCCTGATCCGCCTTCGCCAGCGCATCATTGGCGGCAGCAACCCGCCGCTGAGCCTCCTGCCAGGCCGCCTCCAATGTGCGGCGCTTGGACTTCAGCGCGTCAAGCATGACCAGCGCTTTATCGACATCATCCTGGGTCGCTTCGCCCAATACCTGCTGATAGCCGGCGCGGTGATGATCGTCCTCCGCAACCCGGATTTGCTCATCCAGCGTCGTGCGCTGCGCGGCATAATCCGCCGCCGTAAATCCCTTTTTGTCCGCCACGTCCAAACTCCTTTTGTGGATCGTCGGAGGCGACGATAGGGTTCAGGAGGACAAGCTTGAATCGACGGGGCAACGTGAGAAGGATTGCTGGGAAATTGTGGCGCATGACAGCGGCCGAGGACAAAGCGATCAGCGAGGGCTTCCCAGCCTTGCCTAAATCCGCCTTCCGACGCGGACCAGATGGCGACGGGATTGCCTATCGGATCGAATCTGACAATGAAGCAATGATGCTGAAGGCTTCATTCCCTTTGGATCTTTAGACTGCGCTTTGGCGTCCTTCCGCCATGCAGATGACACCGCCCGTTCGCCATCGGCGGCTTGCGACAAGGCTCCCCGTTCCGCCGCTTGGCACCACAGACCGTGCGATCAGTGATAGCGGGCATCGAGCACGTCCAGTTCCTTGTAGCGATCATAATCCCGCGTCGGCATGAAGTGATCGGGATTGAGGTAGCCAGGCACGTCCACCGGCATGACCATCTCCGCGAACGTGCAGGCCAGCGCGTCGGCATCATCAGGTGACGGTAGGCCGCGCGCCTTCATGTCCTTCTTGCGCTCGAGCTGGATCGACACCTGATCAGGACCATAGCCATATTCTGGTCCGGTCAGATCAGCCTCCAGATCATCCTCATCCGGGATTGCTCCCGTCGCCAGCCAGGCACGCATCTTCGTCCAAATTTCTGCGCGCTTGTTCGTGGTCTTGACGCGAACGCCGGTCGCCCAATCCACCTCGCGACCCTTGCCGCCGAAATTGACCTCAAAGACGTTCTGCACCTGAAGCTGGCGCAGGCGGTCAATCACACCGGCACCCATGGCCCCCACATCCACAAAGATCGCTTCAGGGTGCCAGCGCCGAGCCTCCAACGCTATGTCGCCAGCCACCTGCATCGTGTCGGCTCCGTGCCAGCGCTTCCATTCGATCGATCGCGCATCGTGCCCGCGCCGGATTGCCAGGGTGGAATGGTCATCACCAAAGCGGGCGATATCGACGCCAAAGATCAGCGGATCAGAGCGCAGCACCTCACCCGCCTCGCGTTTGCGCGCCTGCTGCACGATTTCCGACGAGATGAACTGCGTCGAGCCGGCACGCGGGAACTGTCCCTTCACGCGGACGCGCACGAAATCGCTGTCCTCGCCATAGGTGTCGATCCAAGTCTGGAGCAGCGCCTTGTTGGTCCGCTTCACGTTCCGGCCGTCAACCTGTCGGTGGGTCCACTGGCTGCGAAACCGCCCCGCGATCGTCTCCTTGAAGCGCCCGGTGTTGCGGGTCGGGTTGCCATAAGCCAGCCACAGGATTTCTGTGTCCGCGTCGGTCAGGCCGCCCGATGCCGTATCCCAAATGGGATCGATGATTGCAGACGCCTCATCGAATAGCAGGATCACGCGCTTGCCGGCATTGTGGAGGCCCGCGAAGGCTTCGGTGTTGCGTTCGCTCCAAGGAATTGCGTCGATGCGCCACGTCCGCTCATGGCCGGGGTCAGCGGCATGAATGCTGGTCGCCTCCAGCTTGAACATCTCCCGCAGCACGTCGAATTGCAGAAGTGCATACCATTTCGACAATTCCGGCCAGGTCTTGGTCCGAAGCTGCGTATCCGTGTTGGCCGTGACGACGCCGCGCGTATCTTCCCGGGTCATGAGGGCCCACAGGATCAGCCAGGACACCTCAGCCGACTTGCCGATGCCGTGACCCGATGCCGTCGCGTCCTGTATGACCTTGAACGGATCGGCCTGAAGGCTCGCACCGATCGCGCTGAGCTGGTCGCGCTGCCATTGGTCGGGTCCATCCTCTTTGGCCAGCGATGTGCCCTCCACGCCCCAGGGAAAGGCCCACAGCACGAAGCCCAATGGATCATGGGTGAAGCGGGCAAGGTCTGCTATGACCTCGCGGCGGATTTCATCTGGTGTCACTGTCGTCACGCTCCTTGTGGAGCGAGGGTAACAACGTGTTGGAAGGGTTGAATCGAATGCGTTGGCTATTGGCTGCGGCGGCGATCCTAGTAACAGGCTGCGATCAGCCTAGTCAGCAGATGCCTGTCGATCGGCAGAGGGTGCAGCTACACACTTCGGACGCCAACCACGCCACGGATCAACGGACGCAGCGCATAAAGGCGGCCTACGTCGAGCAAAGGGCACAAATGCGGCTCTCCCCAATCGCCGGCCCTGATCCTTATCGCTACATGAGCAATCTTCAGTTGGCTGCCGATTTGGAAGGCGAGTTAAGAGCGCTTGGCGAGCCGTGGGAATTCCTGAAGGAGCAGGAGGATCAGAAGGATCGTCAATTTCAGGATGATGAGCGCCGCCGCCGGGTTGACGAACGACTTATGCGAAGCGGAGCACCAGATTCCTAACGCTGGACGCGTGCCACTGCCCTCCCCGCGCCGTGACGAACCCGCCCTCGTTCAAAGCCCTCGCCAGCGCGCCCAGCGACGTGATCCCGCGAGCCTGCATGTCCTCAATCACCGGCCGCATTTGATCCGCCCGCGCTGCCGCTTCGCTCTTGATGGCGTCAACACTGGCAGCGTTGCCCTTTCCAGCCCGTCTGAGAGCCGCCGCGCCATTGGGGTTGCCAAGCCTCTGCCCGCGAGCCTTCGCCGCCTGTAGGGCTTCCTGAGTCCGTTTCGAGATGGCCTTGCGCTCTGCCTGGGCGACGGCCGCCATGATGTGCACGGTAAGCTCATTCGCTTCTGGCATATCGGCCGCCACAAACTTGACGCCGCTGTCCTGAAGCGCCGCGAGAAACGCCACATTGCGCGACAGGCGATCGAGCTTCGCCACCACCAGCGTTGCGCCCGTCACCTTCGCCCGGTGCAGCGCCTTCGCCAATTCAGGACGATCGGCCCGCTTGCCACTTTCAACCTCAGTGAAGGGAGGCGCGGTAAGCTCCCAGCCCCTCGACCGGCAGAGGCTTTCCACGGCTTCCCTCTGCGCCTCCAGCCCCAAGCCCGACCGGCCCTGCGCGACGGTTGATACACGGTAATAGGCAACGGCCTTCATCGCTCTGCCCTTCCATACAAATCAGCGTTACGAACGTTACGCCATTTTGTATTTAATGGAAAGAGGTGCTAGATCGCCCATGTAGGCCAATAAACGCTTATGATAGTGGAAGCGCCTTGAAGCAGCGCCGCAATGCCTGCCGCCGTCGCACCGTAACAATTCCATTGCGATTGAACGGCGAGAGTGAACTCCATGTCAGAACCGTCCATAGTGGTCCACGACGCATAAGCCATCCCGCCGCCCGCCTTTTCTCGGATCGCCTCGCGCTTTGCCTTTGCCTCGTCGGGCGAAACCTTTCGGTATCCCGCCCAGAACCAGCAGCCGGCAGCGACGAATGCGGCGGTGGCGCTTAATAGCGATAGGATGATCGTCCAAGTCATGCAGCCAGCTTACCGAGGTGCTGAGTAGAATCCAGCCTATGGGGCTCCAGCCCGGCGCCGCGCCTCCTCCAGCATCTTCGCCACCGACGCATCGGACTTGATATCAACGCCCAGGTCCTGACGCGGACGCCCCCAGCCACGATCCAGCAGAGCCGTCGCCGCAGACACCTTGGCAGCGTGAGGCGCTTTCTCATCCGCCACCATCGCCACCAGACAGTTGACGGCCTCCAGCGTATGCTCCCGCGCAACGTCCGTCAGGGTCCGACCATCCGGCATCACCGTAGGCGATCGTCCCGCAGGATTTCCGCTCTGACCTTTCTTGAACGTCACCGCTTGCTCCTTCGTTGGTAGCAAGCTGCATACGCCAGACAGGTCCTGGCCTTGAATCGACTACCTACCTGTCGTTCCAACCGAGGATGTTGCCGTCACCATCGAGATCATCTTCCTTTAAAATATCCCCTGTCACATGTGTCACAATGTCACTTTGAGGGCGCGATTGACCCTCGTTCGGGACAATGTGACGGTTGTGACAGGTATATCTGCCACGCTTTTCTTTTTGGATTTCGCCAGCTTTCCACATGCGCGTCAGGGCCTGCCGGATGGCTGCATTGCTTTTGCCTAAAAGGTCAGAAACCTCAACGGTTGTAAGGGGTTGCTCGCTTCCCGCTAGCACATCGAGGATGGCTTGCCGCTCGTTCGTCTTCCCGACATCACGGGCAGCGCCAAGAATGACCCAAGTCCCAATGTCACGTTTGAACTCTAGGGCTGTCTCAATTTCCTCAACGTCCCTGCCCCGGACATACAAAACGGTCCTAGCTGTCCCAATGTCACGTTTGAGCACCATGACCGTATCAGCCGCGCCCGTCAGGCCGCGCGTGCCGCTAACTTGGTCAAAGGGGTCTTCCGCCTCCATTTTGCGCGTATGATGGACAACAACGACCGCGAGCCTATGCCGGGTCGCAAATGCGTGAAGCCCCGTCATGGTGCGATAGTCGGCGTCATATAGCTGATCGTTGCCCTTGGCCGGCGGGCGCACTTTTGCCAGCACGTCAACGATGACGAGGCGAGGGTTTTCAGCTGCCTGCGCCCACACTTCCAGCTCATCTATGCAGCCGTCGTCTAGGGCCGGCCATTCCGTCATCAGTGTGAGGCGTTGCGGGGCAACCTGGCGCTGCATGATGCGAAGGCGCGATTGCAGCCGGCGCAGATTATCCTCTAACGCCAGATACAGCACATCGCCCTGGTCGCACTTGATCGAACCCAGCGCCAGCCCTCCGGCCGATACAGCGATGGCTAAGCCCATTGCGGCCCAAGACTTGCCGATTTTCGGCGAGCCGGCGAACAGAGTCAGCCCTTCCGCGACATAGCCCGGCACGACATAGCGGATCGGGTCAAACTTCATGCCCATGAGGGCGCTTGCCGTTATACCCTGGCTAGCCGCTAGTCCTTTGCGCACCGCTGGCCCAGGCTCAAGCGGCACAGCCTCAGACAGCCTTTCCTTGAGCGGCACCGCCTTCATTGCGCCACCCCCCGCAGTTCGTCATTGAAATCTTTGTGACCCTCCAGCGGGAAGAACGTCCGCGCAGCCAGTCCGCGATCTGCGAAGCCGCGGGCAGCAGCAGCAGCGGCTTTCCGTCCAGCATCGTCACCGTCCCCGCCGATCGCCACCGCGCGCACCCCGACAGGAAATTGCATCTTAGGCAGCATGGAAGCCCCAGCGGCCACCCACACCGCCCGGCCAAGCTCCTGCATGAGCGTCAGGCCATCCTCCAGCCCCTCGCACACGACCAGTTCGGCGGCGGCAGGGGCAAGCCGGATGGCCCCGCCAGCGACACGACCAAGCGAGAGCTTGGCTTTGGCCACGCTCGCCTTCCCAGTGCCGGCCAAATTGAGATAGGTCCGCTGGATGCCGACAACCTTGTTATCGACCGATCCGACGCAAGCAATCAGGCAAGGATGCTCAGGCCCGCGCTTGCCATAGCGCAGACGAGCGAACCGGATGCTCGCCGGAATGGGAATGTGGATACCACGGAAGCGCAGATAGCGCTCAGCCTCCGTCCCCTGCACCGACACAGCGTTGCGCCAGATAGCCAGCGCCTCGTCGGTGCGATCCGGGCCAGGCTCAACTTCCCGCGGCATCGCCACATCGACGGAAGGAAGGTTGCCGCCGCAGAGCATTTCAGCCGCCGTCCGAATATCGACATGGTGCGCGCGCTGCACGAAGTCGAGCACGTCGCCGGTCGCGCCGCAGCCGAAGCAGTAGAAGCGCTCGCCGTTGGCAAAGATCGTGAAGGATGGCGAACTGTCATCGTGGAAGGGACAGCAGCCCTTCAGCTCGTTGCCGGCCTTGAACAGCTTCACGCTGGCGGCGGCAATTCGCGGCAGCGGATGCGCAGACCGGATCGCCATGACATCGAGCAAGCTCATGCCGCGCCTCCCAATGCCGACCACTGCGGGTGGAACACGATCGGCAGGCCCATGCGGACCTCTGGCTGCCTGAAAATGTCGAGCAGGACATCGAAAGGCACTGGCGGCGCGTCGCCCAGGTCCGTGACATCGGCGACAGCCCCATTCAGACGGGCAATCCAGCGCGCCTGGAAGGGATCAGCGCTGTCCTCGACAGGGAAAGCGACCCACGACCGCACCGGCACGGCCGCATGCTTCAGCACATCACCCATGATTGCCTCCCGTCGATTCAAACTCGTTGGGGATGGCGGCATAGGAGCGGTGTCCACACTCCTTTTCGCAGGCGGCTCCGGTTTCGCGACCGGGGCCGTTTTCGTTCGGCGGCCCATCCGACCTCGGCGCCATCATCACGCCACCCGCCGCTCGGCAGCACGCCGCGCGATCCATTCGTCTATCTCATGCTCCAGCCATCCGATCGCGCCGGGGCTCAGCTGGATCGGCGCTGGAAAGTCGTCGCGCTTGCGAAGATGATGGATGGTGACGCGGCAGAGGCCCGTGCGAGCGCAGACCTCTGCCACCCTCAAAACCCGTGAAATCTGATCCGTCATTGTGTCGCTCCATTCAAAAGCGACATTCCCAATAAACAGATTTTCACCGGTTTGAATCGACCCGAACGGTTTTCATTCCCGCTCAATGGCTGCCACCCCCTGCGGATGTCGGATGGTGGATAAGGCTGCAATCGAGCTCGCGCGCCCGCTGCTGTGCATAGGTCACAGCGTCCTCCCGCTCTGGAAATTCCCGCTGCGAGAGAACGGCACGCCCGCGCCAGACCACAACGACCCAGATGCGGACGAAATCATGCACGTCAACACGGTGACCCGCCGAACGCAGAGCCGCAGGGCGAAAGGGGATAATCTCGACCATGCGTCATGCCTCCCCGGTGATCGAGGCCAGCAGCGACATGCACCCGTCGCTATCGTCGCCATACTGGTCGAGCATCAGGCGCAGCTTGTGCGCGATGATGTCAGGATCGCGGGACGGATAGGCGATGATCGCCTTCACCGCTGCAACATGGGCCGAACAGGCAGTCTTGTAGCGCTGCTCGACCTCGGCCAGCCCGGTCTCAACACGCAGTCGAGCCTCCAAGCCATCGCGGTCATCGCGCATTGCCCGATTTTCGGCATTCCATTTGCCTATGGCCTCCTGCACGCGCGCGTCGAATGCGGCGGCGCTTTCGCCTTCAATCTGCGGGACATGCGGCAAGCTGCGGTGCGCATCATAGGCGCGCTGCCATGCCTTCTCGGCTGCCCTGCAGGCAGCGAAGAACCGGCGAAGCGTCTGCTCCTGTTCATCGATCAGCAGGTTGAAAGCCGCTTCCGCTCGTTGTTCGTTGGCGAGCAGTGCCAGCCAGTCGGGATGCTGGGCAGCCGGGATGGCAGCAAGTGCGGGCGCGGCAATGGTGACAGGCGCGGCCGCCAGGCCGGCAATGAAGGCTCGACGACTGGTCATGCCACGTCCTCCCCATTGATGTGGCGCAGATCGGCGCGCAACATCTCAGCATCGAGTTGGCCGCCCGTTTCCTCGATAAAGTCGATTTTGGCGAGCAAGTCGGCAATGGTTTCAGCCGGGAATGCCTCGACCTTCTGGAGCGCTTGATAGGCGAGCTCGCTAAGCCTCTCATCTTCAGCAACGAGCGCAGCGATGCCATGGAGTTCGTCCAGGCTTGCCCTTTGCGCTTCGCGATCATCCACCAGTCCGCGCAGTTCCGCGCAGCATGCGGCATATTCAGGGGAATAAAGCCCTTCAGAACCTATGTCCGCGGCCGTTTTCGCCGCGGCCACTTGGTCACTACGATCGGTTGAAAGGCGGCGGGCGTCCCCATGATAAAGATAGGTCAGGCTGGTCGTTCGATGGGGGATCGCATCGACATCAGCCAGCCATGCGTCGCGGGCCGGCGTGAAGATATTGGCAGAGTAGGCGGCGCATGCAGCCTCTTTGCCCTCGTAATCTGCGATAAGGGCGCAGATCGCCGCACTGGGCGCAGACCCGTGCGCCAAGGACGAAGCAGCAAAGGTGGGATGGGCTGCGAAGGCTGGAGCAGCGGCAAGTCCAGCGAGGAAATTGCGACGTGTCGTCATCGTCACGCCCTCCCGCCAAACTGCTTGGCTTCCGCCTCCAGCAGATCATCCCAGCAATCAGCTTCCCGGCCATTGCCGTGTGCGATCACATACTTGAGCGCAAAGGCAGAGGCGTCCGGCGACGGGCATTCCATGAGCGCCTTTTCGGCTGCCAGGCGCTCGTCGCCCAAGCACTCCAGATGATCCCACATGGCGCGGGTAATGGGCTTCGCAGCCTTTCTCCAGGCCTCCTGATCATTTTTGTCGATGCCGCCGAAGAACGGTTCAATGACGCCTTGATCGTAGGCATCTTCAGCCGCCTGGGCCTCTCTGTAGGCAGAGAGCAGCGCACTCCAGCGCTCGCTGACGGGGGCGGGGCATGTCTCGGCTGGTGCTGCATATGCCAGGGTCGGCAGGCTGATTGAAAGCGCTGCGAGCGCGCGGATTGCGTCGCGCCGTGAAGGCGCTATATTGCGTTCAATCATTGTTGGTTCCTTCCATGATGATAAGGTCGGGGATGACGGTTGCCGCCGTCACCTCGACCGCCTTGCTTCACTTCACATCGACACCCACTCCGGTGCGATCCACGATCCGCCACCCGCGCGTCATGCGAAGGCCCGAAGCCCAGCCGCGTGCCCGCTTGTGCGTCGGAAATTCGGCGTCCAGTTCCTCGCCTTCCACACGGGGGATCACCTTCACGTCAAAGCCTGCGCCGAACGGCTCATAGGTGATCTCGATAATGCGCTCAGCCATTGGCGGTGCCCGAACGGAATGCAGCGTCCAGCTCTGACTTGCGGAAATAGAGCCGTTTGCCTTTGCGAATTACAGGGAGGCGGCCCTGCTCCACGAGATGATACACGGCACGGGCAGTCAGCCCAGCATAGGACGCAGCGGCGTTAGCGCCGGCGATTAGATCGTTTCCCAACATATACGCTCCGTTACAAAGACGAACATTCGTCTTACGTGACATAGCGTGATTTCCGGGCTAAGGGCAAGACTAGTTTTCGTCCTGGGGTCTTCATGGTCGGTTTAACGTATCGTGACGTTGAGGAGACCCTGGCGGCTGTTCATCGCATCCGTCCTGATAAGCGCATCGCCTTTAGGGCGAGGCTCAAACACCTTCAGCGCGAAGGCTGGCCCGAAGGAGCCAATACGGGAACTGGCAAGCGCTTCAATTACCAGCTTTCCTCGTTAATGCAGATGGCGTTGGCTATAGAGCTTCTACAGGCCGGACTTAGCCCACGTCGCGCAGTCGCGATATTGAAGGCGGGATGGCAAGAAACAGCCATAAGTTTGATGGCAGTCCGGGTTGCGCATCCCATCTTAGCACAATGGGGAGAGTTGGGAACGCAGGATCTCCAAGAGATATTTTGGTGCGTTCATCCGGAGGCACTCCAAGATCTCGCGAAGAGCAGCGCCGGTGATGAGGGTGCCGACGATATAGTAATGCTGCGGCCTGGGCAGCTCCCACCGTATTTCCTTAGCTCGTTGGAAGTCGCCGGTTTTGGAGGCCAGAACCGAGCTCTAGTCATTGGACTCAGGGCTCTGACAATCGAGGTCGATTTGAAGCTGTTTGACGTCGTTCCGAAACTCGATAGCGAAGAGATGCCTATGCTCTTTTGCGCAGAGTTACTTGGGTCAGATTTGACGCTTGAGCGCCGGGAAATAGTGCGATCGTTCGCAGACTTTTTAAAGGCGCGGCGGCAGTGACCAGCATCCGCAAACGTAACTGGACCGCCCCGGACGGCACCGAAAAGTCCGGCTGGCAGGTCGATTATGTCGACAGCGCCGGCCAGCGCCGCCGCAAGCAGTTCGCGCGGAAGAAAGAAGCGGAGGCATGGATAACCACCGCCGCCTATCAGGTGCAGCAGGGCACCCACACGCCCGACAGCCAATCCATCACGATCGCAAAGGCGGCAGACCTATGGATCAAGCGAGGCGAGCGCGAGAAGCTGGAGGCGTCCACCCTCGCGGCCTACGATCAGCACGTCCGGCTGCACATCGCGCCCCTGTGCGGCGACCGGAAGCTGTCCCAGGTAACACGTCCGATGGTAGAAGGCTGGCGCGACACCTGGCTGGAAAAGCTCTCCAGGCCCATGGCGACGCGCGTGCTACGCTCCCTGTCCGCGATCGTGTCGGAAGCCCAGAGCAGGGGCTACGTCGCGCAGAATGTCGTCGCGGGCGTGAAGGTGCGCCGTGCGAAGCGTGAGAAGCCAAGGGTCGCAATCCCGACCAAGGCAGAGTTACAAGCCATCCTGAAGGCCGCCAGCGCCTCCACCGAGCCGATGGCGCATCCTCTGGCCCTCATGGCCATCTTCGCCGGCCTGCGCGCCTCAGAACTGCGCGGGCTGCCTTGGCGCTGCATCGACTTCAGCGCCGCGACGGTGACAGTCGATCAACGTGCCGACCTCAAGAATGTGATCGGTCCACCGAAATCCGAAGCGGGCTACCGAACCATTCCCCTGCCCCCGTCCGCCGTCGCCGCGCTCAAGATCTGGAAGCTGGCCTGCCCACCCTCGAACGATGAGCTGGTGTTTCCCTCGATCGCCAAACGGGTAATGAGCCACCGCTACATGAACCTGACGATCATGGGAGCGGTCCAGATTGCGGCCGATGTCTGCGATCCGATGGTGAGAGACGGCAAGCCAGCTCTCGACAAAGACCAGCAGCCGGTGATGGACCAGCGCTATTCCCTTCACGACTTCCGCCACGCCGCCGCCTCGCTGTGGATCGAGCAGCGGGTAAGCCCTAAGCGAGTGCAAGCGTGGATGGGCCACAGCTCGATACAGGTGACGTTCGACACCTACGGGCACCTGTTCGACCAGGCCGATCAGGACAGCGCGGTGGCAGCGGCGATCGAAAAAGAACTTTGCAAAGCAGATTAAAAGCTTGCTTCAAAAATCGGGGTGGGGTTCCATGACACTCGAAGACTTAAATCTAATTCATCGCGAGGCAAATTGGCTCATAACTAAGAGAAGCGGTTTGTCGGCTTTGAAGTCGATGACTGTCGGGAGCGAAAGCCTAGAGCATCTCATCGATCGAATTTCTGACCTTTACGAGCTGGACAGCAAGGAACGGCGCCGTCTGCGGCCCACCATTGCCACCGACATCCACGACGGACTTTCATCATCGATTGGGAACGGCAAAAAGATAGCCGGGGGTGCCAGCGCCGCCTTCAATGGGAAAAAGGCCATGAGCGCTTTCAAGGCCGCCCAAAAAAGCGGTAGAGTTAGTGCATCGGCCCTCGCCTTTCTAAAAGGTGGCCCTGCTGCGGCGATAAAGGTGGCGACAAAAGGCGGCGTAGCCAAAGCCAATCCGCTATTCCTAGGGCTCACAGTGGGATGGGCGGTGGGCTCCACCGGTTGGCTGATCTATCAAGCTTCCAAATATAACCAAGCCGCCTATAGCTTCCTTATCGAAAAGCATCGTTTGAAAGCAGCGCCCGATAGCGGGCTATCAGATCGGTGAAATGGCTACACATCTCGTGAGAACTTGGCACATGAATGGCACATGAGTGTTATCAACCGTGCTTTTCTGCGCGTTATATACGCTCTCTGACTCCGTCAATCGAGGTTCGAATCCTCGTCGGGCATCCAGATCTTCCTCATCCTGACATACGACCGCTTGGCTGCATTATCAATGCGCCTACGCCGTTCCCGCTAGCCGCCGCTCAGACCGCCGAGCGCGCGACCGGTCGCGTCTCCGACGCATCGGCCAGGGCGTCGACAGCGCTCCCCGCCTCCGTCCCGCCCCTGGCCCTGCGAACCGGCGTGACGAGAAGCTCGAAATAGGAGCGCGGCGGCCGCACATCCTCGACGCCCACTGCGGGATGTTCGTCGGGCGCAGGAAAATGCGCGGTGCCGAACAGTTGATCCCAGATCGAAAAGACGGGTGCGAAATTCTTGTCGAAATGCCGCGTCTCGACGCTGTGATGGATGCGGTGGAACCTGTTATCGACCAGCAGCCAGCGCAACGGCCCGACATGAAGCCGGGTCGACGCATGGATGAAGAAATTCCAGAAAGCCACCATGACCACCGCCAATGCCGGCACGGCGACGCCTTTCAGTCCCAGCAGGCTGAAGGGCAGGACCTTGAAGAAGAACTGGCAGATCAACTGCACCGGATGCGCATAGGTATGGGCCGCATGTAGCTGCGTCGGCGCATGATGCACGGCGTGGAACGACCACAGGAAACGGTGTTCGAACCGATGTTCCCAATAATTGCAAAAGTCCCAGAGCAGGATGAGCGTCGCCAGCAGCAACCAGTCGGGCATCCACCGCAGGTCGATCAGGATCGGGCATTCGATCATGCGCCAGAAGGCGTGAAAGGGCGGCACGATGAACGCGGCCGACACCGGCAGCGCCAGAACGAAGACAGCGCCGGGCAGCCGCTCGCGCAAGCTGAGCGCCTCGCTCGGAAACAGCATCTCCACCAATACGCACAGGCACAAGGCGAGCAGGATGGGCAGGGCCATCCACAGGCTCGCTGCAAACATCAGTCCCAGGTCAGTCCATGACAACGCCATGGCTCCGCCCTATCCGCCAGACATGTAGATGGCGTTAACTCGCCCGGAGCCCGTCTGACCCGCGAAGCCCACGCCGAAGCGTCGACAGCCCGTTACCGTGAATTCGCGCGATTCACCGCGCCGCCATCATGCCGCGCTGCCGTGCACCACGTCCATGGTGCGCCGCCGACGACGCGCGGGCCGCGGCAGGGGCAGCACTTCGGACGGGTCCTTCTCCAGTCGCTCGACCGCATTGTCGACCAGCATCCGCAGCCCTTCCTCGCTCAGCAACCCGCCGCGGATCAGGCAGCGATCCTCCAGCACGCGGCGGAAGGCGGAATAGAGCGTCATGTCGGGCTGGCGCGGCGCAGCCCAGAAACTGTCGAGGCTGGTGTGATGGACGATGCCCGGCACCTTGTAGACGGCATGGCCCAGCACCACGACCGGCTTGGCGCCGTTGAGCGCCAGCGTGCCCACCGTGCTGTTGACGGTCACCACGCCCAGCGATTTCTGCACGACTTCGGCAATGTCCCAGTCGGACAGATAATGGACGCGCTCGGCCACGCCATAATGGGCGGCCAGCCGCCGCGTCAGCCGTTCCCAGCTGACCAGCCCCGGATCGAGCGGATGGCGCTTGACCAGCAGCGCGACGCCCTGGGGCGCATGTTCGGCAAAGCTCTTGATGACGAAGCGCAAGGCTGCGCGCATGTCGCCGAAGGGGGAGTGAACGCGGATCTGATAGTCGGAATTGAGCTGCAGCGGCAGGGTGAAATAGGGCTGGTCCTTGACCGCTTCCCATGTCGCGGCCGACCGCTCCGCCTCACGCTGCCCCATCAGCAGCTTCCAGCACCAGGCGACCGATTCCAGCAGGAAACTGTGCGGCCGATGGGTGCGATAATAGGGGAAATAGGGCCGCATCAGCGCCGATGACAGGCCGTTGCGCATCGTGTTGCGCGCACGCGCCTGGAAGGTGGAGGGCACCGGCGGCAGCGGCTCGTTCCGGGCCGGCAGGCCCGCCGCCTGGTCGATATACCATTGCGGGTCGAGCGGCAGCGTCGAATTGCCGTTCACCCCGTCATCCTGCAACGTCAGGAAGTCGGGCCGGATATAGCCTTCCTCCATGCAATGGACGCGCAGGCCCCGCAGCCGCGCCATGCCGTGGGCGGATGTGTGATAGGGCCGACAATCGCCATAGAGGATAAGGTCGGTCACCCCATGGTTGACGATGAAATCGTCGAAGAAGAGCGGCCAGTTGCGGAAGGTGCCGCGATAATCGGTCGCCTCCCCCGGCCAGTCGATCTTGTCGCCGCCATTGATGTTGATGCGCAGCGCGCGATGGCCCCGCGCCCGCAGCGCTTCGGCCAGCATCGCGAAATAGGGCCCATGCGGCCCCTGCAGGAAGAGAAAGGTCTTAACCTGCGGATCAACCATGGAAAAACTCTGCGGCCAAGGTCATAAATCTGCGCAACTTCCCCTGTATGGCCCGCACCCTGATAAGCCAGTTCACCGGCGGCGTCGACCCATTGCCTAAACGGTCCACCATCACTTCAGGGCCACAAGGCAATCGGGTCACCGGATCAAGATAGCGGGGATAGAGAATGAGCGCGGCGGCGACAAGCTGATCGACGCTCAGCCTGCGCCCCCGCCTAGGGCTGGGCTGCGCCAGGTCGCGCGTCAGCCCCCATCCGGCATAGAAGGGCATGCCGTGCACCGTCACCGCGCAGCCGCGGATCAGCGCCTCGAACCCGGTGAGCGAGGAAAGGACATGCACGGCGTCCACCGCTTGGCACAGCGCCATCAGCGAACCGCCGCTGTCGATCGCATCGGCATGGGCCAGCACCGCCGCATCGGTCAGATGCCCCTTGCGATGCCCGGCCTGCACGTCGGGATGCGGGCGATAGAGGATCCAGGCGTCCGGCTCGGCCCGCCGCACCCGCGCCAGAAAGTCGAGATTGCCGCCGACTCCCGCGCCGCCCAGCCGCACCGACAGATCATCGTCCACCTGCCCCACCGCCAGCACCGTGCGGCGCCCCTGCGGCAAGGCCGGCAGCGATCCCGCCTGCGGTCCATATTTGGTGACGCCCGACGCGCAGATGCGCGCGCGCAGCCGCCCCGCCCGCTCGACCAGCGCCGGCGGGAAATCATGGGTGGCGAGCAACGTTTCCAGGTCGTTGGCCGCGCGCGCATTATAATAGATGCCGCTGCGGTCGACCACGACGGAGCCGGGCGGATGCAGCGCCGCGCCCAGGCCGCGCGAGCGGATGAAGCCATCCTCCACGCGCGCGATGGTGACGCCCTCGGCCTCGGCCTGCGCCACAACCGCCGCGGGCACGCGCGATGGCCAGACCGCCAGTGCGCCGCCCTCGCGCCGCGCCTTGCGCAATCCGCGCCGCGCTGACAGGAAGGGGGGGAATCGCGTTCCGTCCCACAAAAAGGCGCTGATCGCCTCGCGCTTCCAGAAGGCCATGCCGCTCGCCGCCGACAGGCCGCGATTGCCGTCCAGATGCCGCCGCCAGTCCGCCAGCTGCGCGATCGCCTGCGCGGCGTCGGTCGTCGCGCCGGTGAAGGGGTCGCGATAATCTGCCGCCGCCAGGCGAGCGCGCAGCGTCGCGTGCAGTCGCGCCGGATCGATCGCCACGCCGTCCGCGCCGATCACCGGCACGCCGATCAGGCCCGCGATCAGCGCCCACTCATCCTCTATGTCGGCATGAACCGCCTGCGCCCCCTCGATCAGGCTCCAGGGATCGCAGTCGGCCGGCAGCGCGCGCCCCGCAACCGGCGCCGCGCCCGTCCCGGGCAGCAGGCCGATCTGGTCGGGATGCAGGCCGACGAACGCCTGCGCGTCTACGGGCGTCCCCACCCGCAACAGCCGCCGCACCGGATCAGGCCGTGGTCCCCAGAAGCTGCCGCCCACGCGCGCCGCGCGCAGCATGGCGAACAGGCCCTCGGGCAAGGGGTGCGCCGGCGCTCGCGCCGCAGGAGCTGAAACGGCCGCGACGGCGGGATCGACGTGGGGAAAGGGCGGGGATCGCAGCAACGGGATCATGCGTCGCGATCGACAGGCATATGCCACCTGTCCCCCTGCTGTCCCGCCGCGCGCCGCATCGTCATGCCCCTTTGCCGCATTCTTGGGCGGGGGTTCCGCAAAGGTCAAGGAACAGAAGCCGTTACCTCTTCGATCAGCTCGGTCACTATGTCGAAATAGTCACGCCATGTCGGCGCCCGCCATTGGCCGATGCGCGCCAGCTGCGCCGCGCGCTCGGGCGACTGCGCCTGCGCATAGGCACAGATCGCCCGCATCCACCCCAGCCCGTCGAGCGGATCGAGATAGTCGGGCGCGTCGCCGCCCACTTCGCGATGCGCGATGATGTCGCTGCAGATCACCGGCACGCCCGCGGCCAGCGCCTCGACCACCGGCATGCCGAACCCTTCGGCGAAGGACGGCATCAGCATCGCGCGCGCATTGGCGACCAGCGCCTGCATGCGATTGTCGGACACTTCGCCCGCCTCGATCACATGGCCGCGCAGAATGTCCGCGCGCTCCAATATGTCGATGACATTCTCATTTTCCCAGCCGCGCCGCCCGACCAGCACCAGCACCGGCGCAGCGTCGCCCATCTGTTCCACCAGCCGCCGCCAGATGGTGAGCAGCAGCAGATGGTTCTTCCGCGGCTCGATGGTCGAAATATAGACGAAATAGGGCCGCTTGGGCAGCATGTCGTCGCGCGCGCCGAAAATGTCGGGCGCGTCCGCCCCGAAATGCGCGACCCGCACCACCCGCCCGTCCAGGCCCTGGCGCATGTGCGGCGCCAGCGCGTCGATCGTCGCCTGGCTGTTGCCGATGATGCCGGTGGCGTAGCGGTCGATCGTCCGAACGCGCCGGCGATGCTCCTCCGCGCCCTGCGGCCGGGCATATTCGGGATGGCTCAGCGGAATGACATCATGCACCAGCGTCACCAGCTTGGCGCCTTCGGCCCGCAGGATCGCGCCGACCTGCGGCGCGTCGTCCAGATGATGCGGCGACACCTGCAGGTAGATGCGCGGCCCCCGGGCGCGCGGCACCGGGCGCGGGCGCGTCGCGAACATGTGGCGGATCACGGACGCCTTGCCCTCGGCCGCGTCGTCGCTGCGCGCATTGCGCCATTTGGCTGCGGTGAAGGCCAGGAACTGGCGCACCGCCGCGCTGCTCAACCGGCCATAATAGCCGCCCGCCGGATGCACCGCCGCAAAGGACAGGCGATCGGGCATCCGATCCAGCAATTCGCGGGCATAGACATATTCGACCCGGTCGATCCCGGTCGGCGCGGGGTGGAAGGCGCGCGACAGCAGCCGCGACACGTCCAGCACCACCTCGCTCTCGCCGCGCGCGCCGTCGAAGCGCTGGCTGGCGCGCTTGGTGCGCAGCGCCAGCCGCGCGCCCGGGGCGTTGAAGGGACGCAGCGCCATCGGCTCAGCGCCCGCCGCTCAGGTCTGTCATGCAGGCGCCGGGCATCAGAGCTGCGCGCGAATCTCTTGCGCCAGCGCGGCCAGCGCCTCGGGATCGGCCTTCGCGCCCGCGCCATGGGCGGCGAAGCCCTTGGGGTCGCCTTCCCAGCGCGGCAGGATATGGACATGCAGGTGGAAAATGGTCTGCCCGGCCGGCGCGCCGTTGAACTGCGCGATCTGGATGCCGTCGGGGTCCAGCGCCTTGCGGATGGCGGTGGCGACCTTCTTCGTCGTCGCCATCACTTGGCCCAGCGCCTCCTCCTCGATCTCCAGCAGGTTGCGCGCCTTCGACCATTTGGAAATCACCAGCGCATGGCCCCGCGTCTGCGGCATGATGTCGAGGAAGGCCAGCGTGTTCTCATCCTCATACAGGCTCGTCGACGGGATTTTGCCCTGCAGGATCAGGGCGAAGATGTTCGCGTCGTCATAGGTGCCGTCGAGGCTCATGGATTGCCCTTAGCTGATATAATGGGCGCTCGTCTTAGCAGCGACTTCCTCCGCCGTCACGCCCGGCGCCAGTTCGATCAGCTTGAACGGGCTGTCATGGTCGGGGCGCTGGAACACCGCCAGGTCGGTGACGATCATGTCGACGACATTGGTGCCGGTCAGCGGCAGGGTGCAGGCCGGGATGAACTTGGGATCGCCATTCTTGGACACATGCTCCATCACGACGATGATCTTCTTGACGCCCGCGACCAGGTCCATCGCGCCGCCCATGCCCTTGATCATCTTGCCCGGAATCATCCAGTTGGCGATGTCGCCATTTTCCGCGACTTCCATCGCGCCCAGCACGGTCAGGTCGATATGCCCGCCCCGGATCATCGCGAAGCTGTCGGAACTGGAGAAATAGACCGACTGCGGCAGTTCGCTGATCGTCTGCTTGCCCGCATTGATCAGGTCGGCATCCTCCTCGCCCTCATAGGGGAAGGGCCCGATGCCGAGCATCCCGTTTTCCGACTGGAGCGTCACTTCCACGCCCGCAGGGATATGGTTCGCCACCAGCGTCGGAATGCCGATGCCTAGGTTCACGTAGAAACCGTCCTTCAGTTCCTTCGCCGCCCGCGCGGCCATCTCGTCACGAGTCCAGGGCATCATTGCTCTCCCTTGGCGGGCGGCGCCCACCTCTTGTCCATCGGAAAAATCTCGTCGAACCCGCCCTTGAGGCCGCTGCCATAGACGGGATTGGGCATGACGAACCAGCCATTGCCCCACATGCCGGCGATCGGCAGGGTCATCGTCGCGGCGCGACGCGCGGGCACGGCTTGCCCCGCATTGAACAGGTCGGAAAAGTCGCCCAGCTGGTCGCCGGCCATCGCGATCACGCAATATTTGGCGGCGATCGTCACGCGACGGCCATCCTTGCGCGACCCCATGGCGTCGTCGCCGCTCAGATACAGCGTGCGCCCATGCACCGCCTCCCCCAGCCCCGCCGCCCGGATCGCCCGCGCGGTCGCATCGGCATTGGCGGCCGAGCGGTTGGTGTTGAAGATCACGGTCACGCCCATCTTGCGCAGCGCGGCCAGCACATGGTCCGCGCCCGGCACCGGCGCGACCGCGCCCTCCCCGGTCTTTTCCCACGCGTCCCAGTCGGCGGCGCTATAGCCCTTTCCAGTGGTCGCATCATGATATTCGTAGCCGATGTTGAGCAGCACCGTTTCGTCGACGTCGAACACGGCCGCCAGCGGCTTGTCGCCGCAGGGCACGAATGTCGGCGCGTCCAGGCTCGCCCCCTGCGCCAGCACCACGCTGTCGGCCGGCCGCGCCTTCATCTTCCCCGCGACATAGCCGAGCAGCCCATGCCAGGCCTGCACCGAAAGCGCCGCGCCCTCGCCCGACCCGTAGAGATATTGCATCCCGGCGGGCGGACTGGCGGGCACAGCGCCCGTCACGGCCGGAGGCGTTGTCGTCGCGCAAGCCGCCAAGGGCGCCAGCAGCAATGCCGTGCTCCTGCGAAAGCAGGAGCCCAGGACGCTAGGGCGCGTCGTTCGACCCTGGGCTCCTGCCGTCGCAGGAGCACTGACAGCAGCCGTCTCGCGAACCGGCATCACGCCGCCTCCCGCTGCCTCACGGTGCGGAACTCGATCTTCTTGTCATAGGGCGCGCCCACGATCATGCGCTTGACGTAGATGCCGGGCAGGTGGATCGCGTCCGGGTCCAGGCTGCCGGTCGGCACCACTTCCTCGACTTCCGCGATGCAGATCTTGGCCGCCGTCGCCATGGGCTGGTTGAAATTGCGGGCAGTCTTGCGAAAGACCAGGTTGCCGCTCTCGTCGGCCTTCCACCCCTTGATGATCGCGATGTCGGCGAAGATGCCGCGCTCCAGGATATAATCCTGCCCGTCGAAGCTCTTCACTTCCTTGCCCTCGGCCACCTGGGTGCCGACGCCGGTCTTGGTGTAGAAGCCCGGGATGCCCGCCCCGCCCGCGCGGCAGCGCTCGGCCAGCGTCCCCTGGGGGCAGAATTCCACCTCCAGCTCGCCGGCCAGAAACTGCCGCTCGAACTCCTTGTTTTCCCCGACATAGGAGGAGATCATCTTCTTCACCTGCCGCGTGCGCAGCAGCTTGCCCAGCCCCTCGCCGTCGATCCCGGCATTGTTGCTGGCGATGGTCAGGTCCTTGACGCCCGCATCGCGGATCGCGTCGATCAGCCGCTCGGGAATGCCGCACAGGCCAAAGCCGCCGGCGCAGATATGCATGCCGTCGAAGAGAAGTCCGTCCAGCGCAGCCGCAGCATCGGGGTAGAGCTTGTTCACCATCGCCTGTCTCCTCGTCCGTCTTTGCGACAGCCATAGGCAGTGACGCGGAGTCGGTCAATTTGCTGCGGGGGCGAAAGCGTCCCCTGGATCAGATCAGGCCGGCCAGCGGGCTCGACGGGTCGGCATACATGCGCTTGCCCATGCGCCCGGCGCGATAGGCCATGCGGCCGGCCTCGACCCCGGCCTTCATCGCCGCGGCCATCAGCACCGGGTCCTTCGCTTCAGCGATGGCGGTGTTCATCAGCACGCCGGTGCAGCCCAGCTCCATCGCCTGCGCCGCTTCCGACGCGGTGCCCACGCCCGCATCGACCAGCACGGGCAGCTTGGTGCCCTCCACGATCAGGCGGATCGTCACGCGATTCTGGATGCCCAGCCCCGATCCGATCGGCGCGCCCAGCGGCATGATCGCCACCGCGCCCGCATCCTCCAGCCGCTTGGCCGCGATCGGATCGTCGACGCAATAGACCATCGGCTTGAAGCCTTCTTTGGCCAGTATCTCGGTCGCGCGCAGCGTTTCGACCATGTCGGGATAGAGGGTGCGCGCCTCGCCCAGCACCTCCAGCTTGACCAGATCCCATCCGCCCGCCTCGCGCGCCAGGCGCAGCGTGCGGATCGCCTCCTCGCCGGTGAAGCAGCCCGCAGTGTTGGGCAGGTAGGTGATCTTCTTCGGGTCGATATGGTCGGTCAGCATCGGCGCCTTGGGGTCCGACACATTGACGCGCCGCACCGCCACCGTGACGATCTCCGCCCCCGAAGCGGCGAGCGCCGCCGCATTCTGCTCGAAACTCTTATATTTGCCGGTGCCCACGATCAGGCGCGAACGAAAGCGCCTGCCCGCCACGGTCCAGCTGTCGTCGGCCATGGCGGCGACGTCGCCGCCGCTACCCGCGGCCGGATGGTCGCCGCCGCCCACGAAGTGGACGATTTCCAGCTCGTCGCCATCCTCGACGCAGACGTCGGCCAGGGTCGAGCGCGGCACCACTTCCAGATTGCGCTCCACCGCCACCTTTTCCGGCACGAAGCCCAATTCGCTCGCCAATTCGGCCAGGGTCAGCCCCTGGCGGACGCGGCGATGCTCGCCATTGATGCGGATGGAAATGGTGCCGTCTATGCTCACTATGCTGTCCCGATTGGCAAAGTGTCTCGACGCGGCGAGACAGGAAAGGCTAAGGATCGACCCGCATATAGGGGCGGCCCTGCCCCCGCCGCAACATCAGAAAGGGGACTGGCCTTGGCCGACGCGCGCAAAATCTATGTGCTGAACGGACCCAATCTCAACATGCTCGGCACGCGCGAGCCGGACATTTACGGCTATGACACGTTGGACGACATTGCCGGGCGGATGGAGGATGCGGCCAATCGCGCCCATGTGGAGATCGATTTCCGCCAGTCCAACCATGAAGGCCATCTGGTCGACTGGCTGCAGGAAGCCCATGCCGAGGGCGCGCATGCGGTCATCCTCAACCCCGGCGCCTATACCCACACGTCGATCGCCCTGCACGACGCGATCAAGGGCATCACGGTGCCGGTGATCGAGGTGCATCTGTCGAACCCGCACGCGCGCGAGCCTTTCCGCCACAAGAGCTTCGTGGGCATGGCGGCCAGGGGGACGATCGCGGGCTTTGGCCCGTTGTCCTACATGCTCGCGCTGGAAGCCGCGCTCGAACTGTGACGCGCCCTGTTGGGCGCACGAAAGTTGCGCTTTGCCGTAAATGCGCATAGGCGCAGGGCCAGAAACGACATTCACCGTCCAGGGACATGACATGAACGACAAGCAGGAAAAGGGCGCAATGCAGGTGGACGTGCAGCTGGTGCGGGATCTCGCCGCCCTTCTGGATGACACCAACCTGACGGAAATCGAGGTGGAGGACGGCGATCGCAAGATCCGCGTCGCGCGCAAGGCCGCCAGCGCCGCGCCCGCGCCCGTCTATGCGCCCGCGCCTGCCGCAGCGCCCGCGGCGCCGGCCGCCGCGCCCGCCGCCGCCAGCGCCGAACCGGCGCTGCCTTCGGGCACCGTGGTCAAATCGCCGATCGTGGGCACCGCCTATCTCGCCGCCGAACCGGGCGCCGCCCCCTTCGCGCGCGTCGGAACGCAGGTCGCCGCCGGCGAAACCATCCTCATCGTCGAAGCGATGAAGGTCATGAACGCCATTCCCGCGCCCTCCGCCGGCACGGTCAAGGCGATCCTGGTCGATAACGGCCAGCCGGTCGAATATGACCAGCCGCTGATCGTGATCGAATAAGGCGACGCGCGCTCATGGGCATTGAAAAGCTGCTGATCGCCAATCGCGGCGAGATCGCGCTCCGTATCCACCGCGCCTGCCATGAAATGGGCATCAAGACGGTCGCGGTCCATTCGACCGCCGACGCCGACGCCATGCATGTGCGCCTGGCCGACGAAGCCATCTGCATCGGCCCGCCGGCCGCCAAGGACAGCTATCTGAACGTCGCGGCGATTATCTCGGCGGCGGAAATCTCGGGCGCGGACGCGATCCACCCGGGCTATGGCTTCCTGTCGGAAAACGCCAAGTTCGCCGAAATCGTCGAAGCGCACGGCCTCGCCTTCGTCGGCCCCAAGCCCGAACATATCCGCACCATGGGCGACAAGATCGAGGCGAAGCGCACCGCTGGCGCGCTCGGCCTGCCACTCGTGCCGGGCTCGGACGGGGCGGTCAGCGATGTCGAGGAGGCGCGCGCCATCGCCGAAGCGGCCGGCTATCCCGTCATCATCAAGGCGGCGTCGGGCGGCGGCGGTCGCGGCATGAAGGTGTGCACCTCGCCGGACCAGCTCGAAACGCTGATGCAGCAGGCGGGTTCGGAAGCGAAGGCCGCCTTCGGTGACGCCACCGTCTATATCGAGAAATATCTCGGCAATCCGCGCCACATCGAAATCCAGGTGTTCGGCGACGGCAAGGGCAATGCCATCCATCTGGGGGAACGCGACTGCTCGCTCCAGCGCCGCCACCAGAAGGTGCTGGAGGAAGCCCCCTCGCCCGTCCTCAGCCAGGCCGAGCGCGAGCGCATCGGCGGCGTCTGCGCCAGGGCGATGGCCGATATGGGCTATCGCGGCGCGGGCACGATCGAGTTCCTCTGGGAAAATGGCGAATTCTACTTCATCGAGATGAACACCCGCCTTCAGGTGGAGCATCCGGTGACGGAGATGATCACCGGCCTCGACCTGGTGCGCGAACAGATCCGCGTCGCCGAAGGCAAGCCGCTGTCGGTGCAGCAGGACGATGTGCGCTTTACCGGCCATGCGATCGAATGCCGCATCAATGCCGAGGATCCCCGCACCTTCGCGCCCTCGCCGGGCACCGTCACCAGCTATCATGTGCCGGGCGGCATGCATGTCCGCGTGGATAGCGGCCTCTATCAGGGCTATAAGGTGCCGCCTTATTACGATTCCATGATCGGCAAGCTGATCGTCTATGGCCGCACTCGCGAAGGCGCGATCATGCGCCTCAAGCGCGCGCTGCAGGAATATGTGATCGAAGGGATGAAGACCACCATCCCGCTGCACCAGGCGCTGCTGAACGATCCCGACTTCCTCAACGGCGACTATACGATCAAGTGGCTGGAGGATTGGCTGGCGCGGCAGGACCAGGCATGAAGGCCACCATCTGGCATAATCCCAAATGCGGCACGTCGCGCAAGACGCTTGCCATCCTGGAGGAAACGCCGGGCGTCGAGGTCGAGGTGATCGAATATCTCAAGACGCCCTATAGCCGCGCCAAGCTCGCCCAGCTGATCGCCGACGCCGGGATGACCCCGGCTGACGCGATCCGCACGATGGGCACCGATGCGGAGGAACGGGGCCTGGCGGACATGGACGCCAACGCGATCCTGGACGCCATGGCCGCCAACCCCGCCTATGTGAACCGCCCCTTCGTCGAATCCGAAAAAGGCGTGCGTTTCTGCCGGCCGCAGGACAAGGTGCGCGACATCCTCTGACAGACTCGCGACGAAAGGCACGGCATCATGGCGCAGGACGGTTCGACGATGGACGAAGACGCGCTGGTGCCGGGCGTTGCGCCTTATGATGGCCCGGCCGGCGGCTGGGGCGCGCTGCGGGCCGTCGCCGTCGCGATCAAGGATCAGATGGGCGCCAGCGCCGACACCCGCGCGCTCCTCCGGATGAACCAGCCCGACGGCTTTGACTGTCCCGGCTGCGCATGGCCCGATCCGCGCCACACATCCTCGTTCGAATTCTGCGAAAACGGCGCCAAGGCGGTAACCTGGGAAGCCACGCCCAAGCGCGTCGATCCCGACTTTTTCGCCACGCACAGCGTGTCCGATCTTTGGCAATGGACCGATCACCGGCTGGAGGATGCGGGCCGCCTCACCCATCCGTTGCGCTATGATCCCGCGACCGATCATTATGTGCCGATCGACTGGGATGAGGCGATAGCGCGGATCGGCGAAGGCCTCAACGCGCTCGATCATGCGGATCAGGCCGAATTCTACTGCTCGGGCCGCGCCTCCAATGAAGCGGCCTTCCTTTATCAGCTATTCGCACGCGCATTTGGCACCAACAATTTCCCCGATTGTTCGAACATGTGCCACGAAGCGACCAGCGTAGGTCTCGCCAAGTCCATCGGTCTGGGCAAGGGGTCGGTGACGCTGGAGGATTTCGACCAGGCGGACGCGATCTTCTGCATCGGGCACAATCCCGGGACCAACCATCCGCGCATGCTCTCCACCCTGGCGGCGGCGGCGCGGCGGGGCGTGCCGATCATCGTCGCCAACCCGTTGCGGGAACGCGGCCTGGAACGCTTCAAGTCGCCCCAGCATCCGACCGAAATGCTCACGCCCAAAGCGACGCGGCTGGCCTCGGCCTATCACCAGGTGAAGGTCGGCGGCGACCTGCCGATGCTGCGCGGGATCATGAAGGCGCTGCTTGCTTCCGATGCGCAGGATCTGGCGGCGGGCGGCCCCGGCTTGCTCGACCGCGCCTTCATCGCCGAACATACGGTCGGCATCGAAGCACTGCGCGCTGAAATCGACGTGCAGGACTGGGAAGCGCTGGAACAGGGCAGCGGCCTCAGCCGCGCGGCGATGGAAAGCATGGCGCAGGTCTACGCGACGGCGCGCAAGGTCATCATCTGCTATGGCATGGGCATCACCCAGCACCGCCACGGGACGCAGAATGTCCAGCAGATCGCCAATCTGTTGCTGATGCGCGGCAATTTCGGCCGGCCGGGCGCCGGCATCTGCCCCCTACGCGGGCACAGCAATGTCCAGGGCGATCGCACCGTGGGCATCACCGAATTGCCCAAAGAAGACATGCTCGCCCGGCTCGACGCCCGGTTCGGCATCGCCAGCCCGCGCAAGCCGGGCCACAGCGCGGTGGAGGCGCTGGCGGCGATGGCATCGGGCGACGCTCGCGCGCTGATCGCGCTGGGCGGCAATCTGGCTGTCGCCATGCCCGACCCGCAGCTCTGCTTCCCGGCGTTCCGCAAGCTCGATCTCGCCGTCCATATCCTCACCAAGTTCAACCGGTCCTGCCTGCTTCCGGCGCGGGAAACGATCGTCCTCCCCTGTCTCGGGCGGACCGAACTCGACGTGCAGGCAAGCGGCCCTCAATGGGTGACGGTGGAAGACAGCATGTCGATGGTCCATGCCTCGCGCGGGCGGCTGAAGCCCGCCGCCGAGGGGCTGAAGTCCGAACCGGCCATCGTCGCGGCCATGGCCCGGGCGACCCTGGGCGACGGCGGCATCGACTGGGAGTGGCTGGTCGCCGACTATGATCGCATTCGCGACGCGATCGAAGCGGTGTTCCCTGATTTTCGGGACTTCAACAATCGCGTTCGCGTGCCCGGCGGCTTCCGCCTGACCGTTGGCCCGGCGCAGCGCCAATGGCCGACGCCCGATGGCAAGGCGCATTTCCTGACGGCGGGGGACGGCGGCGCGCATGTCCTCGAAGACCGGCTGATGCTCGCCACCATTCGGAGCCACGACCAGTATAACACCACCATCTATGGCCTCAACGATCGCTATCGCGGCATCACCGGTCGGCGCGATATCCTGTTCATGAACGCCGCCGACATGGCGCGGCTCGGCATCGCCCATGGCGATCGGGTCGATGTCGTGGCCGCGCCCGATCGCGTCCTGGCCGGCCAGACCGCGATCCACCATGACATCGCGCCCGGCTCCGTCGCCGCTTATTATCCGGAAGCCAACGGCCTGCTTCCTCTCGACGGCCATGATCGGCAGAGCGGCACGCCGGCCTATAAGACGATCCCCGTCCTTATCCGCCCGGCCGCGTAACGATCCTGGCGATTACGCCTTTGCTTTGACACAAGGAAGCCGTAGCTTCCCCCGCATGGCAAAGGACAGCGCACAGAACCGGGCCCTGGCGACCATCGCCGTCTACAGTCTCAAGGGAGGCGTGGGCAAAACCACCTTCGCGATCAACCTCGCCTGGGCGTCGGCCTGCATCTCGAAACGCCGCACCCTGCTCTGGGATCTCGATCCGCAGGCGGCGTCCAGCTGGCTGCTCTCGACCGACCATAGCAGCCGCGACGCGGCGCAGGCGATCTTCAGCAAGGATGTGGAGGTGCGCAAGCTGATCCAGCCCTCCACCGTGCCGGGGCTGGACCTCATCGCCGCCGACACCTCGCTGCGCGGGCTCGATCATCTCTTCCGCGAGATGGACAAGAAGAAGCGGCTCGCCAGGCTGATCGAAACGCTGGGCCGCGATTATGACCGCATCATCCTCGATTGCCCGCCCGGCCTCACCGAAACCAGCGAACAGGTGCTGCGCGCCGCCGACATCATCGTCATCCCGGTCATCCCCTCGCCCCTGTCGCAGCGGGCGATGGGGGAAGTCGCGCGCTACTTGGTGCAGCGCGGCGGCGCCCATGCGCCGATCCTGCCGGTCTATTCGATGGTCGACCGCCGCCGCAGCCTGCACCGCGCGGCGCTGGAAAGCCAGACCGGCTGGCCCGCCATCCCGATGGCCAGCACGGTCGAACAGATGACGGTCCGCCGCAAGCCGCTCGGCGCCTTTGCGCCCAATTCGCCCCCGGCCCAGGCCTTCTCCACGCTCTGGACCCAGGTGGAGCGGCAACTAAGCGCGCGCTAGGACGCGCGGCCGGTCCTGGGCAACGGGTCAGGCGGCGATGTCGTAGGGACGGATCTCGCCGGTCAGATACAGGTTGCGCGCCTTGGACCGGCTGAGCTTGCCTGAACTGGTGCGCGGCAGCGTGCGCGGCGGCACCAGCTCCACGACACAGTTCATGCCGGTGATCGCCCGCACTCGCTCACGGATCTGGTCGCGCAGCCGCGACCGCTCCTCATTGTCGGACGTGCGGCAATGGACCAGCACCGCGGGCGCTTCCTCGCCGCCCGGCGTCGTGATCGCGAAGGCGGCGATGTCGCCCTGCTTGAAACCGGGCAGCTGCTCGACCGCCCATTCGATATCCTGCGGCCAGTGATTCTTGCCGTTGATGATGATCATGTCCTTGGCGCGGCCGACAATGTAGAGATAGCCATCGCTCAGATAGCCCATGTCGCCCGTGTCGAGCCATATGCGGTTCGTGGAATCGGCGGCCATGCAGGCCGCGGTCGCCGCCTCGTCGCGGAAATAGCCGACCATCAGGCTGGGGCCCGTGGTCCATACCTTGCCGATCTGCCGCTCGTTCATCAGGCCGCCATCCTCGTCGCGGATCTCGACGACCATGTCCTTGGCCGGCTTGCCGCAATTGACGATCGAGCGGAAGCGCTGCGGCCGTCCCTCGGGCGCATCGCCGCCCGACAGGTCGGTTTCCTCGACCAGCTCGACGATGATGCCCTCGCCCGGCGGCATGATGGTGACGGCCAGCGTCGCTTCGGCCAGGCCATAGCTCGGCAGGAAGGCCTTGGGGCTGAAGCCCGCATCGGCAAAGGCGTCGACGAAGCTCTGCATCACGTCGGGGCGGATCATGTCCGCGCCATTGCCCGCGAGCCTCCACCGGGACAGGTCGAAACGGTCCTGCGCCTTGGTCTGGCTCGACATGCGCCGGGCGCAGATGTCATAGCCGAAGGTCGGCGAATAGCTGATCGACGTGCCCTCGTTGCGGCTGATCAGGTCCAGCCAGGCGAGCGGCCGGCGCGCGAAATCCTCGGTCTTCATGTAATCGGTCGACACCTGGTTGGCGACGACCGACAGGAAGCAGCCGACCAGGCCCATGTCGTGATACCAGGGCAGCCAGCTGATGCAGCGGTCGCTCTCCTGCACCTGCATGCCATGGCTGTGCGCCGACAGGTTGCTCAGCAGCGCATGGTGCGTCACCGCTACGCCATGGGGGAAGCGGGTCGAACCGCTCGAATATTGCAGATAGGCGATCTCTTCGGGCTGCGCCTGCGGCAGGTCGCACGGGGTCGCGTCGCGGGCGATGAAATCCTCGAACGCGATGCTCTCGACGCTTTTCTGCCGCCCGGCCTCGCCCGCCATATCCTCCAGTTCCTTGGGAAAGAGGAACAGCATCGGGTCGCAGCTGGTCAGCTGGACGTTGAGCTGGTCGATATAGCTTTCCTTGCCGCCAAAGCTGGTGGGCAGCGGCAGCGGCACCGGCCAGGCGCCGGCATAGACGATGCCGAAGAAAAGCATCGCGAAGTCCGCGCCCGTTTCCGCCACCAGCGCGACCCGGTCCTGCGGCTTGACGCCATGGGCGATCAGCCGATGGGCGCAGGCGATCGCGTCGGCGCGCAGTTCGCTGAACGGATAGGGCCGCGCCAGATTGCCCCGCGCGTCGTGGAAATTCAGGCCCCGCTTACCCTGCGCCGCATAGTCCAGCGCCTCGCCCAGCGTCCCGAAATCGGAGAAGCGGCGCGGCAGATCGTCAGTGGTCGGCGTCGGTGCCATCATCTCTTGCGAACCCGTCATATTGGTTTCACCCAATGTCATAAAAAGCGTGAAAGCGCGGCCGCTAGCAGCTTTGGCCATCGCTTGCACCGGATAGTTGCATTCCAGCCTTGCTTTCTAGCCGACAAGGCGCGGTAAAATTCCGGCCCGACTGTGGCATAAACATGGCGCTTGGGCCATGCTGGGCCGGATATGACGGCAAAACGCCCCCCTAAGCCCTTGGATGAGGATGCATTACGCGATCTGGCGCTGCGCCATGTCGCGCGCTTCGCCACCAGCCGGGGCAAGCTGCTGGCCTATCTCAACCGCAAGCTGCGCGAACGCGGCTGGTCAGGCGAGCGACCGGCCGACCCGCAAGCGCTGGTCGAGCGCTTCGCCGATCTCGATTATATCGACGACGCGGGCTATGCCGTCATGAAGAGCGCGTCGCTCGCGCGCCGCGGCTATGGCGCGCGCCGCGTCGGCGAAGCGCTGCGCGCCGCGGGCATTGCGGAGGCCGACCGGCAGCAG
The DNA here is from genome assembly GCF_020782235.1 of Sphingobium naphthae. Classification (GTDB taxonomy): domain Bacteria; phylum Pseudomonadota; class Alphaproteobacteria; order Sphingomonadales; family Sphingomonadaceae; genus Sphingobium; species Sphingobium naphthae. The sequence goes on from NZ_JAJGNO010000004.1 coordinate 232,741, forward strand.
GCCGACGCCCAGACCGCGCGCGATGCCTGGGCGGCCGCGGATCGCTTCGCCCGGCGCAAGCGCCTCGGCCCCTATGCCACCGCCGCGCTCGATCCCAAACAGCGGGACAAGGCGATCGCCGCCTTCCTGCGCGCCGGCCACGCCTACGCTCTCGCCCGCCGCTGGGTCGACGCCGCCCCCGGCGAGACGATCGAAGAGGAAGAATGAGGCGCGCCGTTCGAGCGCACCCGGCCGCCCACTTCTCTGCGTCATCCCGGCCTTGGGCCGGGATCCCGCTTCCCGTCCCGTTCCACGCACGCGCGCGCAGACCGCCTTCCAATGTAGGATATTCTCTGATCTATCCTGATCGATGCAGCCCCGCGCACCCCGTCCGATCGCCTCTCTCCCTGATCGAGGCCCTGTCGCGTACCTGTCGCGTCGCGGTCGCCAAGCGGGCGCGTTCCGGTCGCCTCGGGCCCGAAAGGCCCGACGACACTGTGAACTTCGCCCGCACCCATGCGCGCCCCGCCAGGGCGCTGCCTCAGCCCTCGCCCTTGCGCAGCTTCGCTCGCCGCGCGAAGATGTTGAGCACCTCCACCAGCGTGGAAAAGGCCATGGCGGCGTAGATATAGCCCTTGGGCACATGCACACCGAACCCGTCGGCGATCAGCACCGCGCCGATCATCAGCAGGAAGCCCAGCGCCAGCATGACCACGGTCGGATTGCGCGCGATGAAGTTCCCCAGCGGGTCGGCCGCGATCAGCATCACCGTCACCGCCACGATGACGGCGATATACATGACCGCCAGGTTATCGGTCATGCCCACCGCGGTCAGGATCGAATCGAGCGAGAAGACCATGTCGAGCAGGATGATCTGCGTGATGGCGCTGCCAAAGCTCAGCACCGCCCCGCCCTTCTTGTCCAGCACGCCCTCGCCCGGCGTCGGGTCGACATTGTGGTGGATTTCCTTGGTCGCCTTCCAGATCAGGAACAGGCCGCCCGCGATCAGGATCATGTCGCGCCAGGAAAATTCGGTCTCGAATGTCGGCGCGCCATGGCTGTCGAGCGGACCGCTCAGGCCCAGGTCGAACACCGGCTGGGTCAGGCTGACGATCCATGCGATCATCGACAGCAGCACCAGGCGCATCGCCAACGCCAGGCCGATGCCGATCCGGCGCGCCTTGGGCCGCTGCGCTTCGGGCAGCTTGTTGGTCAGGATGGAGATGAAAACGAGATTGTCGATCCCCAGCACCACTTCCATCACCACCAGCGCGATCAGCGCAGCCAGGGCGGTCGGATCGGTGAAGGCGGCGATGAGACTGTCCATGATTCTCCCCAACGTTTCGCTTTGGCAACGTGTCGAAACGGCGCGCGCAGGCTATCGTTCCTTTGTTGCTGCTTGATGCCGCGCGGCCGACTTTATAATGCTGTCGCGCCATCATCCGGGGGGATATCCTATGCGTTTCACGTCGTTGCTGGCGGGGCTCGGCCTCGCTCTGTCCATCCATGCGCCCGCTCGGGCCGAGATATTCGACATGGACGGTCAATTTCCCGCGCCCTTTCGCGACGTCAGCCTGGCGCGCAGCATCGGCATCGACCGGATCGGCGGGCGTGACGGCATGGCCCTCTCGCTCGCCATCGAACAGCAGCTGGGCCGGCGCGGTCCCGACGGCCGCCCCCATTTCGATCTGATCGCCCTGTCGCGCGGCGGCCCCGATGCCGACGCCATCGTCAGCGGCATGGCCGACGCCAGCATCCGCAAGAGCGACGTCAAGCGCAAGGTCGAGCAATGCGTCGAAAAACAGGATGGCGCCTGCAAGAAGAAGGAGAAGGTGGAGACGACCTGCCTGCAGCAAATGGTGGCCTTCTCTTCCACCCTGCGCGTTGCGAGCGCCAGCGACGGCCGCATCCTCTATACCGAGACCCGTCCGCAGAGCGAGACCATCGTCACCTGCCCCGGCGACAAGCAGGATCGCGATCCCCGCGACGTCATTGACAAGATGGTGCGCAAGGCGGCCGACCGCTTCGCCGACGACATCGTCCCGCGCCACGAGCGCTACCGCATCCGCCTGCGCGAAGGGCGCGAGGGCATGGACAAGGCGATGGCGCAGGCGTTCAAGGACAGCATTCGCTTGTCGCAGCGCGATCCCGCGGCCGCCTGCACCCAGTGGGCGGGCATGAACCAGAGCCTGCCCGGACACTCCGCCCTGCTCTTCAACCTCGGCCTGTGCGCCGAGCGCGACGGCGATTATGCGACGGCCGGCCGCCTTTATGCGCAGGCCGGCAAGGCGGACGAGGATATCGCCCGCGTGCGCGACCTTACCATCGGGCGCGACGACGCACGAGCGCGCGCGGCGAAGCGGTGACGCTTGCGCTGGACTTGCCGGACGGGCTGCCGTAGCGACAGCCCGTCCGCGCATCGCAGCGGGCCCGGACGCCATATCCTCCACCCCTTGCCAGAGGCGGGCTTATGACCAGAACCACTCTCACGCGTTTCCTGATCGAACAACAGCGCAATGCGGACGCCCTGCCCGGCGAATTGCGGCTTCTGATCGAAACCGTCGCCCGCGCCTGCAAGGTGATCAGCCACGCCGTCAGCAAGGGCGCGCTCGGCGAAGTGCTGGGCAGCCTCGACAGCGAGAATGTCCAGGGCGAAGTCCAGAAGAAGCTGGACGTGATCGCCAACGAACTGCTGCTCGACGCCAATGAATGGGGCGGCCATCTGGCGGCCATGGCCTCGGAGGAGATGGAGACCATCTATCCCATCCCCAACCGCTATCCCAAGGGCGAATATCTGATGCTGTTCGATCCGATCGACGGGTCGAGCAATATCGATGTCGACCTGTCGGTCGGCACCATCTTCTCTGTGCTCAAGGCGCCGGAGGATTGCGCCGGGCGCGACGTGACGGAGGAGGATTTCCTCCAGACCGGCCGCCACCAGGTCGCCGCCGGCTACGCCATTTACGGCCCGCAGACGCTGCTGGTGCTGAGCGTGGGGACGGGCGTCTATGAATTCACGCTCGACCGCGAAGTGGGCAGCTGGGTCATGACCGATCCGGACATGAAGATGCCTCAGGGCCGCTGCGAATTCGCGATCAACATGTCCAACCGCCGCCAATGGTCGCCCGCCGTCGAACGCTATATCGACGAGCGGGTCACGGGGGCGAAGGGACCGTGCGGCCAGGATTACAATATGCGCTGGACCGCCTCCATGGTGGCCGACGTGCATCGCATCCTGAAGCGCGGCGGCATCTTCATGTATCCCTATGATCATCGCACGCCCGGCAAGGCGAAGCTGCGCCTGATGTATGAAGCCAATCCCATGGCCTTCCTGATCGAACAGGCCGGCGGCGCGGCGAGCGACGGGTTCATGCCCATCATGGACGTGCCGGCCAACGGGCTGCACCAGCGCGTGGGCGTGGTGCTCGGCGACACGGCCGAGGTCGAAGCGGTGGTCGCCTATGGCCGGGAAACCGAAGCGCTGGTCGACTAAGGGGAAAATGATGGGGGAGAGCGCTGATCGAAGCGCTCCATCCCCCAGCCATGCCACGCCTGCCGGTCCTACCGGCGGCTCCTCTCCAGAAACTGTTTTATTGGCGGGGCATGAGCGAGAGTCGCTTAGCCCAGCGAGGTGACAAAAAAAAGGCTGATCCGAAGATCAGCCGAAAGTTTTTAGGAGAGGATGCCTGAAAGGCACAGCCCTTTTGTCGCAGCGGGCAATTTCGCGCAAATGCGAAGAGCAGAAGCCCGGTTGCATCGGACGCAATCGTCGCTGCTGGCGAAAGCAATTGGCAGGGCTTTGGGGGTAAGGGGGATCCATGCACGGACCAGCACCCATGGCGGCGATCGACCATCCGCATCGCTACCGGCGCGACATCGACGGCCTGCGCGCTCTCGCCATCCTGCCGGTCCTTCTGTTCCACGCCCATGTTCCCGGCTTTTCGGGCGGCTATGTCGGCGTCGACATCTTCTTCGTCATATCGGGCTTTCTGATCACCGGCATCCTGGCCCGCGACATCGACCAGGGGCGCTTTTCCCTCATCCGCTTCTATGAGCGACGCTTTCGCCGGATCGTCCCGGCGCTCGCCTTGATGATCCTGGTCACGCTGGCGCTTGCCGCCTGGCTCTATCTGCCCGGCGATCTGGAAGGCGTGCCGCGCTCGGCGCTGGCGGCGACGCTGTTCGCGTCCAATCTCTGGTTCTTCACCGACACCGGCTATTTCGCCGGCGGCGCGGACGTGAAGCCGCTGCTCCACACATGGTCGCTGGCGGTGGAGGAGCAATATTATATCGGCTTTCCCATCCTGCTGATGCTGCTCGCGCGCCATGCCCCGCGCTGGCGCACCGCCACGCTGTCGGGAATAGCCGCCGCCTCGCTGCTGCTGGCCATAGGGATGGAACGCGACACCAGCGGCTTCACCTTCTATCTGCTGCCCACCCGCGCCTGGGAATTGTTCGCGGGCGGGCTGCTGGCGCTCGGCGCGGTGCCGGCGCTGCGGCGGGGCTGGCTTCGGGAAGCGATCGCCGCGATCGGCCTGATCGCCATCGCCCTGCCCGTATTCCTCTATGATCGCACCACCATCTTTCCCGGCATCACCGCCCTTCCCCCCGTGCTCGGCGCGGCGGCGCTGCTTCATGCCGCCCCCGGCACTCGCATCGGCCGCGTCCTGTCGCAGCCCATCTTGGTCGGCATCGGCCTCGTCTCCTACTCGCTCTATCTCTGGCACTGGCCGCTGATCGTCTTCACCGAATATGCGACCGACGCGCCGCTGTCCGGCGCGCTGCGACTTGTCGTGATCGCTGTCGCCTTTCTCCTCGCCTATCTGTCCTGGCGCCTGGTCGAGCGGCCGTTCCGCAACCGCAGCCGCGTGCCAGCCCGCGCCATATTCCGCTTCACCGCCGGCGCCATGGCCCTGCTTTGCCTCGCCTCGCTCGCGCTGATGGCGATGGGCGGCTGGCCCGCGCGCTTCTCCGCGCCGGTGCTGGCGCAGATGGCGGGGCAGCGGGACTTCAGCCCGATGCGCCAACGCTGCCATGACAGCTTCATGCGCGATGCTGCGCCCTGCGCCCTGGGCGCGCCCGTGCGCGCCGATGCCATGCTGTGGGGCGACAGCCATGGCGTGGAACTGGCCTATGCGCTGTCGCTGGAAGCCAGAGCGGAGGGCCGAGCCCTCATCCAGCGCACCACGTCAAGCTGCCCGCCCGTCCTGGCCTATGAGGCGACAGATCCCCGCTGCGCGGCCGCCAACCGGGCCGCCTTCGCCGCCCTGCGCGCCGACCCGCGCATCCGCCGCGTCTATCTCAGCGCCTTCTGGGCCAATGGCGAGTTCGACGCGCCCGATTTCATCGCCCGGCTCGACCGGACGATCGCCGCGATCCGGCACGAAGGGCGGGACGTGGTCCTGATCGGACCGGTGCCGCCGCAGCCCTTCGACGTTCCCCGCCATCTCGCTCATCTGGCGCGCGCCGGACGGCTGGACCAGGCGCAAGGCGTCAGCCGCGCCCGGGTCGAGGCGCGCACGCCGCATCTGCGCGCCCTCTTCGCGCGCTGGCGCGGCCGGGGCGTCACGCTGATCGACCCGCTCCGCGCGCTCTGCGCTGCGGGCACCTGCGCCATCTCAGCGGACGGCAAGCCGCTCTATTTCGATTCCCATCATCTGAGCGTCGCGGGGGCGACACGGGTCGTGCGCTACGGGCGCTTCCCTATTCCGCCGCCATCGCATAGCTGGCGCGCGGCAGTTCCACCGCCAGCGCTTCGGCCAGATCGGTGACCACCGCCTGCATCCGCGCCACGCCCGGCCCGGGCTGTTCCAGCGCCGCATCGAGATAGAGGCGGCGGTCGATTTCGATTTGCAGCGCATGCAGCCCCCTGTCGGGGTTCCCGTGCCGCTCGATCAGATGGTCGCCGGCATAGGGATGGTTCTGCGCCACGCTCACGCCATGGCTTTCGACGATTTCCGCGGCGAGCGCCATCAACTGGGTCGATGCGCTCCGGCCAAACCTGTCGCCCAGGACGACGCCCGGCGGCGCCTGCCCGGCGCCTGCGGGCGGCAAGGGCGGCATGGAATGAAGGTCGATCAGGATGGCGTGGCCATGCGCGTCCCGCGCCGCGCGCATCCTATGCGCGATCGCGGCGTGATAGGGGCGATGCAGCGTCTCGATCCGCTCGCGCGCCTCCGCCCAGCAGAGCGGCCGCTGCCACAATTCGCTGGCGCCCGGCATGCGCCGGGGAAAGAGGCCAAGGCCGCCGCGCAGCTTCGCGCTGCTGTGCCAGGCGGCATCGCGCGGCGCGTCGGCGATCATGCCGGGATCGACCTCCCGCTCATGGCGGTTGAGGTCGATCATCGCCCGCGGCGCGCGCGCGACGAGCACGGAGAAGCCGCGCGCGATCAACGGGCGGGCGAGCAGATCGACCCAGCGATCCTCCAGCCGCCGCAACAGGCCAGGGCGCACCCGCGCAGCGGCCAGCAGGGCATCGGGATAGTCGCGCCCGGCGTGGGGAACCGAAAGGATGACGGGCCGGTCGGGCAGTTCCGCGCCGAAAAGGTCGAAGGCCGCTTCACGCAAGCAGGGAGTGGGCAGCGCTTCGTCGTTCAAGGCGGCTCCTTTCGCCGGCCCCCCGCGAAATTGGTTACCCGGCTGGATAATATTTACACCTTGTCGCATATAAGCAGGCTTCGCGCCACCCCGTTGGCGGCGTGCACGCCGGCTTATGCGCCGGACGGACGAATGTTGAGGGCAATGATTCGCATTCTACTGGCCGAAGATGATGAGAGCATGCGCGTCTATCTCGCCCGTGCTCTGGAGCGATCGGGATATGAGGTCGTCGCCGTGTCCACCGGGACGCAGGCCGTGCCCTATATTGATTCCGACCGGTTCGACCTGCTGCTGACCGACATCGTCATGCCGGAAATGGACGGCATCGAACTGGCTCAGCACGCCGCGCAGGTCGCGCCCGAAATGCGCATCATGTTCATCACCGGCTTCGCGGCGGTCACGCTCAAGGCTGGCAAGGCGGTGCCGCAGGCGAAGGTCCTTTCCAAGCCGTTCCACCTGCGCGACCTGGTGCTGGAGGTCGAACGCATGTTCGGCAGCGAAAGCCTGACCGGCCTCAACTGAACGCGCGTCAGTCGGGGACCACTTCCTCCATGTCGGGCGTCGGATCGAGCGCGATGCCCGCCATCGCCGCGTTGAACCGTTCGCGGTCCAGCCCCTTCTCCCACGCAGACACGACCACCGTCGCGACGGCATTGCCGACGAAGTTGGTGAGGCTGCGGCATTCGCTCATGAAGCGATCGACGCCCAGGATCAGCGTCATGCCCGCGACCGGCACCGACGGCACGATCGACAGCGTCGCCGCCAGCGTGATGAAGCCCGCGCCCGTCACCCCGGCCGCCCCCTTGGACGAGACCATCGCGACCAGCAGCAGCAAAATCTGTTCTTCCAGGCTGATATGCACGTTGCACGCCTGGGCGATGAAGAGCGCCGCCAGCGTCATGTAGATGTTGGTGCCGTCGAGGTTGAAGCTGTAGCCGGTCGGCACGACCAGCCCGACCACGGACTTGCGGCACCCCGCCCGCTCCATCTTCTCGATCAGGCTCGGCAGCGCCGCTTCGGACGAGGATGTGCCCAGCACCAGCAGCAATTCCGCCTTCAGATAGCGGATCAGGTGCAGGATGTTGAACCCCACGGCCCAGCACACCGCGCCCAGCACCACAAGCACGAACAGCAGCGACGTCAGGTAGAAGGTCGCGACCAGTCCGGCCAGATTGGCGAGCGTGCCCACCCCATATTCGCCGATGGTGAAGGCCATCGCGCCGAAGGCGCCGATCGGCGCCGCTTTCATGAGGAAGGCGACCAGCTTGAATATGGCATGGCTGGCCGATTCCAGCACCGTCATCAGCGGCGCGGCCTTGTCGCCGATCATGGTGAGCGCGATGCCGAACAGGATCGCGACGAACAGCACCTGCAAGATGTTGCCGTCCGCCACCGCCGACACCATGGTCGCGGGGATGATGCTCATCAGAAAGCCGGTGAGCGTTCGCTCATGCGCCTGATGCGCATAATCCGCCACCTTGCCCGCATCGAGCGTCGCGGGATCGATGTTGAGCCCCGCGCCCGGCTGGATCAGGTTGGCGACGATCAGCCCGACGATCAGCGCCAGCGTCGAAAAGGTCAGGAAATAGCCGAACGCCTTGGCCGCCACCCGGCCGATCGCGCCGAGTTCCTTCATGCCCGCGATCCCGGTGACGATGGTCAGGAAAATGACCGGCGCGATGATCATCTTCACCAGCTTGATGAAGGCTTCCCCCAGCGGCTTGAGCTGCACGCCCGCTTCCGGCCAGAAATGACCGATCAGCACGCCCAGCGCGATGGCGGCGAGCACCTGGACATAGAGCTGACGGTAGAAAGGCAGCCGCGGCGCCGTCTGGATCGGCGAGGATGGCGATGGCAGCATGATGATGTGGCGTCCCCCTTATGCGCCGCAGCATATGGGCCGCCCCTCCCCTGTCCAGAAGAATGTTCGCGCCATGCAAATAACTGCTTGCGCCCCCGGACGCCCCCCGCTATTGGCCCCCTCCACGGCGGGCGTGTAGCTCAGTGGTAGAGCACTGTGTTGACATCGCAGGGGTCGCAAGTTCAATCCTTGCCACGCCCACCATGAAAAGCCTCGCAGCACGCGCTGCGGGGCTTTTTTTCTTTCATCGCTCGGTTTGCACTCGCCGGTCGAGGTTCAGGGCAGCTGCTTCTTCATCGCGTCGATCATGAAGCGCCAGACATTGGCGGCGTCCTGGGCATGCGCGCGCTCGTCGCTGTCCGGGCTGATATAGCGCGTGATGCCAGCGCCCGCTTCCTTCATATAGTCGCTGGGTTCATGCACTGCATCGAGCACGGCGCGGACCTGGGGCAGATAGGCTTTCCAGCCATCCCCCTCCTCGGGCGCATCGTGAAATTGGCACAAGGCGCGGGCGGCGCGTTCGATCGGCGTCATGTCTGGCTCCTGCTGGTTGTGCGTCCGCGCCATCTGGCGCGGCGCTGCCCGGATTGGCAAGCGAAAAGCCGCCGATCGCCTCTTCGCATCCCCGCGCGCCTCGCCTAAGCACCGGAGGCATCGGGACAAGGGGAATAGCCATGGTGCAGTGCGAGACGATATCGGGCAGGCGCGTGCTGTTCGTCATGGCCGTGGAGGCCGAATATGGGCCGCATCTGCGCGCCCGCTTCACGCCGCTGATGACCGGGGTCGGTCCGATCGAGGCCGGCATCGCCATGGGCGCCGCGCTCCAGGCGCTCGCCGCCCAGGCAGCCTCGCCCGACCTTGTCGTGTCGCTCGGCTCGGCCGGGTCGCGCCGTTGCCCGCTGGGCGAGATCGTCCAGGTCGCCAGCGTTTCGTGGCGCGACATGGACGCCTCGCGCCTCGGCTTTCCCAGGGGCGTGACGCCGATGACCGACCATCCGGTCGACATTCCGCTCCTGACGCCGCTGGACCTGCCGCGCGCGCGCCTGTCGACCGGCGCGAATGTCGTGGGCGGCGATGACTATAACTATATCGACGCCGACATGGTGGACATGGAAAGCTTCGCCATCGCCCGCGCCTGCGCCCGGCATGGCATTCCGCTCATGGGCCTGCGCGGCATATCGGATGGCCCTGGCGAGCTGGATCATATCAACAGCTGGATGGAATTGCTGGGCCTGATCGACGAGCGGCTGGCGCAGGCGGTGGACCTGCTGCCCGACGCGCTGGCGCGCACGGGCGGCTGATGGGAGGCGGCGGCGCTCAGCAGGCGCCGCCCATGCCGATGCGACGCGGCCAGGACAGTTCGTAGGTCACCAGGAACCCGTCATGGTCCGACAGTTCGGGACCGCTCTCGCCGCCGTCGAACATCGCCTCCACGCGTAGCGGACGAACGGACACCGCATCGCCTGGCCAGTAAAATTGCAGGTCCTGCGTATCCATCCACGGTTCGTCCCCGTCCCAGGACATGCGCACGTCGCACCCCGACGCCGGATCGGCGCAGACGCGATGGACCAGATTGAGCGACTGGTAGCGCGAAAAATTCTCCCACCTCTCCTCCGAATGGCGCATGTTGAAATCGCCGCCGAAGATCAGCGGATAGGCGTCGTTGTGGCTGCGATCGACGAAGGCCGATGCTTCGAGCGACTGGCGGTCATGGGCGGCAAGATGGCGCGGCGCGGGCGCACGCGATGCGCCGCGGCTGTTCATATGCGTATCATAGATGTCGATCGGCGTCGGGACGCCCGGAATGGCGATGCGCGCCAGCATGACGCCCTTGTTGGCGAGGCAGTCAATGCCGGCGCAGGACCGGCGGCCATAGGCGTGCATGTCCACCATCCTGATCGAATAGCGCGAGGCGATGGCGAGCCCGCTGCCGGTCAGATGCAGGCCGATCTCGCCCCGACGGATGTTCGAATGCCCCGGCAGCGCATCTCTGGTCGCCCCCTGCGCGCGCGTAGTGCGGCGCGGGCCGGTGACGATCGCGGGATAGCCGGCGGCGGCGACCGCCTGCTTGGCGGCGCCGCTGAACATTTCCTGGAACAGGATGATGTCGGGCGCGCGGCCGACCTGTCGCATCGCCGCCAGCCGCTCTCCGATCTTGTGCAGCGACGCCGCCCGGCCCGATCGCGCGGGCCAGCCCAGGCCTTCGATATTATAGGTAAGGACCGACAGGGTCGTGGCGATCCGTTCCCGATCCGGCGCAGCGAAGGCGGGCGGGCGCGCCTCGCCACAACGCATGGCGCGCTCTGGCAGCGGCGTCGCGCAACCCGCCAGCAGCAGCACGCTTGCCGGCGCGGCCCGGCGCAGCATGTCGGTCAGCCGATGGCGGATCGGCCGCACCGGCCTAGTCGCCTTCGAACGCGATCAGCGCCTGCGCCGCCACGCCATCGGCCTCCAGTAGCGCCTTGCCGCCCAGATCCGGCAGGTCGACGGCAAACAGCGCCATCAGCACGCTCGCTCCCTGCTCGCGCAGCAATTGCGCCGCGGCCAGCGCGGTGCCGCCGGTGGCGATGAGGTCGTCGACCAGGATGACTCGCGTGTCGGGCGGCACCTGCCCCTCGTGCAGTTCCAGCCGGTCGGTGCCATATTCCAGTACATAGTCGATGCCCACGGTCCTGCCGGGCAGCTTCCCCGCCTTGCGCACCGGCACGAAGCCCTTGCCCAGGGCGGCGGCCAGCGCCGCGCCCAGGATGAAGCCGCGCGCCTCGATGCCGACGATCAGGTCGGGATCGAGCGGCCTTGCAACGCTGGCCAGCCGCTCGACCAGTTCGGCGAAGCCCGCACCGTCCGCCAGCAATGTGGTGACGTCGCGGAACTGGATGCCGGGTTTGGGGAAATCCGGAATGGTGCGGATGAGGCCGGTCAGGCTGTCGATGCTCATGGAATCTCCATAGGCAAGGGGCGCGGCTCCCTCAAGGAACCGCGCCCCTCCTTTTTCCGTAACACGCAGCGGGGCCGTCAGGCGGCCTTTTTCTTGTCCGCCCAGATATTCTGATAGGCCATATAGGCCAGTCCCGTCGCGATCAGCAGGAAGACGATCGTCGCCAGCCCCGCACGGCGGCGGTTTTCCAGCTTGGGTTCGGCCGTCCAGGTGAGGAAGGCGGCCACGTCCTGCGCCATCTGGTCGACCGTCGGCTTGGTGCCGTCGCCATAGGTCACCTGTCCATCGGCCGTCAGCGGCGGCGCCATCGCCAGGTTGAGGTTGGCGAAATAGGGGTTGAAGTGCAGCCCCTCTGGCGTCCTGGCGTCCGGGAACTCCTTGAGCAATTCCTTGCCGTCTTCGTTCCGATACCCCTGCTGGTTGCGATAGCCGGTGATCAGCGAATAGACATAGGCGCTGCCATGATGGCGGGCCTTGGTCATCAGCGACAGATCGGGCGGAATGGCGTTGTTGTTCGCCGCCGCCGCCGCGACATTGTTCGCGAAGGGCTTGGGGAAATGATCGGCCGGCACCGGATCGCGCGTCGACATTTCGCCCGTGGCGGGATCGACGTCCGGCGTCTTGATCGCCCACTGCTTGGCGATCGCCTTCACTTCCGCCTCGTTATAGCCAAGCGCTTCCAGGTCGCGGAAAGCGACGAACTTCAGGCTATGGCAGGCCGAGCAGACTTCCTTGAACACCTGGAAACCGCGCTGCAGCTGCCGGCGGTCATATGTGCCGAACGGCCCTTCGAACGAGAAGGAGACATGTTTGGGAGCCAGATGGAATTCATGCTCCACCGTCGGCTGGGGCGGTTCGGCGACATAGGCCACCGCGCCCATCAGGAAGGAAACCAGCAGCCAGCCTGCAAAGAAGAGGCCGACGAAGAATGCGCCGATGCGAACCATGGTGTCGTTCCCCCCTTTAACCGGCGTTCGAAGGCTGCGGATCGGCGCCCATGCCGGGCAGCGCGTCCTGTTCGCCTTTGATGCTGTGACGGTGCAGCACCGATTCGGTGATGGAGCCCGGCAGCGGCAGCGGCTTTTCGAAGCGCGAGATCAGCGGCAGGATGATCAGAAAATGCGCGAAATAATAAGCCGCCGCGACCTGGCTGATCATCACATAGGGTTCTTCCGCCGGCGCGCCGCCGCAATAGCCCAGGATCAGCACGTCAATCACCAGGATCAGGAAGAACTTCTTGAACACCGGCCGGTAATTGCCCGAACGGACCGGCGAGTTGTCGAGCCAGGGCAGGAAGAAGAGCAGCAGGATCGACGCGAACATCGCCAGCACGCCCAGCAGCTTGGCGGGCACGAAGAAGAAGTCGACGGTGAAGGCGCGCAGGATCGCGTAGAAGGGCCAGAAATACCATTCGGGCACGATATGCGCCGGCGTCGAAAGCGGGTTCGCTTCGATATAATTGTCCGGGTGGCCCAGATAATTGGGCGCGTAGAACAGCATGATCGAGAAGAGGATCAGGAACACGCCCGCCCCGAACCCGTCCTTCGCCGTGTAATAGGGATGGAAGGGCACGGTGTCCTGCGGCCCCTTCACTTCCACGCCCGTGGGGTTGGAGCTGCCGGGAATATGCAGCGCCCAGATGTGCAGGATGATGACCCCCGCGATCACGAAGGGCAGCAGGAAGTGCAGCGAGAAGAAGCGGTTGAGCGACGCGTTGCCGGGCGCGAACCCGCCCAGCAGCCAGGTCTGGATCGGCTCGCCCACCACCGGGATCGCACCGAACAGGCCGGTGATGACCTTCGCGCCCCAATAGCTCATCTGCCCCCAGGGCAGCACATAGCCCATGAAGGCGGTCGCCATCATGAGGAGGAAGATGACGAGACCCAGCAGCCACACCATTTCGCGCGGCGCCTTGTAGGAGCCGTAGAAGAGCCCGCGGAAGATATGGAGATAGACGACGATGAAGAAGAAGCTGGCGCCGTTGGCGTGGGCGTAGCGCATCAGCCAGCCCGAATTGACGTCGCGCATCGTCTGTTCGACGGTGGCGAAGGCGACCAGGTCATTGGCGCCATAATGCATCGCCATGATGATGCCGGTGACGATCTGGATGACCAGCGCCAGCCCGGCGAGCACGCCGAAATTCCAGAAATAGTTGAGGTTGCGCGGCACCGGATAGCCAGCGCCCACCGCATTGTAGACCAGGCGCGGCAGCGGCAGCTTCTCGTCCATCCACTGCATCACGGGATGCTTGGGAGTATAATGTTCAGCCCATGGAAAGCTCATGACGGTCCCCCCTCAACCCACAAGAATGGCAGTGTCGGAAGTGAATGCGAACTCGGGCACTTCCAGATTCTTGGGGGCAGGCCCCTTACGGATGCGGGCGGCCGTGTCGTAGGACGAACCGTGGCAGGGGCAGAAATAGCCGCCATATTCGCCCTTATTCTCGCCTTCGCCGGCGCCCAGCGGCACGCAGCCCAGATGGGTGCACACGCCCATCGTCACCAGCCACTGCTTCTTGCCGTCGACGGTGCGTTCCTCCAGCGTCTGCGGATCGCGCAGCGTGGACGGATCGACCTTGTCGGCTTCGGCGATTTCCTTGGGCGTCAGGTGCCGCACGAACAGCGGCTGCGACCGGAAGGTGGTCTTGATCGCCTGCCCCGGCTGGATGGCCGACAAGTCGACCTCGGTCGAGGCGAGCGCCAGCACGTCGGCGCTGGGGTTCATCTGGTCGATCAGCGGCACGACCACGGCGACCGCGCCGATGCCTGCGAAGCTGACTGCAGCGATATTGATGAAATCGCGGCGGCGTACCTCTTCTCCGCCGGATAGAGTTTGTCCGTCAGAATGCTCTACGCTCGCCATGCACCTCTACCCTTGCAAGACTTCCCTGTCACACCGCATGCCGTTACCGGCGCTGTTTATCAAGGGATTTGGGTTGTCAGCCATGGCTGCCCCCGCCTTCCCCCCGGCGTGGCTCGCGGGCCTGATAACCGGATCGCGCGCGCTTTGCCAACCGCAATCTTACTTGGCCTGTTACAAAAGCTTGCGCTGCTCTATGGCGCGGAACATGCGTATCGCCCTCTATCAACCCGAGATTGCCGGCAATGTCGGCGCGATCCTGCGCCTTGCCGCCTGTTTCGCCGTGCCCGTCGATATCATCATGCCCACCGGATTCGCCTTTTCCGATGCGCGGCTGCGGCGCGCGGCGATGGACTATGGCGACGCGGCCGAAGTGACGCGCCACGCCAATTTCGAGGCATTCGACGCCGCACGGCGGGCGCAGGGCCGGCGCCTGCTGCTGATGAGCGCCCATGCCTCGCAACGGCTGCCCGATGTCGCCTTCCACCGCGACGACGTGCTGCTGATGGGGTCGGAAAGCGCGGGCGTGCCCGACAGCGTGCGCGACCTGGCCGACATTCGCGTGCGCATCCCCATGGCCCCGGGGTTCCGATCGCTCAACATCGCCGTATCGACCGGCATCGCCGTTGCCGAAGCGCTGCGCCAGACTGAAGGGTTTCCCGCATGACCAATCCTGTTCCGACCGTCCCCTTCCCGCTCGACCCGCGCCAGCAGGCGGCGCGCAGCTGGTTCGAATCGCTTCGGGACCGCATCTGCGCCGAATTCGAGGCGATCGAGCGGGAGGCGGGCAGCGACGCCGCCTTCCAGTTCACCGCCTGGGACCGCGAAGCCGAAGGGCAGGCCCCCGGCGAAGGCGGGGGCGGCGTGCGCGGCGTGATGAAGGGCAAGATCTTCGAGAAGGTCGGCGTCAACGTCTCCACCGTCGGCGGCGCCTTCGCCCCCGGCTTCGCCCAGACCATCCATGGCGCGGCCGAGGACCCGAGCTTCTTTGCCACCGGCATCAGCCTGGTCGCGCATATGGCCAACCCGCATGTGCCCGCCGTCCATATGAACACGCGCTATCTGGTGACGACGAAAAGCTGGTTCGGCGGCGGCGCGGACCTCAATCCGCCGCTCCCGCGCGCGGAGGATACGGCGCAGTTCCACGCGGTGCTGAAGGCCGCGTGCGACGCGCATGATCCCGAATATTATGCCCGCTTCAGCCAGTGGGCAGAGGAATATTTCTTCATCCCCCACCGCAATGTCGCGCGCGGGGTCGGCGGCATTTTCTACGATCATCTGGAATGCCCGGACGATGCGGCCTTCGCCGCCAATTTCGCCTTCACGCGCGCGGTGGGCGACGCGTTTCTGGAAGCTTTTCCGCCGATCGTGCGGCGGCGCATGGCCGATCCCTGGACCGACGCCGACTATCGCACCATGCTGGAATGGCGCGGTCGCTATGCCGAATTCAACCTGGTCCATGATCGCGGCACGCTGTTCGGCCTCAGGACCGGCGGCAATATCGACGCGATCCTGATGAGCCTGCCGCCCATGGCGAGCTGGAGCTGAGACGGTGCCGCTGACCCCGGTCGATCCGAGCATGGTGGCGACGGTGGTCACCCATCTGGAAATGCGCGCGCGACCCCGCCCCGCGCCAATCCCGCCCGCGCCGTTGCGGCTGGTGCGGTGGAAAGCACCGGACGCAGACGCCTATCGCGTCCTGTTCCGCCGCGTCGGCGCGCCCTGGCTGTGGTTTTCGCGGCTGGTGATGCGCGATTCGGAATTGCTGGCGATCATCGGCGACCCGGCCGTGGAGGTCTATGCCGTCACCGATCCGCGCGGCGCGGAAATCGGACTGCTGGAGCTGGATTTCCGCACCCTGCCCGATTGCGAACTGAGCTTCTTCGGCCTTGTCCCCACGCTGACCGGACAGGGCTTTGGCCGCTGGCTGATGGCGAACGCCCTCTCGCTCGCCTGGCGCAAGGGAGTCGAGCGGCTGCGCGTCCACACCTGCACGCTGGACAGCCCGGCGGCGCTCGGCTTCTACATCCGATCAGGCTTCACGCCCTTCGCGCGGGAAGTCGAGACCTTCGCCGATCCGCGCATCGCCGGCATCCTGCCGCGCGACGCCGCGCCGCACGTGCCGCTGCTCGATCAGTCCGCCGACGCCTGACGATAGAGGCGCGCGAGCATCACCAGCAGATAGACCTGGATCACCGCCGATACCGCGGCGCCTGCGATCCCGCCCGCCAGCCGCGCGCCTTCCGGCCCGGCGAGCAGCCCGCCCAGCAGCCCGACGATCACCTGCGCCGCCGTGCCCACCAGCGTCGACAGCAGCATCACGATCAGCAGGAAGCCCAGCAGCCGCCAGAAATGGCCGCGCGTCAGCGACCAGGCGCGCCGCAGCGATTCGATCACGCCCGCCCGGGTGTCGATGACGACGGGATTGAGCAGCACCAGCCGCACGCTGACGAAGAAGATGATCACCACCGCCGCCGTGCCGAGCAGCAGCCCCATCACCGCCGCCGCCTGTTGTGACGCAAGCGAGAAGACCGCGCCCAGGAGCGCGATCAGGACAACGAAAGCGACAATGGCGGCGACCACGAGCAGCGCCGTCCCGATCAGCACCGGCAGCCGCGCGAAGCTGAGCCGCAGCGCTTCGCCGACGCTGATCCCCGGCCGCAGCGCGAGCGCGAACAGCGCCAGCGATCCGAACCA
Organism: Sphingobium naphthae; assembly: GCF_020782235.1. Lineage (GTDB taxonomy): Bacteria > Pseudomonadota > Alphaproteobacteria > Sphingomonadales > Sphingomonadaceae > Sphingobium > Sphingobium naphthae. Next base: position 249,672 of record NZ_JAJGNO010000004.1, read on the forward strand.
GATGATGACGATGCCCAGCAGCATCGCGAGCGCGAAACCCGGCGGCATGACGGGTATGGCGTCCACCTTGGGCTGGGCGAACCAGGCCTGCAGCTCGGGCGGCGTCATTTCCTGGACGATGAGGCCGGGCAGCGCCACGAACAGCAGGGCCACGGGGAAGAGCAGCGCCGCTTCGCGGGTGATGAAGGCCACCGCTTCCTCCCACGCCTTGCCGATGGAGATATTCGCCATATCTAAGCTGCCTGCCTCATGAGGGGGAATATGCGGCTGGAGACTTGATCGCTCGCCCGCCTCAAGTCAAGGAAGCGCCATGGTCCACCCCCTCCCCTTTCCCGATCAGGTCGAATGGCGCGTCGACGCCGCGCCGGTCGATTATCCGCAGGCGCTGGCCGACATGGAGGCGCGCGCCGCCGCGATCGTCACCGGGGACGCGCGCGAGCGGGTGTGGCTGCTGGAACATCCGCCGCTCTATACCGCCGGGACCAGCGCCGATCCGGCCGAGCTGATCGATCCGCGCTTTCCCGTCCATGATGCCGGGCGCGGCGGGCGCTACACCTATCATGGGCCGGGGCAGCGGATCGGCTATCTGAACATCGACCTGGCGCAGCGAGGCAAGGATGTCCGCAACTTCGTCCATCATCTGGAAGGATGGATGATCGCGGCGCTGGGCGACTTGGGCGTTGCGGCGCGGCGGGCGGAGGGGCGGATCGGCATCTGGACCGACGATCCCCGGGGCCGGGAAGCGAAGATCGGCGCGCTCGGCATCCGGGTGCGGCGCTGGGTGACGCTGCATGGCTTTTCGATCAACGTTGATCCCGACCTGTCGCATTTCGGGGGCATCGTGCCCTGCGGCATCAGCGACTATCCGGTGACCAGCATCGCGGCGCTGGGCGCAAACCCGTCCATGGCCGCGCTCGACGCCGCGCTGAAGGCGCATTTCCCGGCCTTTCTCAGCCGCTTGGCGCGCTGCGGCTCGGGGCTTGAGCAATGCGGGTCCGCCCGCTAGGGTCCTGCGCTTCACCGGCGGGGGGCTGCCGGGTATCGACGCGACTTCAAGGAGACCCGGATGCGCGTGAATGCATGGATCGTCGGCACGGCAGCCTTGCTGTCCCTCACCGCCTGCGGGGGCGCGGACAAGGGCGGCAACAGCGTGCAGATGAAGGATATGGAAGTGGTCGACGGCACCGCGACTGACGCGATGACCGACCTGGACGGCGTGCAGAGCGAAGGCACCGCCATCGCTCTGCCCGACGCCAACGCCGCCGGCAATGACAGCGCCGCCGCCAGCGACGCGCGCCCTGCGACGCCCGCGCCGGCCGAAGATGCCGAAGTGGTCGCGGATCAATAGGACGCCGCGGTTCGGCAATGCTATAGCGCGCATGATCATGGCTTGGGGATGCGCCGCGCCGCATCCTGTGGGAAAGGTTTGACGATGAGCTTCCGTTTCGCCCTGCGCACCACTTTGTGGGGTCTGTCTGTCATCCTGGCGCCGCTCGCCGCGCAACCGGCCGCCGCGCAATTCTACTGGTCGCCGCCCGACATGAGCGCGCCGGCCTTCACCGACGGCAATGCCGCGATCGCGCTCGGCCTGCCCGGCGCCACGGCGGAGGAGATCAAGGCGGGGCTCGCCTGGAACCTGCGCGCCGCGCTCAATGTCGCGGCGCTGCAGTGCCAGTTCGAACCGACATTGCTGACGGTTGATAATTACAACGCCATGATCGCGCATCATGACGCGGAACTGGACGCGGCGCAGACGACGCTCCTGTCCTATTTCCAGCGCACCGCCGGCAAGGGCCGCGCCGGTCAGTCCGCCGCGGACATGTACAATACCCGCATCTATTCGGGCTATTCGACCGTGCAGGCGCAAAAGGGCTTCTGCCAGGAAGCGGGCATCGTCGGCCGCCAGGCGATCTTCGCCGACCGCGGCACGCTGGCCGAGGTCGCGCGCGCCGGCCTGGCCTCGATCAAGAAGTCGCTGATCCAGGCGGGCGAGCAATATTATGGCATGCCCGGCGACGATTATGCGGTGGCCCTGCCATCCTTCGACCCCAAATGCTGGAAGAAGGGCGTGCTGGAGCCGGTCTGCCACCAGGCCTATAATGAGAAGATCGGGGTGAAGCCCTGAGCATCGCCCGAAGGCGGTGGCGCGAGGCGCCCGCTGACGGTTTCAGGCTCGTCTTATGGTCGTCACTCCGGCGATGAGCGGGGGCCCCGCTGTTCCTGTCGAAGAGATGAGCGGGATGCCGGGTCAAGCCCGGCATGACGACGTATCCGATGGTCGCCTAGGGCCGGTCGTGGAGGCGGTGAACTCTCCTGGCCTCTCGGGGAGAATGTCTGGATGCGACCAACGGCGGCCGCAAAACCCTCATCCTCCCCTGGCAGGGGAGGTGGCTGGCCAAAGGCCAGACGGAGGGGTGTCCCGCTATCGTGAGGGTGACACCCCTCCGTCATGCGCTCCGCGCGCGACACCTCCCCTTCAAGGGGAGGATGGCTGAAAACTACCCCTCTCCGTCATTCCCGCGCAGGCGGGAATCCAACTCTCTACCGCGTCGACGCCAGAATTTTGAGCGTCGGATGTCAAGCTATACCCGCTACTCCGGCGCTCCGAGGTGATCAGCAAACCAATATCGACACTTAGTTCTGACTCGCTGGCCTCTGCCGGGCATGCGCGATGCACCCCCGCCTGCGCGGGGAATGACGGGAGGCAGCGCAGCCAACCCGCCCGGCCTCAAGCCTTATCGCAACCCCAGATATTTATGCGCCTGCACGGTCAGGCGCCATTGCGGGCGGTCCAGGACCAGGGCGATGGCGGCGCGGGCGTTGTCGGGGGCATGGGCGTCGTCGAGGGGCTGGATCAGGTGATGGTCGAAGGCCCAGCCGGCCATGGCGTCGACGTCGGCCACGCTGTGACCACCGCCCGGCTGCGGCCAGACGAGCTTCAGTTCATGGCCAGACCGCTGCACCACGTCGCTGCCGGCCTTGGGACTGATGCAGATCCAGTCGATGCCGGGATGGGCGGGCAAGGTGCCGTTGCTTTCGATGGCGATGGTGAAGCCGCGATCATGCAGCGCATCGACCAGGGCATCGTCCACCTGCAGCATCGGCTCGCCGCCGGTCAGCACGATGTAGCGCCCCTCCACCCCTTCGCCCCAGAAGCCGAGCGCGGCGTCGGCCAGCCTGTCGGCGTCGGCAAACTTGCCGCCGCGAAGGCCATCGGTGCCGACGAAATCCGTGTCGCAGAAGCGGCAGACGGCGGTGGCCCGGTCCTGCTCGCGCCCGCTCCACAAATTGCAGCCGGCAAAGCGCAGGAACACGGCGCGCCGCCCGGCCTGCACCCCTTCCCCCTGCAGGGTCAGGAACATTTCCTTGACCGCATAACTCATCGGTTATGCCTTGGGCGGCTGCACGGCATAGATGGTGGGATCGACCAGGCCCGCTTCGGCAAAGCCCTTGGAGCGCAGGCGGCAGCTGTCGCACAGGCCGCAATGCTTGCCGTCGGCCGTTGGATCATAGCAGGACCAGCTGATCCCCGCGTCGAGGCCCAGCCGGTCGGCCTCCCGCGCGATGTCCGCCTTGGTCATATATTGCAGCGGCGTGTTGATGCGGATCGGCCGCCCTTCCACCCCCGCCTTGGTGGCGAGCGTCGCCATCGTCTGGAAGGCGTCGATGAATTCGGGCCGGCAATCGGGATAGCCCGAATAGTCGAGCGCATTGACGCCGATGAAGATGTCGCTCGCGCCCGCCACTTCGGCCAGCCCCAGCGTCAGCGACAGGAAGATGGTGTTGCGCGCGGGCACATAGGTGATCGGTATCTCTTCGCCCACGCCGCCCTTGGGCACGGCGATGTCGGCGGTCAGCGCCGAACCGCCGAACGCCGTCAGGTCGAGCGGCAGGACGATATGGCGGATGGCGTTGAGCGACTGCGCGACCCGGGCGGCGGCGTTCAGTTCGACGCGATGGCGCTGGTTATAGTCGATCGACAGGGCGAAGATGCGATAGCCCGCTTCGCGCGCCAGTGCGCCCGCGACCATGGAATCGAGCCCGCCCGAAAGCAGGACGACAGCGAATTTTCCTTCATTGGCAACCATGGCTTCGCGCTACGCCTCCCGGCGCGCGAGCGCAAGCGAGCGCACGGCACGGTCAGGGACGGCAGGGGCCAAGGCGGCGACCCTCCGCATCAAAGGCGAAGGGCGCGCCATCGGCGATGCCCTGCGAGCGGATCTGCACCAGGCGCACGGTCTCGACGCGCAGGTCGGTGCGGCCATTGCCGGCGGCGGCGCAATCATAGGTGACCGACAGCGCATGGGGCGTATCGGCGACGGTGAAGCTGGGGCAAAGCGCCCTGCCATGCCGCAGCTGCAGCAGCTGGCGCAGGTCGCTGATGCAGAGCCGGCGCGTCTGTGCATCCTCGCCGCGGCCGCGCACTTCCCATTCGCCCGGCTGCAGCGCGCGCAGAGCCTGAGCGCCGGGCGCGCGCCGTTCGGCCGGCGGGGCCGTGTGGGCGATGCTCGCCGCACCGATCAACGCTGTCGCGGCGCAGAGCGCGCGCAATCCTGCCTTCGTCATGATCCAGCTCGAGTCCATGGGAGAATGACTCCCGCCTTGCCGACCAATTGCGGCAATTTCATAGCGCAAAAGCCACAGCCGGCCTCAATTCACCCTGGCGGCCGATGGCGGCGCCTCAATGGGTGGCGAAACTGTCCAGCGCCAGCGGGAAGATGCGCGAGCAGAAGGCGCAATCGACGCCGATCACGCCATCGTCCCCCGCCATCTCCGCTCGCTCTTCCGACGAGAAGCGACCGATGACATCGCGGATATGCGTGAGGTCGCAGCGGCACCCCTTGGCCAGCGGCGCGGCCTCGGTGACGCGCACCTCCTCCTCTTCATGGAAGAGACGCCAGAGGATGTCGGCCAGCGGCAGCGCCGCATCGGTGAGTTCGTCCGCGCGCAGCGTTTCGGCCAGCACCTGCACATGTTCCCATTCGGGATGGTCGTGGCGCACATGCAGCCGCTCGCGCCCCACCTCGCCCTCGGGCAGATGCTGGAGCAGCAGCCCGGCCGCCACGCAGCCTTCGCCCGCGTCATGGCGCGTCGCGATGCGGATGACGCTGGGGATCTGTTCGGACTGGAAGAAATAATGTTCGGCCGCATCGGCCAGCGATTCGCCCTCCAGCGGCACGATGCCCTGATAGCGCTCGCCGGTTTCGGCAAGGTCGAAGGTGATGGCGAGATAGCCCTTGCCGAACAGGCCGAACAAGGATGGGTCAGGCCCGAGTTCGGCCAGGCGGTCGGCGTCGAACTTGGCATAGCCGCGCAGGTCGCCATCCTTATAGTCGGCGACGAGCAGGCCGATGACGCCATTTTCGGTCTGCGCCTGCAGCGTCAGCTGCCCGCCCTCCTGCTTGAGCGTGCTGCCGAGCAGCGCGGCCAGCACCAGCGCGGAAGCCAGCGTCCGCTCGATCGCAGGGGGATAGGCATGGGCGGCGAGCACGGCGTCGAGCACCGGACCCAGCCGCACGAGGCGGCCACGCGCATGGCGTTGCGTGATGGTGAAGCCAATGGCTTGGTCGAGATTGGCGGCAGGCGTCAAAACTATGCTCCGGCGGCCGGCGCGCGAACGCCGGGGACAAGGGTTCAGCATCCAGCGATGCGGGCAGGCCGCCTAGATAGGAAGCCCGCCCGGAAACTCAACCAAGCCGGCCCAGCGCCCAGAGCAGCACCGATTTCTGGGCATGGATGCGGTTTTCCGCCTCGTCCCAGATCAGCGATCGCGGGCCGTCGATCACCTCCGGCACCACTTCCTCGCCGCGATGGGCGGGCAGGCAATGGAGGAATTTGGCGCCCGGCCTGGCCCCTTCCATCAGCGCCGGCGTCACCTGGAACGGCATCATCGCCGCCAGCTTCTCGTCGGCATGGGCCTGCCCCATGGAAATCCAGGTGTCGGTGACGACCACGTCCGCGCCCGCCACCGCCTCGCGCGCGTCGCGCGTCAGGGTGATGGTCGATCCCGCCGCCTGCGCCGCTTCGGCGAAGCGCGGATCGGGATCATAGCCATGGGGAATGCCCATGCGCACGTCGAAGCGCATCAGCCCGGCGGCCTCGACGATGGAATGGAGGACATTGTTGCCATCGCCCAGCCACGCCCATTGGCTGCCCGGCAACGCCAGTCCATGCTCCACCACGGTCAGCAGGTCCGCGACGATCTGGCAGGGATGGGAAAGATCGGTCAGGCCATTGATGACCGGGACGGTCGCATAATGCGCCATTTCCTCGATCTTGGCATGATCGTCGGTGCGGATCATGATCGCGTCCACCATGCGCGATAGCACGCGCGCGGTGTCGGCGATGCTTTCGCCGCGGCCCAGCTGGCTGGTCGCGCCATCCAGGATCAGCGACGTGCCGCCCAGCTGCCGGATCGCCATGTCGAAGCTGACGCGGGTGCGGGTCGAGTTTTTCTCGAAGATCATCGCCAGCGTATGGCCGGCCAGCGGCGCATCGGCGTCCGCCTGCCCCTTGGGCTTGCCCGCCCGCGCGGCCTTGCGGTCGATGGCGTCGGCGATCATCGCGGCGATCGCGTCGCCGCCGGCATCGGAGAGATTCAGGAAATGCTTGGTCATTGGGTTTCCCCTTTCAACCCCGTTCGTGCTGAGCAGGGATTGAGCAAAGTCGAACGCCCGTATCGAAGCATCCGCGCTAACCCAATCCTTCGATACGCCGTTTCGACAAGCGCAATGGCTACTCAGGACGAACGGTCATAGTGTTCAGGCCGCCTTGGCTTCCGCGAAGCTCCGCGCGCCGGCGGAGATTTTCTCGATGGCTTCGGCGATATGGCTTTCCTCGATCACGAGGGGCGGCAGGATGCGCAGGACATTCTGCCCCGCCGACACGGCGAGCAGACCATGATGATCGCGCAGATGCGCCACGAAGCTGCGGGCGTCATAGGCGTCCTTCATCTTGACGCCCAGCATCAGGCCCAGCCCTCGCACATCCTCGAACATGTCGTCATGATTGGGGATGAGCTGTTCCAGCGCGGCGCGCAGGCGCGCGCCCATGGCGTTGACATGGTCCAGGAACCCGTCGGCCAGCACTTCCTCGATCACGGTCAGGCCGACCGCCATGGCGAGCGGATTGCCGCCATAGGTGGTGCCATGGGTGGCGAAGGTCATGCCCTTGGCCGCTTCTTCCGTGGCGAGGCAGGCGCCCAGCGGGAAGCCAGCGCCGATCCCCTTGGCGACCGACATGATGTCGGGCTTCACGCCATATTGTTCATGCGCGAAGAAGGTGCCGGTGCGGGCATAGCCGCACTGCACCTCGTCCAGCACCAGCAGCAGACCCTGTTCGTCACACGCGCGGCGCAGACCGGTCATGAATGCCTGCGTCGCGGGCGTGACACCCCCCTCACCCTGTACCGGTTCCAGCAGGAAACCGGCCGTATCTTCGTCCACCGCAGCCAGCGCGGCGTCGAGGTCGTTGAACGGCACGACCTGGAACCCGGGCAGCAGCGGTTCGAAGCCGTCGCGCATCTTGGGCTGGCTGGTGGCCGAAATGGCGCCCAGCGTCCGGCCATGAAAGGCGTTGTCGAAGCTGATCAGCTTGTGCCGGTGCGCCTGGCCCTGGGCATAATGATAGCGGCGCGCGGTCTTGATCGCGCATTCGACCGCTTCGGCGCCCGAATTGGTGAAGAACACAGTGTCGGCAAATGTGTTGTCGACCAGCTTCTGCGCGAACTGCTCGCCCAGCGGCATGCCGTACAGGTTCGACACATGCATCAGCGTCGCGGCCTGGTCGGCGATGGTTTTGACCAGTTTGGGATGGCCATGGCCCAGCAGGTTGACGGCGATGCCGCTGGCGAAGTCGAGATAGCGCTCGCCGCGCTCACCGATCAGATAGCAGCCCTCGCCTCGCACCGGACGCACATCGCACCGGGGGTAAACGGGCATGAGCGGCGTAATCGACATGGGCCTTCCCTTTCTGGACTGATGTTCGCATCGTCAGGTGCGCGGATATGCGCGAAACGCAAAAAGGCGGCCCCGCCGGGCCGCCCTCATGCGAGCATCGCCTATACAGGCGCCAGGAAGGGGGTGCAACCCCGCCGCCCCAGGCCAGCCGCGCGACGCTGGACTTAGCCGATCTGGCTCCAGGCGTCGGCGATCTCCGCCACGATGGCGCGGGCCTGGTCGACGGGGTCGGCCGAACGCTCCTTGGCGCCGACGAGCAGCAGGCGGCGCGCTTCGCGGTAGATTTGCGCCAGACCGGTGGCGACGTCGCCGCCCTTGTCGAAGTCGAGGCTGGATTCGAGCGCGAAGAGGATCGACATGGCGCGCGCCTGCTTGTCCGACACTTTCATGCGGTCGCCCTGGCGTTCGGCGAGCGCCGCGGCGTCCAGCGCCAGCAGCAGTTCGTCGAACAGGATCTTGACCAGTCCATGGGGGGTGGCGCCTTCGGTGCGGCTGCCCGAATGAACCGCCGCATAACGCCGCGCCGCCGAACCGCCTGCATAACCCTGATTGTAGAACATCGTCGTCTTCCGTCCCGAATTAGCTGTCGCTGTTGTTCCAGACCTCGATCTGCTGCTCGAGGTAGCTTTGCGTCGCCTTGAGCGCGCTGAGGCGCGTCTCCATCGCCGCGTAGATGGTGGTCAGATGCTCCTCGTAATCGGCCATCTGTTCGTCGAGCTTTTCAAGCTGCTCGGTGAAATCCTCGGACAGCGCGTCATAGCGCTCCTGCGCCAGCTTGAGCGGGCCGTCATCCTTCTCGATATTGTCGCGCACGCTGTCCATCAGGCTGGCGAGCCCGGGATTGGCGGTGGTCGACACCTTGGGATTGACCATGTTGGCCACGCCCTCGGGATCGGCTTCCATCGCCTTGGCGAGGATGTCGGTGTCGAGGCTGAGCGTGCCGTCGCGATTGGTGGTGACGCCGATGTCCGCCAGCGTCTTGTAGGTGCCGGTGCTGCTCAGTTCCGTAGAGGTGATGGCGGCGAGCTGGCGCTTCATGTCGCGCACGCCCGACACGCCGTTCAGCACGCCCGCGGTCGAGGAGTCGGTGCCCGTCGCGGTCGCGGTGTTGAGCGCGTTCATCAGCGTGTTGTAAGCGTCGACAAATTCCTGCAGCAGGTCGGACAGGCCGGCCGTGGGCTGCGTCATCGACAGGGTCACGGTGGCGCCGGCCGATGCCTTGTTGAGGTCGATGCGCAGATATTCGATCGCATCGTCGATGGTGTTGCTGGCATATTCATAGGCGACGCCGTCGAGCGTGATCTTGGCGTTCTGGGGCGCCGAGGAACTGGTCATGGTCGCGCTGTCCGCGCCGTTCCAGCCAAGACCCGCCAGCACGCTGCCGCTGTCGTCGGCGGTGGTGCTGATGCTGAAGTCATTGGCCGCGCCGGTTTCGCCCTTGAACACCAGCCGGGTGCCGTTGGCGTCGGTGACGACGCGGGCCGTGACGCCGGCGCCCGCCGCGTTGATTGCGGAAGCGAGCCCGGCATAGCTGTTATTGGTCGAATCGATCGTGATGGTGGTCGCTTCGCCCGCCGCATTGGTGATGGTGAAGCTGCCGGTGCCGACCGCGCTGCTGCCGGTCGCGCCGCTGGTCGTGCTGGACGAAAGAACGCGCGCAGTCGCCAGCTGGTCGACGGTCAGCTGCGCGGGGAGGCCCGCCGGGCTGCCGCCGCTCAGCAGCGTGACCGATGCGATGCTGGTGTCGTTGGAGGAGGCGACGCCGGTATAGTCCGCACCCGAAAGAACTTCGGTCAGCGCATCGGCGAAAGTGTCGAGCGAGCTGATCGCGGAGGCCAGGGCCGAAATGCGCGAGGTGTTGAGCGACTGGCGGCTCGTGATCGCCGACTCCTTCGGATCGCGCGTCGCGCTGACCAGGCTGGAGACGAGCGAGGACGTATCGATCCCCGATCCCGCGCCGAGCGCCGTCAAGATGCTGCTGCCTACCGAAGTCATTGGCCGTCCTTTCAAGAGGGTAGAACGGCGGTAGCGGGAAGACCTTTAGGAAAGATTTTCGCGAGCGGCGGCGGCAGACAGCGGACTGGCGGCGAACCGGCGGATCAGCCGGCGGAGGTCGCGATCTGTTCGACCGTCGCACGCTTGAGATGCGCCTGGCCGACATGGGCATGGGCGGCGCGCTCGACGATCTGGCGGGCAACGTCGGCGGCATGTTCGACCGCTTCCTTGCTGGCGGGCGGCAGCGGCACGAGCACCATGGGCTTGGGGATCATCGCCTGCACCGCATCCTGCGCCTGCAAGACATCGGTCGCGCCGGCGTCCAGATCGGCGAGTATTTCGGCGATGCGGGCATGCACCTCGACATATTCGGCCAGGCTCGCCAATTCCTCCTGATTGCTGCGCGTCAGGTCGGGCTGCGGCGTGCCGCTGCGCTTTTCCTGCGCGAGCGCATCCTTGGTCCGGCTGGCCGCGACCGAGGAAACCGAGGACACAGGCGAAGAGGCGCGCAGGACCGTCCGGTCGACCGGCGCCAATTCAGTTCGCGATACATAATCGTCCATGACGCACCACCCTCAGGCGTCCCCGTGAACAGAGAACGGATCGGCGTCCTGCCACTTTAGCGCGAGGGCGAAAAAAATTTTACGCGGGCGTTTTTCCGACAGCGAAACCGACAGATGCGGCGATGTCAGAGCTTGCGACCCTCGGCGTCGAAGCGCAAGTCGTCGGGAACGGTGATGAAGGGGCGATCCATCTCGCTCGCCATGCGGTTTTCGACGCGGAAGACGAAGGCGAGCACGGTCGCGACCGCCATGTAGAGGCCTTCGTTGACGATATGGCCGGCGCGCGAGGTGAAGTAGATGGCGCGCGCCAGTTCGGGATATTGCAGCACGGTCACGCCGTGCGTGTCGGCCAGTTCGCGGATCGACGCGGCAATGGCGTCGCACCCCTTGGCGACCACCACGGGCGCCGCGTCCTGGCCCGGGCGATAGCGCAGCGCGACCGCGAAATGGGTGGGGTTGGTGATGATGACGCTGGCTTCGGCCACCGCCTTGCGCGTGGAGCCACTCAGCACTTCGAACTGGCGGCGGCGGATATGACCCTTGAGCTCGGGCGAGCCTTCGCTTTCCTTATGCTCGTCCTTCACTTCCTGCTTGGTCATGCCCAGCCGCTTGGCCCGCTGCATGATCTGCGCCGGCACATCGATCCCCGCGATCAGGAACAGCCCGCCCGCCATGACGAGGCAGGTGAAGATGAAGATGCTGCCGACGTCGGCGATGGCGGGCGCGATCCCCGCCTTGCCCAGGCCTGTGATTTCGGTCAGCCGGTCCCAGATCAGCCAGACGCCGATGCTACCGAGCAGGCCGACCTTGGCGATCGACTTCAACAGCTCGATCAGGCCCTGCATGCCGAAGATGCGCTTGAGGCCCGACAGGGGGTTGAGCTTTTCCGGCTTGGGCGCGAAGGCGCCGGGGCGGAAACCGAGCGACCCGAGCAGCGCGGGCGCGGCGATGGCGGCAAGGAAAGTGGCGAGCATAACGCCCGCGACCGGCAGCGCGATGCTGGCGAGCAGGTCGAGCCCGCGCTTGGCCGGCGAGAAGTCGACGATGTCCTCGCGCCGGATGCGCAGCGCCTCCACCAGCATGTCGCGCAGCGCGTCGATCAGCGAAGGGCCGATAACCGCCAGGCAACCGATCCCGGCCATCACGACCAGCGCCGTGCCCAGTTCGCGCGACTGGAGGATGTCGCCTTTCTTGGCGGCGTCCTGCAATTTCTTGGCTGTCGGTTTCTCGGTCTTTTCGCCGCCCTCGCTGCCGCCCGCCATGTCAGCGGCCCTCCGCGATGTGGCCGGCTTCGGTGAGGCCCGCCTTGAGCGCAGCGGTCATGCCTTCGGCCATGATCGGCGCGGCGATGGCGAGCAGGATCAGGCCCGCCATCATCGCCATCGGCATGCCGACCGCGAACAGGTTGAGCGAGGGCGCCGCGCGCGACAACATGCCCATGACGATCTGCACCAGCACCAGCGCGAAGCCGACAGGCAGCGCCACGGTGACGCCCATGCCCAGCAGCGACCCGCCAAATTCGATCAGCCGCCAGATGGTGTCATTGTCCAATATGCCGCTGCTGGGCGGGATCGCGACATAGCTTTGCACGACGAAGCTGGCGAGCAGCAGATGGCCGTCCATGCCCAGCAGCAGGAAGGTGGCGAGGATCGAGAGGAACTGGCCCAGCACCTGCGTCCCCTGCCCCGATGACGGATCGACCATGGCGGCGAAGTTGAGGCCCATGGCGTTGCCGATCGTTTCGCCCGCGACGAAGGCGGCGGCATAGCCGATCTGGACCGCGAACCCCATGGCGAGCCCGGCCAGCACTTCGCCCGCGACCATCAGCACGCCCTGGATGCTGGCGACGCCGTCCTGCGGCAGCTGGATGGTGACGCTGTTGAGCGCGGCGAGGCCCAGCGCGAGCGCCAGGATCAGGCGCAGCTGCAGCGGCACGGCGGGCGCGCCGAAGACGGGCGCGGCGATGAAGGCGGCGCCCGGCCGGATCATGGCGATCAGCCAGACCCACAGCTGGGTTTCCACGCCCGCAAAGCCCGGCGCGATCATGGCGCGCGCCTCATTGCAGCAGGTCCGGAATGCGTTCGAAGATTTCGCGGGTGAAGTCGGCGACCAGCACCATGATCGACCCGCCGAACAGCGCCAGCATCGCGCCGACGATGATCAGTTTGGGAATGAAGCTGAGCGTCTGTTCGTTGATCGAGGTGGCGGCCTGCACCATGCCGATGACCAGGCCCGAAATCAGCGCCGGGATCAGGATGGGCGCAGCGGCGAGCGCCGTGATCCACAGCGCCTGCTGCGCGAGCCCCAGGAAAAAATCGGCATTTTCCATGGTTCAGCGCCGCCCGCTCATGTCGCGAAGGATCCCGCGAGCGATCCCATCGTCAGCGCCCAGCCGTCGACCAGCACGAACAGCAGCAGCTTGAAGGGCATGGAGATGATGGTGGGCGACAGCATCATCATGCCGAGCGCCATCAGCGTCGACGCGACGACCAGGTCGATGATGAGGAAGGGCAGGAAGATCATGAACCCGATCTGGAAGGCGGTCTTGAGTTCGCTGGTGACGAAGGCCGGCAGCAGGATCGAGAAGGGGATGTCGGCGGGCGTGCGGAAGGCGGGCGCTTGCGCCAGGTTGGCGAAGAGCTTGAGGTCGCTTTCGCGCGTCTGCTTGGTCATGAAGCCGTGCAGCACCTTGCCCGACCGGCCGACCGCTTCCTCGATGCTGATCTGGCCGCGGCCATAGGGGTCGAAAGCCTGCGCGTTGATCGTGTCGATCGCCGGGCGCATCACGAACAGCGACAGGAAGAGCGCGAGGCCCACCAGCACCTGGTTGGGCGGCGTCTGCTGCAGGCCCAGCGCCTGGCGCAGCAGCGACAGGACGATGATGATGCGAGTGAAGCTGGTCATCATGAGCACGAGCGACGGCAGCACCGTCAGCAGGCTCATCAGGATGAGGATCTGGAGGCTGAGCGAGAGCGAGCGGCCATCGCCCGACACCTGGCCCAGCGCGCGGGTCAGCGCGCCGCCATTATCGACAGGCGGCGGCGCGGCGGCGGGCGCCGCCTGCGCGAAGGCGGGGACGGCGAAGAGGAGCAGCGCCAGCATCATGCAGATCGCCATGGCCGCGCCGGCGCGCATGATAGTATCGGACCGGTCAGCGCAGGCGGGCATGATCGCCTTCCGCGATCTTTTCGATGCGGCCGCGCGTGACCGCGACCAGGATCTTCTTGCCCTCGAACTCCACCACGGCGAGCTTGCCGAAGGCGCCCATCGGCAGCGCTTCGAGCAGCCGGAGCGACCGGTCGCCCTGCCCGGCGATCATGCCGGGCTGATATTTGCGCCACAACCACAGCGCGCCGAACGCCATGCCGCCCACCAGCGGCAGCAGGATCAGCAATTTGACGAAATACCAGACCATGATGAGCCGCCCGCGACTATGGTTAACCCCGCCCGTGCGATCCGCAGTTTCGGGCGCGAAGGCAAGTGCAAATTCCGCCGCGTGCGATCAGCCGCGCCGTTCGATCCCGGCAAGCCGCGTCTCGGTGGCGGCGATGTCGACGATGCGAATGCCATAGCGGCCGTTCACCGTCACCACCTCGCCCTTGGCGATCAGCGCGCCATTGACCATGATGTCGAGCAGATCGTCGGCCTGGCGATCCAGTTCGACGATGCTGCCTTCGGCCAGGTCCATGACTTCGGCCAGGCGCAGGGAGGTGGAGCCCACCTCCACCGACATGCGCACCGGAATGTCGGCCAGCAGCTTGAACTGCCGGTTGTTGTTCATCCGGCTGACCGGATCGTCGCCGCGCTCGATCCGGGGCGCTTCGCTCATGTCGCTCATTGTTCAGGTTCCTGTGCAAGCTTTTCGATCTGGAAGGCGGCGCGGCCGTCCTGTTCGCCGATCGTGCCATGGGCGACGATGCGGTTTCCGACGATCAGCGGCAGCGCGCGGCCGATCGTCACGGGGATCACGTCGCCAACCTTGAGTTCCATCAGGTCGGCGAGCGAGAGATTGGGGCGGGCCAGCACGGTGCGGGCCGGCAAGCGGATGTCGCGCATGCGGCGGGCGATCCGCGCCTGCCAGACGGGATCGGACTGGTCCTCGTCGGCCGAGACCTTGGCGCCGGTCAGCGCCTCGACCGCGCGCAGGGCGGACAGCGGGAAAAGGAGGTCGATCGGCCATCCCTGCTCGCGCGTCAGGCTGACGACGAAGCGCTGCAGCACCATCTGGTCGGCGGGCTGCGCCGCGGCGGCATAACCGACCCCGGTTTCGCGCAGCATCAGCGCCGCGTCGAGCGGCAGCACGTCGGCCCAGCATTCGACCATGCGCGCCATCAGCGTTTCGGTCATGCGCGCGATCAGCCGGTCTTCGGTCGGCGTGAATTCACCGCGCACGGGCAGCGGGCGGTTGCCGATGCCGCCATAAAAGCAATCGACGAGGGTGGACACCATGCCGGCGTCGAGCCGCAGCAGCATCTGCCCCTTGAGCGGCAGCAGGCGGTAGACGGAAATGCTGGTGAAGGCGGGGACTTCGGCGCTCCATGCGGCAAAATCCAGCACGCGGGCGTCCTGCGCCTCCACATTGGGGCGCACGCCCGCGATCGGCTCAATCAAGGCGCGAATGCGCCGGCCGAGCTTATCGCCCAGCCGGTCGAGCCCGGACAGCATCACGGGCGCCTGCAATTCCCCGCGCCCGAAGGCGTAGGATTGAACGTCGGTCGTCATCTTGGTCCCCTGCCCGCATCAGGTCAGGGGACATCCCGACCCTGTTCAGGCAGCCCTATTGAATAACGAAATTGGTAAAATAAACGTTATCGACACCGCCATAGCCGGTCTTCTGCTTCAAAATATCGTTGATGATGGTGCGAATCTTGCCCTGGAGCGCCTGCTTGCCCTTGGGCGTGTCCAGCACCTCCTGCGGCTGCTGGGCCAGCATCATCAGCACCTGGCTGCGGATCGCCATCTCATGCGTCTTGATCGCCTCGATCACGCGCATGTCGTAATAGGTCGACACCGCCACCGAAATCTGGGCGAAGGCATCGGTATCGCTCATGTTCGACGTGAAGGGCGCCTGCAACTGGAAATAGGTGGCCTGATAGGCGGCCGGGTTGGCCGGAGTGGGCAGGTCGATGCCCTTGCCATGCGGCGCGCCATGGGCCGCAGCCGCCGCGCCGCCGCCGCCATGGCCGCCGCCCCCGCCGCCATGCGCCTTCGCCACGTCCTCGGCGCTTTCGCCGGCGAGCACGAGCACGGGCTTGTTGGGATCTTCCTTGGGCCCTTCTTCGGCGGGGCTGAAGAAACCGGCGGCGTACAGACCGCCCGCCGCGCCCGCGCCGCCGACGACCACGCCGACGACCAGCAGCAGGATCATCTTCATGCCCCCGCCCTTCTTCTTCTTGGTCTTCGGCTCGTCACTCATGATCTAGTCCCCTGGGAAAGGCGCGGATCACGCATAGCGCGCGCGCACGGTGTCGCGGACGCCATCGCCCGCCTCCTCAGAGTCCATAACGACCGCTTCGCCGCCATTTTTATGGAGCATGGCGATATTTTCGCGCCCCTGGCGGCCCTGCATCTGCGACTGGCCGGCGGACTGGCCCTGGCCCTGCCATTGGCCGGCGGCCTGCTGTTGCAGATGGTCGGATTGCGAACCATTCTGGTTCGACGCGCTTTCGCTTCGAGCCGGTTCGGTTACATACGGGGCGCGCTCCACCTTCACCTCGCTGATGCGCATGGGCGAGAGGCCGGAGTCGAGCTTGAGCATATCGCTGTCCTGGCGCAGCGCCAGTTCGGCCGCTTCGCTCGCGACCGTCAGACTAACCGCGGCGCCGTCCGCGCCCTGGCGGATATCCACCTGGACCGGGCCAAGCTGATCGGCGTTGATCTGGAAGCGGCCCTGCGCGCCATTGGCGGTGAGGCCGGCAAGGTCGCGGGCAAGCCCGTCGATCCACTGGCCCGACACGCCCATGTCCACCACTTGCGCACCCAGGCTGGCGGACAGGTCGATGGTCGGCATCGCCGCCGTCGTGACGGGCGCGGCGGCCTGAGGCGCGGCGGTGAACATCGGTGCGGGCGCGGCGCTGGCCTGCGTCGCCGCCGCTGTCGTCGGGGCAGGCGCGCTGTCGGTAATGGGGGTCGCTGCGCTGTCAGCGCCCTTTTCGGCGCGCTGGGCGGGGCGGCCGGCCATCTGGTCGCGCACCAGCTGCAGCAGCGACACCGCTTCGGCGCGAGCGCGGCGAACCATCGGGCGCGCGCCTTCGATCGCGCCATCAGCTTGCGCCGCGAGCGGATCGGTCTGGCCGTCTTCGGGCAGCGGGACGTCGGCCTCCGGCGTGGCGGTCGTCGCTGGCGGCAGATCAGCAGTTGCCTGTGGCAAAGGCGCGGCTGGCGCGCGGGCGCTGGCGAGGTCGCGGGCCGCAGGCGCTTCCGGCACCGGAGCGGTGGCGGGGGCGCGGTCGGGGCCTTGCGACTGATCGTCCGCTACGGGCGCAGCGGCCATGCGCGCGGAGGGTGTCACGGCGTCCGGCGCTTCGCCAGCGGGCAGCGGCTGCGTGTCGGCGGCGACCGCGTCCGGCACGACGGGCGCGGGCGGGATCGGGGTGTTGGATGGGGGCGCGGTCTGCCCCGTGCGCGGGTCCAGTGTCGGCGGTGCTGTCGCGATCTCGGGCGGCACTTGATCGGCCGATTGGCCGGACGCGCCAACGGCGGGCGCCGACGCGACGAGGTCGCCGGCTTGCGACGGAGGCGCAGGGATCGCGGGCGACACGACGGATTCGCCGGCCTGCATCGGTGTCGCTGGGATCGTGGGCGACGCAGGCGCCATTGCGTCGCCAAGCGCGGCAGGCGTCGGCGCGATCGAGGGGCGCGTGGCGTCCCGCGCGGCGGGCTGAACCGCAGCCGGATCGATGCTGATGACCGGCGCGTCCGGATCGGAGGTTGGCGCTGGCGCTAGGGTCGGGCTGGGCTGAAGCTCCGGTGCGGGGGCCGCCGATGGATTGGCGGGCGTCTGGCCAGTGAGAACGGGCGCGACGTTGTCTCCATCCTGCGGCGGCAGCTGCGCGCTCGCATCGGCCGGGCGCGTCGCGGCGTTACGCGGTGCAACCCTGCCTGCCGGCATGGCCGGCGCTGCGAGCGGAGCGGACGCAGGGTCAGCCAGCGCAGAATCCGCGCGCGACAGGATCTCGGCTCCCTCTGCGGGGGCGGCAGCGACCGGCGGCAGGTTCGCGGTCCCGCCATTCCTTAGGGCCGGATGCGACGCCGGGTCGGGTTCGACCTGCGCCAGAACGGGCGCAGCATCCCCCTGGCCCGTTGTCCCGGCGACGGGCGGCGCGCCATTTGGCGAAACGAGCTGCGGCGCGGTGGCCGTAGGATCGATCGCCGCGTTCCGGAGCGCGGCGTCTTGCGGCGCAACGGGTGCGGTGACGAAGGACGCCGCCTTGGGCGCGGTCGCTACGGCCGCGATGCCGTCGGCAGCCAGCGTCGGCGCGGCCGTAGCCGGGGCCACGGGCATCGGCACAGTGGTGGGGATCGGCGTGGCGACCGGCATGGTCAGGCTCGGCGTCAGGATCGGCGCGTCGGCCTTGGCCGAAGCGGGCCGGTCTTCGCTGTCCTCTGTGTCCGCTGAGATGGCGTCCTCATCGGCTATAGGCGCGATGACCGTCTCGATCTCGGTTTGCGCGACGGGCAGCGGCGCATTGCCGGCCGCGGCGACCGGCAGTGGTGCGGCGGCTTCGGGCGTTGCGGGGCGGGGCAGGACATCGGGTTGCGGATCGGCGGGAAGCGCGATCTGCGGCGCGGTCGGCGCGATCTTCGCTGCCGGATCGGCAAGCGCGGGCGCATCCGCCTCGACGACAGCGGGCTCGCCACGCGTTGCGCCGACCGGCGGCGCGGCCTGGTCCGCAGCGGGCGCAGGCATGGACGGCGCGGCCGGGGCCGACGTGTCGATCGCGATCGTAGTGGAGACTGGCTGCGACGGCGTGGCGCTGGACGGGATGGCGGGTGCGACGGTGCGTACGTCACCCTTCATGCTGTCCGCCACCGGGGCGGCGCTCTCCGGAGTTGCCTGCGCGGCCGGGGTTTGCGCGAATCGAGGCTGAGAGGGCGAAAGATCCGCCGGTGCTTGCGCCTGCATCCCCACCTGATCAGCGACGGGCGCGGCAGGCGCAACCCCGCTCGCGGCAGGGGCGAACGCATCGGGCGCTTCAGCCGCCGGGGCCATGGTGGATGCGGGCGCCGCCACCGCAACGGATGCCGCCGCGGGCGCGGCCTGCGCGGGCGGGGTCGCTTGCGCCGCGCCCAGCAGCTGCGCGAAATCATTGGCGCCATCCATCGGCGCCAGGGTCGCTTGCGCCGCGCCGGGCGCGGCGGTGGGGAAAAGCAGAGCCTTGAGGCTGGTCAACATGGTCATGGCTCAACTTTCCTCGTTGCGCTGCATCCGCCGATAGCGCGGCAGAGCGGCAAGCTTGTTCTCGCGCCATTCCTCCAGGTTCGCGCGGGCGCGGTCCTTGAGGCGGCTGGCAATTTCCTTCTCGCGGTTCGCTGCAAGAGTCATGCCTTCTTTGACTTCGACATTGCGGCGCGCGTCATACAGGGCGCCGTCGAGCTGGCGGCTGGCCTGTTCGAGCCGGGTCGCGAGCTCCTGCATCGCAGCGAAGGACGCGCCGGTCGCCATGCCCTGCGTTTCGAACAATTCGCTGCGCACGGCGCGCAGCCGCTCCAGATTATGAGCGATGCCATTGGCCTCGTCGCGGGCGCGCGCGGTTTCGGCGACCGCCATGCTGTGCTGGACCGCGCGCACGCGCAGCACGCGCTGGCGGCGATTGACCAGACCCTTCACGCGCCAAAGCCGGCGATGAGCGCGGCGGCGCTGGTGTCGAGGTCGATACGGCTTTTCTGGTCCTGCCGGATGAAGTCGAGGATTTCCTGGCGGCGCTTGACCGCTTCGTCGATCACCGGATCATTGCCCGGGCGATAGGCGCCCATCAGGATGAGATCGCGATTTTCCTCATAGGCGGCCCAGAGGCGGCGATAGCCGGCCGCGGCCTGCCGATGTTCGTCGGGCACCACATCGGCCATCACGCGCGACAGCGACTTGCCGATGTCGATGGCGGGGAAGATCGCCTGTTCCGACAATTGGCGCGACAGCACGAAATGCCCGTCGACGATGGCGCGGGCGGCGTCGACGATCGGATCGTCGGTGTCGTCGCCATCGGCCAGCACGGTATAGAGCGCGGTGATCGACCCGCCGGTGCGGGCGTCCACGCCGGCCCGTTCGACGAGGCGCGGGATGAGCGCAAGGGCCGAGGGCGGATAGCCCTTCATCGCCGGCGGTTCGCCCAGCGCCAGGCCGATTTCGCGCTGGGCATGGGCGCAGCGGGTCAGGCTGTCGATCAGCAGCAGCACCTTCTTGCCGCGGGCGCGGAAATATTCGGCGATGGCGGTGGCGCGCGCGGCGGCGCGCAGGCGCAGCACCGGCGGATGATCGGCGGGCACGGCGACGACGATCGACTTGTGCATCGCGCCCTTGAGCTTGGTTTCGAGGAAGTCGCTGACTTCGCGGCCACGCTCGCCGATCAGGCCGGTGACGACGATGTCGGCTTCGGCGCCGGCGATCATCTGGCCCATCAGCACCGACTTGCCGACGCCCGAGCCCGCGATGATGGCGATGCGCTGGCCGCGCCCGGCGGTCAGCAGCGCATTGACGGCGCGCACGCCCAGGTCGAAGGGTTCGGTGACGCGGCCGCGGTCGAGCACATTGCCCTTGACGCCATTGAGCGGCCAGCTGCCGCCGGCGATGATCGGGCCCTTGCGATCGAGCGGCTGGCCCATGGCGTCGATGACGCGGCCGATCAGGCCGTCGCCCACCTGCACCATGTTCGCCTGGCTGTCGGGTTCGACGCGAATGCCGTTTTCCAGCGGCGCGTCGGCGTCCAGTGGCACCAGCAGGGTGCGGTCACCACGAAAGCCCACGACTTCGGCGCGGCAGATCGAACCGTCGCTGGCCAGAACGCGGGCGCCCGATCCGATCGGGCGGCGAAAGCCGGTGACTTCCAGCATGCCTGCATCATGGCTGACCAGGCGGCCGACATGGCGGGGCGCGCGGTTCTGCACCTGCAGATGATCGAACAGGCTTTCGGCCTGGCGCAGCGCGGCCTGGATCACGACTTGCCCTCCATATCGTCCATCAGCGCGCGCAGGCGCGACAGGCGAACGTCCGGGCCATCCTCGACCCAGCCGTCGGCAGTCTCCAGCCGGACGCAGCCGCGATGCATCGCCTTGTCCGCGATCATGGGCACGCCGATCGCTTCGCCTTCCAGCAGGGCGACGTCGTCGGGATGCAGGTGCAGCGCGCTCTTGTCCTGATTGCTTTCGATGAAGGCGGCGACCGTGTCGCAGCGCTGGACCAGGCGCTCCAGGTCGATCTCGACCTCGCCGACAATCTGTTCGACCAGGCGCACGACCGTGGCCGACAACATGGTGGACAACATGCCGCTGGGCGCGGGCGAGAGCAGTTCCAGCGCTTCGGCAAGGCGGGCGCGCGCGTCGACATCGGCGGCGTTCGCCTCCGCCGTGATGCGGCAGCCTTCGTCGAAGCCGAGCGTGAAGCCCTCCATCCGGGCTTCCTCGACCATGTCGATTTCCGGCTCCACTTCCATCACCGCCCCGCGCATCGCGGCGGTCAGCTGGCCCGGAGGCGCGGTATAGAGGCTGCGAAAGCCGCCTTCGGCCGGGCGAAAGCCCGCGACCGCCACCGGCGCGACGTCCCGAACCGCGTCGGCACCCCAAATCCTAGACAAAGTCGTTGCCCTTTCCGCCGAGCATGATGGTGCCCGCGTCCGCCATGCGGCGCGCGGTGGCGATGATGAGTTTCTGCGCTTCGATCACTTCGGCGAGGCGGATGGGCCCGCGCTCCTCGATCTCGTCGGCGATCGCCTGAGCGGCGCGCGCGGACATGCAACTGAAAATCTTGCCCTTGAGCATATCGTTCGCGCCCTTGAGCGCGACCACCAGCACCGTGCTGTCGATCGTGCGCATCAGCGTGCCCAGATTCTTGTCGTCCATGTCGATGAGGTTGTCGAAGACGAACATCTCCTCCTCGATCGTCTGGGCGATCATCTTGTCGCGCTTGGCGACGGCCTTCATGATCCGCTGCTCATTGTCCTTGCGGACATTGTTCATGATCGCGGCCGCCTCGACCGTGCCGCCGCGCTGCGAGGCTGCGCCCTGCTTGGCCGCGGGTCCGCGCAGCAGCAGCTGCTCCAGATCCTCCAGCGCCTCGTTCGACACCGGGCCGAGCGTGGCGATGCGATAGACGATCTCTTCCTGATATTCGGCGGGCAGCAGCTGCAGCACGTCGGCGGCGACCGGCGCCTCCAGATGCGCGAGCACGATCGCCATGATCTGCGGATGCTCCATCTCGATCAGCACCGCGATTTCCTTGGCGTCCATCCACTTCAGCATTTCCAGCTGGGTGGATCGGGTCGGCGGGGTGATGCGGGCCAGGATGGTTTCCGCACGCTCCTCGCCCAGCGCCTTGGTCATCGCGCCGCGGATATGGCGGGTCGCGCCATAGCCGATGGTGGTGCGCTTCTTGGCCTTGGTGACGAAATGGTCGAGCGCCTCGTTCACTTCCTCGGGATCGACATCCTGCACGTCATACATGGCATAGCCGAGCTGACGCACTTCGTCGGGCTCCAGGCGCGACAGGATCTGCGCGGCCTCATCCTCGTTGAAGAGCATCAGGAGGACCGCGGCGGCGGCGCTCCCCTTGAGCGCCTCGGGACGGCCGGGGACGATCTCAGGCATTTTCCTTTTCCTTCTTCGCGTCGCGCAGCAGGTCGCGGACGACCAGCGCGGCGCGATCCGGGTCCTGCTTCACGAAGTTGCGAATGAGGTCGGCGCGCTGGGCATAGTCGTAGGTGGAAGAGATCATGTCGAGCGTCACGGGCGCCGAGGGATCGGCCGGATTGGCGACCGCCTGCTTGGTGAGTTCGGTCGAGATCGCCTGGCCGATCGCCTGCTTCTGTTCGGCGCGATCGGCGGCGGCGGCTTCCTGCGCCGCGGCGCGGCGCTTGAGAAGCGGGCGACCGATGCCAAAGATGACCAGCAAGGCAACCAGCAGAGCCGACAGATTGCGGGCAAGCGGCGCGATCCATTCGGCCTCGTACCAGGGCGTTTCGGCGGCCGTTTCCTTGACGAAGCTGCGCGAGGAGAGCGCGACCACGTCGCCGCGCGCCTGGTCGAAGCCGACCGCGCCCTTCACCAGCGCTTCGAGCGCGGCGATTTCCTGCGGCGAGCGCGGCTTGCCGTCGGCCCCATTGTCGAGCGCGACGGCGACCGACAGGCGCTTGACGGTGCCGGTGGCGTCACGCGTGACGGACACTTCGCGGCCCAGCTCGAAATTGCGGTTGAACGTTTCCTCGGTCTTCATCAGCGGGTCGGTGGGCGTGCCGGGCCCTTGCGCCTGGGCGGTTTCGCCCTGCGTCACGGCCTGGCCGTTGGGATTGGTCTGGGTGACGGTCGGGTTGACCGGCGCCTGGTTGCTGATCGCACCGGGAATGCCGCTCGCTTCGCCCTTGCCCTGGCCGCGCGGATCGGACGCCCAGCTGCCGGTTTCGCTGCGCAGCCGCGCCTCGTCCTGCGGATAGGTTTCGCGAGTCGCCTGGCGCTCGGCGAAGTTCAATTCGGCATGAACCTCGGTCGAGAAATTGCCGTCGCCCAGGATCGGCGTCAGCAGCGCGATCACCGACTGGCGATAGCGATCCTCGATCTTGCCCTGCATGGCGAGCTGGCGATCGTCGCCCGCATTGCCGTCATTGTCCGACAGCAGCCGGCCATTCTGGTCGACCAGCGAAATGTCGTCGGGGTTGAGTTCGGGAATGGAGGAGGCGACCAGATGCACGATCGCGCTCACCTGCTGTTCGGTCAGGCGACGGCCGTTCGCCAGGCGCAGCATCACCGACGCCGAAGGCTTGGAGCGTTCGCGCAGGAACACGCTGGGCGGTTCGACGGCCAGATGCACCTTCGCGCTTTCGACGCTGTCGATCGCCTCGATCGTGCGGGCCAGGTCCATCTCGCGGGCCGAACGCAGCTTTTCGCCCTCGACCGCGCGCGATGCGCCCATCGGCAGGCTGTCGATCATGCTGTTGCCGTCGGGCGCGCTCTTGGGCAGGCCCTGGGCGGCGAGCATCATCTTCGCCTTGAAATAATCATCCTCCGCGACCGTCATCGCGCCCGAACTGTCGAAGTCGTAGCGCACGCCATTCTGGTCAAGCACCTGCGCGACGGCCGATTTGTCGGCGTCGGGCAGGCCGCGGAACAGGTCGCGCTGCGGCGGTTCGCGCAGCGCCAGCCAGGCCGCGCCGGCGACCGCGACGGTGCCGATGAGGCCGAGCAGCGGCAGGCTCTTGGCGACGGCCGGCTGCTTCATGAAGCCGGTGACGCGCGCCTTGAGCGCATCCATGCCCTTGGCGCCGCCCATGGCGGGCGCCGCGGCGGCGGGGAGAGCAGGCGCACCAGCGCCGACGGTGGTGGAAAGGGCGTTCTCGCTCATGGGATCAGACCGGCATGCTCATGATGTCCTTGTAGGCGGACAGGAGTTTGTTGCGGACTTGCAGGGTCGCCTCGAAGCTGACCGAAGCCTGTTGCTTGGCCAGCATGACGCCGGCGATGTCGGTGGTTTCGCCCCGCTCGAACGCGGCGGCGGCCTCGCCGGCCTGGCTCTGCAGCCCGTTGACCTGCTGCAGCGCGCTGCTCAGCGCCTCGGTAAAGGCGCCGGGCTTGCTGTCCTGGACGCCGTTCGCCGCGCCCGCGCCAGCGGCCGGGCCGGTCTGCGCGATGTCGCGCAGCGCCGCATTCTTCTGCAATATGGCGTTGCGGATAGCCATCACGCTATCCGTGGGGGATATGCCGTTCATGTGAGAAGCTCCCGTCAGGCGGCGGCGAGATCACGCATCTCGGCGAGCCGATAGCGCAGCGTGCGTTCCGAAATGCCCAGCTTGCGGGCGGCGGCGGCGCGATGGCCGTCGGTTTCGCGCAGGGCCAGGCGAACCGCTTCCAGCTTGGAATGGCGCGTCAGGTCGCGCAGCAGGATCGGCTCGGCGGCGGCGGCGGGCACCGCAGTGCCGGCGACGATGCGCAGCGGCTGGGGCGCGCCGGAGATATGCAGGTCGGCCGCGTCGATCCGGTCGCCTTCGCGCAGCACCAGCGCGCGCTGGAGCACATTGCCCAGCTCGCGGGCGTTGCCGGGCCAGCCATGGGCGGCCAGCTTGTCGAGCGCGGCGGCGGTCGGCCACACGAAGCCGTTCTTCGCGCCGTCCTGCTGGCGCAGCAGCATGGCGGCGGCGATGGCGGCGATGTCGCCGCGGCGTTCGGCCAGCGGGCGCAGTTCCAGCGCCATGACGTTGAGCCGCCAGTAAAGATCCTCGCGGAAGCGGCCGGCGGCGACTTCCTCGGCCAGGTTGCGGTTGCAGGCCGCGACGATGCGGACATTGACCGCCACCGGATGCGTGGCGCCGACGGGAAGCACTTCGCCTTCCTGCAGCGCGCGCAGCAGCTTGGCCTGGAGCGCGAGCGGCAGCTCGGCGATTTCGTCGAGGAACAGCGTGCCGCCGTCCGCCGCCAGGAACAGGCCATCGGACGATTGGGCGGCGCCGGTGAAGCTGCCCTTCTTGTGGCCGAACAGCATCGCTTCCATCATGGTTTCGGGCAGCGCCGCGCAGTTGACGGCGATGAAGTCGTGGCCGGTGCGGCCGGACTGGGCATGAAGGAAGCGCGCCATGCCTTCCTTGCCGGTGCCGGTGTCGCCCTGGATCAGCACGGTGGCGTCGCTGCGCGCGACCCGCGCGGCGAGCGACATGAGATGCGCGCTGGCGCCGTCGCCCACCGCGGGAACCGAAACGGGCCGGGCGAGTTCAGCGATCAGGGCGAAGGCGAAGCCCATATCCTCCAGGCCAAAGGCGACGCGCGCCGGCAGGCCGTTGGCGGCGGCGACCAGCGAAGGCGCCCCGTCGATCAGGCTGATGAGGATGTCGCGATGCGTGGCATGACCGATCTCGGTCGCCAGCAGGACGCGACGGCTGTCCTTGTCCCGCGGGCTTTGGGCATCGACGATGCGCACGCTGTAGAAGGCATTTTCGAGCCAGTGCTGGAGCCCAGGAACGAGCGCGCAGACCCCACGGCTCACGTCAAGCGATGACATGAACTTTTCCCACCTAATTGTCTGGCTTGTGCCCCCGCACGCCCCAGTCCCTTCGATGGTTAATCTTTACCCGATCCGTGGTTATCAGATGGTTAACACGGCAAGTCCGTTGCCGGTCGGCGGCAATTTTTTTCCGCCGCTGCCGCTTCAGCTTATCGCGCGCGCGTAAGGGCCGCGCAAATGCGTCGATTCCAGAAAAATCGCATCGGCCCCTAAAAGCTCCCGCCGCCCCGCCGTTATCCCCTTTCGAGGCCGCAAGCAGCCTGATGGCAGCGACCTGATAGAGACACGGAAAGGGAATATCATGACTGTTATCGGAACCAACACCTCGGCGCTGCGCTCGGCCAACGCCTCTTCTGCCGCCAGCAAGGCTCTGTCGACCGCGATGGAACGCCTGTCGACCGGCAAGCGCATCAACAGCGCGAAGGACGACGCCGCCGGCCTCGCCATCGCTTCCAGCATGACCGCGCAGATCAAGGGCATGACCCAGGGCGTCCGCAACGCCAATGACGGCATCAGCCTGGCGCAGACGGCCGAAGGCGGCCTCGGCGAAGTCAGCAACATGCTGCAGCGTATGCGTGAACTGACCGTCCAGGCGCTGAACGGCACCAACGACGCCGACGCCAAGACCAACATCCAGGCGGAAATCTCGCAGCTCGCCACCCAGATCACCGACACGCTGGCGAACACCGAATTCAACGGCACCAAGCTGTTCGACGGTTCGACCGCCACGGTCAGCATCCAGGCCGGCGCCAACGCTGAAGACGTTGTCGACATCACGCTGGACGACGTGGCCGGCAACGCCGACGTCACCGCCGCCCTGGCCGTCGACGCCACCACGGCGACCACCGCCGACCTGGCGACCTTCGACGACGCGCTGAAGGCGATCGCGACGACCCGCGCCAACCTGGGTGCGGTGCAGAACCGCCTCGAATCGACGGTCAACAACCTGACCAACAACATCACCAACCTGACCGACGCGAAGAGCCGCATCGAAGACGCCGACTTCTCGTCGGAAACGACCGCTCTCGCCAAGCAGCAGATCCTCAGCCAGGCGTCGACCGCCATGCTGGCCCAGGCCAACCAGAGCCAGCAGGGCGTGATGAAGCTGATCGGCTAAGGATAACGAAATTGGTCGGCTGAGGTCTTGGTCACCGCCAGCCGCCCAATGGAGCCCCCGGCGCATCAACAGTCCCCACCGCGCCGGGGGCGACACCTTCGATCGAACGACCAGCCTATTTGAAGCCTCCGTCCCCCCGGGCGGAGGCTTCTTTCGTTTCGGGCGGGATACAAGACTTGGCTTGATCGTTTTGCCGGTCCATGACCCAGACCATGACGAAGATCGATCGGCGCGCGATGATCGCCGCCTCGGGCGCCGCCCTCCTCCTGCCGTCCGCGCTCGGCGCGCAAAGCCTGATCGGCAATCGCCCCGCGCCCTTCTCCTGGGAACGGCTGGTGGCGCAGGCGCAGCAGCTGACCCGCACCCCCTTCAAGGAGACGCCGGCGCATCCCGGCGCGGCGAAGGTCGATTATATCGCCCAGCATGAGGCGCGCTTTCGCGACGAGCGCACCTTGTGGGGCGACCTGCCCGGCGACACGGGCATCCGCTTCTTTCCCCTGTCCCAATATTCCACGCAGCCGGTGACGATCGCGACCGTGGACAATGGCCGCGCGACTCCGCTGCGCTATGACCCGGACATGTTCGACGCGCCGGCAGGCAATGCGGTGAAGGCGCTGGGGCCCGATGCGGGCTTCGCCGGTTTCCGCATCATGAACGCCGCGCGCGATGGCGATTGGCTGTCCTTCCTCGGCGCAAGCTATTTCCGCGCGCCCAGCCCGCAGAAGCAGTTCGGCCTGTCGGCGCGCGCGATCGCGATCAACACCAGCCTGGGCAAGGAGGAATTTCCGCGCTTCACTCATTTCTGGCTGGAGCGGACGGGCGAGCATGGCGTCACCATCTATGCGCTGCTCGACGGCGCCTCCATCACCGGCGCCTATCGCTTCGTCAGCAGCCTGGGCGCCGACGGCGTGCATCAGGACGTGACCGCCGCCTTGTTCCCGCGCCGGCCGATCGAGGAACTGGGCCTGATGGCGATGACCAGCATGTTCTGGTATGATCAGGCAAACCGCGGCAAGGGCACCGACTGGCGTCCGGAAATCCACGACAGCGACATTTTGTCGATCGCCAGCGCCGATGGCACCGCCCATGCCCGGCCGATCATCAATCCCCCCACGCCGCTGGTCAGCGCCTTTGCCGAGCGCGACCCCAAGGGCTTCGGCCTCGTCCAGCGCGACCGCGATTTCGACCATTATCAGGATGACGGCGTCTATTATGATCGCCGGCCCACCCTGTGGGCCACGCCGACCCGCGCGCTCGGACAAGGCCAAGTGCGGCTCTACAGCTTCCCGACCGACAGCGAATATACCGATAACGTCGTCGCCTACTGGACTCCCGAGGCCGCCGCTGTTCCCGGCCGGCGGATCGACGCCAGCTACCGCGTCGACTGGAGCGCGGCGCGCGCGCCCGCGTCGGCCGCCTTGGGGCAGAAGGTCGCGATCGTCGAGAATGTGTGGCGCGGGCGCGGCGACGAAGAGGGCAGCGACCGGCTGGTCGTCGATTTCGCCGGTGTGGCCGACGGCGCCAAGCCCGACATCTGGACCGACATCAGCGCCGGTACGATGCTGAAGACGGCGGGCTATCCGGTGCTGGGGCAGCCCGGCCTCTACCGCATGGTGCTCGACCTGCGGCGCGAAGGGACCGGGCTGACCGATATCCGGGCGCAGCTGCGCCTGGGCGGGCGTGCAATCAGCGAGTATCTGCACTATCCTGTCGGCCCCTGAGGGGAACCGTTGCGGACGCGAGCGGTTCTGACGCTCGGGTCATTAGCAGACGGGTCTGGGATCATGGGGAATGGAGGCGCGCCGTCGACCGGATCGACAGGCGAGGACAAGCCATTGGCGCGGGCCTTTGAACAGGTGCCCGCCGAAAGCCCGCTCGCCATGCCCGAGCAGGATTTCGACACGACGCCGCCGCTGATCGCGCGCCGCCGCTTCAATATCGACCTGTGGGCGCGCCGCCTGCTGGTCGTCACTCTGACCCTGATCCCCGCCGCGCTCGCCGCGCATGAAATGCGCCGGTCGATCGGCCTCGACGGCATCAGCGTCATGGAGGGCGTCTATCTCACCCTCTTCATCTCGCTCTTCGCCTGGATCGCCTTCGGCTTCGCGACCGCCGCCATCGGCTTCCTGTTGCTGACCGTGGGCAAGGGCCGCAGCGTCACTCCCCGCCCCCTGCGCGCGTCCGAACCGCTGCACGGCAAGACCGCCATCTTGCTGCCCGTGTGCAACGAGGATTTTCTGGGCGTGCTCGGCCGCCTGTCGATCATGGAGCGCAGCCTGGCGCAGGTGATGGGCGGCGAGCGGTTCGAATTCTTCATCCTCTCCGATTCCAACGCCGAAAGCGGCGAGACGGAAAAGCGCGCCTATCAGGAAATGCGCGACTCTTTCTCGCGCCCCGTCCATTATCGCCGCCGCGCGCTCAATATCGGGCGCAAGCCCGGCAATATCGCCGAATGGGTGCAGCGCTTCGGCGGCGGCTATGATCATATGATCGTGCTGGACGCCGACAGCATCATGAGCGGCCAGACCATGGCCCGGCTCGCCGCCGACATGGAGCGGCACCCCCATGTCGGCCTGATCCAGACCGTGCCCACCGTCATGGGCGCGGCGACCCTGTTCGCGCGCTGGCAGCAATTCGCCAGCCGCCTGTTCGGGCCGATCTCAGCCGCGGGCATGATCTGGTGGGCCGGCTCGGAAGGGATGTTCTGGGGCCATAACGCGATCGTGCGCGTGCGCGCCTTCGCCGAAAGCTGCGGCCTGCCCGAACTGCCGGGCCGCGCGCCCTTTGGCGGCCATATCCTCAGCCACGACATGCTGGAGGCGGCATTGCTGCGCCGGCGCGGCTGGGACGTGCACATGGTGACGGCCGACGACAGTTTCGAGGAATTCCCGCCTTCCATGCCCGACCTCTTCACCCGCGACCGCCGCTGGTGCCAGGGCAATATCCAGCATGTGCCGCTGCTGATCCGCATCGCCGGGCTTCATCCGCTCAGCCGTTTCCAGCTGCTGGTCGGCGCGACTGCCTATTGCACGTCGCCCATGTGGCTGGCGCTGATGCTGGTGGTGCTGGGCGGCGCGGCGAGCGGATATTGGCCGCCGGCGCAGGTGCTGCCGTCGGGCGCCTTGCTGGGCGTGACGGCCGTGCTGCTGTTCGGGCCCAAGATCCTCGCCATCCTCTGGGCGATGGCGGACCCGGCGCGGCGCATCGGCTTTGGCGGCGCGGCGCGGATGACGCGCGGCGTCATCGTCGACATCCTGCTGTCCATCCTGATGGCGCCGGTCGCGATGCTGACCCAGACGATCAACCTCGTCACCATATTGATGGGCAAGAAGGCGAGCTGGAACGGCCAGACCCGCGACCGCGACGGCATGGCCATCGGCAGCGCAATCTGGCTGTTCAAATGGCATATCCTGCTGGGCGTGGCGCTGACCTGGCTGGCGGTGGAGGCGGGCGCTGTCGGCTGGACGCTGCCAGTGGTCGCGGGCCTGTTCGCCGCGCCGCTGCTCGCCGCCATCACCGCGCGCAAGGATCTGGGCCGCCGGGCCGAGGAAAGCGGCCTATTCCAGGTCGCCGACCCCTGGTGGCGCACGCAGAGCTACCGCCCGCTGCGCTTCCGCTGGCCAACGGGCGAACGCCGGCGCGCCATCGCGGCGAATGACGAGTAAGATCGGGGCGCAGTCATGCGTTGCCCTTGGGCGGGCGACAATAGCCCGCATCGGCGCGCCTGAGCCTTGCCGGGCCCTTTGCCAGGCTCAGGTGAACGAAAGGCGAGAGCGGGCCTGCGACAGCCCTCCGACGATCACTCGTCCCAGTCGCGCAGCTTCTCGCGCAGCTTGTCGAGCGCGGCCTTCTTGATCTGGCACACGCGCGCCGCGCCGATGTCCAGCGTCTGGCCGATTTCCTCCAGGTTCATTTCCTCGACGAAATAGAGCTGCAGCACCATCGCTTCGCGCTGGGGCAGTTCGCCGATGCAGGCGGCGAGCGCCTTCTTGAGCGATTCGCGCTCCAGCACCTGGTCGGCGCGGTCCTCGACATCGGCGAACCACATCGACTGGTCGGAATAGACCTCATCCATGCTGGTGTGCTGCACCATCTCGACGCTGTCGGCGACTTCGCGATAGGCGGCGGGCTCCAGGCCCATCTCGCTCGACATTTCCGCTTCGGTCGGCAGCCGGCCGAGCTGCTGCTCCAGCCGATTGCGGACCCCGGCAATTTCTTTCCGCTTGGCCATTGCCGACCGGCAAAGCGTTGCCTGCCGGCGCAGATGGTCGATCATCGCGCCGCGCACGCGCAGCTGGGCATAGGCGGCAAAGCCAAGGCCGCGATCCTCGAAACTGTTGGCGGCCTCCACCAGCGCGACCATGCCGATCTGCAGCAGGTCCTCGACCTCGATGGCGGTGGAAACCCGCCCGTGCACGTGCCAGGCGATCTTGCGCACCAGCGGCATATATTGGCGCGCCAGCCGCTCGGGGCTATGCTCGCCGGGCTTGCCATAGGTGTGTGCGCCAGCCGCGATCTTGTTCATATACATGGCTCAGTCCCTCGGGCCCAGTGTCTCAGGCCACGCGTTCACGCATTTGGTCCTGCCGCGGCAGCGGATCGTGCCGGGGCGCCGGACGCGAGTCGTTTCCTACCACCGCAACTACTTCCACACCCTTACCGTCCGGAATCTCCAGGAAGGACAGCACCGGGGTTTCGGGCAGATGCGGCTTGAACAGGCGGGCAAGCGCCCGGCGCGCCACCGGCGACGTCACGATGGCGAAGTTGCGCGCCTGGCCCAGCATCGGGCGGGCAGCGTTCACCACCTGCTCGACGATGCGGTTGGCGAGGCTGGGTTCGATCGGATGCTTGGCGTCGCCGCCCACGCGCATCGCCTGCGCCAGCATCGCTTCCAGTTCGCCGTCGAGCGTGATGACGGGCAGCGGCATCTTCACCGGCACCAGCCCCTGGATGATGAGCGCGCCGATGCGCTGACGCACCGCTTCGACCAGCTGCTCGTGGCTCATGTCGGGGCGACCGCCATCGACCATCGCCTCGCAGATGCGGCGGAAATCCTTGAGCGCGATGCCTTCGCTCAGCAGGGCGCGGCACAGCGCGCTGATCTGCGTCAGGTTGAGCAGGCCCGGCGTTAGCCCGTCGACCAGCTGCGGCGCGACATCCTTCAGATTGTCGAGCAGCTTGCGCGCTTCATCCAGGCCGAACATCTCGGCCGCATTCATCGCGATCAGCTGGTTGAGATGAGTGGCGACGACCGTCGGCGGATCGACCACGGTATAGCCCGCGACGACGGCTTCGCTGCGCTTGGCCTGCGAAATCCAGACGGCGTCGAGGCCGAAGGTCGGGTCCTTGGCGGGGCGGCCGGTGACGGTGCCTTCCAGCGCGCCGCTGTCGAGCGCCAGCAGATCCTCGGGCCAGATCTCGTCCTCGCCCACGACGACGCCGGCGATGGTGATGCGATACTGGTTGGGCTCCAGCGCCAGATTGTCCTTCACGCGCACCATCGGCACGACGAAGCCCAGTTCCTTCGACAGCTGGCGGCGGATGCCGGTGATGCGGGCCATCAGCGGCGCGCCCTTGCGCTCGTCGACCAGGCTGATGAGGCCATAGCCGATCTCCAGCCCCAGGATCGCACCGTCCGACACGTCATCCCATTCGATGAGCGCGGGATTGGGCGCGGGCGGCAGCGGCGCGGGCTCGGCCGCCTTCTTCTGGCTCGCCTTGCGCAGTTGCCAGGCGATGCCGCCGGCGACGGCCGCGGCCGGCAGGATGATCATGTGCGGCATGCCCGGCAGGATGCCCAGGAAGCCCAGGATGGCGGCGACCGGCACCCAGGCCTTGCCGCTGCCGAACTGGCTGGCGACCTGGCCCGACAGGTCCTGCTCGCTCTTCACGCGCGTCACGATGGACGCCGCGGCGATCGACAGCAGCAGCGCGGGGATCTGCGCCACCAGCGCGTCGCCGATGGCCAGGATGATGTAGGTCTGCGCGGCCTCGCCAATGGCCAAGCCATGGCTGACCACGCCCAGGATGATGCCGCCGATGATGTTGATGACCAGAATCAGGATGCCCGCGACCGCGTCGCCCTTCACGAACTTGCTGGCGCCGTCCATCGAACCGTAGAAGTCGGCCTCGGTCGCGACTTCCTGGCGACGAACCTTGGCTTCGTCGGGGGTGAGCAGGCCGGCGTTCAGGTCGGCGTCGATCGCCATCTGCTTGCCCGGCAGGGCGTCCAGGGTGAAGCGCGCCGACACTTCGGACACGCGGCCCGCGCCCTTGGTGATGACGACCAGGTTGATGATCATCAGGATGGCGAAGACGAAGATGCCCACGACATAGTCGCCGCCGATCAGGAAGTGGCCGAAGGCTTCGATCACCTGGCCAGCCGCGTCCGCGCCTTCATGACCCGACACCAGCACCACGCGGGTCGAGGCGACGTTGAGCGCCAGGCGCAGCAGCGTCGCGAACAGAAGAACGGTCGGGAAGCTGGAGAAATCCAGCGGCTTGGCGGCGTTCAGCGCCACCATCAGCACGGCCAGCGAAATCATGATGTTGGTGATGAAGCCGAGGTCCAGCATGATAGCCGGCACCGGCACCATCATGAACAGCACGACCATCAGGGTGGCGAAAGGCAGCACCGCGCCTTTGGCGGCGCTCATCCAGATTTTCGCTTTGACTTGGGCAGGAGACATGATCGGCCGTTACCTTCCGAGGGTGGCAAGCATGAGATAGGCGAGGCGCGCGGTTTGCGGCTGCGGCCGGACGGTGACGTCGGGCTGCTCGGCAAGGCGCTGGGTTTCGATCCGCACATAATCGGCGGGCTGAACGGTCTTGGCGCCGCTCGGCAGGCCGGCGGCCGCGCTCGAAGCGTCGGCATATTGCACCGGACCGCCCAGGCTGTCCGAGCTTTTCTGGAGCTTGGCGGCGAAGCGGTCGCGAATTTCCGAGAAGCTGCGGGCATTGCCCGACCGGTCGTAGAAGATGGAGCGGTTCGCGCGCGCGGCCGACGGGAACATCGACGCCGCGCTCGCCTGCGGCGCGCGGTCATGCACCGACAGGAACTTGGCCGCACCCCCCACGCCCAGGAAATGAGCGAGGTAGAGGTCGACCGGCTCGGCTTCGCGGCCCAGGCGGCTTTCCAGATAGGCCTTGTTGTCGGCGGCATGCTGCGCGGCCATGACCGACGCGGTTTCGGGATGCTTGCGCAGGTCCAGTATCTGCTGGCGCAGTTCCGGATCGGCGACCTGATAGCGGCCGTTGCTGCTGCGGCTGATGGCGTCCGATGCCCAGCCAAGGCCATATTGGCTGCCATGCTTGTCGATGACGGCGAGCCAGCTCTGGTCGATGAACTGGTACAGGCCAGTGGCCGAAGAGGTGGAGGCGCGCGCGGTCGGGTTCAGGCTCGATTCGATCTTCGCCTGTCCCAGCAGATAGCTGAAGTCGACACCCGTGCGCCGGCTCGCCATGGCGATCGCGTTGGTCACGCGATTGCCGGTCGATCCGGAAGCTGCCGATATGTCTGCGAAAGCCGACACGAATTCTATCATCCTCAGTTGCTAGCTGCGGACATTAGAGCAAGGGCCATGCCAAGATTTGGTTAACGCGGCGGCAGGAATTTACGGGCCGCACAACGAAAAACGGCGCCCGAAGGCGCCGCTTTAGACTTAACGTGAAAAAATTTTCAGCGGCCGTAGGTCAGCGGCGCGGTGCGGGCGCCGTGCGAGGCCAGGATGGAAAGGCGCTGGCTGGCATGGTCGGCCAGCAGGTTGACGCGCACCCGCGCGCTGTCGATCAGCGGCAGCATCGCCCGGATCCGGTCGGCCAGCGCCGGGTCGGACCGCCACGCGCCGATTGCGCGCACGCCGGCGGCGGCGCGGCTGACGCGATGCGTCGCCGATTCGATCGCCGCCACGTCATTGCCACCCAGCACGGCACGCAATTCCTCGAACGCGTCGTGCAGGTCATTGAGGGCGGCAAGGCCAAGCGGCATGAGGCGAAATCCTTAATCCTTGGCGGGCAGATCGAGTTCGAGCATCCGCTCGGCGATCGCATCCGGATTGACCGGATAATTGCCCGACGCGATCGCGCTCTTGATCGCGGCGATCTTGTCCATGTCCACTGGGGCGCCTTCGGCCGCCATGCGAGCGGCCGGGCTGGTCGATGCGGCGGCGCTCGACGCGGGGGTGGCGCCGGTCGCGGTGGTGGCGCGCGTCTTGCCGCCTTCCCGCAGGCTGGTCGCGCCGATGGCGCTGCCGATGCTCTGGCCAACAGAGTTGATCATAGGTCTAATCCTTCACTCGTCCTTCCACCCCTATAACGGACAAGTTCAAAAATCATTAAATCCCGGAACGCGCACAACGCCCATTTCCACGATCTGCGCGAAAATCGGCGCGCTTTTGCGGTCTTCGCGCACCCGGATGGTGTCGCCCACGGCGCCGCCTTCGTCCGCAATCATCATGCGCGACACGCTGAAGGCGGCGTTGCCGGCCAGCAGCTGCACCGGATCGCCCTTGCGCACGACATCCTCCTTGGGCGCGGCCATGGCGGCGCGCGTGAAGCGATTGGGGCTCGCCGCGGCGCCGGGCACCGGGCCATAGCTGGCGGCGGCCACGCCCTTCACCAGCGGCACGCGGATGCGCCAGCCCAGCGCCTCGCACTTCACCATCGCCGCGCCGAAGACCGGGCCTTCTACCGTGGGTGTGGTGGGGCAGGCGGCCAGGCGCAGCCGGCGATCGACGGGTGCGGCGGGCCCGCCCGGCTCGCCCAGATTGGCGCCGACGGTCATCGCGACCAGGCTGTCGATGCGATCGAGATTCTCGAACGTCTGCTGCGCCAGCGCGGGCTGCACGGTGGCGAGCGCGGCGACAGCGAAGAGGATGGACGAAAGGCGAAGCACGGCAGTCTCCTGTCAGGGAACGGTTTCTTGCCCAGACTGCCGCAATTTTCGTGCCAGACGGATCAGCTGCGGGATTTGCGCCCCGGCGCGATGCGGATCCACTGCCCCTGCCCCGCCTGATCCTCCGCCTGATCGAGGCCGCGGATCAGCAGCCGGTCGCGCGCCACGCCTTGCGCCTCCAGCGCGCGCGCCACTGCGCCCAGCCGCGCGGCCGCCAGATCCCATTCGTCGAAGCGCTGGCGGCGCGGATCGGCGCCCTGGCTGCGGATTTCCACCGCCGGGGCCTGCGCGAAACGCCGCGCCAGACGCGCGATCTGCGCCTCGCCCCGCGCGCTCAGCAGCGCTTCGCCGGGCAGGAACAGGTTGGCGGCGCGCAGGGCCGAGCCCTGCGCCACCGGCTGGCCGCCAAATTGCCGACTGACCTGCGAGAGCATTGCGTCGCGCCGCGATCCGCTCGCCTGCAGCAGCACGAAGAAGGCGAGCAGCAGCAGCAGCAGGTCGGCAAAGCTGATCGCCCAGCGATTGCGCCGGGCGAGCGGGAGGGACTGGGCGGTCATGCGACCTCGCGCATCGCGGCGCGGCGCAGCGGCGCATTTTCGCGCCGGGCGATCGCCAGCATGCGGTCCGCCGCCTCGCGCTGCCAGGCCAGTTCGCGCTCCGACAGGTCGGCCAGCCGCGCGGCAATCGGCGCGGCGATCATGTTGGCGATGACGACGCCATAGAAAGTGGTGAGCAGCGCCAGCGCCATGGCTGGGCCGAGCGCGGCGGGATCGTCCATCGCCGCGAACATGCCGATCAGGCCGATGACGGTGCCCGCCATGCCCAGCGCCGGCGCGGCGTCCGCAATGGAGAGCCAGACGCGATGCACGGCGGCATGGCGCTGCGCGCGGTCCGCCAGCAGCTGCGTCGCCCACAGCTCGAACGCCTCGCTACGGTCGCAATTGGCGAGCTTGCGGGCGGCGTCGGTCAGGAAGATGTTGGCGGTCTTCACTCGGTCGGTGCAGGACAGGCCGCGCAATTGCGCCACCTGGTCGATCTGGAGCATGGCCGCGCGCGCCGCATCACGGTCCCGCGCGGGGTCCGCGCGCAGCAGCGGGCGCAGCGCTCCGAACGCTCGCCCCATCGCCCCCACGCCATTCTGGAACAAGGCGACCAGGCCGATCCCCGCCAGCATCGCCAGCAGCGTCACCGGGTCGAACAAATGGCCGAAAATCGCGAGCATGTCCCTCTAGTCCCCATCCGTTCGCCGACGGCCGGCAACGGCCTGCCGGCAAGCGGCAAAATTTTGCCGCCCTTGCCGCTTCACCCCGCAAGGGCCCGGTTTTCCCAGCATTGCCGCCTTGCCGATGCGTCACCCACGCAATTTGGCACGGCTCTTGCTGTTCACAGGCTGGATCACCCGCAGGAGACGCCATCAGGCTTCAGAACGGCGGGTGGAGGAAAACTTTTAGAGCGAATTTTGAGCATGTCGGTGGAAGACAATCTGTTCGGGATCCATGGAAAGGCGCTGGCGCTTCGCTCGCAGCGCCTGTCCCTGCTCGCGTCCAACATCGCCAATGCCTCGACCCCCGGCTACAAGGCGCGCGACATCGATTTCGAGGCCGCGCTCAAGGAAGCGACGGCGCAATCGTCCGGCGCATCCTCGACCGACATGGGCCAGGCGGTGGAAGACGCCATGGGCTATCGCGTGCCGCTGCAGCCCAGCCTCGACGGCAATACGGTCGAACTCAGCACCGAACAGACGCTGTTCGCCGAAAATGCCGTCAAATATCGCACGACCCTGTCCTTCCTGGAAGGTCGCATCAACACCATCAACCGCGCGCTGAAGGGAGAATGAGCATGAGCGGCTCTGGCTCCATGAACATTTTCGACATCGCCGGCCGCGCCATGAGCGCGCAGCTGGTGCGGCTGAACACCACCGCGTCCAACATGGCGAACGCCGGCAACGTCACCGGCAGCGCCGAGGAAGCCTATCGCGCGATCAAGCCGGTGTTCACGTCCGTCACGGACAGCCCCGGCGTGTCGACCGTCAAGGTATCGGACGTCGTCACCACCAAGGCCGAGCCGACCAAGCGCCATGATCCCAACCATCCGCTGGCGGACGCCAATGGCGATGTGTGGGAAGCCGCCGTGGATAGCAATGCCGAGCTGGTCGACATGATCGAGACCGCTCGCATGTACCAGAACAATGTTCAGGTGCTCAACACCGCCAAATCGCTGATGCTCGAAACCATAAGGATCGGCAAATGACGACCACCTCCACCGTCACCGACAGCGCCGGGCTTTCGGTCTACAATCCCAACGCGACTGTCGGCACCGGCAGCGCGACGATGGACCAGTCGAGCTTTCTGAAGCTGCTGACCGCGCAGATGCAGTATCAGGATCCGTTCGAACCCGTCGACAATGCCGAAATGGTGTCGCAGATGGCGACCATCACCAATTCGAGCGGCATCGCCGAGATGAACGCCAATCTGGCGTCCATCAAGGAAGAGCTGACCGGCACGCGCCTGGGCGATGCGGCTAGCTGGATCGGCAAGTCGATGCTGGTCCAGAGCAATGTCGCCGTGCCCGATGCGAGCGGCTATTATGCCGGTCAGATCAGCTTCGCCGACGCGACCGAAGGCGCCACCGTCGACCTGGTCGATGGCGACGGCAACGTCGTCAAGACGATCGACCTGGGATCGCAGGATGCCGGCGACGTCACCTTCTACTGGGACGGCAAGGATGATGCGGGCGAAACCGTGTCGACCGACGCCCTGCAGGTGAAGGTGAACGGCGCCACGCCCAGCAAGGTCGCGACCTGGGCCACGATCGCCGCCGTCCAGTCACCCGCGGACGGTTCGTCCTCCAAACTGATCACCGCGCTCGGCAGCTACAGCCCGTCCGACGCGCTGAGCCTGATGTAACCCCCAACCAACCTCCCAACCTTTTCACCCCCCCAAATCCTTATCACCCAAGGAGCTACGCCATGACCTTCTATGTTTCGCTTTCCGGTCTCAAGGGCGCGCAGGCCGACCTGTCCGCCATCTCCAACAACGTCGCCAACGTGAACTCCACCGCCTTCAAGAAGAGCAAGGCGCAGTTCGGCGACATCTTCGCCGCGTCGCCCATGCAGACCACGCATCAGGTGGCCGGCCAGGGCGTGCGCGTGCAGGGCATCACCCAGCAGTTCACGCAGGGCACGATCGAAACCACCGACAAGACGCTGGACCTCGCCATCACCGGCGAAGGCTTCTTCACCGTCAAGGGTGAGGACGGCACCGTCAGCTATACCCGCAACGGCGCCTTTTCGGTCGATAATGACCGTTATGCCGTGGACACGACGGGTTCGCGCATTCAGGTGTTCGCGGTCGATCCGGAAACCGGCGACCTGACCACCGCTCCGACCAGCGCCACCGGCGCGGGCGACCTGACCGACCTGCAGATCCCGACCACCTATATGGGCGAAGCCGATGGCGCGCAGCTGACCAGCGTGGGCGTATCGAAGGAAGGCCTGGTCTCGGCCATCTACGCCGACGGCAGCACCGTCTATCTGGGCCAGGTCGCGATGGCGTCCTTCAACAGCCTGGAAGGCCTGCGCCAGCAGGGCGACGCGCACTGGACCTCCACGGTGGAGAGCGGCAACCCGATCTTCGGCACCGCCAACGAAGGCATGTTCGGTTCGGTCAACTCCGGTTCGCTGGAACGCTCGAACGTCGACATCACCGACGAACTGGTCCAGCTGATCGCCGCGCAGCGCAACTTCCAGGCGAACAGCAAGGCGATCGAGGCAGCCAACACGCTGACCACGACCATCGTCAACATCCGCACCTAAGCGGCCAAGCGCGGGAGTAGAAGGAACAGGCCATGGACCGGCTCGTCAACACGGCACTTACGGCAATGCGCGGCGCGATGGCGCGGCAGGCGTCGATCGCGAACAATCTCGCCAACGCCAATACCGTCGGCTTTCGCGCCGAAATAGCCAATGCCGAGACGCGCTGGATCCAGGGCGACAGCTTCGACACCCGCGCCCAGGCTTCCGAGCAGGTGATCGCCGCCGACATGGCGCAAGGCGCGGTCACCGAAACGGGCAACCCGCTCGACGTGGCGCTGAACGGCGATGCTCTGCTCGCCGTCCAGGCCACCGACGGCAGCGAAGCCTATACGCGCCGCGGCGACCTCAAGGTTTCCGACAGCGGCCTGCTGACCACCGGCGACGGCCTGCCCGTCCTGGGCGAAGGCGGCCCTGTCATCCTGCCGCAAATGGACAGCGTGTCGATCGCCCGGGATGGCAGCATCTGGGGCGTGCCCCAGGGCGGCGACCCCGCCAACCCGCAGCAGGTCGACAAGCTCAAGCTGGTCAACGCCTCGGGCTCCAGCGTCGCCAAGGGCAATGACGGCCTGTTCCGCGAAGTGAATGGCGGCGCCCTGCCGTCCGATCCGCTGGCCACCGTCACGTCGGGATCGCTGGAAGGATCGAATGTCAATTCGACCCAGGCTTTGATCGACATGATCGAGGCGAGCCGGGCCTGGGAGACCCAGGTCAAGATGATCGATACCGCCAAGCAGCTGGACGATGGCGGCGCATCGCTGATGCGCCTCGACGGCTAGAGCGGATGGTTAATATTGGCACGCCTCTTGCTTTGAAGCGTGCATAGGCAGCCTGCATAGAGGGGCTGCATCCTGGATACAGGCGATCTTCAGGGATCGCGCCTCGGAGAAGTCACGATGAGCAACGCCGCCCTTCATGTCGCCCGCACCGGCCTCGACGCGCAAAACACGAAGATGCGCGTAATCGCCAACAACCTGGCGAACGTCAACACGACCGGGTTCAAGAAGGACCGCGCCGATTTCGAGACGCTGGCCTATCAGCAGATCGTGCAGGCCGGCGCCAATTCGGACGCGGAAAACAAGTTCGCGACCGGGCTGAACCTGGGCTCGGGCGTGGCGCTGCAGGGCACCAGCAAGATCAACACCCAGGGCACCCTCACCCAGACGAGCAACACGCTCGACATGGCGATCGAAGGGTCCGGCTATTTCCAGGTGCAGCAGCCCGACGGCTCCACCGCCTATACCCGCGCCGGCAATTTCAGCGTCACCGCCGAAGGCACGATCGTCACCGGCGATGGCCTGCCGCTGATCCCGCAGATCACCGTGCCCCAGGGCGCGACGTCGGTCTCGATCGGCAATGACGGCACCGTGTCGGCGACGCTACAGGGCGAAAGCGAACCCAGCCAGCTGGGGCAGATCGAAGTGGCGAGCTTCATGAACCCGTCGGGCCTGCAATCGGTCGGCGGTAACCTGCTGGTCGAAACCGCCGCCAGCGGCACGCCGCAGGTCGGCGTCGCCGGTCTGGAAGGCCGCGGCGTCATCCGTTCGGGTTATCTCGAAACGTCGAACGTCAACATCGTGGAAGAGCTGGTCGACATGATCGAGACCCAGCGCGCCTATGAGGTCAATTCCAAGATGATCAAGGCGACCGACGAAATGCTCCAGTACGTCAACCAGAATATCTGAGCCTGATCGATGCGCCTGTCCTTCGCCCTCGTCGCCACCGTCTCGCTCGCCGCGCTTGCCGCATCGCCCGCCGATGCGCGCAAGAAGCAGCGCGAGCAGGAACGCGAATATTTCGCGCCGACCGTCGTCGCCCAGCCCGCGGCGCCCGCCGCCAATGGCTCCATCTTCCAGACTTCGGTGGGCTATACCCCGCTGACCAGCGGCGCGCGCGCCACCAGCGTCGGCGACATCATCACCATCGTGCTGGTCGAACGCACCCAGGCGTCCAAGAGCAACAGCGCCGACACCAGCCGCAGCGGCTCCTTCGGCCTGACCCCGCCGACCACCGGCGTCCTCTCCAAGCTCTTTTCGGCCAGCGATGTCGCCATGGGCGGCAATAACGGCTTTACCGGCCAGGGCGCGGCGACCCAGTCGAACGCGCTGACCGGCGAAATCACCGTCACCATCGCCCAGGTCTATCCCAATGGCACGATGCTGGTGAAGGGCGAAAAGGCGCTGACGCTCAACCGCGGCGACGAATTCATCCAGATCAGCGGCCTGGTGCGCCAGGCCGACATCAGCCCGGACAACCGCATCGCCTCGACCCGCGTCGCCGATGCCAAGATCATCTACAAGGGCAAGGGCGAGATCGCCAACGCCAGCCGCCAGGGCTGGCTGCAGCGCTTCTTCTCCGCGATCAGCCCCTTCTGATGGAGAGCCAAGTGAGAGTTTTCCACCGCCTCTTTTCGATCCTCCCCCGTGGGGAAGATCGGGTCCGCGCGCTTCTCCTGACCCTGCTCGCGGCTTTCGCCTTTGCCGCCACCCCCGCTCATGCCGAGCGGATCAAGGATCTGGGCAATTTCCAGGGCGTGCGCCCCAACCAGCTGACCGGCTACGGCATTGTCGTGGGCCTTGCTGGCACCGGCGACGACAGCATCGAATATGCGACGCAGGGCATGAAGGGCGTGGTTTCGCGCTTCGGCCTCACCCTGCCGCAGGGCGTCAACCCGGCACTCAAGAACGCGGCCGCGGTGCTGGTCACGGCCGACCTTCCCGCCTTCTCCAAGCCGGGTCAGCGGCTCGACGTCACCGTGTCGGCGCTGGGCAAGGCCAAGTCGCTGCGCGGCGGCACGCTGATCATGACCCCGCTGCGCGGCGCGGACAACGAAATCTACGCGATGGCGCAGGGCAACCTCGCCGTCGGCGGCCTCGGCGTTTCGGGCGCGGACGGCAGCCAGGTGTCGGTCAACATCCCCTCGGCCGGCCGCATTCCGAGCGGCGCGACGGTCGAGCGCGCGGTCGCCACCGGCTTCGACACCGCCCCGACCCTGACCTTCAACCTGGCCGAAGCCGACCTCACCACCGCGCTGCGCGTGGCCGACGGCATCAACCGCACCTTCGGCGACAACCGGGCCAGCGCGGTCGACGCCGTGTCGGTGACGATCGCCGCCGCGCCGGGCGCGGAACAGCGCATCATGATGATGGGCATGATCGAGAATATCGAGATCGCACCCGCCGACGCGCCGGCCAAGGTGATCGTCAACGCCCGCACCGGCACCGTCGTCATCAACGGCGCGGTCAAGATTCATCCCGCCGCCGTGGCGCACGGAAAACTGACCGTCAGCGTCAATGAAGCGCCTCGCGTCGTCCAGCCCGCGCCCTTCAGCCAGGGCCAGACCGCGATCGAGCCGTCGAGCAGCATCAGCATCGACGAACAGAAAAAACCGATGGTCAATTTTAAAGGTGGGGCGTCGCTGGCCGATATAGTGAAGGCGGTCAATGCCATCGGAGCTTCCCCGGCGGACATGGTCGCGATCCTCGAAGCCTTGAAACAGGCGGGCGCGATGAAAGCGGATCTGGTGGTGCTGTGATGCAGATAACGACGACTTCCTCCACCGCCGCGACCGGCGCGGGCGGCGCCAACCGCGCCGCGCTGGAAAAGGCCGCGCAGCAGTTCGAAGCGGTGTTCCTGCGCCAGATGATCGGCGCGATGCGCTCGGCGAGCCTCGCCGAGGGCATCACCGATTCCAGCGCCACCCAGCAGTTTCAGGACATGGCCGACGCCCGGACGGCCGACGCGATGGCGAACAAGGGCGCGATGGGCATTGCCGAGCTGCTGATCAAGCAGTTCGGCGCGCGCGTGCAGGACAGCCCCGCCGCCCCATCCTCCCCGGCCGCGCCTGATGGGCCTGCGCCGGCGGAGGGCGCATGAGCGACCTCTTCATCATCGGCGCGTCGGGCACCAAGGCCTATCGCACCGCCATGGCGGCGATTTCGGAGAATATCGCCAATGCCGGCACCGACGGCTATGCCCGCCGCACGGTGACGACCGCAGAATCGGGCGCCTCGACCTCGACCATGTCGCTCTATATCGCGAAGGCGAATTTCGGCGGCACGCAGGTGATGGGCGTCGATCGCGCGAGCGACCCCTATCTCGACGCCACGGTGCGTTCGACCGGCATGACGCTGGGCAGCGCGACGGCGCGGCTGCGCTGGCTGACCGACGCGGAAACCGCGATGAACGACAGCAGCACCGGCGTTGGCCAGCTGATGACCAGCATGTTCCAGAATATGGAAAAGCTGGCCGCCAGCCCCAGCGACACGGCGCTGCGCGTCACCACGCTCGACAGCATCGGCCGCGTGGCCCAGGCCTTCAACCAGACCGCCGCGGACCTCAAGAATGTGTCGGCGGGCATCGCCACCGAAGCCACCGCCTCGGTCGAAACGATCAATCGCTCGCTCTCCGCTCTGGCCAATATCAACAACAGCCTGCTGCGCGCGCAGCCGGGCACCTCGGCCTATGCCCAGCTGCTCGACAGCCGCGACGCGGCGTTGCAGACGCTGTCGGAAAATATGGACGTCACGATCAGCTTCGGCGCGCGTGACAGCGCCGAAATAAGCTTTGCCGGGCAGACGCTGGTCAGCGGCAACAGCGCCGCCAGCCTGTCGGTCGCGGCCAATGACGACGGCACGCTGGCGCTCAGCCTGGGCGACGGCACGGCGCTCAGCGCGCCCGCCAACGGGACGCTGGGCGGCCTCTTCTCCGCCGCGCAGACCGTCACCGCCCGCCGCGCCAGCCTCGACACGCTGGCCGAGCAGTTCGTGACCGACGTCAATGCCTGGCATGCCCAGGGCCTGACCGACGCGGGCGGCGCGGGCGCGGCGCTCTTGTCCTATGGCGGCGGCGCGGCCAGCGTCGCGGCGCTGATCACCGATCCGGCGGAGCTGGCGCTCAAATCCGCCGACGGGACGCTCAATGGCAATCTGCTGACCGTCACCTCCACCCTGCGCGGCAGCGGCAGCGTCGAACAGAGCTGGACGTCGCTGGTCGCGACCCACGCCAATCTGCTGGGCGCGACCCAGGCCGAATATGACACCGCGACCAGCCGCAGCGACCAGGCGGTCGCCGCGCGCGAAGCGGTGAGCGGCGTCGATCTCGACATGGAGGCGGCGGACCTCTTGCGCCTGCAACAGGCCTATTCTGGCTGCGCCAAAATCCTGCAGATCGCCAAGGAAACCATCGACTCCATCCTCAACATCATCTGAGCGGCAAAGGGCTGACCCATGGTAGGCATCACCAACAAGATCATGATCGCCGAAATGCGCCGG
This sequence comes from Sphingobium naphthae, assembly GCF_020782235.1. GTDB lineage: Bacteria > Pseudomonadota > Alphaproteobacteria > Sphingomonadales > Sphingomonadaceae > Sphingobium > Sphingobium naphthae. Next base: position 294,478 of record NZ_JAJGNO010000004.1, read on the forward strand.
CAGCAGAAATTGTCGCAGAGCATCGTCGACGGGCAGACCGCGATTTCAACCGGCATCACGCTCAACAAGCCGTCCGACGACGCGCTCGCCTGGGTCCAGGTGTCCGACATCGGCCGCGCCCAGGCGCAGCAGGCCGCCTGGCAGGCCAATGTCAGCTATGGCACCACGCGCGCCGCCACCGCGGAATCGAACCTGTCGGAAATCAACAACCTCCTCACTCGCGCGCAGGAACTGGTGACGTCGGCCCGCAACGGGTCGCTCAACGACACCAGCCGCGCCGCCATCGTCGAGGAACTGGGGACGATCCGCACCACCATCGACGAAATGCTGAACCAGAAGGATTACCAGGGCACGCCCGTGTTCGACGAGGGGCAGAGCACGCTCGTCCCGGTCAGCCGCGGCCTCAACCTCGCGGTCGTGGGCACGCGCCAGGAAGTGTCCGAAGGCATCGACGTCGATGGCGCCGCCATGTCGATCGACGAGATACTGGCCGCCAGCATCGCCGCGATCGAAGGCGGCGTCGATGCAGACATCGCGGGCGCCTTGGACGGGGTGAAGGCGGCGCAGAGCCACATCACCATCGAACAGGCGAAACAAGGCGTGCGCAGCGACCGGCTGGAGGTGATCGGCACGCGCCTCACCGACATCGACATCGACCTGACCGAACGCCGCGCGAACCTGGAATCGACCGACCTTCAGGAAGTGATCTCGCGCGTCCAGTCGCAGCTGCTGCAGCTGGAGGCGGCGCAGTCCGCCTATGCCCGGATCAACCAGCAGACGCTGTTCGACCTCATCAGCTGACCTGCGGAAAAAGGCGCCGACGTCCTAAAGCGGATGCTAACCAGTCCGTATTAACCAGAAAGGGACCAGCGCTGCGGCGCTGATGGAGCCACCGCCGCTCAGGCGCTATTTTCGGGGATATTCATGTTCGCAATCATCGGCCTTGTCGTGCTTCTGGGCATGGTGTTCGGCGGCTTCATCATCACCGGCGGCGATATCGGCCCGGTGCTCCACGCGCTTCCGCACGAAATGCTCATCATCGGCGGCGCGGCCGTCGGCGCGCTCATCATCGGCAACTCGGGCGCGGACCTCAAGGCGCTGGGCGGCGGCCTGGCCAAGGTGTTCAAGGGCCCGGCCTACAAGAAGCAGGATTTCCTCGACTGCATCTTCCTCGTCAGCAAGCTGATGAAGACGCTGCGCGTCGAAGGCCCGGTGGCGCTCGAACCCCATATCGAGGATCCGGCCAGCTCGACCATCTTTTCCGAATATCCCAAGCTGATGAAGGACAAGACGCTGATCCACCTGATCAGCGACACGCTGCGCCTGGTCGTCGTCTCGTCCGGCACGCTCGATCCGCACGCGGTCGAGGAAGTCATGGACAACTCGCTCAAGACCCATCATCACGAAGCGATCAAGCCCGCCGACAATCTGCAGGGCCTGGCCGACGCGCTGCCAGCGCTGGGCATCGTCGCGGCGGTGCTGGGCGTGGTCAAGACCATGGGCTCGATCGACCAGCCGCCTTCGGTGCTGGGCGCGATGATCGGCTCGGCGCTGGTCGGCACCTTCCTGGGCGTTCTGCTCGCCTATGGCATGGTCAATCCCTTCGCCAATCGCTGCCGCGCGGTGATCGAGGCGGACGGCGCCATCTATCATGTCGTCAAGCAGATCATCATCGCCTCGCTGCACGGCCATCCGCAGCCGCTGGTGATCGAAGCCGCGCGCTCCAGCCTCAGCCACGCGAACCAGCCGGCCTTCGCCGAAGTGTTCGACGGGATGCGGGGCAAATAAATCATGGCGGAGAAAAAGCGCGGCGCGAACGAGCCCGAACCCCGGCCGATCATCGTCAAGAAGATCATCGTCGAAGGGCATGGCGGCCATCATGGCGGCGCCTGGAAGGTCGCCTATGCCGACTTCGTGACGGCGATGATGGCCTTCTTCCTGCTGATGTGGCTGCTGGGCGCGACCACCGAAAAGCAGCGCAAGGCGCTGGCCGACTATTTCACGCCGACCCTGGTCGAACTGAAGATGGCGTCGGCCGGATCGACCGGGCTGATGGGCGGCGACAGCCTGACGGGCAAGGATAATTATCCGACCACCGGCGGCGTCGGCAACCTGTCCATCACCATCCCGCGCGACGCCACGGGCACCAAGGACCAGGGCGGCAAGGCGATGCGCGCGGCCGACCGGCGCAAGTTCGAATCGATCAAGAAGGATCTGGAAGCCCGGATGAACCGCAAGGGCCTTTCGCGCCTGCGCAAGAATGTCCGCTTCACCGAAACCCGCGAAGGACTGCGTATCGACCTTATCGACGAAGCCGATTTCGCGATGTTCTCCATGGGCACCGACCGGCTGGTTCCCGAAGCGCGCGCGCTAGTGGGCGAAGTCGCGACCGTGCTCCAGACCATGCCCAACGACCTCATCGTGCGCGGCCATACCGACGCCCTGCCCTATGCCTCGGGCAAGTCGATGAACAATTGGCGCCTGTCGTCCGCCCGCGCGGAATCGACGCGCCAGGCGCTGGCGGACAGCGGCATCGGCAATGCCCGCTTCGCCCGGATCGAAGGCGTCGCCGACCGCGAGCCCTTTGTGAAGGACAATAGCTACGACCCGCGCAACCGGCGCATGTCGATCATCCTGGGCTGGAGCCGCGGCGGCGGCGGCGGCGATGCGGACGAACCGATGGACGCCGAAACCCGCGCGGCGATCAAGGAACGTGACGACCCCCGCCGCGTCGCAAAGGAACAGGCGCGCAAGCTCGACATGGGCGGCACCGGCCTCCCCGCCGGCGTCGAACTGGTCAACCCCGCCGCCAGCGGCACGTCGAGCAAGCCCGGCAAGCATTGAGGCACGGGGGGCAAGACTTGCGCGTCCGGCGCGCGGGTCAGGTTAGGTTGAACCGGTCGACATGCGCCTGAGCCGCCGCCGCATCCGGCCATTGCCGCCTCCTTATCGCCTATGCCCCCGCCTGCTCGAACAGGCGCGCTCGGCAAGCGATCATGGGATGGGTTGCGAACAGTCTCTCGCCATCGTCACCACCGCGTCCATGGTCATCCCTACGTCCATCGCTATCCCATCTCCACCGTCATCCCCGCGAACGCGGGGATCCATCTCCCAGCGCTGCACCCGCTATGACGTCAGGAGATGGGTTCCCGCGTTGGCGGCCGCCGTTCGTCTCGCGGGAATGATGAAAGGGGTGGGAAGCGGACGGTCTGGTAAAACGAATAAATTTATGCACATTGACTGCTAAACCGACAAACCGAGAAGCTGCAGTGCTGAACTTCAGATCGATCGCTATTTCCCTCATAATAGTATCGAGCGGCTGCTCGAACACGCCGCCTACAGCATCGAAAAATGAGGAAAGCGTAGTCCACGATGGCAGAGAGGCATTCGATGTGCCCATTCACGCGGGCTTTCGAGTAGAAGAACGGAAGGGTAACTTCGCAGACTTTCAGTTGTTCGACATAAAAAAGGGCAACACCCCCTACGTTGGAATTTATGTAGGAAATCACCCCAGCGTCGATCCAGATAAGCCTAACGGATTCTATGCGTTACTGATGACACGGCATAGTTGGCCTACACAAATACATGTATGGATTCATCCACTGCCACCCAAAGAGGCCCTCGTGGCCAAGCGCATTGCCAGCACTATAAGCCCCCGATAGCTGACTTTATTGAAAGCTGCCTGTCCGTATTCAGCACCTAAAATTCGGTTTTCGAGCGTCCGCAACTGGTCGATTTCGCGCAGTCCGCATTCTCGCCCGAAACCGGACAGGCCGCTGTCGCGCAGATCGGTCCCCTAAATGGCGATCGGCAGCGGATAGCGGACCGTCGGATCCTCCGTCATCCCAGCGGAAGCTGGGATCTCTCTTTTGTTTCCGGCGCTTCGTTAGAAGAAGTGATATCCCAGCCTTCGCTGGGATGACGACGGTGGATGGCAAGACATGGTCGGAAGTCGAACTTGTCATTGGCCTTGCGGACCAGGTGGAGGCTGGGTTCCCGCCTTTGCGGGAATGACGGAGAGTGATGGGTACAGCCATCCTCCCCTTGCAGGGGAGGTGTCGCGCGCGGTGCGCGGGACGGAGGGGTGTCCCCCCTCTCAATGGCATGAAACCCCTCCGCCAGCACTTCGTGCCGCCACCTCCCCTTAGCGTGAAGATGATTCAGGCCAGAGCGGCTGTTGATGGCTAACCGTCATTCCGGGCTTGCCCCGACATCCCGCTCCCTTTGCGCACCTGCAGACACAGGGACGACGCGGGCGGTCCCGCGCGGACCGCACCGGCCGACGCTCTCTTCAGTGCACGAAGCGCGCCACCACGTCGCGATAGGAGCGGCTGACCTTCACCTGCGCGCCGCTTTCCAGCACCAGGAAACATTCGCCGTTGGTGTGGGGCTTGACCTGCCGCACCTGGCTCAAGTTGACGATGGTGGAGCGATGCACGCGCTGGAAATTGCGTGGGTCGAGCCGCTTTTCCAGGTCCTTCATCGTTTCGCGCAGGATCAGGCTGTTATCGGCGGTGTAGATGCACATATAGTCGCCGGCCGCATCGATGCGTTCGATCGAATCCACGTCGACCCGGAAAATCTGGCCGCGATCCTTGATGTTGATGAGCTTTTCGAAGCGGTTCGACGCAGGCGCGCCATCCTCCGTCGCGGCGAAGTCGGTCATCGCCTGGGGCGCGACCTCGGCCAGCACCTCGCGCAGCTTCTCCACTTCCTGCACCTGCCGCTTTTCGGTCAGGCGCTGGCGCACGCGGTCCAGCGCGTCGGCCAGCCGGCCTTCCTCCACCGGCTTCATGAGATAATCGACCGCCTGCGCCTCGAACGCGCGGATCGCATGGTCGCTATAGGCGGTCACGAAGATGAACAGCGGCGGCTCCACCTCCATCATGCCCTGGACGACGGAAAAGCCGTCAAAGCCCGGCATCTGGATATCGAGGAACACAAGGTCGGGTTTGTGCGTCTTGATGGCGCGGATGGCTTCGCGGCCATTCGTGCAGGTTTCGACGATTTCGACATCCTCATGCGCTTGCAGACGCAGCTGAAGGCCCTGAATGGCCAGGCTTTCGTCGTCGACGAGGATTGTTCTGATGGTCATGCGGCGACTTTCGATGTTTCATCCATGTTAAGCGGAATTTCGATTATGACCGAAAATCCGCCCGGCGTGGAACGCGTTTCGAAGCGCTGTCGTTCCCCGAAGGCCTGAATTAACCGGTCCCGGATGTTCGGCAGGCCCACGCCCGTTCCTTCGCTCATGGGAATGTGCGGCTTGATCGCGCCATCGTTCAATCCCGGCCCGGTGTCCGATACGATGATCCGGACATTTTCACCGGCAGGTTGCGCGGTGACTGATATGTCCGCCCCCTCCTCCTTGGGCGTGACCGCATATTTGATCGCATTTTCGACCAGCGGCTGCAGCAGCAGCGACGGCAGCCGCGCATGGGCGACCGCGGGGTCGATGGTGAAGGCCGGGCGCAGCCGGTCCTCGAAGCGCATCTTTTCGATCTCGAGATAGAGTTTGAGCGTCTCCACCTCCTGCTCGATCGTCACTTGCGCGGTGGGTTCGTTGATCAGCGTGTAGCGCAGGAAGGAGGACAGGCGCGACAGCATCGCATTGGCGCGGTCGGTCTGCTTCAGCAGCACCAAAGTCGATATGCTGTTGAGCGTGTTGAACAGGAAATGCGGGTTGAGCTGGTAGCGCAGCATCGCCAGCTGCGCGCTTGACGCCTGGGTTTCCAGCCGCAGCAGCTGGTCGGCCTGCTCCTCCACCGTCAGGTAGAAGTTGATCGCATAATAGAGCGCAGACCAGGCGCCGATCAGCGTCACCGACAGGTAGAAGGCGCCCAGGAACAGCTGCAGCCCCGCCGTGTCGCCGCTGCGATTCTGGGTCGAAAAGACCCAGGCGTCGATGAACGCGACCAGCCCCGCGGCCAGCACCACGGTCAGGATCGACACGCCCCAGGTGACGATCGGCCGCTGCTTGAGCAGGAAGCGGAACGCCACCGCCATCAGCAGCGTCACCGAATAGCCGGTGACGGTGGAGATCAGCACCGGGATCAGGCTGGACAGCGGCTGGCCGTTGGCGATGGTGGACGATCCGCGCAGCAGGAAGGCGCCCGCCCATCCGAGCGATTGCAGGTTCCAGAATGCGCGGTTCTTGTCAGCGAAAAAGGGCTGGGGCTGGATGCGGGTCACGGACATGGCCGCCATGCCTATGCCATTATGGCGCGGGCGGGAAGCCGGGTCAGGCAGCGGCGGCCGGCTCCTGCGCCATCGGCGTCACCTCGTCGGTGCACAGCCACACCAGGTCGGCCAGGTCCAGCGTACGCCCGTCATGCGCCTGGATCGCGATGGTGCGGATCGGCTGGCCGTCGCGCTTGTCCGCCAGCACCTGGCAGGCGGGCCCGCCGCAGCCCCAGCGTTCGCCCCACTGGCGCAGCGCGATCATCGCGGGGGCCAGTTCCTCGCCCTTCTGCGTCAGCCGATATTCCACCTTGCGCCTGTCGCACTGCATCGGCTCGCGCACCAATATGCCATGTTCGACCAGCCGGGCGAGCCGGTTGGCCAGGATGTTGCGGGCGATGCCCAGGGTCGACTGGAATTCCTCGAAATGGCGGATGCCCGACAGGGCGCCGCGCAGGATCAGGAAGGACCATCGCTCCCCCATCATCTCCAGCGCGCTGGGGAGCGCGCATTGTTCCAGATCCTGAGCCAGATTATGTTTCATGGGTCTCACGCATAGCGGAAAGCAACAGACGTTGCAAAATCGCCGCCTTATTATCGCAACATGGGATTTTTTTGTTGCACGGCAAGGGGGTTCCAACACAATCGGCAGTGATGTTGCGCCAATATGAACTTGTCGAACGCGTGAAGCGCTATGATCCGCAGGCGGATGAGGCGATGATCAACCGCGCCTATGTCTTCTCGGTCCAGAAGCACGGCTCCCAGAAGCGCGCCAGCGGCGACCCCTATTTCAGCCATCCCATTGAAGTCGCGGGCATCCTGACCGACTTCAACCTGGACGACCAGACCATCGTCACCGCCCTGCTCCACGACACGATCGAGGATACGCTCGTCACCTATGACGAGATCGAGAGCGCCTTTGGCCGCGATGTCGCCCGCATGGTCGACGGCGTCACCAAGCTGTCCAAGATCGAGGCCATGTCCGAAAATGAGCGGGCGGCCGAAAATCTGCGCAAATTCCTGCTCGCCATGTCGGACGACATTCGCGTGCTGCTGGTCAAGCTGGCCGACCGGCTGCACAATATGCGCACGCTGCACTTCATCAAGAATGAGGCCAAGCGCCGCCGCATCGCGCGTGAAACCATGGACATCTACGCCCCGCTCGCCGAGCGGATCGGCATGTACGACTTCATGCGCGAAATGCAGCTCCTCTCCTTCCGCGAGCTGGAGCCCGAAGCCTATGACAGCATCACCCGGCGCCTGGAGCATCTGAAGGAGGGCGGCCATGACAAGGTCGACCGCATCGGCGCGGAGCTGCAATTGCTCCTGGGCGGCAAGGGCCTGTCCGTCACCGTGTCGGGCCGCGAGAAGCACCCCTATTCCATCTGGCGCAAGATGCAGGAGCGCCACATCAGCTTCGAACAGCTGACCGACGTCATGGCCTTCCGCGTCATCACCGACAGCACGGAGGATTGCTACCGCGCGCTCGGCATCATTCACCAGACCTTCAAGATGGTGCCCGGCCGCTTCAAGGATTATATCTCCACGCCCAAGCGCAACGGCTACCGCTCGCTCCACACCACCGTCATCCATCAGGACAATGCCCGCATAGAGGTGCAGATCCGCAGCCGCGCGATGCACAGCGACGCCGAACTCGGCCTCGCCGCCCACTGGGCCTACAAGCAGAAGGGCGACGCCACCGATCATCACGCCGCCTGGCTGCGCGACCTGGTCGAGATACTGGAGCAGAGCCAGGACGCGGACGAGCTGCTCGAACATACGCGCATGGCGATGTATCAGGACCGCATCTTCGCCTTCACGCCGAAGGGCGAGCTGCATCAGCTGCCCAAGGGCTCCACCCCGGTCGACTTCGCCTATGCCGTCCACACCAGCCTTGGCAACCAGACCGTGGGGGCAAAGGTCAATGGCCGCGTCGTGCCGCTGCGCACCTCGCTCGAAAATGGCGACCAGGTCGAGATATTGAAGTCGGAGGGGCAGGAGCCCCAGCCCGGCTGGCTCACCTTCGCCATCACCGGCAAGGCGCGCGCCGCCATCCGCCGCTTCATCCGCCAGAAGCAGCGCGGCGAGGAAATCAAGCTGGGCGAGAAACTCTATGAGGAAATCGTCAGCCGCTTCTCGCCCGATCTCGCCAAGGAACTGGGCGACAAGGCGCTGACCGCGGCGCTCAAGCGCCTCAAGCTCGACGATCGCGCCGCGCTGATGGTCGCCATCGCCACCCACCGCGTGCTCGACCATGAAGTGATGGAGGCGCTGGTCCCCGGCTCCACCAGCGCGCAGGGGATGGAGGAAGCCCATCCGCGCCAGCATGAACCCGTGTCGATCCGCGGCCTCACCCCCGGCATCGCCTATAATCTGGGCGATTGCTGCCATCCCGTGCCCGGCGACCGCATCGTCGGCGTGCGCCGCACCGGGGAGCCGATCGAGGTCCACACCATCGACTGCCGATCGCTGGAGGTGGAGCAGGATGACGACTGGGTGGACCTGAGCTGGGACAGCAAGTCCAAGGGCGGCACCGCCCGCCTCTCCGTCATCGTCAAGAACCAGCCCGGCGCGCTGGCCGCCGTCGCCAACGTCTTCGGCGCGACCAAGGCGAACATCCTCAACCTCCAGCTCGTCAACCGCGAAGGCCCCTTCCACACCGACATCATCGACCTGGAAGTCGCCGACGCCCAGCATCTTATGCGGATCTTGTCGGCGCTACGGGCGATCGATGTGGTGGTGCAGGCGGATCGGGTTTGAAGGGGGAAAGATGTGTGCCAATATTATGGACAAAAGCGTGTCTAGCTAGGCATGCCAGTTAAGCACTCGCCCTTGCTTGAGATGGATCGTAATGCCTGCTTATTTAGAAGCTCTTTCACTTGAGAATTATCGTGGCATTCGCGAAAGACAGGTGATGAGCGGATTCCAAGATTTTAACTTCTTTATTGGCGCAAACAATGCCGGAAAATCCACGGTCCTGAATTTCATTAGTCGATACCTACCTATAAACCAGAATACTGATAAGATTAAGATCGATGCACTTGAGCAGCATGGTGGATTAGGTAGCGCAGAAATTATTTTTAATATTGGTTTTTCCACCGATAAAGTACAGGAAAATTTTTACGCTCACTACCCATTCGTTCGCTCAAGTGAGCTGCAATATGCTTTTCAAGCTTTGCTAAATCACTTTGATGATAATGGATACATTTGGCTTAGCGGATCACTGCCACATCGAGGCAATCTATCCCTTATTTTCGATGCAGACGCCATCTTTTCACTGGCACGAGGCGCGCACTGGTCTCACCTAAATAGCTTTATTTCTTCGGGCGGAAATAGAAGTAATTTCGCTTATAATGTATATGTAGACGACGTTAAGGGCAGGGATATACCCCTTTTAGTTAGCAAAATAAAGCAGGTGATGCCGTTCGATAAAATTCCTGACACCAAGTTGATACCAGCAATACGGCAAATTGGCCCTAAAGACGTTACCTTTGAAGACTTTAGCGGCGCAGGCTTAATAGATCGCCTTGCCTCGATCCAAAATCCGGATCATCACCATCGAGAAGATCGCGAAACATTTGAGCGTATCAATGGCTTTCTTCAAACCGTGACCGATCGCCCTAGCGCGCAGATTGAGATTCCAAACTCTAAAGCTCATGTGCTAGTGCATATGAATAATCGAGTTTTGCCGCTAAGCTCGCTCGGCACAGGCATTCAAGAAGTAGTGATGATCGCCGCTTTTTGCACGTTGAGCACCAATGAAATCATTTGTATCGAAGAGCCCGAGATACACCTACACCCTCTTCTGCAACGGAAGCTTATTCGATACTTGAAGAAGCACACAAACAATCAGTATTTTATTGCTACGCATTCAGCGACGTTCATCGACACTGAGGGCGCAGCGATCTTCCACGTCACACAGGAAGACGGCTTAACGCGCATTCGACCTGCGAAGCTCAATCAGGATCGCTATGCCATCTGCGCTGATCTAGGACATCGCGCGTCCGACATTATACAATCAAATGCCGTACTTTGGGTCGAAGGACCATCTGACCGAATTTACCTCAAGCACTGGATTATTCTCGCCAACCCGCAACTGATCGAAGGTGTTCACTACTCGATCATGTTCTATGGCGGTAGGCTGTTGAGCCACCTCTCTGCCGACGACGATGATGTTGATGAATTTGTTGAACTTCGTGCGCTCAATCGCAATCTTGCCGTGATGATCGATAGCGACCGTCACACTGCGCGCACTCCGATAAACCGAACGAAGAAACGTCTTGTCGATGAGTTTACCAAGCATGGCGGGATCGCTTGGATAACTAAAGGTCGGGAGGTAGAAAACTACATTGAACACGGACTTCTACAAAAGGCAGTGAAGACGGTTCATCGCCTTACATATGAGGCTCCCGCAAGCGGCGGACCATTCGATCATGCGCTCCATTACAAGCGAAAATCTAAAAAAGGGGAGAAGCGCACGGTAGCGACTAAAAGCGCCGAAACTAACGTCGATAAGGTCAAGGTCGCGCGCCAAGTCGTAAAGAGCGGGCAAGTGACGCTTGAGCCGTTGGACTTGAAAAAGCGCATTGGCGAGATCGTAGCCATGATTGAAATGGCCAATCGCTAGGAGGCTTCAAAGCCCATGGCCTCCTTCCCGCTACCGCCACCCTCCTATTCCCCTTCCAAAATAGGAGTTTCTCTGGTCTATCCTCATCGATGGACCAGCCCGCCGCCTCGCCCCGCTTCCACCCACCCCACGCCCACGCGCACCCCGTCGCGCCACAGGCGCGGGGCTGTGACGCGGTTGGCGCGCGGGTGTCGCCTTGCTGGCGCGTCGGTGTCGCGTCGCGGGCGCTTCGGTGGCGCGCTACTCCTGATTTTTCCATGTTTTGCGTCGGCGCACCCCCACGACACTGTGAACTTCGGCGGTGGCGCGTCGTCGGCGCCTGGGCGGGCGTGGGCGGGGCGGCGCGCGGGGCTTCGCCGCCCCGCGCCAGATTTGGCGTGACAGGGCCGGCGCTTTTCGCTAAGGGCGCGGTCGCAGGCCGTGGCAGAGATGCCCCCGGCCTTCCGTCCGAGACAGTCGGTGAAGGGAATATGCCCTTCTTAATGCCCGGCCTAGACGGGGAAAAGCTCTTTACCGGACGGGCCGTGGCCCGATTCGGGTCTGCCTGTTCCTTTCGGGGGTCCAGGCCGGTTGATCTCTCCCCTTCGGACTTTGTGCCCCGTGCGCCGCAAACCGGCATGCGGGTTTTAAGCCGTCCGTTCCGGGGGCCTCGCGGCCTTCGACGCGGACATGAAGTGGAGTAATGGCATGGATCGTAATCAGAAAGCTGAGGTCGTTTCCGCGCTGAACGCAGAGCTGGCAGAAGTTGGCGTGGTCGTCGTGACCCGCAACCTCGGCATGACCGTCGCCCAGTCGACGGTCCTGCGCCAGAAGATGCGCGACGCCGGCGCGACCTACAAGGTTACGAAGAACCGCCTCGCCCGCATCGCCCTGGATGGCACCGCCTATACCGGCCTGAGCGACCTGCTCACCGGTCCGGTCGGCCTCGCCACCTCGGCCGATCCGGTCGCCGCCGCCAAGGTTGCGATCGATTTCGCCAAGACCAACGACAAGCTTGAGATCGTTGGCGGCGCGATGGGCGAAGTGCTGCTCGACGCGGAGGGCGTGAAGGCCCTGGCGTCGATGCCGTCGCTGGATGAACTGCGCGCCAAGCTGGTCGGCCTTATCGTCGCACCCGCTACCAAGCTCGCAACCGTCACCCAGGCGCCGGCCGCGCAGCTCGCGCGTGTCTTCAACGCCTATGCGGAGAAGGAAGCGGCCTGATTGGCCGTCGTCCGATCCGGATTTTGACCCTCATCTGACGGGGCGCATCGCCCCAAATAAGGAATTTGAACAATGGCAGACATCAACGCTCTGGTCGATCAGCTCTCGGCCCTCACCGTCCTCGAAGCCGCCGAGCTGTCGAAGGCTCTGGAAGAAAAGTGGGGCGTTTCGGCCGCCGCCGCTGTTGCCGTCGCTGGCCCCGCCGCTGGCGGCCCCGCCGCTCCGGCTGAAGAAGTGAAGGACGAATTCGACGTCGTCCTGACCGGCGACGGTGGCAAGAAGATCAACGTCATCAAGGAAGTCCGCGCCATCACCGGCCTGGGTCTGACCGAAGCCAAGGCGCTGGTCGAAGGCGCGCCCAAGGCCGTCAAGGAAGGCGTGAACAAGGAAGAAGCCGAAAAGCTGAAGAAGCAGCTGGAAGAAGCCGGCGCGACCGTCGAGCTGAAGTAATCGGCCGACGCGGTCCGGGGCAGCCCTTCGCGGCATGGCTCCGGACCGCGCCGATCCGGCCCTTCGCGGCCGGTGCAGGAAGGGGCGGCGCCGCCAGGGCGCTGCCCTTTTCTCGGTTTCGGGGCACGCGATTCGCGATTCCCTTCCCGCCCCGCCTCCCTTATCCTGGCGCGGCCCATGTCCGCTTCCTCCGACCTCATCGACCGCTGGCGCGCGCATCTCGCCCTCGACCGCCGCCGCTCGGTCCACACCGTCCGCGCCTACCAGGCCACCGCCGAAAGGCTGGTCGCCTTCCTGGAACGGCATCGCGGCGAAGCCGTGACGCAGGACATGCTGGCCAGCCTCGAGCAGGCCGACCTGCGCGCCTTCCTCACCAGCCGGCGCCTCGACGGCATCGGCAACCTCTCCGCCGCCCGCGAGCTTTCGGCGGTCCGCGGTTTCCTCCGGTTCGTCGGCGGTGAGGATGCCCGGCCGCCCCGGCTCAAGGGACCAAGGGTCAAGCGCGGCCTCCCCCGCCCCGTCTCCCCGGACGAGGCCATGGCGCTCGCCGGCGACATCGCCGACACCGCCCGCGAAGGCTGGATCGGCGCCCGCGACTGGGCCGTGCTGCTGCTGCTCTACGGCGCTGGCCTGCGCATTGGCGAGGCGATGGGCCTCACCGGCGAAGTCTGGCCGCTCGGCGACACGCTGCGCGTCACCGGCAAGCGCGGCAAGACCCGCCTCGTCCCCCTGCTGCCGCAACTGCGCGCCGCGATCGAGGCCTATGTCGCCGCCTGCCCCTATCCGCTGGAGCGCGACGCGCCCCTGTTCCGCGGCGCCCGCGGCGGGCCCCTCTCCCCCGCGCTCATCCGCCGCGCCGTTCAAGGAGCCCGCGGCCGCCTCGGCCTCTCCGACCGCACCACCCCCCACGCCCTGCGCCACAGCTTCGCCACCCATCTGCTCGGCCGGGGCGCGGACCTGCGCAGCCTGCAGGAATTGCTCGGCCACGCCAGCCTCTCCTCGACCCAGATCTACACCCAGGTCGACGCCGCCCATCTGCTGGATATTTATCGCAACGCGCATCCCCGCGCCTGAATTGGCCTCGCTCCGGCCATAATCGCCGGCCAGCCTGTGCTCCGGCTCGATTGCTGGAGCCCGGTTGCCGGAGACAATCCGATGATGCGCCTGATCCTTGCCCTGCAGACCGTCGGCGCGACCGGCATCCCATCGGACTTCAACTTGAAATCGGTCAAGCCTTCCGCGCCCGACACGATCGTCGTTACCGGCCGGCGGCAGAGCCAGCGGATCGAGCGGGACGCGATCACCGGGGAGCCGCCGCTCGGCCGCGCGGAAATCGCCATCGGCAATGCCAAGGCGGACCTGCAGGTGAGCAGTCAGAGCTTCGGCAACGGCACCACGTCGCAGCGCGTGATGGTGGGCATCAAGATCCCCTTCTGACGCGCCTCACCCGCGCGGCCGCCACGTCGCCAGTCGCCAGAGATAGAGGATGACCGCCCCCACCACGCAGATTGTCGCGGCAGGCCCCAGATAGCGGTCGATATCCTGGAAATTGCGCCCCAGCACATAGCCGGCATAGGCGAGAATGATGTTCCAGATCAGCGCGCCGCCCGCCGTCCACAGCAGGAAGCGCAGGTGCCCCATGCGGAACAGGCCAGCGGGCAGCGAGATCATCGTGCGAAAGGCGGGCAGGAAGCGAAAAACGAAGACGACGACCTGACCATATTTCCCGAACAGATGGTCCAGCGCCTCGACATCGCGCCACTCCAGCGTCGCCCAGCGACCATAGCGGCCGACCAGCGGCTTCAATCGCTGAAAGCCCAATATATGCCCGACCAGATACCAGAAATAATTGCCGATCGTGGTGCCGACCGTGCCGGCCAGCAGCAGCCAGCCCATCTCCATCCGCCCCTGCCCGACGCGGATGCCGCCAATGCCCATGATCAGTTCGGACGGAATGGGCGGAAACACATTTTCCAGCACCATCAAGAGCGCGATGCCCCAATAGCCGCCCGCGTCGATCAGGCGGAGCACCCAGTCGGTCATGGCGCCGGCATCCGCGACTGGCGCACGGCCTTCAGTCCGCCGCCCGCGCCGCGAGCCGCGCGTCGATCGCGTCCCAGATCATGCCGCCCGTGTCGCCGCCGTCAAAGGCGTCGATCGAGACGATGCCGGTAGGCGAGGTCACGTTGATTTCGGTGAGCCACTCCCCGCCGATCACGTCGATGCCGACGAAGAGCAGACCGCGCGCCTTGAGTTCGGGGCCGAGCGCGGCGCAGATTTCGCGTTCCCTGGCGGTGAGTTCGGTCTTGGCGGCCGAGCCCCCGACCGCCAGGTTCGATCGGATTTCCCCCTTGCCCGGAATGCGGTTGACCGCGCCGGCGACTTCGCCGTCGACCAGCACGATGCGCTTGTCGCCCTGCGCGACACCGGGGATGAAGGCCTGGACCATGAAGGGCTCGACCCAGGAGGCGTTGAACAGTTCCACCAAGGCGGAGAGATTCGCGCCCGACTGCCCGACATGGAAGACGGCATTGCCGGCATTGCCATAGAGCGGCTTGACGACGATCTCCCCATGTTCGGCAAGGAAGCTGCGCACCTGCGCCAGGTCGCGCGTGATCATGGTTGGCGGCATGAAGCGCGCATAATCGAGCACGAACAGCTTTTCGGGCGCGTTGCGGACGGATGCGGGATCATTGACCACCAGCGTTTCGGGCTGCACCCGTTCGAGCAGGTGGGTGGCGGTGATATAGCTGAGGTCGAAGGGCGGGTCCTGCCGCATCAGCACGACATCGACGTCGCGGCCAAGGTCCAGCAGTTCGGGCGCGCCAAAAGCGAAATGATCCCCGACGACCTTCTGCACCTTCACCGGCCGCGCCTGCGCCAGCACGCGGCCGTCGCGATAGCTGAGGTCGGGGGCGAGATAATGATAGAGCTTATGCCCGCGCGCCTGTCCCGCGAGCATGATGTGGAAGGTCGAATCGCCGGCGATATTGATCCCTTCCATCGGGTCCATCTGCACCGCGACGGTCAGGGGGTTGAATTCCGTCATTCCAAACACCTTCCACGAACAAGAACAGGGCGCGGCAGGCCGCCGTCACCCCCCATGCCAGACATTGGCCAGATGGCGAGGCGGGCGGCCGGGCGCAAGGAGGATGACGTCTATTCGCATGTCGTCGCCCGGTTTCGCCAGATCATGCCACAGGATTTCGGCGGCGGCCGCCACGCGCGTCAGACGCCGCTCGTCGATCGCCAGGTCCAGCTCCCCCGCGCTCGCCCGCGCCTTCACCTCGACGAAAGCGAGCATCGCGCCGCGACGCGCGACCAGGTCGACTTCGCCGGCGCGCGTGCGCATCCGGCGGCCGACAATCTGCCAGCCCTTGAGCCGCAGCCACCAGGCGGCGATGCGCTCGGCCTGCCGGCCGCGCCGTTCCGCCTGGCTGCGGCTCATCCCTTCAACTCCATCGCCCGATCATAGAGGGTGCGGCGGTCGAGCCCGAGCTTCCTGGCGACTTCGCCCGCCGCCTTCGACACCGGCAGGCGCGCCATCGCTTCCAGCAAGGCGGCGTCGGCATCCTCCGCGCTGGGCGGCGGCGCTTCGCCGGGCGGGCCGACGATCACCACGATTTCCCCCTTGGGCGGTGCATCGGCGTAGCGCGCGGACAAGGCGGTCAGCGGACCCGTCGCCGTTTCCTCGAACGCCTTGCTGATCTCGCGGCTGACAGCAGCGTCGCGATCGCCCAGATGCGCGGCCATGGCCGAGAGACTGTCGGCCAGGCGCGGCCCGCTTTCATAGAAGACCAGCGTCGCGCGCAGCGCCGCCACTTCGTCCAGCGCGTCGCCGCGCGCCTTCGCCTTTGACGGCAGGAAGCCCATGAAGAGAAACCGGTCGGTCGGCAGGCCCGACAGCGTCAGCGCCGCGATCGCGGCGCTGGGGCCGGGCAAGGTCGTGATTTTGCGCCCCGCAGCCCGCGCGTCGCGCACCAGCTTATAACCCGGATCGGAGATGAGCGGCGTGCCCGCATCCGACAGCAGCGCCACCGATTCGCTCGCCATCCGGTCGACCAGCCGCTGGCGCACATGATCGGCGCTGTGGTCATGATAGGGCAGCATCGGCCGATCGGACCCGGCATGGCGCAGCAACCGGGCGCTCACTCGCGTATCCTCGACCGCGATCACGTCCGCGCGGCGCAAAATCTCGGCCGCGCGCGGGGTCAGGTCTCCAAGGTTGCCGATCGGCCCTGCGACGATGTAAAGCCCGGGCTCCAGCCCAGAAAGTTCAGTTTCCATAAGGACGCCAGATGACAGAGACGGATGCCCCCCGGCAAGCGAACATCTTCGCTTCGATGCAGCGCGGTGCGCGCATCGCCTTCATGGGGGCGGCGCTGTTCCTGGCCGCCTGTCAGTCCATCGTTCCCAAGGCCCCCGCGCCCACCACGCCCACGGCGCCGACCCGGCCGACCACGCCCGAAGTGGTGCAGGGCCTGCCCACCGACGCCGCGCGCCATCGCGTCGCGCTGCTGGTGCCGATGAGCGGCGCCAATGCGGGTGTGGGCCAGTCGATCGCCAACGCCACCACGCTCGCCCTGCTCGACACCAAGACCGACAAGGTGCGCATCACCACCTATGACACCGCGCTGGGCGCGGCGGCGGCGGCGACAAAGGCGCTCGCCGACGGCAATCGCCTGATCCTGGGGCCGTTGCTGGCAGAGGATGCGCGCATCGTCGGGCCGATCGCCGCGCGCGCCAATGTGCCGGTGATCAGCTTCTCCAACGACAGCAGCGTCGCGGGCAACGGCGTCTACATCATGGGCTATAATCCCAACCAGTCGATCGAGCGCGTGGTCGACTTCGCCAAGTCGAAGGGCCTGAGCCAGTTCGGCGCGCTGGTGCCGCGCGGCACCTATGGCGAGCGGGCCGGCAATGCAATGCTGCGCGCGGTCGAGCAAGCGGGCGGCACCGTGGTGTCGATGCAGACCTTCGACCGGTCGGCCGGATCGATTTCCGCAGCGGTCAAGAAGCTGCAGGCCTCCTCCAGCTATGACGCGCTGCTGATCGCCGATTCCGGCCGCGTCGCGTTGCAGGTGGCGCCGATCCTGCGCAAGAATGGCGGCGGCAGCGCAAGGCTGCTGGGCACCGAATTGTGGAACGCGGAGCCGTCGCTCGCCAGCAACCCGGCGCTGCGCGGCGCCTGGTTCGCCAGCGTTTCGGACGGCCTTTATCGCCAGCTCGTCTCCAAATATCGCGCGCGCTACGGATCGGCGCCCTTCCGCCTGTCCTCGCTGGGCTATGACGCCGTGCTGCTGACGGTGCGGATCGCCCAGCAGTGGAAGCCCGGCGCGCCCTTCCCCGCCGCGCGTCTGCGCGATGCGGGCGGCTTTTCCGGCATCGATGGCGCGTTCCGCTTCACCCGCAGCGGCGTTGCCGAGCGCGCGCTCGAAGTCTCCGAAGTGGGCGCCGGCAGCTTCACCATCGTCGATCCCGCGCCGCGCAGCTTCGCGGAATGAATCTAGGCTGGCGGCTTCATCGCTCCTGATCCGTTACATCGCTCATGCGGACCATGAGAAGGAAGAGCTGAGCCCATGTCGCTGACCGTCCGCATCCTGATCGCGCTGGTCGCGGGCCTTGGCTGCGGCATCCTGCTCGCCGAATGGGGCGGCGCCTGGGATGCCTCTATCGTCAGCGTGGCGCAGCCGATCGGAAAGGCGTGGCTAGGTGGCCTTCAGATGCCGCTGATCCCGCTGATCTTCGCCCTGCTGGTGACCGGCATCGCCCAGGCGGCCACGACTGCGCGCAGCAACGGCCTGGCCGGGCGCGCGATCGGCCTGTTCGCGATGCTGCTGGTTGGCGCAGCGAGCGTCGCCGCGCTGGCGGGCCCGCTACTGCTGGCTCTCTGGCCCGTGCCGAGCGGCGCCGTCGGCGCGCTCGCCGGGGCGGGGCCGGTCAGCGAAGTGCCCGACGTCCGACCGTCCGCCGAGTGGCTGCTGGGGTTCATCCCGGTCAATCCGCTCAAATCCGCCGCCGAGGGGCAGGTCGTCGCGATCGTGCTGTTCGCGCTCGTCTTCGGCTTTGCCGTGACGCGCATCGCGCCCGACCGGCGAGCGCAGCTCACCGGCCTGTTCCAGGCGCTGGCCGACGCGCTGCTGGTGGTGGTGAACTGGGTGCTGTGGCTGGCGCCGGCGGGTGTCTTCGCGCTGGCTTTGGTGGCGGGCGCGCGTTCCGGGCTGGCGACCGCAGGCGCGCTGCTCCACTATATCGCGTTCATCGTGGCCCTGTGCCTGCTGGTGACGCTGCTGGTCTATCCGCTGGCGGTGCTGCTGGGGCGGATCGGGCCCGGCCGCTTCGCCCGCGCCGTCTTCCCGGCGCAGGCCATCGCCTTTTCGACGCAAAGCTCGATCGCGTCGCTGCCCGCCATGATCCAGGCGAGCGATGGGCCATTGGCGGTGCGGGAAACGAGCCGATCGATCGTGCTGCCGCTCGCCATATCGCTGTTCCGCATCACCAGCCCGCCGGCCAATCTGGGCGTCGCCCTCTATGTCGCGGCGATGAACGGCGTGGACCTGGGCGCGACGCAGCTGATTCTGGGCGTTCTGGTCGCGGCGATCGTCAGCCTGGCGGCGGTGGGGCTTCCCAGCCAGATCACCTTCTTCACCACCACCGGCCCGATCTGCCTGGCGATGGGCGTCCCTGTCGAAGCGTTGCCGCTGTTGCTGGCGGTGGAGACGGTGCCCGACATCTTCCGCACCGTGGGCAATGTCACCGCCGACATGGGCGTGGCGCGCATTCTGGACCAGCGGGACGCAACGACCCGCTGACGCGCCCAGGTCAGGGCGCGCGGCGGGCGCTGACGATGGTGACGGGGGCCTCGAGCATCTGTCCCTTCATCACCCCTTCGCCCTTGGTCGGCGATTTCGGCGCGGCGAGGATGGCTTTGACGACATCCAGCCCTTCGACCACATGGGCGAAGACGGCAAAGCCCTGATTGTCGCCCGGCGCATCGGGATGCGCATCCATCGACGGCATGCGGCCGAGCACGACGAAGAAGTCGCCGGTCGCGCTGCCGGGCGCATAGCGGGCCATCGACAGGGCGCCGTCATCATGCACCAGGCCCGTCCGGCTGGTCGGCTCATGCGCGATCGGCGGCAGGATGCGCTTGGGATCATTTTGCGCGCCGCCCTGCACGAAGCCATAATCGGGCGCGCCGACGCCGCGGTAGAAAGCGGTTCCGTCGAACCGCTTTTGATCGACATATTGGAGGAAGTTGGCGGCGGTCACCGGCGCCTTGCCCTGATGCACGGCGATGACGATCGGGCCCTTGTCCGTCTGCATCAGCACGCGCACGTCGGCGGGGTCGGCGACCGGAACCGGCGGCGTCTGCGCATGTGCCGGGGAGACGGAAAGGAAGGCGGCGAGGATCAGGGCGAGCTGGCGAATCATGGCCGCCAGCCTAGCCGATCAGGCGCGCGGCGCCAGAGGGCGCGTCAGCCCTCCAGCTGGCGCTGGAGCGCGCGGATGTCGGCGTCCATGTCCGGGCTGGTTTCGCGCAGCGCCTCGATCGTGCGCACGGCGTGGATCACGGTGCTGTGATCGCGGCCGCCGAAGATGCGGCCGATTTCCGGCAGCGAGCGCGGCGTCATCTTCTTGGCCAGATACATGGCGACCTGCCGCGGGCGCGCCACCGCGCGGGCGCGCCGCTTGGAGCGCATTTCGGCCGGGTCGATCTTGAAATGGGCCGCGCAGGCCTTCTGGATTTCGTCGACCGTGATGCGCCGGGCATTGGCCCGAACCGCATCGGCCAGCATCTGCTGCGCGAAATCCAGATCGATGGCGCGGCCGGTCAGCTGGCCATAGGCGACCAGCTTGTTGAACGCCCCTTCCAGCTCGCGCACATTCGAGCGGATCGAGCGGGCGAGGAAATCGATCACCATGTCGGGCACGGGCGGATCGCCGGCGACCGCCCGCTTCGATTCGAGGATGGCGAGGCGCAGGTCGAGATCGGCCGCGCGGATATCCGCCACCAGCCCGCCCGCGAGCCGCGAGAGGATGCGGGCGTCGATCGATTCGAGCATCTGCGGCGGCCGGTCGGCGGTCACGACTATGCGCGCGCCAGAATCGATCAGGTCGTTGATCGTGTGGAGAAACTCCTCCTGCGTCGATCCCTTGCCCGCGATGAACTGAATGTCGTCGATCAGCAGCAGCCGCGCGGCGCGCAGGCGCGCCTTGAAGGCCATGGTCTCATTGGCGCGCATCGCATTCACGAATTCCATCATGAAGCGCTCGGCCGACATGTAGAGGACCGGGGCGGCGGGCGAATGCGCAGAGAAGGCGGCCGCGATGCCGTGCAGCAGGTGCGTCTTGCCCTGCCCGGTGCCGCCATGGATGAAGAGCGGGGTGAAGCGCGGCTGCGCCTCGCCCGCCATCGCCTGCGCCGCGGACCAGGCCAGGCGATTGGTGTCGCCCACGACAAAGCTGTCGAGGTCATGGCGCGGCTGGAAATTGGAGGCGACCGGCGATTCGGCCGCCACGTCGACAGGATCGCTGGCCGGCACGACTTCCAGCAGGCGCGGACCGGTGGCGTCGGGCGCGCGGCGGACCCGCACCTCGCGCACACCCACCCCTGCGCTGCGCCACGCCATGCGCAACCGGTCGCCAAATTGGCCGGACACGAAATTGGCGCTGAAGTCGGTGGCGACCAGCAGGTCGAGCGTCTGCGATTCGGGGCAATAGTCACCCAGGCGCGCAGGCTTCAGCCACTGGTCGAACAGACGCGCGCCCAGATCCCGCCGCAGACCGGCGCGGATCGCGGTCCAGGCAGCGTCCAGGCCCGTAACATCCTGAATTTCCATAGCCTGCCGTCCAACCACCGCCGCCTTGCCCTTCATAATATAACCGACCCCCCATATCGGTCCGAACGGCGCAAGAATGGCTATCCGGAAAAGCCCCTGCCTTTCCGGGCATCTTGCATCATCTGACCTAATGACGGCCGCCGCCAAGCGATTCGAGTGGCGGCCGGAGGGTCAAAATAGACAGGCCCGCTTCGCCGGATCAAGGCCGCGCCACTTCAAAAAAATGAAATAAAGGCGTTGACTCAGCAAAGCCGCGGAAAAGGCCGACTGATTATTTTATTGCAATATTACAGTCATTTAGATGACAGAATTTTGCGTGCAGCGCGTCGAATCGCGGGAAGTGCGCGGATGCCAAAGATGACAGAGGCGTTAATCAACGATGAAAAGCCCGCTCCAGCGATCCGGAGCGGGCTTCTACTTCACCATCCCTTGAGCAGGGTGTCAGGCGATCGCGCTGACGGCCTTGGTCAGGCGGCCGAACTTGCGGGCGGCCGTATTCTTGTGCAGCACGCCGCGCGCGACCCCGCGCGCCAGTTCGGGCTGAACGGTCTGCAGCGCCGTGGCGGCGGCTTCCTTGTCGCCGGCGACGATGGCGGCTTCCACCTTCTTCACCAGGGTGCGGATCCGGCTGATGCGGGCGCCATTGATCGCGGCGCGACGCTCGTTGCGACGGATGCGCTTCTTGGCTTGCGGCGTATTGGCCATTCTATTCCTCGGTTCTCGTCAAATCTCGGGAAGAGGCCCGCCGAACTGCCGACATGCCTCGTGAAGGTGCGCCCCTTACAGAGTATCCGGGTCGGCGTCAACGGATTCGGGCCGCGCTATTTCTGGCATGTCGGGCAGTAGAAGGTCGACCGGCCGCCATCCACGCGCCGCCGCACCGTGCCGCCGCAGGGACAGACCTGTCCTTCCCGCCCGTAGACGCGCCATTGTTTGGAGAAATAGCCCAGTTCGCCATCGGGGCGGGCATAATCGCGCAGCGTCGATCCGCCCGCGACGATCGCCGCGGTCAGCACATCGCGAATCGCGTCGACCAGCAGCGCGAGCCGGGCGCGGCCGATCCGGCCGGCGGCGCGGGTGGGCGCGATGCCGGCCATGTTGAGCGCTTCGCAGACATAGATATTGCCCAGACCCGCGACGATGCGCTGGTCCAGCAGGGCAGCCTTGATCGACGTGGCCTTGCCTGCAAGCGCGGCCGCCAGGGTCGCGGCGGTAAAGTCGGGGCCAAGCGGTTCGGGGCCCATCCGCATGAAGGGCGCATAGCCGGTCCAGGCGTTGGCCCGCACCAGATCGAGCGAGCCGAAGCGCCGGGGATCATTGAGCGAGAGCAGCCGTCCCTGATCGGTTTCGACCAGCAGATGGTCGTGCGCGCCAATGTCCGTCGGGTCGATCCGCCAGCGACCGGACATGCCGAGGTGGAAGATCATCATGTCGCCACGGTCGGTTTCGACCAGCCCATATTTGGCGCGCCGCGACAGGCCCGTGACCCTCGCGCCCGTCATCCGCTGGCGCAGGTCGACGGGAATGGGAAAGCGCAGGTCGGCGCGGCGCGGCTCGACTCGCGTCAGCACGCTGCCCTGCAGGACGGAGCGCAGGCCGGCGACGGTGGTTTCGACTTCGGGAAGTTCGGGCATGGCGTGTCATGTAAGGTCTAGCGGGCGGGCGCAACAGGGGCGTCGGGATCGAGATCGGGCCAACGATCGAGCAGCGCGGCGGTCACGCCATTGGTCCAGCCGAACCCATCCTGCAGCGGATATTCGCCGCCGCCGCCGGGCTTGCGTTGCTCCACATCATATTTCTCCAGCATCTTGCCGGTCTCGCGAAATGCGGCGGTCACGGTGCCGATCCAGCGGCGCGCAATCTCCCGCGCCAAGGCCGCGTGCCCAGTCCGGGCGAGCCCGTCGATCGCCACCCATTGCAGCGGCGCCCAGCCATTGGGGCTGTCCCATTGCTGGCCGCTGGCGATCAAGCTGGTGCGCAGACCGCCCTGCCCCAGCAACTGGGCTTCAGTCAGCCGGGCGACGGCATCGGCCTGGCGCTGGTCCGCGAGGCCGACGAACAGGGGAAACAGGGTGGCGGCGGACAGGATGCCGGTGGCCTTTTGCGTCCGCCTGTCCCAATCGGCATAGCGTCCGGCGGTGGGCTGCCACAGCCAGCGATCGATCGCCGCCTTGCGCGCCTGCGCCAGCGAATCGAATCGCCGCGCGCAGGCCTGGTCGCCCGCCGCCGCGCAGCGCCCGGCGATGCTGGTTTCGAGCCGCCACAACAGGCTGTTGAGATCCACCGGCACGATGTCGGTGGTGCGGATGGTCGACAGCCGCCGGGGATCCTTCAGCCATCGGGACGAGAAGTCCCAGCCGCTCTCGGCCCCGGCGCGCAGGTGGCGATAGACCTCCGCCTTGTCCCGGTTGCTGTCCCGCGCGGTCGCCACATCCTCCGCCCAGCTTTCGTCGCGCGGGCCCGGCCTGTCATCCCAATAGCGGTTGAGCAACGCGCCGTCGGGCATGCGCGCGACGCGCAGGGCAGCGCCGCTGCCTGCGGCCTGTTCGCTGCCGCGCATCCAGAACGCATGTTCGGCGCGCAAGGCGGCGAGGTGACGGGGATCGTCCGGTTGGCTGGCGAGATCGACCATCAGCGCCAGGAATGGCGGCTGCGACCGCCCGAGATAATAAGTGCGCGTGCCGTTGGGGATGAAGCCGTAGCGCGCGACAAGGCTTTCAAAATCGACCAGCATCGAATCGATCAGATGCTGCTGCCCGTCCGCCTGGAGGCCCAGCATGGTGAAATAGCTGTCCCAATAATAGATTTCGCGGAAGCGGCCGCCCGGCACGACATACGGCGCGGGCAGCGCCAGCGCGGATGATCCCGCCGGCGGCTCAAGCGCCGGGCGCGTGAGGTGCGGCCAGAGCGCGCGGATATGATCGCGCAGCCCCTGGGCCTGCGGCGCTTGCGACCCGGGAACGCTGAAATGCCGCAGGACGAAATCGCGCAGTGCCTGGCCCTGCGGGCGCGCCTGCCGATAAGCCTCGACGATGACGGCGGGATCATCCTTGGGCACCGCATCGACGAAGGTCTTGCCATCGGGAAAGATGCGCTGGCCCTGCACCGCTTCGAACAAGGGGCCGTAGATTTGCTGGGGGCTGAGCGGCGGCGCGGCGGTGCGCGGCGCGGCCTGCGCCATGCAGAGCAGCGCGGCCAAGGCGACCGCGAAATGGACAGGTCGGCGCATGGCGAAGCTCCCCCTTCTTGCATCGGGAGGAGGAATGAATGACGCAGGCGAAACGTTCCCCCCGCCGCTGCCTTCGCGCTGGCATGGCGGGGCAACTGCGGCTAGAGCGAAGCCCATGAGCGAAACAGCATCCTTCGGCTATCGCGACGTCGATGCCGCCGAGAAAGCGGGCATGGTCCGCGCGGTCTTTTCCAATGTCGCGGCCAAATATGACCTGATGAACGATGCGATGTCGGGCGGCGCGCATCGGCTGTGGAAGGACCAGTTCGTCCGCCGCGTGAAGCCGCGCGCGGGCGAGCAGATACTGGACATGGCGGGGGGCACCGGCGACATCGCGTTCCGCATGCACCGCCATGGCGCGCAGGTAACGGTATCGGACATCAATCCCGAAATGCTGGCCGTAGGTGTCGAGCGCGCGCAGAAGAAGGGGTATGAAGGCCTGATCTGGTCGGAGCAGAATGCCGAGCAACTGACCTTTGGCGACCGGGAATTCGACGCCTACACGATCGCGTTCGGCATCCGCAACGTCACTCATATCGACAAGGCGCTGCAGGAAGCGCACCGCGTGCTCCGATATGGCGGCCGCTTCTTCTGCCTGGAATTTTCCACCACCACCTGGCCCGGCTTTTCGGATGTCTATGACGTCTATTCGCACAAGCTGGTGCCGCACCTCGGCAAGCTGTTCGCCAATGATGCCGACAGCTATCGCTATCTGATCGAGTCGATCCGTCGCTTCCCGCCCATGCCCCAGTTCGAAGGCATGATCCGTGAGGCAGGGTTCGTGAACACCAAGGTCGAGCCGATATTGGGGGGCCTGGTGGCCATCCACAGCGGGTGGAAAATCTGATGGATTTTCCGATCGAGCCCCTCCCCTTCAGGCGTTGGGTTGGGGTAGGGACGAGCGAAGCACGCTTGCCCCCTCTGGCATCGGCAGAAGCGCCGCTCACCCGGCGCACCCTCCCCAACCCCTCCTTTAAAAGGGAGGGGCTAGAGTAAGCATGACCGCCCACATCACGCATATCTGGCGGCTCCTGAAATGGGGGCGCATATTAGCGCGGCATGGCGCGTTGCGCGGGATCGAGCGCGATCCGCTGACGCCCGCTCCGGTGCGCCGGCTGGTGCGCATCGCTCGGCTGGGCGCGCGCGTGCCCAAACAGCCGCGCTATGCCGACGCCTTCCAGGCGATCGGCCCGGCGGCGATCAAGCTGGGCCAGACGCTGGCGACGCGGCCCGACCTGGTCGGCGAGGAAGCGGCCAACGACCTGCTGCGCTTGCAGGACGCGCTGCCGCCGGTGCCGTTCGAGACGATCCGCGCGCAGATCGAGCAGAGTTTCGGCCGGCCGTTGGAAGCGCTTTACGCCCGCTTCGACGAAGGCCCGGTGGGCGCGGCATCCATCGCGCAGGTGCATCGCGCGCTGACGACCGATGGCCGCGACGTGGCGGTCAAGGTGATCCGCCCCGGCGTGATCGACCAGTTCAATCGCGACATCCAGACCTATGAATGGGCGGCCGCCCATGTCGAGCAGCTGGGCGGCGAGATCGCCCGGCTGCGCCCGCGCCTGGTGATCGCCAACATGAAGCGCTGGACCGCGCGCGAACTGGACCTGCGGCGCGAGGCGGCATCCGCGTCGGAACTGGCCGAAGCGATGGAAGCGATGCCGGGTTACCGCATTCCCGCCATCGACTGGGATCGCACGACCGGCAAGGTCATGACGATGGAATGGATCGACGGCATCAAGATCGCCGATCGCGCCGCGCTGATTGCCGCCGGCCACAACCTCAAGGACCTGGCCGCCCGCCTGGTCAACGCGTTCCTACGGCAGGCGATCGCCGAGGGCTTCTTCCACGCCGACATGCATCAGGGCAATTTGTTCGTGACGGCGAGCGGCGAGATCGTCGCCATCGACTTCGGCATCATGGGCCGGATCGACCGGCGCGCGCGCATGTGGCTGGCGGAAATCCTCTACGGCCTCATCACCGGCAACTACAAGCGCGTCGCGGAAATCCATTTCGAGGCGCAATATGTGCCGCCCCATCATAATGTCGCCGAGTTCGCGACCGCGTTGCGCGCAGTGGGCGAACCGATGCGCGGCAAGGCGGCGAGCGAATTGTCGGTCGGCGGCATGCTGGACGGCCTGTTCGCCATCACCCGCGACTTCGACATGCAGACCCAGCCGCACCTGCTGCTGCTGCAGAAGACGATGGTGATGGTGGAGGGCGTGGCCCACAGGCTCGATCCCGACATCAACATGTGGGAGACCAGCGGGCCCTATGTGAAGGGCTGGCTGCGCGACGAACTGGGGCCGGAGGCCAAGGCGGCTGACACGCTGATCGAAAACTGGCGGACGCTCCAGCGCCTGCCGGGCCTCATCAAGCGGATCGAGGACGCCTTCCCCGAACAAGGCGGCGCCCCGCCCCCGCCCCCGCTGACCGAAGTGAAGCTGATCCGCGTCGGCGGCGGCTGGCGCTATGCACTGGTCGCGGCGATCGCGGCGGCGGCAGGGGCTGGCGCGATGTGGGGCGCGCAGTTGCTGTGACTTGCGAGGAAGGTAATACGGTATTACTTTACCATGCATGAAAAGCGGGAAACTCACGGTCAAGCATCAGGTCACGATCCCGCGTGATGTCCGGCAGGCTCTCGGCCTCAAAGCTGGGGATCAGGTGGCCTTTGCAGTGGAGGATGGTCGCGCCATCCTGACCCGGATCGAGGAAGCGGACCTTGAATGGACGCAATTCCTCCAGACCCAGATGCCCGAGTGGAATGACCCGCGCGAAGATGCCTATTGGGCGGACCTGTGAACGGGCCATCCTTGCGTCCCCATGATGTGGCGGTGGTCCATGTCCCTTTCGTCGAGCGGCAGGGCGGTCGAAAGCGCCCGGTGGTCGTTCTGTCGTCCGCAGAAGCCAACAAGGCGACGGGCGTCGCCATCGTGGCGATGATCACGCGCGAGGATGCTCAGCCCTGGCAAGGGGACTTGCCGGTCACGCGGCTGGAGGATGCGGGGTTGCACAAACCGTGCAAGATCCGGATGAAGCTCTATACGGTGGAGATTGCGGACCTCGCCCCGATCGGCCATCTCCATGGAGACGATCGGCATGTCCTGTCTGCCGGTCTCAAGCGGTTGCTAGCCCTATGACCCAGCGCGTCCTGCTCATCATTTCCGGCGGTATCGCCGCTTACAAGTCGTTGGAGCTGGTGCGCGGATTGCGCAGGCGGGGGATTGCGGTGCGTGTCGTGCTGACGGAGAGCGCCAAGCAGTTCGTGACGCCGCTGAGCCTTGGCGTATTGACCGAGGACCAGGTGTTCGATGACCTGTTCGACCTGAAGGCCGAGCACGAGATCGGGCATATCCAATTGTCGCGGCAGGCGGAGCTGGTGGTGGTCGCGCCGGCGACGGCCAATATCCTGGCGAAGATGGCGAACGGGATCGCGGACGATCTGGCGACGACGCTGCTGCTCGCCACCGACAAGCCCGTGCTGGCGGTGCCGGCGATGAATGTGCGCATGTGGCACCACAAGGCCACCCAGCGCAACCTGGCCGTGCTGCGCGCCGATGGCGTGCAGGTGATGGAGCCCGACGACGGCGAGATGGCCTGCGGCGAATATGGCAAGGGGCGACTGCCCGAGCCGGAGGCGATCGTGGCGGAGATCGAGCGCATGCTCTCGTCCGTGCCGGCCGAGCCGTTTGCGGCGCTGTCGCTTGCGTCGGGACAGGAACGCCCTTCGGCAGGGGCGGCGCGGAAGGATAATCTGAGCGGGCGCCATGTCCTCGTCACCGCCGGGCCGACGCATGAGCCGATCGACCCGGTTCGCTACATCGCCAATCGATCATCGGGCAAGCAGGGCTTCGCCATCGCCGCCGCCGCCGCGCAGGCGGGTGCGCGGGTGACGCTGGTGGCGGGGCCGGTGCATCTGCCGACGCCCGCGGGCGTGACGCGAGTCGATGTGGAGACGGCGCGGGAAATGCTGGCGACGGTGGAGGCGGCGCTTCCCGCCGACGTGGCGATCATGGTGGCAGCGGTCGCCGACTGGCGCACGGCGGACGCGGCCGAGCAGAAGATCAAGAAGGATGGGTCGGGCGCGCCAGCGCCGCTCATGCTGGTCGAAAATCCCGATATATTGGCGACGCTGGGGCGCCACGCCCGCCGCCCCGCCCTGCTGGTCGGCTTTGCCGCCGAGACGCAGACGATCGCCGAGCACGCCCAGGCCAAGCTGGCGAAGAAGGGCGCGGACTGGATCGTCGCCAACGACGTGTCGGGCCCGCCCGGTTCCAGCGTCATGGGCGGCGACGTCAATGCCGTGCAGATCGTCAGCGCGCGGGGCATCGAATCCTGGCCGAGCCTGCCCAAGCAGGCCGTGGCCGACAAGCTCATCGAAAAGGTCGCCCATGCCCTCTCCGCTTCCTCCGATTGAAATCCAGCTCAAGCGCCTGCCGCATGGAGAAGGATTGCCCGTGCCTGCCTATGCCACTGCCCATGCCGCAGGCATGGACGTGGTGTCGGCCGAGGCGCTGGTGCTGCAGCCGGGCGGTCGTCACGCCGTCGCCACCGGCTTTGCCATGGCGATCCCCGAAGGCTATGAGGTGCAGGTGCGGCCGCGATCGGGCCTGGCGCTCAAGCACGGCATCAGCCTGCCCAATACGCCAGGCACGATCGACGCGGATTATCGCGGCGAATTGAAGATCATCCTCATCAACCTGGGCGAGGAGCCCTTCACCATCGCGCGAGGCGACCGCATCGCCCAGCTGGTGGTCGCGCCGGTCCAGCTTGCCAGCTTTGCGGAAGTCGATAGTCTGGACGACACCGCCCGGGGACAGGGCGGCTTTGGATCGACGGGAGTGTGAGGCCATGACGATATTGCTTGCCCTGATGCTGGCCGCGACGCCCGCGCCCGCGGCGATGCCGCCGATGCCGCAGGACCTGAGCAGCGTGCCGGTGATCGACGGATGGCTGGGGCGCAAGATTTCGCCCCGCTGGTCGGAGGATGTGGCGCGCCTGTATCGCAAGGGCGAATGCGGCGGCGCGGTGCCCTATGAGGGGTCGAACCTGCTGGAGATCGACATGCTGTTCCTGCTGTCGGGCGAGGGCAAGCCGCTGAAGATCGCGCCGGTGAATGCGCGCTGCCCGGAGGTCGAGCGATTCGTCAGCAAGCGCGTGCTGGGATCGCTGCAGGGCTCCTACCCCAAGAGCGGCACGGCCGAGCCGCACTGGATGCGGTCGCAGGTCCGCTTCCTCTGGTCGGACGCGCCATGACGCTGACCGACGCGCAACTGGAGCGTTATGCGCGGCATATCGTGCTGCGGGAGATTGGCGGAGCGGGCCAGACGCGGCTGCTGGGCGCCGACGTGGCGGTGATCGGCGCCGGCGGCATCGGCAGCCCTGCCATCCTCTACCTGGCCGCAGCCGGGGTCGGCACGATCCGCGTGATCGACGACGATGCCGTGGCACTTTCGAACCTGCAGCGGCAAATCCTGTTCGGGACCGACGATGTCGGCGCGCCCAAGGCGGAAGCGGCGATGGCGGCGGTGGCGCGCATCAATCCCGATGTGAAGCTGATCCCCATCAACGCGCGCATCGATGCCGGCAATGCCGACCTGATGCTGCGCGAAGCCGACGCGGTGCTGGACGGGTGCGACAATTTCGCGACGCGCCTGATCGTCGCCGACGCGGCGCAGCGGCTGCGCATTCCGCTGGTGTCGGCTGCGGTTGGCCCGTTCGAAGGGCAGATCGCCACCTATCGCGGCTGGGAAGCGAACAAGCCCTGCTATCGCTGCCTGGTCGGCGATCCCGAAGATGCGCCGGAGCGCAATTGCGCCGAAACCGGCGTGATCGGCGCACTGACTGGCACGATCGGCAGCCTGGCGGCGCTGGAGCTGATCCGCGCCCTGGTTCCGTTCGGCACGGACATGGCGGGCAAGCTGCTGATCGCGGACCTGCTGTCGATGCGGTTCCGGACGCTGGATGTCGCCAAGGACCCGGCCTGCCCGGGCTGTGCGATGGAATTATGCGCGCCCTGACGATCATCGTCGCGACGCCGGATGCCGAACGCTTGCGCGGCGCGCTGGTGCTGGCGGCGGCGCAGGCGGCGCTGGGCGGAGCGGCGACGCTCTTCCTGCAACTCGATGCCGTGGCGCTGCTGCGGGCGCCTATCGCTGCGCCGCGTGACGCCGCGCACGCGGCGGCGGGCCTGCCGGAGCTGGCGGCGCTGCTGGCCGACGCGCTGGCGCTGGGCGTGCGCCTGATCGCGTGCCAGAGCGGCATGGCCCTGGCCGGGCTGACGGCGGCCGACCTGCCGCAGGGTGTGGCAGCGGGCGGCCCGGTGGGGCTGATCCAGGCGATGGGGGATGAGGACCGGCTGCTCTTCGCCTGACGCGTTCAGCGCAGGATCGGCATGCGCCAGTGGATGCGAGCCGGCGGCATGAGCGCAGCAGGACCGGCGGAAAGCCGTTCGGGGCGCAAACCCAGCGCGGAAGGGAGCAGGCCGATATGCGCCGCACCCCATAGCGCGGCGAGGCACAATATGGTCGCCGCACCGGCGCGCACCAGTTTCATTCCCCCGCTCCTTCTTCGTCGCGCAGGAAAATATCCTCTATTCTGAGCGCGAACAAGTCGGCGATGCGAAAGGCGAGCGGCAGGGAGGGATCATATTTGCCCGTTTCGATCGCGTTGACGCTCTGACGCGAGATGCCAAGGCGAGTCGCCAGTTCACCCTGGCTCCAGTCGCGCTCGGCTCGCAGCAGCCTCAGCCGATTCTTCACGCGCGCGCCCAGTTGAAGCAGCGCGACAGGCCGATGGCGATGGCGAAGACCGGGATCGCCGCCCAGGCGGGCACATGGGGCACGAGCCGGAACTGCTCCAGAAAACCCCAGACCGTCGCCAGCACCAGCAGCGCGCCGGTGCCGAACAGCGCGGATTGCGCCAGCTTCAGCCGCAGATATTCGTCCTGTTCCTCGACCAGCAGCCGCGCCATGGCGGCGACCATCGCCAGCGCGCCCAGCGCGGGCAACATGGCCAAGCCCCAGAGCAGCGCGCCCTGCGGATGCCAGTTCTTATAGGCGTAGACTGCGACGAACAGGCCGAGCGTATAGAGAAGGCTGCCCGCGATCATGCGCCGGTTATAGCGGGCCATGGCCGGCGACAGGCAGCCTTCGAAGCGAGCGGATCGTTCGACTGCCAATATGATCGGGATGGTCATGCCGGTGGCGGCCAGCATGATGGCCAGCGTGCCGGCCCATCCAGGGTCAAACCTGTGGATCACCAGGCCGGCGACGATCATCGCCGCGCATAAAGCGAGGCACCAGACGAGGATGGAGCGCCGTCCGCGCGCTTGCGGGGATGAGGACATGGCCAATCTCCTTGAGGTGATGTAAAGCGTCATTGACACCATCAAGGGCGGTTGTCAAGGGAGCTTGACATAAACGAGGCACCCCATGGCCATAAATGGCTTCGCTTCCTCCTCGACTTGGGAGCGGACCCGCGGCTAAGAAGGGGCATGATGAAGCTCTTTATCGGCAACAAGGCCTATTCCAGCTGGTCGCTGCGCGGCTGGCTGGCCTGCAAGCTGTCCGGCCTGCCCTTCGAGGAAGTTGTCGTGCCGCTCTACGACGAGGCGTGGGAGAAGCGGCGCGAGGGCGACGAGTTTGCGCCGTCCTCGGGCAAGGTACCGATCCTGTGGGACGGCGACGACATCGTCGTGTGGGACAGCCTGGCGATCGTCGAATATCTCAATGAAAAGAGCGGCGGCGACATATTCTGGCCGGCCGATCCGGCACCGCGCGCCATGGCCCGATCCATGGCGGCGGAGATGCACAGCAGCTTCGCGCCGCTGCGCCGCGAGCACAGCATGAACATCCGGCAGATCTACGACCCCGTCCCGCCATCCGAGGGCGTGGCGCAGGACATCGCGCGGATCATGGAGCTGTGGGCGCAGGCGCGCGCCCGTTATGGCGGCGAAGGCGATTTCCTGTTCGGCGCATTCGGCGCGGCCGACATCATGTTCGCGCCGGTAGTCACGCGCTTCATCACCTATCAGCTGCCGGTCGCGCGCTTCGCCGAGGGCTATATGCGCGCGATCATCGCCCATCCCTGGATGCAGGAATGGATCGGCGGCGCGCAGGCCGAGGATTGGGTGATCGACCGCTTCGAAAGCCCGCCGCAGACGGTGTGACGATGATGGACGAACCGGAAGCGACCAGCGAAACGGCCCAGGAAGCGCGGGCCAAGGAGGCCGCCGCGATCCGCCGCCGCTGGATCACGCTGGGCGAAGGCATTGCGGTGCTGGCGGTGACGATTTCGGCGCTGACGCTCTATATCAACTGGTCGGACAAGCAGGAAACGCGCGCGGAGAAGGCCGCGGAGAGCCAGGCCGCGTCCGTGCGCGCGGCGCGGCTGGTGCTGCATGCCGATTCAGTGGAGGGCGACCGCATCCGCCTGCGCCCGACCGACCCGTCGCAAGTCGTGCAAAGCCAGACCATCCTGTTTCCCAAGGCGCTGGGGCTGACGCCGGTCGACACCACCGGCGAGCCGCGCATCGAGGCGGACTGGTTCGCCGATCGGCTCAAGCAGGCGCGGGAGACGGCGAAGCTGCCCGATGACAGCGTGGGCGACGAAAAGCTGCCGGTGGCGATCGTCACGCGCTTCGTGGTCGATGGCGAGCCGCACGAGAGCGCCGCGCTTTACGACATCGGCTATGGCATTACCGGCCGCTGGCTGGCGGGTCATCGCCTGAGCCTGCGCGGCCTGTCGCTGGTCGACACCGTCACCGCCGCTGGCGCGCAAAAGGCGCTGGACCGGCGCTGGGCCGGGACGCCGGCGGGGCGGCTGGCCAACAAGCCCGGCACATAGAAAAAGGGGCCGCCTCGCGGCAGCCCCTGTTCATCCTGAGCGAGTCAGGCGGCGATCAGCCGACGATTTCCTCGGGCTTGAAGAAATAGGCGATTTCAATCGCGGCATTTTCCTCGCTGTCCGAGCCATGGACCGAATTGGCTTCGATCGATTCGGCATAATCCTTGCGGATCGTGCCTTCGTCGGCATTGGCGGGGTTGGTAGCGCCCATGATGTCGCGGTTGCGCTTCACGGCGTCCTCGCCTTCCAGAACCTGGACGACGACCGGGCCGGAGATCATGAAGGCGACAAGGTCGGCGAAGAAGGGGCGTTCCTTGTGAACGGCGTAGAAGCCCTCGGCCTGTTCGCGGCTCATGCGGATCCGCTTGGAGGCGACGACGCGCAGGCCAGCATCTTCCAGCTTCTTGGTGACCGCGCCGGTCAGGTTGCGACGGGTCGCGTCGGGCTTGATGATCGAGAAGGTGCGCGTGACGGCCATGGCCCTCGTAACTCCAGACTGTGGGAAAGTTGCGCGCCCTTTAGACGCGGCCGGCGCGGGCCGCAAGAGGGGGCGGCTCGGGGTGTCCGGGAGTGATGTTTTACGAGAGGGCGGTTTCGGTGGTTTCCAGCCAACCTCCCCTTAAGGGAAGATGTCGCACGCGGAGCGCGGACGGAGGGGTGTCCCCGCTAGCGAGAGGGGAACACCCCTCCGTCAGCACTGCGTGCTGCCACCTCCCCTGCGAGGGGAGGATGCGGGATTAGTGGCCACATCCGGTCGTTATTCGACCTTGCCTACGGCCCCTGCACCCACTTGCGGCCTTCCTGCCGCCAGAAGCGCGGTTCGATGTCGGCCGCCTTGCTGAGGGTGCGCCAGCTTGTCCGGGCGCCGTCGATCGTGTCGGCGTCGAAGAAGTAGAAGGCGCGATCGAAGGTCAGGGCTTCCTCGCGCCAGAGACCGTCGGCGAGCGCGATGTGGCGCGCGCCGTTGCCGGCGTCGCATGTCTCGCTCAGCAGGATCGGCTGGTGCCCCTCCCCGCGCTCGCCGGCGCGGCCGTGGGCGAGGAAGCTGTCGGGCGGCCCCGCCCAGAGGCCCTGCGAGATCCGGTCGAGGCGATCACCCTCCCCCGCAACCACCAGCAGCCGCGCACCCATCGCGAGGATGCGGCCGGCGATCGCGGGCAGCACGCCTTCGACGGGATCGCGGCTGAGCTGGTAGAAGTCGACCTGCATCGGGTACG
This sequence comes from Sphingobium naphthae, assembly GCF_020782235.1. GTDB lineage: Bacteria > Pseudomonadota > Alphaproteobacteria > Sphingomonadales > Sphingomonadaceae > Sphingobium > Sphingobium naphthae. The sequence continues at coordinate 329,071 of NZ_JAJGNO010000004.1, forward strand.
CGTCAGCCTTCGACCGTGTCGGCCACGAAGCGGTCGAGCAGCCGCACGCCATAGCCGGTCGCGCCCTTGTCCCAGGTCGCGCCGGGCTTGTCCGACCAGACCATGCCGGCGATGTCGAGATGCGCCCATTTGACGCCTTCGTCGACAAAGCGCTTGATGAACTGGGCGGCGGTGATCGATCCGGCGAAGCGCGGGCCGATATTCTTCATGTCCGCGATCGGGCTGTCGAGCAGCTTGTCATAGGCGTCGGACAGCGGGAAGCGCCACAGCTTCTCGCCCACCGTCTGGCCGGCCTTCGTCAACGCATCGGCGAGCGCGTCGTCATTGGCGAAGAGACCGCCATGTTCATGGCCAAGCGCGACGATCATCGCGCCCGTCAGCGTGGCGAGATCGACGATCATGTCAGGATTGTAGGTTTTCTGCGCCCAGGTGACGACATCGCACAGCACCAGGCGGCCTTCGGCGTCGGTGTTGAGCACTTCGATCGTCTGCCCCGACATGGAGGTGACGATGTCGCCGGGCCGCTGCGCATTGCCGTCGGGCATGTTTTCGACCAGGCCGCAAATGCCGACCACGCGCGCCTTCGCCTTGCGCCCGGCGAGCGCCTTCATCGCACCGGCGACGGCGCCAGCGCCGCCCATGTCCCACTTCATGTCCTCCATGCCGGCCCCGGGCTTGAGCGAAATGCCGCCCGTGTCGAAGGTCACGCCCTTGCCGATGAAGACCAGCGGCTTTTCCTGCGCGCCGCCGGTGCCGTCCCATTCCATCGCCAGCACGCGCGGCTCGCGCACCGATCCCTGCGCGACGCCCAGCAGCGCGCCCATGCCGAGCTGGGTCATCGCATCCTTGTCGAGGACGGTGATCTTGACGCCCAGCTGTTCCAGATGGCGGCAGCGTTCGACGAAGCTTTCGGGGTAGAGGATGTTGGCGGGTTCGGCGACCAGCTCGCGCGTGAAGGCAACGCCCGCCGCCACGGCCGCCTGCCGGTCCCAGGCGGCTTGGGCGTCGGTCACGACGAAGGTGACGGTCTTGAGCGTGGGCTTGGCCTTTTCGCTCTGGCGCGTGCGATAGGTGTCGATGCGCCAGCTGCGCAGTTGCGCGCCGAAAGCGACCTGCGCCGCCAGTTCGCCCTTCGCTTCGCCGGTGAATTCGACCGCGGCATGGGTCGCGCCGCTGGTCGCCAGCTTCGCGACCAGCGCGCCGCCGGCCTTTTCCATGTCCTGCGCGCTGCCCGCGCCGGTGCCGAGCAGCAGCACGCGCAGCGTCCGGCCGCCTTCCTCGACAAAGCTTTCAAAGCCCGTTCCAGCCTCTCCGGTGAAGCGCGACGCCGCCGCGCCAGCCGCCAGGGTCGCCGCCGCCGCCAAAGGCAAGGCGTCCCCGCCGCCCTTGGGCACGGCGAGGACCAGAGTGTCGGCATCGGGACGAGTGGGGCTGAACTGGATATCCATCTGGGCGCTTTTCCTCTTATCGGCCGCGGCGGGGGACGCCGCGCTGTCTTACCGGCAGATAGTGTGGCTTGGCCGGTCTGGCAAAGGCGTTCGACCGATTTTGCGCGGTTCGATGCATGGCAGGCGATTGCGGACGGGGCGGCAGTGCGATAGGCGGGAAGGCCAGACGCGCCGTCCATAGAGGCCCATTGCTTGCAGACCGCCTTGCCTTTTCCATCCTTCAGCGCTTCCATCCGTGCCCTGTTGCTGGGCGGGGTGGCGCTCGCCGCCTGCCCGCAGGCGCTGGCGCAGGAACTGAACGAACCGCAAAGCCCGATCAGCGCGCCCGACGCGCCCGTGCCCGACAATGAGGACCAGATCGGCTTCGCCGCCGATGCGCTGGAATATAATAGCGAGACGGAGATCGTCACCGCGAGCGGCAATGTGCAATTGCTGCGGGAAAACAACCGGCTGCGCGCCGACAAGGTGGTGTGGGACCGCAACAGCGGCCGCGTGGAAGCGCAGGGCAATGTCTCCGTCACCGATCCCGACGGCAATGTCGCCTATGGCGACCGGTTCGACGTCACCGACACGCTGAAGGACGGCGCGGTCGACAATATGCTGCTGGTGCTGCAGTCGGGCGGGCGGCTGGCGGCGGTCAAGGGCACGCGGGCCAATGGCGTCTACACGCTGGAACGGGCCGCCTATACCGGCTGCGCGGTCGAGGATGGCGAGGGTTGCCCCAAGGAGCCGACCTGGCAGATCAAGGCGGTGCGCGTCACCTATGACCCGACGCGCGAGCGGGTAAGCTATCGCGACGCCACCATCGAGCTGTTCGGCCTGCCGCTCATCCCGCTGCCGGGCTTCAGCCATCCGGTCGGCGACAATGGCGGCAGCGGCCTGCTGGTCCCCAATCTGCGCTATGACCGCAACAATGGCTTCGAAGTCGCGCTGCCCTATTATTTCAAGATGGCGCCCAATCGCGACCTGACGATCACGCCGCATGTCTATACCGACACGCTGCCGATGCTGGAGGCGAATTTCCGCCATCTCTACGATCGCGGCGCCTATCAGATCACCGGCTATGTCACGCATGGCAGCCGCGTCGCCACCAGCGACAGCAGCGCGGGCACCACCAGCGCCGACAGCGAGAAGGATGTGCGCGGCTATCTGGACGCATCCGGCGCGATGCAGCTGTCGCCCGAATGGAGCCTGGACGGATCGATCCGGGTCGCCAGCGACCGCACCTTCCTGCGCCGCTACGACATCAGCCGCGAGGACCGGCTGCGCTCCACCATCGGGGCGCAGCGCATCGGCGAGAACAGCTATTTCTCGATCCGCGGCTGGGCGGTCCAGACGCTGCGCCAGGGCGATTCGCAGGGGCAGACGCCGATTGCGCTGCCGGTCATCGATTATCGGCTGCGGATGAAGGACCCGTGGCTGGGCGGCACGCTGCAACTGCAGGCGAACACGCTGGCGATCACGCGCACCGCGGGCCAAGACACACAGCGCGCCTTCGCCGGCGCGGAATGGAATCTGCGCACGCTGACCGGCCTGGGGCAGGAAGTGACCTTCACCGGCTATCTGCGCGGCGACGTCTATCACAGCAGCGACAATGCGCTGACGTCGGTCGCCAGCTATGCGGGCGATCCGGGCTGGCAGGCGCGCGGCATCGCGGCGGCGGCGGTGGACATGCGCTGGCCCTTCGTCGGGGAGGCCTTTGGCGGCGTCCAACGCATCGCCCCGCGCGTGCAGATCGTCGCGTCGCCGCACCTCGCCAACCTGTCGCTGCCCAATGAGGATGCGCGCGCGGTCGACCTGGAGGACAGCAATCTCTTCGCGCTCAACCGCTTCGCGGGCTATGACCGGTTCGAGGACAGCTCGCGCATCACCTATGGCCTGGAATATGGGCTGGACCTGCCCAATTTCTCGCTGAGCGCCATCATCGGGCAAAGCTATCGCCTGGATCGGCAGGAAAGCATCCTGCCCGACGGCACGGGCCTGTCCGACCGCACGTCCGACATCGTCGGGCGCACCACCGTTCGCTACAAGAATTTCGTGAGCCTGATCCACCGCTACCGGCTGGACAAGGATAATCTCGCCGTGCGCCGCAACGAGATTGACGCGACGGTCGGCAGCAAGAAGACCTATGCGACGGTCGGCTATCTGCGGCTCAACCGCAATGCGCAGGCGGCGCTGGAGGATTTGCAGGATCGCGAGGAATTGCGACTGGGCGGACGAGTGCAGTTCGCGCGCTTCTGGTCGGTGTTCGGATCGACCGTAATCGACCTGACCGATGCGAAGGAGGATCCGGTCAGCGTGTCGGACGGCTATGAACCCGTCCGGCACCGGCTGGGCATAGCCTATGAGGATGACTGCCTGACGCTGGGCTTCACCTGGCGGCGCGACTATCAGACCAATGGCGACGCGCGAAAGGGCAACGGTTTCCAGCTTCGGCTAGCTTTCCGCAATATTGGCATATAAGGAACGGGCTTCGTCCTCCCGTCAGGGCCGGTTAAGGCGGGTCCGTGCATCAGGCGCGGAACCGTATTGGAGATTATTGCCGACGATGCTGCCTGCCGTTTCCTCGTCCAGCCGCCTGATCCGCGGCGCGCGTGTCAGCCTGCGCACTCTTGTCCTGTCCTCCGCCGTCCTGGCCGCCGGCTTGCAGCCGGTCGCCGCCCAGAGCGTGGGCGACGATGACGGAAGCGTCGCCACCCAGCAGCTGAACCTGCCCGAGGACGTCACCGTCTTCGGCAAGAGCGACCCCAATGTCCGCAAGGCGACCGCCATCGTCAACGGGCGCATCATCACCGGCACCGATGTCGACCAGCGGCTCGCCCTGATCATCACCGCCAATGGCGGCAAGGTGTCGGACGAGGAGAAGGAACGGCTGCGCGTCCAGGTGCTGCGCAACCTGATCGACGAGACGCTGCAGATCCAGGAAGCCGCCGCCAACGACATAAAGATCGCGCCCGAGGAAATCGACCAGAGCTATCAGCGGGTCGCCGCCAATTTCCGCAAGTCGCCATCGGAATTCGACGCCTATCTGCGCACCCAGGGCAGTTCGGCCGACAGCATCAAGCGCCAGATCGAGGGCGAGCTGGCGTGGAGCCGCCTGCTCCGCCGCAACATCCAACCCTTCGTCAACGTGTCCGAGGACGAAGTGCAATCGGTCATCGACCGGCTGAACGCCGCCAAGGGCAGCGACGAATATCGGATCGGCGAAATCTATTTGTCGGCGACGCCCGAAAATCAGGCGCAGATCGTCGCCAATGCGCGCAACATCATCCAGCAGATCCAGCAGGGCGGCAGCTTCCAGGCCTATGCCCGGCAGTTTTCCGAAGCGTCCACCGCGGCGGTGGGCGGCGACCTGGGCTGGATCCGCCCGGCGCAGCTGCCCGCCGAACTGGCGCAGGCGGCCGCGGAAATGCAGGTCGGCCAGATCGCCGGGCCGATCGAGACGGTCGGCGGCGTGTCCATCATCTACGTCATGGACAAGCGCAAGGTGCTGACCGCCGATCCGCGCGACGCGCTGCTGAGCCTGAAGCAGCTGTCCGTCCTCTTCCCGCAGGGCACGACCAAGGAACAGGCCGGCGCCAAGGCCGCGCAGTTCGCCGCCGCCGTCAAGGAAATCAAGGGCTGCGGCCAGGCGAACGAGATCGGCGCGCGCATCGGCGCGGACGTGGTCGACAACGACAATGTGAAGGTGCGCGACCTGCCGCCGCAGTTGCAGGAAATCCTGCTGAACCTGCAGGTGGGCGAAACCACCCCGCCCTTCGGGTCGATCACCGATGGCGTGCGCGTGCTGGTGGTCTGCGGCCGCGACGATCCGGCATCGGCCAACGCGCCCAACCCCGATCAGATCATGGCGCAGCTGGAAGAGGAACGAGTCAACAAGCGGGCGCGCATCTATCTGCGCGACCTTCGCCGCGATGCCGTCATCGATTATAACTGACGCCGCGCCCCCGCTGGCGCCCTTCGCCGTATCGCTCGGCGATCCGGCCGGGATCGGGCCGGAGATCGTCGCCAAGAGCTGGGTCATGCGCGAAGCGCGCGGCCTGCCGCCCTTTTTCGCCGTCGGCGACGCGGCATCGCTGCGCGCCGTCTGGCTGGGGCCGGTCGTGCGCATCGACAGCCCCGAAGAAGCGGCGGCGGTGTTTCCGACCGCCCTGCCCTGCCTCCAGGTCGGCGAAGCCGGCGAGATCGTGCCGGGCACGCCTGGCACCGACGGGGCGCGCGTCGCTTTCCAGGCGCTGGAAGTCGCGGTCGGCCTGGCCCGGTCGGGATCTGCGGCCGGCATCGTGACGGCGCCGGTGGGGAAGGAACAGCTGTATGGCGTCGGCTTCACGCATCCCGGACAGACCGAATTCATCGCCGAACGCTGCGGTGTCGCGCCGCATAATGCCGTGATGATGCTGGCCGGCCCGGCGCTCAAGGTCGTGCCGATCACCATTCATATCGCGCTGGCCGACGTATCCGCCGCGCTCACCATCGACCTGATCCGTGCGCGGGCGATGACCACCGCCAAGGGGTTGCAGCGAAATTTCAACATCGGCCGGCCGCGCCTCGCCGTCGCTGGCCTCAATCCCCATGCGGGCGAAAATGGCGCACTGGGGCGCGAGGAGATTGAGGTGATCCGCCCGGCCATCGAGCAGCTTCGCAGCGAGGGGCTGGATATTGTCGGCCCGCTCGCAGCCGACGGCATGTTCCATGCGCGAGCTCGCGAAACCTATGATGCGGCGCTGTGCATGTATCACGACCAGGCGCTGATCCCGATCAAGACGCTGAATTTCGACGATGGCGTCAACATCACGCTGGGCCTGCCGATCGTGCGCACCTCACCCGATCATGGCACCGCCTTTGGCATCGCCGGCACCGACAGCGCCAATCCCGGCGCAATGATGGCGGCGCTGCGGATGGCGGCGGATGCCGCGCGCGCGCGCATCGCGCATGGCTGACGATCGTCCGGCGCTTCCGCCGCTGCGCGACGTCATCGCGCGGCATGGCCTGGCCGCGAGCAAGGCGCTGGGGCAGAATTTCCTGCTCGACGAGCAGCTGCTGGATCGCATCGCCGCCATCCCCGGCGCGTTGACGGATGCGCCCGCTTTCGAAGTGGGTCCGGGACCAGGCGGCCTGACTCGCGCCATCCTGCGCGCGGGCGCACGGCTGGTGGCGGTGGAGCGCGACAATCGCTGCCTGCCGGCGCTGGCCGAACTGTCGGACGCCTTCCCCGGCCAGTTGCGCGTCATTGCCGGCGACGCGATGCAGGTCGATGCGCGGGCCGAAGCGGGCGATGGCGCGCACATCATCGCCAACCTGCCCTATAATGTCGGGACGCCGCTGCTGGTCGGATGGCTGTCGGCCGCATGGTCGCCGCTGCCCTGGTGGTCCAGCCTGACATTGATGTTCCAGATGGAGGTGGCCGAACGGATCGTCGCGAAGCCGGGCACGGACCATTATGGCCGGCTGGCGGTGCTGTCCCAGTGGCGAAGCGACGCGCGGATCGCGATGAAGGTGCATCGCAGCGCCTTCACCCCCCCGCCCAAGGTCATGTCCGCGGTCGTGCACATCACGCCGAAGCCCGCGCCCGGCGACGTCCAGCTGAAACATCTGGAACGGCTGACCGCGGCAGCCTTCGGCCAGCGTCGCAAGATGCTGCGTCAGAGCCTGAAAGGACTACCCGGCGCTCTTGCGGCGCTGGAGGCCGAAGGGATCGACCCGCAGCGCCGCGCGGAAACGATGAGCGTGGAGGAGTTCGTCGCGCTCGCCCGGCGACTGGGTCAGGTCTGACGAGCCGGGGCTGAGCTTTTAGTGGCCATCGCCGTCCAGTTCGGCGATTTCCTCGTCAATGTCGCGCAGCGCGTCGGCGCGCGCTTCCGCTGGCATCCGGGCCGCGGCGATCTGGGCGCGGGCGGCGATGAGGCCGCTGCGTGCCGCCGACCTGCCCATGCGCTCGGCCTGCCGCGCCTGCGCCTCGATAGCGCGTTCGCAGATGCGCACGCGGATATGGCGACGGCCATCCGCATCGACGGTTTCGCGATGGCTGGTCATGCCCGTGCCTTCGCAGCCTTCGCGCACATCGACCACCGGCACCATGCGGGCGATCTCCTCTTCGGTCGGGACGCGGTGAGTGACCACCCGGCCGTCGGCATGCGTGACGACGATGCGACCCTTTTCGCTGCGCACCGTGACGGGCGGCACCGGCGGCACGGGAGGAACAGGCGGCGTCATGTCGGCGGCCGGTGGGATCGGCGGAACAGGGGCCAGCGGCGCGGGCGCCGGGGCGGGCGCCGCATAAGGCGCGGCGGGCGCGGCCGGGGCTGCTGGCGCGGCAGGACCTGCGGGCATTGCAGGCGCGGGCCGGTCTGCCGCCGACGCTATGGTCGCCTGGGCAGGCTGAGCGACCAGATCCGTGAGGCGCGTCAGATCGGCGCTTTCCATCTTCTGCGTGATGACCGCCATCTGCTGAGCGGCGCGGCTGCCCGACGCGGTCAGCGCCAGGCCGGCGGCGGTGACCAGCGCGACCGCCGCCATGCCCCAGCTGATCCGGCGGAGCGATGCTTCATGACTGGACAACATTTTGAGCCTCCCTTTGAGCGTGGCGAGACGGGTGAGATGGCAGGCGCCGGCATAGTGCCGACCGCCGGCCGCTTTCAGGATCGCGCGGCCATAGGCATGGGCCTGATCGCCGCCGTAGAGCGCGAGCACCCGCGCGTCGCAGGCCGTTTCCTGGTCGGCGCGGTAGGCGCGATAGGCGAGCCAGGCGACAGGGTTGCACCAATGCACTGCCAGCAACAGCAGCGCGACCATGTTGGCGGCCAGATCGCCACGTTCATGATGCGCGCGTTCATGCGCGATCGCCATCTCCTGCTCCAGCGCGTCATAGCGGCGCGCAAAGTCGGGCGGCAGCACGATGTGCGGGCGGAACACGCCGAAGGCGAGCGGGCCGGAGGCCTGCGGGCTGGTGACGATGCGGATGCGGCCTTCGGCGGCGACCGACACGGCATCCTTCAGCATCAGATTGCGAAAGCGCAGATAGCCGATAATCTGGAGGAGCATGAAGCCAGCCATGCCGACGAGCCACAGGGCGATCGCCAATTCCGTCCAGGGCAGGCCGGGCGTGGCGTCGATGGCGGGAGCGGGATCGGCGGTCAGCATCGCCGGAAGGCCGGAATGATCCATCACGACATGCAGCGGCGACGGGTCGGCCATGTCGTCGGGAAGCGCCGGCAGCACCATCCGCGCCAGCGGCAATGCCCAGAGCATATAGGCCGCGCCGGCGCCCAGCCACCTGGCCACAGGCTGCCGCACCATCATGACCAAAGCCATCAGCAAGGTGGTGGCGATCAGCGTTTCGGCCAGCCAGACGCTCATGATTTCAGCCCCTTCAGGATTTCCTCAAGTTCGGCGATATCGTCCGCGCTCAGCTGATCCTGGCTCGCCAGTTGCGCCACCAGCGGCGACACGCGCCCGCCGAACAGCCGGCTGACCATGCGCCCGGTTTCGCTGGCGACATAGTCGTCCCGCGCAATCACAGGTCGATACAGGAAACGCCGGCCATCCTGATCCGCGGCGATCACATCCTTGGCCATCAGCCGCGACAGCAATGTCTTGACAGTCTGCAGGCTCCAGTCGCGTGTTGCGGTGACTCGATCGGCTACGTCATTGGCGGTCTGCGGCGACGCCTCCCATAGCGCCTCCATCACCACCAGTTCGGCTTCGCTGATCTTCTCGCTCACTGCCCGCACTCGACTCGCCTGCTTCAACTACAGATGTAATCGCACTGATTACATCTGTAGTCAATAGCCGGCCGAGGGGCGGTATCGCTGTTCTAGCGGTTCGAGCCGGCCACCCGCAGTCCGAACAAGGGCCGGCGGTCCGTTGGCTTTGGCGGGGAGGGTCGCGGCGCGGTGCGGCCCTGGGACGGATAGTCGGATGTCAAGGCCGAAGCATAGACCGGCTTGTCCGGCGCCTTGGCGGGGCCTGCCGCCTTCATCACTTCGTCAACGTTGATCGGCTTGTCGAATTCAACGCCGAATTGGGTGGGCCCGACCCAAACGACGCGCGCGGGAATGGTGAAGCGGCCCCGCGTCAGAACGATGCGCGTGCCGACGTCCGGCGCCACCCCCTGCACCTTCGCGCCGCCCGCCGAAATGTCGCGGATGCGCACAACCTCGATATCCGACGTCTGGCCTTCGGCTTCGAGATTGGCGTCCATGAAAACATTGGAGCGCTTGGGGCGGTCAGGGAGGTCCATAATCCTTCTCGCAACGACGGATGGCAATGATGAGACGATATGTGGCGGTCGATGCCGTCGACGCATCATAGCGACATACCGCAATCGGGTCCACGTCCTGCATCAAATAACGAACCAGAGGCGCGAAAGGTCCAAGGATGCTTGGTGAAGGACTGAGGCCGCTACGCATCATAGGGCCCATGCCTCAGCCGCCGACCTCCACCCGCAGCGGCTTGCCCGTCGCGGGGAGATGGAGCACCCCCTCCTGCCAGCGTGCAGGGCGGCCGTTGATCGTCGTTGCCGGCGGTAGGCCGGCAAAGGGCCAGCGCAGGACGAAGCCGCCGGGCGGCCGCGCCGCGCCGCCGACATTTGCGGACAGGCGATCGGCCGTGCCCCGCATCATCAGGTCGAGCGCGCCATAGGGGGTGCGCAGGCCCTGCACCGTAACGCCCTGCCCCGCGAGCCAGTCGGCGGTCATGCCTGCGCCCAGGACCAGGGCGTCCGTCGCCTGGTCCTCATAGGCGAAGAGGTCGAGCGCGGCGCGGATATAGTCGGACGCGACCCAGGCATGGGGAAGATCGCCGAGGAAGCGGATGACGCGCGGTTCGCGGCCGACCACTTCGGCCCAGGCATTCCACCCGGCCGGGCGGCGATCCTGCATGTAGAGGCCGAGCAGGTCATTGGCGCGCTGCGCCTGGCCGAGGCGCAGCATGGCGGAGACGTTGCGAAGCTCATAGGGCGTGTAATCCGCCCAGTCGGTTGAGGCGGCGCGGCCGGTCACGCGCCGCCACTGGCGATCGAAGGTGTTGCGCAGCAGGCGCTGGTCGAGCCGCGGTTGAAGCGCGGTGATCTCCAGCGCCATGGTGGTGGAGGTCGCGTCGAAATCGCCGAGGCTGGTGGCGCCGGGAATATAGTCGATCGACCAATGATTCGCGGCTGCGTCTATGGCGTTGACGATGTCGCTGGCGAACTGGTCGCGCTGCGCGGCGATGGCGCGCGCTTCCGGCTTATCGAGCTGCTGGGCGGCGTAGAGCGCGCCATCATAGCCGGCGAGGCCCCAGAAATCGTCCCACAGACTATATTGCGGCTTGGCCGAATAGGCTTCGTGGCTGATCGAAGGAGGCAGTAGCCCGAAGAGCATCTGCCGGTCGGGCGTCCGGTTGGCGGAGGTGCGCTCCGACAGGCGCAGACCATCCATATAGCGCCGGGCGGCGTCCAGCCGCTCCCAATGCCGCGCCAGCAACGCGTCGTTGCCGGTGTAGCGATGCAGCTGCGCCAGCAAATGGATATATTGGCCGTGGGAGTCATTTTCCGGCACCGGATCGGCGCCGCGAAAATCGACGCAGCACGGCACCTTGCCATTGGCAAAGAGATGGTCGCCATACCAATCGGCAAAGGCGATCGCGGGATCATTGATCCCCAGACGCAGCAGCGCGTCCGACATCATCGCGCCGTCGCGGATCCAGCTGCGATTATAGGAGCGGGTGCCCGGCTTGAGCGCGGGGCCGTCGCGGCTGATGAGAATGTCGGCGAGCGCGGTGCGCAGCGTGTCGACCAGCTCCTGCCGAGCGGCAGGAACGCGGATCGTGACGCCGCCCAGCCGCTGCCGCCAGATGTCGGCCGTGCGCGCCAGGGCAGCGTCGAAATCGGCAGGCGCGGAGCCGGCGAAGGCGACGGGCACGTCGAAATGATCGCCGGGCGCGAGGCGGATGGTCCAGCTCATGCGCGCCTGCGCCATATGAGCCTCATCCTCCACGGCTGTCGCGAGCGGCAGCGTTTCGGGCGTGGCGAGCGCGCCCTGGTCAAAGCCGCCCATGCCGACCGACTGGGGCGTGATCATGGGGGTAAGCAGGCGATCCACCGGCGGATCGCCGTCGACCGGGCCGGGCTGGCGGTTCAGGAGATGCGATCCGCTCCAGCGCAGCGCGGCGATCGGGCTGACGCCGCCGCGCTGCGCCAGAAATTGCGCGGGCGGATTCACCTGGAACGGTCGCACCGCGAGCGTCAGGGTGAAGGTGCGCGGCTGGTCGCTTTCGTTGCGGATTTGCCAGCGGCCAAGCAGGCGCGGCGTGTCGCCCTCGGCTTCGGCGAAGGCCGTGCTGTCGAGGACCCAGCCCTGCCCCTGCCAACGCGTGGTGGCGATGGGGAGATAGCCATCCTCGAGCCTCTGGCGCGTGGTGACGTCCGCCCAGTCGACGGGCGCGCCATTGATGGTGAGGAAAGGTTCGACCGAATAGCTGCCCTTGGCGGGCTCGATCGCGCCGTCCTCGCCGATCAGGCCAGCGACCGCGCCGCCATCGGTCCCGACCAGCGTCCAATAGGGTTGTTCGAGGAAGCCGCGCGGATAGCGGCCGCGCGGGGCATCCTTGGCCAGGCGGGTGATGAAGTCATTGGGGGTTGGCGCCCAGTCGATGTCTTTGACCGCGACCTCCGCAAGACGGCCTGCCGCCAGCATGCGGATGCGCAGATAGCGCGGCTCCGCATCATGAAGGGCAATGGGATCGCGGCCGCCATCGCCCGCATCGACGGTGCGCAGCGTCTGCCAGGCGCGGCCATCGTCGGAGCCTTCGATGCGGTAGGCCGCCTTCCCCTGCCAGTCGAGCAACAGCGCGGACAAGCGCTGCGGCGCGCCCAGATCGAGGATCAGGGCCTGGCCCTTCTGCCCATGCCAGGCGGTCTGGCCGTTGCCGTCCAGCACGGCCGGATCGCTGGCCCTGGGCGGCGAAGGCGGCGGCGCGGGCGGCAAGGGCTGAAGCGTCAGCTCGTCGATTTCGACATGACCCTTGCCGCCATCGCGGCCGCGCACCAGCACGATTTCCATGCGCGCGGTGCGGCGCAGGCTTTTGTCCTGCGTCGGCCCCCAGGCGAACGCCATGTCGCGCGGGCGGATGCGCAGTTCCTGCCAGTCTTGCGAAGGCCGGAAGTTCAGCTTTTGCACCCACCAGACATTGTCGCCCGAAGCGTCCGTGAATTTGAGCTGGAGATCGTTGACGCCGCCCCTCCCCCGCAGCTTGAGGCGCAGGACATAATTTTCGGGCCAGTCGATCGGCAAGGTACGCGCGGCGAAGGCATAGCCGGACACGGAGGCGAAATCATAGTCGAGCCGCAGCGCCTGGCCGCTGTCGCCCGGCACGCCCGAAACGCGCGAGACCACGCCATCGGAGGCGGAGGCGGTCCAGCGATCGGGCTGCTCAAAGCCGTCGGTCGCCACCGGCTGCGCGGCCGCGAGCAGGAAAGCGAGCGTCGCCAGCGTCATCCCAGCCAGCCGCCGGTAAAGCCCGCGCGTTGCAGCCCGCGCCGGATATGCGGGTTCTTCTTCATCGTGTTCCAGACCAGGCCGGTGCGGTGATTTTCGATCATCGCGACGATCGGCCCCTGGTCGATGCCGAGATAATCCTTGTCCACCCAGCCGACGCCGAGGCGGAATTCGCCATGGCGGAAGGGCTGCGGCGGGCGGCGGACGATGGTGGGGTTGAAACTGTCGAGGAAGCCATATTTGTCGTACAGCTGCTCGCCATAGCGGAAATACATGGCCTGAACCGTGGGCTCGACGATTTCCGGCGCAAAGGGCAGCGAGCCGAGCAAGGCGGTCGGCGCCAGCGTGCCATCGTCGCGCTCGCCCGGGCCGCGCGCGGAATAGCTGTAGAATTCGCGCTGCTGGCCGCCCAGCATCATCTTGAAATCGCCCGGACCGTCGCAAGCGGTGAGCCCCCAGCAATCGGGGCCATAGCCGGCCCAGTTACCGGGATTTTCGATCGCATAGTTGCGCTGGCAATAGGTCGCGCGGCGGCTGTTTTCGAAATAGTCGATGCCCTTGCCCGTCATGTAGCGGTCCTGGATGCCGCGGAAATCGACCCAGACATGGCTATATTGATGGCCGAACATCGGCGCGAAATGGAGATGGGGTTCGCCCCAGCGCGACGACCAGCTGGTTTCGAACTGGGTGCTCCACACATTCCATGTGTCGTCGCGCAGTGCATGGGTCGGCGATCCCAGGCCCAATATGTAGAGGATCATCCCTTCATTGTAGATTTCCCAGTCGGAGCGGATGAACCCGCTTTCGGGATGCCAGCCCATCGACACGAAGGGCGCGCGCGGCGTGATCCAGTTCCATTCGACCGCGCGATATAATTGTTCGGCGAGATCGCGGATCCGCGCTTCGCCGGGATGAAGGGGATCATCGAACCAGCTCTGGGCGAAGAGGACGCCGGCCATCAGCAGCGCGGTGTCGATCGTCGAGAGTTCGGACAGGGAGAAGCGATAGCCCTTGGTCGAACCCAGGAAATGATAGAAGAAGCCGCGATAGCCGCTGACGCCCGAGCGCTGATTTCCCATCGGGGCCGCAGCCAGAAATTCCAGCGTGGTGAGCGTGCGCTCACGCGCTTCGGCCCGCGTGATCCAGCCATGGCTGGCCCCGATCGGATAGGCGGTGAGAGCGAAGCCGATGGCGGCGATCGACACGAAGGAGGGCGTAGGCCAGCGGTCGGGCGCCATGCCGGTCTTTTCGTCAGTGACCTCCCAGAAATAGCGGAAGGCGAGTTTCTGGATGTCGTCGATCAGCGGACTGACTTCCACGTCGAGCGCGGGCCGCTGGTCCAGACGAGTCCAGCCATCGACCGCGACCGGCGCGGTCGAGGCTGGCGCCTGCGGAGCGCGGGTCGCGCAGCCCGACAGCAGCCCGGCGAGCCCCACGCCCGCCGAGCCCACGAATTTCCGTCTGTCCAGCAATAGTCTACTCCAAGTGCAGCGTCGGGACGGACAGTGTCTCGCAGCGCCCGCCCGTCCCGGCGAGCAGGGCCATCAGAAGCGATAGCCTACGCGGAACTGAATGCGCCGAGGCAGGGTCAGAAGATTGGCCGCATTCGCGCCGTTGGCGGGCAGCAGCGGGTCGGTCACATCGCCCGTTTCCGGATCGATGGTGTTGTTGAAGAAGCCATCGAAGTCCTTGAAATTCTTGTTGTTGAAGAGGTTGAGCACATCGATCGCCACGCTGACCTCATCACCGCCGCCAAAGAGCGCGAATTTCTTGGCAAGGGTCATGTTGACTTCGCAGAAGGCGAACAGCCCCTTGATGCAGTTCTTTTCCGGATAGCGGGCGGTGAAGTCGTTGAAGCCCGAAGAGGCGCCGTTGGTGCCGTCCGTCACCTGATAAGCCTGGCCCGACCCGAGCGTCGTCAGAGTGGAAAGCTGGAAGCCCAGCGGCAGGTCGACGATGCCGGAAATCACGACGCGGTGGCGTTCATCGCCCGGCGAGGGGCGCCAGCCATAGGCGTCAGGCGTCGGCGCATCGAGACTGAACAGATCGCCGCCATTCTTTTCCGCCTTGCCCAGCGTATAGGCGATGTTGAGGCCCCAGCCCGACGCTTCGGTGTAGTTCTTGTCGAGCGTGAAGTAGAGCGCCTTGTAGCGGGTATCGAGCCCGTCATAGCCGATGATCACGTTGGAATAGCCCGCCGCCCGGACTGCCGCCAGCAGCGTCGCATCGCAGCAGGTGCCAAAGCCGCCGTCATTGCGGGTCGCGAACAGGTTGGTGTAGCCATTCTTGCCGCGCTGATAAGAGGCGGTCAGCGACGCTTCGAAGATGCCGATGCGCTGACGGACGCCGAGCGAGAACTGGTCATTGACCGGCGGCTTGGCATTGTTCTTGACCGCGAAGAGTTCGGGCAGGCCGACTTCCGGATTGCTGCTGATCAGCGCCAGCAGCCCTTCTCGGGTCAGATAGGCCGGGTCCCAGGCGACCGTGGGCTGGCCATCGCGGAGCGTTCCATCGGCCGAGAAGCGGAAGAGGCCGATGGGGTTGATCGTGCGCGACAGTTCATCGACGGTATTGTTGAAATTGTTACGGTCATAATAGCGACCCGCGCCGCCGAAGATGACGGTGCTGCGATCGCCCTTCACGTCCCATGAAAAGCCGAAGCGCGGCGCAAACGCGCCCTTGAACGGGCTGCGATCATTGCCGTCGGTGATATAGTCTTCGGGATCGAAATAGGATGTGGTGGGCAGCGCGCGCAGGGCGGTCGCCGCCGCGGCCGGCGTGGTGTAGCGGTTGTTGAAGCCGTTGCTTTCATAATCCCAGCGCAGGCCGAGGTTGAGCTGGAGCCGGTCGGTGACGTCCCAGTCGTCCTGGATATAGAGGCCAAGCTGCGTGTTGGACGACTGGATCAGGCCGGACCCGAGACCGAGGCGCGCCTCGGCCGGAAAGGCGAAGTTCAGATTATTGTTGGGCTCCCGCCGGAAATAGTAGCGCGGCTGGATGAAGGCCTGATTGTCGAAGCTGATGTCGGTGAATTCGATCCGCGCGCCGAACTTGATCGCGTGGCCGGCAAAGCCGGTATAGGTGATGTCGTTGCGGAAATTATAGCTTTGCTGCAGCTCGCGCCGGGTCGAATCCTTGCCGCCGAACAGGATCACGCCCTGATAGTCATAGGCGGGCAGATCCGGGTTGAGCGCGGTCGGATTGAATTCGTAATTCAGATAGCTGGCGTTGAATTCATTGAGGATCGTGTCGTCGTCATAGGTCCATTTGAACTGATAGGTGTCGACGAGGTTGATCTTGTTTTCGGCGTAATCATAAGCGGTGTTGCCGCCGAAACCCTGGATATCGGTTTCCTCGCGGCGGCTGAACGACACATCGAACGTATGATTGTCGTTGGGCGTCAGGGTCAGCTTGCCGAAATAGAAGTCGCTGCGGAAGGGGCTGACGAAGGAGCCTTCGAAGTCGCTGATGTCGCGACCGGAAAAGCGTTCGAACTCCGCAATCGCCGCGGCATCACCGGTGGAGCGGACGTTGAAGGCGCGATCCTGGTCGTTGCCCTCATAGGCGGCGAAGAAGAACAGCTTGTCCTTGATGATCGGGCCGCCGAGCGATGCGCCATATTGCTTGCGCTCGAACGCCGGCTTGGGATTGCCGTCGCGCTTGTCGATGAAGCTTTTTTCGGTCAGCGACTTGTCGGTATATTGGCCGAAAATCTCGCCATGGAAATCATTGGTGCCCGATTTGGTGACGGCGGTGATGACCGCGGCGCCGGCCTGTTCATATTCGGCCTTGTAGTTCTGCGTAATGACGCGGAATTCCTGGACGGCGAGCTGGCCGAAGGGATTGCCGCGGCTGTTCTGCTGCCCTGCCACGCCGCCTTCGCGCAGCTTGTTCTTGAAGCTGACGCCGTCGATGAAGACATTGACCTGGCTGGCCGGCGAAGCGCCCGACGAGAAGCTCTTGTCGGTTTCCGAGTCATTGTAGCGCACCCCCGGCGCGAGCGCGGCGAAGCTCAGAAAGTTGCGATCCGTCTGCGGCAGGACGCGCAGCTGCTCCTGGCTGATGTTGGTCGCGATTTCGCTGGTGCGGGTTTCGCGCAGGCGGCTGCCGGTGACGATGATCTGACTGCCCTGCCCGTCGTCGGGCGTCGTCGCGGCGGTGTCGGTCGTGGCTTCGGTCGCGCTGCTGAGCTGCGCGTCGACCGTGGCGGCGGTGCCGACGCCGACGGCGATGTCCTGCTGGAAGGAGCCCTTGGCCGGATCCGACACAGCGATGCGATAGGTGCCAGCGCGCACGCCGTTCAGAATATAGGAACCGCCGGCATTGGTGGTGGTCGTCTGCGCGCGGCCGGTGCCGGCGCTGGTCAGCGTCACCGTCGCGCCGGCGACCGGCGCACCCGCGCTGTCGGTCACCCGGCCGCGGATCGACGCGACCGTGGTCTGGGCCACGGCCGGTATGGCGACCGCCAGACTGGTCAGCGATGTGGCGCCGACAAGCAGCAGGCGGATTGCGGACATCTTGCTCATTGCATCTTCCCCTTTTTTTAACCCCGTTCCCCTGAAGGGAGATTTGTTACGCAGCTGAAAGCTGACTGCTGGTGCGGATAATGAGGCCGGGTTGCCTTAGTTCCATCTGCGGAACGGCTTCGCCGTCGATTAGCGCTACCAGGCGATTGATCCCCCGCGCGCCCATGTCGGCGATATCGACCGCCATGGTGGTGAGGCCCGGGCTGATCAGCCGGGCGAGCGGAATATTGTCGAAGCCGGCGACCGCGACCTGACTGGGCACGTCGACCCCCATGTCGCGCAGCGCGACCAGCGCGCCGATCGCCATCATGTCGTTGGCGGCGAAGATGGCGTCGACGTCGAGCTGATCGGCCTGCAGCCGCGCGACGGCGCTATGGCCGGATTCCTCGTCGAAATTACCGGGAAGAATGACAGGCTGCAGCCCTGCCGCTTCCATCGCTTCGGCATAGCCGCGCGACCGGTCGGCGGCCTCGATATTGCCCGCTGGCCCTTCGATATGGACGATGGCGCGGCGGCCGCAGTCGAGCAGATGCCGCACCATGGCGCGCGCGCCCGCTACATTGTCGACCCGCAGTTCCGGACGACCCTGGCCATTATCCTGGCAATTGAGCAGGACCGCCGGGATGCTGGGCGGCAGATGCGCGAAAAGTTCATCCAGGTTCATGTGCGGCGCCATGACGATGAGGCCGTCGACCCGTCCGCGCATGTTGCGCAGCGCCTCTATCCCATGGCCGATGTCGAGATGCATGTTGGACAGCAGCAGATGGCGCTGCCGCAGCGCGGCCTCCCGCTCCATGCCGCGCAGCATTTCGGAGAAGAATTCGCCATGAAGGTCGGGCAGCACCACGCCGATCGCGCCGGTGCGCGCCATGCTGAGATTGCGGGCGCCGGCATGCGGCACATAGTTGAGCTTGCGGGCGGCCTGTTCGACCCGCTCCTTGAGTTCGGGGCGGACATTGGGGAGGCGGTTGAACACGCGCGAAACGGACGCGACCGAGACATCGGCTTCGCGCGCTACGTCGCGAATGGTCGCCTGTCCTATGCCCTTGCCGGTCATCCTCAACCCATCTGCAGAAACTTTTATCGGCGGCGTGACTTGCCGAGCCGTCTTGTAACCGGTTACAAGAAACCGGAAGACACTGCAATAGGGGGCGCAAAGGTGCAAAGGACGCCGGAAGCGCCGGGACATTTTTAGGAGAAAGCCATGCCACCCCGCACCTCTGTATCCAGGCGCGCGCTGTTGATGGGCGCGGGCGCCGTGGCGGCATGGGCAGCGTCCCCCGCCCGCGCGCTGATGGCGCAGATGGGCGACGGCGGGAGCGCTTCGAGCGACATCGATGCGCTGATCGCCAGGATGACGGTGGAGGAAAAGGCCGGCCAGGTCACGCTGATGGCGGCCGCCTGGGCCGGCGGCGCGGCCAATGCGCTCAACCCCACATCCCCTTCACGCGCGAATTTCCGCCAGCAGATGGACGATGTGCGACGCGGCCGGATCGGCGGCGTGTTCAACGGCAATGGCGCGGAAATGGCGCGGCAGATGCAGGTGATGGCGACGGAGAAGAGCCGCCTCAAAATTCCGCTGATCTTCGCCGCCGACGTGATCCATGGTTTCCGCACCGTCTTTCCGATGCCCCTGGCCGAAGCGGGCAGTTTCGACCCCGAACTGGCCGAGCGGACGGCGCGCGTGGCGGCGGTGGAGGCGACGGCGGCCGGGATCGACTGGAATTTCGCGCCGATGGTCGATGTGGCGCGCGACCAGCGCTGGGGCCGCGGCATCGAGGGCGCGGGCGAGGATGTGCTGCTGAGCCGCATCATGGCGGATGCGCGCGTGCGCGGCTTCCAGGGTCGCGCCGGGCTCGGCGCGCGCGACGCCATGGCGGCCTGCGCCAAGCATTTCGCCGCCTATGGCGCGGCCGAGGGCGGCCTGGACTATAACAGCGTGGATGTGTCCGAACGGACGCTGCGCGAAATCTACTTCCCCCCCTTTCAGGCGGCGCTCGACGCGGACGCGGCGACGATCATGGCGTCGTTCAACGAATTGTCCGGCGTGCCGGCAACCGCCAATCACTGGCTGCTGACGCACGTTCTGCGCGACGAGTGGCGCTTCGATGGCCTGGTCGTGTCCGACTATACCGGCGACATGGAACTGATCGCCCACGGCTTTGCGGCGGACGAGCGGGAGGCGGCGAAGCTCGCTTTCCTGGCGGGCGTCGACATGTCGATGCAGTCGGGTTTCTACATGGAGCATCTGCCCGGGCTGGTGAAGGCGGGCGCGGTGCCGATGGCGCGGCTGGACCAGGCGGTGCGGCGCGTTCTGGCGCTCAAGGCCAAGCTGGGTTTGTTCGACGATCCCTTTCGTCGCATCGACCCAAGCCGGGAAAAGACGCAGGTGCGCACGCCCGCGCATCTGGAGGTGGCGCGCGACGCGGCACGCCGGTCGATCGTGCTGCTGAAGAATGAGGATGAGCTGCTGCCCCTGCCCCGCGCCGGCAAGAAGATCGCGCTGATCGGGCCGTTCGTGCAGGGGCAGCGCGAACTGGTCGGCCCCTGGAATGTCTATGGCACCGATGCGGACGCGATCGACCTGCTGTCGGGCATGCGCGCGGTTGCGGCCGATCCGGACTCGATCGTGGCGGTCGACGGATCCGGCATCGAAAAGCCGGTCAAGGGCGGCATCGAAGCAGCGGTCGCAGCGGCGCAGGCGGCGGACATCGTCGTGCTGGCGGTCGGCGAGAGCCAGAAAATGTCGGGCGAGGCGCAGTCGCGCACCGACATCGTCATCCCCGCGCCGCAGATGGCGCTGGCCGAAGCCGTCGCCGCCACTGGCAAGCCGATGGTCGTGCTGCTGCGCCATGGCCGGGCCCTGGCGTTGCATGGCGCGGTCAAAGAGGCGCCGGCGATCCTGGCGACATGGTTTCTCGGCTCCATGTCGGGCATGGCCACCGCCGACATATTGTTCGGCCTGGCCAGCCCCTCCGCCCGCCTACCCTGCAGCTTTCCGTATGAGAGCGGACAGGAGCCGCTTTATTATGCGCACAAGAATACCGGTCGGCCCAACCCGCCCGGCGAGCGGCAGGCCTATAAGGCCCATTATCGCGAAGCGCCCAATGCCGCTCTCTATCCCTTCGGCCATGGGCTGACCTATGGGGAGATCGTCTATACCGCGATCGACATGGGATCTGGGCGCCTGGCGGCCGGGGGCGAACTGACCGTCACCGCGACGCTGCGCAACAGCGGACGCTACGAGGCGACCGAGGTGGCGCAGCTCTATGTCCAGGATATCACCGCGAGCATCACGCGCCCCGTGCGCGAGTTGAAAGCGTTTCAGCGCGTCACGCTCAAGCCGGGCGAATCGCGCACGGTGAGCTTCACCCTGAAGCGCGAGGCGCTGCTGTTCCTGGGGCAGGACATGCAGGAGACGGTGGAGCCGGGCAAGTTCCGCCTCTGGGTCGCGCCTTCCGCTCAGGCCGAAGGCGTGTCGGACATGTTCACGCTGGCCTGATCCGTGCGGCCGCGCAGCGGCGCCAGCGCCATGATCGCGGCGCCCGCTGCGATCATGGCGGCGGGCCCAGCGACCATGGCCCAGAAGATGACCCCGCGCCCGACCGCATCGGCCGCGCCGCCGCCATAGCCGCCGGCGGCATAGGCGAGGCCCAGCAGCAGCGCGGCCAGGCCGAGCGCGACCTTCTGCACCAGCATGAACAGGCTGAAGG
Organism: Sphingobium naphthae; assembly: GCF_020782235.1. GTDB lineage: Bacteria > Pseudomonadota > Alphaproteobacteria > Sphingomonadales > Sphingomonadaceae > Sphingobium > Sphingobium naphthae. The sequence goes on from NZ_JAJGNO010000004.1 coordinate 350,232, forward strand.
CCGTCGCTTCCACCCGGACGCCGGTCAGCGCATCGCCATGATCGACGGTCATGGGCAACATCGCCCAGGCGGCAAGGTGGAAACCGCTGAGCGCGACCTGCACCAGCGCGAGCAACAGGATGGACCAGATCACCGCAGGCTTGGCCGGGACAAACGCCAGCACGCAGAGCGCGACCAGCGCGAGGGCGGCCGCCGCGAGCCAGCTGGCGCGGGGATCGGTGCGGAGGGCAAGCAGCGTCCAGAGCGGCACCGCGATCGCGCCGATGACCCCCATCACCGCCAGCGCGCGCTTGCCCGCCGGCGCATCGAGCAGGACATGGGCGAAATAATAGAGCACCGAATGGCCGATGATCGCACCCGCCACGGTGGCGCAGAAAGTCGCGGCGCAGAGCATCAGGAACGGCCGGTTGCGACCGATCGCCTGAAGATCCCTTCGCACCGTGCGGCGGCTCGCCTGTGGCGGCTGCGTCGGCACGGTTTCGGGGATCAGCCGGACGACGCCCCACAGGATCAGCGTGGCGATGGCGGCCAGCAGCACCGCCACCTGCCCATAGCGATCGCCGCCCGCAGGCATCAGCCAGGCGACGGTCACGGCCCCGAGCGCGCCGAAAGTCATGCGCGCGCCGGACATCAAGGTGCGGTCGCGCGGATGCGGGCTCACTCGCGTCGACCAGGTGGCATAGGGAAGATTGACCAGCGCATAGACGATGCGAAAGGCGACATGGGTCGCCAGCACGATCGCGAGCAGCAGGTCCGGGCCAGTAGCGGGGCGATGGAACAGCAGCGCGAAGAGGATCGCCAGCGGCGCCGCCCACCAGGCGATGATGCGCCGGTATCGCAGCCGCCAGCGATCCGCCGTGATGCCGATGCCAAGGTCCGCGAACCCGTCCGCCAGCGCCCCCACCATCATGACCATGCCCGCCGCATCGGGCGTCAGGCCGAGCCCGTCGGTGTAGAAGAACAGCAGATAGAGGGTGATCGTCTGCCAGAAGAGGTTGAACGCATAATCGCCCGCGCCAAAGCCGATGGCGCGCAGCGGATGCGGGCCATCGATCGGGCCGGAATGGGAAGGCGCGCTCTGCATGCCTGTCGGGCGATAGGATATTCGCGGCCGCCTGTCAGGCCGGCATGGCGCGCCGCCGCGGGAAAGAGACAGGATGCAAGGAAACTGGCTGGGGCGGCAGGATTCGAACCTGCGCATGGCGGTACCAAAAACCGCTGCCTTACCGCTTGGCTACGCCCCAGCAGGGCGCCGGCATGCCGGCGCGGACCGCCATATAGCGGGTCGCGCGCGAAAGGAAAGCCTAGTCATCACAGTTTGACGACGCCAATATGACGCACAACCAGTCCCTGTCGGAACATCGCATCCATGGCCGCGCCTCCATCCCCCTCTTCATCCCAGATCAGCCCGGCCTCTCCGCTGTTCCTGCGCGAGGACGAGATACGGCGCGGCATCGAGATGCTCTATTTCGGCTATAGCGCGCTCACCCGCTCAATCGACGAGGGGCTGGCGGCGCAGGGGCTGGGCCGGGCGCATCATCGCGCGCTCTACTTCATTTCGCGCCAGCCCGACCTGACGGTCAAGGAACTGCTGCGGCTGCTGGCCATCACCAAACAGTCTCTGGGCCGGGTACTGACCGACCTGGTCGAGCGCGGCTATATCGAGACGCGGCCGGGCGCGAGCGACCGGCGGCAGAAGCTGCTGCGCCTCAGCCCGGAAGGCGCGGCGCTGGAGGCCGAGCTGTTCCGGGCGCTGCGCGAAAAAATGGGGGCGGCCTACGCCCAGGCCGGTCAGGGGTCCGTGACCGGATTCTGGCGCGTGCTGGAAGGACTTATCCCCGAAGAGGACCGGTCGATGGTGTTCGGTCTGCGCGGACGATAGTTGCCGATACGCAACTTTATCGCTGTTGCTGCGCTTGAGCCATTCCACGCAATGGAAGAGAGGAACCATCATGCGCACACCCATTTTCGCCGGGCTGGCCATTCTGGCCGCTGCCGGCCTGTCCGCCTGTTCGGAAAAGACCCAGGACAATCTGGAGCAAACCGGCGATTCGATCGGCAATGACATGAGCCGCGCCGCCGACGATGCGGGCGCTGCGATCGACAATGGGCTGGACGATGCCGGCCAGGCGATCGACAGCGGCGCGGATCGGGTCGGCGCCGCCGCCGACGAAGCGGCGGCCGATGCCGATCGCGAAGCCGATGAAGCCAAGCGCGACGTCGGCGACACGCTGCAGGACGCGGGCACCGACCTCAAGAACGACTAAGGCAGACCGGGCGGACGACGGCCGCGCATGGCGCGCGGCGTCACCGGTCGAGCATGACGGCCCGGCCCCGGTTCTTCGGGGTCGGGCCGCTGCTTTTTTCCGCGTCGCCCGCGCGGCATCTTGACGGCGGATCACCCCGGCCACAGGGCGAAGCGCATCATGCCGCCCGAACCCCCTCTCCCCCCAAAGCGCGCGCCGCGCCTGATGATCGGCCGGGCGGAGCTGGCGCTGATGGGCGCGACATTATTGTGGGGCGCGAGCTTCCTGATCGTCCATCATGCGGTGCGCGAGAGCGGCCCCTTCTTCTTCGTCGGGCTGCGCTTCGCGACGGCGGCGCTGGTGACGCTGCCGCTGGCGCTGCCGGCGCTCAAGGGGATTACGGGGCGCGAACTGCTGGCGGGCGCGATGATCGGGTTGTGCATCTTTGCCGGCTACTCCATGCAGACATGGGGACTGCAGACCATCAGCAGCAGCACTTCGGCCTTCATCACCGCCGCCTATGTGCCGCTGGTGCCGGTGTTGCAATGGGTCATCCTGTGGCGGCGGCCGCGACTGGCGAGCTGGATCGGGGTCGCGCTGGCGCTTGCCGGGCTGATGCTGATCGCGGGTCCGGGCAAGGGGCTGGGCCTGGGCGTCGGCGAGACGGTGACGCTGGTCAGCACGCTGGCGATCGCGCTGGAGATCATCCTCATCAGCCTGTGGGCGGGCAAGGTCGATGTCGGGCGCGTGACGCTGGTGCAATTGACCGTGACGGCGCTGCTCGCCTTCGTCAGCATGGCGCCGGCGGGCGAGGCGGTGCCGACGCTGACGATCCGGGTGCTGCTGTCGGCCTGCGGCCTGGGCGCGATGACGGCGCTGATCCAGTTCGTGATGAACTGGGCGCAGCGCACCGTGTCGCCGACGCGCGCGACGCTGATCTATGCCGGCGAGCCGGTATGGGCGGGCGTCTTCGGCCGCATCGCGGGCGAAAGGCTGCCGCCCGCCGCTTTGCTGGGCGGGCTGCTGGTGGTGGCGGCGGTGATCGTCAGCGAACTGGACTTCGGCCGCCGGCGCAAGACGCCGCCGCCCGCAGGCTGATCGCTCAGCCGCGCGGAAAGACCGGCGCGCGCTTTTCGAAGAAAGCGGTGAAGGCTTCGCGCGCTTCGGGCGAGGCCATGGCCTGGCGGAACAGCCGCGCTTCCTCCTCCATCCGGCGCGCGAGCAGCGCGGGATCGCCCTTCATCAGCCGGCGCGTCGCAGCGAGCGCCTGCGGTGGTTTCGCCATGAGGGCGGCCGCGCGAGCGCGGGCATGGTCGAGCAGCAGGTCGGCCGCGACCACGCCGGTCACCAGGCCGGCGCTGTCCGCGCCCTGCGCATCGAGCGGTTCGCCCAGCAACAGCATCGCCGCCGCCTTGGCATGACCCAGGATCGCGGGCGCGAGCAGGCTGGAGCCCGCTTCAGGCAAGAGCCCCAGATTGACGAAGGGCATGACGAAACGCGCGTCGGGCGCGGCATAGACAAGGTCGCAATGAAACAGCATCGTGGTGCCGACACCCACGGCAAGGCCCTGCACCGCCGCGACCAGCGGCTTGTCGAAGGCGGCGATCGCCTGGATGAAATCGAAGGCGGCCGCGCCCCCTTCGGGTCCGGCCATGAAGTCCGCAATGTCGTTGCCGGCGCAGAAGGCATCGCCGCGCCCCGCGATCAGCACCACGCCGATCTCCGGCCGCGCCGATGCGTCGGCCAACGCGGCGATCATGGCGCGGTACATGGCCGCGGTCAGCGCGTTTTTCTTGTCCGGTCGGTCGATCTGGATTTCCATCACGCCCTGATCTTCGATGATCGCGATATGCTCGCTCACGCCCGGCCTCTCCCTTGTTGCGGTGCAAGGGGAAATTGTTGGCGCAGTCCGGCGGCCGCGTCTATCCCCTGTCTTCCGATCATTGACCGCCGGATGAGCTGATGAACCGATTGCGCCAAGCGCTCGACCCGTTTCTGCTGCTGCTGATCGCCACCGTCGCCCTAGCGTCCCTGCTGCCGGCGCGAGGGCAAGGCGCGCGCATCGCCGAGGGCGTGGCGGATGCGGGCATCGTGCTGCTTTTTTTCCTGCATGGGGCGAAATTGTCGCGCAAGGCGATCTGGGACGGGGCGCGGGCCTGGCGATTGCATGGCGCGACGCTGGCGACGACCTTCCTGCTGTTCCCCGCCATGGGCTGGCTGCTCAGCCGATTCGGACCGGTGCCCGGCGACATGCGCGCGGGGCTGCTGTTCCTGACGCTGCTGCCATCGACCGTGCAATCCTCCATCGCCTTTACCGCGATCGCGCGCGGCAATGTGGCGGCCGCCGTCGTCAGCGCGTCCTTTTCCAACCTGCTGGGCATCGTCCTCACGCCGCTGCTGGTCGCGCTGCTGATGCAGCGGAGCGGCGGCGGAAGCCTGGTTTCGCTGTCGGCGGTCGAGGCGATCGTGGCGCAGCTGCTGCTGCCCTTTGCTCTCGGGCATATGCTGCGGCCATGGATCGGCGCCTTCATCGAGCGGCACCGGGCGATGATCGGTCGGGTGGACCGGGGATCGATCCTGCTGGTCGTCTATGCCGCCTTTTCCGCAGCGGTGGTCGAGGGACTGTGGCACAAGGTGTCGCAGGGCGAGTTGCTGGCGCTGGTGGCGCTGTCGGTGGCGATGCTGAGCGCGATCCTGCTGTGCACCTATGGTCTGGGGCGGCTGATCGGCCTGTCGCGCGAGGATGCGATCGTGCTGCAATTTTGCGGGTCGAAGAAGAGCCTGGCGTCGGGCGTGCCGATGGCGGGCGTGCTGTTTCCGGCGGCGGCGGTGGGGCCGATCCTGCTGCCGGTCATGATCTTTCACCAGATCCAGCTGATGGCCTGCGCCTGGCTGGCGCGGCGCTATGGCGCGCGCCCGCTGGAGGAGGCGTCGTTGGCGCCGGCGGAGTAGCGCCATGCCCGAGCCGATCCTGACCGACATCGTGATGGAGCGCTATCTGGCGCAGATCGAGGCGCTAGCCGATGCGGTGGTCGCGTCGCGCTGGCGGCCCGACTGGATCGTGGGCGTGGGCCGCGGCGGACTGGCGCCGGCGACATGGCTGAGCCATGCGCTGGGGCGGCCGATGCTGTCGGTCGACCTGTCGGCGCAGCTGCCGGCCTTTGCCGACGCGCTGCTGGATGCGCTTCGCCAGCGGACCGAGGCGGGCGAGCGGCTGCTGGTGGTGGACGACATCAATGACAGCGGCCGCACGATCCTGCGCCTGCGCGCCGCGCTGGGCGATGCGGATGCGGCGATGCTGCGGGTCGCCGTGCTGATCGACAATGTCCGGTCGGGCGCGCGGGTCGACTATAGCGCCGAGACGATCGATCGAGCGGTGACCAAGGACTGGTTCGTCTTTCCCTGGGAAAAGATGGCGAGCCGGGCCAGCATCCTGGCCGACTGGGGCGAGGAGCCGGATCGCACCGCCTGACCAATGCAGACAGCGAAAGCGACAAGTGTATCGACTTTGCTTAGGCTGCTAATTATACGATCGTAAAGTTTCTGGCGGCAGAGGGGCAAGGGGCATGGGCGAGCGCTATGACGCCGTCATCATCGGCGGCGGGCATAATGGGCTGGTCTGCGCCTTTTACCTGGCGCGGGCGGGGTACAAGGTGCGCATCCTGGAGCGGCGGGCCGTCGTCGGCGGCGCGGCAGTGACCGAGGAATTCCATCCCGGCTTCCGCAATTCCACCGCCAGCTACACGGTCAGCCTGCTCAATCCCAAGGTCATTCGCGACATGCGGCTGGTGGAGCAGGGCTATCGCGTGATCGAGCGCCCGGTCAGCAATTTCCTGCCGCTGCCCGATGGCCAATATCTGACGCTGGGCGGCGGCATCGCGCAGAGCCAGGCGCAGTTCGCCAAGTTCAGCCGCAGCGACGCCGCCGCCCTGCCCGCTTATTATGACGCGCTGGAGCGAGTGGCGGACATAGTGCGCGATCTGGTGCTGCAAAGTCCGCCCAATGTCGGCGACGGCATGGACATGGTCGTCGCCGCGTTGCGCCAGGGCCGGCGGATCGCCGGGCTGACGATCGAGCAGCAGCGCGACGCGCTGGACCTGTTCACCAAGTCGGCGCGCGGCTTCCTGGATGGCTGGTTCGAAAGCGACCCGGTCAAGGCCGTGTTCGGTTTCGACGCGGTGGTCGGCAATTATGCGTCGCCCGACACGCCCGGCAGCGCCTATGTGCTGCTGCACCATGTGTTCGGCGAGGTGAACGGGAAGAAGGGCGCCTGGGGCCATGTGGTGGGCGGCATGGGCGCGATCACGCAGGCGATGGCGCGCGTGGTCGGCGCGATGGGCGTGGAGATCAGCCTAGAGGCGCCGGTCGCGCGCGTGCTGGTGGAGGGCGACCGGGCGGTCGGCGTGCGGCTGGAGAGTGGGGAAGAGGTGATCGGCCGCACGGTGATCGCCAATGTCGGGCCCAAGCTGCTGTACGAGCGGATGATGGACCCGGCCGACCTGCCGAGCGATTTCGTGAAGCGCATCAAGGGCTTTCGCACCGGGTCGGGCACGTTCCGGATGAATGTAGCGCTGTCGGACCTGCCCGATTTCACCTGCCTGCCCGGCGCGGGCGCGCATCACCAGTCGGGCATCATCATCGCGCCGAGCCTGGAGTATATGGACCGCGCCTTCATGGACGCGAAGCGCGAGGGCTGGTCGCGCCAGCCGATCGTCGAGATGCTGATCCCGTCCACGGTGGACGAGAGCCTGGCCCCGGCGGGGCGCCATGTCGCCAGCCTCTTCTGCCAGCAATTCGCGCCGCAATTGCCCGACGGCCGCAGCTGGGATGAGGCGCGGGAGGCGGCGGCCGATCATATCATCGCCACGGTCGACGCCTATGCGCCGGGCTTTGCCCGCAGCGTGATCGCGCGGCAAATCCACTCGCCGCTCGACCTGGAGCGCAATTTCGGCCTGGTCGACGGCGACATCATGCACGGCAAGCTGACGCTGGACCAGATGTGGGCGGCGCGGCCGGTGCTGGGCCATGGCGGCTATCGCGGGCCGGTGCGCGGCCTTTATATGTGCGGGGCGGGCACGCATCCGGGGGGCGGCGTCACCGGCGCGCCGGGCCATAATGCGGCGCGCGCGGTGCTGAAGGACGGGACGCTGTGGCGGCGCTGGCGCGGCTGACCCGCCGCCGCGTCAATGCGCGGCGGAGGTATCCACCTTGCCCACAGGCTTGGGCGCGAGCCAGACGATGGCGGCGGCGATGAAGAGGATGATCGCCGAGATGAAGAAGACATGGTCGATCGCGATCACGGTCGCTTCCTGCTCCACGATATTGGCGACCATCTGCCTGATCTGGTCGGGCGACAGGCCCATCGACGACAGCAGCGACTGGGTCTGTTCGGGCTGAAGCACGCGCGTCATTTCCGCGCGCGAGACGCGCTGGGAATCGCCCCATTCGGTCAACACCAGCGATGTCGCGATGGCGGTCGCCATGGTGCGCACGAAATTCTGCAGGCCCGCCGCCGACGCGGTTTCGCTGGGCAGGACCGAGCCCAGGCTGAGCGTCGTCAGCGGGATGAAGAAGAAGGGCAGCGCGAACCCCTGGATGAATTGCGGCAAGGCCATGCCGTAGAAGTCGATGCCGCTGGTCCAGTGGGCGCGCCAGAGCGACATGATGCCGATCCAGGCGACCGCGCAGGAAATGAGCAGGCGCGGATCGACCTTTTCCATCATGCGCGCGGCGACGGGCGCGGTGAAGAGCGCCGCCATGGCGGTGAGCGCGGTGACGATGCCGGCCCAGGTCGCGGTATAGCCCATCGACATTTGCAGCCATTGAGGAATGACGACGATGCTGGCGAAATAGGAGCCGAAGCAGAGCGACAGGGTGAAGAGCGCGGAGCTGAAGCCGACATGGCGGAACACGCGCAAGTCGACGACGGGATGTTCCTCCGTCAATTCCCAGATGATGAAGACGCAAAAGCCGATCGCGGCCATGATCGCCAGCGCGACGATGGTGGGATCGGCGAACCAGTCATGGTCGCGACCGATGTCCAGCATGATCTGAAGGCAGCCGATCCAGAAGACCAGCAGCGCCAGGCCGATCTTGTCGATGCGCACCTTGGCGGTTTCGGTTTCCACCGGCCGCAGCAGCGCCTGCGCGGCGAACACGCACAACACCGCGATCGGCAGGTTGATGAAGAAGATCCAGTGCCAGCTCCAATTGTCGCTAATATAGCCGCCCACGATCGGCCCGAGCGCCGGACCCATCAATGTGGTCATCGCCCACATGCCCATGGCGCGGCCGCGCGCTTCGGGCGGGAAGATGCGCATCAGCAGCGTCTGCGACATGGGCATGATCGGCCCGCCGCAAATGCCCTGGCCGATGCGGCAGGCAACCAGCATGCCAAGCGTCGACGAAAGGCCGCACAGCACCGAGAAGAGGCCGAAGCCAGCCATGGCGAGCGTGAAGACGCGCACCACGCCGAAGCGTTGGGCAAGCCAGCCGGTCAGCGGCACACAGATCGCCTCCGCCACCGCATAGGAGGTGATGATCCACGTCCCCTGATCGGGCGAGATGCCGAGATTGCCCGCGATGTGCGGCACGGAGACGTTGGCGATCGTCAGGTCGAGCACGACCATCAGATTGCTGAGCGCCAGCACCAGCCCGGCCAGCGTCCGGGTGCGCGGCGAGAGCCGCGAGAAGATGTCGTCTTCGCCCGCCATGCCGCGCGCTCCCCTGCTCAGTCCGCCGCCAGGTCGATCTCGACTTCCATCGAGAGGCCGACGCGCAGCGGGTGCGCGGCCAGTTCCTTCGGATCCAGTTCGATCCGCAGCGGCAGGCGCTGCACCACCTTGATCCAGTTGCCGGTCGCATTCTGCGCCGGGATCAGCGACATGGACGATCCGGTGCCGCCCGAGAAGCCGACGACCTTGCCATGATAGACGACGTCGCCGCCATAGAGGTCGGACTTCACTTCGGCCGGCATGCCGATGCGCACGTCGCGCAGCTGCCGCTCCTTGAAATTGGCGTCGACATAGACCTGCGAAAGCGGGACGATGGTCATGATCGGGCTGCCCTGCGCCACGCGCTGGCCGACCTGCACCTGCCGCTTGGTGATCACGCCATCGATGGGGGCGCGGATGACCGTGCGTTCGAGGTCGAGCTTGGCGGAATCGAGCCGGGCCTTGGCGGCCATGACGGCGGGATCGGTGTCTTCGGTCGATCCGCGCACCAGCGCCTGGTTCGCCTCCAGCTGGCCGGTGGCGGCGCCGCGCGTCGCTTCGGCGGTCTTGACGCCGGCCTGGGCCAGGCGCAGCGCCGCCTGGGCGCTGGCGAAGGTCTTGCGCGCGGCGGTGACTTCGTCGCCCGACACGGCGCCGTCATCGACCAGCGCTTCGCGGCGCTGCAGGTCGATGCGCGCCTTTTCGAGGTCCGCCTGGGCGGTGGCGAGCTGCGCGCGCGCCTGCACGATGTCCGCGCCCCGCGCCTCCACCTGGGCGGCGAGCGATTCGCTGGTCGCGGCGGTCTGACGGAAGCGGCGGCGCGCCTCGGCCAGATCGGCCTGCGCCTGCGCCACGGCGATTTCCATGTTGGTGGGATCGAGCTTGACGAGGATGTCGCCCTTCTTGACCGCCTGCGTGTCGCTGACCAGCACTTCGATCGCCTGCGCGCCGACGAGCGGCGTCACCTGCGCCATTTCCGCGTTCACATAGGCATTGTCGGTGCTGATATGGTTGCGGCCGAACAGCAGATACCAGGCGCCCCACAGCAAGGCGACGACCAGCACGAGCAGGCCGAGCCGGATCAGCCATTTGCGGCGGGCGCCGTTGCGCTGTTCCTGCGGCGCATCGTTCGCCTGCGCGGTCGGATCGCTGGTCCGGGCGGTGTTTTCGGGTTCGGCGTCAGCCATCGATGTCGTCCTTGGGCAATGCGGCGCTGGCGGTGAAACCGCCGCCCAGCGCACGGATGAGGGCAATGTCGAGCGAGAAGGCGCTGGCTTCCAGATCAGAAACCGCGCGCTGGGCGGCGAGCAGCTGATCCTCGACGTTCAGCACGTCGATATAGGGGGACAGCCCGCCCTTGTAGCGTTTCTGCGCCACATCATAGGCATCGCGCGAGGCGGCGAAGGCGGCGCGCGCGTCGGCGAGGCGCTGTTCCAGCGCGCGGCGGCTGGTGACCGCGTCGGCCACTTCCTGATAGGCGGTGAGAACGGTCTTGTCGTAATTGGCGACCGCCTGGTCATAGACGGCGCGGGCGTTGCGATATTGCCCGCGCAGCGCGCCGCCGTGGAAGATCGGCAGGCTGATCGCCGGGCCGGCATTGCCGAAGATCGAATCCTTCTTGAACAGGGTATCGATGAAGGGCGACGGGCCGCCCGATGCGCCGGTGCCGGTGAAGACGGTGTTGTAGCCGAGCGACTGGACGCCGATCAGCGCGCTGAGGCGCACCGCGGGGAAGAAGTCGGCGCGGGCCACCTTGATCCGCTTCGCCGCCGCTTCGGTGCGTGCGAGCGCCGCGGCGATATCCGGCCGGCGCGCGACCAGATTGGTCGTGACGTCCGCGGGCAGGCCGAGCGGCGACAACTGCCCTTCGCTGGGCCGGGTGATCGACAGGCCGCGATCGGGGCCGGCGCCGATCAGCGCCGCGATCTGATGCTGGCGCAGGGCGATGGCGAGCTTCGCGCCGGCGAGCTGCGCCTTGGCCGAGGATACGGTGGCGTCGGCCTGGCGCACGCTGCCGCGCGTTTCCAGGCCATTGGCGCGCCGATCGGCGGCGAGCTTCTGGCTGGCGAGGCGAATGTCGAGCGTGCGCTGCTGCACCTCCGCTTCGTCATAGAGGCGCGCCAGATCGGCATAGGCGTCGGCGATGCCGGTGGTGAGCGCGAGCCGCGCCTGGCGTGCGTCGATCTCCGCCGCGCGCGCATCCGACGTGGCCGCCGCGAGCGCCGCCTTGTTCTTGCCCCAGAGGTCGAGGTCGAAATTGAGGTCGAGCGCCACCCGCCCCGTGCCGAGCCAGCCCTGCGGCACGAATTCCTTGGGCAGGCCCATATTATAGCTCTGCTTGGTGGCGTTGGCGCTCGCGTCCAGATCAGCCGACGGGAGCGTCGCGGCGCCGGCCTGCTGCGCCATCGCCTGGGCCTGGCGGAAGCGCGCGGCGGCGATCGCCATGTCGGGGGCGTTCCGCAGCCCCTCCTCGATCAGCGCGGTGAGTTGCGGATCGCCATAGGCGGTCCACCAGTCGTCCGCCGGCCAGGCGGCCTGCGGCGCGCTTAGGCTCTGCTGCGCTTCGACGCTCTGCGCCGAGCGAATCGCGGGTTCAGGACCCAGATCGGGAACCGCGGCGCAGCCCGACAGCAGCATCGCCACCGTCGTCGCCAGCATCGCGCGGGAGGAAAAAGCCATGCGACTCACCGCCATAACAAACCGTACCATCCAGTATGAAAAGCGCCATTGCGCCGCTCGCATGTGCTTGTCAACAGGAATAGCGTACTCTATGGTACGATTTTATGACGGAGAGCGAGATGCCCTTGTCCTGCAGCCGCAGGGAAGCGCGAAAGCGCGACCGGCAGGAGATGATCCTGCAGGTGGCGCAGCGCTATTTCCTGGACCATGGCTATGCCGGGACGACCATGTCGGGGATCGCCGCCACGCTGGGCGGGTCCAAGGGCACATTGTGGAACCACTTCCCGTCCAAGGAGGCGCTGTTCGCCGCGGTGCTCGATCGCGTGGCGCAGGCCTATCGCGCGCGGCTGTCGCAGATACTCGATGCGGAGGGCGACCTGGAGGCAGTGCTGTTGCGCGCCTGCGCGAGCCTGGTCGGCAAGATCACGTCGGCCGAAGCGATTTCCGTGCACCGCGTGGTGATCTCCGAAGGCGGGCGCTTTCCCGAACTCAGCCGGATTTTTTCGGAACTGGCGCCGCGCAATACGCGCGTGCTGCTGGCCGCTTTCCTGGAAAGAGCGATGCAGCGCGGGCAATTGCGGACCGCCGATCCGCTGGACGCGGCGCGGGCGCTGATGTCGCTGTGCATGGCGGGCACGCATCACCAGCTTCTGATGGGGCAGATCACCAGCTTTGGCCCCGAGGATGTCGAGCGGGACGCCGCCTTCGCCGTCGACCTGTTCCTCCGCGCCTATGCGCCCGAAGCCCGATCCGCGCCCACGCCCACGCCCGCGTCGAGCATATAGCCGCGCCCTTTCACCGTGCGCAGCAGCGGGCGGGCGCCGCCGCGATCCAGCTTGGCGCGCAGCCGTGACATATGCACTTCCACGCTGTTGGTGCCGGGATCGAAATCCAGCCGCCACACCGCGCGCAGCAGGTCGGTGCGGCTGAGCGGCTGGCCGGCATGGCGGGCGAGATGGAGCAGCAGCGCATATTCGCGCGCCAGCAGAGGCACAGGCCGGCCGGCGCGCTCCACGCGCCGGTCGAGCAGGTGGATGATGAGGTCGCCCAGCACCAGCCGTGGCTGCTGCTCCTGCGCCAGGCGGATGATGCGCGCCACCGCTTCGGCCTCATGCATCCAGGGGCCGACCACTTCCTGCACGCCGCCTTCCAGCGCGCGGGCGCGCGCGAGCGGATCATCCGTGCCCTGCCACAGGATCATCGCGTCGCCGGCGCGGACATGCGGCTGGCCGGGGGCGGCGCGGATCGCCAGATCGAAGCCGCGCGCGCTCAGCGCCCGCGCCACCGGCACGAAATCGCTTCCCAAGCCATGGCATTCGACCTGTCCGCCCACCGTCGCCCTGTTCTTTATCGGCCCCTGCGATCCGACAGCCCCGACACGGCGAAAACAACCCATTTCCTATCCATAATGGAGGCTTTCCAGCGCCCTGCGGCTGGCCGCGCGGATCAGGCCATGATCGCTCGACGCGCCGGCATCCCAATGCGCCAGCCGCGCGTCGCCCGCCAGACTGTCGCCGATCGCCGACCAGGCGGTCAGGCGCATGGCATCGTGCGGGTGATGGCGCGCAAACTGGTCCGCCAGGTCCAGCGCGTCGCCATCCCCGCATCCGACCGCCAGTTCCAGCAGCATCTGCGCGCTGGCGATGGTCATGCCCTGCGCGATAGCGCCGCGGTCGGTGTCGAAGCGATATTGGCGACGCCACCCCTGCCCCGCCGGACTGGCGAGGATGTTGAGCGACACGGACAGGCGTTCGGGCGGTAATTGGGCATGAATGTCGCGATTGGCGCGGTAGAGCAGCATGCGCCCTTCGTTAAGCCAGCTGCGCCCGACGAAGCGGAGCGGCACCTGCTCCCCGTCGGCGCCCGCGATCCCGGCGGGATCATAGACATGATAGTCCGAGCCATAGCCCGGCCCCAGATAGCCGATCGTCAGGAAGTCGAAGCCATGATCATGCGGCACATGATAGAGGAAGGGGGCGGTGCCGCTGGCGCGCACGACATGATCGGTGACGGCGGGCCAGAAGGCGGCGCGCAGCACATATTTGCCGCCGGGCGGGCGCAAGAGCATGACCTGCGCCGAATAGGGGTTGAAGCGCCGCTGGTCCGCGCAGCGCGTCTTGAGCTCCGCCACGGCAGCATCGGCAAGGAAGTGGCGGTTGCGCGCCAGCGCGCGCAGCATCGGCGCGGCGGCGGCGAGCCCGTCCTCGCACGAGGGATCGAAAGCGGGGCTTTCGCACCAATCGACCAGCGCATCGAGATCGATCGCGCGCGCCTCCTCATCGGCGGGCGGCGTGATCAGGCGGGGCAAGGCTCTGGCTCCAGCCGCGCCAGCGTCTGCCCGGCGAGGGCGCGGACCTGCGCATCCGGATCGGCGCGCGCCATGTCGGCGAGCGGCACCAGCGCCGCGCCGGTATCGAGCGCCAGATATTCGCGCATCACCGCCCAGCGCTGCGCCGGCAGCGGCGCATCCAGCGCAGCATCGAAGCAGGTGGCGGCGTCGGTGCGCCCTTGCAGGCGCAGCAAGGACAACAGCATCAGCGTGCGGGCATGGCCTTCATCGGCCTGCGCAAGCGCGCGCACCTGTCCGCTGGCGATGTCGATCAGGCGCGAGAGGACCGGGCCGGGCGGCGCGACCAGCGCGCGCAGCATCATCAGCGGGCCTGCGCCCGGCGTTAGTCGCAGCGCTTCGCGCCGTTCGTCCAGTTCGAGGACCGAACCGACGGGCGCATGGATCGGCCCGCGGCGGACGGCGCGATCGCCTTCGATCCCGAACAACTCTCCCTCGACCGCGCGGTTGAGCGGGCGGCAGAGAGCATGCCGGCCGGAAAAATGCAGGCGCTCTGCGGCGCGGGCGGGCGGATCGATGATCGTCGCAATCACCCAGATGCGTTCAGTGCGGGCAAAGACGAGATGGCGGACCGCGCCGTGGCGGCTGGCGCGAACAGGCGGCAGATGCAGCGGATCGGCCCGCATGCAACTGGTCTGCTGTGTCATCCACGCCTGAAACCAGCCAATGTCGGCAAGGAAGGGCCGGATATGGTCCAGCGCGCCATCGAGCGGCGCGTCGGCCGCCGCATCGACGGCGGCAGCCAGCGCGGCCAGGGTCATGGCTGATCAATGATCGCGATCACCACGTCCATCAGGCTGATGTCCAGCGCATCGCCATCGGCCAGGCCGAACAGGCTGACGGCGTCCGGCAGGTCGGCAATGTCCTCGATCGCCAGTTGGGGAACAGAGTGCGGCATCCAGCGTCTCCTTAGCTACTGTCAGGCAAGGACAGGCTATGGGGCGCGGCACGGCCGGGCCAATTAAATGAAATTAATAGTGGATCGATCCATTAACCATTTATTGGGCGCCGGGCCTTAAGCTCCCCGGCCTAAGGCAGGAGCGTTCCGATGCAGTTTTTCAGGCGCAAGACGCAGGTCCGCCCGCACCAGTCCCCTCTCCATCCGGCGAGTCCGCGCCGGCTGCGCCTGTTGCTGGTGGACGAAAATCCGACCGCGCGCGCGGTCATGGCGCGCCGACTGTCACACCGCCATTATGACGTGGCGGTCGCCGAGGACGGCTTCGTCGCGCAGAAGGCGCTGCTGACGAGGCCCGCCGACATCATCCTGATCGACATGGACCTGACGCTGCTGCCCGCCATCGCGACGATGGAGCAGATCCGCGCGGCGAACCGCGCGAGCCCCGGCTGCATCGTGATGATCGGCGGCCAGGACGATGCGCCGGCGATGATCGCGGCGCTGGAGGCGGGCGCGGACGATCATATCGTCAAGCCGTTCGACATCGACATATTGGATGCGCGGCTGCGGCGGCTGCACGCGCGGGCCGAGCGGATCGGCATGCTGGCGCAGAATAATGCCGAACTGGACGCCCGCATCGCCCGGCGCGCGCTGGAACTGGGCGAAGCCCGGGACACGCTGCGCGCGGTGGAAGCGGATCGCGCGCGGCTGATGGCGTCGGTCGAAGCATTGCAGGCGGAAGTGGCGCGGCTGAGTTCGCGCGACTGCTGAGCCGTCAGCCCGCCAGCGTCAGCCAGAGCGACAAGCCTTCACCCGGCGGGACCGGCGGCGCGTCGACCGCGATGCGGACAGCGTCGGCGCGCGCGCGATCAAGGATCGCCGCCGGCACGTCGGGCTTGTGATACAGGCGATCCGCCTCCCCCAGCAGCCGCGCCGCGCGCAATGTGAGATCGTCGGGATCGGCCGAGTGGAGCAGGATCGTTTCCAGTCGGGAGGGCGCCGCGTCCTCCTGCGTCGCCAGCCAGGCCGGCAGCGCATCCACGCAATCGCCACGCAGGGGATCGATGCGGCCGCCCGGCGCCAGCCCCGCGTCGATGGCGCGCCGCCGTCCATTGGCATCGGGCCAGCGCACGCGGATCGCGGAGCGCGCGTCGAACAAAGCCTGCGCCAGCGCCCCCAGCCGCGCGGGCAGCAGCGCCTCCAGCCGCTGGCGCAGCGCCTTGGCCAGGCCCGCCGATGCGCCGCCGGTGCCGATGGCGATCAGCACGGGATCGCGATCGACGATTGCGGGCAGGGTGAAGTCGCAATGGTCGGGATTGTCGGTCGCATTGACCAGGATGCCGCGCGCGCGCAGCCGATCGGCGGTGGCGACATCGCCGTCCGCGACGATGGCGAGGCGCGCCGCCTGATCCGTTTCATCGACGATGCGCGCGCCGGCCCGTTCGAGCAGGCGGCGCTTGGCCTCGGCCGCCTCCCCTTCGCCCGTCAGGATGACCGGGCAGCCCGTCAGCCGAAGGAAGACGGGCAGACTGTGCATCAGTCGGCCAGCCAGTCGGGGATGATGTCGCCGTCGATCAGCGCCTTGAGCGGCGGGCGTTCGCGCACCACCGCCCATTTGTCGCCGGCGACGAGCACTTCGGGCGTCAACGGGCGACTATTATAGGTGCCCGCCATGGTCGCGCCATAGGCGCCCGCAGTCATGAAGGCGACGAGATCGCCGGCCTGCACCACGTCCATGTCGCGATGCATGGCGAAGGTGTCGCCGGTTTCGCACACCGGGCCGACGACATTGGCGGTCGCGCGCGCACCAGCCGGCTGCACCGCGCGAATATCATGCCAGGCGTCGTAGAGGCTGGGGCGCATCAGGTCGTTCATCGCCGCGTCGACGATGACGAACGGCGCCTGCGCGCCCTGCTTCACCCGCACCACGCGCGAGAGCAGCACCCCGGCATTGCCGACGATCACGCGGCCGGGTTCGAACATCAGGCGGACGGGCCAGTCCTGCGTCACCCGGCACACCATCGCGCCATAGTCGGCAGGACTGGGCGGCAGGGGCTGGGCAGGATCATAGGGAACGCCAAGGCCGCCCCCCAGGTCCGCGGTGCGAATGTCATGCCCCATCGCGCGCAGTGCGTCGATCAGCGCGCCGACCTTCACGAAGGCGGACTCCAGCGGGGCGAGGTCGGTCAGCTGGCTGCCGATATGGACGGCGACGCCCTGCACGTCGAGACCGGGGAGGTCGCGCGCGGCGGCGTAGCTTTCCAGCGCGCGATCATAGGGAATGCCGAACTTGTTTTCCGACTTGCCCGTCGAAATCTTGGCATGGGTGCCGGCGTCGACATCCGGGTTGATGCGATAGGCGACCGGCGCGCGCTTGCCCATGGCGACGGCGACCTGCGAGAGCATCTCGGCTTCCGGTTCGCTTTCCAGATTGAACTGGTAGATGCCATGGTCCAGCGCCAGGCGCATTTCATCGGCGGTCTTGCCGACGCCGGAAAAGACGATGCGGCTGGCCGGGATGCCCGCCGCGACGGCGCGCAGCAGCTCGCCGCCCGACACGACATCAGCGCCAAGGCCCAGCTTCGCCAGCGTCGCCAGCACGGCGGCATTGGGATTGGCCTTGACCGCGAAGGCGATCAGCGGGTCAGACAGCTGCGACAGGCCATCGCGAAAAACGCCGACATGCCGTTCCAGCGTGGCGGTGGAATAGACGTAGACGGGCGTGCCGACGGCCTGGGCAATGGCCTCCATCGGCACCTGCTCCACCTGCATGGCGCCGTCGACATAGGTGAAATGATCCAACGCTGTATCCTGTATCTTATTTGGGCTGCGCTTCGGGCGGCAGGTCGAATTCGTCGTCGGTGCGCTCGCGCGACTGGGTGAGCAGTTCGACGTTGCGCTCGGGCCGGGCCTGGATGGACGGGGTGAGCAGCTGGGTGCTGGTCGGCGCGGTCGCCGCGCCCACCGGCACGGCCGGCAGCGCCTGACCCTCGACCGGCTTGAGCGGCTGGCGGCCACCGCAGCCGGCGAGCGCCAGCGCGGTCATGCCGAGGCCCGCGATCATGCGCAGCATCTTCATCCCAGTTCCTCCTTCGCCTGCGCGATGCGGGCGCGCACCTGGTCGGGCGCGGTGCCGCCATGGCTCCTGCGGCTGGCGACCGAGGCGTCGACCGTCAGCACCGCATAGACGCGATCGTCGATGCGCGCGTCGATCGCCTTGAGCGTGTCGAGCGGCAGCTGATCGAGCGGCACGCCCGCCTGCTCCGCCGCCGCCACTGCGCGGCCGGTGATATGATGCGCCTCGCGGAAAGGGATGCCGCCTTCGCGCACCAGCCAGTCGGCGAGGTCGGTGGCGGTCGCAAAGCCGCTTTCGGCCAGCGCGCGCATGCGGTCGGTGCGGAAGGTCACCGTTTCGACCATGCCGGTCATCGCCGCGATCGACAGGGCGAGCAGGTCATGCGCTTCGAACACCGGCGGCTTGTCGTCCTGCATATCCTTGGAATAAGCGAGCGGCAGGCCCTTCATGGTGACGCAGAGCGCGGTCATGCAGCCCATGATCCGCCCGGCATGGCCGCGCACCAGTTCGGCCGCATCGGGATTGCGCTTTTGCGGCATGATCGAGCTGCCGGTCGAATAGGCGTCGGGCAGCTTGACAAACCCGAAGGGCTGGCTGGCCCAGATGATGAATTCCTCGGCCAGGCGCGAAAGATGCAGCGCGGCCTGAGTCGCGGCCATCAGATAGTCGAGCGCGAAGTCGCGATCGGAAACGCTGTCGAGGCTGTTGTCGGTCGGCCTGGCGAAGCCCAGCGCCGCCGCCGTCATGTGGCGATCGGTCGGAAAGCCGGTGCCGGCCAGCGCCGCCGCGCCCAGCGGGCATTCGTTGAGCCGCGCGCGCGCGTCGGAAAAGCGGCTGCGATCGCGGCGGACCATTTCATAATAGGCCATCAGATGATGGCCGAGCGTCACCGGCTGCGCCGACTGGAGATGCGTGAAGCCCGGCATCACCGCGTCGGCATGATCCTGCGCCCGCGCCACCAGCGCGCGCTGCAGCCCGGCAAGCCCCGCCTCCACATCATCGATGGCGTCGCGGACCCACAGGCGAAAATCGGTCGCGACCTGATCGTTGCGGCTGCGCGCGGTGTGCAGGCGGCCCGCCGCCGGGCCGATCAGTTCGGCGAGCCGCGATTCGGTGACCATGTGAATATCCTCAAGGTCGAGGTTCACCGGCACGCCATGGGCTTCATATTCGGCGGCGATCGTGTCGAGCCCGCCGCTGATCGCATCGGCATCCGCCTGGTCGACGATGCCCTGCCGCGCCAGCATCGCGACATGCGCCTTGGACCCGGCGATATCCTGTTTCCACAGCCGCTTGTCGAAGGGGATGGAGGCATTTATCTCGCGCATGATAGATGCCGGGCCGGCGGCGAACCGGCCGCCCCACATGCTGTTGGAGCCTGAACCCATGCTATCGTCGTCCCGCGCGCTAATGATGATGCTCCTGCTTGGCTCTCTGGCGGCCTGCGATAGGCAATCGCCGCCCAAGGAGCAAGATAATGCGCGCGTCAGCGGCGAGGCCGCGCCGACGACGGGCGAGGCGGCCGGAGCGGCGGGCGGAGACGCGGGAGGCCGGAGCGATGCGGCGTTCAATTACAGGATCGATCGCAGCAAGGCGGGCACCCCGGCGCCCGATTTCGTGTTTCAGGACCCCGATGGCGGCGACGTGACGCTGAAGGATTTCGCCGGCACGCCGATGCTGGTCAATCTGTGGGCGACCTGGTGTGCGCCCTGCGTCGCGGAAATGCCGACGCTCGACCGGGTGGCGGCGCGCTATGGCCCCGAGCGGCTGGCGGTGCTGACCATCTCGCAGGACATGCAGGGGGCCAAGGTCGTCGCCCCCTTCTTCGCCAAGCAGCATCTGCCGCATCTCAAAGCCTATGCCGATCCGGAGAACCGCTTCGGCTTCGCCTATGCGACGGGCGTGCTGCCGACCACGGTCCTTTACGACGCGCAGGGCAAGGAAATGCTGCGCGTGATCGGCGCCATGGATTGGGAAAGGGCCGACGCCCGCAAGCTGATCGATGCCGCAAGGACGTCCTGAGACACGGCCGATCTAACCATAGACGAACGAGCGTGAAAAACCCGCCATAGCTTCCCACCGAAAAGTGGAAGCTCCGACGATTTTCGCGGGCGGTCAGTCGTCATGCTCACGCAATGCCAATAGATAGGCATTGGCGCTTGTGTCTTTTGAGACACAGACTCCCGTCTTCTGCAAAATGCTGCGCTGCGGTAGCGGCTTGGCTGAAATCGTTCGTTCATCCCCTTGTCATCGACATTGCAAAAACAGGGGGCATGAATGACAAGACTGTCCGCGTTCAAATTATCACTTATCATGGCATCGTCCTGGTCGGCCTGCGCGCTGGCGCAGGAAGCGCCGCAGGAACCGCAGGCCGAAGACGGCACCGCCATCATCGTCACCGGCACGCGCGCCGTGGGCATGTCCGCCGCTGACGCCGCGGCGCCGGTCCAGGTGCTGAGCGAGGAAACCTTCAGCCGCGTCGGCCAGCCCAACCTCAACCAGGCACTGACCCAGATCGTGCCGAGCTTCACCGCCCAGACCCAGGGCGTCGACATGTCGAGCTTCTCGCTGTCGGCGCGCCTGCGCGGCCTCAGCCCCAACCACACGCTGGTCCTGGTCAACGGCAAGCGTCGCCATGGTTCGGGCATCCTGCAGGTCATCGCGGGCCCGTTCCAGGGTTCGGCCGCGCCCAGCATCGACCTGATTCCACCCGACGCCGTCGAGCGGATCGAAGTGCTGCAGGAAGGCGCCGCCGCCGTCTACGGCACCGACGCGATCGCCGGCGTCATCAACCTGATCCTCAAGGACCAGAATGAAGGCGGCAGCTTCAAGATCACCGGCGGCCAATATTATGACAGCGAAGGCGAGATGTTCTCCGCCTCGGGCAATGTCGGCTTCAAGCTGGGCGAGGACGGCTTCTTCAACCTGAGCGGTTTCCACCGCCGCCAGGATTATACCACGGTCGGCACCGGCATCGTGCAGGTGACGCAGATGGACGGCACGCTGCAGCCCAATGTGCCGACCCAATGGTCGAACCTGGCCGGCGACACGCTGTCGGGCATCAACGGGGGTCAGCCCAAGACCTATCTGACCGAAATCTTCTACAATATGGGCTATGATTTCGGCGGGGTCGAACTCTACAGCTTCGGCGACTATGCCAAGCGGGTCGGCTACGCCAAGCAGGGATACCGCCACCCCAAGCGCATCTGTTACGAAGCGGGCAATCTGGGCGGCAGCGTGACGCCCGACGCCTATGATCCGTCGATCTGCTACGCCAATACGGGCGTGGTGGGCATGGTGCCGCTGCAGAAGGTGGTGCAGGACGAATATAGCTTCACCATCGGCGCGCGGGGCGAAACCAACGGGTGGAATTACGACCTCAGCACCACCTACGGCCATGACAAATATGATATCTGGACGACCAATTCGGCCCATCGCGAAGTGTGGCAGGAAAGCTATGCCGCGGCGCTGGAAGGCATCGGCACGCCCAACACGCCCGACACCGCCTATGATGGCGGGTTCCGCCTGAGCCAGACGACGATCACCGCCGACATCCGCAAGGAATTCGACATCGGCATGGCCCAGCCGATGACCTTCGCCTTCGGCGGCGAATATCGGCGCGACACCTATGAGATCGTGCAGGGCGATTTCTATTCGACCTACAAGACCGGCGTGCAGTCCTTCCCGGGCTACAAGGCGTCGGACGCGGGCTATTACAAGCGCAGTTCGCGCGCGGGCTATATCAACTTCATCCTGACCCCGGTGGACGGGTGGACGGTCGACCTTGCCGGCCGCTATGAAGACTATACCGATTTCGGCGACACCACGATCGGCAAGATCACGACGCGCTACGACTTTTCCGACGCGTTCGCGATCCGCGGCACCGCCTCCACCGGCTTCCGCGCGCCCACCCTGGCCGAACAGAAATATTCGACCATCAACGTGGGCCCGACCAGCGCCGTGGCGCAGCTGCCCGCCGGCACGCCCGCCGCGCAGCTGCTCGGTTTCGACGCTTTGAAACCCGAAAAGTCGACCAACTTCTCGGCCGGCTTCGTCGCGCGCCCGATCCCCAAGCTCGCCATCACGGTCGATGGCTATTACATCAAGATCAAGGATCGGATCGCGGGCACGGCGGCGCGTTACGCGGTGCAGGGCGGCGTGGTCCAGCCGGGCGGCGACGCGATCTTCGACGCTCTCGCGGCGGCGGGCATCGTGCTCGATTCCGCGCTGCCCAATATCGGCGTGGCGAGCTTCACCAACGGCATCGACACCCGTACCTGGGGCATCGATTTTTCGGCCGCCTATCCGGTGATGCTGGATTTCGGCCGCCTCGACCTGACGCTGACCGCCAACTACAACAAGACCAAGATCACGGACAACAAGATCCCGGCGGTCTTCAGCGCGGTGTCGGAAAGCTATATCGAGGACGCGTCGCCCGACTATAAGGTCGTCGCCGGCTTCCTGTTCAAGAGCGGGGCCTTCTCGCTCAACGCGCGGGAAACCTTCTATGGCAAGACCACTATCCTGGTGACGCCATCGGTGTCCTGCTCGACACTGACGGCCGCGGGCCAGCCCTGCGCCTATGATGGGGAGGTCAAGCCGACCGCGATCACCGACCTGGAGGCAAGCTATGCCTTCACCGACAATGTGACCTTCTCGGTCGGCGCGAACAACCTGTTCGACAAGCGGCCCGAAGTCCCCGAACTGCTGCAGGGCGTCACCATCCCGGCGGGCACGTCGCCCTATGTCAACGGGTCCGGCACCTATAATAGCTATTATGGCCACAGCCCCTATGGCACCTCGGGCGGCTATTATTACGCGCGTCTCGACTTCAAGTTCTGACGAGGTCGCCAAGGAGGGCCGGTCCAGCGATGGACCGGCCCTTTCCTGTTGCAAGCGAAAGGCGGATCATGACCCTGTCCCGACGAATGATGATGCGCGGCGCGGTCGCGGTGGCGAGCGCCGCTTCGGCCGCGCCGGCGCTGGCGCAGCGCGGGCGGGCGGTGGCGCTGCCCGACGATCCGGCCGGCATGGTCGCGACGCTGACCGATGCGGTCTATATCAACAGCAACGAGCATCCCGTCGGCCCCGGCCCGGCCGCGCTGGCCGCCCTGGCGACGCTGCCGCCGCTGTCGGGGCGCTATGGCATGGCCTTCGCCGGCAAGCTGGAAAGCCTGTTCGCCCGGCAGAACGGCCTGTCGCCCGAGCAGGTGCAGGTCCATCCCGGATCCTTCATGCCATTGCGGTCGGTGGCGCTGACCTACAGCACGCCCGAACGGCCGATCGCCTATTTCGAGCCGACCTTCGACCAGGGGTTCCTGGGCCCCGGCAATGACAGCGTCACACGGTCGGTCGCGGTGACGCTGGCCGGCGATTTCCGGGCGGACCCGAAAAAGCTGCTGGCCGCTGCGCCCGATGCGGGCGTCTATTATCTCTGCAACCCCAATAATCCGACCGGCCTCATCACCGCGCGCGGCGACATCGAATGGCTGCTGGCCCACAAGCCCAGGGGCAGCATTGTGCTGGTGGACGAGGCCTATATTCAGTTCAGCGACGCGCAAAGCTGCCTGGACCTGATCCCGCAAGGCGCGGACCTGCTGGTGACGCGGACATTTTCCAAGATTTACGGGCTGGCCGGCTTGCGCTGCGGTCTGATCGCCGGGCGCAAGGACCTGCTGGACGGGATGGCGCGCTACGGCGTCAACATCACGCCCATGCCTGCGGTTGTCGCGGCCGAGGCGAGCCTGCTCGACCCGGATCTGGTGCCGATGCGCAAGGCGCAGAACAAGGCGGTGCGCGACGATCTGATCGCCTGGTGCGCGGCGCAGGACCTGCGCACCCTGCCCAGCCAGGCCAGTTTCCTGATGATCCATGTCGGTCGGCCCGGCGCCGATGTCACGGCGGCGCTGGCGAAGGCGCGCATCTTCATCGGCGGGCCACGCAAGCATATGGAGGACTGGGTGCGCGTGTCGATCGGCACCGCGGCGGAGATGCAGGCGTTCAAGGCGGCGCTGCTGAAAGTCCTGGCATGAGCCTGTCGCGGCGGCAGGCGCTGGGCGCCGCCATCGCCGCGCCGATCGCAGCCCCGATCGCAACCCAAGCGGCGCGGGCGGCAGCGGCGGGGCCGGTGCTGCCGGACAGGGCCAGCTTCGCCGCGACGCCGATCGCCTATCTCGACAGCGCGTCGACGCACCCGATCAGCCTGGGCGCTCGCAAAGCGATGGACGCCTATGTCGCCGGGCGCACGCTCGATCCGCTTGCGCCGCCGCCCGTGGATCGCGCCGCCACCCTCGCCACATTCGCGCGGCTGGTGAACGCCGACCCCCAGGAGGTGACCTGGGTGCAATCCACCACCATGGGTGAGCAGGCGGTGCTGCGCGCGCTGGGCTTGCCCCATGCCGGCGGCCGCATCGTCACCGACATGCTGCATTTCTACGCCGCCTTTCCGATGTATCAGGAGTTCGCGAAGCGGGGCGTCCACGTCGCCTGGGTGAAGCCGCGCGACGGGCGCATCCTGTTGGAGGACATGGCGCGCGCGATCGTGCCGGGGACGAAGCTGGTCAGCCTGTCGCTCGTATCCACCTATAATGGCTTCCAGCACGACCTGAAGGCGGTGTGTGCGCTCGCCCATGCGGCGGGCGCGCTGGTCTATGCCGACATCATCCATGCGGCGGGCGCGGTGCCGGTGGACCTGCATGACAGCGGCGTCGATTTCGCCGCCTGCGCCACCTATAAATGGCTGATGGGGGATTTCGGGCTCGGCTTCCTCTATGCGCGGCGGGGCGTGCTGGACGCGCTGCCGCAGGGTGATTTCGGCTATTATGGGTTCGCCGCGCCCGACGCGCCGCCCGGCATCGCGCTGTCGCCGCCGCAAACCCATGTCTATCCCATGGACCCGCCCGGCGATGCGCCGACCAGCTACCGCATGCGCCCCTGCGCGCTCGGCCATTTCGGCACGGGCACCTATGCGCAGGCGGTGGTCGCCGCGATCGACCATGGCCTGAACTATATCAACGCGATCGGCGTGAGCGCGATCCAGGCCCATGCGCAAGAGCTGATCGGCGCGCTGCGCGACGGGCTGAACGCCAGGGGCTATCGAATCATCACGCCGCCGGGCACGCGCACGCCGCTGCTGACCGCACTGCTGCCCGACGCCAGGGCCCGGCTGAGCGAGCCGCTGGCACGGGCGCGAGTGCGCGTTGCGCTGCACGATCATCATCTCCGCATATCGCCGTCGGTCTTCAACGATCTGGACGATGTCGACCGGCTGCTCGCCGCCCTGCCCCGCGCCTGACCCCTGGAAGAGGAGAGACCATCATGAAGCGCCTGTTCGCCCTTGCCCTGATGCTGACGACCGCCCCGGCGCTGGCGCAGCCCGCCGCCGCGCCCCAGCCGCTGCCGGCCAAGCTGCCCTTTTCGCCGGCGGTGCGGGTGGGCGACATGCTGTTCCTGTCCGGCCAGATCGGGCAGGCACCCGAAGGCATGGACCGGCACAAGGACGGGTTCGACGCCGCGGTCAAGGGCGCGATGGACGCGATCGGAACGATATTGAAGGCCCATAGCCTGGATTATGGCGACATCGTCAAATGCACGGTGATGCTGGACGACATGGCCGATTGGCCGCGCTTCAACGCCGCCTATCTTCCCTATTTCGCGGGCAAGCGCCTGCCCGCGCGCAGCGCCTTCGGCGCGGACGGGCTGGCGTTGGGCGCGCCGCTGGAGGTGGAGTGCATCGCCGCCTTCCCGCCGCGCGAGTGACCGGCTAGATTTGTCGCTGCGCGTCGAAGGGCGGGACGATGCGACAATGATAGGCGCGCTTTTCGTCGATCAGACCGGTGTGCAGCTCCGTCGACAGCACCAGCGTGGCGCGGTCCAGCCGTTCCAGGCGGCGCAGGTCGCTGAAGAAGCCGCCGCTCTGCTGAACCAGCGTGATGGTGGCGTCGTCCTGCGCCGCGATCTTGGTCCATTCGCTGCCGGCTTCGCGCCAGCGTCCGCCAGTGAAATCGATGACGATCTCGCGCACCGATCCTTCGTCCGCGCAGGTCAGGCCCCGGGTGACCGGCGCGGGCGCGGCGGCGGGCGGCGGCGCATCGGCCGCCAGGACCGGCGTCGGGATCGCAAGAAGGAGAAAGGCCAGTCGCAAAGCCATCAGGGCATCCTATCAAGATCGGCGGCGGCTGGATAGCAGGTCGTGCTTAACCTGCGCTTACAGCGGCGCCGCTTCCCGGACGAGCAGCACGGGCACGCCATCGCGCACCGGATAGGCGAGGCCGGCCGCATCGGACAGCAGCGCCTGTCGCGCCGCGTCCCAGCGCAGCGGCGTGCGCGTCACCGGGCAGACGAGCTTTTCCAGCAGCCAGGGGTCGATCGGCGGCGCATCGCCCTCAGGGTCGCTCATTGAAGCGTGGCTCCGCCATCGCGCTCGATCCGGCCGATGATCTGCATCAGCTGGATGATCCGTTCGGAACGGTCGGACAGGCTGTCGGCTTCCAGCAGGGTCTGCTTGGCGGCGGGATCGAAGGGGGCGATCTGCGCGATGCCGTTGACGAGCGCCACATCGTCGAGCCGCGACACGGCGGTCCAGTCGACGACATAGCCCAGCAGGTCGGCGAAGCGGCGCGATTCCTGCTCCAGCGCGGCGCGCTCGACCGCCGAGAGCACCTCATCCTCCGCCGGCGCCTGCTCCACCTCCGCCTCGATCTGGCGGAACTGAGTGGAAACCGGCAACTCGCGCAGCAGGCGGAAGCGCGCGAGGCCCGTCAGGATGATGTTGAAGCGACCATCCTCCAGCGCCTCGATATGCGTGACATGGCCCAGGCATCCCACGTCATAGAGCGGCGGAACCGGCCCCTCCCCGCGCGGCTGGATCATGCCGATGCGCCGGTCGCGTGCCATGGCGTCATGGATCAGCGCCCGATAGCGCGGCTCGAAAATATGGAGCGGCAGGTCCATGCCCGGCAGCAGCAGCGCCCCGGCCAGGGGGAAGATCGAGACGCGCGTCGCGGCCATCGCCGTTACGCGAACAGGATCTGCGACAGCCTGCGCCGCTGGTTCGCGACCCAGGGATCCTCCAGCCCGACCGCCTCGAAAATCTTGAGCAGTTGCGCGCGACCGGCGCCCTCGTTCCAGGCGCGGTCGCGGCGGACGATTTCCAGCAGCGCGTCGGCCGCGGCATCGCGGTCGCCATTGCCCATCAGCCCCGCCGCCAGTTCGAAGCGCGCTTCATGATCGTCGGGATCGGCCGCGACCTTGCTTTCCAGAGCCGACAGGTCGGCCACGGGACGAGCGTCGCGCTGCAGCGCGATGGCGGCGCGGGCCTGGTCGATCGCGGGCTGCCGGGCGATGTCGGCGGGCAGGCCCTCGATCAGCGCCTCGGCCGCATCGAGCTGGCCCAGCGCGATCAGCGCGCGCGCCTGGCCGCCGATCACTTCAACATTGTCGGGGTCCATGTCCGCGATCTGGGTGAAGATGGAAAGGGCGCGCTCATGCTCGCCGCCGGCCAGCATTTCCTCACCCATGGCGATCAGCGGCGCGACTTCCTGCTTGAGCGCCTTTTCATCGGATTCGATCGGCAGCTGAGCGAGCAGCTGGTCAAGATATTGCTTCAGCTGCCCTTCGGTGCGGGCCTGCGACAGGTCGGCGACCGGCTGGCCCTGGAACACGGCATAGACGGTGGGGATGGACTGGACGCGAAACTGGCTGGCGATGAAGCCATTTTCATCGACATTGACCTTGACGAGCTTCACGCCCTTGGCCGCATATTCGGCGCAGACCTTCTCGATCACCGGGGCGAGCTGCTTGCACGGTCCGCACCATTCGGCCCAGAAATCGACGATCACCAGGCTGGTGCGCGACGGGTCGACCACGTCGCGGCGAAACGCCTCCACGGCAGCCTTTTCGGTCTCGCTCAGTCCCAGGGTCGCCACGTCTTCATCTCCTGCCAATTGGGTCCTTCAAGGCCGCTGCCTTACAGCGCCTTATGTGGAACGTCACCCCCACGGAACAAGGCAGGGTGACGGTCAGAAGGTATAGCCGACCCCGACCGCGCCGACCCACTGGTTTTTCGAGCCGGCGATCGACACGATCGGCGAGTCCGCATAGTCGCCGAGCATGCGCGCGTAGGCACCGAGCGCGAACAGCGTCCAGCCGCGCCGGATGTCGCCGGACAGCGAATAGCCGCCGGTCAGCGCCAGGTTGATCTTGCGGAAGCCGGAGTCGTCGCCGGCGCGATCATAGGCCGGCAGGCCGCTGGCGGCGGACTGTTCCGGGGTGATGTCGAAATAATAGCGGCCATATTTCTTGCCCACATAGTCGGCCGACAGGCCAAGGCCCACGAAGCTGCGGACCGAAAGCGGCGTGAAATATTCGATCGAGGGGGTGACGATCACGCTTTCATGCGCGCCCGCCACATCCTTGGTGATCGAGACGCGCGCGGAGAGATTGTCATAGGCGCTGGTGATGACGCCGGTCTTGCCGATGCCCACGAAGCCGCCGACGTCGATCGCCGTGTCGAGCTTACCCAGCGCCGCGACCGCATCATCCTTCACCCGCTTGCGGCTGGTGCGGTCGAAGCGCGCGCCGACCGTCGGCCCGACCTGAATGTCGAGGCCATCGTCACTGCGGTTGGGGACAAGGTCCACGAACAGCGCGGGCCCGCGCGTCCAGAAGGCGAAATCGTGCACCTTGCCGCGCACCTGGGGCACCGGCATGATGCGATAATCATCGGACCCTTCATAGCTGGGAACGGCGGCGACGCCGAGCCCCAGGGTCAAGGTGCTGTGATCCTCCGCCTCCTGCGCGCGAGCGGGCGTGACGATGGGCAGCGACGCTACGAGCGTCACGGCCAGAAGGCTGCGGATGCGATTCATGAAGGACCCTGTTCGAAAGCTGCGTTCAGGGTGCAGAATGTTTCGGAGGGGTTACAGGTTCCCGCCCGCTACAAACGGACATCAAAGGAAATATTTGAGATGAATGTCCTGTGCCACCGGCGCGCCGCCGATGGTGAAGCTGGCGGATCGGAAGCTGGGGGCGCCAAAGCGCAGCACGGGATTGCGCGAGAAGCCGACGCCTTCGCGCGGGATGCCGGCGAAGGTGTCGAGCCGGCCGTTACGGTTTTCGTCATGAATGATGGCGATGGCGTAATCGCCCGGCGC
This sequence comes from Sphingobium naphthae, assembly GCF_020782235.1. GTDB lineage: Bacteria > Pseudomonadota > Alphaproteobacteria > Sphingomonadales > Sphingomonadaceae > Sphingobium > Sphingobium naphthae. The sequence continues at coordinate 379,341 of NZ_JAJGNO010000004.1, forward strand.
CAATTGGCCCAGCGTCACCGGAGCGCTCGACGCGGGGATGGCGAAGTGCCGCTTGTCCGGATCCTGGCTGCAATCAGGGAAATGATCGGGATCGCGCGTGACGCAGATCAGGACCTGCCCCTTGGCCGAGCGCAGCCCCTCCAGCGCCATGCTGAGCGGTTGCGGCAGGGTAAGGGGCGCCGCGCCGGTCGATAGCAGCAGCGGCAGACACAGACCAATCGCCCTCACGCACGTCCCTTCGCAAAGTCGCCCAGCCCCTTGTCGGTGCCGCACAGACGGTCCCAGAAGCGGAAATAGAGGCCGTAATTGCAAGCATAATATTCATGATGCCGCTGGTGATGGCTGGCGGTGATCAGCCAGGCGCCGAGCGGTCCGCGCACCATCCAGCGCGGAAACATCTCCCACCCCATATGATTGCTGACGCCCATCACCGTCATGATCGTCAACACGCAGGCGAGCGCGCCGACGTGAATGGGGATGAGGAAGACAAGAGCGGGAATGACCACCGCGCCGGTCAGCGCCTCCCAGGGATGGAAGCTCATCGCCGCCCAGGCCGTCGGCGGCCGGCTGGCATGATGGACGGCGTGGGCGATGCGGAACAGGCGCGGCCGGTGCATCCAGCGATGCGTCCAGTAGAACCATGTGTCATGCGCGGCGAGATAAAGCAGCACCGAAACCGGCAGATACCAGAGCGGAAAGGTGCCCGCATCGCTGTAGATGCGCGTCCAGCCCCGCGCCTGCCAGCCCCAGGCGACCACGCCCGCCGGCACGCCATAGATGAAGGCGGAGAGCAGCGACCAGCGCACTTCGCGCCCCATCTGCCTTTCCAGGCCCCGGTAGAGGCCGGGCTGGCGGATGCGCGTCGCCAGGGCGAAGCCGCCGCTCGCCAGCAGGTAGCGGACGCCGACAATGACGCTCATCGCGAGGGCGGACAGAAGGATGGCTGCGACCATGGGCATGGCTATACGCGCGATGCAGGGCGGGCGGAAGCGTGAGGATGCGGACGATGTCGGACGGGCCGACCGCGCTTCGCTGCCCGCGCAGGAAGCGCCTCAGGTGCGGGGACGGGCCTGACGATAGCTGCCGAGCTGGCGCACCCATTTGGTGTGGAATTCCAGTTCCGCCAGGGCGCGATCGACGGCCGCGTCGCCGGGCATGCCCTCTATGTCGCAATAAAATTCGGTGGCGGCGAAGCTGGCGCCGCGCTGATAGCTTTCCAGCTTCGTCATGTTGACGCCGTTGGTGGCGAAGCCGCCCATCGCCTTGTAGAGGGCGGCGGGCACATTCTTCACTTCGAACAGGAAGGTGGTCATGACCGGGCCGATGTTGGCGACCGGCATCCGTCCTTCGCGCGCCAGCACCAGGAAGCGCGTCATATTGTCGTCGCTATCCTCGATATTTTCCGCCACCAGCCGCAGCCCGTACAGCTCCGCCGCCAGATAGGGCGCGATCGCCCCCTCCCCCGGCGTCCTGCGTTCCGCGACCAGCGCCGCCGCGCCCGCGGTGTCGGCATAGGCGACCGGCTGGATGCCGCGTTCTCGCAGATAGTGGCGGCACTGGCCCAGCGCCTGCACATGGCTGACCGCGCTTCTGACGGGCGTCGCATCGGGCGCCATCAGGCAGTGGCGAATGCGCAGGAAATATTCGTCGACGATCGACAGGCCCGATTCGGGCAGCAGGAAATGCATGTCGGCGACGCGGCCGTGCAGGCTGTTTTCGATCGGGATGATCGCCCGGTCCGCCTGACCGTTGCGCACGGCGTCGATCGCGTCTTCAAAAGCGAAGCAGGGCAGCGGCACGCAATCGGGCGCGTAGCCGAGCGCGGCAAGATGCGAGTTGGCGCCGGGCGCGCCCTGATAGGCGACGGCGCGAGCGGGATCGGCGGCGGCCTTGGCAGCCAGGTCCGCGACGATCGCGCGAGCGGGGGCGGGATAATTTTCCATGAGCGCCTGCGCGCTTAGGATTTCCCCCCGTCCGGCGCAAGCGCCCCAACGCGAACAACGATCACACCGACTTGCACCAACGCGCCAGCGCCATTATGGCAGCGCACAAGAGGGGGCGCGACTGACAGCCGCCAGAACAAAAGCAAGGGAAGTCGAGCGAGATGGGCGATCGTTTCAATACCGTGGCGGGCTGGGCTTTGTTTGCGGGGATCATCGCCCTGGGTGGCGCGATCGTCAGTTCCAAATATTTCGAAGCAGAACGGCCCGAGAAGATGGGCTATGCCATCGAGGGCGTGGAGGCCGAAGGCGAAGGCGGCGACAGCGGCCCCAGCCTCAACACGCTGCTGGCCAGCGCGGACGTCGCTGCGGGCGAAAAGGTGTTCGCCAAATGCGCCGCATGCCATACGGTGAACCAAGGCGGCGCCAACGGCATCGGCCCCAATTTGTGGGGCACGGTGGGCGAAGCGATCGCCGTGGGCAAGGCGGGCTTCGCCTTCTCCGACGCGCTCAAGAGCAAGGGCGGCGAGTGGACCTTCGACAATCTGGACCATTGGCTCAAGAGCCCGCGTGAATTCGCGCCCGGCACCAAGATGACCTTTGCGGGCCTGGGCAATCCGGCCGATCGCGCCAATCTGATCGCCTGGCTCAATACCCAGGGCTCCAACCTGCCGCTGCCCGCGCCCGACGCCGCGCCGGCCGAGGCGAGCGCCAGCCCGGCCGAAGCGGCGGGCAATGCCACCAATGCGGCGGAAAGCGTCGAGGGCGCGGCGCCCGCCAGCGCCGCCACCGCCGGCGGACCCGCGACGCCGACGACGGGCGAGAGCGAATAAGCACGGGGCGCGGGCGCGACGCTAGCCGCGCCCAGCCTGAACAGCCGGCGATGGACCGGACCTGCGCCGGTCAGCCGTCCAGCATGCGATATTTGAGGCCCATCGCCTGGGCAAGGTGGCGCAGCCGGCGCTCGACCGCTTCGCCATAAAGATCCGCATCATCATCGCGCAGGGACAGGTCGATGCAGTCATCCTGCCGGGCAAGCCGCGACACGGCCAGTGGACCTTCCACCCCGCCCGACAGCCGCTGCGCCAGACGAATGGCGAGGCCCCATAGCGCGGCGCGATGCAGCCGATCGCCGGTCGCGATGCGCTCCAACCCCGGCAGCGCGTCGATCCCGCCGCCGAAATGGCTGTGCAGCGCCTGACCCAGCATCGCCCGCTCGCACGCGTCGATCCCGACCCAATTGCTGTGCAGCGCGATTTCCACCCCACGTTCGGCGCGGAAATCGGGATTGGCGCGCCAGCCGACATCGGCGAGCAAGCAGGCGGCGCGGCGGATGCGGCGGCCAGCGGCGTCGTCATCCGGGAAGAGCGGCGCGATCCAGCGATCAATGCGATCGCCATGGCCCCGAAAGCGCGCCTGCGCCTCCCCTTCCGCCTCCGCCGCGACCAGCAGCGGATCATGCGCGCGGATGTCGGACGGCAGCGCGTCGTAGAGCAGGCCTTCGCGCAGGCCATAGGCGGACACGACGAGGCTGCTGGATTTGAGCTGACGCACCACCACGGACAGCAGGGCCGCCGCATCCGGCAGCGTCGGCACGCGCGACCCGGTCATCGCCGGAATCTGCTTCAGCCGCGCCCTGTCGACATGAGAAACGATGCGGGTGAGCTGCTCGGCGCGGGTCGCGCTCATTTCATATTGATGGACGACCGGCAGCGGGAAATTGGTGAGCTGCATGTCGAAGCGCGCAAGCGCGCGCCAGGAGCCGCCGACCATGTAGAAAGGCAGGCCGGGCTCGGGCTGCCAGCCGGCCTTTTCCAGCATCTTGGCGACGCAACGCTCGAGCGCGCGCGGCCCCTTGGCGCGGATCTGCGGCAGGCGCAGCACGCCCAGCGGTAGCGAGATGGTCTGCTCCACCGCGCCGCCACGCACCCGCGCCAGCTCCAGACTGCCGCCGCCCAGGTCGCCGACGATCCCGTCCGCGCCGGGGATGCCCGACAACACGCCCATCGCCGCGCCGATCGCTTCCTGCCCGCCGGACAGCAGCTCGACGGTCAGGCCCATATCCTTGGCGCGAGCGATGAAGTCGCCGCCATTGGTCGCGTCGCGCACCGCGGCGGTGGCCACGCAGCGAATGTCGGCGACCTTCATCGACCGGCAGAGATGCGCGAAGCGGCCGATCGCGCGCAGGCCGCGCTCCATCGCCTCGGGCTCGATCGCGCCGGTGCGGGCGAGCGAGGCGCCGAGCCCCGCCATCACCTTTTCATTGAACAGGATGAAGGGGATTCGGCGCGGGCCGTCATAGATGACCAGGCGCACGCTGTTCGACCCGATGTCGATGATCGCGGTGCGCGCATGGGCCGGCTCGGGCGATGTCACCATCTGTTCGGCGGCAGCGCGCACGCGGCTCAGCATCGAATTCATGCGCGCCTTCAGCCTCCGCTACGCAGCCGCAAGGTGGGCACGGCGTCGCTGTCGAGCGCCGCGCCGCGCCCGGAAAGCGACGGGTTGGTCATGAAATAGCGGTGCAGGTTGAACGGCTTGTCGCCCGGCTCCACCCGGCTGTAATGGCCTTCGCTGTCCAGTTCCCAGCTTTGTTCGGTGTCGATGAGATTGGCGACCATTACCTGGTCGACAATCTGGTCATGGACCGTCTTGTTTTCGACCGGCGCCAGAAATTCGACCCGGCGGTCGAAGTTGCGCGGCATCCAGTCGGCCGAGCTGATATAGACCCGCGCGCCATTGTTGGGCAGCGCCTTGCCATTGCCGAAGACGGTGATGCGGCTATGTTCGAGGAAGCGGCCGACCACCGACTTCACCCGAATATTCTCCGACATGCCCGGAACGCCCGGGCGCAGACAGCAGATGCCGCGCACGATCAGTTCGATCCGCACGCCCGCATTGCTGGCGGCATAGAGTTTTTCGATGATGGCGGGATCGACCAGGCTGTTCATCTTGGCCCAGATGGTGCCGGGCCGGCCGGCGCGGACATGGTCGATTTCCGCATCGATCAGCTGGCAGAGCCGGTTGCGCAGGTCGCGCGGGCTCATCACCAGCTTTTCCAGCGCCTGCGGCTCGACATAGCCGGTGATGTAGTTGAACAGCGCGGCGGCGTCGCGGCCATAATCGGGATCGGCGGTGAAGAAGCTGAGATCGGTGTAGATGCGCGCGGTGATCGGGTGGTAATTGCCGGTGCCGAAGTGGCAATAGGTGCGGAACTGTTCGCCTTCGCGGCGGACGACCATCGACACCTTGGCATGCGTTTTCCAGTCGATGAAGCCGTAGACCACCTGCACGCCTGCGCGCTCCAGCGCGTCGGCCCACATGAGGTTCTGCTCCTCGTCGAACCGCGCCTTCAGTTCCACCACGGCAGTGACGGACTTGCCCGCTTCGGCCGCGTCGATGAGCGCGCGGATGATCGCCGACTGCTTGCCCGCGCGGTAGAGCGTCTGCTTGATCGCGACCACGTCGGGGTCGGACGCCGCCTGCTTCAGGAAGGAGATGACGACGTCGAACGCCTCATAGGGATGATGGACGACGATGTCCTTGGCGCGGATGGCGGCAAAGCAATCCCCGCCATATTCCCGGATGCGCTCGGGGAAACGCGGCGCATAGGGTTCGAACTTGAGGTCGGGCCGATCCTCGTCGACGATGCCGCTCAGGTCGCCGATGCCGACAAAGCCCTCCACTTCCTCGATGATCGCGTCATGGCCCTGCAGCATGTCCTGCAGCATTTCCTCGACCGGTTCGGGAATGCGCTCCTCAATCTCCATGCGGATGACGCGGCCGCGCCGGCGGCGCTTGATGGCGCTGCGGAAATAGCGGACCAGATCCTCGGCTTCTTCCTCGATTTCGATGTCGCTGTCGCGGATGATGCGGAACACGCCGCTATTGCGGACCCGGTAGCCGGGGAAAAGATCAGCGGAAAAGCGGCGGATGACCGCTTCCAGCGCCATGTAGCGGGCGGGATCGCCCGGCACGCGCACGAAGCGCGCCAGCGAGGAGGGGATCATCACCAGCTCGCGGATCGGCTGCTTGTCCGACAGTCGCTCCAGATCGAACACGATCGAAAGCCCCTGATTGGGGATGAAGGGGAAGGGATGGGCCGGATCGAGCGCCTGGGGCGTGAGGATCGGGAAAATCTGCGTCAGGAAATGTTCGCGCAGCCAGGCGGCGCAGACCGTGTCCATCTCCGCCGACGGGCCGATCACCTCGACGCCGACCTGAGTCAGCTCGCCATGCAGCGCGCCCCAGACTTTCTGCTGCGCGCGCATCAGCGTGCCGGTAGTTTCGGTGATCGCCGCCAGCTGCTGCGCCGGGGTCAGCCCGTCGGCCGAGCGCATGTCGACATTCTGCAGCTGCTGCCCCTTGAGCCCGGCGACGCGGACGGAGAAGAATTCGTCGAGATTGGCGCCCGAGATCGACAGGAAGCGCAGCCGCTCCAGCAGCGGATGCGCCCGGTTCATCGCTTCCTCCAGCACGCGCTGGTTGAAGGCCAGCCAGGACAGCTCGCGGTTGAAATAGCGGTCGCCGGGCAGCGACAGATTGGCGATGGGGTCGGCTTCGGCCACGGATTACTCGCGCTGCGCTGAGGGAAGATCGGAGGAGACTATAGGCAGGACGCCCGCAGATTGCAGGACCTGTTTCGCCATTGGGATGGAAATTTTGCGTCCAGATGACAAAGCCGCGCGGTCGAGCCGCCGGGTGACGTCGGCAATGGCGGCGTAGGACCGATCGATCCGGCGCGCCAGCCAGTCCGGCAGGTCGGCGGCATAGCCCGCGCCCGCGGCATCGAAATTGCGCTGGATAAGCGCACGGGTCAGCGCCTCGTCCGGCGGGTCGATCGCAACATGGGGGACCGCGGCGAGGCGCGAGCGCAGGTCCGGCAAGGCGACGGGCCAGCTGGCCGGCGGCGCCTGCCCCACCAGCAGCAGCGGTCGCTGGTCGGTCTGCGCCGCGTTCCAGGCGTGGAACAGCCGATGATCCTCCACCGGGGTCGCCGTCCCCTGTGCGTCGTCGATGACGGTGCCACCGCTCATCCGCGCGAACTGGCGCGCCAGGGTCGAGCGCCCCGATCGCGGCGGGCCGATCAGCACGGCGACAGAGAGCGGCCAGGCGCGCCATCCCTCCAGAAAGGCGACGGCGATGCGGTTGGCCTCGCTGACCAGAAAATCGCCCTCGCCCTGCCCTTCATGGCCTTCGAAAGGAAGGCTGATCTGGCTCATTGCGCGGGCGGCGGCGCCTGTCGCCGCGTGATGCGGAGCGTAGTGCCGGACACCGCGACCTGATAGCCGCGCGCCTGCAGCCCGGCGCGCAGCATGTCGACGCTGCCGTCGAACCCGACCTGCATGACCGACGTGCCGCCCAGCGCCAGGCTGCTGGTCGATGCCGACCGCACGCCCGGGATCGAGCGGATCACCGATTCGCCCGCGCCAACCGAGCTGACATCGGGCGTGTCGAACTGGATCGAGAAAGTGCCGGTCGTGCTGGCGCCGGGCGCCGGCACGTCGATCGCCTCGATCGGCGCTTCGACCGCATTCTCGATCTCCAGCGTTTCGGGATCGACCGGCTCCTCGATGATGAGCGAAGGATCGGGGCGGAGGCGGCCATCATTGAGCGCGCCGGTGTAGAGCGCGTCGATCCGCTTCGCGCCTTCGTCCAGCATCTGCGCAATGCCGCTGGCGTTGGATGCGCGCAGCGAGAAGCTGCCGATCAGGCTGTTGTCCGGGCCATAGCGCGCGGTGAAGGTCGCGGTGACCGGGCCGCCGGGCCAGGCGCGCTCCAGCCGCGCGATCGGGATGACGACGTCGGCCGCGCCATATTGGTCGAGCAGCACGCGCCACCACAGGCGGCCGCGTCGGCCGATCTGGCCGGCGTTGAGCAGGATCGGGTCGGCGATGGAGCCGGCGACGCGGACATAGTCGATTGCGCTTTCGCCGGTGCGATAGCGTGCCCAGGCCTTCTGCCATTCATTGGTGCGCTCGTAGGATACGGCCGATCCGCCGTCCCACAGCACCGGGATGACCAGCAGCGGCGGCGAGCGGCGGACATTGCCCGATACGCCCAGCAGCTGCCCGGTGCGGGCGCGGTCGAACATGACGCCCAGCGTCGCGACATAGCGGGTCGGGCCGACCTGCTCCTGCTCGATCTCGATGCCGGAAATCATCGCCTCCAGCTGCGAATCGGACAGGGCCGGCGCGCCGGCGCCGCCATGGGTGCGGCTCCACAGCATCCGCCAGGCCTGCCGCTGCGCCATGCGCCAGCCGGCGAAGCGCGCGCTGTCGGCATCCTTCGCCTGCACGTCGACCTTGACGCCCGTCACTTCGAAGTCGCCGCCGCTCGCAATCGGCGGGACGCCGCGCTCCCCCTCCATCTGCGCGAAGAGGGCGGCGGCGAGCAGCCCCAGCGCGATGGCGATCGCGATCTGCACCGGCCGGGACAGCAGGCGCAACAGCGCCGCGGGCCTGAACTTGGCGAGGGATCGAGGGCGGGACAGGGTCGGGCTGAGGCTCACGCGCGCCCTTTTGGCGTTTATTGGCCGGGATGCCAAGCTTCCGTTTTGCGCCTCATTGTTCTAGGGGCGCACATCATGAGCGACAACGAATCCTACAGCTACGCCAAGGCAGGCGTCGACATCGCCGCGGGCAACGCCCTCGTCCGCGCCATCGCGCCCCTGGCCAAGGCCACCCGCCGCCCCGGCGCCGACGCGGACCTGGGCGGTTTCGGCGGCTTTTTCGACCTCAAGGCCGCGGGCTATGACGATCCGCTGCTGGTCGCGGCCAATGACGGCGTGGGCACCAAGCTGAAGCTGGCGATCGACCACGGCCGGCATGATGGCGTGGGCATCGACCTGGTCGCCATGTGCGCCAACGACCTGATCGTGCAGGGCGCCGAGCCGCTCTTCTTCCTGGACTATTATGCCACCGGCCGGCTGGAGAGCGGTGTCGCCGAGCGCGTCATCGCCGGCATCGCCGAGGGCTGCCGCCAGGCGGGCTGCGCGCTGATTGGGGGCGAAACCGCCGAAATGCCGGGCATGTATGCCGATGGCGACTATGACCTGGCCGGCTTCTGCGTCGGCGCGGTGGAACGATCCAAGGCGCTGACCGGCAACAAGGTGAAGGCGGGCGACGCGCTGATCGGCCTTGCCTCCTCGGGCGTGCATTCGAACGGCTATTCGCTGGTCCGCCGCCTCGCCGCCGACAAGGGGTGGAAGCTGGATCGCCCTGCCCTGTTCGACCAGGATGTGCTGCTGATCGACGCATTGATGGCGCCGACCAAAATCTATGTGAAGAGCCTGCTGCCGCTGGTGCGCGCGGGCCTGATCAACGCGCTCGCCCATATCACCGGCGGCGGCCTGCTGGAGAATGTCCCGCGCGTCCTGCCCGAAGGCGCGCATGCGATTATAGACGCCGACGCCTGGGACCAGCCGCGCCTGATGGCGTTCCTGCAGGCGCAGGGCAATATCGAGCCGGAGGAAATGGCGCGCACCTTCAACTGCGGCGTCGGCATGGTGCTGGCGGTGGACGAGGCGCATGTCTCGGCCGTCTGCCATGCGCTGGAGGATGCCGGCGAGACCGTGTTCCGCATCGGCGCGGTGCAGGAAGGCGAGAAGGGCTGCACCGTCAGGGGCAGCGCGGAGACGTGGAGCGCGAAGGCCGACTGGTCGGCGACGCATCTGGGCTGACGATCCGTATCGTTCGTGCTGAGTAGGGATCGACGAACGGAGTTTTTTTGACATGGCCAAAGCGAAAGTCGGCGTCCTGATTTCCGGCCGGGGATCGAACATGGCGGCCTTGCTCTATGCGGCCAAGGCCGAGACATGCCCTTTTGAGATCGTGCTGGTCGCCGCCAATGATCCCGACGCGCCAGGCCTGGCGCTGGCGGCGGCGGAAGGCATTGCGACCTTCGCGCACAGCCACAAGGGGCTGAAGCGCGCCGAGTTCGACCGGATCATCGACGCGCAACTGCGCGCGGCGGGCGCGCAATATGTCGCGCTGGCCGGCTATATGCGGCTGCTCTCGCCCGAATTCGTGTCCGGCTGGGACCAGCGGATGCTCAACATCCATCCCAGCCTGCTGCCCAAATATAAGGGGCTCGACACGCATCAGCGCGCGATCGACGCGGGTGACGTCCATGCCGGATGCTCGGTCCATATCGTCACCGCCGAACTGGACGACGGCCCGGTGATCGGCCAGACCGAGGTCGCGATCCTGCCCGGCGACACGGCCGACAGCCTGGCGGCGCGCATCCTGATAGCCGAGCATCAGCTATATAGCCGCACCCTGGCCGATTTCGTCACGCGCGATCGCCAGCCCGACTGGCTGCTGAACCGAGTGCGCGAGATCGCGCTCGGACTGCCGCAGGCGGATGAGGTGGTGTCGCACGGCATGCCCTGCTTCGGCATCGAGAAGGGCAAGAAATTCGCCTGGTTCACGCGCGACCATCATGGCGACGGCATCATCGCGGTGCTGGTCAAGACCACGGCGCCCGACGAACAGGCGACGCTGATCGAAGCCGATCCGGCACGCTATTATCGCCCGGCCTATTTCGGCGACGACTGGGTCGGCATCCGCCTGGACCTGGGCGACAATGACTGGGACCATATCGCCGGGCGGCTACGCGCCAGCTGGCGGCAGATCGCGCCGAAGAAGCTGCTGGGCCTGATGGACATCGCCGAAGAATTCTGACGGCCTGACGTTTACAAAGGCCCAGTCTATTCGAGGTCGGTCAATTGAAGGTCGGGCCGGGCGGCGCGAACGCCGCCCGGCTCGCCGGCATCAGGCGTCGGCCAGCGCCGGCGCGCCTTCCAGCACGCCCTTCACATAGTCGCGAATGGCTTCGTCCTGCGCATTGGCGAAGAAATGGTCCTGGAACTGTTTGCCGGCGATCGCGGCCTTGACCAGATCCTGATCGACCGACTTGAGGACGGTCACCATGTCCTTGCACGACGCGTCCTTCAGCGATTTGAGGATACCACGGTTCTTGGCCATGATCTCCGCGCGCTCCTTGGGATAGCCAAGGCCGCGCTCGCCTTCGAACAGCTTGCGATAGACATCCTGCAGATTGAGCTCGGCCGCCCAGCCAAAGCCCTTTGCATAAGGCATGGAGATGGCGTTGCCGTCGTTGATCTGCGCGAACAGGAAGGCGTCGGTGGGATCGATCACCAGGCCGCAGAACACGCCGGGCATGGCGTTGCAGGCCAGCATCGAGCCCATGCCGGTGCCGCAGCCGGTGACGACGAAATCCGCCGCCTTGGAATTCAGCAGGATGCCCGCCAATATGCCGTTCATGACATAGGTGAGCGAAGCCTCATCCTCCGCCGTATACATGCCATAGTTGAACACCTGGTGGCCGAGCGGTTCGGCTACGGCGGTCAAGGCCGAGTGGATCGTCGCATTCTTGGCCGCCTGGCTGTTTTCCGTAATCAGGGCGATTTTCATCAATAGTCTCCAGATGAGAGGCGGATGGAGGAAGGACCGCTGGCGGTGCGGGCTTTTGGAACCTGCGCCCACACCTTGGGAAACACCTTCTACACGAAAAGCGCCGCGGCGAAAATCCGTCTAGCCCGCATTCAGCCCGGTTGGCGCACCCCGAGGCCCGCCAGGCCGCCACCCAGTGGAGCGGAGCCGATCGCGAACCCGGGCCGTGCGCGACTCGCCCGCCCTCTTCCCTTCTTCGCCCGCGATCCCCATAGAGCAGGCATGACCGACAGCTCCCACTGGACCGCCGCTATCGAGATCCGCAACCTCACCAAGGTGTACAAGGGCGGCAAGCGCGCGCTCGACGGCATCGATCTCACCATCCCGCGCGGGCAGATTTACGGGCTGCTCGGTCCCAATGGCGCGGGCAAATCGACCACGATCAACATCCTGGCCGGCATGGTGAACAAGACGGCGGGCGACGTGCGCATCTGGGGCTTCGACATCGACGTCAATCCGCGCAACGCCAAGAATTCGATCGGCATCGTGCCCCAGGAAATCGTCTTCGACCCCTTCTTCACGCCGCTGGAGACGCTGGACAATCAGGCCGGCTTCTATGGCGTGCCCAAGGAGAAGCGCCGGTCGATGGAGCTGCTGCGCGCGGTGCATCTGGATGACAAGGCGAACGCCTATGCCCGCACCCTGTCGGGGGGCATGAAGCGCCGCCTGCTGGTCGCCAAGGCGATGGTGCATTCGCCCCCGATCCTGGTGCTGGACGAGCCGACCGCCGGCGTCGACGTGCAGCTGCGCCAGCAATTGTGGGAATATGTGCGCGAACTGAACGCGATGGGCGTCACCATCGTGCTCACGACCCATTATCTGGAGGAAGCCGAGGAGCTGTGCGACCGCATCGGCATCATCAACCATGGCAAGGTGATCACCGACAAGCCGACCCGCGAGCTGATCGCCATGGCGCAGGAAAAGGTGGTGCAGGTGACGGTGGACCGCGATCTGGTCACCACGCCGGACGCGCCCTGTTTCGAGAAGGTCGAACTGACCGGCGAGCGCACCCTCACCATCACCTACAGCAAGGACCGGGCCAATGCGGGCCAGGTGCTGAGCGCAGTGCAGGCGAGCGGCCTGTCGATCGTGGACGTGGTGACTCGCGACCCGGATCTGGAGGATGTGTTCCTGCATCTGACGGCGGCGGCGTAGTGACGGACGAGGCGCCCTCTTCTGTTCCCCCTCCCGCCAGCGGGAGGGGGCCAGGGGGCGGGCCAGCGCCACATTTCAAGCCGCGTGCAACCGCTCGCGCAAAATCGCTTCGCAACAACGCATCCGGTCCGGAACGCCTCCTCTGGGATCATCTGCGCAATCGGCAACTGGCCGGCCATAAATTCAGTCGCCAGATGCCCGTTGGCCCCTATTTCGCGGACTTCCTGTGCCGAGAGGCCCGGCTGATCATCGAACTGGACGGCGCCAGTCACGGCAACAATGCGGACCATGACGCACGGCGGGACGAATATTGCCGTACATCTGGCTTTGAAATCTTGCGCTTTTCCAATGCAGATGTGATGGGAAACCTCGAAGGCGTACTGTCACATATCAGCGCAGTCCTTGCGCGACTGCCCACCCCCTGCCCCTCCCGCAAGCGGGAGGGGGGAAAGTAGGATATGCCCACCATCACTCACGACGTCATCATCATCGGTTCCGGCGCGGCGGGGCTGACGGCTGCGATCAACCTGGCGCAGGATCGCAAGGTGCTGGTGCTGGCCAAGGGGGCGCTGGATGGCGGGTCGACCAACTGGGCGCAGGGCGGCATCGCCGCAGTGCTCGATGCCGGCGACAGTTTCGAGGCGCATGTCCATGACACGATGGTCGCTGGCGCAGGGCTCAACAATCTCGATACGGTGCAGTTCGTCGTGTCCGAAGCCCCGGCCGCGATCGAACGGCTGGCGGACCTGGGCGTGCCCTTCAATGGCGGGGAAGCGTTCGGCAAGCGCTGGGACCTGACACGCGAGGGCGGGCATAGCCACAGGCGCATCGTCCATGTCGACGACGCCACCGGCCAGGCGGTGCAGGTCGCCCTGCTCAAGGCCGCGCGCGCCAACCCCAACATCATGCTGATGGAGGATATGGTCGCGATCGACCTCATCACATCCCGCCACGGCGAACGCTATTCGGGCGACGGGCATGTGTGGGGCGTCTATGCCTTCAACAAGCGGACCGGCCATGTCGACGCGCTGCTGGGCAAGGCGACGATTTTGTGCACCGGCGGCGCGGGCCGCACCTATCTTTTCTCCACCGCGCCGCGCGGCGCGACGGGCGATGGCATCGCCATGGCCTGGCGCGCGGGCTGCCGCGTGTCCAACATGGAGATGAACCAGTTCCACCCGACCTGCCTCTATAATCTGGAGGTCAAGAATTTCCTGATCACCGAAGCGGTGCGCGGCGAAGGCGGGCATCTGAAGCTGCCGCCGGGCGTGCCGGGCGGGGGCGAGCGCTTCATGCCGCGCTTCGACGATCGCGCCGAACTTGCTCCCCGCGACATCGTCGCTCGCGCGATCGACCACGAAATCAAGCGACTGGGCCTGGATTATGTGCATCTGGACATCAGCCACAAGCCGCCGGAGTTCGTGAAGCACCACTTCCCGACCATCTATGCGCGGCTGCTCGACCTCGACATCGACATCACCAGGGAGCCGATCCCGGTCGTCCCGGCGCAGCATTATACCTGCGGCGGCGTCATCATCGACCTGGATGGCCGCACCGACCTGCCCGGCCTCTATGCCGCCGGCGAAGTGACCGAAAGCGGGCTGCACGGCGCCAATCGCCTGGCGTCCAATTCACTGCTGGAATGCTTCGTCTTCGGGGAAGCGGCGGCGCGGCACATCCGCGCCCATTGGGACGAGCTGCCATCGCCCCCGCCGATCCGCCCCTGGGACGAAAGCCGCGTCACCAACAGCGACGAGGAAGTCATCGTCCAGCATAACTGGAAGGAAATCCGCCGCTTCATGTGGGACTATGTGGGGATCGTGCGCACCACCAAGCGGCTGGAGCGGGCGCAGCACCGCATTGACCTGCTGTCGCGGGAAGTGGATGATTATTACGGCAATTTCCGCGTGACGCCCGATCTGATCGAATTGCGCAACCTGCTGGAGGTGGCGCGGCTGGTCGTGCGGTCGGCGCTCCACCGCAAGGAAAGCCGGGGGCTGCATTATACGCTCGATTATCCCGAGACATTGCCGCAGGCGATCGACACGGTGCTCGCCCCCTGACCTGCCGGTCAGCCGCGCAGGAAATCCCTGAGCAGCGCATGGAAGCGGGCGGGCTGGTCGGCCATCACCATATGGCCGCTGGGACCGACCGATTTCAGCACCGCGCCCTTTGCCCCGGCATAGGCGGCGCGAAAGCGGCGGGTGATGGCGGCGGCCTGTTGCGGGTCCGATCCGACGGCATAGACGACTTCGAGCGGGGCGGAGAGGCGCGGCAGTTGCGGCCCCAGGTCGATATTGGCGAGGTCGCGCAGCGCGTTGGCGATCACGTCGGGATCGCTGCCCTTCGCGCCGGGCGCCTGCGCCACCATCTGCGCCAGATAGCGCCGCCCCGCCACGGTCCTGGTCAGATAGCCGCTGAGTTGATCGGCCAGGAAACCGAGGCCGCTTGCCGTGCCGCCCACCATCGCGGCCCCCGCGGGGAGCATGTCCACCACCATCACGCGGCCCGCACGCCCCTTGAGCGCCAGCATCAACGCAAGCGTGCCGCCCATGGAATGACCGACGACTGCCGGGCGCTTCAGGCCCGCCGATGCGACATAGCGCGCGATTTCGTCCGCGAGCGGCTCGATCAGCGGGCCGCCGCCATTGGCGTCACTGGCCAGGCCAGCAAAGCCGCGGACATGGACGAGATGGAAGCGATAGCCGGGCAACGCCGCCAGCACGCGGTTCCAGATGCCAGGGCCACTGGCAAGGCCGGGGATCAGCAGCACGTCTCGCCCCGTCCCCCGCACCGTCACCGCGATACGGCGCGAGGCGAAGGGCGCCGCCCGCGCGTCGCCGGTCCAAAAAGTCAGCCCGGCCGCCGCTGCGCCGAGCAGCAGCGCTCGCCTGTCCATTCCGATGCTCATCGCGCCGCTATTGCCCGATCGGGCCTGAACCGCAACTGAGCATCCTGCTCTGGATCAACGGGTTGCGTCGTTCAGCCTCCCTCCATCGCATTTGTGGAATCATTCGTCGCATCGATATTGCCGGACGGGCGCTGGCCGGCCCGTATGGCGCCAAGAGTGCGGGGAATGTCATGACATCGAATGAAAGCCGGGGCGCAACCACGCGCCTTGTCCTGTTGATCGCAGCGCTGTCCGCCTGTGTCAGCGCGCCCGAACGCCCGCGCGCGCAAGCGGCCGCGGCGACACCGCAAAAGCCCCAGCCCACCACCAACAGCTGGCCGATCCGGCAGGTCGCCAATCCGCCGCAACCCTATCGGAATGTCGACCAGACCGAAGCGCCGCCCCCCGCGCTGGTCAGCGTCATCCGCAATCTGGGCCAGAGCTTTCGCGGCAAGGTCGGCATTGCGGTGCGCCGGGTGGGCGCGGACTGGACCGTCGCCTGGAACGGCACTGCGCTGTTCCCGCAGCAGAGCGTGTCGAAACTGTGGGTCAGCATGACCTTCCTCGACGCGGTCGACCGGGGCAAGCTGCGCCTGACCGACACCACCACCATCACGCGCAACGACCTGACCCTGTTCCATCAGCCCAGCGCCGCGCTGGGGGCGCGGGACGGCGGCTGGACCACCAGCTATTCCGACCTGATGCGCCGGGCGATGACGCAGAGCGACAATACCTGCAACGACGCGCTGCTGCGCGCGGCGGGCGGGCCCGATGCGGTGCGCGGCTTCCTGGCGCGGCGGATGATCAAGGATATCCGCTTCGGTCCGGGCGAGCGGCTGCTGCAATCGGCAACGGCCGGGCTCGACTGGCGCCAGGATTATTCGCTGGGCCGCAACTTCTACGCCGCGCGCGCCAAGCTGCCCATGTCGGTGCGGGTGAAGGCGCTCGACAATTATCTCGCCAATCCGCCGGACGGCGCTGCGCCCAGTTCGATCGTCGCGGCGCTCGCCAAGCTGAAGCAGGGCGACATGCTGTCGCCCGCATCGACCCGGCTGCTGCTGAACGTGATGAGCGAGGCGAAGACCGGGCCGCAGCGGGTGAAGGGCGGCGTGCCGGCCGGATGGCATTATCTGCACAAGACCGGCACGGGCCAGGACCTGGCCCCGCGATCGACGGGCTATAATGATGTCGGCATCATGACCGCGCCCGACGGCACCAGCTATGCGGTCGCGGTGATGATCGGATCGACCACCGTGCCGATCCCCGAACGCTGGGCGCTGATGCAGGGCGTGGCGAAGGCGGTCGCGGCCAATCACGAGACGCGGTAGCGGGCTGGAGGGGCGCGCGGATACAGGCTATCCCGCTCCCCATGACCCAGAATCATCTCTATCTCGTCGACGGCTCGGGCTATATTTTCCGCGCCTATCACCAGCTTCCCCCGCTCACCAACCGGCATGGCCAGCCCGTGGGCGCGGTCTATGGCTATACGACGATGCTGTGGAAGCTGGCCGAAGAACTGGGTCAGGCCGAGGGGCCGACGCATCTGGCGGTGATCCTGGACAAGGGGTCGCACACCTTCCGCAACGACATGTACGACCAGTATAAGGCGAACCGCCCGCCCGCGCCCGAGGATCTGGTCCCGCAATTTCCGATGATACGCGACGCGACGCGCGCCTTCTCCCTGCCCTGCATCGAGGAGGAGGGCTTTGAAGCCGATGACATCATCGCCAGCTACACCAAGGCGGCGGTCGCGGCGGGATGGCATGTCACCATCGTCAGTTCCGACAAGGATCTGATGCAGCTGATCCAGCCCGGCGTCGACATGTACGACACGATGAAGAATGAGCGGCGCGGGCCGGACTATGTGGTGGGCAAGTTCGGCGTGCAGCCCGATCGGCTGGGCGACGTGCTGGCGCTGATGGGCGACAGCGTCGACAATGTGCCGGGCGTGCCGGGGATCGGCCCCAAGACGGCGGCGAAGCTCATCACCGAATATGGCGGCCTGGAGGCGGCGCTGGAGGCGGCGCCGTCCATGAAGAAGTCGAAGATGCAGGAAAACCTGATCGCCCATGCCGACATGGCGCGGCTGTCGCGCAAGCTGGTGGCGCTGCACGATGCGATGGACCTGCCCGAGCCACTCGACGATCTGACGTTGAAGGGCATTCCCAAGGAGCCGCTGCAGACATTCCTGGAGCATCATGGCTTCAAGACGCTGCTCAACCGCCTGGGCGCGCCGGCCGCCGCCGTTGCGGTGGCGGCTGCGGCGGCCGCCGCGACCGACAGCGCGCCGCCCCCGCCGCCGATGCCGGAGGAAGAGCCGGCGATCGACCGCAGCCTGTATGAGACGGTCGTGACGCAGGAGGCGCTGGACCGCTGGATCGACGCCGCGCGCGCCGAGGGGCTGGTGGCGATCGACACCGAAACCGACATGCTGGACTGCGTGTCCTGCGCCCTGGTGGGGATCAGCCTGGCGGTCGGGCCGAACGCGGCCTGCTATATTCCCGTCGGCCATGGCGGCACGGACATGTTCGCCGAGCGGCCCGAGCAGCTCGACAAGGCCCTGGTGCTGGCGAAGCTGAAGCCGTTGCTGGAGGACGAGGCGGTCCTCAAGATCGGCCAGAACCTCAAATATGACCTGACGGTGCTGCGCCGCCACGACATCGAGGTCGCGCCCTATGACGACACGATCGTCATGAGCTTCGACCTGGAGGCGGGCAAATCGCTGTCGGGCCATGGCATGGACGAGGCCGCGCGCCAGCATCTGGGCCATGAATGCATCAGCTTCAAGGAGGTGGTCGGCACCGGCAAGAACCAGATCAGCTTTTCCGAAGTGCCGCTGCCCCGCGCAACCGAATATGCCGCCGAGGATGCGGACGTGACGCTGCGCCTGTGGAAGCGGTTCAAGACCCGCATCGCCAATGAGGGCGCCAACCGCGTCTATGAACTGGTCGACCGGCCGCTGGTCGGGGTGATCGCGGGCATGGAGCATCGCGGCATCAAGGTGGATCGCGAGGCGCTGTCGCGCCTGTCGGCCGAATTCACCGCCGGCATCGCGGCGCTGGAGGCGGAAATCCACGAGATTGCGGGGCAGGCCTTCGCGATCGGATCGACCCAGCAGCTGGGCGCGATCCTGTTCGACAAGATGGGTTACAAGGGCGGCAAGAAGGGCAAGTCCGGCGCCTATTCGACCGACGTCACGATCCTTGAACAGCTGAAGGCCCAGGGCGCGCCGATCGCGGCCAAGGTGCTGGAATGGCGGCAGCTGTCGAAGCTCAAATCCACCTATACGGACGCGCTGCAGGCGCAGATCAACAAGGATAGCGGCCGGGTCCATACCAGCTATTCGCTGACCGGGGCGCAGACCGGCCGCCTGTCCTCGACCGATCCCAATTTGCAGAATATCCCGATCCGCACCGAAGTCGGGCGGCAGATCCGCCACGCCTTCGTCGCCGAGCCCGGCAATGTCATCCTGGCGGCGGACTATAGCCAGATCGAGCTGCGGCTGGCGGCGCATATGGCCGATGTGCCGGCGCTGCGCGACGCCTTCGCCAATGGCGAGGACATTCACGCCGCCACGGCCGAGCAATTGTTCGGCGAGGTCAATCGCGACACGCGCGGACGCGCCAAGACGATCAACTTCGCTATCCTCTACGGCATTTCGCGCTGGGGCCTGGCGGGGCGGCTGGAGATCAGCGCGGACGAGGCGCAGGACATGATCAGCCGCTATTATGAGCGCTTCCCCGGCATCAGCATCTACATCAACGAGACGATCGAGAAGGCCCGGTCGCTCGGCTATACCGAGACGCTGTTCGGCCGGAAGACCTGGTTCCCGCGCATCAAGGCGCCGATCCAGCATGAGCGGCAGGGCGCCGAGCGCGCTGCGATCAACGCGCCGATCCAGGGCACCAGCGCCGACATCATCAAGCGCGCCATGGCGCGCATGGGCCCGGCGCTGGACGCGGCCGGCCTGCCAGACGTGAAGATGCTGCTGCAGGTGCATGATGAACTGGTGTTCGAATTGCCGGAAGGCGATGTCGAAGCGGCGAGCGCGGTCATTCGGCATGTCATGGAAAGCGCGGCCGAACCGATCGTGACGCTGAGCGTGCCGCTGGGCGTGGAGATCGGCACCGGCCCAAGCTGGGGCGCGGCGCATTGAGGGAAAGCAAGTGAGATGCCAGCTTTCGCTGGCATGACGAAGTTGGTTGCATCTCCCTTCTCTTTCCCACGAAAAAGGCCGGCCCCATCGGGACCGGCCTTTTCTCAATCGAACAGTTCTTCCAGAAAGCTCTTCTTGCGCTTCTTCGGGTAGCCGCGCCCATCATCCCGATAATCCCGATCCGGGCGATAGCTTTGCTGGGCGAAGGGGGCGGGTTGCGGTGCCGCCCCGCTGGCCTGCGCCGATCGCTCGATGATCTTGTCCAGTTCGCCCCGGTCGAGCCACACGCCCCGGCATTGCGGGCAATAGTCGATCTCGACACCCTGCCGGTCCGTCATCGCCAAACCGATATGACAGACCGGACAAAGCATCGCCGACATTTGAGCGGGATCGCGCATTATTCGCGTTCACCCGTCAGGTTGAGCAGCATCTGGAACAGGTTGACGAAGTTGAGGTAGAGCGACAGCGCGCCCATGACCTGCATCTTCTGCGCGACTTCATGGCCGGCATAGTAGAAATATTCCGACTTGATGCGCTGCACGTCCCAGGCGGTGAGGCCGGTGAAGACCACCACGCCGATGATCGAGATGACCATCGCCATCGCCGACGAACCGATGAAGAGGTTGATGAGGCTGGCGACGATGATGCCGATCAGACCCATGATGAGAAAGCTGCCCATCTTCGTCAGGTCGCGCTGCGTCGTATAGCCCCAGAGCGCCATGGCGAGGAACATGACCGCAGCCGAGAAGAAGGCCTGGGCGATGCTGCCGCCGGTGAAGACCAGGAAGACGCTGCCCAGCGACACGCCCATGACGGCCGCGAAGGCGTAGAATGCCATGCGCGCGCCCGACGTCGTCATCTTTTCGATGCGGAAGCTGAAGAAGAAGACGAAGGCCAGCGGCGCGAAGATCGCCACCCATTTGAGCGGCGTGCCATAGATGGCGGCGGCCAGCGCGGGCGTATTGCCGACCAGCGCCGCGACCAGCCCGGTGATCACCAGGCCAAGGCCCATGTTGCGGAAGACGCCGAGCATGTGCGCGCGCAGGCCGGCATCGGTATCGACCGACCGGCTGGCGCCATAGCCCGGCATGCGAACGGGATTATTCATGCGTAAAGTCACTCCATCCAAATCGTTGGTTCGAGTGGCCCGGCGCGGTCTCCTGCGGCAACGAGAGGGGGCAAATCGCCGCAAAACCTGCACCGGGCGCACCCGATGCGGTCCGACATCGCGACTGGATCAGGGGAGAAATCCTGGTCGCCAGAGGGGCCCGGCCCGCACCGGAGATATCGGGTGTCGCCTGGATCTGTGCAAGGGACGCGCCGCCGCGCAACATTTTCTTACAATCGGGCGCGGGCAGCGGGAAGGATTGACCCCCGCGCCGCTTCGCGACATGGCTTGCGGCCATGTCCGACGACCAGCATATCGCCGCCCCGCTGCGCCTGTTCAACAGCCTCACGCGCACGATCGAACCCTTCACGCCGATCGAGGAGCGCCATGCGCGCGTCTATAGCTGCGGCCCGACCGTCTACAACTACGCCCATATCGGCAATCTGCGCGCCTATGTCTTCACCGACACGCTGCGCCGCGCGCTGCTGTGGAAAGGGCTGGCCGTCACGCACATCATCAACATCACCGATGTCGGCCATCTGACCAGCGACGCCGATGCGGGCGACGACAAGATGGAAGCGGCGGCGCGCGCCAGCGCCCAGAGCATCTGGGACATCGCGGCGCATTATACGCAGGCGTTCAAGTCGAACATCGCCGACCTCAACATATTGGCGCCGAGCGAATGGACAGTCGCCACCGACTATGTGCCGCAGATGATCGCATTCGCCGAGAAGATCGCGCCGGCCCATTGCTACGAACTGGACAGCGGCCTCTATTTCGACAGCATGAGCGTGCCGGATTATGGCGCGCTGGCGGGCGGTCGCGATGACGCCGCGCATGCGCGCATCGATCCGGTCGCGGGCAAGCGCAACCCCAGCGACTTCGCCATCTGGCGCAAGTCGCCGCCCGGCGAGCAGCGGCAGATGGAATGGGACAGCCCCTGGGGCAAGGGCGCGCCGGGATGGCATCTGGAATGTTCGGTGATGAGCCAGGCGCGCCTGGGCCAGCCGTTCGACATCCATACCGGCGGCATCGACCATCGCGAGATCCATCATCCCAATGAGATTGCGCAGAACCAGGCTTTCCACGCCTGCTGCGGACCCGATGTCGGCACCGCCGAAGCCGGGTTCACGGGCGCGCGCTGGTGGATGCACAATAATTTCCTGGTGGACCGGCAAGGCAAGATGTCGAAGTCGAAGGGCGGCTTCACGACGCTCTTCTCGCTGATCGATGCGGGGGTGCATCCCCTCGCCTATCGGCTGTTGTGCCTGGGCGCGCATTATCGCAGCGAACTGGAGTTCAGCGCCGACAATCTGGCCGCGGCGCTCACCCGCCTCAAGCGGCTGGTCATGGGCGTCGAGGGGCTGAAGGCGCGGGCCGAGGGCGTCACCTGGCAATCGCCGCGGCTCGACTATCTGCGCGCCAATCTGCACCCCAAGCTCGCCCCGCTGCTCGAACAATTCGACGCCGCCATCGCCGACGACCTGATGACCCCGCGCGCGCTGCCGCTGCTGGAGGAGGCGGTCGGGATGAAGAAGGTCCCGGTGGACGAGAAGCTGTGCCTGATCGCCGCGTTCGACCAGGCGCTGGGCCTCAACCTCCTGACGCTGACGCGCGCGGACCTGCGGGTGCGGCCCAAGGATGCGGCGATCACGGCCGAGCAGGTGGAAGCGGAACTGGAGCGCCGGACCGCGGCGCGCGCGGACAAGGACTTCGCCCTGTCCGACGAGATACGCGACGGGCTGATCGCCCGGGGGATCGAGGTGATGGATGGCGACCCGCTGCGCTGGGACTGGCGGCCTGCGCTCGGCTCTTGACGGCGCAGGGCGCGCGACCCAAGAGGCGGGTGGGTCGAGTCATTGAAGCGGGGGCAGTCATGATGCTTTCCACGCGCTGTTCGGCCGTGTTGCTGGCGCTGCTTGCGCCCATGCCCCTGTTGGCGGCGCCCCCCTCTTTTTCCGCCAGCGATCCGCGCCATGCCGCCCTCCACCGGCTGGAGGAGGCGGCATCCGAACTGTACAATAGCGACGATTATGCGCTGTCCATGTCGCAGCGGACGCGGGACGCGTGGCAACGCCTGCACGACGCCGCGGTGAAGGCGCGCGCAAACGCGCGGCCGCATCCGCTGGCGGGGGTGGCGCTCGTCAACCTGTCGTCCATGGACCAGCTCGATGGCAAGAATGCCGATGCGCTGCGCCGCTCGGCCGAAGGGCTGCGCCTGATCGAGCCGTTCGCCGACGCCTATCCCATCGAGTGGATGCAGGGCCTGTCGATCGAGGGCTATGCGAAGATCGCGCTGGGCGACGTGCCGGGCGGCGCGGACACGCTGGCGCGGGCGAGCCGCTATATGGACGGTTATATCGCCCGGCTGCCGCCCGATGGGATCGACAAGGACGTGCACATGCTGCGCTCCAACATCGCCTTCATCCATGCCCAGGCGCTGATGCGCCTGGGGCGCAATGCCGAGGCGGTGGCGGCGCAGAAGGCCTGCATGGACGCGCGGATCGCGGCGGTGGGACCGAACAGCGCCGACGCGCTGGGCGCCTATTATACCTATGCCCAGATGCTGCAGCGCGCCGATCGCATCGAGGAGGCCGAACATTATGCGCGGCTGGCGGTGGATGTCGCGACCGACCATGTCGACCGGAAGCATCCCAACTATGCGCGCGCGCTCGAAGCGCTGGGCCTGCTGCTGTCGCGCACCGGTCGGCGCGTCGAAAGCCTGGACTATCTGCAGCGCGCCATCGCGATGCAGGCGGGCACCGACCAGGACCGCGACATCGGCCAGCGCGCCTATCCCTATCTGATCCCCGCCCTGATCGAGACCGGGCGCATGGCGCAGGCGCGCAGCGCAGCCGCCACCTTCGCGGCGGAGAGCGCGCAGCTCGACAATGCGCCCGCCTTTCCGCTCGCGTTGGCGGCGATGCTGGCGGCGCGCACCGGGGCGGACCAGGCCAAGCTGGGCGAGGCCGCGCGGCGGCTGGTCGAGGTGGTGCGCGATGGCGCGGCGCTCAACGACCAGGGCGAGCTCAACGAGGAGCAGCGCGTCGCGCTGGACATGGTGCTGGCGGTCGCGGCGGAGACGCAGGATGGTCCGCTGGCGCTGGATGCGATGGCGATCATGGCGGGATCGCGCATCGCGCAGGCCAATCGGCTGGTGGCGCAAAGGCTGGTCGAGGACCCCGCGCTGGCGGCGCGCGTGCGCACGTTGCAGGATCGCGGCAAGGCACTGGAGGCGGCGGACAGTCGGCTGCTCAAGGCGCTTGCCACCGACAGCGGCGTTGCCGACGCGCGCGCAGCCCGCGCCGCGGCGGCCGATGCGGTGGCGGCGGAGCAGGCGAGCATCGCGCGCGACTTTCCCCGCTGGGTCGAAGCGCGCGGCGCCGAGCGGCCCGACCTGTCCGCCCTGCGCCGCGACCTGGGCGCGGACGAGGCGTTGCTGGCCGTCATGCCCGCCTTCAGCGGCGTCTATCTGATGGCGATCAGCGGCACGCAGACGCGCATCGAACGGGCGGACATGGACCGCGCGGGGATGATCGCGCTGGTCGGGCGGCTGCGGGACTCGCTCTCGCCCGACGGGTTCGATGGCGAGGCGGCGCATAGGCTCTATGGGCAGATTTTCACGCCGGGGATCGAAGCGGTTCTGGGCAAGGTCCGGTCGCTGCGGATCGTCCCGACCGGCGCCTTCGCCTCCCTGCCCTTCGCGATGTTGCCGCAGCGGCCGGTGACGCAGGCCCGACGCGATACGCCCTGGCTGATCCGGCGCTTCGCTCTGACCGTGCAGCCGGGCTTCGCGATCGCGGGCGCGGGCGAACGGCAGATGGCGGTGCAGACGCAGACGTTCCTGGGCGTGGGGGCGCCGCGCGCTTTCGAGGATGCGGCGCTGGCGACGCAATCGCGCGGCGGTGGGCCTGCGATGGCGGCCAATGGCGCCTTCCGCCGCGGCGACGCGGAAGCGCGGAAGCTGTCGGCGCTGCCGCCGCTGCCGGGGTCTGCGGCCGAATTGCAGGCGGTGGCCGACCGGTTCGGGCCGGAGCGCGCGACGTTGCTGACCGGCGCGGATGCGAGCGAGGCGGCGCTGCGGGGCAGCGACCTCTCCTCCTACGGCGTGATCCTGTTCGCCACCCATGGGCTTGTGAGCGGGGAGATGGAGGGCGTCACCGAGCCGGCGCTGGTCCTGTCCGCGCCATCGAGCGCGACGCCGGACACGGCTAATGACGGGCTGCTGACGGCGTCCGAAGTGGCGACCATGCGGATCGGGGCGGACTGGGTGATCCTGTCCGCCTGCAACACGGCGGCGGGCGATCATGCGCAGGCGCCGGCCTATTCGGGGCTGGCGCAGGCGTTCCGCTATGCCGGGGCGGGGGCGCTGCTGGTATCGCACTGGCCGGTGCGCGACGACGCCAGCGCCTTTGTCACGCTGGAGACGGTGAAGGGCGCGGGCCGCGGACTGCCGCGCGCGGTCGCGTTGCAGAAGGCGATGCTGAAGCTCATCCGCTCCGCCCGGCCCGACGCGGTCCAGCCCTATATCTGGGCGCCCTTCATCCTGGTGGGCCGATAAGCCGGCCCGTCAGTGCGCCAGCAGCAGCGGGACGCGGGCGGTGCGCAGCATGGCATGGCTGACGCCGCCGAAGATGCGCTCGCGCCAGCGGCCATGGCCGAAGGCGCCCATCACCATCCAGTCAGCGCCCAGCGTGTCGATCGCCTCGCGCAGGGCGCATTCGACCGGGTGGTCGCCCTTCGCCCAGCTATGCAGGCGCGCCTTGACGCCGTGGCGAGCGAGATATTCCGGCGCGCCGGTGGCGGGGAAATCGGTGCCGCCGCCCTCTTCCACCGTGACGATGTCGACATGGTCCGCCAGCCGCAGCAGCGGCACGGCGGCGCGCAGCGCGGCGCAGGATTGTTCCGATCCGTCCCAGGCGACCATGGCACGGCCCGCGATAGGCAGGCTGCGGGCGGTGGCGGGCACGGCGAGGACGG
The DNA here is from genome assembly GCF_020782235.1 of Sphingobium naphthae. Taxonomy (GTDB): domain Bacteria; phylum Pseudomonadota; class Alphaproteobacteria; order Sphingomonadales; family Sphingomonadaceae; genus Sphingobium; species Sphingobium naphthae. The sequence continues at coordinate 405,046 of NZ_JAJGNO010000004.1, forward strand.
GGGTGCGGCCGCCCAGCGCCAGGTCCGCGACGATCGGCAGCGGGTCCTGCATCGTCGCGCGGCCATGTTCGGGCAGGCTGGCGACGATGAGGTCGGCGAGATGCGCGGCGGCGAGCAGGCCCGCGACGCTGTCGCCATCCATCTGCACCCAGTCCCAGGCGACATCCTCATGCGCCAGATGCGCTTCCACGCGGTGGCGGAAGCCGTCGGCGATTTCGTGCAGTTCGGCGGCGATCGACGGGGCATAGCCAGCGCCGCCATAGACATCGGCGGCCATCAGGCTGGGCATGGGCGTCACCTGGACGCAGCGGACATGGGCATTGCAGGCGCGGGCGATGTCGCAGGCCGCCTGAAGCCGACCATCCGCGCCCCTATCATCATGGATATGGAGCAGGATCATCTTCATCGCGGGTCTCCCGATGGGGTAACCCATAGCATGATCCGGCGCAAAAAGCGAGTGGCTACAGCGCCTCCAGCGCCGCGCTCGCCTCCATCCAGGCTTCCTCCGCGGCCTCCAGCTTCTTTTCGACCGCGGCGCGCTTCACCATGAGTTGGCTGGTGGTCATCTTCGCTTCCGCGCCGGTCGCGGCCTTGGGATCGAACAGCGCCTGGTCGATGCGGCTGCGTTCGGCGGCGAGCGCGGCCATCTCCTTTTCCGCCTTCCCCAGCGCGTTCTTCGCCGCCTTCTGCCGTTCGCGCCACTGCGCCGCTTCGCGCTTTTCCGCCTTGCGGTCGACCCTGGGCGCGTCGCCGCCCCCTGCCCCATTGCCGCCCGCCCCATTGCCATCCGCCTTGCGCAGGATGATGTCGGTATAATCGTCCAGCGACCCGTCAAAGGGCTGGGCCGTGCCATTGTCCACCAGCACCAGCCGGTCGGCGACCAGTTCGATCATGTGCCGGTCGTGCGACACGATCACCACCGCGCCCGAATAGTCGTTGAGCGCCTGCACCAGCGCTTCGCGGCTGTCGACGTCCAGATGGTTGGTCGGTTCGTCGAGGATCAGCAGGTGCGGCGCGTCGCGGGTGATGAGCGCCAGCGCCAGCCGCGCCCGCTCGCCGCCCGACATGGAGCCGACCTTCTGCGTCGCGCGCTCGCCCGAAAAGCCGAAGCGGCCGAGCTGGGCGCGCACCGCGCCGGGCGTCGCGCCCTTCATCACGCGCGTCATATGTTCGAGCGGGGTGTCGGCGACGTCCAGTTCCTCCACCTGATATTGGGTGAAGTAGCCGACATTCATCTTGGACGAGCTTTGCATCGTTCCTTCCATCGGCGCGAGCTGCGCGGCGATGAGGCGGGCGAGCGTCGTCTTGCCATTGCCGTTGCGCCCCAGCAGCGCCAGCCGATCATCGGGGTCGATGCGCAGATTCACCCGGCGCAGGACCGGCGTGTCGGTATAGCCGACCGACGCCATGTCCATGGTGATGAGCGGCGGGCGCAGTTCGGGCGGGCTGGGAAAGCCGAAATGCAGCGTCGGATCCTCGATCGCGGCGGCGATGGGCTGCATCTTCGCCAGCGCCTTGGCGCGGGACTGGGCCTGTTTCGCGGTCGACGCGCGGGCCGAGTTGCGGGCGACATAATCCTGCAGCTTCTCGCGCTCGGCCGCCTGCTTGGCGCGGGCCGCTTCCTGCTGAGCCAGGCGCTCGGCCCGCTGCCGCTCGAACGCGTCATAGCCGCCGGGATAGAGAGTGACCTTCCCCCCTTCCAGATGGAGGATATAGTCGACGACATTGTTCAAAAGGTCGCGTTCATGGCTGATGACGACCACGGTGCCGCGATAGCTTTTCAGGAAATTCTCGAGCCAGAGCGTGGCTTCGAGGTCGAGATGGTTGGACGGTTCGTCCAGCAGCAGCAGGTCGGGATTGGAAAAGAGCAAGGCGGCGAGCGCCACGCGCATCTTCCAGCCGCCCGAATAGCTGTCGAGCGGGCGGCCCTGCATTTCCTCGTCAAAGCCCAGGCCCACGAGGATGCGGGCGGCGCGGGCCGGCGCGGTATAGGCGTCGATCGCGGTCAGCCGCTCATAGATATGGCCGAGGCGATCGGGATCCTCGGTCGTTTCGCTTTCGGCCATCAGCGCGGCGCGCTCGGCATCGGCGGCGAGCACAGTGTCGAAGGGGGTGGCGGTGCCCGAGGGGGCTTCCTGCGCGATATAGCCGAGCCGCGTGTCGCGCGGCATGTCGCACGAGCCTTCGTCCGGGTCGATCTGGCCGATCATCACCTTCATCAGCGTCGACTTGCCCGCGCCGTTGCGGCCGATGAGGCCCACGCGGCTGCGCGGCGGCAGCGCGGCGGCGGCGCGATCGAGAATGGTGCGGCCGCCCAGGCGCACGGTGATGGCATTGAGGTTCAGCATGGCGCGCGGCCTAGAGCATTTTGCGCGACGCGAAAATGCCGCGGTGCGATTTTGTTGGCGCGCGGCGATGAGTCGGCGCCATTTGCCGGAAGCGACGCGCGCCGGGCGGGCGTTTTACAAGGCGCCCGGGATTTGCGAAGTTCACACCGTCGTGGGCCGCACGGAAAAGCGGCAAACGGACCGGTGGCGTCGATTTCGCAATAGGAAAATTTCTGCAAAGTCCCGCGCGCCGATGCGAAGGGCGGCGCGGGGTGGTGGAGGCGCGGACGATGGAAGGAGCCGGGGGGATTATGGCATGAAGGGGGGTGTGTAGGACAGGGGGTGGTGAGTGGGTGTGGAATGTTTGGCTGTGGCCAGACCCGGTCCTTTAATCTGCCACCATGAACGCCCGGCCCTGCAAAAGCTGACTACTGGCAATTCAAGGCGGGTGGATTCCAACCGTTTTGAAAGCAAAGGCATCTAGAACTAGGTGCTACTCAAGCCGTTCCTAATTGCGATCATTCCTTCAAAAGGCCGCTTTCAAATCAATCGGTTCGTGATAGGGCAAATCTATCGGAACGGGAGAGGCGTGTGGTCGAACTGACCGGGGTTAGGCTCCGCAATTTCAAGGGATTGCGCGATTATCGTGTCACCCTTCGGGATATGAATGTGCTCGTCGGACCGAACAACGCCGGCAAGTCGAGCATCCTAGATGCGCTAAGACTTCTTGGCCCTGCCCTACGACACGCCAAGCGGCGAAACCCCAAGACATTGGTTGAGGACGGCGAACCAATTTTCGGCTGGGAAGTTCCTACCACTACAATTCCGATCCGGCTTACCAACATTCATATGGTGTCGGAAAGCGGTGAGAGCGAGGACACATCGGCAATATTCACGTGCTCTGATGGCAGCACGATGACGCTTGTTCTAAAGGATAGCGCTCGTTGTATATTTACTGTTGAAGTAAACGGCCCTCGTGTTAGCACAGCTTCTGCTTTCAAATCTCGATTCCCGCTTGATGTATTCGCTTTCCCAACACTTGGACCACTTGAGGATGAGGAAGAATATCTAACAGACCTTTATGTGGAGCGCGTCACCGGAGGGCGGTTGTCAAATCGTATTTTTCGTAACCTATGGTATCGTCAATCTACACTGTTTCCCAAGTTCAAAGCTACCGTCGAAGCAACATGGCCAGGGATTGAGATTACAGCCCCAGAGATCTTCGGGTTTGCGCCAGGGAAACTGGAAATGTTTTTCAGCGAAAAACGGCGAGATCGGGAGATATCTTGGGCCGGATACGGCTTTCAGGTGTGGCTGCAGCTACTTACTCACCTTATTACGTCGGAGCGGGCGACCACTCTCATTGTGGACGAACCGGAAATTTACTTGCACCCCGATCTTCAGCGCCGCTTGTTCGAATTGTTGAGAGCGACAGGGAAACAGGTTGTGTTGGCAACCCACTCTTCAGAAATTGTCAACGACGCTGAGCGCGATGAAGTAGTTTTGATCAACCGTCGGCGGCGGTCCGCTAAGCGGATAACCGAAATTGCAGGTCTCCAAGAGGCCCTTTTTTCAATCGGGTCAGCTCAGAACATCCATCTGACCAAGCTTTCGAGGGGGCGTAGGGTCTTATTCCTTGAAGGCCAAGACTTTCGGCTGCTTCGCCGCCTTGCCGCACGCTTTGGGTATGATGCACTAGCGGACGGCGGCGATCTGACCATCGTGCCGGTTGGGGGCTTCGCACAGAAGCAGCGCATTGAGGATGCAGCTTGGACCTTCAAGCAAGTACTAAAGGCGGAAATCTCTATCGCCGGCCTACTTGATCGAGACTATCGTTGCGATGAAGAGATTGAAGAAATTTTAATTGGCATGCGTGAGGGCGTGCCTCGCTTTCACATCCTCGGCGCGAAAGAGATCGAGAATTATTTACTTGTTCCCCATGCCCTCGGCAAGGCAATCGAGGCCAGACTTCGCGACCGGCCCGAGCAAATGGACAGATATAACTCCCTTGGCCCAGACCCCTCGTTACAAATTCTGAAGGAAGTAACCGAGAAGATGCGAGTTGATGTGCAATCGCAATTGGTAGCGCATCGAATAAGATACTATGCTAAATCTGGGAAGGATGCCGCCACAGTCGTCGGTGAGACGATGGCGGTTTTTGACGCGCATTGGGAAGATCCGATCGCGCGTCTCCGTATTATTCCAGGCAAAGCGACGCTTTCTTCACTTAACGGTAGACTGGAAATGGACTTTGGCATTTCGATCACCGGGGCTCAGATTATCTCGCATTTGCGTAGCACCGACATAGCCACAGAGCTTCATGACATACTCGCCGATCTCAATAACTTCGCACTTACGCATGAAGCTCCGAACTCAACCCTAGCCACGGAAATCGAAATACTCTAAAATGACTGCCCACCATATGGTGGGCAGTAGTCCACTTTATACTGGTTCAGGCCGAATGCCGACAGACTGCTACAAACCCCAATTACACGTTCCCTAAACGCCGCTCGTTGCCGTAACTGCCGCTTCATCCGAAATTTCGGTCATTGCTATCGTGGGCCTGTACGGTGGCTTAGTCCCCAACCGAGTCGGCAATGACACATCCGATTGTTGGCGTGGCAGACCCCCCCTCAAACGCAGACCAGCGCCCCGCCCCTCACCCCTCCCCGAACAGCTTCGTGCCCGCAACGCCCACGACGATCATCGCCATGAAGCCGGCCTGGACCGGGTTCACCTTGTCGCCGAAGAGGATCATGCCGCCGATGATGACGCCGACAGCGCCGAGGCCGGTCCAGATGGCGTAGGCGGTGCCGGCGAGGATGGCGCGCATGGCGAGCGCGAGGAGGGCCATGTTGAGGAAGCTCAAGGCGATGGGGACGATCGACGCCTGCCAGCTGGCGGTGGTCGCGGCCCATTTGAGGCTCAGCGCCCAGCAGATTTCGGTGAAGACGGCGATGCCCAGGATCAGCCACGCCATGCGTGTCCCCTCTTTCTCTCTCGCGGGCTCGGGAAAGCGACGACAGGCCGGCGGAAACCCGGAAGAGGCGGCTGTCGAAGGGGGTGGTGGACGCACTAGGGCTCGAACCTAGGACCTGCTGATTAAGAGTTTGATATTAGGTCTTTTTATTTCTATCCAAGTCGCGTCATGCTGTCAATAGCCGTTTGATTGGCCATCTCTTTGGCCTGTGCAATCTGTGGCGGGCCGTCGCAGGTCCGAGCAAGCAAGCGCAGGCGCCCGATACCCCTTTGGGACCCATATCGGTCTGTCTCGCATGATCTATATATCGGGAAAGAGAGCGTTGGACGATTTTGAAATGCCGTCCACAGCGTCGTCAGGACACTCGATGACGACATAGCGCATCGGACATTTGCCGTCAGGAACAAATTGGCGCTCGCCTCAACCGATCACATGTTGCTTGTTTGCTGATCGACGGCATCGAGCTCAATCGATACGCCCATCACGCGATTACGTGATGCTGAAAATCCGGGGCCTAAATCACGGGAGCAGGTACGGGCCAATCGACCGGATTTCGGTCTAAACCACCCCCCGGTCATCATATGCATCGGTGCAGATCGCGTCAGGGTGAACTTTTCCGATCCACCATGTCCGTGACGGATTATTTCTTTGAGAATGGCTGAAATGCGTGATTATTAGGGTGCCATCGAAAGGATGGCACATGCGAATTGCATTCACTGACAAGGCGCTCAGCGCGCTTAAACCGAAGCCCGCGCGATATGAAATGCAGGACACATATTGCCCAGGCTTGAGCGTTCGCGTGACACCGGAGGGCCGGAAGACTTTCAACGTCAAGTATCGATACGGTTTGCAGCAAAAGCGAATGTCGCTCGGCATCTATCCCCGCATCTCATTGGCAGAAGCGCGGGCAAGGGCGATGGAGGCAATGCGCCATGTCGATGAAGGAACCGACCCCGCCAAGCGTCGCCGCCAGCCGGAGTTTCGGGTCGAGGCGGTCGTCACCGAGTTCATTCAACGCTACGCAAAGCCTCGCAATCGCAAATGGATGGAAAGCGAACGTATTCTGTGGCGCGAACTGGTTGCCGTATTCGGCCAGCGCGACATTCGTGAGATTAAGCGGGATCACATTATTGAGATTATGGACGGTGCCGTTGACCGCGGCGCGCACTATCAGGCCAACCGCATCCTCGCCAACGTCCGCAAGCTGTTCAATTGGTGTATCGAGCGCGGCATCGTTGAAACGAGTCCGACCAATGGCCTTAAAGCGCCAACCAAGGAAGTTGCGCGCGACCGTCGCCTAAATGTGCCCGAAATGATTTCGTTGATGCGCGCTTGCCGTAATGACGTCTATCCGTTCCGTCAATTCGTGCCGTTGTTGCTCGCGACTGCTCAACGCCGAGGTGAGTTGGCAAATATGCGCTGGAGCGAGATCGATTTTGCGGAAAAGACGTGGATCATCCCGGCGGAGCGTTCGAAGAATGGCAAAGCCCATTATGTGCCGCTCAGTGCCTACGCGCTCGAACTGCTCGCCGAGGTGCCTCGCTTCATCGACTGCGATTATGTGTTCACCACGACGCGACGATCGCCGGTGAGCGGCTTTAGCAAGGCCCTGCGGAGGCTGTGGCAAGCGACAGGCGCCGACGACTGGCGCTATCATGATCTTCGCCGCACCGCCGCGTCAGGGATGGCACAGGCGCGCGTGCAACCTCACGTGATCGAGAAGATACTGAACCACATCACAGGCAAGATCTCTGGCGTTGCGGCGGTCTATAACCGCTACGAGTATGAGGACGAGGCGCGAGAGGCACTCGAGGAATGGGGAGCTTACTTGGCGCGCCTCAGTGACGAGGTTGATGGTGTATTGTAAAATGCGATACAATGGGTTATATGCTGGCTGATTGGAGAACGATCATGTCCCGAGCTGCCCAACGCAAGGATCACCCACTTTCGATACGCCTGCCTGACGCCGACCTTGCGATCATTGATCGCGCAGCGCAGTTGCGCGGGCGTTCACGGACGGAGTTCATGCGCGACGCCGCCGTTCGTGCGGCTGAAGAGGCAATCATGGATACCAACTTGTTGCGAGTCAGCCCTGAGGCTTTCGACGCCTTTGTTGCGATGATGGATGCGCCCCCCGAACCCACTCCTGCTTTGATCGACTTGTTTAGGCGTACTGCGCCGTGGGAATCGGCGGCTAAGAAGAAGGCCTAGCTACCGTTGGTCATTTCCGCGCCTGAATCGCTGAATGAGAAGCACGACCTATCGCAGTTCACATGCGGCAAGCCGTCGCTAGACAACTGGTTGAAGAACAGGGCTCTTTCCAACCACAAACGGGGCTTCACGGCGGTCATGGTCGTCCATGAAGCGGGCCGCGTTGTCGGCTACTATGGACTTGCACCTACTGCCGTTGTCCCGACTGCGATGCCGCGTTCTATCCGCACCGGACAGCCGCCCGATCCCATACCTTGTTTGTTGCTGGGGCAGTTGGCCACAGATATGAATTGGGCCGGGCGAGGTATCGGCTCGGGGCTTCTGAAGCACGCTCTGGAGCGTTGCATTGAGGCAGCAAAGCTCGTTGGCGGGCGCGCACTTATCGTCAACGCGGTGGACGAGGAGGCGGCGGCATTCTGGCAGCGTAGAGGGTTCCTGCCGTCGAAGGATGATCCAATGATCCTTTTCCGCTCAATCGCTGACATCGCGGCTTCCCTCGCGGCGGCAGAATCTTGATAGGCGACGGAGGGAGTATTGGCAGAATGGGGCGATTATCTGGGCATCCACATGGCGGATGGAAATGAACCGTTTGGGCAGGAAGTTCTGCAAGAGATCGCTGGAATAGCGGGCGTTGCTGATGACATCGATGCGATCGAGCGATTGCGGGTGGCATTGGTGCCAATGGGCAGAGAGTATCGCCGGATTATCGCAATGGTGCCGTCAGAACTAAAAAGCGCACCGGGTGTTGATTTCCACTGAGAAGTGACCCGGGTAGGGCGTAAATTTCCGCTGAGAATTGACCCATGTTGAACTCGTCCC
>NZ_JAJGNO010000005.1 GCF_020782235.1 Sphingobium naphthae
AAACCAGCATCATATTATCTGAAAAGGGGGTCCCTCTTCGACGCCGATCGGGGGTCCCTTTTGAACGCCGTTTGACACGCTGTCCGATCGGATGCTTGAGGTGGTGATGCGCCTGGAAAACTTGGCCGGACGGCTGGAAGGCTTGCACCCGAAGGGCTGACGACGATGTTGCGAGGTTAGCCGACTGGACCTAACCTGGCGAGCAGGCGACACCGGATCGAAGGACAGGCAGGCGAATGGACCCACGCCGCACGATTGTGGAAACGGATGAATATTACATCATTCCGGAGGACGTGTTGCCGCTGCTGCCAGAAGATTGGCAAGAGAGCTTTGCGGAAAGGGTCGCCGATGGAAAGGCGATCCTTAAATCGGTTGATGGCGAGTTGGACGGCTTGGCGAAACTGGCTCGATCCTTCCCCTCGTTGATTTCCATGAAGCATGCCGCCAAGCGGTTGAGCCAGTTCAAGTTTGAGGTCGATTTGGATCGGCTGCTCGACCTCGATATGATGACGACGGCGTTCGTTGTTTCCTACGCGCGACTACAGCAGGGTGGAGTAGGCAGCGGTTTTTCGCGGAAGTCCTTGCCCGACCATCTACGTGCCGCTCATGACCAGATAATCGAGTTCAGAAACAAGCGGTTTGCACACACCGATGAACATGAATCGGTGTCCAGCATGCTGCGTATCGATATGCATGAAGAGAACTTCCACCCGCAAATGCAACTCTCCCTAGGGTTTTACATTGGTGGTGCGAACGAGTGGCATGAGCTTGCTGCGTTCATCGATGAGATGTTTTACGATCGACTTGATAAGATTTTGAAGCACCTGTCTAGTAAGACCGGGCGAACCTGGGTCATGCCCAGTGGCCCGGAGTTAGGCTATGGAAGCGAGGGGTGATCATCTGCGAGGATCGTGATCAGCGGTTCGCGCCTCTTCCTTCCGATCGTCGTCGATTTGGTCGATCTCGTCCTGGAGGCAAGATGACACGCTGACGATCTCATCGGGGTCATACGCGGTCTCGCATTCATGGGCGGTCGCTACAGCCCACTTGAGAGCAGCCGCTTCCTTTCGCTCGCCTCCAATGCTCCAGCCCAGCATGATGCCCAATCCGAGTAGGAGCGCCTGGGCGCAGAATTGAGCGATCTTTGATTTCGCTTCGGTGTCAGTCATCGCGGATGATGCGGATGATACGGCTCACAGGCGATGCCATCACCGTCACCGTCCATATGCGCGCCATACCCTGGCTGGCCGCGATAGATCGGGGCTGCGCCTGCGCCGCGAGCTTCCTTGCAGTTTCGATATGACCAAGTCGTGCCACCGGTTTGAGCCGGTGGTGCGGGATTGGCTGGACGGGCGATGCCTCCGGATGATGATGAAGATGGCTGCTGCTGATCAAGTTCATCAGCGGACATAGGCCGTTCGTAAGGGATAGTGTCCCGACGCGCCCAGCCTCCGTCGGGCACCTCCGCTCCGGCGGGGGCTTGGCCACCGCGCGGAAGCATCGTCCCGCCTACCAGTCCGGCCGCAAGCGCGCCGACCACAATCATAGGTGAGTGTCGCATCCCGACGACATACCGCGCTCTGGTAAAGCAATCGCTACGCCTGCGTGATAAATACTAAAATGAACTCCTGAAAACGTCGCCCGCTGGTCGGGCGCTTATCACCCGTTTCGAAGGCGAGCGTCTGGTCGCCTATTTTTGTCCGGCGAAGGTCTGGACCGTGGGCGTGGGGCATACTGGCCCCGATGTCCGGCCAGGCCTGACGATCACCCGCGAACGATCGCAAGAAATTCTCGCTGCCGACCTTCTGCGGTTCGAGCGCGCGGTCAATCGGATGGGCGGACGGATGACCCAGGGGCAGTTCGACGCGATGGTATCATTCGCGTTCAACGTCGGGGAAGGGGCGCTGAAATCATCCACGCTGTTGAAGAAGCACTTGGCGGACGACTATGCTGGAGCGGCTAGAGAATTGGCGCGCTGGAACAAGGCGGGTGGTCGGGTGCTGCCTGGCCTGGTGAAGCGTCGGGCGGCGGAAGCGGCGCTGTATATGTCTTGATGGCGCCGTGCGCGTTCGTCATGCTCTTGTGATGGAAAGCGATACTCTCCAAATCGATTGGACGGCAGGTGTGGTCGCCGATGGTGAAATGCGCATCCGTGCCAGCTTCGAAGGCCTGTCCGGTTTTCTGATTTTGCCCGAACACGAGATGTTGGCGGCGTCAGAAGCTGCGGATGACGAAGTCCTGGTCGCCTATGGCGGTATGATCGGATGGATCGCCGACGCTGCCCAGAACGCTTTTTCGCGGGGCGCGCTCGTAAAGGCGGATGATGAATTTCGGATGCTGATCGCCGCTGGCGATTTCAGTCTCGCGGCGCCGACCATCAACTAAAATGGCCCCGCCATCGCTGACGGGGCCAGTGGAAGGTCGTGAAGACAAAACCTTCGGGTCGCACGATTCGGATAGCAGATTTTGCAGCGCAGCATATCACCCAAACGGGGTATCACTCGATCAGGCTGACGATCCCGCTGACCGCGCTGACGATCATCAGCAGCGCCAGGACGACCGCTTCAATGGTCAGGATTGTATCGGATGGATGGCGGTCACGTTTCATCGGACATCAGCCCTCGGATGATCATTTCATCCATGACAGCCTGCTGCTCGTTGGTGAGGATCTCTCGGTCGGTGACCGCAGCCCAGGTCGTCATCAGTTCGTCATTTGACATATCGGCCGCCTCCGCAGCGGCCTTCAGATGGTCTTCCATCCGCGTCTCCGATCATTACGCAGGCAGCAAATAAAAGCGATCGGGCAGGATTTTTCAACCGCCTCCAGTTTGCGCTAAGTTAGAAGATCGCATCCATGGCCTCGCGGAAATCGTTCACTGACCACAGCAGTTCGGGCTGGTGGAAGTCGGGGAAGACCCTGGCGTCATCCGTGAGTTGATCGTCAGCCGGACGGCGCAGGTTCATCGACTTCAGCATCCTGGCGGCGACCCGGTGAAGGACCGCACCAGGAGAAGGATCGGGGACGGGATAGATGGGCAGTGGACGGTCCAGCCCAAGCTCCTGGCGATCCTCCGGGTGGATTGTGGCGATGAGCAGCGGGAAGCCCATGGGATCGACGACGTAGGACAGGTGATCCAACGGCTCCGGTGGATGGTCGAACAGGTCCATGATGTCGTGTCGAAGAGTGGGGGCAGGTGATTCGTCGGTATCGCGCATCACGTATTTAGGGCGAATGATTCGCCACATCGGCCGACCTTAATGGCCCGTCGTGTGGCTATTTTGCCCCAAACTGCCACTGTGTCTGACACATGTGGGACGCAAACGGCAATATTTGCCACATTGTCAACTATTCGAAAAGTGACCCAAACCCGCAGATTTCTGCCGTTTTATGGTTGGTGCGGACGCCGGGAATCGAACCCGGACTCTATAAAGAAGCGGATTTTAAGTCCGCTGCGTCTACCGATTTCGCCACGTCCGCGCTGCACCGGCCATAGCCCGCGCGGCGATCAGGTCAAGCGACAGGCGTCAGAACAGTCAGGCTTCGCTGCCGCTGTTCAACCGCTCGCGCATTTCCTTGCCCGGCTTGAAATAGGGGACGCGCTTGGCCGACACCGGCACTTGTTCGCCGGTACGCGGATTGCGCCCGGTCCGCGCATCGCGCGCGCGCGTCGTGAAGGCGCCGAAGCCCCGCAACTCGACGCGACCGCCCGAAGCGAGCCGATCGACAATCTCCTTGAAGAACAGGTCGACGATCCGCTCGACCTCCGGCACGGTCAGCCCCGGATTTTCTTCGGCCAGTTTCTGGATCAATTCCGATCGGATCATTGGTTCTCCAGCGCCCCTCTGCTGTTCCCCTGCTTATTTCATACTGTTTTTGTAACGCGTTGACAATCGGCAGCCGCAGGATCGTTTCGCCTGTGTCAGAACGGGAAAGGCCCGCCGAACCAAGGGTCCGACGGGCCTTTCGCCAATAGTCTGTCGAAGGGATCAGCCTTCGTTCTTGGCCTTGAGCGCTTCGCCCAGGATGTCGCCCAGCGACGCGCCGCTGTCGGACGAGCCATATTGCGCCACAGCCTGCTTCTCTTCGGCGATCTGCATCGCCTTGACCGAGAAGGTCGGCTTCTTGGCGCGGTCGAAACCGGTGACCATGGCGTCGAACTTCTGGCCGATCTGGAAGCGTTCCGGACGCTGCTCGTCGCGGTCGCGGCCCAAGTCGCTGCGCTTGATGAAGCCGGTGGCGCCGTCTTCGCCGGCCTGGACTTCCAGGCCGCCGTCGCGGACTTCCAGAACGGTCACGGTGACGATCGCGTTCTTGTTGAGGCCAGCGGCGGCAGCAGTGGTGCCGCCAGCGGCCGGACCACCACGCTCAAGCTGCTTCATGCCCAGGCTGATACGCTCCTTCTCGACGTCGATGTCGAGAACGACGGCCTGAACCGTCTCGCCCTTGCGGTGCAGCGCCAGCGCGTCTTCGCCCGAAATGCCCCAAGCGATGTCCGACATGTGGACCATGCCGTCGACGTCGCCGTCCAGGCCGATGAACAGGCCGAACTCGGTAGCGTTCTTGACTTCGCCCTCGACGGTCGAACCGACGGGGTGACGCTCGGCGAAGCTGTCCCAGGGGTTGGACTGGGCCTGCTTGAGGCCAAGGCTGATGCGGCGCTTTTCGGGATCGACCTCCAGGACCAGGACTTCGACTTCCTGGCTGGTCGACACGATCTTGCCGGGGTGGACGTTCTTCTTGGTCCACGACATTTCGGACACATGGACCAGGCCTTCGATGCCCGGCTCCAGTTCGACAAAGGCACCATATTCGGTGATGTTCGTGACGCGGCCCGACAGCTTGGCGCCGACCGGGTACTTGGCGCTCGCGCCTTCCCACGGATCGCTTTCCAGCTGCTTCATGCCCAGGCTGATGCGCTGGGTGTCGCGGTTGATGCGGATGATCTGGACACGGACGGTGTCGCCGATGTTGATCATCTCGTTGGGGTGGTTGATGCGCTTGTACGACAGGTCGGTGACGTGCAGCAGGCCATCGATGCCGCCCAGGTCAACGAACGCACCATAGTCGGTGATGTTCTTGACGACGCCTTCGATGATCTGGCCTTCGGCCAGCGTCTGGATCAGACCCGAGCGCTGTTCGGCGCGGGTTTCTTCCAGGATGGCGCGGCGCGACACGACGATGTTGCCGCGGCGGCGATCCATCTTCAGGATCTGGAAGGGCTGCGGAATGTCCATCAGCGGGGTGACGTCGCGCACGGGGCGGATGTCGACCTGGCTGCCGGGCAGGAACGCGACGGCGCCGTCGAGGTCGACGGTGAAGCCGCCCTTGACGCGGCCGAAGATGACGCCTTCGACGCGCGCGCTTTCGGTGAACTCGGCTTCCAGCTTGTCCCAGGCGGCTTCGCGGCGGGCGCGGTCGCGCGACAGCATGGCTTCGCCATGGGCGTTTTCGACGCGGTCGACATAGACTTCGACTTCGTCACCGACCTTTAGGTCAGCCTTCTGGCCCGGCATCGCGAATTCACGCAGCGGCACGCGGCCTTCCGACTTCAGGCCGACGTCGATGACGGCGAGGTCGTTTTCGATGGCGGTAACGGTGCCCTTGACGACGCGGCCTTCGAAGCCGCCGTCCTCACCACCGAGGGAATCATTGAGAAGCGCGGCGAAATCGTCGCGCGAGGGGAATGCCACAGAGGCCATGGTTAGTCCTTCACTCGTCATTGCTGGCCAACCGGTTGTGTCCGATGGTCTTTGGCCAAACCACTCGACGGGCCGAATGCCCGCAGAGTATCCAGCGGCGGAGGCGAGGAACGCGCAGGCGAGAAAAGCGAAAAGGGCGCCCGGAAAATCCGCGCGCCTTATCGGGTCACTCCGGAGGGGCGACCTTCAAGCTGGGCGTCCACAAGCGCGATCGCTCGCTGGACGGCACTCTCTATAGTCAAATCCGACGTGTCGAGCAAGTCCGCACCCTCGGCCAGCTTCAGCGGGGCGTGGTCGCGACTCATGTCGCGCGTGTCGCGCGCCTGGATGTCGGCGATCAGGCTATCCATGTCGGGATGGCCGCCATGCGCGAGCGCATCCTTGTACCGGCGTTCGGCGCGGACATGGACGCTGGCGGTCACGAATATCTTCGCGTCGGCATCGGGCGCAATGACCGTGCCGATGTCGCGCCCGTCGAGGATGGCGCCGCCCGGCTGCGTCGCGAAATCGCGCTGGCGCTGGACCAATGCGTCGCGCACGACCTGATGGACGGAGACGCGCGACGCCAGCGAACCCACGGCTTCGCTCCGCAGCGCCGAATCGCCCAGGATGGCGTCGTCGAAGCCACAGGCGGCGAGCGCGTCCGCTTCATGGTCCGGATCGCCGCCGGCCTTGAGCACGGACAGACCGACCGCGCGATAGAGCAGGCCGGTGTCGAGCACGGGCAGGCCGTAATGCCGCCCCAAAGCCTTGGCGATGGTGCCCTTGCCGGATGCGGCGGGGCCGTCGACGGCGATGATCATGTTTTTCTCCCTGCCTTGGCGAGGCCGAGCAGCGCGATCACTGCCCAGACGATTTCCAGCGCCATCGACGCTATGTTGAAGTGGACCGTCAGCGACCAGATCAGCAGCAGCGATCCCACGAGGTTCAGAAGGTTGAACAGGACGAAGTTCAGCCGCCGCGCGAAATTGCTGTAGGCATAGGCGATCACCATCAGCGCGCTGCCCACCAGCCCGACGATGCTGGCAAAATCCAGCATCATTCAAGCGCACCGATCGCGCGCAGCAGCGGCACGAAGGTCGGGAAGCTGGTCGCCACCGGGCGCATGTCGTCGATCGTGACGCCCGCGCGCGACACGAGGCCAGCGACGGCGAAGCTCATCGCGATGCGGTGGTCGAGCTTCGTCGCGATCGGACCGCCGCCTGGCAAGGGCGCGCCGCCGCTTCCTTCGATGATGATGCCGTCCTCCAGTTCCTCGACAGTCACGCCAATCGCTCGCAGCCCTTTGGCCATCGTCGTGATCCGGTCTGACTCCTTGACCCGCAATTCCTCCAGGCCGCGGAAGATGCTGCGCCCCTGCGCTAGGGCGGCGGCAATGAAGGCGACGGGATATTCGTCGATCATGCTGGGCGCGCGGGCGGGATCGGGCTCGACGCCTGTGAGCGCCGAAGCGCTGACGATCAGGTCGCCTACTGGCTCGCCACCGACCTCGCGGGCGTTCACGATCTCGATCGACCCGCCCATCTCGCGCAGCAGGTCGATCAACCCGGCCCGGGTCGCGTTGAGGCCGACATTGCCGATCGTCACGCGTGATCCGGGCACCAGCAGCGCGGCGACCATCGGGAAGGCGGCGGAGGAGGGGTCGCCGGGCACGATGATCTGCTGCGGCTGGAGTTCCGCTTCCCCGACCAGCGTGATGATCCGCGTGCCGTCGGCCTCCATTTCGACGTTGAGATCCGCGCCGAAGCCGCGCAGCATCCGCTCGCTATGATCGCGCGTCGGCACGGGCTCGACGACGCGCGTGATGCCCGGCGCATTGAGGCCGGCGAGCAGGATGGCGGATTTGACCTGTGCCGATGCGACCGGCAGGCGATAGTCGAGCGGCACGGCCGGGCAGGCGCCCCGCATGGTGAGCGGCAGCCGCTCGCCCGGGCTGGTCATGAAGCTCGCGCCCATGCGGCTCAGCGGCTCCGTTACCCGGGCCATGGGCCGCTTGCTCAGGCTAGCATCACCCGTGAAGGTGGCGGTCAGGTCATGGCTTGCCAGCACGCCCATCAGCAGGCGGGTCGATGTGCCGCTATTGCCCATGTCCAGCGCAGTCTCCGGCTGGAGCAGACCGCCGACGCCCACGCCATGAACATGCCAGATGCCCTCGGCGTCGCGATCGATCTGCGCACCCATCGCCCGCATCGCGGCCGCGGTGGCGAGCACATCCTCGCCCTCCAGCAGGCCTTCCACCCGGCTTTCCCCCACCGCTAGCGCCGACAGCATCAGCGATCGGTGGGAAATGCTCTTGTCGCCGGGCACGGTGACGCTGCCCGCCAGCGCTGGCGCAGCGCGGAAGGTCGTGGGGGTGGGCTGATCATTAGGCTGGGTCACGGATGCCCCTTGTCATGGAACCGAAAAAATGCGTGGGGCTTTTGACAGCGCGGTTTGCCTATGGCAAGGCGCGCCACGTTTCGCGGGCGACTTGGCTGTCGCGCCGCGTGATTTCTGTTTGAGCATCGAAGAAGGAACAGGCCGGACATGGTGAAGGCTGAATGGGGCACGAAGCGGACCTGCCCGAAATGCGCGACTCGCTTCTATGACCTGGGCAAGGACGATCCGGTTGTCTGCATCAACTGCAACACCGCCTGGGAACCGGAACCGGTGCTGAAGTCGAAGCAGCCGCTGCCTTATGAGGAAGCGCCCAAGAAGATGGTGGAAACCGCCGATGGTGAGACCGAGGCGGCTGACGACGATCTGGACCTGGATATCGATGTCGATGATGATGGCGATTCGCCGGATAATGACGTCGATCTGGGCGGCGATGACGACCTGGGCGTCGATGCCGGCAATGACGACGGCGACGACGACAATTAAGTGAAAATTCCGCTTGCCAACGGGGTCGGACGACCCTAGAGGCAGCGACCTCCGAAGCGCCGGACCCAAACGGCGCTTCGGTCTGGTGACGGGGCCTTAGCTCAGCTGGGAGAGCGCCTGCATGGCATGCAGGAGGTCAGCGGTTCGATCCCGCTAGGCTCCACCAGTTTTGCCGGTAAGTCCAAGGGACATTCACCGGTAAAACTCCCGAAGCGACCGCGTAGGGCGGATTTGATCCGGGTTGCACTGATATATCGGCCGACGGTTCGCACCGGACATGGCCTGACCCTGCGACTGCGGCGATTGCTGCATCGGATGGGGCCTTAGCTCAGCTGGGAGAGCGCCTGCATGGCATGCAGGAGGTCAGCGGTTCGATCCCGCTAGGCTCCACCATTTTCCTCCACCCGACGTTCGCACGCGATCGGCCGCAATCGGCACCGCTTTCTGCGTCTGGACTTCGTAGTCCGACATCGTCAGCATCGCTCGCATCCTCTCAAGTGGATGCCGATGCGTCGATGAAACTTTTTCCCCTGCTGTTTGCCGGTGCGGCGCTCGTAACGAGTTGCTCTTCGCCCGCCATGTCCAGCGACCTGTGCGAACCCGCCCCGCAGACGCAGGCCGGTGGCGCGCTGCCGATCGGGCGCGTATGGAGCGGTGTGCAGGTCGCCTTCGGATCGGCTCTCAGCGAGGATGGCGTCCTGGTCGCGGCCTTCTACGATGCCGATCGCTATTTGACGCTCGCCACCTATGATCCTGGATCGGGTCGCATTTGTCGCAAGCGATTGCCATCGCGGTTCGCAGGGTGGGATGCGCATAATGCGCTTGTGGTCGCTATCGATGACGAAGACCGCATCCATGTCGCGGGCAACGCGCATGCGAGCCCGCTCGTCTACGCGACAGGCCCGCTGGACGATCTCGATGCGGTCGCGCTGCGGCCGATGCTGGGCAGGAACGAGGCATCGGCGACCTATCCGCAATTCCTGCATGACGGCGCGGGCAACCTGCTTTTCCTGTATCGTGACGGCATGTCCGGCAACGGCTTGTGGATGCTCAACGCATGGCGCGACGGCCAATGGAAGCGGGTCGGCCAGCTCTTTGCCGGCCGGGACGACGATGGCCCGGTCAGCGCCTATCCGACCAAGTTCGTCGCGGATGATGATGGGCGCTTCCACGTCGCCGTGGTCTGGCGACGCACCCCCGATGTCGCCACCAACTTCGCGCTCACCTATGCGTCCACCCGCGACTTCCAGCATTGGGATGTCGGCGGCAGGACGGTGAACGGTCCCCTGTCGCCGAAGACCATGGAAATGATCGACGCGCCGGGCGTGGGGCAGGGGCTGGTCAACAATGCGCAACTCACCCTGTCGCCGTCCGGGCGACCGGTGGTCCTGTTCACGAAATATGTCGAAGGCGGTAAGAGCGGCGTGGTTGCCGCCGCGCGGGACGATGGCCACTGGCGTACAAGGACCATTGTCACGGGCCCGGAAGCGCTGAAAGTGTCGGGCGGCGGCTCCATACCGGGCCTGCCGATCTTCCGCTTCGCCGAAACGCGTCGCGACGGCAGCATCCATGTCAGCGCGGTCATCGGCAAGCAGCAGAGCGAGTTGCTGCTGGATCCGACGCGTCTCGTCGCAGCGCCTTGGCGATCAGACCCCAATCCGGGGCCGGCCAAAAGAGCGCGTGTGCCCATTCCGGCCGCGCTTGCCCTGACGCCTCCCGCGGGGATGGAAAAGGTTGGCGTCCAGTCGGCGATGGTGCGCCGCAATGGCGTCGACGGCGCCGTCGCTGGGGAACTTCGCTGGATCGCGCAAGGCGTCAATCAGGACCAGCCCCGCGCCTGCAAGCCTTCGGCGCCCGTTGCCTGCAAACCGCCAGCATCGCCCCTGATCTGGGTTCCCGCCGCTGATTGAGGCGGCCGCGTTCAGGCGATCGAGATGAAGCTGTCCATGACGCGCTTGCGGCCGGCCGTTTCGAAATCGATCTCCAGCTTGTTGCCTTCGATCTCCGCGACGGTGCCATAGCCGAATTTCTGGTGGAAGACACGCAGGCCGACGCTCACATCGCTTCGCCCCTTGTTGCCCAGGGAAACGGCGGATGTTCGCGCTTCGACGATCCGCACCGGCTCGCGGCTGAACTGGCCCGATGACTGGGCGCGCTGCCACCCCGGGCCGCGCCCGGTCCCGCGCGCGACATTGGCGAAGGGATCGTCCCGCTCCGACCAGTTGGCGCGCCACAGCGACGCGCCGCCGCTCATGCTGCTTTCCTCCTCGACATGTTCGGGCGGCAGTTCGCCGACGAAGCGGGAAGGGATGCTGCTCGTCCACTGGCCATAGATGCGGCGATTGGCGGCATGGAGGATGGTGCAGCGCCGCCGCGCGCGGGTGATCGCCACATAGGCCAGCCGCCGCTCCTCCTCCAGGCTGTTGAGCCCTCCCTCGTCGAGCGCGCGCTGCGATGGGAAGAGGCCTTCCTCCCATCCGGCCAGGAAGACATGGTCGAACTCCAGCCCCTTGGCGGCGTGAATGGTCATGATGGTGACCTTGCGCTCTTCCGCTTGCGCCTCATTGTCCATCACCAGGCTGACATGCTCCAGGAACGCGCCCAGCGTGTCATATTCCTCCATCGCTCGCGCAAGCTCGGACAGGTTTTCCAGCCGCCCCGCGCTTTCGGTCGTGCGATCGGCCTGCAGCATGGCGGTATAGCCGCTCTCGTCCAATATCTGCCGCGCCAGTTCCGCATGAGGCAGCTGCGCCGCCCGATCGCGCCAGCGCGCCAGATCGCCGATGAAGGCCCCGAGCGATCGGCGCGCCTGCGGCGTCAGTTCGTCCGTGTCCAGGATACGCGCCGCGGCCAGGGTCAACGGCACGCCCTGCGCCCGCGCCAGCCGGTGCAGCTTCTCCACCGCCTTGTCGCCCAGGCCGCGCTTGGGCACATTGACGATGCGCTCGAAGGCGAGGTCGTCGGCCGGCTGGTTCACCAGGCGCAGATAGGCGAGCGCATCGCGAATTTCCGCGCGCTCGTAGAAGCGGAAGCCGCCGACAATGCGATAGGGCAGGCCGATCTGGATGAACCGGTCTTCAAATTCGCGCGTCTGATGCTGGGCCCGCACCAGGATCGCCACGTCCTCCAGCGATCCGCCACCGCGCTCGATCGCTTCGATTTCCTCGCCGATCCGCCGCGCTTCCTCCGGCCCGTCCCAGACGCCCAGCACCTTGACCTTTTCGCCGACGTCGATGTCGGTCCACAGCGTCTTGCCCAGGCGGTTGCCATTTTCGGCGATAACCCCGGACGCCGCGCCCAATATGTGTGGGGTGGATCGGTAATTCTGCTCCAGCCGGATGATCGCGGCGCCAGGAAAATCCTTCTCGAACCGCAGGATATTGGCCACTTCTGCGCCACGCCATGAATAGATGGACTGGTCGTCATCGCCCACGCAGCAGATGTTCTTCCGGTTCTGCGCCAGCAGCCGCAGCCACAGATATTGGCTGCTGTTCGTGTCCTGATATTCGTCCACCATGATGTAGCGGAATTTCTGCTGATACTGCTCCAGCACGTCGCGATGCTTCTTCAATATCGTCAGAACATGCAGCAGCAAGTCCCCGAAATCGCATGCATTCACCTCGCGAAGGCGCGCCTGATAGGCAGCATAGAGCTTCTGCCCCTTGCCATGGGCATAGCCTTCGGCATCGCCCGCGCTCACTTCTTCCGGCGTCAGGCCCTTGTTCTTCCACTGATCGATCAGGCCGCCCAGCTGCCGCGCGGGCCAGCGCTTTTCATCGATCCCCTCGGCCTGGATCAGCTGCTTCATCAGGCGCAACTGGTCGTCGGTATCCAGGATGGTGAAGTTGGACTGCAGGCCCACCAGTTCGGCGTGTCGGCGCAGCATGCGGGCGGCGATGGCGTGGAAAGTGCCGAGCCACGGCATGCCCTCCACCGCGTCGCCGATCATCGCACCAACGCGCACCCGCATTTCACGCGCCGCCTTGTTGGTGAAGGTCACGGCCAGGATTTCCGACGGCCACGCCCGCCGCGTCGCGATCAGATGCGCGAGCCGCGCGGTGAGGGCGGCCGTCTTCCCCGTGCCCGCACCCGCCAGCACCAGGACGGGCCCCTCGGTCGTCAGCACCGCCTCACGCTGGGGCGTGTTGAGCCCTTTGAGATAGGGGGGATCGTTGGGCGAAGGAGCAGGTAGCGTCATCTGGATCAACTAGGAGCGAGCAGGGGTGGGGGCAAGGGCGCGGCCTTGCGGCGAAGGTCATTCTATGAGAACAAAAGGCGAATCATGCAAGAGGAGGGTGATCCATGGCGACGGGCAAATGCCACTGCGGCGCGATCCACTATGAAACGGAGGGGGAGCCGATCTACAGCGCGCTCTGCCACTGCGGCGATTGTCAGGCCAGCGCCGGTGCGCCGATGGTCGGATGGGCGCTCTTCGCGCAGGACAAAGTTCGGATCAGCGGCGATCCGGTGAGCTTCCAGTCGTCTGACGCCGCCACGCGCCAATTCTGTGGCACCTGCGGCACCGGGCTCTTCTATCTCAATCCCACGGTCTTTCCGGGCTCGATCGATATTCAGACCAGCACGCTTGATGATCCTGCCGCTTTCCCGCCGCAGGTGCATGTTCAATATGCCGAGGCTGCGCCCTGGATGGCGGACGTCCACGCGCTGCCCAAGTTCGACCGCTATCCCGACGGGCCCTGACCCTTGATCGGGCGCTGATCCGGCACGGTTCGTCGTGGGACGGGAACGGCTGTCTCTCCCTCATGGTTTTCGTCCTGCCCGAGCGGGCAACGGGGCGAAGAACAGAGGAAAGGATGTTCCCGATGAAGAGGTTCCTTCTGGCAGGCGCTGCCCTGCTGAGCTTTTCCGCCATTCCCGGCTATGCGCAGGACATGATGCCGCCCGGCAGCCAGCCGCCCGGTGACGCCATGACGCCGCCGAGCGATCCGTCCATGCCGACGCCGCCTGCCAACCCGTCGACCGATATGCCAGCCGGCCCGGATTCCACCATGCCGCCGCCCGCTGATCCAAACGCAAGCCTGCCGACCGGGGAGGTGCCGTCCAATCCGGGCATGGCGCCGGCACCCGCGCCGTCGACCATGCCCCGTGATCCCGCCGCGCCGGTCGGCTCATCCGCCAACCCTGTGACCATGGGGGGCAATATGACTCCCCCGCCCACCGAGACGAAGGATTATCCGGTCTGTTCGCGCACCGTGCAGGATAGCTGCGTCAATCGCGGCGAAGCGCGCAAGATGCGCAAGCCCGGCTGATCCGATCACGCGTCCAAAGATGAGAAAAGGCCGGTCGTCCTACCGATGATCGGCCTTTTTGCGCGCTGCTCTGTCCAGGCCGGCGTTACTCCGCGCGCAGCAGCGTCAGCCGCGCCTTGCCGACATCGCGCACGGCGTCGACCGCAAAGCCCTTCACCTCCACATCCTCGCGGCGATCTGTCTCGATGCTGATCCAGCTCGAGGGAGCGGTCCAGCCAAGCCGCGCCAGCTTGTCCAGCGCCACTTGTCCCGCCCCGGTCTGATAAGGGGGATCCATGAAGATGAGGTCCAGCGGCTTGGGCGCAGGCCCCAGCGCCATCACGCTGGACGGGCGAATGTCAGGGCGCAGCCCCAGTCGCTCGCCGTTGGCGCGGATCGCATCCAGCGCCGCCTTGTCCTGCTCGACGAACAGGCAGCTAGCCGCGCCGCGCGACAGGGCTTCCAGCCCCAGCGCCCCGGACCCCGCGAAGAAGTCGCCGATGGCCAGCCCTTCGAACGATCCGATCCGGCTCAACAGCATGGAGAATAGCGTTTCGCGGGTGCGGTCGGCGGTGGGCCGCGTCGCGTCGCCCTTAGGCGCGGTCAGTGGCCGACCACGCCATTGCCCGGCGATAATCCTCATGCGCCCACGTCTTTCAGCGTCTTGCGAAACAGGATCAGGTCGTGCTGGCGCACTTCCTCGATCGCGCCCACGGGCATCTCGCCCAGCGTGAACGGGCCATAGGCGGTGCGGATCAGTCGGTTCACCTTCAATCCCAGATGTTCGAGCACGCGCCGCACCTCGCGGTTCTTGCCTTCAGTCAGCGACATTTCGATCCATTGATTGCGGCCGGTCCGACGCTCCAGATTGGCTTCGATCTGCCCATAGCGGATGCCGTCAATCTCCAGCCCGTCGAACAGATCCTCCAGCTGCTGCTGGCTGACGTCCCCGAAGGCGCGGGCGCGATAGGTGCGCGGAACGCCGGTGGCCGGCAACTCCATCTGCCGCTTGAAGCCGCCGTCGGTGGTGAGCAGCAGCAGCCCCTCGGTATTCATGTCCAGCCGCCCGATCGGCATCAGGCGCGGCAGCCCAGCGGGCAAGCGGTCGTAGATGGTCGGCCGCCCGGCCGGGTCGCGTTCGGTGGTGAGGCAGCCGGTGGGCTTGTGGAACAGGAACAGCCGCGCAGGCGGCGGTGCGGCGACCGCGACGCCGTCGACCGTGACGCCATGGAGCGACGCCAGCAGCGTGGCGGGCGTTTCGATCGGGACCCCGTCCTGGGCGATGCGGCCTTCGGCGATCATCCGCTCGATTTCGCGGCGCGACGCCACGCCGGCCCGCGCCAGCAGCTTGGCGATGCGCTGCGGCTCGCCCTTGCCGGACGACGCGGCGGCGGCGCGCGCGGGGTGCGGGTTGGCGGGCCGCGCCGGCCCTGCCGGCTTGCGCGCCGGCGCCTTGCCGCGCGGTCGATCGGCAGCGTTTGCGGGACGCCGTCCAGGCCCGGCCGGGCGCTTGGGGCCGCCGGCGCCTGCCCCCCTGCGGGGCGGTCCGGATTTTTTCGGCGGTTCCACGGGCAATTCCTTTTCCTGGCTACTGGTCCTTCCCATATCCACGGAAAGCCAGCATTGGGCTGAGATGTGCCGCTTCGGCGCTTGGGCGACGGGGCAATCCGTCGCCTCGGGCAACCCGTTGCGGGCGCGCGGCGTTTCTCCATTTGCATGGCGGACTCAGGGCGGACTTGGCAAATGTTTTTCGGTTTGGTGAAAGAGGAAGACGCGCGCAGAACGCCCCGCAAGGCCGTCCGCTCCATTCTGGTGGTGGAGGATGAGCCGCTGGTCGCCTTCGACAATGAACATGCGCTGGAGCAGGCCGGCTATCGCATCGCCGCGACGGTGGACGATCATGATCATGCCGTCCGCGTGATCGATGAGGGCGGCGTGGATCTGATCGTCGCCGACGTCGCGCTGCAAGGCGACAAGAATGGCATCGATGTGGCGCGCCATGCCGCGGCGCAGGGGCTGCCCGTGCTGTTCGTGACCGGCCGCTGTCCTATCGATGCGCAGAGCCTGGCGATCGGCTGCCTCGCCAAACCTTATTCGCCCCGGGAACTGGTGGCGGCGATCCAGGTCGTCGATGCGGTCCTGCGCGGCGCGCGGCGCCCGAAGCTGCCACCGGGCCTCAGCCTGTTCGCAGCGCGCGACTGAGCGACGCAATGCGCCCTTGCCTGACGCGCGACAGGCCATAAGGTGGCGCCGACTGACGCCATCGGGGAACGCGCGCATTTATGACTGACGCCACACAGGGCAATCGCAACTGGTTGGATGCCGTAAAGCCCTATGTGGAGAAAGCCCCGCTGGCGGCCTTCTTCCTGGGCGTATCGTCCGGTTTTCCCTTCGCCATGATCGGCGCGACGCTGACGACGCGTCTGGCGCAGGACGGCATCGACAAGAGAGCGGTGACCGCCTTCACCCTGGCTTTCCTCGTCTATAATCTCAAATGGCTGTGGGCCTGGATCGTGGATGGGGTCCGCCTGCCGGTGATCGGCCGCTTGGGCCAGCGCGTATCCTGGCTGCTGGTCGCGGGCGTGTTCGTGATCGCGGCCGTGGTCAATCTGGCGCTGGTCGATCCCACGACGAGCCTGGCCCAGACTGCCTATGCCGCGATCCTGGTCGGCGTGGCAGGGGCGACCTACGACATCGTGATCGACGCTTATCGCATCGAGATATTGAAGCCGCGGCAGCTGGGGATCGGTTCGGGCATGTCGCAATATGGCTGGCGCATCGGATCGGTCGCGGCTGGTTCCCTGGCGCTTGTTCTGGCGGCGCGCATCGGCTGGCATGGCGCCTATCTCGCATGCGCTGTGTTCGCGCTGCCGGCGATGCTGACCGGCTTGCTGCTCGGCGAGCCCGAACGGCATCGCGAGCCGGTCGCGCGTCGCGGCTTCGATGAGGTTTGGGCGTCGATCGCCGGCCCGCTCGCCGAATTCTTCCGCCGCCGCGGCGCGCTGCTGGTGCTGCTCTTCATCCTGCTGCACAAGATTGGCGACACATTGGCCAACCTGACGTTCCGCCTGCTGTTCGACGACATGGGCTACAGCAATGACGAGATCGCCATTTATGATGTCGGCATGGGCTTCTGGGCCTATCTCGCCGGCATCTTCATCGGTGGCATTCTCTACGCGCGCCTGGGCATGAAGCGGTCGGTGCTGCTCAGCCTGGTGCTCATGTGCATCTCCAATTTCAGCTTCGCCGCCCTCGCAGCGCTGGGAAAGAGCAACTGGGGCATGGCGGGTGCGATCGGTTTCGAAAATTTCGCGAGCGGTATCGGCGGCGTCACCGTGGTCGCCTATTTCTCCGCTTTGTGCGACCTGCGCTTCACCGCGTCCCAATATGCGCTGATCTCCGCCGCGGCGAGCATCGTTGGCCGTTTTCTGACCGGCACCACCGCCGGCGCGCTGATCGAGCGCTTCGGCTATGTCGATTTCTACCTGTTCACCACCGCCCTGGCCGTGCCGGGGATCCTCCTCTTCTGGCTGATGATGCGCGCCGGCCTGATCGACGCGAGCGTGGGCACCGCAGCGACGGAGACCACGGCTCAGCCCGCCGCGTAGATGTCCAGCGGCCGGCCCAGGTCAGCATGGGCCTGGGCGACCGCCTGCAGGCATGTGAGCGCGCCCAGCGCATGATCGTTGCCGAGCAGTTCGCTCACCTGGTCATAGGCGGCATTGGGGTCGCGCAGCGCGGCGCCGGTTGCCTGCATCATCAACGCTTCGTCAGCCGTCATGCGGGCGCAGCAGCAAGGGGCGACCATGATCTTGCGGCTGGACGCGCGCGCCAGTTCCAGCATCATCGCCCGCATCAGCACCAGCGGCCGGCGATAGCTGCGGCCGAAGGCCCCCAGCATGGCGTTGGCGGCATGGGCGTCGTTCACTCCGGCACTGGCCATCCGGCGCATGACGAACAGGAAGAGCCGGTTGCCATATCCGCCCGGAATGGGCCGGGGCAGGTCGAGGGGGGAGGTCTCTCCATAAGCCATAGAATCGCGCCTTCTGAACTGTTCGGAAGGGCAAGATACGCTATTGCGAGTCAGTCGCAAGTCTATTCAGTCGGGTAATTGCGCATTCAGTCGCAAAATCTGCCCGGCGAGATAGAGCGATCCGCCGATCAGCAGCTTGGGTGCCGTCTCTCCATCGGCGGCGGCGCTGGCAGCAACCGCGCCGATGGCCGCTTCGGGCGACTCATGTGCGGTGCAGCCGATGCCCCAGCGATCGGCAATGGCGGCGAAGCGCGCGGGCGCATGATGATCGTGGCCGGGCACGGGAAGCGCATGGATATGGCCGACCACCCCGGCGAAGGGCGCCAGGAAGGCGTCGGTATCCTTGTTGGCGAGCATGCCGATGATGAGGTGCAACTTCCCCCCTTCAAGCCGCTCGGCCGTGAAATAAGCGGCGATCGCTTCGCCCGCGCCGGCATTATGCCCGCCATCCAGCCATGCGCTCGTGCCGGCCGGCAGCGGCGCCAGCAGCGGCCCATGGTCGAGCCGCTGGAGGCGCGCGGGCCATTGCGCCCACAGCGGGGCGGCCTTGATCGCCGCTTCGGAGAGGGACACCGCCGCCTGGTGGCGCAGCATGGCGAAGGCGAGCGCGGCATTCTGAACCTGATGCGCCCCGGCCAGGCGCGGCAGCGGCGTGTCGAGCCGACCCTGCGCATCGCGATAATGGAGCCGATCACGATAGGTCGCCGCGTCCCAGCCATCGCCCTGGCCGATCCAGCGCGTGCCGGCCTTCTCCGCCGCGGCTTCCATCACGGGGAAGAGCGACTCGGGGTAGCGCTGCGTCACCAGCGGCGCGCCCGCCTTGGCGATGCCCGCCTTCTCCGCGGCGATCTGCGCCAGCGTGTCGCCCAGGAAAGCCTGATGATCAATGCCCAGTTGCGCGACGCCGCACACCACCGGATCGACGATCACATTGGTCGCGTCGAGCCGCCCGCCCAGGCCCACCTCGACGATGCAGGCGTCGGCCGTCTGTTCGGCGAAGGCCAGGAAGGCGGCCGTCGTCGTCACTTCGAAAAAGCTGGCATTGACCCCTTCGGCAATGTCCAGCACCCGCGCCAGATATCCGGCCAGCGGCGCATCCTCGATCAACTGGCCGGCGACGCGAATGCGCTCGTTGAACCGGACGAGATGGGGCGAGGTGAAGACATGGACGCTCTTGCCGTCCGCCTCCATGGCCGCGCGCAGGAAGGCGCAGGTCGAACCCTTGCCATTGGTGCCCGCGACATGGAAAACCGGCGGCAGCGCGCGATGCGGGTCGCCCAGCCGCTCCAGCAGGCGAGTGATCCGCTCCAGCCCCAATATGTCCGCGCCCGGCGAAAGCGCCCAAAGCCGGTCAAGCTGCGCCTGGACCTGCGGATCGTCGGAAACGGCATGGTCGGCCATTGCGCGTGCCCCCGGTTGGCGCGGCAGGAATCAGGCGGCGGCGCGTGGGCGAAGATAGCCGATCACGCGCGCCAGCGTATCGCGCAATTCGCTGCGATGGACGACCATGTCGAGCATCCCGTGATCGAGCAGATATTCGGCGCGCTGGAAGCCCTCGGGCAGCTTCTCGCGGATCGTGCTTTCGATCACGCGCTGGCCGGCAAAGCCGATCAGCGCATTGGGCTCGGCGATCTGGATGTCACCCAGCATCGCATAGCTGGCGGTGACGCCCCCCGTGGTCGGATCGGTCAGCACGACGATATAGGGCAGGCCCGCCGCATGCAGCTTCTGGATGGCGACGGTCGCGCGCGGCATCTGCATCAGCGACAAAATGCCTTCCTGCATCCGCGCGCCGCCGGCGGCGGTGAAGATGACATAGGGGCAACCATGCGCGATCGCGTCGTTCACGCCCTGGATGAAGGCAGCTCCCACGCCCATGCCCATGGAGCCGCCCATGAAAGCGAAATTCTGCACGCCCATCACCAGCGGCACATCGTCGATCGCGCCGCGCGCATTGATCAGCGCATCCTGGTCGCCGGTCGCGCCGCGCGCCGCCTTGATTCGGTCGGGATAGCGCTTGGTGTCGCGGAACTTCAGCGGGTCCTCGGGCACATGCGGCGTCGGCAGCAGGATGAAGCCGGCATCCAATATCTGCTCGAACCGCGCAGCGGGCCCGATGCGCCCATGATGATCGCAGCGGGGGCAGACGGACAGATTTTCCTCCCACTCCTTGATGAACACCATTTCCGCGCAGGCCGGGCATTTATGCCACAGCGTTTCGGCGGTGGTTTCCTTCTTGGCGATGAAGGGAAGGGCGTTGCGGACGCGATTGATCCAGCTCATGCGGCGGTCTCTTGGGCTTGGGTGGTGAGCGCACCGCGCAGGGCGGCGACGAAATCCTGGACGAAGGGGGCGGCGGCATCGCCATGGCTGCCGACGATGTCGACGATCGCCGATCCGACGACGACGCCATCGGCGACGCGGCCGATCGCGGCGGCCTGTTCGGGCGAACGCACGCCGAAGCCGACGGCGATGGGCAAGTCGGTTGCGGCCTTCAGCCGGGCGACGGCGATCTCGATCGACGCCTGCGCCGCCTGCTGCTTGCCGGTCACCCCAGCAACCGCGACATGATAGAGGAAGCCGCTGGCGCCCTGGAGCACGGCGGGCAGGCGCTGCGCGTCGGTCGTGGGCGTGGCGAGCCGCACCAGATGGACGCCGGCCGCGCGCAGGGTGGGGCCGATTTCGGCATCTTCCTCGGGCGGCACATCCACGCAGATGACGCCATCGACACCCGCCGCCTTGCATTGCTCGGCGAACCAGTCGGCCCCGCGGGCCAGCATCGGATTGGCATAGCCCATCAGCACCAGCGGCGTGTCGGCATGGCGCGCGCGGAACTCGGTGGCGAGCGCGAACACGTCCCTGGTCCGCGTGCCCGATCCCAGGCTGCGCAGATTGGCCAGCTCGATCGCCGGGCCGTCGGCCATAGGGTCGGTAAAGGGCATACCCAGTTCGATAATGTCTGCCCCGCCCGCGACCATCGCGTCGAGAATGGCGGGCGTAGCCGCCACGTCGGGGTCGCCAGCGGTCACGAACGTGATCAGCGCGGCGCGGCCCTGCGCCTTACAAGCGGCGAAGCGGGTGGAGAGACGATCAGCCATGCGCGGTTCCAACCATCCGTTCGCCCTGAGCTTGTCGAAGGGCCATTTTCTCTTCGGTGCCCTGACCATCACCGGCCAGGAGCATCGACTGGCTGAGCCCGAACGGGATGGGAGAGTATAGGCAGGCGCTCACATCTCCACTCCCAACGCGTCGGCGACGGTGAAGATGTCCTTGTCGCCCCGGCCCGACAGGTTGACGACGATGATCCTGTCCGCGTCCAGCGTCGGCGCGACCTGCTCGGCGGCGGCGATGGCGTGCGCGGATTCCAGCGCGGGAATGATGCCTTCCAGCCGCGAGAGCGTCTGGAAGCTCTCCAGCGCCTCATCATCCTTGATCGGCATATATTTCACCCGGCCGATCTCGTGTAGCCAGCTATGTTCCGGGCCGATGCCGGGATAGTCCAGGCCGGCCGAAATGCTGTGCGCTTCGGTGATCTGGCCGTCCTCATCCTGCAGCAGATAGGTGCGGTTGCCGTGCAGGATGCCGGACTTGCCGCCGGCCAGGCTCGCGGCATGTTTCCGGTGCAGTCCTTCGCCCGCCGCCTCAACGCCGATCATCGCGACTTCGGGATCGTCGAGGAAGGGGTGGAACATGCCAATCGCATTGGATCCGCCGCCGACCGGCGCGATCAGCATGTCGGGCAGGCGGCCTTCGGCCTCCAGCATCTGCGCGCGGGTTTCCTTGCCGATCACCGACTGGAAATCGCGCACCAGTTCGGGATAGGGGTGCGGCCCCGCCGCCGTGCCGATGATGTAGAAGGTGTCATGCACATTCGACACCCAGTGGCGCAGCGCATCGTTCATCGAATCCTTCAGCGTCGACGATCCCGAATGAACCGGGATCACTTCGGCGCCGAGCAGCTTCATGCGAAACACGTTGGGCTTCTGCCGTTCGACGTCCTTCGCGCCCATGAAGATCTTGCATTCCAGGCCGAACAGGGCGGCGACCGTCGCGGTGGCGACGCCATGCTGGCCCGCGCCCGTTTCGGCGATGACCTTCTTCTTGCCCATGCGCCGGGCGAGCAGCGCCTGGCCGATGCAATTGTTGATCTTGTGCGCGCCGGTGTGATTGAGCTCTTCGCGCTTGAGGTAGATTTTCGCGCCTTTTCCCGGCTCCGCCTTGGCGCGCAGCGCTTCGGTCAGGCGCTCGGCATAATAAAGCGGGTTGGGCCGACCGACATAGGTGCGCAGCAGTTCGGCGAATTCGGCGTCGAACGCCGGGTCGGCCTTCGCCGCCTTGTAGACTTTCTCCAGCTCCAGGATCAGCGGCATCAATGTTTCGGCGACGTAACGACCGCCGAACGCCCCGAAATGCCCATGGGCGTCGGGCTGGCTGCGCAGGCTGTTGGGCAAGCTGGTCGGAGCAAGAATATCGGTCATGAAATCGGTCTTTCCGGGACAGAAGATGGGCGTTCGCTTCGGGAAGGGGAAGCGATCAGCGCCATCGTTGTCCGATGCGCATGACGAAGGGCGTCTGCGTCAACATGCGTCCACCGCTTTGCAGAAGGCCATGATCTTGTCCACACTCTTGATGCCGGGCGCATCCTCGACGCCCGACGAAACGTCGATCAACGGGGCGCCTGTGGTGGCGATGGCGGTGCAGACGGTGTCGATCGACAGGCCGCCCGACAGGCCCCAGGGCATGGACAGGGCGGCGCCGCGCAGCAGCGTCCAGTCGAAGCGCAGGCCCATGCCGCCGGGCAGCGCCGCGCCATCGGGCGTTTTGGCGTCGAACAGCAGCCGGTCGACCGCGCCCGTGTAGGCCGCAGCGGCATCGATGTCCGACCGGGTCTTGACCGAAATCGCCTTCCACACCGGCAGGCTGAAGCGCTGACGAATGGCGGCGCTGCGTTCCGGACTTTCCTTGCCATGCAGTTGCAGCGCGGTGATCGCGCCTGTTTGCACGATCTGCGCCAGCTGCGCGTCGTCGGCATCGACCACCACCGCGACCCGCTCAACATGCGAAGGCACTGCGGCGGCCAGCGCGCGCATTTGCTCGGGCTCGACGTGGCGCGGGCTCCGGCCGAAATGGACGAAGCCCAGATGGCTGGCCCCCGCGCGCACCGCGGCGCCCACCGTCTCGGCGGTCGACAGGCCGCAAATCTTGATCGCGAGTCGGGACATGCCGGCGCTTTAGCCGCGATCGGGCGCGAAGTCACATGGCGGCCGGTGCCCCTCGGCCGTCAGGTCCATGTCGTGCAGCGCCAGCCATTGGTCGGCATGAGCGATGCACGCGCGGCCCAGATAGGCGTCCAGCGCCGCGACGATCGCCTCGTCGCTCAGCGCGCCCGGATCGAGCGGGGGATGCCAGTGCAGGTCGAAATGCGGCCCCTGGGTGCGCAGCAGATAGAAGGGCAGGATGCGCGCGCCCACCTTGCGCGCGAGCCGCAGCGCGATCGACAGATTGCCCGATGGGGGCAGGGGGCGCCCGAAGGTCGGGAACCAGACCTGCCGTTCGCGCCGCTCGTCGGCCAATATGTAGAGCGTGGCGCGGTCCTTTTGCGTCAGATGTTTCAGCACCCCGCGCGCCGCGCCTTCGCCGCCGATCGCCTCGCCCATATAGCTTGATCGCGCTTTCTTGAGCTGCGCCGCGATGCGCGGATCTTCGGGATCTTCATAGACGCCAAGGCCCGGCCGGTCCGTCGACCATTTGATATGCGCGGCGAGCAGATCCCAATTGCCGAGATGACAGGTGAAGGCGATCATCGGGCCGGGGCCATCCAGCACTGCATCATAGCCCGCCTTGTCGATCACGCGCACATGGGCGTCATTGACCAGCCGGTCGATATTGGCGAGCTCCGCCAGGGTGCGGCCGACATTGATCCAGCGCCGGGTCAGCATCGCCTCCCGCTCGGGCTGCGACAGGTCGGGTCGCAGGATCGCCAGATTGGCGCGCGCTCGCGCATCGCGCAGCTTCATCCGGCGGCGGGCGACATGCACGGACAACCAGCCGCCCAGCCAGGACGCAAGGCCCGCGGGCAGCCATCGCAACATCCAGAAAAGAAAGGGGTTGGAGAGCATCGTCCCGCCGTCATACAGCAGCATTGCGGACGGTAAAGGGGCAGGCGCGAACATGCTGTGGGTCTGGATATTGCTGCAGGCGCTGACGCTGCTGGGGGTGGCCAATTATCTGCACAACCTGCCGGCCGAGCGGAAGGAGGAAACGCCGGATGGCGTCGTGGTCATCCTCAGCGTGCGGGACGATTGGGATGGCGCGCCCGACCTCATCGCTCGGCTGAAGGCGCAGAGCGCGCCGCATCGTCTGTTGCTGGCGACATCGGGCGCCTGCCCGGCGGCGCGCCTGCTGGCTGCCCGGGAGGGCGCGTGGGTGCAGCTGGTCTCTGCAGGAGTCGCGCGGGATGAAGGGCAGAAGGTCCACAAGCTGCGCGCCGCCCTGCGCGCGCTGCGTCCGGCTGACCGCTACCTCATCTTCATCGACGCCGACATAGCGCCGCCGCAGCGGCTGATCGGGCGGCTGCTCTTCCCGCTGGTGCGCGACAAGGCGGACATCGTCACTGGCTATCGCTTGCTGCTGCCCGCGCGCGGCTGGATGCCGCCGCTGGTCGGCGCTGTGGAAATGCAGCTGGCGACCATGCCGCGCGCGCCCGACGCGACCATGCCCTGGGGCGGCGCGATGGCGATGACGCGCGAAGTCGCCGACCGGCTTGGCCTGGACGCGGTGCTGGCGGGCCGTTTGTCGGACGACATGGCGATCGGCCTGGCCGGTTGGCGCGCGAAGCTGCGGATGCGGCCGGTGCGCGACCTGCTGGTCGCGAGCCCGCTGGAAGGCGCGTTCGCGCCGCTCTGGGCTTTTGGCGTACGCCAATATCGGCACATCGTCACCAACAGCCCGGGCATGTGGGCGCTGGCGACCCTGGGTGTCGCGATCCAGTCTGTCGGCTGGGCCTGGGCGCTTGGCTGGGGCGGCTGGGGCGCAGTCGCGATCGGCTATGGCGCGGCCTGGGGCCGGGCGCTGCTGCGCTGGCGCATCCTGCGCGCCGTGCTGGAGCCGGGCCAGATGATGTCCGCCCGCCGATCCCTCTACTGGGACGCGCTCGCGCCCTTCTTGCCTCTTTGGGCGCATCTGGCGGTGCAGCTTCAGGCCGCCACGTCCAACCGCATAGGCTGGGGCGGCTGGACCTACCGCGTCGAGCGCGGGCGGGTCACGGACATGGTGCGAGACCAGACCGATTCATCACCGTCGTAGGCGGTGTCGCAGTGCATAGGCGGCCAGCAGCAGGATCAGTGTCACGATCGCCGGCGCTGCGCGGGCGACAGGATCACCGATCGCCAGGTGCGAGCCCGCAGCGCCGACCAGCGTGACCGCCATGGCGCCAAAGGCCCATTCCTGCAGGAAGGCGAGGCCCGACTGATAGAGGCAGAGGACGCCGATCAGATAGGCGATGCCGATCAGGGTCATGAAATAGCCCGGATAGCCAAGGCGCATCATCTCCTCGGTCATCGCGCCCGTCAGGTTGAGCAGGCCGGCCACCAGAAAGATGAGGGCGACAAGGCCTTGCAGCACCAGCTGCACGATTCTGATGGGAGAAGAGCGGGCAAGCGTCGTCATGATGGCGTCCTTCGCGGCATGCGCTGGGACGAGAGGCGGCTGCCCCTCGTCATGTGGGGCGCATGCGATCGCGCGCCCAAGCTCCATTCGCGGCTCGCGCGGGCCAAGTTACAGGATATGGCGAAAAGGCCGCGAGGCCTAACCGGCATAAGGCGCGCCCCGCGCCGCGCTCAGAAGCCGGCGGGGAAGAGGTGCTGGCCGCCCTCGTCGAGCCGGAGAATCACCTTGCCGGCGACGGCGCTCATCGGCAGGTCGGCATAGAGATGCGGGAAGAGCGCGCCGCCGCGCGACACTTCCCATTTCACCGCGTCGCCAAAGGGCGCCAGGTCGATCATCAACAGGACGAGCCGATCCTGCCCGGCGAAATGCTTGGCGACCGTCTCGGCCGCCTGCGCGCGCGTCGACATGTGGATATAGCCGTCGGCCAGGTCGACCGGCGCGCCCTTGAAGACGCCTTCGGCCTTGAACTGGTCGAACTGCTCGGCGGTCAGCACCTTGTAGGCGAAGAGGTCGCTCACGCCTCGCTGCTGTCGGCTTCGCCGTCCACCACCGCGTCCGCTTCGCTCTCCTCGATCTTGGCGGCGCTCACCACATGCTCGTCCTCGGCCACGTTGAACAGGCGCACGCCGGCGGAATTGCGGCCGATGACGCGCAGCGAATCGAGCCCCATGCGGATCAGCTTGGCCTGGTCGGTCACCAGCATCAGCTGGTCCGCGCGGGTCGCCGGGAAGCTGGCGACCACGGGCCCGTTGCGGCCGATATTGTCGATATTGGTGATGCCCTGGCCGCCGCGTCCGGTGCGGCGATATTCGTAAGCCGACGACAACTTGCCATAGCCATTGGCGCAGACCGTCAGGATGAACTGCTCGGCATCCTGCATCCGCGCGAACATCTCCCGGTCCTGCATCTCCCCGTCCTTTTCCGGCTTCCACGGGGCATAGCGCAGATATTCCTCGCGCTGTTCGCCATCCGCGCCGGAGCGGTGCAGCACCGACAGCGAGATCACGGCATCGCCGTCGGCCAGCCGCATACCGCGCACGCCGGTCGAATTGCGGCTCTGGAATTCGCGCACATCGTCGGCCTGGAAGCGGATCGCCTTGCCCTGTCGGGTGGCGAGCAGCACATCGTCGCTTTCGTCGAGCAGGGCGACGCCGATCAGCCGGTCGTCCTCATCCTCGCCTTCGAACTTCATGGCGATCTTGCCGTTCGAGGGCACGTTCGCAAAGGCGTCCATGCTGTTGCGACGGACCGATCCCTTGGCGGTCGCGAACATGACATGAAGTTTGCTCCACTCGGCCTCATCCTCCGGCAGCGGCAGGACGGTCGAAATGGTCTCGCCCGGACCCAGCGGCAGCAGGTTGACCATGGGCCGCCCGCGGGTCGCCGGCCCGCCTTCGGGCAGGCGCCACACCTTCAGGCGATAGACCTTGCCCGCGGTCGAGAAAAACAGCACCGGCGTGTGCGTCGACGTCACGAACAATTCGGTGACCGCGTCCTCATCCTTGGTCGCCATGCCCGACCGGCCCTTGCCGCCGCGTGCCTGCGCGCGGAACGTGTCGAGCGGGGTACGCTTGATATAGCCCTGCATGGTCACCGTGACGACCATATCCTCGCGCTCGATCAGGTCCTCGTCCTCGATCCCGTCGGCCGCGGCGGTGATCTCCGACAGGCGCGGCGTCGCGAATTCGCGTTCGATCGCCTCGAACTCGTCGCGCATCACGCCATACAGCTTCACGCGATCGGCTAGGATGGCGAGATATTCGGTGATGGCGTCGGCCAGTTCGGCCAGTTCTTTGCCGATTTCGTCGCGGCCCAGCGCCGTCAGCCGATGCAGGCGCAGGTCCAGGATCGCACGGACCTGAATGTCGCTCAGCCTATAGCTGTCGCCTTCGATGTCGTTTTCGATCGCCTCGACCAGCCGCAGATAGGGCGCGATCTCGCCGATCGGCCACTGTTTGGCGAGCAGCGTCTCGCGCGCTTCGGCCGGGCTTGCCGAACCCCGGATGATCTTGACGACTTCGTCCAGATTGGTGACCGCGACGACCAGGCCAAGCAGGATATGGGCGCGGTCGCGCGCCTTGTTCAGCTCGAACTTGGTGCGGCGGGTGATGACCTCTTCGCGGAATTTGACGAAGGCCTCGATGATCTCGCGCAGGCCCAGCAACTCGGGGCGGCCGCCGCGGATCGCCAGCATATTGGCCGGGAAGCTGGATTGTGCGGGCGTGTTGCGCCACAGCTGGTTGAGCACGACCTCGGGCGTGGCGTCCCGCTTCAGGTCCATGACAATGCGCACGCCTTCGCGGCTCGATTCATCGCGAATGTCGCTGATGCCCTCGATCCGCTTGTCCTTGGCGGCTTCGGCGATCTTTTCGACAAGGCCGCTCTTGCCGACCTGGTAGGGAATCGCCGTCAGGACGATCGACCGCCGGTCGCCGCGACCTTCCTCGATGTCGTGGCGCGCCCGCATCATGATCGAACCGCGGCCCGTATGATAGGCGCTGCGCGCACCCGACTGGCCCAGGATCAGCGGCGCGGTCGGGAAATCGGGGCCGGGGACGATCTGGATCAGTTCGTCGGTCGTGATGGCGGGATTGTCGATATAGGCGAGGCAGGCGCGCAGCACTTCGCCCAGATTGTGCGGCGGGATGTTGGTCGCCATGCCGACCGCGATGCCGCCCGCGCCATTGACGAGCAGGTTGGGGAAGCGCGCGGGCAGCACCTGCGGCTCATGTTCCGACGCGTCATAATTGGGCTGGAAATCGACCGTATCCTTGTCGAGATCCTCCAGCAGGGCGCCCGCCACCTTGGCCAGGCGCGCTTCGGTGTAGCGCATCGCCGCCGGCGGATCGGGGTCCATCGATCCGAAATTGCCCTGGCCGTCGATCAGCGGCACGCGCATCGACCAGTCCTGGGTCATGCGCGCCAACGCGTCGTAGATCGAGCTGTCGCCATGCGGGTGATATTTACCCATCACCTCGCCGACCAGGCGGGCGGACTTGCGATAGGGGCGGTTGTAGACGAACCCCGATTCCTGCGCGGAGAAGAGAATGCGGCGATGGACCGGCTTCAATCCGTCGCGCACGTCCGGTAGGGCGCGGGCGACGATGACCGACATGGCATAGTCGAGATAGCTCGCCTTCATCTCGTCGACGATGGAGATGGGGCTGATGTCCGAAGGGTCGGCGAGGACGGTCTCGTCGGTCAATGCGATTCTCTTGTTGGATGGTGCGATCTGATTGGCCAGCACTAGCCCAGCGAAACAAATCTGTCACCCCTCGCGCGCGTGCGCGCCCGGGTGCGCCGCCAATATGGCCCGGGCAGGCGATAGGAGCGGCCTGCGGAACGAAACACCTGTATAGAGGTTGCAAATCACTCCGATTTAGGGTTGTTCAATGCCCGTTCACGCGCCGGCCCCTAACCGGCATGCAAACCCCGAAAGGTCGCCTGGTCCCAGGCGCAGAGGAGATGAGGATCATGCGTTTTGTTACCCCGGTGGCGCTTGCGCTGGCTCTGGCCATGACCAGCGGCGCGGTTTCGACCCCCGCTTTCGCCGCAAAGAAGGAAGAGAAGAAGGCCGGTCCCAAGCTCAACATCACGCCCGACGTTCTGAAGGCGCTGCAGACCGCGCAGAAGTCGGCAGAGGCGCAGGATTTCGCCGCGGCCAAGACCGCCATTGCGGAGGCCGACAGCAAGGCGGCGTCGAACGACGACAAATATCAGATCGGTGCGATCAAGCTGAACACCGGCATCGCGTCCAAGGA
Source organism: Sphingobium naphthae (assembly GCF_020782235.1). Classification (GTDB taxonomy): domain Bacteria; phylum Pseudomonadota; class Alphaproteobacteria; order Sphingomonadales; family Sphingomonadaceae; genus Sphingobium; species Sphingobium naphthae. Next base: position 29,274 of record NZ_JAJGNO010000005.1, read on the forward strand.
TGAGGCGATGAAGATGGAAGGCCTCAACCAGATGCTCGACAGCGGCCTGACCCCGCCCGAGCAGGCCGGCCAGTTCAATGCCGTGGCTGCCGACGCGGCTCTGGCGCAGAAGAATTACGACGTCGCCATTCAGCGCGGCCAGGCGGCGCTCGCGGCGGGGTACAAGGCCGAAGCCGTGCAGCCCACCATCGCCCAGGCTTATTTCGGCAAGGCCGGCACCACCAACACCACGGCCGAACCCGCCCGCGGCTTCACCCAGCAGGGCCTCGCCGCGCTGAAGGCGGCGGCGGACGCGACCAAGGCCGCGGGCCAGCAGGTGCCGGCGCAATGGTATCAGATCGGCGTCAGCCGCGCCGAAGCGGCCAAGCTGCCGGACGTGACCGAATGGGCGAAAATGTCCTATCAGGCCGATCCGAGCGGCCAGAACCTGCGGACGCTGGTCCGCCTGTTCCAGCGCGCCAACCCCAACATCACCAACCGCGAAAATCTGGACGTGTTGCGTCTGCTCGGCGCGTCGGACGGCCTGGTCGTGGCGCAGGACTTCACCGAATATGCCGAGATGGCGTCGAAGACCGGCATCTATGGCGAGGTCAAGACGGTCATCGACAAAGGCCGGTCGAAGGGCGTGCTGAACGCCAGCCAGGGCGCGGACGTCTACCAGAGCGCGGTGCCCAAGATCGCGGGTGACAAGAGCACGCTCGGCTCGGCCGAAGCCGATGCGCAGAAGGCCGCTAATGGCAAGATCGCGGCGGCGACCGCCGACGCCTATCTGGGCTATGGCGACTATGCCAAGGCGGCGTCCATGTTCGAACTCGCCAAGCAGAAGGGCGGCGTCGATGCGGACGAAGTGAATACGCGTCTGGGCATTGCCAAGACGCTGGGCGGCGACACCGCCGGCGCCAAGGCCGCTTTCGAGGCGGTGCAGGGCGGCGCGCGCAAGCAGATCGCGGGCCTCTGGCTCGCCTATCTGGGCACCAAGGGCGCCTGATGACGAACGCCGCCGGATCCGCAGAGGCTTCGGCGGCGTCGAACATGCGGCCGGCGCCTTTCGCCGGCATGGATTGACGGGATAGGCGGGGGCATATCGTGCGTGGATTGAACAAGGTTTCCGGTGGCCTGATGCTGGCCGCCATGGCGGGCATGCTGGCGACGGCGCCCGTGTCGGCGAAAAAGAAGAAGATCGTGGTCGCGGGTCCGCCCATCACCATGTCGGACACGTTCCGCGCCAGCGCAGCGGATGCCGAGGCGGCCTTGAAGGCGCGCGACACCGCCACCGCGGCCAGTCGCATCAGCGCGCTGATGCCCACCACCGATTTCGAAGCCTATGTGGCGGCCGGCATGCGCTATCAGCTGGCGGTTCAGCGGCGCGATGTGCAGGCGCAGCGGCTGGCGCTCACCGACCTGTTCAAGACCACCGCCGTGCCCCGCACGGAAGCCCCGCGCTTGCGCTTCGTTGCTGGCTATCTGTCCTTCATGGTCGGCAATTATGACGATGCCACCGCCCAGCTCGATTATGCCAAGACGCTGGGCTATGACGGCATCGATGCTATCATGCTGCGCGCCGACATCGCGCTGCGGCGGAACAAGCCCAAGGAGGCGCGTCCGCTGCTGCGGGAAGCTCTGGCGCGGCAGCGCGCATCGGGCCAGGAGGTGCCGCTCGCCTGGATCGATCGCGCCATCTCCATGGCCTATCAGGCCGAGGATTGGAATGAGGTCGGCGCGCTCTATCGCGAGCGTCTGGCGCGGACCGCGACGCCGCAGGATTGGCGGTCGGCGCTGACCAATTATCTTTCCGCCGCCGACCTCGAATCGCAGGCGCAGCTTGACCTCTACCGCCTGCAGGCCGCCAATGGCGCGATGGCCAGTGAGCGCGATTACCAGGCCTATGCGCAGCTGGCGGAAAAGGCGGGCTTTTATGCCGAAGCCAAGGCGATCATCGAAGCCGGGCGCAAAGCCGGAAAGCTGACCGCGAAGCAGCCCGCCACCAGCGCGCTGCTGAAGAGCGTGACGCCCAAGGCGACCAAGGAAATCGCCAGCCTTCCCGCCATGGCCAAGAAGGCCGCCGCCGCATCGAGCGGCAAGGAGGCACTGGCGCTCGGCGACAATTATGTGTCCCTCGGCCAGTTCCCGCAGGCCGTCGAGCAATATCGTCTGGCCTTGGCGAAGGGCGGCGTGGATGCCGGACGCGTCAACGCACGGCTGGGCATCGCGCTCGCCCGCTCGGGCGACTATGCTGGCGCACAGGCCGCTCTGGCCCAGGCGACCGACAGTGACTGGGCCAATGTCGCGGGTTTCTGGTCGACCTGGATCGACCAGCAGAACGCCAAGTCCAGCGCGGCATGACCCTGGCGCCGTTGCCGGGTTACACCGGCAGCGGCACGCCCGGCAAATTCTTCGACGTGCGGATCGTCAGCGACGTCTTGACGCTCACCACATTGGGGGCCGGCGTCAGTTTCGACGTCAGGAATTGCTGGAAGCTCTGAAGATCCTTGGCCACGACCTTCAAAATGAAGTCTATTTCGCCGTTCAGCATATGGCATTCGCGCACTTCGGGCAGCGCGTCGACATGTTCCTGGAACGCCTTCAGATCGGATTCGGCCTGGCTCTTGAGGCTGACCATCGCAAAGACGGTGATGGTGTAGCCCAGCATCGCCGGGTCGACCACGGCATGATAGGAAGTGATCGCGCCGGATTCCTCCAGCGCCCGGACGCGGCGCAGGCAGGGCGGGGCCGTCAGCCCGACCTTGCGCGCCAGTTCCACATTGGTCATGCGCCCGTCATTCTGCAGCTCACCCAGAATTTGCAGGTCGATGTCGTCGATATTGGGGCCGGCCATTATTCTGATTATTTCCTATCCTGTGTGCTGTCCGCACCATAATAATATTTCAGGCCATTGCAATTGTCCCACTATGCGACGGCCTGATTCTGTCGCATCCGCACCCTTCCCCTGAGCCGCCCAAGCGCCTATCCATAGGGCAGACGGCGCGCCGCGGCGCGATAGATGGGGAATATGGTGCGTTTCAACGATCTCATGCACACGGTGCTGGCAGCGGAAAACCGCTCGGGCCTGAGCGCGGTGACGTTGTGGCGCCAGTGTGTCGACCTGTTGGCCCAGCATGATCGCGCCGATCGCAGCGCCATGCCGGATGAAGAACGCGACCTGCTGCTGGACCGCCTTGCCGCGTTGCGCCCGAAATTGTCGGAGACGCAGCGAATCGCGACGGCCGTGGAGCTGGGCGGCCGGCTGCGTTCGCCTTCGCTGATCCGCTTCTTCGCGAGCGACCGTCCCTCCGTGGCGGCCGCCGCCATGGCGCGCGCGCAATTGCCCGATCTGCTGTGGGCCGAGCTGCTGCCGCAACTGACGCCGACCGCGCGCGGCGTGCTGCGCGGTCGGCGCGATACCGGCCCCTATACGCGCAAGGCGCTGGAGGCCTTCGGCCCCGCCGATCTGGTGTTGACGACCGTCCACCAAGGAGCGGGTGAGGATGACGCGCTGCTGCTGACTGAAGCGATGGCGCCGCCCGCCGAAGCGGCTGCGCCTTCCGTCGTTACGCCGCTGCGGCCGGCGACGAAGGACGAGGACCAGATTCGCAATCTGGTCGATCGCATCGCGGAATTTACCAGCAATCGCCGTCCCATAGGCGAGGCGGACAGCGGCAAGCCGGCGCAGCCCGACGCGCCGCGCGCCTTCGCGTTCGAAACCGATGCTTCAGGCGTCATTCTGTGGGTGGATCAGGGGCCGCGCGCGGCGCTGGTCGGCCTCACTCTGGGCGAAGCGGCGCTCGAAGGCGGCAGCGGCCCCGATGGCCATGTCGCCGGCGCCTTCGCGCGCCGCAGCGGTTTTCAGAATGGGCGCTTCACCATTTTGGGAGGTGTGATGGCGGGCGAATGGCGCATGTCGGCCGCGCCTTTCTTCGATCCGCAATCAGGCCGCTTCCAGGGGTTTCGCGGCGAAGCGCGCCGACCCTATCTGCATGAAGTGGCCGCGCGCCCGGCGCCTGCGCCCATGTCGGTGACCGGCCTGTCCGCGGATTCGCTGCGGCAACTCGTCCATGAACTGCGGACGCCGCTCAATGCGATATTGGGCTTTGCCGAGATCATCGAACAGGAACTGTTCGGCGCTGCCGGCGCGCAATATCGCGAAATGGCGGGGAAGATCGCGGTTGATGCGCGCCATTTGCTGGCCGCCTTCGACGATCTCGATCTCGCCGCCCGAGTCTCGCGCGGCGATGGCAGCGGCGCGCCGCAGTTGATCGATCCCGATCATCTGGTCTCGCAAGTCGTCGAACGCTTCAGCGAGCAGGGCGGGGCCGCGCTCCCGCCGATCGACATCGCGATCGCGCATGACCTGCCGCCGATCCTGGTCGACCCGGTGCAGGGCGAGCGGATGGTGCAGCATCTGCTGCGCACGATCGTGTCGGTCGCGCCGCGGGACGAGGCGGTGACGGGGGCCTGCTGGCTTCGTCCGGACGGCGGCCATGGCAGCGTCATTCTGGCGGTTGACCGGCCTTCGACCCTGGCAGGCCTGGAGGAAGGCCAATTGCTCGATCCGGGCTATAGCGCCGACGGAAATTGGGTGGACGGGCCGTTGCTGGGCCTTGGCTTTTCGCTGCGGCTGATCCGAAGCCTGGCGGGTGCCTGCGGCGGCGCGCTGGAAATCGAGTCGGGGCGAATCCTGCTGGTGATCCCGGTGGCGGGCGCAGCCAATGGCGCAGTCGACATCGGCTGAGGCGCGCCGGCGCGGGAAACCCTATGGCAACCATTGGCCGCTAGGGGGAAGGGCATGATGGCATCTTCGCACGACGGCAATCTGCTCCTGCCTCCCCTGGAGCAGGACCGGATCATCCTCGACCCGGCGTTCGGCACGCGGTTCATGCTCTTCGTCGATACCGAGGAAGAGTTTGACTGGAATGCGCCGTTCAGCCGGACCGGGCATGGCGTCACGGCGCTGGCCGGCATGGCGCGGGGCCAGGCCTATTTCGCCGCCGCGGGCGTCAAGCCGGTCTATGTGACGGACTATCCCGTGGTCGAATCCGATGCCGCTGCGGGCATGATGGGGCAATGGCAGGCGGACGGCGCAGCCGATATCGGCGCCCATCTGCACCCCTGGGTCAACCCGCCGCATCTCGAAGAAGTCACCGCCGCCAATTCCTATGTGGGGTTCCTGCCCGAAGCGATCGAGCGCGCGAAGCTGGAGGCCTTGTGCAGCCGGATGGAGGCGCGCTTCGGTTCGCGGCCGATCGCATATCGCGCCGGTCGTTATGGCGTGGGCCCCAACAGCGCGCGCCTGCTGGAGGAAGCGGGCTTTCAGCTGGACAGCTCCGTGCGCAGCCGGTTCGATTATAGCGGCCAGCATGGTCCCGACTTTCACGGCTTGCCTCAGCATCCCTATTGGGCGGGGCCGAGCCGCTCCCTCGTCGAGCTGCCCTTGTCCACCGCCTTCGTGGGCATGGCGCGCGGGGGTGGCGAACCGCTCTACCGCGCGGCGCAGCGTGTCGGGCCGCTGGCGGGCGCCTTGTCGCGCGCCCGACTGATCAGCCGCGTGCCGCTGACGCCCGAAGGCGTGCCGGTGCGCGACGCGATCGCCGCGATCGACGCGCTCATCGAGGAAGGGGTGCGCGTGCTCAATTTCAGCTTCCACTCCCCCACGCTGGAGCCCGGCCATACGCCCTATGTCCGCAGCGAAGCCGACCGCACCGCCTTTTATCAATGGTGGGATGCGGTCCTCGCGCATCTCGCACGGCGCGGGGTTGCGCCGGCCAGCCTCGACCAGCTGCTAGCGGCCGTCCCGGCGCGCGCGGAGGCTTGCAAAGCGGCGTGATGCTGCCTAATCCCACGCGCTCAGGTGGGGCCTGTAGCTCAATGGTTAGAGCTGGCCGCTCATAACGGCTAGGTTGCGGGTTCGAGTCCTGCCGGGCCCACCAAATATTGCTTCCAGAACAGGTCGTGTGGTACAAGTAAATCCTTGAAAAACAAGGAGTTATAGAGCCATGATAGGTCAGGACAGTTCATAATAGATCAGGACAGTTCAGCGAATCTGGGGGTAAAATTGGGGGTAAAGCGCGCCGATTTGGGGGTAAAATTCCCATGCCGCTTACCATCACTGAAGTAAAGAATGCCAAGCCTGGACACGCCGACTTTAAACTCGCCGATTCGAAGGGCTTATTCCTCCTCGTGTCCAAAGCCGGGGGCAAAACCTGGCGGTTCAAATATCGGATAGGGGTTCGAGAAAAGTCGCTTACGCTCGGACGTTACCCTGAGATGGGGCTCGTGGCAGCGCGCGAGGCCCACCATGAGGCACGCCAGCTGCTTGCGGCCGGAAAGGATCCGGCCATTGAGAAGCAGAAGATCAAGGTCGCCAAGGTTGAAGCGTCAAAAGCGACATTCAGAAAGATCAGTGAAGAATGGCTGTCCGATCAGGAGCCCACATGGTCGAGCTCGAATGCCAAGCGGGTGCGCAACCGATTCGAGCGTGATCTGTATCCGCTCTTTGGAAACATCCCCGTTGGCGAGATAGAGAGCGCAATGATCTTGCGGGCACTTCGTAAGATCGAGGCGCGGGGATCCATAGAAACTGCCAAAAGAGTACGGGGCTATATAAGATGTGTATTTCGCCGTGCGAGGGGAGAGGGCTATGTGGATCATTCCGTCCTGCTTGAGATCGACGAGATCAAGGACGCGCTGAAGCCTGCAAAGCGCGGATCCCGGCAGCCGGCATTAACAGATGTGGAAGAACTGCTCGAACTGCAGAACATCGCTGACCGATCAACATCCAACCTCCTTATCAAGCTCGCCTCGCGGTTGCTTGCGCTAACAGTGGTACGTGTCGGTGTGCTGCGGACCGCACTATGGGATGAGTTTGAGGGAATAGATTGGGACGATCCAGCCCAAGTGCCTGATGCGCCCATTTGGCGCATCCCAGCAAGTCGCATGAAACTGATTGTCGAAGACAAGGGGAATGCCGCCTTTGGCCACGACGTGCCACTTCCCGCTCAAGCGATCTTGCTCCTTCGGCAGATCAGGCGTTTCACCGGGACTTCCTCGCTCCTCTTCCCAAGTTCCAAGTCCTGGCATGAGCCCATGTCCGATGGCACGATAAGCAGCATGTACAAGCGTATGGGCCGCGGCGCCTACAAAAACAGAATGGTGCCGCACGGTTGGCGATCTGCCTTCTCCACCATCATGAATGAGCGTGCGGCGGAGCTGGGTCGAGACGGGGACCGGATGGTGATCGATATGATATTGGCCCACGTGCCCGAAGGCATATCTGCCTCGGAGTGGGCCTATAACCGATCACGGTACCGGAAGCCTCGCGCTTTGCTGCTGAGTGCGTGGGCCGATCTCATTACCCACGGGCTGCTTCCGGTTGACGAGATGGTCAATCGCTATCTGAGCGGTAACCTGAAGGATCGGCTATGAAGGCGTCGATATCGCTTTCGTACCAGCCCACTGCTCTAAGCCCGATCTGCACTCTTTTTGGAAAACGACCGCATATCTCCCGGCGATAAATAGAAGAAATCGAAATGCCGGTTCTTGCTGCAACATCCCTCTTGCGCAGGAGCCGGTCGTTTCGTCGATCGCGAGAACAATGACCTGAATGACTTGGTCCGCCATTTAACGCAGGCGTTTGCGAAAACGAATCATAGTTCATTGACCACCTTCACAGAAAGGAAGGTCTGTCCGCCACGGCGAACTATGCAGGATGCGCATCCGAGTCGCAACTTGCCTTTACGAGGGGACGGTGGATTGGTGCCTGCTTTGCGACGCCATTGCCTAAGTTGGCGCTTTGAATGAGCGGGCAATGCAAAGCGGTGCAGCCTCTCGTCTTCTTCCAATGAGATCATTTCACCTTGCAACTGATCTGGCCCGTTTCCTATTATTGTTTGCAGGCGCACGCGCCTCCATTCGGTCGAAGGTCGACACGAACCGCTCAGCGAGAAGGCGGTTAAAGGGCATCAGGAATAGGAGAGGATAAAAAGAAGGACGACAGGACACGTGAATGTTCATTTCACGCGAAGGCACGTTTGCGCCGTCATCTGTAGCTCAGATGAAAAGCTACAGGTGGACGATGCCATCAAGCCAAGCCGCGGCGCCGACAATGGCTGATCCCTCGCTTGATGCGCTGCGAGACGTGCAGAAAGCCTGTTTGCTGTTGGTAGCCTTCGGCAGCAGCTCGAAAGAGATAGCTCCCGTATTGGGCCTCTCTCACCGCACCGTCGATCAATATGTGAACGATGCACAACATGCAGTTGGTGCTGGCGACCGGCGCGAGGCCGCCAGAAAATTATATTCGATCCTTGATGATATGGAGTTGAAGAAACTTCAACAGAAGTTTCCCGGGCTAGCCGAGCGCCTTCCCGGCGTGGCAGCCAAGCCTCTCAAGCAACCAACCGGCCGTTCCGCAGTGAGTCTGACTGAAGTCAGGCGCCTTGTGTTTCCGCCGCCGCTGAGGGGAGACAAACATGATCTAAGCCGGTCAGCCAAAGCGGCTGAAATGATCCGTGCAGCCAGCTTCCTTGCCGTCGCCATGGTAGGGCTCATTCTATTTTTTGCGGCGACCATGCGGCTTTTGAGCTGAGTTGCCTTTCGTTCACATCAAGGCGTTCTAGATTACGCTGGGAGTTTATTATGCTCGCATTCGAACCGAATAAGGCGGCTGTGGTCGCTCACGACACGCAGACGGCCTTTTCCCAATATGACGATGCTTACCGATCTGCGCTTCGCCTGGCTTCCTCCTTTCTTGACGTCGCAGAGAAATCCAATCTCTCGGCGAGGGAACAGCAAAAGCTGATGCAAGTCGTGCATGACAGCGCCGGCGATCTGCTTGCAGGGCGCTCGAAAATGGTGACTGCAACAGCAATTCTCACCCAGTTCCATCATAACAGCAATCTTGCTGAAACGAGCTTCGGGTGCCCGGGCCCTGGCCCATGGATGGATAACGACAAGGCAGCGCTTCAAGCGGTGGCTTGAGAGGCCGGTAGCCCAACGTCCAATCTGTCCCCAGCGAGGCCGCGTGACCATTATCTATCTTTTCTGGCTCTTGGTCATCATGGCGAGCTCGTTTGCTTGGCGATACGGGGAAAAAGATGGACGCCGGGCTGCCCTACTCACCATTGGTGCAGCTGCGCTGACGGCGATAGGCCAAAATTATCAGACGGTCTGGCAGCACACCAATTTCACAGTCATGCTGATCGACCTCTTGGTTTGGCTGGCATTTATGGACTTCATGTTCGCAAGCCGGCGCTACTTCCCGATTTGGATGGCAGCAGCGCAAACCAACGCCGTGCTCACACATTTCGCGACGCTGATGGCGGCTGCCTTCAATCACAAGATTTATGCCGGCTTGGCTTCGGTCTGGTCGATCCCCTGCTTGCTGAGCATGGTGGCGGGCATTGCCCTTGATCGAAATCGAGGGCCCAGGAAAGAATTTTGAAGGCCGGGGCGATGGGTTCCGGCGCGGCACTTTCTATCTCGCCCCGCTCTAACACCCACCCCTCCGCCAGCCGGTTGTGAGCACAGAAAGGCCCCGATGTTTCAACTTCCGCAATGAGGTCGTGATATGGACAGTCGAACGCTATGGCGCCTGCTCGATCAAATAGCTGCGGCGCGAGATGAAAACGCCCTAATGGCAGCCTTGGAAACAGCGGCCCACTTCCTCGGTTTCACGCAATTCGCCTTAGGTCACCATGTTGACTTTGGTCGCCAAGCCGAGCGCGCCATCAGGATCACAAACTATCGCCGCGAATGGATCGAAGAGGTTGTTGGCCGATCCTATTTCCGAGTGGACCCGGTACATGAGGCCAGTGTGCGGTGCGCGGGGGCATTTTCCTGGACGCAGATACCAAGCCTCATAAAACTGACCCCAGTCCAACTGCAAATTATGTCGAGTGCCAAAAGTCACGGGCTTTTGGCAGGAGTGACGGTGCCGGCTCACATCCCTGGCGAGTATCGTGGGACATGCTCCTTTGGAGGCTCGGAGCAGGCTTGTATGAAGAGGGTGCTACCTTTCGCTCAGGTGTTAGGGACCTTCGCTTTCGAAGCTGCACGCCGAATGATGAAGCTTCGGACGGGAGACGGAGGGGACGGGGGAGGCGTGCCACGGCTGACCGAGCGTCAGACCGACGTGCTGATCGAACTCGGCCGAGGGAAAAGCGATGCCGAGATCGCCTTAAATCTCGGCATCGCAAAATCGACCGCACATGAGCATGTCGAGGCTGTTCGAGCAGCTTATGGGGGAGCGCAGCGCACATATCTTATTGGTCGGGCGCTATTTGACGGGCAGCTAAGCTATGTCGATATCATGAATTCATACTGAAACCTCGAGAACCTGATCATCCAGATCGGGGCGGTGCCAAAAGCTGATCCCTTTGCTAGCTCGAGGCATTAATATCTGGATAAAATTATGCCGCACCCACATATGTAGAGGGCGGTGACAAACCAGTCCAATGGAACGCCAGCGATTTGCTGAGCGTGGCGGTTTAAAAACCAGCCATTGGATAGGTTGCTCCTTTTTAGGGGGGTGGCCGGGATGTTTGCCGTGGAGAGCTACGCCGCCGTTCGGCACTTTGTTTTTGTTGAAGGTAACAGCCGACGCGAGGCCGCGAAGGTCTTTGGACTGAGCCGCGAGACGATATCAAAGATGTGCCGGTTTTCTCTGCCGCCCGGCTACACGCGGACTAAGCCTGTGGCGAAGCCGAAGTTGGGACCGCTGCTGCCAGTGATTGACGCGATCCTGGCAGCGGATCGCATTGCGCCTGTGAAGCAGCGGCACAGCGCCAAACGGATTTTTGAACGTCTGCGCGACGAGCATGGCTTTGGCGGTGGCTACACTGTCGTAAAAGATTATGTCCGGCTGTGCCGGGCGCGTGGACGCGAGACGTTCGTGCCGCTGGCGCACCCGCCAGGACATGCTCAGGTAGATTTTGGCGAAGCGGTGGGCGTGATCGATGGTGTCCGTCGGAAGATACACTTTTTCTGCATGGACCTGCCGCAATCGGATGCCTGCTTTGTGAAGGCCTATCCAGCGGAGACAACCGAGGCGTTTCTAGACGGGCATGTATCAGCGTTCGCCTTCTTCGGCGGTGTGCCGCTGTCGATCCTTTACGATAACACGAAGATCGCGGTTGCCAGGATCTGCGGGGATGGGAAGCGCGAGCGGACACGCGCCTTCACTGGGCTTGTCAGCCATTACCTTTTCAACGATCGCTTTGGTCGGCCTGGAAAGGGGAACGATAAGGGGAAGGTCGAAGGCTTGGTCAAGCACGCTCGATCGCACTTCATGGTGCCGATCCCACATGCGCCCAGCTTCGATGCCTTCAATGATGAGCTGTTGGGTCGCTGCCGGGCCCGTCAGGAAGAGCGGGCTGGCCGACATAGCGAGACGATCGGCGCACGGCTCCTGGCCGATCTGGCGGTGATGCGGGCATTGCCAGCAGGGCAGTTCGAGCCGTGCGAGACCAAGGCTGCTCGCGTATCGTCGACCGCCCTGGTGCGCTACCGGACCAACGACTACTCAGTGCCAACCCGGTACGGCTTCCAGAATGTCATTGTGAAGGGCTTCGTCGACACGGTGGTCATCCTTTGTGGCAATGAGGAGATCGCCAGACATCCGCGCTGTTATGGTGAGGCCATGTTCGTGGCGAACCCGCTGCATTATCTGGCGCTGATCGAGACCAAGCCCAATGCGCTCGATCAGGCCGCCGCGCTGCAGGACTGGGCCCTTCCGCAAGCGTTCCAGCATATGCGTCACCTCCTTGATGCGCGCATGGGCAACAAGGGCAAGCGCGAGTTCATCCAGATCCTGCGCCTGTTGGAGGCAATACCGATAGAGGTCGTCACCTTCGCGGTGAACGAGGCGATCTGTATCGGCGCAATCGGCTTTGATGCGGTCAAGCAGATCGCGCTGGCGCGCATCGAGCGGCGGCCCGCCCGCCTGGACCTGACAGCCTATCCCCACCTGCCGAAAATGGACGTGAAGACGACGCGTGCCGCGGACTATGCCGCGCTCGTGCCGGGGATGGCGGCATGAACCGGGGCACCGAGAACAAGATGCCCACCGGCACCATGGCAGGGACGCCGCAGGTTTTGCTCGCGCATCATCTCAAGCAACTCAAGCTTCCTACAGTGCTACGGGAATATGAGAAGCTGGCCCGTGAATGCGCACGCGACGGGGTTGATCATAGCCGATACTTGCTTCGCCTCATCGAACTTGAGCTGATCGACCGGGAGCGCCGCACCGTGGAGCGCCGGATCCGGGCTGCGCGGTTCCCGGCGGTGAAAAGCTTCGACACGTTCGACTTCACGGCCATTCCAGGCCTCAACAAAATGCTCGTGCTGGAGCTGGCCCGCTGCGAATAGATCCTGCGGCGGGAAAATATCATCGCGCTGGGCAACAGCGGCACCGGCAAAACCCACGTGGCGCTCGCCCTGGGACTGGCGGCTTGCCAGAAAGGCTTCACGGTCGCGTTCACGACCGCCGCTGCACTGGTCAACCAGCTGATGGAGGCAAGGGACGAAAAGCGACTGCTCAAGATGCAGCGCGATCTTGCGGCGGTGAAGCTGCTGATCGTCGATGAACTGGGTTATGTTCCTCTCTCGCCCACAGGCGCTGAGCTGCTGTTCGAGACTTTCTCACAGCGCTATGAGCGGGGATCGACAATCGTCACATCCAACCTGCCGTTCGAGGACTGGACGCAGGTCCTGGGATCCGAGCGGCTCACCGGCGCGCTGCTCGATCGGCTCACGCACCACGTCAGCATCCTGGCCTTGAACGGCGATAGCTACCGCCTCAAGCAATCTGCCCGCCGTCGTGCTGCCGGGGCGGAGCAAAACCAGGCCACTCCGGTCGTCGACCCGGACACTGGCGAGATCACCGCCACCTGATCAATGACGACAACGATATGAAGAGGGCCCCGATCGGGGCCCTCTTCATATCGTCAGGCCCACATCACAGTGGCCTGCTTTTACTCCGCCCCGATGGCCTAGAATCTGACCGCCGTTGACACCCCTACAGTGAGAAATGCGATCGAGACTGCAATTGGAGCAGTTCTGCATGACGGAACCGCTGATGCGCGCGAGGCTCTGCTCGCTCTTCTGACCCTGCGTCGCATCCTGGTCCCGCGCTATGCCCGGCATTGATCGGAAATGGTTCATCGGTGCAGCTGGACCTTTGGGCACGCAGTATTTGAAACGCTACAGCTAAAGTGCTGATCCGTTCTTGCCCTTAATCCGCTCCCCATTTCCGGCCTAGGTGGCCTCGGTCAGCGAGCCGCCAAGGCAGCTATGGAGTTGGTCGGACTGATGATGCGAATGGAAGTCGATGCTGGTAGTTGACGCACATAATGCAGGGCATATTCCTCCGGTCGCCCCGGTTCAACTGATCCCGCGGAATGTTGCATTCAGCCGATGCGGTTGCGAAGAGACATCGTCTTGCCACGCTCCTGTCGGCAGGTGGTTTTGATGCTACGGGCGCAAATCCGAGGGTGGCTCTCCCTGCGCGCCGGCGGGCTGTGGAATATCCGCCAAAATAGTGATTTTGCGTCATGAGGACGGCAGCTAATCGCATGCGCGCCGTTTTGACTGCGGCATGTCTAGGCTTTGGCGTGGTCCAGGTCGATGTCAGTGTCGTGAACATCGGACTCCCGCAAATCGGCAGAGCCTTTGATGCCGACTTAGGCGACCTTCAATGGGTCATAAACAGCTATGCGCTGACTTTCTCCGCGATCCTTCTTCTGGGCGGCAGTTGGGCCGACAGATACGGGGCCAAGGCCATATTCTCCGCAGGTTTCATCCTGTTCTCGCTCTCGTCGATCGGTTGCGGGATCGCGCACAACTTGCCGATGTTGATCGGAATGAGGATTCTACAAGGCGTTGGCGCGGCATTGATTTTGCCGTGCGCCCTTTCGCTCATTCGTCTTGGCTATGATGACCTTGAGGCGAGGCGGGCCGCTATAGCGATCTTTGGCGCTTCTGGAGGGATCGGCATGGCCGCGGGCCCCCTGGTTGGCGGTATCATGATTGAATATTGGGGCTGGAGAAGCGTATTCCTGATCAATGTGCCCATTGGCGTTCTGGCAATGGCGCTGATCCTGAAGAACGCGGCATCGACACCTGGCCTTAAAAAGCCCATGAGTTCGTACAGCCAGATCAGCATCGCACTTGGCGTGGCGACTTTCTGTTTTGCCGTGACCGAAGCAAGCACGGCAGGCTGGAGAGGAGACGGTGTTGCAGCATTGTTCATCGCTCTGGGTTCCGCGATGCTTTTCTGCTTGGTCGAGCGCCGCATCGCGCATCCAATGCTTCCAGGTCGGCTGTTCAGAAATCCGATCACATTGACAATGCTGCTAGCGGGCATTGCGACCAATCTGACATTTTTTGGCACCATCTTTGGAATGAGCCTCTATTTTCAGAATATTCTTCACTTCACAGTTGCACAGACCGGTCTGTCATTCGTCCCCATGACAGCTGTCCTCGCGGCGGCGAGCCTCGTCTCGGCGCGCATAGGCAAGCATATCAGCGGCGCCTGGATCCTGTCCATTGGCTTTGGCATGGGTGCGATCGGCTTCGTCGCTCTATCGCAAATCTTGGTCAGCACGCCGATCCTCACCATCAATCTCATTCTCATGCTGATCGGCGCGGGCACCGCAACCGCGACACCATCGATGATGAACATGATGATCTCATCGGTCAGTCATCACGATGCAGGTATAGCCTCGGGCCTCATGTCGTCAGCCAGGCAGTTGGGCGGTGTGATCGGCGTCGCCATGTTCGGAAGTCTGATCGATTATCCTGATGCTCTATCTTTTCTGCGCGGGCTGTCTACTGCGGTGCTGCTCTCAGGCGCCACGCTCCTCTTATGTATCGGGCTAACCGCTGGGGTTGCGTACAGGACGCCATCAAGGCGGCGGTGAGTAGCGCTCAATCCGGAAGCTTTGCCATTCGGGCCCATGACGACTGCTACTTCGGGGAGGGCGCGATGTGGCCTGGCGATCACCGTTTCGCCGATTTGCTACGGAACAAGCAGCAAGTGGACCAAGGGCATCGGCTTGGAATGCCTTTTCTTCTCCGTCGAGGATGTGTTCCCTGTGTGCTCCCTTGTTTCGATTGCACGCTGCCCTCGGCCGTTCAAGGCGTTATGTCGTGGCCGATGCGCTCGTCCCATGGACTGCCGAGATGGGGGTAAAGCGAACTCCTAAAAGTGCGAACGGGGGAGGACTGAACGAACCTGTCGTAGGCCGCCTGGCTTGCGAATGTTTCAACGAGAATGAAGTGGTTGGGCGCCTGTGGCCCCTGGCTGATAAGACGGATCGAAATCGCTGCCCGATCAAGCTTCACTTGACGAACAAAGTCGGTGAGCAGGCGTGTGCCTTGCACCTCGTCAGTGGGAATGACGTCGACGTTGACGATGATTTCGATCGCACTGTCGTTGGCAGTCGCACGAGCTGGGCCTATTGCGGCTGGCGACAGAAGGCCGGTTGCGCAAATGACTGCAAGCAGGCTTGATTGGGAATATCTTGGTCTCATGATTTCAGGAATCCCAATACTTCTGTGTGGAAGCGATCCGGGGCCTCAAGATGAGGGACATGGCCGACGCCCGGAAAGGAAATGAAACGCCCTGAACGCAGCTCATTGACCGCGGCCTGACCCGCTTCGTGAATGCCGGGCATACGCGCCCGGTCCTCGGCCTTGGCGTAACCTGCAAGGGGAGCAGATCGGTCCTGCGTTCCCGCGGTGAGCAGAACCGGCATTGGGAGCGAGGCGTAGAGCGGTCGCGTAGGCTCTTTGTAAATCATCTGGTAGGTGAGGGCGCTTGCCAGAGCGAAGCGATCAAACTCTGCAGAGAGCCTGACCCGCATCCGCCAGGTCACGAACTGCTCGTAATTCTGCGGTGCCAGCAACGGAAAGAACCGGCCGATGAACGCCCGGTATGTCTGCGCCGTATAGGCCTCCTCGGCTGCGACAAGGGTGGAGGTTTCCTGAGGCGGGATGAATTCGCTGTAATCGACCAGACCAATTGGGTCTTCAAGAACGAGCCGCTCTACCCGGTCCGGATAGAGGCTGGCCAGCTTGACTGCAAGCGCTCCGCCGGTCGAATGGCCAAGAACCTCTATGCGTTGCAAGTACAGTGCGTCGGCCAGCGCCATGGTATTGCGAGCGAGCCCTTCGAACGTATATGCAAGGGCGGGCTTGGTGGATTTGTTGAAACCGATCTGGTCAGGCACGATCACGCGGTAGCCAGCCGCGGCCAACCAACGGATCACATCGCTCCAGTAGCTGCTGTCGAAATTCTTTCCATGCAGGAGAAAGATTGCACGCCCGCTTGGCGCAGCGGTCGGTGCGACGTCCATATAGGCCATGCGCACAGGCTGCCCGGCCATGACAAGCGGGAGAAAGGATAGCGGAGCGGGGTAGGTCCAGCCTTCCAATCCAATTCCCAGCGGCTCATCGGCACTGCCAGTAGCTGGAGGGGATGAGGCCAGAACGGGCGTAACAACGCCCGTACCCAGCAGTGCCGCACCGGCCGAAAGCGACAGGGCTCCCCGACGAGTAAGGGTTGGAACCTCATTCACGCTGGCACTGCCCGAAGCGGCCTGCGATGAGGAGGTCGAAGAGATCGTATGCTTATTTGTCATCGGATCCTCAGGCCGTTATCTTGGCTAATGGATAGTCGCTGTAGCCGGCTTCGCCACCGCCAAACAGGGTTGCAGGGTCAGGCTCGGCCAATGCGATCCCCTTCTCAAGTCGGGTTACAAGATCGGGATTGGCAATGAACGGGCGGCCGAACGCAACAAGATCTGCAAAACCATGCTCGATGACCCACTCGGCTTTGGCAATGTCGTATTGGCCTGCAACACGATGGGGCCGATAAAGCGCCCGCGGACCTCGGCGCGGAACTCTTCGGTGAATTCGGGCGCGTCGTCCCAGTCGGCTTCAACCAGATGCAGGTAGGCGATCTTGGCTTCCTGGAGGAATTTGGCTGCTTCAAGAACTGTCGGGAGGATATCCGGGCAGTCCATGCCGCGCGCGGTGAGGAAGGGGGCAAGGCGAATGGCAGTCCGATCAGCTCCGATTTCTTCGGCTATGGCGGTGACGACCTCGCGAAGGAAGCGCAGGCGATTTTGGCGGGAACCCCCATATTCATCCGTCCGCCGGTTTGATCCGGTCCGCAGGAACTGGTCGATCAGGTATCCGTTGGCGCCATGGATCTCGACGCCGTCGAAACCAGCCTCTCGGGCATTTCGCGCCGCGGTCCGATAATCATCGACAATCTGCGCAATCTCAGGCTGTTCAAGCGCGCGCGGCGTTGGGCAAGGAACCATTCCACCTTCACCGGTGGCCGGATCGACCTTCCAGATGTCGCCCTCGAAGGGGATGGCTGAGGGCGCAACCGGGAGCTCGCCGCCGTGAAAATCTGGGTGCGACATGCGGCCGACATGCCAAAGCTGGATGAAGATCCGGCCGCCGCCGGCGTGAACGGCGTCCGTGACAAGCTTCCACCCAGCGACCTGCTCCGCGCTGCAGATGCCCGGAGTGAAGGAGTATCCCTTGCCTTGAGGGGAGATCTGCGATGCTTCGGTGATGATGAGGGCGGCATCGGCACGCTGCGCGTAATAGGCAGCATTCATGGCATTGGGAATATCGCCCGGCTGGCTGCTGCGCGCTCGTGTCATGGGAGCCATCACGATCCGGTGTTCCACTTCGCGGCCCGCGAATGTTGTTGGTGTGAACAGAAGCGAAGACATGCCGAGTATCCTTGTGATTTGTCGGTGTCTAACTAGGCTCTATATCTGCGGTAGAGTATGCGCCGATAATCGAACACACCCTCCACCATTGGGAAAGTATCCGTGCTGAATGACATCAACGAGCTGCGAACATTCGTCAGAATTGCGACCGATGGCAGCCTCTCGTCAGCAGCCCGATCAATGGGGCTTGCCCTTAGCGTGGTAAGCAAGCGTCTCGCGGCACTCGAACGGCGAACGGCTACCCGTCTGATCGTACGGAGCACGCGCCGATTCTCGCTTACCGATGAAGGCAGCAAATTGTTCGAACGCGCGCTGCGGATCCTTGCCGAAATAGGCGAGGCCGAGGCGATGCTGGGGAACGGAAAGCTCGAACCACAAGGATTGCTGCGGGTAAGCGCGCCTGTTGCGTTGGGACGAAAACATGTCGCCCCGGTTTGCCGTGATCTCGCCCGCCTTTATCCTTCGCTCACCATCGATCTTGTGTTGACCGATCGCGTTACAGGCCTCATAGATGAGGGGCTGGACGTCGTTATTCGTATCGGCGAACCGAAGGATTTCGACCTTGTCGTTCGCAAGCTTGCGGACAACCACCGTGTGGTTGTGGCTTCTCCCGCTTATCTGGAAGAACATGGTGCTCCAATGGACCCCCATGAGCTCGCCGCTCACGAGTGCCTTCATCAGGGCGCTGGCACCGTCTGGTCGCTTCATGGCCCCGGAGGGCGCTCGGTCCATGTCGAGGTGAGTTCACGCCTGCGATGCAACAATGGCGAGATTTGGCACTTGACGGCTTTGGACTCGCAATGAAATCCTGGATTGATGTCGCGGCTGATATTCGCTCGGGCCGCTTTGTTCAGATACTCCCGGAGTGGCACAGCCCGCCCATGCTAATCTGCGCGGTATTGCCAAGTCGCACTCTCATACCATCTAGAGTGAGGGTTTTCATCGATGCGGTGACGGAAAGGTTGCGTGAGTTTGGCCAAGCGGCCGGGGACAACCCTATCGCTATTGCTTGATGATCGGCGTCAATGCTGACCAGATCGGAGTAGGTGTCTCACTTGCTTCCGTTCATCCCTCCGATCGGCTTGGCGATCTGTGCGTACGGATTAGGGCACCAACAGCGTTGAATCTGAAGCAGCGATCTCATAGCGTCACAGCATGGAGTTTGGCCCGTACCCCGAACTGATCGAATCCTCTCTCTGCAGGTCCGTCGAGCAGGCCGGCGTACGGCTGAGGGTAAACATCGTCCGTCTTGTCACCGAGCGGAGTTGGTCGCTTGAGGTGGTCAACGAGTACGGCGCTTCCACGGTCTGGGACGAGCTCTTCCCCACCGATCGCGATGCCGACGCTGCGTTCTGCGCTGTGCTCGCTCAAGAAGGCGTCGAGGCCTTCCTAGGCAAATAGATGCCAACTCCTGCAGGGAAAATCTGGCATAAGCTCAGCCAATTCGATCCCTGTCCGGCCTAGCTTTCGCTAGCCTCCGCAGTCCCACTTTCCAACCCGTTGATGACCATAGCGGCCAATGTCTCTTCGGCACGCACACGTGCAACCGCATCCTTGGAGGCCAGGTCATGGCGTACCCATTGCGGGACGCGGGAAATGACGCGAGAGACCAGCGCTTTTTGTTCTTGATCCATGAAGCTGGCTATGATGCTGCGCGTCAGCAGGTGCAATATGTTATGTGTGGGGGATGAGATAATGGCAGATGACGCGTTCGTCCCGGCGCGGCTGCAGTTGCATCAGGAGGGGAGGGGCAATGGCTCGATGGCCGGGTGCCTCGGTCCGTCATGTTTGTTTCTTTGACGCGCTTGCATGTCACGCCCTGCTTCGGCGCAACCTTGATTTCGGTTGGCCATGCTCAGTTCCGGCGTCATGCGGCCTCAAGGGCAGCGGGCGCCAATGCCCGAACGCCCGGGAGGCAGTGGATTTTTCTGCAGGAAAATTCGCAATTCATGATGTTCCTGGAGGTTGGAACGTAGATTCTTGACGGACCGCTTGTGTAAAGTTGCCAACTCTTGCCAGCTCAAATTCTCGCCTTCTTTTTGATCCAGAAGCGCTGACATTTCCTTCCACCGTCGCGCGGCCTTGGCCAGCCTTGCCGCATAGGCAGACCGAGCGGTGCGAAGATGATTTTTCTCCGGTATGAACAATATCGCCCGTTCCCTCAGCCTATGGCCATATTCCTCCATCACGAAAAAGAGTTCCAGGAGGGACGCGCGCGAGAAATTAGGAATCTGCAAAAGTTCTTCCACCGGAATTCTTGCTACGTCGCTCAGAAGCGGACCATTTTCTCCAGTCTCGTCGGCGAAGTTTCGCCATGCAAAGCGCAGTGAATTATAACATCGAGCAGAAAGCCGTTCCCAACGCCGCAGGAGATGAATGCTGGGGTTCGCGACCGCGTCCTGTGATCTTGGGGCCTCCATCATTGCCCTTCTCTGCAGCAATAATTCGATCATGGGCAGGATGTCGGACGTGGCGGTGTTCGATAAAACCGTCTCGAGCCGCCTCAAAAGTGGCGGGCTGAACGCGACGAGCTGCTCGACCCCTTGGAGTTCATCTTCTGGAGATTGAGCGCCTGGGCCGCTCACTCGTTCTGCATTTTCGATGACGCCCTCCGCTATGTTTGAACGGAGGACCTTGAGGCTGGACGCAGGAAGTGCCGACGTCTGGCCGCCAGTCCTCTCCGCTTTACCATCTGTGGCCCGAGGCAGTCGGGTTCTCAAATCATGCCTGAAAAGCGCCACAGCACAAGCGTCTTGCAAGGATAATCTTGGCGGGACAATCCTGGGCTCCGAGGCCCCCTGGTCGCAATCCCTTTCATAAAAGATCGAGACTGACCCAGCCCAATCGGAGGTCCTGTCGTTCGACACAATGATTGCCTCGCGCTTTGCCGCTCTTCACTTCTTCGTGATTTTTGGTCCCAGATAGAGAATCGGCAGCCGCCGCCTGTCCGGGGCCATAGGCCATTCGAAATGCATTCGGAAAAAACGGTGACTTATCTTGCCATGCCAAGGCGCGAACACCTCGCGTCCGTCGGATGCGGTGAAGGTCATCTCATCTTCG
This sequence comes from Sphingobium naphthae, assembly GCF_020782235.1. GTDB lineage: Bacteria > Pseudomonadota > Alphaproteobacteria > Sphingomonadales > Sphingomonadaceae > Sphingobium > Sphingobium naphthae. The sequence goes on from NZ_JAJGNO010000005.1 coordinate 50,075, forward strand.
AACTTATCTTCGTTGGTCGGGGACTCCCCCGTGAAATAAGCGCGGTCGCCTTTGAAATGCGCGTCGATAACCTCTTTGGAAGCAGGTCCTTCGGCACCCTTCTCGTCGCGCCCCGCCATATAGGCGTTAAGCAGCGCCATGAGCGCCAGCGCTCGATCGCGGATGGAGGCCTCGAAGGGCTCGCGCGCGAGCTGGGAATTTGTGTGAAGATCGGCAATATCAAGATGAGGAAAGCGGGCACGCGCTGCCTCCACAAGGGCCGCCCAGGATGTTATCGAAGGCCCGCTCGCGACGGCCTGTTCAACCATCATTTGTGCGATCCAGTGGTTACGCACGTCATAGCGGCCATAGCGTTCCTCTGGAATGCCATGATCGATCTCCAGGGGATCGCGGGCAAAATCCACAGGCCCGCCCGCGAAGCTATAGGTAGCACATGTTTCGCCGGCCTTTGTACGGCGGGCAGCCTCTCCTAGGCCGGTCGAGGTGACTTCAACATCATTATACTCAAAATAGTCGTCCTGCTCCGCCAACCTGTCGTCATCGACGAACGGCCCGGTACGATCGAACCAGTTGAAAGTTGCCGATCGCAAGTCACGGTCGCGGCATCGCTGCAGGAGCTGGCGGACGGACATTCCGGGTCCAGCCAACGCGTCCTGCAGCGATCGGGTCGATCGAAGGTTCTGCTTGATCAGCGGCACGCGAGCGCGGACACCCAGCAATTCCCGCAATATTTCCTCGAACTGCGCCGGATCGGCAAATTGCCCCTGCAAGGAAGCGTCGTTCAGATACCAGCGCATTCAATCCCACCCGGCCAGTCTCGAGACATCCTTGTCATTCTGGTCGAAAAAGCCGTCGGGCCATTCGTCAATTCGCCCTTCCTTGTCGATACGGGGGGCCGACACCCCATGCCCTTCCGGCGTGGAGCCCGAGAAGAAGAGAAGGCTCAAGTCGGTGGACTTGATGACACCATCCCGGACTGCGAGCCGAGCGCCGTTCAGAACATGATCGCTATGGGTTTCGATGAGTAGTTGCACGCCCGCAGCCGCGAAAGTGGCAAGCATGCTTCCCATGCGAGATTGCGCTTGCGGATGGAGATGGGCTTCCGGACTGTCGATGACCAGTATATCGCCTGGCTGGGCAGCGAGCAAAGCTACTAGGATCGGAAAGGCGTAGGTGAGGCCATATCCGACATTGGCAGGGCGCCGCCATTCTCCGGTGTCGGACAGACGAAACTGCAGCGCCAGTGACGATGCGACGGGCAGTGCCTGCACATTCGCATTGGCCCCTGGAGCCAGTCGGTCAAGCCATGCGTCAACCTGCCGGCGGAATGTCGTGCCGCTTTCTCCCTGGACGCATCGCTCGGGCGGGACCTCTGTGTCGGCCAGCGTGTGGTACCAGTAACTGGCGAAACGGCCATCAACGCCCACGTCCGCGACCTGGCTGATGCTGCGATCGGGGATGGGGAAGGTGTCCGATGGACCGCCACGGACCGCACTGATATGGACTAGCCTGTTCAGGCGCGTAGCCAGTTCTAAGTCCTCATCGCCCTGCGCCAGGTCCCGTGCCCGTAACGCGCGCTCACCTGCGCGCGCGGAGACCCCGATTGCCAGACTGTGCGATCCCGCGCCGATGAAAAAACGGGTATCTCCGCTGTAACCAGCACGGATCACGTCGCCTGCAGAACCCAGGCGCACCATGTCTCCATTAAGCGGCAACTCGCCTTCAAGGCTTTCTGCTCCCCAGATGCGAAGCCGTGCTGCTTGGGCAAGCAGCAGAAGCGGCTGAAGTGCGGTGGATTTGCCTGCGCCGTTGAAGCCGGTGAAAAGGGTGAGGGGAGCCAAAGGTACCCGCAGGCGCTCAAAGCATTTATAGCCTTCCAGCTCGAGAAATTCCAACATGTCCGTCATCCCTGAAATGGCTCCAGTGCGACCTCTAACGTTGAAAAGCGCTTTCTGACAGCTTGGGTGCTGTTTGTTGAATAGGTGATGGATCTTGCGAAATCCTCGTCAGTGACAAGGTCCTCGATCACTGCCCGCAGTGCATCATGCGCGGTATCGGGCAGGGAATGTGCCAGACGGGCCAGAACGACCGCGCTCACCTCAAACAAAGAGATGTTGATGACGCTGCGCGCCGCATATGCATCTTCGGATGCCAGCGATTTGCGGAAGGCATGAGGACCGAACAGCAAGGTACTAAGAGACATGGCGGCGTCGAAACTCGCTCGGAGGCTCGCGCGATCTTCTTCACTCAGTTCGGCAAGTCGCTTCAGCCCTTGCGCCAGAAAGCTGTCCATGTCTCCTGCGGTATAGCTTTCCCAGCCAAGGAGAGAGAAGGCGCAAAAGCGGTTGATTGCTTCCCGGTCGCGCATCGCCCTGCTGTCCAGCGATCCTCCCGTCGCCGTCTGGAAGGGATCGCCTTCCGCGGCCTGCTTGAGCCATTGCGTAGCAGGACCGTTATACAGGGCATTACGCATCTGCTGCCTGGTGAGTTGGGCACCACTGTTTACCCGCTCGAAAATGTCCAGACGGGCGCGCTCGGGGGCTTTGGCATCGAGGATGTACATGGTGAGCTGCGTATCGGCGACGCGCTCCTGCAGGTTGAGCGGAAGCGTCTCGTAGGTTTGTCCTTCTAGTGCATGTGATCCTTTATGCTGCGCACTTACGAGGCCAGTGAGCTTGAGGTCACCGCCAAGGAAGCGCGCGAAAGTCGTCAGCCTCTGCAGGCCATCTACCACGATGATCCGACCGTCGGGCGCCTCGGCGACATAGAAAACCGGAAGCGGGATCCGCATGACGCAGCTCTCGATCAGCTTGGATTGCTTCGGGTTCGACCAGACGAAATCACGCTGGAAATCAGGATCAAGGACGTACCGGTTCTTCTGGATGCGGGCCACCACCTCCCCTACGGTGCGTTGTTCGGTCCGCACGAAAACGGCGTCTAGCGGATAGTCACCCCATCCATCGCCAGTTTCGGTGTCGACGCCCTCGATAAGCTCGTTGTTCGAGCCTGTGGCGCTTTTGGCCTCTTCGGGCGTCGTCGACATTCAATCACTCCATATGCAACGGGGAGGACACCCCATTGATTCGCAACATCAGCACGTCGGCACGCTGACCCAGCCTGTCAACATCCGCAAGTCAGTTGCCGACGTAAGCCGCTGTCATGCTGGTTTCATTTGTCGTTTGAAATGGCAGCAGCCTCCAACAAATCTATCCTTTCTTTGCAGATTGTAAGAACAACTTGCCCAAGCTGTTCAACTCGCTCGCCAAGCCAGCGCAGTTCCTCTTCACTGATCTTGTAATGTTTGGAATAGCGAGCTTTAACATAAGCTTCCTTGAGCTTTTCAAATTTCGCTCGGTCAGCGCGAGAATCCGACGGCCAAACATCTCGAACGCGAATGTCGAGACTTTCTGCTTTCTTCCGGAGAAACTCTAAATTGTGGACGTGTGGGGTGTAGAATGTGCATACCAAAAGTACGCAATGGTAAAGACGTTCTGTGGACTGATGGAGCTGAAAGGCTGAGTTTTTAAACCTTCCGTTGGACAGAGTGAATTCAAAATTAGCATAGAATTCACCAGCGCTGCTGTACCATTCCTCAAAATATTCGCGAGCCATATCGACCGATTGTTTCGGCGTCTTAGGCCTTGGTTTGTGTAACTCGCGATCATCCGATTGGTAGAGCGCGATTCCTTCCTTCGCGATATCCATAAAGAAATACCGGCCATGGGCCAGCGCATCGTTCACTTCCTGCAGAGTGTGCACGATGAAATTTACCGGCGTTCGAAGCGCGTGTGTGATGCCATATTCCCGGATCAACCGATCATTGGCCTTGTGCCAATATGCGACTGTGTCGGTCAGTTCATTCTGATCAACGATGATCAAAAGATCGTAGTCTGACTGATACCCTTTGGCAGTATATGGCTCATCCACCCAGCGATCGCTGGTATAGCTTCCGTACAGAACGATCTTCAGGATGCGACCATCCTTGGTCTTCCCTGTCGCGTTCTTCGTGGCGTCCTCAAACTCCTCAAACAGCAGGCGCACGACCCGCTCAAGCTCACGCTGCTTTTGTGGAGGCAAATGATCAAGGTCGGTTCGCACAGTTTCGTCGTTCCAATACGCTGCCACTTATCCAGCCAGGAAACAGCTGGCTTTCTGACATTTGAATTCTAAGTCATTGGTAGCGCAGGGGCAATTGGAACGCGAACGAAACTGCTGTCAAAACGCTGCTAATTTATTTTCGCGCTGAGCAGGCAGTCCGGTATGATGCCCTGACGGAGGCTCGCCATGTCAGACATGTTAGGAAAAACGGAAGGGCGGTTACCTGAACGGCTGCCAATCTCAACCTATATCTGGAAGCCTTGGTATGCGAAGGTATATTGGACGCTGACGCCATCTATATGGTTCGTCGGTGCCGACTGGGTGCGCGATCTGCCAGAGTGGTTGCGCTTCTTTGTCGTCGTGGTATCGCTGTTCACGACCCCTCCGGTAGCGTTTTTAGTACTTGCCTTCCCTTGGCTCGAGAAACTTATCCACGATCCGAGCCGGAAGTGGGAAGAGCAGCACTTGGTCAGACCGGCGCAATACCCTTTTGAACGTGGACCATTGGGACTGTGTCCTTCAGCTGATCCACTCGATCCACGAGCAGGCATTCATTGGCAATTTGATTCGAATAATCCGATAAGCCCGTTTCATAAATGATCCCGTAATTCAGACTAATCTGGCCTTTGGCCGTCGCCGATACCAGATGAGCTGTCGAGAAGGGAGCGCCCCGTTTGTAGTAATGCCTCCTGCTCCCGAGAAGTTAGGGGAGATAGGGCATCTATCGTGCTGCGGCCGGCTGCCGCATCTCGGAGATATTTGATCCTCAGCCCATCGGATCCCATTATCTCGTTGCTTAGATGCTCGGTAAAAGTTTGGGCCGGATCGCGTGCGTGTGCTGCCTTTTGCCCAGCTGCCGTCAACGATGATCGTACCTGATAATTTACTATGTCGAGCTTGGCGCTGGCAGATTCACTCATTGAAGTTGAATCGCTCGACGACATACCGATATTTCCCCCAGCTGTTCCAAGTTGCTGCCGATCATCGCCGGGGTGCTTCTCGCTAGAAGCAGAGTTGCTGGTGGCGCCAATCTGTAGTCCAGCGTCAAATCTCAACGATGTATGGTCCTGTGCTCCCCGGTCAATTGCTCTCGACCAACCCGTCTGCGCAATAATGGCACCTATATCGCGCTGAAGCGTGTCCGCGACCTGTGGTTTAAGACGCCAAGCGCCCCTTCGATCCATCTCGAAACCGCCACGTAGCCAGTCGGCCATTGCCTTCTGGCCTTCCACGCCTCCGCTCATGAAATGCTCGATCGTGTCGGGCCCCGCCTGCTTGCCAGCTTCGAAGCGCGTGCTCGTATCATTCTGTCCTGCCTTCTCATATTGCGTTCGGCTCGAGACGAGCAGGTCGTTATGGGCGAAGCTGAAGCGCGCATGCCCGCCATTGGCGATCGCGCCCAACTGACTATCGTTGATCAAACCGGCCCGCCACAATTGCGATGCCGTGTCGGGGGTCAGGTTCAGGCCGAAATCGCCATTCTGGTCCATGGCTATCTCGCGCTTGCCAAGTTCGATGCCGTGCGCCCGCAGGAGCCCCTGAACGCGGCTCAGCCGCTCTTTATCAACGATGCTGGTCAATCGGGAATTCCGCGCACGATCCGCAATCCCGTCTGACCCGCCTTCAGCCATGTCCACCTGATTGCCTGCAGTTTGAGATAGTGCCTGGATGAAGCTGTCCAGACGAGCTGCCTCTCTTGTGGACGCTCCGGCGGCCGCTGCGCCTTGCGCGAAGCCGAATTGCTCCGACTGACGCCTTTGTTCTCCGATATGGGAGGCGGCCCGAGTTCCATCATGACCGACCTCCCGCTGCGCATCGAGTTTTCCTGATCGCTCGGCAAAGTCAAATCCGGCCGCTTCCCGGGTTCGACCGTAAACGGATACACCCTCCCTGGCGGCCTCCGCAGTGGCACCATCTGCAGTCCCAACATCGGTCGCAGCACGATAGCGAGCGAGAGCTCCCTCAATCTGGGCTTCGTTGCGCCCGGTGCTCCTTGCAAGTTGGGAGATCGCGGTTGATCGCGCTTCGCCCGACAAGGCGTCGATGAAGCCAATTCGCCGGGAGGTTTCGTCGACCGAAAGGCCCAACATCGCGGCGGCCTCCCGCTGCCCGCTATTGGTGCCAGTCCGCCGAGCCTGCTCGGTGGCGACGTTGCTCCTCTCTGTGCGAGCGACAGCGTCGCCCGCATAATCGCGCCGGCCTTCCATAGCGCCGACTTGCACCTGCGCGCCGGTCAAATCATTGCGCAGCATGCTCTCCTCGTCATAGCTGTTGGCGATCAGCTTCGCGAAGGTGGGATCGTTCGATGCCTGCGCCACCAAACCGCTGGCCTTGAGTTCGGCGTCGGCGGGAGAGTAGCCTGAACGCTCGAAATGGCGAGCGGCAGCCTGCATCATCATACCATAGGCGCGGTTATCGCCAAACGCCTTCCACTGAACAAGATTTTGCGAGAAGGCTGCAAAGGCGCTTTCACCTGCCTGTCCCTCGCCAAAATAGCCAGTTCCAAGCGAACGAAGAGCATCCTTCTCGGCAAAGTTGTGGATGGCGCCGGTCGTGGCAGCAGCCTGCACTTCCCGCGCCACCGCCGGATCGGAAAGGCTGCGGCCGGAGAGGGCAGGGGCGACATTGCCGATATCTCGCCCGCCATCGGCCTGACCCATCCCAAATGCGGCACTGTTTGCTATTCCGCCGCCTTCGCCGATAATTTTGTCGGCGGCGCCGAAGCTGCGATTGGCGCCGAAGCTGCTCCGCTCGCCAAAGTCGCCAAATCCCGATGAGGCAGCGCGCCGCGCGCCCGTTCCTGCAGCGCTGGCCTGCGCCTCGAGTGCCGAGGCATAGCCTTCCGACGTCGTCATCGTCGCTCCGGCGCCGGCCGCCTGGGTCTGGACTGCAAGGCTTCCTCCCGTAAGGCCTGAAAATACGTTGCCCGAGAAGCGGAACACGGTGAACACGAATGCGCTGGCAAGCGCTGCCGATGCCGAGCGGAAAGTACCGAAAATCGCCAGCGCCTTCATCGCGGAGGACGGGGCCAGGATCCAGGCGTTGGCCGCCACATGGAAGGAACGCATTTCAGCGAGCGCGTCCATCGCGCGGCCAAGAGTGAGCTGATAGAGGCCAGCGTCGATCACACCCCAAAGCGCCACGAAGACGAAGAGGCCCAGCGCAAAGCTTGCGACCCGCAGATTGATGGGGGTGAGGATGAACAGGAGGGCTACCGGCATCATGAAGAGCATGATGCCGAACACGGTCGCGCGGATCGTCGGCATCCATTCATTCGCAGTCGAGAGCGTAGAGAGACCGCTCGAAACAACCGCGCGGTTCGCCATGACCCTCGCCGCGGCAGCCGGGCTGTCCTCGAAAAGTACGTCGCCCACGCTCGTCCCCAGCAATATGTCGGTAAGGAAGGCCTGCATGGACATCGGGCTGTCCATCATCATGGATCCGAGCGCACCAAGGTTGGCACGGCATCGGGTAAGCTGGGTCGCGTCTTGTGTGGCATAGCCGCTCGAGGCACATAGGCGCTGGCTATATTCCTCGAAGACATCGGGCTGGTTCAGCCTGTCAGCTATGTGCTGCCAGGATTGTTCGCAACTCACTGTTGTTCCTGCCTTGTCCGACGCCGTGAAGATCGTGCTGAAGGTCGACGGGCCCGCCATAGCTGCGAAGGCGGCGGGAAGGTCGGTCGCAGTCCGGAACAACTGGTCATCGTCAACGCCATAGGCAGGTGAAACCCGTGCTACCGGGTAGCATTGGCGGACATAATCCTTGATCGTGGCGTCGAGGAAACTGTCGGTCATGGGGCCGCGCGGGGATACTGCATTCAGAAAAAGATCAAAGGCGTGGCCGCCGGCGCCGAACTCAAGCTTTGCGTTCGGATCGAGGGTCGCATCATCGATCGTTTCGGAAAGCGCCCGCTCCATCATGTTGGTGACGCCCGCCACCAGCACGATGAGATTGGGTACATCGCCGACCGGCTGATAGGCGTTGCGAACCCGGTCATAGACATGAACGGTTCCCGTCGTTCCGACGAGCCCAACGAAGAGGCCTATCCCCACCAGCATCTGAAAGCCGAAGGTGACGATGCCCATGCCGGTACCCCGGATCGCGGCAAGAGCCGCCCCGATCGCCATGCCTGCAACCGCAATGATGACGACCAGGGTGCCGTAACGCGGGTCGCCAAAAATCATGGAGACCAGCTGGAAGGCGCTCACCGTTTCAGAGAAACCGTCATAGCTATGGAAGCTCGTCTCGAGCGCCAGGGCCGGGCGCGCATGCAAACCCAGGAGCAGCGCAGGAAAAAGCGAAAGCTGCTGGCGCTGTGCCATGAGATCGCCTCCTATCGGTTGCGGTTTGCCGCAGTGCCGGCGGCCTCGCGGGCATCCCTGTCGCGCTGCCTCAGCAGGCCTGCATAGCTGGTCGAGAGTTGGGCCTGGGACAGGGCTGCCATATAGGACTGGCGCATCTGCGAGCGCTGGCGCTGCACTTCATCGCGCAAATCCCTGAGCTGATCGATCCCCTTGCTCAGGATACGTGTCTGGCAGATTTGCGCGCTCCCAGCGTCCGCGGCCCCGGCGGCACTGGTCCCGCGCTCGGCATTTGTGAGCGTGAAATCTATCCCTCGGCTGAGATCACTCAGCATCTGATAGGCAAGCGTCAGGGCGACCAGTTCGTCCGTATCGGAGATGACAGAGTCCACCATATCCTGCCTCACGCCCCATTCGAGAAGCCGGTAGACCGGAAGCGTGCGTACATTGGCCACGAACTGGCGCTCCTCGGGCGTGAGCGCCGTGCGCCCCTTGATCCTGGTCGCAATCGCGATCATGCGCTCGCGCGCAAGTTCAAGTGCGCCCTTGCCACCGTCTGGCGTGCAGTCGGATACAGTGGCGGGGATGGCGAGGGCCCGTTGCATGACCCGGCCGGACAGAAAATCGTCGGGCGTATCGCCGTCTTGCCGGGCGCATGCAGGAATGGCAGAGAAGAGGGGGACCTTGTCCTCGTCATTCCAGCGCATGTAGACGTCGCCGACCCGCGCGCGCATCACCGCCGCCCAGTCAGCCGCGCCAACCCTGCCGGCCGCATGCGAAAGCAGGCTTCCCGTGCGGAAAATGTCGGTTACCTCCGCCGGACAGTTTGCCAGTGCATCCTTGAGATCCTCGGTTGGATTATTCTGGTTGGCCTGGATCTTCTCCCGGCTCTGCTGATAGCTTTTTGAAAAGCCCTGGCTTACCGATTTGGAGCCCGTCATTTCCTCGATGATACCCGACATATTGTCATCGCCCCTGGCGATCTGGACCATCCGGTTGGCGAGCCTGCAATCATTGACCTGAATGGAATTGAGGTAATTGGTGGCTGCCTCCATTTTCGAAACGATGTTCCCCATCTTTTCATCGAGCGTTTCGAGAAGATACTGGAAGGCGACTGCAGGGGCGGCCTGAAGAATGCTTTCAAGCTTCTGGACGAGATAGTCCGGATCAAGAAAGGACATGCCACCAAGGAACATGTCGATCCCGCCGCAGCCTGCTTTCACTTTGGGAAGGGTGAGACTGGTGAGATAATCATTGTTAAGGTCCACGCGAGCAGAGAGACCCCCAGCGGTCACATATCCACGCGTCTGGTCCTCGAAACTGCCAGGGCTCGTATAAGTGACATTGTCGAACCAGTGCTCGGCCCAGCTCTGGGCCTGCGCTGGCGCAGCCATGATGCCGCAACTTGCAAGGGTGAAGAGGAGAAGGAAGGCCAGATGCCGGGCAACAGGCATCACGGCTGGGGAAGGGACGGGAAAGCGCATGGCGGCCTCCATGAATGATGCAGGAAATGCGGAGTTGATGAGCCCGCCATTGCTCAGTGCTCTCCATTGTGATGGGTACGAGCCGGCGAAGCGCCGACAATACCTGTGAATTTCGATAAGGCTCTGACGCCGACGGCTGCTCGGACGCCGGTCTGCATCTTGATGGCAAGATAGATGTTGCGCGTGAGATTGGCAGCGTGATCCGTTCCGATAGCGATCGGGATCGACCGTCTCTCGTCGCCCTTGGGTCTCAACCAGGCGACCGGATAGCCAACCCAGGGAAGGGCGAGCCTGCCTGCCTTGATCGCCGCCTCATTACCGTCGATGACCCGCACTGCGATGCCGTGACGCCGGCCAAGCGACTGGAGCTTGGACCACAGGTCGTCGCAGGGAATGCATGATCCTGTACTGCTCATCTCCAGCGTGAAGGCCGGGCCTGCGCCGCTCAACACGGTTCCAAGATCGGGCGGGAAATCCCTCGTCACCGGAACGCGTGCGAGCCATCGCTGCATTGAAGCGATGTTTGCGACGGGATGCACAGCAGCCGAACGCGCAATGTCGGACCGGTCAGTTGCTGGAGCGGACAATGGCGAGGACGCCAGGAGCAGGAGAGGGGCGCTTGCGATCATGGCCGGTCTCCATCGTCCGCTGGCGCGGCCGTGTCCGCTGCGGAGGAGGCAGAAAGGGGCCCGTTGGCGAGTGCGTCGAAAAAGCCGCCCTCTTCGCCAGGAGCGGTCATGAACTGTTCGGCGCGTATGTCGCCCAGAAGCAATCTGACAGCCTGATAGGCCATTTGCGCGATGGCGGGATAGGCCTCGACCCCGTTGGCGATAACCATGCGCTGCTCGCTCGATCGCCTGATGATCATCGTCGTGGGCGTCACCTCGACGCCATAGCGGGCCGCCAGATCGGGGCGCTTGTCGAGATCCATCTGCGCGACCTGCCAGCCCATCTCATCATGGAAGCGCTGGATGATGGGCCACTGGATGCGGCAATAGCCGCAGGATGCACGCGAGAACATCACGATGGCAAAACTGCCGGCATTGGCGCGAAGATAGACCCTGCGGGCTTCATCCTTTTCCTTGAGTTGCTCGGAGCGGGCATCGCCCACCATCGGATTTGCCGATCGAGAGTTGAGTTCGGGATGGGCAAGCATCGCCATCTGGGTGAGGCCGGCAAAGGCACGCGCCTTGCGTCTGGCAAAATCCTCGAGCCGCCAGAAGTCGGCAACGGCATCGACCGTCAGAACGGTTGCCGCATAATCGCGCTGCTCGGCGATGAGCCTGGCGATGCGAGGCGGCGTCCAGGATGCCAGCTCCTTCATGGGCGGGATGACAGGTTTTTCCGGTTCGTCTGCCGCTTTCTGCTCCTGCGGCGGCGCCTTTGGGGCATACCACCAGTATCCCGTCTTATCGTCGGGCGGCGCGGCTGCGGCCGGCAACGCCAGCGCAGTCGAAAGCGCGACAACCGCAGCCGTCGTTACATAGCTCACAGGATCTTCTCCATGCGCGTGAGGCGGCGCGTGGCAACCAGCCCGTAATAGCGGCTGTCGAACCCGTCAGGATGATCGGAGCCCAGATAGACGTAGCCTGCAGGAATGCGTTTTTCGCCCCAGTTCAGATGAGCAAGGGCGCGCCCGTCGCGCGTGCGGGGCCGACTGATCGCGAGAAACCGGTCTCCACAATAATACCAGCCATCCGTTCCTCCACCTGAAGAGCGAGAGATGCGCTCGACGCTGCGGAGCAGTTCGCCCGGCATGCACCGCACTTTCTTGGTCACATTGACCGGCTCGGCCCCGGCGATCGGATGGGTGAGGGTGAAGCTTACAAGATCGCCGCGAGAGACCGGTCCTGGCGCGCGGCGCAAAAGCCAGGCGTCGATGGATGGGCTCATGACGATGACGATGTTGGGGAGCAGCAGTGCTGCAGCCATGGCGATCGGCAAGCTCACCATAAGGGTGATGCCGAGCCTGGCATGGCGGGTCATGCCAAAAGCCTCACCTGGTCCGATGGCGGCTGCAAGATCGCGCCAGAGACGTCGACCCGCCGCCTGGGCGGCACTAGCGGCCAGCCAGCAGAGACGAAGCATGAGCCACCTCCTTTCCGCCACCCAGGCGTGCATATTCTTCAAACAGGCCCGAGAGCGCAGCATCGCCAAAGACCAGATGCGTCGCCGCAATCCCTTCTTCCTCGTCCCGCTCGCAATAGGGCTGTGTCGGGTCGCCCGCGATCATGCCAAGGGCTGGCACCTGGCTCACGCCATGCTGCCGGAACAGGATCGGGTCGACGACCACCTGGACGTCCCGCATGGTGCAGGCAGGTCCATCGCAACCAGGATCAATGCGCAGCATTTGCGCCGTCAATCGCGCCATCGGTTCCATCTTTCCAAGGCCACCCGGCACACCGCGAAAGGCCAGTACGCCGCGGACTTTCACCATCTGTGCGGCATAGTTGCGCAGGGTCGATATCGGCATGGAGGACGAAACGAACAGAACCGGAACCCATCCTGACCGGCCCTTGACCCCGCTATTGGCGCCATCGGGCAGGGGAGCTGCAACAATGCCCAGAGCCTCGTCGAGCCGCGCGGCCATCGCGGCCTGCTGCGCGTCGCGGGCATCCCTTGCCGCCTGATAGGCACGCTGCGCGCGCGCATCCATTTCCAGAGTCGGGGCGCGTTTGGTGATCAGCGCCCTTATGCGGCTGTCCTCCTCTTCATCCATTTCCGGGAGGTCGTTAATTCGTGGAATTCGCGGCTCCGACATCGTCGGCCGTGTGGACAGCGCCTTCCGCAATCTTTCAAGCGCGGCGTTGCCCTCTTTCGCGGCGGCGGACTGCGCATGGAGTTTCAGGGGTGCAGCAGCCACCAGAAGAGAAACTAGCAGGCACCACGCCCGATGTTCAGGGCTTGACGGTCTCGAGATAGGCATCGACTCGATCCTTCATATCGATTTCGATTTCGGTCTGCGCCCGTGCCTCGATCTCCGAATAATATTCGGACAGATCCATGCGGCTGAAATCGAGCGCTTGGAATTCTTCGGCGGTAAACCCTCGGCAATAGGGTTCGTGCGCCGTGCCCCAGCCAATCTGGCTGAAAGAGCTGAGTTGCGGGCGACCCTGCTCTTGGAGGATGCGACCAAGCTTGGTGTTGAAGCAGCAATGGCCACGCGCCTTCTGGATGCAGATGCCGAGCACGCTTGACGCACAATAGCTGCCCGTCTCGTGGCACATGCCCGATCCCTTGAGCATGCCGGTCTCCATGTCCTGCGCGTCGCAGCCGGCAAGAAGCACTTCCATCATATAGTTGATGGCGAGGCTGATCGCGATCGAGGTCGGATCGATACCGATTATGATCGCATTTGCCCCGGCACTGGCCGCCTGTCCGGCGGTCGCACCTGCCCGAAAGGCGGTATAGGCTGCCTTCATGCCGGTGAAGACTCCCTTGGCGACGGCAATCTTCGTACCGATCGAGCCGATCGAGCCACCCATGCCATCCTTGATGATCCGGTCGCGATCGCGGCAGCAATTCTGGAAGGTGACGCTCGCGCCGGGGGGGCGGCAGCGCATCGCTCTGCCTGCAAAAATCTCGACCGACCCCATGCAGGTGCCTGCGTCATCGACCGTTCCGTCAGCCAGCGGTCCCGGGTCATCCACCGGTTCGACCGTTTCGACAGGATTGGTCCCGGTATTGACACAGGCATGGGGCGAACAGCTTGGAACAGAGCCAGGGCTAGAGATCACGCAGGAATATTGGCCGCCGAGCGGGCAGCTATATGCGCCGCCTCCATCCTGCGCACAGGGCGTCGCGTCGATAGGACAAAGTGCCGATCCATCACCAGCGACGGTGCAGGAGGCAAGCTCTCCCTCATCGGCCGCATCACCATTGCCATTGCGATCGACGGCGCAGATTGTCGCGGCCCTGGCAGATGGTGCCAGCGCCGGAAGTACCAGCACGAGAGCGACGCACATCAGAAAGGCGCCTTTCATCAGCGCGCCTCCATATTGCAGGAAAGGTCTGCGCCAGCCAGACGCAGCGACTGCATCATCGTGACCGCTTCGGGAAAATCATCGAGGCAGCCACATGCCGTGACCAGTTCCTCGCCGGGCCCCATCGGGCATTGGCCGGTAGCGTCACAGCTATGATAGAAGCTGTCATATCCCGAAGGATTGGTCTGGAGGCTGGCGACCGGTGCTGTCTGCCCGATCGCGTCATTCGCCTTGGGCGCGCGCGTCTTGCAGACCGGTTCGCAAACCGGGACAGCGACACGCGGCGGGAGCGAGAACGAGCGACGGGTTTCAAGCGGTGTCCCGTCCTTGCCGACCACGCGATCGGCCAGCATCGTTTCGGTCGACCGATCGATTATATAGGCGCCGCGTGACAGATCGGGCTGGGGTAGAGTGCCATCCCCGATGGTGCAGCTGTAACGGCGCTGCTTTGAGAAAAAGTCGCGCGCATATTGATAACTGCATCGTCCGGTGCCGAACTGCCTGGTCTGCGCAAGCGGCGTAAAGCCTGTCGCTATCCCGTTTCGTATCGTCACCACATCATCGACATTTTCATCGACCAGCCTGCATGCATCGGCCTGGGCCAGGGAAGCGCACATGTCGACAAGCCGTTCGGACGGATGGCACTCAAGGTCGAGATCCGCCTCGATTTCCGCATAGGCCTCGCCTTCGTCGGCGACTGCTACGCGCAGCCAGACTTCATGAAGGCCCGCCGGCATCAAGGGTTTGAGATCAATCATCGGTGCGGCGCGGTACGTCTCCTTGCGCTCGCAATTGCCGGGAGGAAGGCCATCGCCGGTCCAGCTTGAAGGGCCTGAGGCGATCGTCACGCCATCGATACGTAGCTGTACCCAGTCGTCAGCAAAAAAGCTGTTCAGCCGAAGCGAACGCAGGCGTCCGACGTCGCGGATGTCGAGCGTCATGCGAAAGTCGTGGATCGTGCACCGACCACCCTTAAGGCTGTCGTCGACCGGCGATCCCATCAGAAAGCGCAACTGTGTGGCAGTGGGCTGGGTCGTTGCATAGCCGCCGCCCGCACGCGCTATTATCGTCTCGGGCTCTGGCTCCTCTATCTCGATTTCCCGGACGATCGAGCAGCTGCGGCTTTCCAGCGTGCGGCCGCTCGCTGCAGGTGATCCCGCCAGCGCCTGAAATATGCTGTTTGAACGCGCGACATTGAAGGCATCATCACTCATCTGCGCCGGCTCGGATCGGTAGCTGACCTGCGCGACGTCAGCCTGTGTCGTGCAACTTGTGGTCTGCGCGCCGACATAGCGGATGACCGGGCCGTCAGTGTGCGCCTGCGCAATGCCGATGCGCGGATCGGCCGTGGTGATTGCGCCTGCGACGCCGCCCCCCAGATCTTTGAGGACCGTTTCGAGATTGGCATTTACGAGGTTGCTGCCGCAACTGTTATTGATGCAGTAGCAGCCCGAAAGTTCGGGCAGCGTTACCTCGACCAGCCGCAGTCCCGCGCTTCCCTTTGCGTCCCACGCAAGCGATCGGCAACCATTCCAGCTTCCAGCTTGGCAGGAAATCACGCCATTGGCGCAGATGCCGGAGATGGGCTGCGTCATCAGCACATTGTCGTCAAAGCTCCCGTCCAGATCCTTGTCGCGCGAAATGCTTAGCCTGCCGATGTCGCCACTGGGCGCTGGCTGAACCATGATCTCGAGCATGGTGGCGCTGCTTGCGCAGGAAAGGCGCGGGGAGAAGCTGCTTTTGCCATCGACGCTCGCGATGGCGCCGCCCGAAAGCCCCGGACTGAGATAATTTCCGGTGATCGCATCACTGTCGGAGGATTTTGAGCGTGAGGCGGCGGCCGCTGCGCGTGCGCGATCCTCGACCGTCTGTGCCTGCGCGAGCATCGAGCTTCCAGTACCTGCACCCAGCATCATCAGCGTGGTCAACCAGAGTGTGCGCTTATGGTCTGGCCTCGGGAGGCAGAGACTGAGAAGCGGACCCAGTAGTCGGCGCGGCTTCAAAAAGATTGTCAGCGCGGCCACGAGCCCGATGGGGACGCTGGGGGCTGCATCCCGTCCCGGACCCAGGAAACATGTGGCCGCGCTGACCTCCCTCGGCAACGCGACTTTGTGCCGACGAAGAAGGGGTGGAGCGACGCCGAGGGGGCGCGGCGTCGCTCCGGCCTCGTCCATGCCCCGCTGGTCTCTCGGACCTTGGCGGACAGACCGGACACCGTCATGCCGGGCCTGGACGAGACGAGGAAGTGGCCGGTCAGGGCGTCGAGATGCCGGCACAGCAGATTACCTTTTCAAAAAGCATGAACTGGGCATTGTCCTTGCCGGGCGCGTGCTTGCCTGAGGACCAGAGCGCACCGGGACGCCCGATATTGACGCATTTGCCGCCCTTGACCGGCTCCATGATCTGCAGCTTGTAGCGCGACTTGGTCCACACGGGTTGCGGGCGGAAGGAACAGCCGTCAGCAGAACTGATCGTAAGGGCGCCAAGACGGCCCATCATGAAGGTGCCGCGTGCAGCAAGTCCGGCCCAGGCCTCGACACTGTCGCCAAAATGGATGTCGCCAGCGATCGGATAGGTCGAACCCCAGCTTCCCATGCACCAGAAAAGCGGGTCGATGACCTTGCCGGCGGCCGCTGCGGCGCTGTCGGCCATGCAGGCAAGGCCCGCAGCGGGATTGCCGAAAAGAACAGCTTCGGGTTGAATGATGGAGCCCAGCGTCGCTGACTGCCATGTCGGCATCACCTCGGTCATCAGCGCGACGTCGAAGCCGTCATCCTCAATGCAGGGAAGATCGGTGAACATGTCGAGCATCTTCCAGACCGGCGCGACATAATAGTGCATCTGCGCAAAGAGCTTCTGGCTGTTCGTGCCGTCGGCGATCGAACTCTGGCTACCTTGCAACTTTCCACCGGTGGGAAGAAGATCGACGCCCAGGCCCATCATGCAGCCCGGTTCGGTTACGACATCGATCATCCGGTTGGGTGTCCAGAAGCTGACCTTCACGCCGAACCAGAAGGTCGCTCCCCTCCGGCAGGCACAAAGCGGCTTGGAGGCCGATTGGGCATCGAGCTCCTTGTCGAGCTTGTCGAAACTCCCGACCCTTACGCCGCCGATCGTGATCGGAAAGATGCAGTTCCATCGGACCTTGGTTATGGGATTGAAGACCGTGCCCGCCTCGCATTTCGAGGCGATCGCCGGCGCCGACGTGCCGAGCAGCGGAAGAAACAGGGCGGCCACAGAAAGCCGGCGGAGCGCGCTTCTTGTCATTTCCCGCCTCCCTCAGTTACTGGGGTGGTAAGCCGGATTTCATGCAGCTCGAGCGCTTTGCCGACCTGTTTCACGATCACGGGTGCGACGGTGAGGCCAAGCCGCGCCTTGACGCGCTCTTCGAGGATATAGAGTGGGCGCCCCACCTTCTCCGAAAGGGCAAGCGCATCGCCGGCTGTCAGAAGAATGAAATCGCCCGGCCGCGCCGTACCGAGCGCCCATGCAAGGTCGCGCGGATGCACGATGACCAGCTGTTGTGGAAGCTGCACATATTCGAGCGGATTGAAGCGGAACCCCTTAGGATAGAGGATGCGGCCATCGGCAAGGCGGATATCCTCGTCGAGCATGTGGAAGGGAATGATCCTGCGCGTGGTCGTCATCTGCGCGCGGTCGAGCTGCGCTGCTTGCAAGGCCGACCATTTGTCCCGTTTCGGCATCCGGGAGGAGAGATCAGGCGCCTGCGCTGCGCGCGCTTCGATTTCCGCCATCGCATCAGGCTCGGCGATCGGCCAGGTCCGACCGATCGTGGATGTAGCGCCGCTCGCCGCGACGGCAGGAAGGGCCGCGATCAAGGCCCCTATGAGCGCATGCCGGGCCATGGCGGCGGGGTGACAATCCATGGTCATGGCAGTGGCTCCATCCTGTCGGCGCTTGCTCCTTGCGGGCGCGCGCGATGCGCCGCGGCGAGAGAGGCGCAGGAGGCCAGAAGAAGCAGGAAGCCGGGGGCGCTCGGCTCCTGTCCAAGGCCGCCATGGGCGCGCAAGACGAGCAGCATGTCGATCAGGAGGAACAACCAGCCCGCGACGAATAAGCGGATGCAATCCTGGGAGAGGGATGCGGGACAGGTCATCGCCGCCACCATTTTCCGAGTGCCGCCATGCAATGGGAGCCTAAGCCCGAAAGGCCGATGAGAAGCATGCCACTTGCAAGGCAGGCTGCAGCCATTCCGATTGCCGCACGGGCAATGACCAGAAAGGGCTTGTGCAGGATCGAGCCGGCGAGCGCGACGAGGATTGCGATCATCAGGGTTTCGGTGACGATGAGGCGAAAGCGCCAGCGGAAAGCCTCCGCTGCAGCTCGCTCGGCAACCATCCCTTCGATCTGGTCCGGCCGCTCGTCCATGTCGGGGCCGTCCTGGTGACGGGGCCTGGAGGCAAGCCGGATCATCGCGGCGTCTCCTTGCGTGTTATTCTGCCGCCAAGCATCTCAACTTCGTGCCGGGCGACACCCGACAGATCGCATATCGCTTCGAGGGGGCTGAGGCCCTGCCGCAGCTTCGCCTCGAAAGCGCCAACCTCTTCAGGCGCGCTGGTGTAAATCCAGTATGAGAAGGGGTCGACAACCAGGCGCGCAATGCCGAGCCCGAGCGGCGAGTCTATGAAAACCTCGCTATAATGGGGTTTGTTATTGCGGACCGATTTAAGAAGATCGAGGACGAATCCCGAATAATCGAGAATCTTGTTCTCGACCGCACGGTCATAGGTCGAACCCTGCAGGAGAAAGCGCGTTGCGGCATTTTCAAGGATGACCTGGCCTGTGCCGCCGAACAGCAAGAGGTCATTGAGGGACTGGAGCACGACGCCGAAGCTGCCCCGATATTTACGCGCGCGCCTATAGCCCTGCCCGAAAATCTCGGCGAGCCGGGAAAGATCCTGGCCTTCCGTCTTCGTCATGAACTGGGCGGCCTCGTCGCATAGAACGAAGCGGGGCCTATCGCGCGCAGAGAGATAGAGTTCCTGGCTGACGGCGTTCACCACCACCATGACGATGACGTTGAACAGGTCCGGCATGGCCTTGAGGCGCTCAAGTTCCAGCACGACAAATTCATCGGCCGAAATGTCGAATGTCGAGGGGCCGTTGAAGAAGTGGCCATAGGCTCCCTCGCTCCCGAAATCCCGCAGATTGAAGGCAAGCTCGCGAGCGACCGGAACAAGATGCTCGACCTTGTCGAGATGACTGGTCGCACCGGTCGGATAGGCTCCGAGCCACTCCCGGACCGCGTCGATGCCTGCTTCAGCGCGTCCGCTGTCGATCGTCCACTGGACCGCCGATTTTATGAGGTTCCACTCCGACGTGGTAACGCCCTTGCGCGTGGCGGCATTGGCCATCTCGGCGACGATCGCCACCGCCATGGAGATGGCGGACTGCCGATCGTCGCCATCGAGCGCGAAGCCCATGTCGAAGGGATTGAGGACAAGGGCCTCTTCGCCGATATCGATGTAACGCCCCGAGCATAAGGTGCAGAGCTTGCGATAGCTGCCGCCGATATCGATGATCCGGATGAGCGCGCCCTGCGCATAATATTGCTGGCACAGATTGTTGAGAAGGAAGCTTTTGCCTGCACCGCTTTCGGCCGACACGATGAAATTATAATTGTTGATCCGGGGATCGAAGAGGTCGAGCGTGACAAGCTGGCCCTTGCGACCCACATAGAGGAGGGCAGGGCGGCCGCCGCCGCGAAAATCGCTCTGGATCGGCGCCATGAGTGCTGCGGCGCGGGCCGGCATGGGAAGATCGCGCTCTAGCATGCGAACGGTGCGCCGGTCGGCATAGAAGCCGAAGGGAAGGCTTGCAGGCAGCAGGACAGGATTGAGGTAGCTTTCCTCCTGCATCATCCATGGCAGGGGTTCGCTCTCCCATAGTCTTTTGGCTCGCGCGGCCATCTCCCTGGCCTGACTGCTATCCCTGCCAAATAGCCAGATTGCAGGAAGGATCGAGACGAAGCGGGAATTGCCTGCCTCGTCGAGCACCCATCCAATTTCCTCGATCTGTTTGCCGACCTCGACGGCAAAACTGCCCGCTGCCTTCTGAGCCGACAGGATCTGAGCCCTTTTGTGGATCTCGAACGTCGAATGATCGAAGAGGATATTAAGGGCATAGAGAAACGGCCCGCCAATCTGGTCGCTATCTTCCGATGCACCGCGCATGCCGCCCAGAAACCGGTTCGCGCGTTCGGCGGTGATGCGACGCGCCGGCGCCTTGGGGGTGAGGCAGCGCGCTACCTGGTTCCCGAGGAATAGCTCCGGCCCCTCGAAGAGAAGATCCGGGCCAGCGTCGATGATCTGTTTGCGGACCGGGCGGCTGCTCATGTCAAAGACGCCGGGCGCGTCGGCAAAGACGCCGTTGAATATCCGTCGGTAGAAGCGCACCATGGCCTGCGGCGACATGCGCGCAATCCCGAGCTTTGAGAGCTGTTCCTCGATCTGGCGGCGCAAATCCGCGCCCATGGGCCTGCGGGTCTTGATCGCCAGAATGACCCGGAAGTTGCGCACCGGAATACCGTGAAGCGCGTCGAGACCCGATGTTCCCTCACGCAGATAATGGGCAGCCCGCAACGCCGACATCTGGACCAGAGGGTCGGGCCTTGTCTTGAGGTCGAGATACTGGTCGAGCCCATGATCGACCAGCGGGTCGGCGAAGCTCAATATCTGGGCGACTGTGCCCGGTGTGAACTGGATGTTGAGCAGACCGATCAGCGCCTGCTGCACATGGGCGAAGAGATAGGCAGATGGTATGAGCTCCCAGGCCTGGCCCCAATTGTCATCGATGCACAGAAATGCCTGTTCCTCCTCGACCCAGCTCACCATCGGCAGAAAGTCCGAATAGCTGTCGCGGGCGATCGCACGTTCAAGCCGGCGGTGGGTGAGGCCGCCCCCATGTCTGGTGCCCGGCGCCTTCATTGTCCCGTCTCCCGGGGCGCGGGGGCAGGAATATCGGCATCACCCTCTGGCGATCGCCTGATCTCGCTTTGCTCTGCGATGGGTGCGCGCTGCGCCGGAATATCTGTGCGTATGAGATAGTCTCCGACCACCCATTGGGGCTTGTCCAGGATCGAATAGACATAGCGCGGCATGTAGAGCCGGTCGGGCCGCTCGCGGTCGGCATAGGGCAGGATCAGCGTCCTGATCGTCCGGCCAGGTCGCAGCATAGGCGTTGTGGGCGCCTCGATAAGACCCTTGAGTTCGTGATAGACGCTCTCGCGATAGCCCGGATAGGCGCTTTGGGTCGCCTTACCCTTGGGGCGACGTGCGTCTGCCCGGCTTTTCAGCAGTGCTCCGTCACTGGTGACCGCCGGATCCGAGCGCGAAGTTTTTCCCGCGACTGCGTCTTCATAGGCCTTATCAGGGTGAATGCACTGGCCATGGTCGCTATTCTTGCAGCTGAATTTTTCCGAATAGGGAGACATGAGCGAGCCGAGGCTCGCGCAGCCGGGAAGTGTCATGATCCCTGCAAGAATTGTTGCCTTTCGGGCAAAGCGATCAGGTGCCGATAGGATGCGTGCCATCAGAATTTCACTCCTGCGGTTGGCTTGATTTCAAGGCTGACGCCTTCCTGGATCACGACCACCACCTCCTTGGCCGCGCCTACTTCGACGATGGGGCCGGCCTGGCGCGCGAGATCGAGATAGAAATCGGTCAGCTTTTCGGACGATTTGGAAAGGCCGCCGGCGATACCCGAGCTGGCAGCGTCACCGGCATCGAACGTCCGCACGCTGCCCAGCGCGGAGGTGGAGGTATTGCCAAAGGTGGTCTCCACGCTCTGGCTGACGCCGCTGATCGTTCCGGCAAGAAAGCTGCGCGCAAGGGCCGCGCCCGCGCGCGTGACGACCTTGCCAGACAGTCCTTTCTTGCCGTCGGCGTCGACGAAGAAGCCCTTGACCGGCTGATCGACCACCGAGCGGTCGTCGAAATCCACGCAGGACAGAGAGATGAGTTGAACCTCGACCCGCTCCTTGGCGAGGCTCCCGGTCGCATTGCCGATGACAAAACAGCCGGCAAGGTTGGCCTTCACGTCATTGGGAAGCACAGCGGGTGCCTGAACCCGCGCGATGAGCGGTTCGGGATTGCTGGTCGCATCGCGGCTCGCCAGGGCGTCGATCCCCGTGAGAAGTCGGGCCTTCATGAAACCAGGAGGCAAATAGATGGTCCGCGACTTTTTTTTAGCGTCATCACCCTTGGGATCGACAGCGCTCGCGGTGGCGCTCCCGATCGCCCCGACCTGGCGCTCGACCGGCGGGGCAGGCGGCGCCGGCGGCGCAGAGGCGACGGGCGGAGGAGGAAGACTGCCATCGGCGTCTTCAAGTTCCTGCGGCAACGGGCTCGGAGGAAAGGCAGGAGGAGCGCCGCCGGGCATCGCCTGTGGCAGGTCATCCTGTGGTCCGCCATTGCCCGAAGCGGCGGCACCGGGGTGTCCCTCTTCTATGGCCGTGACCCGGTCGCCCAGAAGCTGCTGACCATCGAGGATTTTCTTGAGGTCGCCGCGAAGTTTGAGTTCGAGGCTGTCTCCCCTCAGGCCCGCGCCCATGTTGAGCTGTGAAGCCGCCTGTGTCGGAACTGGCGCATCTTTCGATCCGGACGATATGGCGTAGAGGGCATAACCGACAAGGCCCATGGCGAGGCCCACGCCGGCCTGCTTTGCCCGCAGCTGGAGCTTGGCATCCAGCGCATTCCACTGCGCCTTTACGTCAAGCAACGCAGGGCCTACGGCTCTTGCGGGGCGGGCTTTGCGGGTCTTTGGGGCGTCGTCTGGTTCCTCGATGCTCATGACAGCACCTCATGGCGCAGGATGATGAGCCTTGCCGTTTCACCGCCTCTGAGCGTCGTCTGATTGATGGAGATCGCGAAAATGCGATCGCCCAGCGCGGCGTCGAGAAAGTCCCGTTCATCAAGGCTGCTCTGGCTACGGGCCTTCACAAGATATTCCGAGGCCGTCATGCCGGCACCCTCGATGAGAATGCGTCGGCGTTCAGTAAGGCTGAGCTCGGGATGGCCCGGTATCATGATCTCCCGCGGAGCAGTCGCGACTTCGGTGAAGCTCGCCGGGACGCGTTCCTGTAGCAGAGAGAGAATGATCGAGACCGCCCGCTCTTCTTCCACCATCGCGCCGAGCAGGGCCTGATTGTCTCTTGCCAGCTGACGTGGCCCCCGTGCCAGCCGAATGGTTTGCGCGGGAATATCATCTGGCTGCGCGTAGAGCGGGTAGATGGCGCCATTACAGCCAATGAAGAATTCGGAAGGCGCGGTCACATGGGTCCGCGTGACCACCCCCTGATCATCGCTCTCCTTCACCAGGAACTTGATCCAGGCGTCGGAACCGCCTTTCTCGACCGAGATGGCTTTTTCGGCGGAAAAACGCACATCCTCGATATCGCCGCCTTCGCACACGACATGATTGATGTCCCTGTTCGACAATCGGATGGAGCTGGTCTGATCGGGCAGGGCCAAGAGTGTTTGCGCGCTGGCGCATGGCGCTAGCAGGCTGGCCGCGAAAGCCGCCGCGAGCAGATTAGCGGGCTTCGGCATCAAAATCCTCCTCTGTCAGCTGGGTCAGCCAGAAGCGGCCATTGTCGATCGCGTACCGGATCCGCAGCGTGCCCCGGAACTTGCGGTTCACGCCGCCGATGACGCGGATTTTCTCGACCGGGACGATAATCTCGCGGTCGGTCCAGCGGACCGGCTGATCCGGGCGGATGTAGGTCGCGATCGAGAGGGTGGGGTTGCTGGAAAGCTCGTCCAGAACCAGGTTCAGACTGTCGCGAACGCCATTATAAGCGGAAGGGTGGACAATCGAGAGCAGTTCCTGAAACTGCCGGTCGGCCGAGTAGGCCGAATAGGTCCCGGACAGGGCGACGATGTTGCGAACCATCGTGCGCAGATAGGCCGGTGAAGGCTTGCCGCCGGTCACATAAAGATCGCCTCCGGCGCCGAACGGCACCACAATCGTGCGCTCATTGCGCGCTGCCGAGTAGAGCGTGAGACCCAGCACGGCGGTGATGCCGAACAGTCCGATTATCGCGAATTTCAGGAGCCGATTTTCCTCGAAGAGGTTCGAGGATCCCTGCAGATAGCGATGGATGGCAAAGCTTGCCGGCCTGCCCGCTGGCAGCTCATCCTCACTTCGTGACGTAGGGCGAAGGGCCATGAATGATCTCACTCGTAGAAGCGGGTCTGGGTGGGCCCGGGATAATGGCGAAGCGACACTAGGCCCCAGCGCCAGGCGAGATGCGGGATGAACCCGCGCGGCTTTGTTCGCTTCCAGGGAATGAAGAGGAGAAGAGCGCCGATAAGCGCCCAGCCGATCATCTGGCCCACGATCACGGCGACAAAGATCGTCGATGTGACGAGGATGAATTCCTGCGCGTCGAACCAGAGGATCTGGACAGGCTTGTGCAGGAATTGCGGAAGACGTTCGTCCACGCTCTTCTCCCTTGCTTCACCAACACGGGAAGGGCGTGCTGGTTATGAAAGGCGGACTGTCCGCCCTTCAGTGATACGGCGCGGGGGATACCCCGAGCCGAATGACTTCAGACCATCATGCCGAATGTCTGGAGGATGGTGTCGGCCCGGATCAGGCAGACGGCCGCCACGATCGTCGGGATCCCGACCATGATGTTCGAAAAAAGTCGCGAGACTCCAAAGAGGAATGCTGCGACACCACCGACAAAGCCGAGCGGGCCCTTCACGCCCTGGTTCACGACTATGTCGTAGATATCGTATCCAAGGTCCCCCGCTGCCGGTGCTTGGAAGGCATGGGCGGCGGTCGCGGCCAGCATCGTTGCTGCAAAGAGTATGAGGGCGTCGACGCCGCGCAGGCCGCGCGAAGCCAGCCCCCTGACGAAAGGGAGTTGAGACATATTCTGATATCCTTCAGCTCTGGAGCAGCCCTGGCTTGCCTGCCGCTAGGCACGAGCCGCGCGGGCAACGACGTCGCAGGACCGCTCCGGACGTTGCGTCATCGTCGGCATCAGGAGGTTATCCGTCGGGCCGCGTCACCATGGCCTTGGTCGATGTACCCATGTCCTGCAGACCGGCCTCGATTTCTGCCTGCTGGAAGCCTGAAATGATCTTCCCGCCCAGGATCAGGGTTGGCGTGCCCGAAAGACCCACAGCTTGTACTGCCTTGCCATGTGCCTCCAGGCGTTTCGCCCCGTCGGCGCAACTTGTCAGCTGCTGGGGTTGCTCGCCGGAGTAGATCGCTTTGAACGCGGCCTCCGGATCCTTCGCGCATAATATATGCTCGGCCTTGGCGGCGGCGCCGGGATGGATGCCGGTCACGAAGAAAATTACCCGCCGTACCGCTTTTCCAGATGCCGTCCGGCTATTCCAGTAGCGATCAAGCGCCCGGCAATAGGGACAATCGGGATCTGTAAATTCGATCACCTCAGCGGCTCCAGCCGGGCCGATCGTCAAAGCGCTGGCTCGGTCGAGCGATCCAAGCTTCTTACGGGCACTCTGGTCCTGGCTGAGCGCGGTAATATTGACGCCGCTACTGTCATAGACCGCGCCGAAGATAAGATGTTCGCTTTCCGGCGCATAATAGATGATGCGTCCTCCTGCGCTTGCCTGATATAAGGGGCCCTTCAAGGGCGCCGGTCCGAAGTCCTCGAACGAAAGGTTCGTGAAGGTCTGGCGTAGCTGGCGCTGCGCTTGCTGGGCGGCTTTCGTGAGTCCTTCGGGGGGCTGCTGGGAGGCTGCCGTGCTGGCGAGCGCTGCGCTCGCCGCGAGCAGCACTGGCCCCATCATCCACTTAATGGTTTGCATACCCACCTCGCGAGCGGTCCTGGAAGTCAGAGGGGATCAGGCTGGCGTCGATGCGGATGCTCTCGCCAAGCTGCAAATTTGGGTTCGCTGCGCCCAACGCACGAGGCACCAGCTTTGACAGGATGACGAACTCGCCTTCGATTTGCTGCACCTCGAGCTGACCATAGGTGGAGGTCCGCAAGGAGGCCTGCAAATCGGTGAGGTGAGATGCCCGCGTTTCGGAGTCTGTAGGAGCAGACACGGCTGCGAAGGCTATGCAAATGGAGAAACAGCTAATCATGGACGATCCTCCTGCTGGCCCAACAGTCGGCGCTCTAGTGAGCCGATGTTGCAGGGCCTCTCAATGTCTGAA
The DNA here is from genome assembly GCF_020782235.1 of Sphingobium naphthae. Lineage (GTDB taxonomy): Bacteria > Pseudomonadota > Alphaproteobacteria > Sphingomonadales > Sphingomonadaceae > Sphingobium > Sphingobium naphthae. The sequence goes on from NZ_JAJGNO010000005.1 coordinate 76,103, forward strand.
GGCGACGATGCCGCTGAGCGTCGGATCGCTCAATGGAGGGGGCACTGAAGTGCCGATCCGGCGCAGGAAGCAATTCGTGGCGCGAATTTTGCTCCAAAGGAACATTTTGTGCCCTTTTAGGCATGAAATTGCGCCGATTGGCGATCTGGGGTCATTTGCTAAGATAACCAGCGAGCCGGAACGTTACGGCGCCTGGAGGAGAGAAAGCGATGGCTAGGTCTTCGCGAACGTACAGGCTGACATTGTCACCGAAGGGTATGGACGTCTTGATAGACGCTCATTGTCATTTCATTCGTTCTACGAGGGCATTGGCTGCATGGGGCACGACGTTGAACGTGGCTGTCCATCACCTTGCGACGCTTCCAGCAGATAACATGCTGGCGGCCTTGTCCGCCGTTCACTCATCCGGTCTCGTTGGAGATCAGCATCATTTTCTCGGCGCTCCAGCTTCAATGAACAACCGAGCAGCTGAAATCTTGGAGATGGTAAGGCGTAGTACGGGTAAGGGGGCCTGCCCCGAACTCCGGCACGTCTACATCGGTGCATTAGGGGAGTTGCTGTCGGCTGAAGCATCCTCGATCACTAAGGTCTATCGACAAATGATCCTTTAACGATCGCCCGTTCATCGGCGACTATCATCGGCACGTCGACCCATTGGCCTTGTCCATTTATATCCGACTGGTCAGATATAAATGGACAAGGCCAATGGGTCGCAAGAAGAGTATCGATCAAAACCACATTTTCGACGCAGCCGAGGCTGTCGTCGCGCGGGGTTGGCGCGACCCGCCTGACGTTGGAAGGCGTTGCCCAGGAAGCCGGTATCACAAGGGCAGCGTGGTGTACGACTATGGGACTAAGCAGGCCCTGATCGAGGCCATGGTCGAACTTGCGGTCCTCCGCGACAATGCGTTCAACGAAGCGGCCGCTGCTCCCTTCACAGGAAGCGACAATGCGACGCTGAAGGGCCGGATAGTTTCCTAATTTCTGGATGCCTTGGACTGGCCGATTGCGGAATGGCTGGTTCGGAGCGCTGAGTAGCGACTTGTTGCCGCGAAGCCCTGTCGGAAAATATATCCTCATGCGCGGTTGCTTGAGCAAGGTTGGACCGATGCGCTGGCGCATCTTCACTCTAACGAGCGTATCTACAGCTTCTGGAAATATTGGCGTCACTCTTTCGAGCAGGACGCAGGCCTCAGGGTCGATCATATCCTTTTGAATGATAAGGCCGCGGCGCGGCTTGTGTCGGCAGAGGTCGATCAGCGTCCGCGCGGCTGGGAGAAGACCCGCGACCATGCGCCTGTCATCGTCAACCTTGCCGACAAGCCCAGGCGCAAACGGAAAGCCTAGCGCTGCTCTTCGGGCAGACTTGCATACCACTGCGCATAAGGGCCGGTGCGCGCGAGATGCCGGTTGAGGTCGGGCGCGCCATCGTCCCACCAGACCGGGCCGCGTTCGCCCAAGGCCACCTTGGCGCGATCGACCGCTTCATGCGCGGCTGTCTCTGCTGCATGATTTCCTTCGCGCCTGGCTGCGCCGACAGCACGGCGCGCTTTCATCAGTTCCTTGACCAGACGTTCGCGCTCATCAGGCTCCAGCGCTGGATCGCTCGTGCGCCAGAGCCTCCCGCGCACCACGAAGTAGCGTCCGTCCGGTGTGGTTGGATAAGATCGGTCGCTCAAGCCATGCGGCCCTTGTCCGACAAGCTGCGAAAGGTGATCGACCAGCGCGGCACCTCCATGGGCGCGATGCTATGTTCCCAGGCGTGGCGTACTTCGCCCGAGAGATGATAGATGGAGCGCGGCGGCAGGATGACCTTGGCGCGCTCGAACCTGGCGGTATTCCGATGGCGCAGGCGCAGGACCGCCTCATTGCCGAGCGATATGCCCACGACATGCTCGAACACCGGCCTGTCCCTGTGCCAGCCGATGCCCGCACCCGGATCGTAGCGAATCAGCAGCGCCTGGACGAGATCGTCTGCTGCGATCCCTGCGAAGACGGCCGCACGGTCTCGCACGTCAAGGAGCCATTCCGGCATCGGCTCGGCGGGCGCGAAGCGGACATGCTCGAAGTCGTAGTTCCAGCCATAGGAATAGGTGAGCCGCTTCCCCGTCCATTGCTGGAAGCGGAAGGGAGAGAGGTCGCTGCCATCGATATGCGCGATGAGCGCAGCTTCCTGCGCTTTCGTCAGCACATCGTCGCGCAGCGCAAGGCCTGGAACAGCGGGTGTGTCGAAAAGGTCGAACATCATGTTCGTCAAGACCATCGCGTGGCGGCGCAAGAGGCGGTCGGGTTCATGTCGCTCTTGGTCATATAGGATCAGCTGGGGCTTTTTGCAGGGGCGAAGCTGTTTGCGGCAGGCTGCCCCGGGTGCGCATCTGGCGGACGATCCCGTTATACGCAGCGTGCATGCCCTGGCTCCGGCCGATCTCATGATCAGAGCCTGCCGCGTCCCAGAAGGCGACCAGCCATTCATCGGGGCAGTGACCACGTAGGACCCAGAGCGCCAGGGCAACACCGCGCGTGCGCGCCTGGTGCTTGACCGCTGCTGCTTCGCGCAGGACATCGAGCGCGCGCGTGATCGTTCCTCCAAGGCTTGTCGTCATGTCAGTGGAAGTCATGGCTGCGGATGGGCATGATTTCATCCTGTGGCGCATGCGTCGTGAACGGCGGCGAGGACAGGGTGCGGCCGCTCGGGAAAGCAGGGTCGCGCGGATCGGGGCCGCCGCCGTGCGAGGCGCCATCGCCACGTCCGGGCGCGACCGAGAAATCCATGCGCCCGATCGAGCGAAGCATCGCATCATGATCGATGATGCGATCGCAGATGATGTGGATGACCTCGCCCTCCTTTTGCAAACGCCCGCGCATCGCGATCATCGAAGCCGACATGACCTGTCGCCGGTAGGTCTCGAACCGGTTGGGCCAGAGGATGCCCTGCGCAACCCCGGTCTCGTCCTCGATCGTGACGAACAGCACGCCCTTGGCCGAACCGGGCCGCTGGCGCACGAGGATGACGCCTGCCACCTCGATGTTGCGCCCATCGCGGATCGAGGGCAGATCCGCGCAGCGCACAATCCGCATGGCATCGAGTTCGGCGCGCAGGAACTGCAGTGGATGACCCCGCAGCGACAGCTGGGTCGAGCGATAATCCTCGACCACCTCGCGTCCCGCCGTCATGGGGGTGAGTGCCACAGCGGGTTCATGCCCCTCAGGCGAGAATGCGCGCGCCCGCGCGTCAGCTGCCGCAAAGAGGGGCAGGGGGGATTCGCCAAGACCCTTCACCTTCCACAGACCCTGCCGCCGATCCTGTGCGAGGCAATGGAAGGCGTCTGCTTCGGCCAGCCGCTCGATCGCGGCGCGCGACACCCGGGCTCGGCGCCAGACATCCTCGACGCTCTCATAGGGCGCAGGGCCACGGGCTGCGGCGATGTTGGCGCCATGAGCGTTGGCGAGGCCCCGCACGCAGCGGAAGCCAAGGCGCACGGCCATATAGCGACCGCGCATCTTCTCGAGCGTGCAATCCCAATGGCTGTGGTTGATCGAGACCGGCAGGACGACGACGCCATGCGCGCGTGCGTCGCGCACGATCTGAGCAGGTGCATAGAAGCCCATCGGCTGGGCGTTGAGCAGGGCAGCGCAGAAGACGTCGGGATGATGATATTTCATCCAGGAGGACGCATAGGCGATCTTGGCGAAGGAGGCAGCATGGCTTTCGGGAAAGCCATAGGAGCCGAACCCCTCTATCTGCTTGAAGGTGCGCTCGGCAAAATCCTTAGTGTAGCCATTGGCGATCATGCCGCCGACGAGCTTGTCGTAGAAATGGCTGACCCCGCCCGTCAGCTTGAACGTCGCCATCGCGCGGCGGAGCTGGTCGGCCTCGACCGGCGTGAAGCCAGCGCCGACGATCGCGACCTTCATCGCCTGCTCCTGGAAGAGCGGGACACCCAGCGTCTTCTCGAGCACGGCCCTGAGCTCGGGCTTGGGATATTCGGGCTTCTCCTTGCCTTCCCGGCGACGAAGATAGGGATGGACCATGTTGCCCTGGATGGGCCCTGGACGCACGATCGCGACCTGGATGACAAGATCGTAGAAGGCGCGCGGCTTCATGCGCGGCAGCATCGACATCTGCGCCCGGCTCTCGATCTGGAAGGTGCCCAGCGTATCGGCCTTTTGGATCATGCCGAAGACGTGCGGATCGTCATCCTGGAGATCCGACATGGTCTTCCTGATGCCCTTGTCCTGTTCCAGAAGGGTGAAGGCGCGGTTCATGCAGCCGAGCATCCCCAAACCCAGCACATCGACCTTCATGAACTTCAAGGTATCAATGTCGTCCTTGTCCCACTCGATGATCTGGCGGTCCTCCATCCGGGCGGGCTCGATCGGCACAAGGTCGTCGAGCCGGTCCTGGGTCAGGACGAAGCCGCCGGGATGCTGGGAAAGGTGACGGGGCGTGCCGATCAGCTGGCGGGCAAGATCGAGGGTGAGTTTGAGGCGATGATCCTGCGCATTCAGATTGAGGCTCTCTATCTGCTCCTGCGGGATACCATCCATCGACCAGCCCCAGACAAGGCCGGTCAGCATCTTGGTGAGATCGCGCGGCAGGCCAAGTGCCTTGCCCACTTCGGCGACCGCGCCGCGGGTGCGGTAGCGGGTGACGACAGCTGTCAGCGCCGAGCGGTCGCGGCCGTAGCTGTCATAGATCCACTGGATGATCTCCTCGCGCCGCTCATGCTCGAAGTCGACGTCGATGTCGGGCGGTTCGCGCCGTTCGCCCGAGACGAAGCGTTCGAACAGCAGTTCATGGCTAATCGGATCGATCGAGGTGACGCCAAGCAGATAGCAGACGCAGCTATTGGCCGCCGAACCACGGCCCTGGCACAGGATGCCGCGCCTGCGGCTCTCGGCGACGATGGAATGCACCGTCAGGAAATAGGGGGCATAGTCGAGTTCGGCGATGAGCCTGAGCTCATGGTCGATCTGCTGGCGGTATCGTGTGGGCACGCCATCGGGGAATTTGGCAATCGCCGCCCGCTCTGTGAGTGCGGCAAGTGCCTCCTGGGCGGTGCAGCCCTCCATCACCTGCTCATAAGGATATTGATACTGGATCTCGCCGAGATCGAACATGCAATGCGCGGCAATATCGGCACTTGCCTGGATGGCGTCCGGGAAGGCGGCGAAGCGGCGCTCCATCTCGGCAGGGGATTTTAGATCCCGGTCCATGAAGCGTTCGCGCCGAAAACCAAGCTCATCAATGGTGCAACGCTCGCGGATGGCGCTCACGACGTCCTGCAGCGGTCGTCGCTCGCTACTATGGTAGAGGATGTCGCCCGTCGCGACCGTGCGCACGCCATGCGCATGCGCCAGTGCGTCCAGGCGATGCAGGCGATCGGCATCGTCGGGGCGGCGGCGCAGCGACAGCGCGCAGAAGCCGCGCGACCCGAAAGCCGCATATAGCTCGCGCAACTGCGCTGCTGTTTCGTCGTCCGGCAGGTCAGGCACCAGGATCGCGACCATATCCTCCGCGTTGGAAGCGACGTCGGTCCAGTCGAGGATGCAGCGACCCTTGCCGCCGCGTGCCTTCCCGGTCGAGAGGAGCCGCGTCAGCCGCGACCAGGCAGGCCGAGATCGCGGATAGAGCAGCAGTGCGCGTCCATCGGTGAGATCGACCCGGCTGCCCGGGATCATCCGAACGCCCGTCGCCTTCTGGCCCGCCCAGCCGCGGACGACGCCGGCGACAGAACCCCGGTCGGCCAGACCCATGGCTTTGTGCCCCAGCAGTGCTGCCGCCGAAAACAGCTCCTCGGGCGAGGATGCGCCGCGCAGGAAGGAGAAGTGGCTGGTGACCTGCAGTTCGACATAGGTGGTCGGTGGCATGATGTCGGCGCTCATCCGAACAACCCGTGCATATGCCAGCTCAAATCCCCCGTCCCGGCATCGACACCGTCGCCGCGCCGGAACAGCCAGAAGCGTTCTCCGCCTTGCGCCTCGACCCGGAAATAGTCCCGTACCGCCCATTTCTCACGATCGGTGCGCCACCATTCGCCATGGATGCGTTCGGGGCCGTCGCCCGCGACGATGCGATAATCCTGTCGCCGCCAAGTGAAGCGGCGGGGCGGATGATCAGGCATCAGCGCAACGACATTGGACAGGAGCTCGGGTCTACGCAGCAACCGGACCGGACGTTTCCATGAAGGCCAGCCTGCCGGCTCGTCCAGTGGAGCGATACGGCGCATCGCGCGCTCAGGCACATCGCTTTCATGGGAGCTGAGACGGAACAGCGCGGATGGTCCAGCGCGCGCGCTCAGCTGATCGAGCAGCGGGGCCAGGTCGCGCGCCTGGCCTGATCCGTCGAGCAACGCGCCTGCGGCCTCCGCGCCCAGTAGCTCATGATGCGGGACGGCAAGCTCCATCGTCTCGATACCAAGACCCGGCTCCAGTTGCGCGAGCTTGAGCCCGAACATGCGCTCGAGGTGCTTGGCGTCCCGCGTCGCGCGCGACGCACCGATGCCAAGCCGCTGGGTCTCGCCATCCACCCGGATCGCTGTGAGTAAGACCGTACGTGCGCCAAGTCCACGCTCACGGAGCAGGATCACAAGATCGTCCACGAGATCGCAGATCACTTGCATGATGCTTTCCGGGGTGCCGATCGGCTCGAGCATCTGGCGTGTCACAAGAGGCGCTTGTGTCGGCACGACCGCGATGATGGGTTCGGCCATGAGCCCACGCGCCTGATCCAGCCTTTCCACCGTCCTGAGCCCCAGCCGGCGGGCGAGGGGCGCGCGCGGCATGGGATAGAGATCGTCGATCCTCTCCAGCCCGAAACGTGTTGCTGCATTGAGCGCGTCCGGCTCAAGGCGCAGGGCTGCAAGCGGCAGGTCGGCAAGGGCTTGCGCTTCCTGGCCGACAGGAAGCAGGATCATGTCGTCGCTGCCGAACCGCGCCAATGCATGTGCGGCGCCCGGCGTTGCGGCAATGGCGATCCGGGCGGTCAGGCCCAGGCGTCTGAGGAATGCCAACAATCGACGACAAAAGCGCTCCTCCCCGCCGAACAGGTGGGTGGTGCCGGTGAGGTCGAGCCACAGCCCATCCTCGCCCGACACACTTGCCGTAGGGGTCCAGTGCCGGGCTGCATGGAGCGCCAGCCGATCAAGGAGAGCCCGGTCCGCGTCAGGGTTAGCCTCCTGGACATCGAGATCGGCAACCAGCGCACGGGCATGTGCCGCGACCATGCCGGGACGAAGCCCAAGATCGAGCGCCACCGCGCAGGCAGCGGTGATGACATCACGCTGTCCAGTCCGTAGGACGAGCACGGTGGGGCGCCCCCAGAGCGTCGCACAGTTGAGCGTATGTGTGGCTAGCACGCCACCCACGTCGTCGGACGGCATCGCCTTGAACGGATGCTCTGCATGCTCGCTTCGCCGTCCCATCTCGCGCATCGTGGGCCGCTGATGGGCAGGAAGTGCGTCGAGATCCGCTTGGCTGGGGCGCGCGATCGCCCCGTCACGCGCCCATCGCGCGCCCGGCCGCCATCCGCCGCCGCGCGGCACCGAGCAGGCGCCCGGATCATCGTCGACGGGTTGCGCAAAGCGCGGCCCTTGCGCCGCGTCAGGCGGCGCGGCTGATCGCGCCATCCCGCGCATCCGCTCGATGCGGCGCAGCCGTTCGATCGCGAGATGGGGCAGGAAGAGCGAGGCGACCCTTGGCATCGCACGCCTCCAGTTCGAGAGAGAAGGGCGCGCCATTGCGCTGACGCACCAGGTCGACCTGCCAGCGCGAACGACCAACGCCCGGCCATGGTAGGCGCTGCGATGAGACGCAGCCTATGCGCCAGCGGGTCATGGCGGAGGAGGGGGAGGCGAGGGGGCAGCGTTCGCGGGACCGGTGGCGGCGGTAGAGGAGCATGGGGGTCTGTCCGTCCGAGGCAGCAAGCTGCAGCCGGCGGGTCGCGGTCATGTCCGCGGACCTCACCTCCGCGATCACACAGGCGAGCGATCCGTCGCGCAGCGCATCCTCGGCGATGGCGAGGACATCAACATCCTTTCGGCCTTGCGCATAGAGGAGTTTAGCTGGTCCCAGGCCGACCTGCTCGAGGCCCGGGGCGTATAGATCGAAGGCGGTCATGGCCCAACACACGGTCTGACCAGCCTCCGCCGCGAAGCGCGCGGCTATGCCAGCGAGGAAGAGTGTGGCGGCGGCATCGTCATTGAGGCTCGATGATCCCGCGGCAAACTCATGCAGGCTACCGCCATCAAGGCCGCCGGTCGCCAACCGTTCGTCCATGGGGGCGATCCCGAAAGGCAATCTCGATGCCGATACGGCGCATGCCTGCTCCACCGCTGCACGCAGGGTAGCCATAGGATCAGCCGCCATAGTGGCGGGTAGGGGGTATGAGGTGGGCATGGGACAACGACTCAAATGTTCTCTTTATGTTCCGTTTGTCCGGTCGGTTCGTCAAGGCGGGAAATTTCCTCGCAGGCGAATTCAGGATGTGGTTTTGCGAAAACTCGAGCGGATGTGCTGAGTCGCACGCATATGGACCAGACGATGAAGGCGGAACCTCAAGCGATGTCACGCGCTCCTTTGGTCTCAACAAGGGAGCAGGATATGATCACGGAAATCATCGGTGCGGTCATAGGGTCCAAGCTGGACCAGCATGACGGCGACAGCGGCGCGAAGGGGGCCATCATTGGCTATTTTACGCCTCGCATTGTCGGCGCAGTGGTGAAGGTCGGTCTGCTGGCTGCCGTCGGCTACGGCGTCGTGAAGGCCGTTCAGGGCCTCACTTCAGAAACTGACGCAAACTACTGACCACCCGGCGACAGTGCCGTTCGCGCCAAACCTTGTGGTTGCAGGTCTTCGAGGCACGGAATGTAAGATCTTCGAGTGGTGATCATGGAAGAGGACTATGCGCGTGGCCGCCGGGATGGCTTACGGCTGGCATTGTCAATCCTGGCAGCGGAAGAAGCGAAATGGGCGGCGCTGCTGGGCGAGAGCCGATCGTGGCGAACCAATGCCACGCGCGAGGTCCGGCATAAAACATTGCAGGTTGCGCAACAGCGGCTGCGCACCGCGCTCAATCGCCTGACGCCCAAAACTGACCAGGCCATGGATCCCGAGGTGGCCTCTGCACTCGACGATATCGGCCTTTGATCCTGCCATGACCCACCACAAGCTGAAACTTCCTTCGAAGATCTGCCTTGGGTGCGGGCGCTCATTTTTCTGGCGCAAGAAATGGGAGCGGGATTGGGAGCAGGTCAGATATTGTTCGGAACGCTGCCGCAGGCAAGGCGGCTCGGCCAAGCCTGGGGGCGGACGCCTCAATCCGGCGACCGTCCGGAGCTGATCCCATGACACCTGACATTGCCGTTGGGCCGAGAGAGGAATGCGCAGCACCGTCTTGCAGTTGCTGGAGCGCCGTACCGACCAGGCTACAATCTGTCCAAGTGAGGTAGCAAGGATGGTTGCCGGTAAAGCGGGCGCTGATCCGAAAAGGCCGTCGTGGCGCGCGGCGATGCCGGTCCTCCACGCAGCGATCGACCCGCTGGTGGCCGACGGGTTGGTCGAGCTGAGTTGGAAGGGAAAGGTCATGGCGTCACGCCATGGTCCTTATCGGATCCGCCGCGTGCAACCCGCGAGGTGAGACACGCTCACCGCATGAGGCCCGCAGCGCGCAGCGCATCGTGGATGACTTATTCGACCCCTGCTTTGCCTGAAGCGGCCGAGCGGGTTTGGGCGGCCATGCTTCCAGCCGGCTGATCCTTGATATCGGCAGGGTCGGCGTCTCCTTCTCGGCATTTCCGACCGATCGCGCGCATTTTCGCGCCGTCCCAGTATCCAGCACGCCCCAGGGATGATGCGATCCGGCGCGTGGATGAGATACCGGCTTCGAGCATGTGCGGCATCGCCATACCGCAAGCATCCTGCCCGGTCGTGGCCAGTGGCGCGCCGTGGCCCATATTGGCAATGCTTCCTGCCATCGCCTCCGCACAGGAAACCGCACCTGACGGCACCGATGCCTTTGGCGTCGAGCCTTATGTCGGCGTGCTTGGCGGCTACCATACTTTCGATCGTCGCTCCGAATTCGGCGCCTTTCCCGGTGAAACCATCATGAACGGCGCTTTGATCAGCGGCATTGCTGGCGTCAACGTGCCGCCCGGTCCGGTGTTTGTCGGCGTGGAAGGCAACGCCACTAAGGGCTTTACCGACATCGACTTTGAATATGGCCTCAAGGGTCGCTTTGGTGCCCGTGCGGGTGAAAGCGGCCTGATCTATGCTTCGGCCGGCTATCAGTGGGTTAATGACAAGGGCGGCTGGCCCGACCGGAAGGACTGGATGTATGAAGTCGGCGTGGAAGTCGGTCCCAAGGAGATCGGCCTCGGTGGGATCACCGGCAATAGTGGCGTTCGGCTGCGCGTGCAGGTCGATACCTATGATTGGGACAGCTTCCGGGGACTGTCAGGAATTTCGTGTGCGGCGAGGCGGTTGACCATCAGGCCGTCATGGCCCTGATGAAACGCTCGCCGAAGAGCACGGCAAATTGCGCCTTCGCCATATTCCATTCGCGCGGCGGCATTTTCCACTCTTTTTCCGATCGGTTCAAGATCAGATAGAGCAGCTTGGTGGCGGCCTCATCATTGGGGAAATGGCCCCGGGCACGAACAGCGCGGCGAAGCTTGGAGTTCAAGGCTTCTATCGAATTTGTGGTGTAGACGATCCGCCTGACCTCATCAGGAAAGGCGAAAAATGGGATGACCTCGGGCCATGCCCGGCGCCAACTCTGGCCGATAGCGGGATAGCGCTGGCCCCAGAAGCTGGCCTCGAAGGCCGTCAGCGCCTCCTCGGCGGCCGCGGCATCGACGGCACGGTAGATAGCTTTCAGGGCCGTTCCGAGCGCCTTGCGGTCTTTCCACGCCACGAAATCCATCGAGTTGCGCAGCAGATGGACAATGCACGTCTGAACCATCGCTTCGGGGAAGACCGCAGTGATGGCGTCGGGAAAGCCCTTGAGGCCATCGACGACGGCCAGCATGATGTCCTCGACGCCGCGGTTGCGCAGTTCATTCATGACGCGCAGCCAGAATTTGGCGCCTTCATTCTGTTCCAGCCATAGCCCCAAGACCACCTTGGTGCCGTCGGCCATGACGCCCAGGGCGATGTGGATAGCTTTATTGCGGACCATGCCCTCATCGCGGATCTTGACCCGGATCGCATCGAAGAAGACCAGCGGATAGGCCGGGTCCAGCGGGCGTTGCTGCCAGGCCGCGACTTCCTCCAGCACAGCGTCGGTGATCGTGCTGATCAGATCGGGCGAAGCATCAATGCCATATAGTTCGCGCAGATGGCCCGTGATCTCCCGGGTGCTCATGCCGCGCGCATACATCGAGATGATCTTGTCGTCGAAGCCGGGGAAGCGCCGCTGGTATTTGGCGATCAGCTGCGGATCGAAACTGCCGGCCCGATCGCGCGGCACCTCGATCTCGATCCGCCCGTTATCGGTCGCCACTGTCTTGCGACCATAGCCATTGCGGTTGTTGCCGACCTGGTCATCGCGCCCGAGATGATGATCCATCTCCGCGTTGAGGGCCCGTTCGGCAAAAGCCTTCTTCAGGGAATCGAGTAAGCCGCCCTGGCTGAGCGCCGCCGCCGCGTCAGTGCCGGCCAGCAACTGATCGAGAATGTCGTTCGGTATCGAGGGTTCTTTCCGTCGGGACATATTGGGTCTCCTTGTTGCCCATTATGCCTCGCCGCACACGAAATTCCTGACAGTCCCAGCTTCCGTCCTATGGCAAGCGTAATCTTCCATTTCTAAGTTCACGACAAACAAATAACCCTGTCAGCGGCAAGTCGCTGACAGGATTGATGATAATCACCGTAAGCCGCCTCCAGCTTTTCTGCGACCCTCCGTTGAGCTTTTTAAGCTCGTCGGCCTGCTGTTCGGCATCGCCATCGATCTCCTCGTCCGGCACCATCGGTTCCAGGCATATCGTCCATCGATGTGCCTTTCATGTCGGCCTGATCATCCTCGCCCGGCATTTGTTCTGGGTACATGGCGCTCTTCTCCAGCCGTGAACTCCGCTGACCGACCGCAAGCGCGCATGATCCCGTCCTCACTTGACGGTAGCTGTCGACGCTCGACCCTTGGCGGCCGTTCAGCCGCCGATTTTGGGTCCCCAGGTGCAGTCCGTCTCCTTTCCCAATCTGAATGCCCAAGACTGGCCGGTAGGCGACCGTCCGGTTGGGAGCCGGGTTTCGAGGGTAGCTGCCGTTCACGCGGTGTCGGCTTCCGACCGACACGCCGTTCAGATACGGGCGCTGAAATATCTGCTCACCTTAAACCCGCCTTTTGCATGTCATATGGCGGTCGGTCGTCTATAACCGAAGATCATGCCCAAGGGTTTCGCTGCCGCTATTGCCTGTCGTCGTGATCCTGCCGGCGGTAGTTGCCATCATAAAAGATTCCGAATTGCGGCATCTTCTAACAACATTCAGCCGAATTATGCCGATCGCAATCCGCTGGACTGATCCATGCCTCCGCAAGCACCGTCCACAGAAAAGAGCGCCGTCCTTAAAGACGGCGCTCTCTTTTGCTCATGGTCAGCGGTGCTTATTCCGCGCCGTTTCCGACCGGTGTAGTCTTGGGAGCCTTGCCGTCCTCGACACGGCCCTCATTTCGCAGATCGCGACCTTCCTGCGCCTTCTTCTGCGCTTCGGGCGACTTGCCGTGCTCGTTGATCTCTTCTTTCACGTAGCCGGCGGCTTCCTTGGCCTTGCCTTCGATGCTCATGATACTCTCCTTGAATGAGGTCTGCTGAAAAAACCCAACGAGCATCATGACGGTTCCGTCCAATCGGCAGTTGGACGCCGGAACGCCCTAGCCGGTCTCTTCCTCGATCGCGCGACGCACTGCCATTGCCAGTTCCTCGACCGTGAACGGCTTGCCGACCAGGTGTACACCCGGATCGAGCACGCCGTTATGGACAACAGCGTTGCGGGTATAGCCCGTCGTGAACAGCACCTTGAGGTCAGGGCGACGCTTGCGCGCCTCATCCATAAGCTTGCGACCGTTGACCTCGGGCATCACCACATCGGTGAACATGAGCGTGATTTCAGGATGAGCTTCGATCAGTTTGAGTGCTGCGGCCGCCCCATCAGCCTCTAGCACGCGATAGCCAAGTTCGCTGAGGGCATCGACCGAGAATTGCCTGACGCCCGGCTCGTCCTCCACTACGAGAATGACCTCCTGGCTTTCGCCGAGCGGAAGATCAGGCTCATTGCGAACGCCTTCTTGCTCATCCACCACCCCAGTTAAACGAGGAAGGTAGACCTTCACCGTCGTCCCTTCACCAATCTCGGAATAGATTTTAACATGTCCGCCCGACTGTTTGACGAAACCGTAGACCTGGCTGAGCCCCAGCCCAGTGCCGCGCCCCACCTCCTTGGTGGTGAAGAACGGATCAAACGCTTTCGCGATGACCTCATCAGGCATGCCGCTGCCAGTGTCGCTCACGGCGATCATCACATATTGGCCTGCCGGAACGCCGAGATGGCCGGCGGCGTAGTGCGCGTCGAGGTGACAGTTGGCGGTTTCGATCGTCAGCTTACCGCCTTCGGGCATGGCATCGCGCGCGTTGACCGCCAGGTTCAGGATGACATTTTCAAGCTGATTGGGATCTGCGAACGTGCGCCATAAGCCGCCTGCCAGAACCGTCTCCGGCTGGAAATCGGGCAGCGTATGGCGCAGGAGGTCGGACATGCCGGCAACCAGCTTGTTCGCGTCGATCGGTTCGGGCTTGAGCGGCTGCTGTCGCGAAAAGGCAAGCAGGCGCTGGGTGAGTTGGGCGGCACGGCGTGCGCCGTCCATCGCCGCATCGACATAGCGCCGCGCCCTGGGATCAGAGTCGCCCATCCGCCGGGTCAGGAGGTCCAGCGAGCCGACAACGACGGCAAGCATATTGTTGAAGTCATGCGCTATGCCGCCGGTCAGCTGACCGACCGCCTCCATCTTCTGGCTTTGGCGTAACGCATCCTCCGCCTTCGTCCGCTCTGCGACTTCCTCGGCCACGCGCAGTTCGAGCCGCTCGTTGAGTTCGCGCAGTTGCGCTTCATCAGCCTTGCGCGCGGTGACGTCGATCGCGACGCCGACCACCCGGACGCAGCGATCTTTCTCGAAAACGCCGCGCCCCTTCGCTGCGACCCAGCGGACGACTCCGTCCTCCCTGCCGACGGTGCGATACTCGACATCGTAAAGCGCGCGCTGATCGGGATCAGCGGCGTCCGCGAATGCTGCACTGGTAGCCTCGAGATCGTCGGGATGCAGTCCCGCATAGAAGTCGCGCATCGACACCGGGACATCAGGCGAGATACCGAACATGCCCTTGGTGCGCGCCGGCCAGATCAGCACGTCTTCGACGATGTCGACATCCCAAAAGCCAATATCGGACGCATCGGTCGCGAGGCGGAGCCGCTCTTCACTTTCGGCGAGCGCGGCCTGTGCCGACTTGCGCTCGGTCTGGTCGAGCATCGCGCCGATCATTCGTACCGGAGCGCCATACTCACTGCGCAGCACGGCGCCGCGATCGAGCACGAAAGCGTAACTGCCGTCAGCACGCTGGAAGCGATATTCGTCGGTCCAGCTGGAGCCGCCATGATCGATCACGGCATGAATGCCGGCCTCAATCCGTTCGCGATCGTCGGGGTGAATGTGGTCCAGCCACCATTGCGCGTTTGTGGTCTTTTGCGCATGTCCAAAGCGAGCAGCCAGCGCCTCGTTCCAGATGACATGGCCATCGGCGAGACGCCAATCCCAGATGACGTCGGTGGTCGCGCCGATGGCCAGCCGGTAGCGCTCCTCGATTTCGCGGTGACTGGCTTCGATCGCCTTGCGCTCGGTTATATCGAGCGACGTTCCGACAAGTCCAACCACCGTGCCATCGGCATCCCGCAAGGGTGATTTGGTCGACAGCCAGATCGCGCGCCGACCATCAGGAAAATTCACATCCTCTTCGACCTGTTCGGACCGACCGCTGGCCATGATCCGCTGGTCGGTCGCCATGACCATGGCGGCCTGCTGCCTGTCCTCCAGCACTTCCAGATCGGTGCGGCCGATAAAATCCCTTGGTGCTTTGCCGATGAGTTCGCTCGTACCATGGTTGCCGATCATCAGCCGGCCATCGCGATCCTTGGCGTAGACGACGCCGGGCATCGCCTCGACGAAATTGGTCAGCAGCGCCCGCGCGCTGTCGCGTTCGGCCTCGACCCGGCGACGTTCGCCAATATCGATAATAACGCCTGGAAAGCTGATCGGCTTGCTCTCACCGTCATGGACGACATGCCCGTTGGCCTCGATCCAATGGTACTGGCCATCTGTGCGGCATACACGATATTGGTGGGCATAGCGGCCGCCCCTCGCGAGCGCCTCTTGTATGGCGGCCATAAGGCCAGCGCGATCCTCTGGATGAACCGTCTCAACGATCTTCTCGAGACTGAGACCGTCCCGCCCTGACGCCGGATCGAGGCCGAAAGCCTTGGCAAAAGCTTCATCGACCGTGAAGCGGTCAGCAGGGACGTCCCAGAACCAGGTGCCCACGATCGCGCCCGCCGCAAGGGCGAGCTTAAGGCGATCTGAGTCCAGACGCGAGCGAGCGACTATCGCTTGCAAATCCTGAATGGTTGCGGCGTCATCTCCGGTTGAGACCAATGGCTTATACTCCCGATGCCCGCGCACCTATATCTGGGAGAAAGGATGCGATCTAGTTGAAGCTGAAAGGCGTGATGAATTGATGACTTCAGCCTGAGTTGGATGCTTGAGCTGGGTCATTTCGGGCTTGGACTGCAGATCAGAAGCAGGTCTTAACCGTCGCTGTTCGAAGAAACAGCCGTTAACTCGAGAATGCTACAGCGGCTGGCGTGAGCACCAATTCAAGTCCGCTGCAACCCCGAGATAATAACAAATCGTTAACGCTATTATAGCATTATGAGAGCATGGAGAGACGTGCATCCACGATCGACCGGCGGTCGGTGCCAGCTATCTTTAGCCGGCGAGCCGACCTACTGTTGCCGGATGCGGTCTATCGCGATCTGGTTGCAACGCTCTTTTCGATGAGCGCACCGGTTTTGGGGTTCGGCATCCTCTACGCTTTGGTCGGAACTCTGGTCTTCCTAAGCTCGCGCGATGGAATCATATTGGCGCTGATATGCGGCGCAGCCTCGATAACGATTTCCCGCCTCATGAACATCCGCAGCTATCACCGTGCTGGGGGGATAACGCAGGACGTAAGTGCACTCAGAATATGGGAGAGGCGCTACGCTTGGCTGACCTATGGCTGCGCAGCGTTGATCGCAGCCCTCAATGTGGGGGTGCTTTCCGCACATCAACCCCTCATCCATCTTGCAACCGTAAGCCTCATTTTCACCTTTGGAGCTGGTATAGTCTCTCGAAACGCGGGCAGGCCCCGGTTATGCCTGATAAGCCAGACGATCTGCGTAGTACCGGTTTCGCTGGCCATGCTCACACACGCGATGCTTGCAGGGCCTAGCGTTCTGCATGCGCAATTTTTCGTCCTGGAAGCGATCTTACTCTTCGTTGTTGCCGTGATGAGTATCGAGTCCGTCCGCCATCTCTATCGATCGGCCGTTGAGCATCTCACCACCAAACATGACTTGGGAACGCTGGCACGCTATGATCCACTCACGGGCCTCGCGAACAGGCTGCTGGTACGCGAGTCATTTCTGGCCCGAGCGACATCTCGTCGCGACAATCAGCAAATTGCCCTCCATTATCTCGATCTGGACGGGTTCAAGGCCATCAATGATCAATTCGGGCACCCAGTCGGCGATGCGATGCTGGTTCAGGTCGCACAGCGCCTTGTTGCTACGGTGCGCGGCGACGATGTGGTAGGCAGGATCGGCGGAGACGAATTCGTCGTGCTTCAGCCCGGCGTCCAACATCAAGACCAGGCGGAGCTCCTCGCGCGACGCATCATTCGCCAGGTTTCCGACATTTACGAGATCAATGGCACGGAGATGCGCATCTCCGTCAGTATCGGGATCGCACTTGCGCCTGTGCATGGTCTGGATCTGGACGGTTTGATGGAATGTGCTGACGGCGCACTGTATCGATCTAAGGCTAAGGGAAAGGCGCAAGTGCATTTCTGCGATATCATCGATGCCGACGGGACGCGCGCCGTGGCCTGACAGTGGTTAGGTCGGGACCCCTTGATGTGATCGGTATGCCAGCATGGTATCCGTACCGTCCACGGTCAAGCTTTTCGGACGTGATGCCAATTCACAACGATGTCTGAGGAGCGGTTGAGCAGCTTTTACGGGCGGTCCGACGATCAGGCATAATGCAACGGGATAACCCTTCCATCTGTCGCGTTCGCCCTGAACACCCACCACGTGGAAGGAGAGATGTCATGGCACAGACCGACATCGTCACGGACGAAACCAATCGCCTCATCGCCTCGAACAAGGTCGAGGGCACCACCGTCTACAACGCGCAGCGCGAAAAGCTCGGCTCGATTTACAATTTCATGGTCGAAAAGCGCTCGGGCAAGGTGGAATATGCCGTGCTTCAGTTCGGCGGCCTGTTCGGGCTGGGGAGCGATTATTACCCGCTACCCTGGGACGTACTGACCTACGACACCGATCAGGGCGGCTATGTCGTCAATCTCGACAAGAGCGTTCTGGAAAAGGCGCCCCGCTACGCAAGCGACAGCGAGCCAGCCTACGATCGCGCCTATGGGCGAGAGGTGTATAGCTATTACGGGATCAACTACCCCTACTGATCAGAGAGAAGTGGCCGGCCCAAAGGGGCCGGCTATTTCTTCGCACTTATGACGACTTGTCGGTGAGCGGCTCGCCGCCTTTCTCCTCTTCCAGCAGAACGGCTGCTGAACCGGCTGCAGACAGACGCACCTGGTTGCCTTCGACAGCGGCCACCAGCCCTCCGGAAAAATAATGATGGTGGTCGGCGTGCGACCCGCTGTCCGCCTTCGTCATCTTGATCCGATCACCCTCGACCTTGTCGACAGTGCCGATATGGACACCATCTGCGCCGATGATTTCCATATGCTCCTTGATTTGGCTCAAGTCCGTCATCTCAGTTCCTTCCATCGGGTAAAATTTCTGTACTCATTTGCCGGGCCGAGCTCGATTTGGAGGCTCGGGGCATCGGGTCGCGATATCCCGCGCGCCCTTGACGAAGCGATCTAGCCGTTCACAATGATCCCGCCATTTGGATGGAGCACCTGCCCGGACATGTAGCTGGAATCCTCGCAGGCGAGGAACAGGAAGGCTGGCGCAACTTCATTGGGCTGGCCTGGCCGCCCCATGGGCGTGCTCTCGCCAAAATGCTCCAGCTTCTCAGGTTTCGCGCCACCGCATGGATTGAGCGGGGTCCAGATCGGTCCTGGTGCGACCGCATTCACACGAATGCCATCGCCGACCAGATTTTCCGACAATGACCGGGTAAAGGCCGTGATCGCACCCTTGGTCGAGCTATAGTCCAGCAGATCCTTGCTGCCTTGGTACATGGTCACGCTCGTGCAATTGACGATCGCCGCGCCCGGCTTGAGGTGTGGGCGCACGGCCTGCGTCAGAAAGAACATGCCAAAGATATTCGTCTGGAAGGTTCGACGCAGCTGCTCCTCGGTTATGTCGGTGATGTCCTCATCGGGATGCTGCTCGCCGGCATTGTTGACGAGAATGTCGATCCTGCCGAATGCATCGAGCGTCTTGCGCACGATCTCATCGCTGAAATCTTTCTCCCCGATATCGCCGCGGATGGTGATCGCCTTGCAGCCTTCGGCCTCGACGATCCGCTTCGTTTCGACGGCATCGTCATCCTCCAGCAGATAGACGATGGCGATGTCAGCGCCTTCACGGGCATAGAGCGCTGCTACAGCGCGTCCAATGCCACTGTCGGCGCCGGTAATGATCGCAACCTTGCCCTTTAGACGCTCCGAACCATTGTAGCGGGGCTGCCAGTCGGGCTTTGGCTCAAGTTTGCTCTCATGCCCGGGAAGCGCATCTTCTTGGATCATATGGGCGGTCTCGGTCATGGCGGCATCTCCTTTGAAGACAGAACCCTTTTCCCGCCGATGAGTTCTCTTGTCTGAGAACGGGTGATCGCACGCCTGCGGCAGCCGACACCAAAGGAGATGATCGATGCCGCTCAAGGCCCTGGCTCTCAACTGCACGCTCAAGAGCGACGCGAACGAGGCAAGCTCAACCGACGCGATGATCGCGGTGCTGAAACACGCATTTTCCGACCATCAGGTCACGATTACCGAAACAGTTCGGGTGGCAGCGCTCGATATCAAAGCCGGAGTGACATCCGACGAAGGGGACCGCGATGCCTGGCCTGCGCTGCGCGAGAAAATACTCGCGCACGACATCCTGATCTTCGGCGGCCCGATCTGGATGGGGCAGATATCCAGCGTCGCCAAGCGCGTGCTCGAACGGATGGACGCGTTTCTCTCGGAGACAGACGATCAGGGCCGCATGCCCAGCTATGAGAAAGTCGCGGTGGCGGCGATCGTTGGCAATGAGGACGGCGCGCATTTTTCATCCGCCCAGCTTTTCCAGGCCCTGAACGACGTAGGCTGGACCATTCCAGCGGTCGCTGCATGCTATTGGGTCGGCGAGGCGATGGGCTCTACGGATTTCAAGGATTTGGAGACGACGCCGGACAAGGTAACGGAAACCGCAAAGATGGTGGCTGGCAACGCCGCGCATCTGGCCGGTTTGCTGCAGAAAAATCCCTATCCCGGCTGAGCCGACATCCTCGCTCCAATCAGTATTCAGGGAGAAAGCTTCGTGAAAGACACAGGATGGATTGCCGCAACGGAGTTCGTTCGGCACCCGTCCATGGTCGGCTCAGCCTTTCCCGCAAGCGCCCGAATGGTGCGCCGCATGCTGGCCCCGCTGGACTGGTCTAACATCAAGACCCTCGTCGAATATGGACCGGGCAGCGGCAGGTTCACCTTCGAGATGCTCAGGCGCATGCGTCCTGATGCGCAGCTGATCGCGATTGAAACAAGTCAAGCCTTCGTTGCCAAGCTGCGTGAGCAGTGCGACGATCCGCGCTTGGTGGTGGTCGAGGGATCAGCGCGAGATGTCCGCCGACATATCGCCGCAGAAACCTGCGGCAGAGCCGACTGCATTCTTACCGGCCTGCCGTTCTCGACATTGGGCGATGCAGAGGCGGATATTATCATGCACGAGACCGCCCTGGCGCTAAAGCCGACTGCTGTCCTCGCGGCATATCAGATGCGTACTGCCATCGGCCCTCTCATCGACCGCAATTTTGCCCAAGTTCGGCGAGACTTCGAATGGTGCAACATACCGCCTTGTCATCTTTATTGGGCGACCGGTCCATTCAAGGCCCCGAAAACTGCCAGGCTTCACCTCATATCCAGCCGATAGATGCGTTATTTCGTCGTGCGGCCAAGGGGCGCTTGGATCTGTACAGAACGGGGCAAGGCGCGGTTTCTAGGTCTCGTTGACAAAGTGGATTCCCAATCTGCCTGATTTCTGATTCACAGCTTCTCTTTGCGAGGAGCGATGATGAGCCGCGGCGATCTGACGGACGAGGAATGGGATGTGATCGCGGGGCTTCTGCCGTCGGAGCGCGGCCGCAAGTCCCGTCCTGCCCATGACAACCGGCGTTTCCTCAACGGCATGCTGCATGTTCTGCGGGTCGGCTGTCCGTGGCGGGATATGCACGAACGCTATGGCCTGTGGAACTCGGTCTATGTGCGGTTCCGGCGCTGGGCCGAACAAGGCGTGTGGGATGCAATCCTGGCGACATTGGTGGAATTGGGACTGACCGACGACTGGCAGCACATGATCGACAGCACCATAGTTCGCGGCCACGTATCGGCAGTGGGCGGAAAAGGGGGGCTTGTGCGCAAGCTCTTGGTCGATCACGCGGCGGCTTTACGTGCAAGGTCCACGCCCGCTGTGACAATCAGGGACGCCCTATCGGCTTCATCCTGACCGGCGGTGAAGCGTCCGACTATGGCGCTGTCGATGCCCTGATGGCGATCCCCGTCGCCAAGCCCAAGGCGCTGCTGGCCGACAAAGGCTACGATGGTGACGCCGTTCGCGAAAACCTGCTGATACGCGGCATCCTGCCGATCATCCCGCCCAAGGCCAATCGCCGAGAGCCCATTCCCTGCGACTTCCGCCGCTATCGTGACCGCAACCGCATCGAGCGCATGTTCGGGCAACTCAAGCAGTTCCGCCGTGTCGCCACGCGTTACGACAAAACAGCTTTGTCCTTCGCAAGCTTCCTGAACCTCGCGGCCATCCGCAAATGGCTGCCTCACTTTGTCAACGCGACCTAACTAAAGATGCTGCGGCGAGCCGATCGACACCGATCGGGACGAATTGGCCGTTGCTGCGTTCAAAGGATTGGCGGGGGCAACCGACAAGGAGACGGATCATGCCTCGCGGAGACAAGTCGAGCTACACCGACAAACAGAAGCGCAAGGCCGAGCATATCGAAGAAGGCTATGAGGACCGCGGTGTAGGCAAGGAGGAGGCAGAGAGGCGCGCCTGGGCGACGGTCAACAAGGAGTCCGGGGGCGGAAATAAATCCGGCTCTGGCCGCGGCAAGAAGGAGAACCACGAGAGTTCGCGCAAAGGCGGTCGCAAGGGCGGATCGAACCAGAGCGCGGAAAAGCGCTCTGCGGCCGCGAAGAAGGGCTGGGAAACCCGCCGACGCAAGGACAATGCCTGATGTCGATCCAAGATGATAGCGCCGCACGCGGATTTGCGTGGGATGCACGACGCTGGGGTGCCCTGGTGATGAACTGCAAATCTTCACGATTTTCGGGATAGCGGCGTATGACAGAATGGATCACCGCCATTGTCGAGCAGATGGGCTACTGCGCCATCGCGCTGCTCATGCTGCTGGAAAATGTGTTTCCGCCCATACCTTCTGAAGTCATTATGCCCCTGGCGGGCTACACTGCGGCTGACGGCGGCCTCAACATCATGCTTGTCATCATATCCGGCACGATAGGGACGGTCACTGGCGCGGCCTTCTGGTGGTGGCTGGCAAGCAAATGTGGCGAACGGCGATTGAAAAAGCTGGCTGACCGCCATGGGCGCTGGCTTACGCTGTCGGCCAGCGAAATCGATCGCATCGATGACTGGTTCGACCGGCACGGCTCATGGGCCATTCCCGTCGCTCACATCATTCCTGGTCTGCGCACGTTGATCTCGATTCCGGCAGGCCTGTTCGGCACCCCTTTTCCACGGTTTATCTTCCTGACTACGTTGGGATCGGCTGTGTGGAACAGTGTTCTTGCAGGCGCTGGATATTTTCTCGGCCAGCAATTTTCGGCCGTAGATCGTTATCTGGAACCGGCTGGCCTTGCGATTATGGCGGCAGTGCTGCTGTATTACCTCTACCGCGTCATCACCTTCAAGCCGAGTGCCGAAAATGCTTGAGGACGATCTCCCCGTCACCCTCATGAGGCTCGGGCTCGCAACGCTTCTAGGCCTTGTCCTGGGGTTCGAACGCGAACGCCACGGCCATGATGCAGGGTTACGAACCCATGGCCTCGTCGCGCTCAGCTCAGGCATGCTTACCTTGTCTGCCCTGGAACTTGTGGAACACCATGGAGAGGGCGACCCTGTCCGTGTCATACAAGGGTTGGCCCAGGCTATCGGCTTCATCGCCGGAGGCCTAATCTTCGTGCGAGGCGGCGATGTGCGCAACATGACAACGGCGGCCAGTCTCTGGATGGCAGCGGCCGTGGGCATAACCGCCGGAGCCGGGCAGTATATTCTGGTGCTGGTGGGCACTGCCCTTGCAGTCTTGCTGCTAGTTGCTGCCACCCTCGTCGAGCGAATTATGCCAAAAAATGGCGGTTCGCCAGATAGTCAGAAAACGGTGCAAATGCCGAACCGGCGCGGCTCTGCCGTTCCTTCTCCTCCACCCGCTCAGCTTGGCGAAGAGGAAAAGTAGTGCGACTTCGAGGAGCATTGAAGCACGCGTCGGCTTCGAGCTTTGGCTGTGTTTCGACCACGGAATCCGACCCAACGGTTGCCCGTTCAGGGGACGATTACGGCGGAATTGCGAACGTCGGCTTCAACCGAAATCCGCCACTTCTCCTATGATTGTGCACCGCAGAAATGTCCCGCACCCAATCGCAATACGAATGTCCGGTTTTGGGCGCGGGCATATCGCTGTCGAACGGCCCAGATGGGCGCTGGTCAGTCTCCGCTGACGGGCTTTGAATACACTGGGCTAAATGCGCGATCAAAGGCCACGATAGCCTTTCGCATTCCTCTCTGCTCCACCAGTGAAAGCGCATCCGATATTGAGACCCATCTGCGCTCACGCTGACGCATTTCGGGCCACACTGGCGCTTCTGTAGTGACTGCCAGAGGATGAACGGTCACGCTCTGCTCCTCCTCATGAGAAGCGTTCTGTTTCTTGCGAACATAGTTCGCGATCGGATCCACCTCAGTTCGACCGATCACGCCACCTTCTTCAAATGCTTCCTTCGCTGCTGATGAATGCGCCCCCATACCCGGTCGCACGTGCCCTTTCGGAAGTACCCAGCGTCTCTTCTTTCGTGACGTCACCAGCAGAATTTCCAGTTCTCCATCTGCATCGTAGCGATAGGGTATGGCCGCAGATTGAAGGGACATGGTGTGATCTCGACAGGTTTGCGGCAATATATATGCCGCCTACCTGCATCAGGCCAAATGGAATTACGGCATTCCCCCTGGTGATCCGATGTCCACTTTGGAGCAACGCGGTTTCAATTAGGGCCGACAGGAAGGGGCGCATTGCCGCCTGACGTGCTCCCCAGAAACTCCGCCAGTTTGAGCTAAGGTTCTTCATTGAGGAGGACGGAGATGAAGCGCAGCAGGTTTAGCGAGGAGCAGATCATAGCGATCCTGCGGGAGCAGGAAGCTGGGTCATCGACAGCGGATGTGTGTCGCAAGCACGGCGTGAGCAGCGCGACGTTCTACAAATGGAAGGCGAGCTATGGCGGCATGGATGTGTCGCAGGCGCGCAAGCTGAAGGTGCTGGAGGACGAGAACGCGCGGCTGAAGCGACTGCTGGCCGATGCGATGCTCGACAATGCAGTGCTGAAGGAGGTTGCCTCAAAAAACTGGTGAAGCCTGCCGCTCGCCGAAGGGCTGTCGAGGATGTTCGACAGACCTTCGGCATCAGCGAGCGTCGGGCGTGCGCCATTCTCAGCGTGGATCGATCGTCGATGCGCTATGCGCATCGGCGTAGTGATGATGGCGACCTGCGGTCGCGTCTTCGCGAGATCGCGCTCGAGCGTCGCCGGTTCGGTTACCGACGGCTGGGGATCATGCTGGCGCGCGAGGGGCTGGTCATGAACCACAAGAAGCTGCTGCGACTATATCGCGAAGAGAACCTGCGGGTGCGTCGCCGACGTGGTCGCAAGCGCGCGATGGGCACGCGAGCACCGATGACCTTGCCGCAAGGGCCGAACCAGCGCTGGAGCCTGGACTTCGTCAGCGACACGCTGGTGTGTAGCAGGCGGATCCGCATCCTGGCCGTGGTAGATGACTTCACGCGCGAGAACCTCGCGCTGGTGGCCGACACGTCGCTATCGGGCGCCCGTGTTGCCCGCGAACTCGATGCGATCATCGCGGCTCGCGGCAAGCCGCTGATGATCGTGAGCGACAACGGGACCGAGCTGACCAGCCTGGCGATCCTGCGCTGGGCGCAGGACAGGCAGATCGAGTGGCATTACATCGCCCCCGGCAAGCCACAGCAGAACGGCTATTTCGAGAGCTTTAATGGTCGCTTGCGCGACGAATGCCTGAACGAGACGCTGTTCGCGTCATTGAGCCATGCCCGCTCGGTGTTGAGCAACTGGCGCTACGATTACAACCATGTGCGGCCGCATAGCGGGATAAGCGGGCTGACGCCCGCCGATGCTGCCAGGCGGGTTGTGCAGCCCCGCCCACAAGGGCACGATGATAACCCCGGACTCCAGTTATGACTGGAGGAGTTTTGGGGAGCACGTCACGCCGCGAGCGTGGCGCTAACGACGGTTGCGCAGTTAAGGTTGAGCTTCTGATTGCGGCAAATGATCGGAAACAGCGATTTATCGTGAGATTTAGTGCGGCTCCCACTCGCAATGAGGAGTGTAACGATGTTGTCATAATGACAATGAATGTATTTGACCTCTGTATGTTATGCACACATGTTCGCACCTGCAGAAGATGCCTTGGCGGGTTCTCTCACTAAGGAGGTGCGGATATGTCGCGTAATATCGCGGCTTCCGAAGCTGATGAGCCGTTGCTCTCCTACGTTAAGGAGCTCTCAGGTAAACGCATCGAGCTTGCACGGAAGCGGGAGGGGCTGACGCAACGCGAGCTTGCCCGGGCACTGGGCATGGGTGTTCGTTGGCTGCGAGAAATCGAGTCTGGCAACCCGAAGTCGAAGTTGGATGACCATCTTCGTTGCACATATCATTTGTGCCTTTCCACCGGCCATATCCTCATTCCGCTGCTCTACCTTGGACAGAATATGTCTTACCCATTCCAGCTGGCTGCGGGTGATTTGCAGGAGTTGGAGCGACTATGTGTTGAGGTCATTTCCGAGAGGAGCCTGTCAAAGCTGACGCGACAGTTAACGCCGAGATGGCGAACAGCTCCCGTAGGTGCCGGCTGACAGTGGCTCCCGAACCCGCCAATCACGAACGCATCTATCGCGCGATCAAGGCCGACTACCTTGATGGTCGCTTCGTAGTCGGCCAGCGAATTGACATGACTCTGATTGCAGACCGCCATCGCGTCAGTCTGACGCCGGTTCGTGATGCTATGCATCGACTTGCAGGCGAATCCTTGGTCGAGGCTCATATCGATGGCGGATTTCGTCTGCTGGTGCCAGATCGGGAACGGCTATTTCACTTCTACGCATGGCATGCGCATCATATCCAGTCCGCTGTCAACGCTTCCACCGAAGATGCGCTTGTGCGTACCATGTCCGACTTCAGTGGAAATCCCATTCCGTCAAATGACCTTTTGCGCGTGCATCATGTGGGGGCATTCTTCCAGACTTTGGTAGCCGCGACCGGCAACCTTGAATTTGCCGCCGTGGTCGAGCGCAGTAATGAGCGGCTCGCTTATGTCAGATTGGCCGAAATGGCGTACTTTCGTCGAGCGGACCGGGAGATTGCTCAACTGGTCAATCCAGTTGCAAACAACGTCCATTTGAACCTGAGACGTCGCCTGTGGAGCTACCATCGACGTCGAATTGAACATGTGGCGGCAATTTCGGCGCGCTTGAGTGGACCATCAACGGATTGAAATCAGGCTGGCTATGCGCTTCACCGTCGATTTGCGAGATATGCCCATAAATATGTGTCGCCTGGGCCAGCTTATATATGAACGAGTACGGGTTAGCATGCGGATACAATCCTCGATGTCGCAACATCGCGACGCAATATGAGGAATGTATCATGCAGAATGAAATCGAACAGAATGTCGATGTCATCGACCTCGGTGCCGCCTCTATCGTGACCCAGGGCGGAAATCCGGAACCCGGCAGCGACCTGCCCGCATTCCAGCGCCAGATCGGCATCGAAGACTGAACCTCTGGCTCGGCGAGCTTTGCGCTCGCCGGGCTTTTCTGGGGGTGCTTATGTATTATCAGCTCACCGAAACCTTGAGTTGTTGCTTGGTTGAAGAGTACTGGGTCTTCTTGGATTGCGTGGCGGACCGGTACTTCGCCATACAAGCAAAGGGCCTTCAATCTGGCGCTCCTGACCTTGCCAATCCCGCGTTCAGATCATGCGCCTTGTCCAATTTCCGGGCTGATGCGCTGACGCCGGTCATAGTGAGTGGTCCCAGGGTCAAACTGGATACGGGGAAAGGGCCTCGAGATCTGAGATCCTGTCTGGCAGCCTATATTTGCCTCGTTCGCGCTTTCCTGATGCGATCCGGCCATTTTGCAAAATTCGAAGCGATTTCGGGCAAGGCTCGGCACCGCATTCAAGCCCTCGAACCGAAGGCATCGCTTGAACAATCTGTACGGTCGTTCGAGGCAGTCATGCGCTGGTTGCCTGTTGAAAACCAATGTCTGCCGCAGGCTCTGGCTTTGCAGGAATTTCTGGTGTCGGCCGGGCACGATGCGATGGTTGTGGTGGGCGTCGCTATCAACCCCTTCAAAGCGCACTGCTGGGTCCAGAATGGCGACCACGTGTTGTTGCAGGCGCCTGAGTTCGTGCGTGGATATTACCCCATACGCGTGTTCCGATGAGCAGGAGCTATCTTCTGCTCATCGGCTCGGCAATCGACAACCAAAGGGATATTGCGCTCACCTTGGGACTTCCCATTCCAGAGGGCCTTGACCTCGCCTTTGAGACGGCGGGCATCAGAGCTTATGCATCCCGTCTGGAAACGAATAGGCTTGCGGGCGACGTTGGAATTGTCCTGGGAGCATGTGAAATGAAACATGTCCCAGCAAGTGCCTTCGATGGATCTGCAGCGGCAGCTTCCCAAATGACTGACATATTAAGCGCCGGCACCGCCCCTCAGCAGCTGTGGGGCTCATTCATATGCTGCTACTCTCACCAGGGGCAAATCACCACATATCGTTCACCCTTTTCCACTTTGCCGGCGTTCTGGAGGCGATGCGGAAGTTTCATTGCGGTTTCAGACGATGCCCGTCTGCTGAGAAAGATCGTGCCATCTCTTTCATTGGATGAGAGGCATCTGATCGAATCGATGATCGCCGACTGGCAGCCGTCATCACAGACTTCAATTGCTGGTCTCAGGTCGCTCAAATCGGGTGAGGCCCTGATCGTCACGCCTGCTGAGATAATATGTCAACAGCTGTGGGATCCGATACAATATGCGCAGGCAAGTGCGATATCGAACCCGGAAGAGGCAGTCGAATTGCTGCGCCGGCATGTGAAGCGATCCATCTCCTTTGAGGTTCGACGCCCAGGGAGAATCCTGCTCGACTATTCGGGAGGTCTGGATTCATCGTTGATTGCAAGTATCCTTGCAGACCTCGCTCATCCATTTACGGCTATAAATTACCATTTTGGTCAAGGGATTGGCGATGAACGAAATTACGCTCTCGAAGCAATGGACTATCTTGGCGGCGAACTGATCGAACAGAAGCTCGATCCGGGGCAAGTGGAGCTCGACAGATCGGCCGCAGCAAGCCTCCCTCATCCCTATAGGCGCGCATTTGTGCAGGGTGTCGATCGAGCCGCCCTTGAAACTGGATACAAGTTGGGGGCTTCCAGGTCCCTGAATGGAGCCGGAGGCGATAATGTTTTCGCGCACCTGCAAAGTTCTGCTCCTTTGGCAGATGCGCTTCGGCATTTTGGGCCCGGCATCTTCTCTCTTCGCGTCGCAAGGGACATTGCGGACGCGGCGGATGCATCGGTCACCCATGTTGTGAAGCAGGGGATGCTCAAGGCCCTTGGATTCTCGCGCCGGACAGTCCGAAGGGATTTCCAGTTTTTGTCGGAGGAAGTCAGGCAGGTGGCAATCGCCCAGCCGCAGGGCAGGGGGAACAAGTCGGTATCGAGGCTTGGTCATGGGAAGCATGAGCACCTAATGATGATAAGGGATGCCGAATTTCATCTTCTTGGCTTTGACCGTGGTGACGCACTGGAAATGTCCTTTCCCCTGCTGGCGCAACCCCTGATCGAAACCTGCCTCCGCATTCCAAGCTGGATGTGGGTCCGGAACGGAATTAACCGGTCACTCATTCGTGAAGCCTTTTCGAAAGAGCTCCCGCCTTCGATCCAGCGAAGAGGATCGAAAGGAGGGCATACAGACTATCAATATGCAGTCTTTCGTCATCATCGAGTCAAAGCCAGGGAATTGCTTATGGACGGTCATCTGGCCGGGATGGCTATTCTCGATCGTGCGGCTATCGAGGTGGCATTCCGCGACATGATCCGAATGGAGGTGGGCACAGTCTCGCGCCTGATGCGTCTCATCGATTATGAGGCCTGGCTTTCGGCATGGCGAGGTGGAAATGTGTGACATTCCCACCAGGACCATTACCGGCTGGGCTGAGTTGGACAGGCAGGCAGAGCGCCGTCCCTCCAGCGCCTTAGCCAGTCAATATTCCGGTCATAAATTGCGAGCCGATGGGCCGGCTGCGTCTTGATATGCTCTTCATTTGCAAAGACATAGAACTCAATTGGATAACGATATTGCCGCCAGGTCTCATAAGTTGAGAGCGCGAGGCGGAACTCGGAGTCGGCCGCTTGAATGAGCAACGGCACACAGCGTGGCGGCGTGGCAAGCGCCAGTGCGTTTCGTCGCCAGTAGGGGATGTTGGCGATTGCGGGCAGGGGGACCTGTTCCCGGTCCCGTTCGTCCCGATATTGTGAACCAAGCCCGGCTTCGGTGTAGAATGGATCTTCGCAGCAGGTGCTCAGAATGCCGGTTGAAAACCGTGTCGATGTCGAGAGCGCGTAAGTTGCGGTCGAGGCGCCGTCGCTTAGCCCGGTAATAGCCGCCCGCTCGTCTGTGACGCCCATGGACGCCACCAGATCCATCCCACGAAACAGAGCTGACTGCACGCTCTCCCGGTCGCGCCAACCAGATACATAGTCCTTGGGAATTTCGCGGCCCTGCTCCCGCATATATTCAGCCAGATCCCGGGGGCGATTGAAACTCAGAACAGCAAAGCCTGCCGCGGCTATGGCTATGATGGGATATTCATCACCTGTAGCGCCCTTGAGGAAGCCTCGCGTGACATATTGGACGACCACTAGAGGAAGCTTCTGGCTACCGGCGTCCTGCCGAGGAAGAACGAGATCGCCGAAGCAGTCCTGTCCTTCTGCATTCTTCCAGTGCAGCCGCTCGACTTTCACCAGATTGTCGAAGCCGCTATCTGGATTCGGATCGTAAAGGTCCGAGACCTTTCCGCTTTCGATCTCGATGGAGACGATATGACGGGGGCGAAGCGAGGCTTCGCGTGCGCAGGCGATCCGGTCACCCATGGGCGCGCAGCCCAGAAGCTGGTCGCTGCTGCGATGAATAGTTCTTGGGCGGTCGGTGCCTGGCGCCCAACCCAGGATTGCATATTCGCTGCGAGCAAAGCCAAGCATTGTCACGAGAATGAATTGGCCCGTTCGCTCGTCAGCCCACGCCTTCAGGATTTGACCACATGTTTCCGTGGGGCAAACTGTTACCGATCCATCCGCCATCTTGAGCGACAGCGGTGAGCTTGCTCCGCCCGCCTGGGTCAGCTGGGCTGATCGCAGGCTGAGGGCCAGTGGAAAGCGCGGGCGATTGCGGGAAATGGCGGTGGCCGGAAGGCCATTTTCGATCAGTCGTGGTCCGTGCGGGGAATTAATCCGATGTTCCCATATCGAGATCGGTCGTGCAGTCGCTGGATACGGAGTGCTCGACGAAAGCGGCCAGAAGCGGCCGTCATATTTAAAGCCCGCTCTGAGCTCTTCGTCTCCGTGGTTATCGACCGGGGTCGAGACAAGATAGCGCAATTCCTTTGAGTCGCCTGACCAGGAAAATTCATCGATATCGCCTGTGCTGTTTTTGATGGTCCGGACGGCACTGCTGTCCGGATAGACAATCCGCAATCCGCTTTTGCCTTGTGATCCCCAAAGATAGGCGATGGCCTTCCCATCCGGAGACCAGACCGGTGCATTCTCGATGCCGCTTCCGCTAGGAAGATCATGTAGCTTCCCTCGGTCCAGTCGCGCCGTGATCAGATCGCCGCCCACGTCGACAAATCGGGACTTCCCGGAGGTCACATCGATGACTGCCAGCCCCTGGCAATAGCGATTGGTGCGAGTATTCGCACGTCGGATCAGGGCAGCGATCAGCTTACCGGACGGCGACACGCTGAATTGTGCCGCCGCTGGCGACAATCCTTCCGTTCCGATGAGTCGCAGTGAGACGAGACGCTCCGTAAGTGACGTACCCGTGGGATCGCCTTCATCGTTGGCCAGATATGCCCGGCAGTTGATCTGGCCACGATCATTTTCCACGGATTGAGATTTCGCCCAAGCCGTTGAAGTGAGAAGGGACAGGCCGAACAAGACGGTCCATCCCGTCCAGCGGCAAATATAGCTTGGCATGGGCATCAGAAATCGACCGTGACCGCAGCCGAGACGGTGCGGCCTATCCCGGAATAATTGGTGGAGTCATAATTGGGCAGATAGATGATGCCTGAAACCTCGCTGATGGGAGGCGGCAATTGATTGAGAAGGTTCTGGGCCGACAAGCGAAAGGTGATATGTTTTGCCAGGCCAGCGGTCGGGCCGAAATATATCTCACTCGACACATCGACGGTGGTCATTGACCGACCCTTGATGATGGCATCCGTCCGTACATCATCCACGCCATCAATGTAATTCACATAACCGTTGACGCTTGCCTGTTCTGAGCTCCAGCCCAGAGAGGCACGCGCCTTGAAACTCGCAGGGTTGAAGGCTGTCCCTGCAATCTTCACGGACTGATCAGAGCCCGTTATCCGCCGCGAACTTTTGAGCCAGGTCGCCGAGACGGTCGTTGACAGGGTGCCCCCCTGCAACGGCTGGGCGTAACTCACACTGGCGTCCAGTCCGCTGATATCTTGACGGGCAGCGTTCAGGTAGGAATCGTCGATAAGGGCCACCACGCTGGATGGATCGAACGAAGTGCCGGTTCCCACCCCGTTGTAGAACTGATGATCTCCCGACAGGAAGGCTTCGATTTGGGCCGCCGTGGGATTGAGCGTGATGAACGGCTGATAGGCCGGGTTTGTCAGACCGGTTGCGCGGCTGGCGATGGGGGTGGTTACCCGGTCCTTGTAGCGGATATCGAAATAGCTGACATTGAGGTTCAGGCCCGGCAACGGGGTCCAGTCGGCGCCGACTTGCCAGTTCGTTGCGCGCTCTGGCCCCAGATCCGAATTGCCACCCGAACTCGTCAATATGGTCGATCCGGCAGGAAAGCCGGTGCCGCCATAGGAAAAGGGGG
The DNA here is from genome assembly GCF_020782235.1 of Sphingobium naphthae. Taxonomy (GTDB): domain Bacteria; phylum Pseudomonadota; class Alphaproteobacteria; order Sphingomonadales; family Sphingomonadaceae; genus Sphingobium; species Sphingobium naphthae. The sequence goes on from NZ_JAJGNO010000005.1 coordinate 108,071, forward strand.
GCAGGAGATTGCGATAGGAGACGGCGTGGAGCTGGTACAGGGTCGGCGCCTTGAATGACTTGCCCCAGCTTGCCGACAGGCGCAGGGCATCGGTTGGCCTCACAGACACGCTCAGCTTGGGGGTAAAAATCTCGTCAATGCCGCGATAGCGCTCATATCGGCCGGCCAGATTAAGGCTTAGAAGTTCGTCCATACCCTCGTTGCGATTGAGGAGCGGGACTTCCAACTCGCCGTAACCATAGACGACATTCTGCTCGCCGATGACGGGCGATGAGGAGCCATAGCGAAATTGATTGCCGCGCCAGCCTCCGCCAATGGCCGCTTTCAATGGCCCTGCGGGTAGGTCGACCAACTCCCCCGATATGCCAGCCTCTCCAACGATCACTCTGTTCAACGAAGCCGACCGACCATTGTAAGCGACCACGCCTCCAACGAAATCCCTTTGCTGTGAGTTCGTTCTTTCTTCTGAGAAGGTGGTCAGAAGGGTCGCTTCCCACCGATCGGTGAGGGGAACGTCAAGCTGGCCGGATGCCGCATAGGTATCGGTATCGGCATCTGAGCGAGAGGTTCGCCCCGCATATGTGAATAGCGTCTGCTGCTCTCGGCGATTATAGACACCATCGACTTTGAGGGTGCCGAACCCAAGGTTCTGATGCCCCGAAAGAACGACAGAATGGCGCCTCTGGCCCGGCAGCAGAGTATAGGGCGCATTCAGGTAGGACAGAAATGGACGGCTCGACGCATATACCGGATTATCCTTGCCATAGTCATAAGTGACCACGAACCCGCCGTCAGACCATCGGCTTCCTGTAACTATACCATATTGCTGCTGGAACCCGCCGCCCTCCGTGGTGGCGGATAGCCGCGATGAAAGGCTGACACCGGAATAATCGGGTTGGAGAATGATGTTGACGACGCCAGCCACGGCGTCCGATCCATAAATGGCAGACCCACCGTCAGTCATGACTTCGATCCGCGATACCGCAGCAAGCGGTATGGCGGAAATATCGACGGACTGAGCAAAGTTGCCGTAGCTCAAACGATGGCCATTCAGCAGCGTCAGGGTGGCATCCGGGCCGAGCCCGCGCAGATTGGCCGCTGAAGAGCCATTTATATTCTGATTGGCTCCGTTCCCCATGACATTTGCGCCAAACGCCACGGTCGGGTTCTGACCACCCCCGTAATTTTGTGGCAGTGAGCGGAGCGCTTCACCAAGATTGCTTTGCCCGGCCTTGAGCATTTCCTGCCGGCTGATCGTGACGCCGGGGGACGAGCGCACTCCCCTGATGCGCGACCCTGTCACCATGATCTCGCTGGACTGGAGGTCACCCGACTGGCCTATTTCCTGGCGGACCGATGTTTCTCGCCCCCGAATGAGAGCGCCTTCACTTGTGAACTCGACAATCAGATCGGTGCCTCGGAGGAGCTGACGTATTGCGTCTTCGAACCGGAAATTTCCCTCGAGGCGAGGCGCAGTGCGCCCCGCCACGAGGTCGCTTGGGACCATAATCTCGCGACCCGACTGGGCTCCAAGCGAACGCAGGGCCGCGTCAAGGGACGGCTCCTGGATATCATAGTGCCGGGATTGACCGGACTGCGCCTGCGCGTCCAGGCAGAAGCCCGTAGCAATGATGGTGGCGCCAAGAAGCATTTCCCGCCGAAGCGAGCTCCAAATCTTCATGTCTGTTTCCCCTATGAGTGGGCGCAGACGATCTGTTCTTGGCGCCCCATGGGAATAGAGACGCGAAATATTCGGGGATACGGGGTGCTATCGCGAATTTTTATTGTGGGTCGGCCTCGGGCGTCAGCAGGATGTTGCCTTGCAGCGTGTTCTGCTTCTGGAGGTCGAACAAAGTCGCAAGCTTGTCGGACAGAAGTTGGGGATCATCGATGCGGAAGACCCCTGATATCCGCCGTTCCTGAAGTGCCTTGCCTTCAAGCTCGATCTGCTGCTTTCCACCCTGATTGGCGAGAGAGACGAGGTCAGCCAGGCGAACGGCAACAAAAGTGCGCGCGGCAGGCGTGGCGAGCGGGGAGGGCGTTCCATTCTCAAGCGACATCCTCGTCGAGGCGATTGCAAAGGAAATGCTCTGGCCGGGCACGAGATGAGCTACTTGCGGCATGTTGCTGCCCTGCGCAGGTGCGGGCATACGCACCGCGACCGATCCCCGAGCAAGATGGACGTCGATCTTCGCATCCTTCACCGCCACCTCAAAGATTGTGCCGAGCGCCGTCACGCTGCCACCGCCCGCGTACACCGTGAATGTGCGTCCGTCATGGGCCACTTCAAACCGTCCATGGCCCTTCTCGAGACGAAGATTGCGGCGATTGCGATCCATCTTCACCATGAGCGATGAATGGGGCCATAGCTTGATTTCCGAGCCGTCGCTCAGCCTGAAAGCCTCGATCTTGCCAAGTGCCACGTAGCGCCTTGCTCCAGTGTCGTCCCCAGGCCGATCGACCAGAGCATGCGGCGTATCGCTACGGGGCAGATCAAGGATGATCATGCTGCTGCACCCTATGGCGATCCCGGCAATTACCAGGGCTGCTGCCAACATGCGGGCCCGGCTCCGCTTCCTGCGCTTCGCGGACTGCTCCTCGGCAAGATGCTTGCCCATGCTGAATATCTCGGCGACACGGTTATAGGCGCCAAGGTGGACCGCGCCGCGGTTCAGCCAGCGTTCGAACTCCTCGCGATGAAGCTCCGCGTCGGGGCCGCGCATCCGAGCAAACCAGGTCGAGGCTTCCTTGCGAAGCTGGCCGCCGGTCGAAATTTCGTCACCTTCAGTCATCGGGGTAGAGAGCCTTGTCTATTTGCTGCAGCGCCTTGGCAATGTGCCATTCAACGGTGCGGACGCTGATGCCCAGCCGTTCGGCAATATCCCGGTAGCTGAGCTCCTCGAGCCTGTGCAGCTTGAACACTTCCCTGGTTCGCGGAGGGAGGGCCGCAACCGCCTGCTTGAACAACATTATCATGTCGGCAGCTTCCAATGCGTAGCTCTGTTCTGCAGGGACGGGCAGCAGCTCAGCATATTCGATAGGAAGATGGGGTCCCGCAGGCGCCCGGCGTCTCCGGTCAACAAGAAGATTCTCCACGATCCGCCGCAGATAGGCGCGCGGGTCAAGAACACGCCCCAGTATGAACGTTCGTGTGAGGCGCTCGAATGCCTCCTGGACGAGATCATTGGCCTCGTCGCGGCTTCTTATGCGCCAGCGAACGTAGCGGGCAAGTCGGGGCGCTTCGTTCCGGTATATCTCTTCCACAAGCCGGGCGTTGCGCGGAAGCTCCTTGGCTTGCGAGCATAGAGATCCATCTTCCGGGGACCTCATGTCGAAACGGCCCGAGCCATGCAGCTGGTCTGCAAAGGCGATAAGGTAGGACAGGGCAAGCCGAGACTCCTTCAAGCCGGCAGACGACCGCCCGTTTCACACGGAATGTACGTAAGGGGATGCGTACGACCTCAACTGCGGCAAGAGCCGGTCAATCTTCAGCCATATTCACTCGACCCGCATGGTCGAATGTATTTGATGCCCGGAAGGATAATCCTGCAGAAGCCGAGCCGGTCTCTCCCCTGCGCCAAGCAGCCTGCATTTTCCGCATCGGTTGCGCAAGCCAGATTTGCTCTATCGCCATATAGTCTGTCGCAAGAGAGTTGCTGACCGATAAAGTCTGAGGGCATAGCTCCCATCGGCATGGTTGGGGCTCCGCCAGGATGCTCTCATTCCGGTCCACGGTAGTCTGTCAGTGCGATAGGTTGCCGGACCTTCCCCCCGCCGCTGGCAGAACGGATCGAGTTCAACAGACATTGTGCGGATTTGGCGCTCCCTTTCAGCAGGAGCGTTGCAAGCCAGCTTTCAATCGTTGCGCAGCATTTGTTCTGTTTGAGCGGTTAGGACAAGACGACAACGCGCAAACGCACTATGGCAACCTTCCCCTGAAGGAGGCCTCGTCTGCCGTGAATATCAAGACGCTGAAGCTTTGGAATTTCCGTGCCTTTTCGTCCTCTGATCCATTGATGGAGGTGTTTGACGGACCCTATCCGGTCACCGTTGATCTTGCGGCAGACACCACCGTCTTCATTGGCCGGAATGGCACCGGCAAGAGCGCTTTCCTGCAGGCCCTCCTGAGGCTCTTTGGGGAAACGCGCGACGAGCGTTCGATCCAGCCTGCCGACTTCTTCGTCGAGCCTGGTGGACGGCTCGAAAGCAAGGCGAAGCGCGAACTCTTCATCGAAGCGATCATCGCCTTTTCCGAGCTCGCCCAAGGAGGGGGGGCTGCCGAGAAGACAGTGCCCTCTGTTTTCAAGCATATGATTGTCACCGCGCCTGGCGAGACGCCCTATGCGCGGGTTCGCCTTGAGGCGAGCTGGGAACTGGGAGGAACGCTCGACGGGGTCATCGAAGAGCGGATGTACTGGATACTGACGACCGATGACGTGCCTCTCGGCGAACATGACCCCTCGATCAAGAAAAGGGTCACAGCCGGCGAACGCAGCAACATCGCGGTTCGCTATATTCCTGCATCACGGGACGTCACAGCACTTACGCAGCTCGCCGTTCGCAGTCTCGGTCGAAGTCTGATGAATGCAGTGGTCTGGCAGAGCAAGGATGACATTACCCGGCTGATCCAGGATGCTGCCGACAAGCTGGACGCAGAGGCCGCACTGGACCGGGTCAACAAGGCGATCAACAATTGCTGGGGTGAACTCAATACCGCGGAAACCGGCACGAATGCCAAACTGACCGTCCTGCCGCCAGACCTCCAGCAGATCATCCGCGCTGCAAGCATCCAGCTGACACCTTCCTCTCTCGGGCGCACGATGGCGGTCGAGGAATTGAGCGACGGGCAGCGTTCGCTATTCCATTTTGCCCTTGTGAAGGCGCTGCTCGACCTGAAGCTCGAGCTTGAGGCAGAAATAGAGGGGACGAATAAACCGCCCTTCGATGAAAAATTCGCGCGCGCGCCGGCGCTGACGTTATTCGCCTTCGAGGAACCGGAAAATCACCTGGCTCCCTATTTTCTTGCGCGGCTGTTGACCCAGCTTGAAAAGCTTACGGGTACGACCCGGGTCCAAGGCGTGATTACAAGTCATGCGCCCGCTATCGTAGGTCGCGTCGAACCCGGCGCAATTCGCCATATCCGAAGATCCACCGCAACCGGAATGTCGAGCATATCGGCGCTCACCCTTCCGCCCACTGGGACCGAGGCGGCGAAGTTCGTCCGCGAGGCCGTGCGCGCGCATCCGGAAATCTATTTTGCCCGGCACGCGATATTCGGTGAAGGCGCATCCGAGGAGATCGTCCTCCCCTGGATCGCGGAAAAGCTCGGCGTGCCGATCGATCGCTCGTTCGTGGCGATCGTGCCGATCGGCGGGCGCCATATCCAGCATTTCTGGCGCCTTGTGGAGCAGCTCGGCATACCGCACACGACTTTGCTCGATCTGGACCTTGGGCGAAGCAGCGGCGATCTTGTGACCTTCAAGACGGTCGCCGAGGCGCTGCTGGAAAGAGGAGGGGGCACTGAACGGCAAAGTGCCGGCCTCAAGAACGCCGCTTCATTCACACGCGGAAAATGGCTCGAAGATGGTTTCACGCTGGATGATATTCTGGCCTGGAAGAGCTGGTTCGAGGAGTTTGGCGTGTTCATGTCTGCCGAACTAGATCTTGATATGCTGATGCTCCAGGCCTTTCCTGCAGCATACAAAACCCCGCCTCAGGGCGCGCGCGGCCCCCGCAATCCGGACGATCCGGACGTCATCAGCAAGGCAGCCAAAGAAGTGGTTGGCGATGAAGGATATGGCGTCGCGCCCTATGAAGGGCGTGAAGTACACGCGCTTTTTGCATGGTATAAATATCTGTTCCTGGGAAGCCGGGGCAAGCCGGCAGCCCATCTTCTGGCGCTGGGCATTCTCGAGGCCGATGAGAATGTGAATTATCAGATGCAGACGCCACAGGTACTGCGGGACCTGGTTGCCCATGTGAGCTTGAAGCTCGAGGAAGGCATCGCATGATCTCTCCACACCAATGGAAACCGGTCGGCGTCGATTCCCTTGAACAGGCCGCGCTGGATGCTGTCCGGTCCGAAGGCAGTTCTCTCGTCGCTGCCGGCCCTGGTACTGGCAAGACCGAATTGCTCGGTCAGCGGGCAGCCTATCTCCTTCAGACCGGTCTGTGCCGCTATCCGCGCCGTATTCTTGCCATCAGCTTCAAGCGGGACGCTGCGACGAACCTGCGGGACCGCGTGGCGGCCCGCAGTGGACCCGAAGCGGTGCGCCAGCTTGATTCGATGACTTTCGATGCCTTTGCAAAGCAGTTGCTCGATCGATTCTGGCGTGCCTTGCCGCCTCCCTGGACACTGGCTGGCGGTTACAGGATAGGCGCGACCTATCCAGTCCGGCAGGGCTTCAGCAGCTTCCAGCATGAAGTTGCCGATAATCTGACGGATCAGCTGACACCAGCAGGATGGTCCGCGGCGCAGCTATCCTTCTTACCGAAACCTCAAAGCATCCATGGCATGAATTTTGAGGAATATGGCTTTGGTATCCAGCGCCTGGTGCTGCATCCCCTGTCCGTGCCCGACGCGAAAGCCTTCATGCAGCTTGTCGCGCTGCGCCGGGGGCTTATCTCCAACCCGCCAGCCTTGACCTTTCCGCAGATCGGCTGCCTTGCGACCGCCATAATCGCTGCCAATCCTGCTATTCGCGAGGGGCTTCGTGCGACCTATAGTCATGTCTTTCTCGATGAATTTCAGGACACCACCTCGGTTCAATATGGCCTGGTGAAGGCGATCTTCGAGGATGCAGACAGCGTGCTCACCGCTGTGGGCGATGCAAAGCAGCGGATCATGGTATGGGCCGGCGCGCAGAAAAATGTCTTCGATGCGTTCGAGAAGGACTTCCTGAGGACGCCCCAAGCGCTCGGGCAGCTCACGCTGACGCGAAACTATCGCAGCAATGAGAGGATCGTGCGTATCCTCAACAGCCTCAAGCGACGGATTGCGCCGACCGAGCCCGACTTCGTCGCCGTCAGGAAGGCGCCCGATCTGCCGGACAGTGACATATTCTCGCTGCTCGTCGCCGCAAACCAGCAGGCCGAGGCCAATGCGGTGGCCGCTCTTGTCGCCAAGGCCATTGCGGAAAAGACGGATCCCAGGAGCATTGGCCTTCTGGTTCGCCAGCAGGCGCAGAACTGGCAGGATAGACTTCAGCAGGCATTTGACACGGCGCGCGTCCCTTTCCGAAACGAAGACCGCAATCTTGGCGGCGGGACGATCCAGGACCTCATGACCGAGATTTACTCGCGGGTCATCGTGGCCATCATTGCCTTTGCCACGCGAAAATATGCTGGTCCGCTCTGGACGATCGCCTTGGGGCATTTTGCCGTGGCCCAGGGGATCGACATTGAAGATGACGAAAGCGCTGAGCGCGCACTGGCGCTGAGGGTCGATGCATTTCATCAGGCCAATCGCCTCGACGAGAATGCCAAGCCCGACGAACTTCAGGTTCGGCACATGATCGCGAGCATCGAGAAGGAACTTGGTCTGGACCGGATGCGCGCCATGGCACCCCAATATGCCGTCGGTGACTTTTTCGAGAATATTAGAAAGGCAACGGCCGAATTTCTGGTAGAATGTACCAACTCGACATCCTCCTGGAAGGAAGCGATCGACCGCTATCGCGGCGTCGGACAGGTGCCATTACTCACCATCACCAAGAGCAAGGGACTGGAATATGATCTGGTCGTCCTGCTGGGGCTTAATGACGAACAATGGTGGAGTTTCGATCGTGACGTGGAGGAAGGGCATTCGCTCTTCTTCGTAGCGGCCTCGCGTGCTCGCGAGCGCCTGGTTCTCACGCGCTGCGGCAGCGATCGAAAAAGCAAGATCGACGAAATCTTCTCCTTGCTGAATGAAGCCGGGATCATCGAGCAGCATGTCTGAACCAGCGCGACGCAAGATGGCATTGCCAGGTTCAAGAGGTCTTCGAGTGACCCATGCCGCTCAGTTAATCCACCTTTCCGCGTGTCCAAGTGGGCGCTGACAAAGACATCTATGGATTAGGGTCTCATCATCGAGCTGCCTTTAGCAACGTCGATCAGCGACGCATAAAAGCCTGCCTCTCCTCCATCAGAAACGGAACGTCAGGTATCCAGCGCCGTAGAAGAGATCCCGGCCCGGCTTGAACTTCTCCGACACGTCGCCATAGATGGTGTAGAAGCCCAGCGTCATGAACGGGTTGAGGGCATATTGGCCGGCCGCCGTCGCGCGCTTGCCAAAGAAGCGGCTGTCGCTTTCGTCGCCGCGCCGAAGCACCTGGCCCCCGAGTGAGTAGACGCCATCCTTGGTGGAGGTGCGCCACAGGCCCGCCGCCGAGAAATCGAGCTTCAGCTTCGCGGTCGGCTGGATTGACAGCTGCGGCTGGATGATCGTCAGATTATGCGGGCCAAGGTCGCCATTATAGGTGAGCGGCTTGGGGAAGAGCGGCGCATAGGTGCCGATCTTGCCGTCATTGGGGTTCTTGTCGCCCGAGCCGACATCGACGCGCAAGGAAAGCTTGGGCTTCCATCCGCCCTGCCAGCCATAGGCGGCCGTGCCGGTGACATAATAGGCGCTGATGTCGAGATCGCCGAACGAGCCCCATTGGCGGATGCCCTCGACATCGATGCTCCAGGCGTCGCGCTTGCCAGCATAGCGCAGCGACAGAGTGCGGCGCTGGTCGCGGGCGGCGGCTTCGCTGTCGAAGGCGAGGCTGGCGCGGTCGGACGAGACGAACAGCGCCTCGGCGCGACCGGTGCGGGCGCCGGCGCCGAAGCTGCGGCCGGCATGAAAGCCGGTCAGGTCATAATCATGGTTGGTTTCGTCATCGAAGGTGCCGAGCTTTTCCAGCACGGCATGACCGGTGAGGAAGCCGCCATCCCATGGTCCCTGCGTCGCCATGATGCGCAGCAGGTCGAGCGAGCGGCGGGTATTGGCGCCTTCGCGCATGTCGAACACGGTCTGGTTGCCGATGCCGATTTCCTGCCGGCCAAGGCGCGCGGTGATGCGGCCCTTTCCAACCGGGACATGCGCCTCGACAAAGGCCTGGTTGAAATCGAGCCGGCCTTCCTCGATCGGCGCGACGACGGAATCGAGGCCGGTACTGGTCGCATGTTCGAGATCGACGAAGGCGCGGAACAGCCCTTCGACCTGAAGATCGCCCCAGATGCGGGTGCGCTGCTGGAAATTGCCGTCATCATCCTGCGGGCCACGGCCCCAGCGTTCGCCCAGCCGCAGTTCGGGGCGCAGGCGCAGTTCGCCGCCGAGCGTCGCGTAGGTATTGCCGACGATCGGCAGATATTTAAGGCGGGTCCACAGATTGGCGTCGCGCACGTCGCGGAAGCCCGAATAATCCTCGTCATGGTTGATCGGGCGGAAGGCCGGCTTGGGTGCCTTGGGCCGCTCGCTGGTCTGCGAGGCGGGCAGTTGTGCTTCGGCCGGCGCCGCCTCCTTCTGCGCGACTTCGACAGGAGCGGGCGGTGTGGGCGGGGCGGCTTGTGCCGCGGAGGCGGCCAGGACGGGTGCTAGAAGATCGAACATGGATACTCTCCGGGATGTGCTTTTATGCGGTGGCCCGGTCGGGCCGTTTGGCGAGGAGGCTCTGGAGCAGGTGGACCGCGAGGCCAAAGATCAGGCCCCAGAAGGCTGAGCCGAGCCCGGCCAGCGTCATGCCCGATGCGCTGACAGCGAAAGTGACAAGGGCGGCGTCGCGTCCCTGCTCGGCGCGCAGCGCGGTGCTGAGTGAATTGGCGACGACCGGGAACAGGGCAAGGCCCGCCAGCGCGGCGATCAGCGTCTTGGGCAGGGTGGCGAACAGGGCGAGCACGGTTGCGGCAAAGGCGCCGAAGACGAGATAGGTGACGCCGCCCGCGATGCCGGCCATGTAGCGGCGGGCGGGGTCGGGATGGGCGTCGGGACCAAGGCAGATGGCAGCGGTGAAGGCGGCGAGGTTGAGGCCATGGCAGCCGAAGGGCGCGAGCGCGATCGAGGCGATGGCGCTGGTCGAGACGATCGGCCGGGCGGCGGGCTGGTCGTAACCGGCGGCGCGCAGCACGGCGATGCCGGGCAGGAACTGACCGGTCAGCGCGACCACGGCCAGCGGCACCGCGATGCTGGCGGTGGCGGCCCAGTCGAAGCGCGGCGTCGTCCAGACCGGCATGGTGAGGTGCGGCGTGCCGATCGATCCGGACAGGCCGCCGCTGAGCGCGGTGATGGCGACGCCGGTCACCAGCACCGCGACCACGGCATAGCGCGGCGCCAGCACCCGGCCGGCAAAGAAGGCGGCGATCATCGCGATCAGCATCACCGGCGCGGACGGCACGGCGTCAATCATATCGATAACGAAACGAAATAATATGCCGGCCAGCATCGCGGCGGTGATTGCAGCGGGCAGGCGCTGCATCAGCCGGTCGAAGGCGCCCGACAGGCCGACCAGCAGCACCGCGAGATTGGCGACGATATAGGCGCCGATCGCGGTCGCGAAATCAGTCTGCGGCAGCATCGTCACCAGCAACGCCGATCCCGGCGCCGACCAGGCGATGACGATCGGCACGCGCCAGCGCCAACTGAGCGCGATGCCGAGCAGGCCACTGCCGATCGAGATCGCCCAGATCCAGGAGGCGACAAGGGCGGGTTCCAGGCCCTGCGCCGCCTGGAAGATTATCACCAGCGGACCGGCATAGGATATGGTGGTGGCGATGATCCCGGCGATGATCGCCGGGATCCAGCCCGTCTGGCTTGCAGTCATGATGGTCCGATCACGCCGCCAGGGCGTCGTTTTCTCGGGCAACCTGCTGGTGACGGCTCAGCATGAAGACCAGGGTGGCCAACACCGAAACGAGGCCCGGAATGGCGAAGGCGACGAAATTGAGCGTCATCGGCAGCTGCGCCGCGAGCAGTACGCCGCCCAGCATCGGTCCGACGATCGCGCCGACCCGGCCCATGCCCGATGCCCAGCCAAGCCCGGTCGAGCGGACCGACAGGTCGTAGAAGTCGGCAACGCTGGCATAGAGCAATATCTGCGTGCCGGTGGTGCCGGCGCCGGCGACGAAGATCAGCAGATAGAGGATCGGCATCGGCCCGTTGAGGCCGAGCAGGCTGATGCAGATCGCGCCGAGCAGGAAATAGGCGATGACCACCTGGGGCAGGCCGAACCGGTCGGCCAGACGTCCGCCGGCGATCGCGCCGAACATGCCACCGAAATTGAGTGCCAGCAGGAAGGACAGGCTGGACCCCAGACTGTATCCGGCGCTGCGCATCAACTGCGGCAGCCAGGAGCCGAGCGCATAGACCATCAGCAGGCAGCAGAAGAAGCAGAGCCACATCGACAGCGTGCCGAGCGTGCGATTGTGCTGGAAAAGGGCGGCGATGCTGGTCTGGGCGGCAACGCCCTGCGGCTGGAGCAGCGGGCCGTCGAGGCGCTGGCCAGGCGACAGCCGCTGAAGGATGGCGCGGGCCTGTTCCTCGCGCCCCTGACGGACGAGGAAGCCGGCCGATTCCGGCAGGCCGCGCAGAACGAGCGGCAGGAGGACGAGTGGCACGGCAGCGGCAAAGAACATCGCCTGCCAGCCGAACAGCGGCAGCAGCCAGATGCCCAGGCCCGCCGCCGCCATGCCACCCACGGCATAGCCGCTGAACATCAGCGCGACGAGCGTGCTGCGCATCCGCTTGGGCGCATATTCATTGGTCAGTGCGACTGCATTGGGCATCAGCCCGCCACAGCCGAGGCCAGCGAGAAAGCGCAGAGCGCCGAACATGATCGGCGTGGTGGCGAAGCCGTTGACGAAGGTGGCGGCGCTGAACAGTGCGAAGCAGATGGTGATGCAGGTCTTGCGGCCGATCCGGTCACCCAGAGGACCGAAGAAGAGGGCGCCGGACATCATGCCGAACAAGGCCCAACTGGCAAGCGACCCGGCCTGCGGGGCGGTAAGTCCCCATTGGTCCATCAACTGTGGAAGGACGACGCCGTAAATGAAGACGTCATAGCCATCGACTATAAGCAGGATGGCACAAGCAATGATGATCTTGAGATGTAGGTTTCCGAACCTGGCTTCGTCGATGTGACGATTTATATCGATACCCTGCATATCGATTCCTCTCCCTTATTGATGGGTATGATTTCCCGGGAAAGTGAAGGACATGCAGGGCGGCGCCAAATACCAATTAAGTCCTGTTGAAATACGCTACGGGTATGGTGGTGGTTAAACGGTGCCAGGCGGGCGCCTCAAAGCTCCTCCAGGAGCGCGGCAGGCACCTCGTACCCCCATTCGGAATAGCGGCGAGCGATCACGGATGCCATCAGCGCCAGTTCGGGCGACCGGTCGCCGGGGCGGTGGCTCATGATGATCGGCGAAGTCGCTGGTTCGACCAGCTCACGGAAGGCGACATCATGGCTGCGGGCGCGATGAACCGATTCGGGCACGATCGCGATGCCCTCCTGCGCTGCTACCAGACCGATCGCGATCTGCAGTTCACGGGCCTCATGCACCACGCGGGGTTCGATGGCGTGATCGCGAAACAGGGACAATACCTGGTCGGCGTAGCTGGGGCGCGGCGCGCGCGGATAGATGATTTGCGGTTCGTCGGCGAGCTCGCGGATCGAGATCGGCCCTTCGCCATGGGCTAATGGATGGTCGATCGGAAAAGCGGCGATCATCTTCTCATTGCGCAGGATGATGCGGCGTACGGACGGATCCTCGAATCGAATACGGCCAAATCCCACATCAATGCGCCCGTCTTTCAGAGCGGCGATCTGCTCCAGTGTCGTGTTTTCCACCATCACCAGCTCGACATTCTCGGCGACCTTGCGGAACTCGCGGATCAGTTCGGGCAGGCGGGCATAGATGGTCGAGGCGACGAAGCCGATCACCAGCCGACGCTGTTGGCTTGTGGCGGCGGTTTTTACCATGGTTTCTACATCTTCCATGCGAGCCAGCAGCTGCAACGCCTGCTCGTAGAGGAGGCGTCCGACATCGGTCAGCCGCAACGGGCGACTGGATCGGTCGAGAAGGGGCGCACCAACGTTCGCCTCCAATTGCTGGATGGCGCGGGACAAGGGCGGCTGGGCGATGTGTAGCCTGTCAGCGGCGCGGTTGAAATTGCCTTCCTCCGCCACCGCCGCGAAATAGCGCAAAAGGCGCAGGTCTATCACTAATTATACCTCCAGAGTATCATCAATGAACCGCATTGATCTTTGAATCAATCTTGGCTGCGGAGTAGCCATCCGGTGAAACGTAAGCAATTGGGAGAGTCGCCGCAATGGCCGGATTGAGCCACGCCGATACCTTCATCGTGGATGTGCCGACGATCCGCCCGCATGTGCTGGCGATGGCGACGATGCACGCCCAATCCATGGTGATTGTTCGCTTAATGGATGGTGATGGCGTTGAAGGCATAGGGGAGGGCACCACGATCGGTGGCCTCAGCTATGGCGAAGAAAGCCCCGAAAGCATCAAGTCGGCGATCGACACCTATATCGTCCCGGTCCTGGAAACCTGCGACCTGGCGCAGGTCGGCGCGACGATGGCCAAGATCGCCCGCTGCGTGCGCGGCAATCATTTCGCCAAATGCGCGGTCGAAACGGCGCTGCTCGACATGGCAGGCAAGCGACTGGGCATCCCCGTGTCCGAACTGATCGGTGGCGGCCGGGTGCGCGACAGCCTGCCCGTCGCCTGGACGTTGGCCAGCGGCGACACCGCGCGCGACATTGCCGAGGGCGAAGAGATGCTTGATCGTCGGCGCCACCGGATTTTCAAGCTCAAGATCGGAAAGCGCGACGTGCGCGACGACGTTGCCCATGTCGGCGCCATCTGCAAGGCGCTGGGCGACCGGGCCAGTGTGCGCGTCGACGTCAACCAGAACTGGTCGGAGGCGCAGGCCAAGATCGGCATGGCCATGCTGCATGATGTCGGCTGCGACCTGGTCGAGCAGCCGATCGCCGGCGACGCGATAGACGCCATGGCGCGCCTGTCGAAGAACCAGCCAGTGCCGCTGATGGCGGACGAGGCATTGAATGGCCCGCGCAGCGCGCTGCGGATCGCCTCGGCTCATGCTGCTGGCGTCTTTGCGCTCAAGATTGCGCAGTCTGGCGGCCTGTTCGCCACCGCACAGGTGGCCGCCATTGGCGCTGCTGCCGGCATCGGTCTTTATGGCGGCACAATGCTGGAAGGTGGGGTCGGCACAGTCGCGTCGGCCCATGTCTTCGCCACGCTGCCGGACCTTGCCTGGGGCACCGAATTGTTCGGTCCGTTGCTCCAGACCGAGGATATCTTGCGCGATCCGCTCGGCTATGCCGACTTCTCGCTCGCCATTCCGACCGGACCGGGCCTGGGCATCGCCTTCGACGAGGACAAGCTCGCCTTCTTCCAGCGCGATCGCCCGAAATCGGTTGTCGGTGCGCCGATCCTTAACGCCGCTACCGCAGGAGCCTGAATTCCATGCTGTTCATGGTCGAAATGGACGTCAACATCCCGCTGGATTTCGATGCAGCGGAAGCCGCCCGGATCAAGGCCGCGGAAAAGGCCTATTTCCAGACGCTGCAGGCCGCCGGCACCTGGCGCCATATCTGGCGCAAGGTCGGCCTCTATTCCAACGTCTCGATCTTCGATGTCGAGAGTAACGCCGCCCTGCATGACACGCTGATGGCGCTGCCGCTTTACCCCTTCATGACCATGAAGGTGACACCGCTCTGCCGCCATCCCTCCTCGGTCCACGAGGATGACCGCTGATCACCAGCCCGCAAGCATAGGAGAGAAAAATATGGGTACCAGCTTCGTAGAAACACCGGAAATCCAGAACCTGCTTGACCGCGTCGCGGGTCTGGATTGCCAGGGTGGTGATGCTCGCATGAAATCCATCATGCGTGATCTCATTCAATCCCTCATGACCATCATTGCCCGCTACGACATCAGCGAGGATGAGGTGTGGAACGCCGTCAACTTCCTGCAGGGCGCTGCCGGTGCTGGTGAACTGGGCCTGCTCATGCCAGGCGTCGGCCTTGAACATTTCATCGATCTGTATCTCGATGCGAAGGATGCCGAGGCAGGCAAGTCGGGCGGCACCCCGCGCACGATCGAAGGGCCGCTCTATGTCGAGGGCGCCCCGATCGTCGAGAGCGGCGCCTATTTGACCGATGATGCCGACGATACCGACACGCTCTACATGACCGGCCGCATCATCGGCCCGGATGGCGAGGCGGTGACCGACGGGCTGGTCCATGTCTGGCATGCGGACTCGAAGGGCTTCTATTCGCATTTCGACCCGACCCACGAACAGACGCCGTTCAACAATCGACGTCGCCTCAAGATCGCGGCGGACGGCACCTATGCCTTCTCGTCGAAAATGCCCAACGGCTATTCGGTGCCGCCGGGCGGCGCGTCCGACACGCTGATGAAGGCGCTCGGCCGGCACGGCAATCGCCCCGCCCATGTGCATTTCTTCATCGAGGCACCGGGCTATCGCCGCCTGACCACGCAGATCAACTTCGGCGATGATCCGTTCGCTGCCGACGATTTCGCCTTCGGCACCCGCGAAGGGCTGCTGCCGGTGCCCAATCGTCAGGGCGACAGCGCCTATATCGCCTTCGATTTCCACCTGCAACGCGCGGACGATGAGGAGGACCAAGCCTTCTCGACCCGCAAGCGCCTGGTGGTGGATGCCGACGAACCGGTCACAGAACCGGCCTGAGAGGAGAGAAGATCATGACCAGCCCCATGGCTTTCCTGCGCGACCGCGTCGAAACCGCAGTCGTGGACGATCCGGAAACCGGCATCTTCCGCTGCCGCCGCGACGTCTTCACCGACCCGGAACTGTTCGATCTGGAGATGAAATATATCTTCGAGAGCAACTGGGTCTATCTGGCCCATGAAAGCCAGGTCGAGAAGAAGAACGACTATTTCACCACCTGGATCGGCCATACGCCGGTGATCCTGACGCGGGCCAAGGATGGCGGCCTCAATTGCGTGGTCAATGCGTGCGCCCATCGCGGCGCCAAGCTGTGCCGCCGCAAGCGCGGCAACCAGCCGCTGTTCGTTTGCCCCTTCCACGGATGGAGCTTCAAGACCGACGGCAAGCTGCTGCGCGCCAAGGATGCCAGCACCGGCGCCTATCCCGACAGTTTCGACCATGAAGGGTCGCACGACCTGACCAAGGTGCGGGTCGAAAGCTATCGCGGCTTCATCTTCGGTTCCCTGAACCACGATGTCCTGCCGCTGGAGGATCATCTGGGCGAGGCCAAGGTCATCATCGACCAGATGGTCGATCAGGCGCCCGAGGGGCTGGAAGTGCTGACCGGCAATTCCACCTACACCTTCCACGGCAACTGGAAGATGCAGATGGAAAATGGCTGCGACGGCTATCATGTCAGTTCGGTTCATGAAAATTACCAGTCGACCATGGGCCGCCGCGCTGAAGGCGGGACCAAGGCGGTTGACGCCAATGGCTGGTCGAAAGCACCGGCAAGCGGCGTCTATGGCTTCGAGCATGGCCATATCCTGCTCTGGACCCAGGTGCTGAACCCCGAGGTCCGGCCGGTCTGGAACTATAAGGACCAGCTGGTCGAGCGGCTGGGCGAGGACAAGGCGAAGTTCATCCTCGAACAGACGCGCAATCTGGCGCTCTATCCCAACGTCTTCCTGATGGATCAGTTTTCGACCCAGATCCGCGTGGTGCGGCCGATCGACGTCCACACGACCGAAGTCACCATCTATTGCTACGCTCCCAAGGGCGAGAGCGCTGAGGATCGCGCCCATCGCATCCGCCAATATGAGGATTTCTTCAACGTCACTGGCATGGGCACGCCCGACGATCTGGAGGAATTCCGCAGCTGTCAGTCGGCCTATGAGGGCGCGGGTGAATTGTGGAATGACTTGAGCCGTGGCGCGACCCGCTGGATCGCCGGGCCGGACAGCAATGCCACCGCGATGGGCATGAACCCGTTGCTGTCGAGCGAGCGGAGCGAGGATGAAGGGCTGTTCGTGCGCCAGCATGAATTCTGGGCGCAGATCATGCTCGACGGCATGGCCCGCGAAGCCGGTGCGCCGATGATGGAGGCCGCAGAATGACACTGGTTTTCGACACGGAGCGCGCAGCTCTATCTTACCAGGACATCTGTTCTTTTCTCTATCGTGAAGCGCAGCTTCTTGATGATCGCGAATTTGACGAATGGCTCGAATGCTATTCGGAACAGTGCGAATATTGGATGCCGGCCTGGACCGATGATGATGCGCTCTCCACCGATCCGCACACCCAGATATCTCTTATCTATTACGGGAACCGTCGTGGACTGGAGGATAGGGTATATAGGTTGAAGACCGAGCGTTCATCGGCGAGCACGCCCGAAGCACGCACGTCGCACTTCATCGCCAATGTTCAGATTCTCGATGCTCAACCTGACATCGTCAATTTGCGCTACAACTGGCATACGATGAGCCATCGCTACCAGAAGACGCAGCAGTTTTTCGGGACCACATTCGTGACGCTGGACGTCAGTGGCGAGGCGCCGAAGATCCTGAAGAAGAAGATCGTCCTCAAGGACGACTATATTCATCAGGTCATCGACGTCTATCATATCTGAGGCGCGGGCGATGATCTTCCAGGGACGCTTCGCCGGCAAGGTGATGGTCGTGACCGGCGCGGCGCAGGGCATCGGTGCCGGTGTCGCCACCCGCGCCGCCGCAGAGGGTGCCAGCCTCGTGCTAATCGACCGGGCGGACTTCGTGACCGATGTCGAACAGGCGATTGTGGCGGCCGGTGGCAAGGCGATTTCGGTCACCTGCAACCTTGAAACCTATGCGGGCGCGCGCCAAGCGATGGCGGCAGCGATCGCGGCGTTCGGGCGCATCGACATCCTCATCAACAATGTCGGCGGCGCGATCCGTATGCGCCCTTATGCGCAGTTCGAGCCGGATCAGATCGACGCGGAAATCCGTCGCTCGCTGATGCCGACCCTCTATTGCTGCCATGCGGTTCTGCCCGCGATGCTGGAGCAGGGTGCGGGGACGATCGTCAACCTGTCGTCCAACGCCACGCGCGGCATCCGCCGCGTGCCCTATTCGGCGGCGAAGGGCGGGATCAATGGCCTGACGCAAGCACTGGCGATGGAATATGCGGAGGCGGGCATCCGTGTCGTCGCAACCGCGCCCGGCGGCACCAGCGCGCCGCCGCGCCGCGTGCCGCGCAATGCCGAGGGCGACAGCGCGCAGGAACAGGCCTGGATGGCCGAGGCGGTGGAACAGGTGACGTCGTCGGCCTTCATGAAGCGCTACGGCACGCTGGATGAGCAGATCGCCCCCATCCTTTTCCTTGCCTCCGACGAGGCCAGCTATGTGACCGGGTCGGTCCTGCCCGTCGCCGGAGGCGACATTGGATAATAACTTTACGGGCAGCGATTTCGGCTGAAGGACTGAAGACATGCAGAAAATCTACGATAGCCCGGCGCAGGCCCTTGATGGCCTGTTGCTCAACGGGATGACCATCATGTCGGGCGGCTTCGGCCTGTCGGGCAACCCCGAAAGCCTGATCCCGGAAATCCGGGCGAGCGGCGTCAAGGATCTGACCGTTATTTCCAACAATGCCGGCGCCGATGGCTTTGGCCTGTGGATGCTGCTGGAAAGCCGGCAGGTCCGCAAGATGATCTCTTCCTATGTGGGCGAGAACAAGCTGTTCGAGAGCCAGTATCTGTCGGGCGAGCTGGAGCTGGAGCTGAACCCGCAGGGGACGCTGGCCGAGCGTATCCGCGCCGGTGGCGCGGGCATACCGGCCTTCTACACCAAGACCGGCGTCGGCACGGTGGTGGCCGAGGGCAAGCCGGTCGAGACTTTCGAGGGCGAGGACTATGTCCGTGAAACCTGGCTGCGCGCCGATCTCTCGATCATCAAGGCCTGGCGCGCCGACCCGGCGGGGAACCTGATGTTCCGCAAGACCGCGCGTAATTTCAACCCGAACATGGCGACCGCCGGCAAGGTGACGGTGGTGGAAGTCGAGGAAATCGTGCCCGAGGGCAGCTTCGACCCCGACTGCATCCACACGCCGGGCATCTATGTCGATCGCATCGTCCTTTCCACCATCAACGAGAAGCGGATCGAGAAGCTGACGGTTCGCGAAAGGGAGATCGCATAATGGCCCAGGAAACCAAAGGCTGGACCCGGGACGAGATGGCGGCGCGCGCCGCGAAGGAATTGCGCGACGGCTATTATGTGAATCTGGGCATCGGCATCCCGACCCTGGTGGCGAATCATGTGCCGCAGGGCGTCAATGTGACGCTGCAAAGCGAGAATGGCATGCTCGGCATCGGTCCCTTTCCCTATGAGGGTGAGGCTGACCCGGATCTCATCAACGCCGGCAAGCAGACGATCACCGCGCTGCCGACCAGCAGCTTCTTCTCCTCGGCGGACAGTTTCGCGATGATCCGGGGCGGCCATATCGACATGGCGGTGCTGGGCGCGATGGAGGTGGCCGCCAATGGCGACCTTGCCAACTGGACCATCCCCGGCAAGATGGTGAAGGGCATGGGCGGGGCGATGGACCTGGTCGCGGGCGTCAAGCGCGTGGTCGTGGTGATGGACCATGTGTCGAAAAATGGCAGCCCCAAGATCCTCGACGCTTGCACCCTGCCGCTGACCGGCAAGGCGGTGGTTGACCTCATCATCACCGACCTCGCCGTGATCGCCGTCGATCGGGCGAAGGGCGGCCTCACCCTTGTCGAACTGGCTCCGGGCGTGACCGAAGCTGAAGTGATCGAGAAGACCGGCGCGCCGCTGGCAATCCTCGAAAACGCCTGAAGTATTTTTAGAAGCAGGTGGCAGCACCTGCTGTCTTGGAAAATACGGAAAACAAGAACGATAAACAGAAGATGCTCCGGGCGGAGCATGTTCTGAGACAGGAATTTACCGTGCCCAATCTGATCGTCGTCAACCGCGCGGGGGACGAAACGACCATTGATGCCCGTGAGGGTGTGTCCGTGATGGAAGCCATTCGCGACAATGGCTTTGACGAACTGCTCGCTCTGTGCGGTGGCTGCTGTTCCTGCGCCACCTGCCACGTCTTCGTGGATGAGGCCTGGACCGGCGCGGTCGGCGCGGCCAGCGGCGACGAGGATGATCTGCTCGATTCCTCCGACCATCGCGGCGATCGGTCGCGCCTGTCCTGCCAGATCATGATGACGGCAGCGCTCGACGGGCTGCGCGTCGCCATCGCGCCGGAGGATTGAGCATGACCTTCATCCAGCGCAATGGCGCCACTCTCTACTGGAAGCGCGATGGGCTGGAGGATGCGCCCGCGCTGGTGCTGCTGAACAGCATCGGCACCGACATGGATTTGTGGGACGGCGTGCTGCCCGATCTGCGCGATCGCTTCGCTGTGCTGCGGATCGACACGCGCGGGCATGGCGCCTCGATCGCCGAGCCGGGTGACTATGCGCTCGCCATGCTGGCGGACGATGTGCTGGCGGTCGCCGATGCGGCCGGCTTCGATCGCTTCTCTGTGGCGGGCGTCTCGCTCGGCGGCATGATCGGCATGGAGTTGGCGTTGCGGGCGCCGGATCGGGTCGAGAAGCTGCTGCCGATCTGTACCTCCGCGACGATGGATAGCGCCTCCTGGAATGATCGTATCGCCAAGGTCCGGGGCGAGGGCATGGCCGCCATTGCCGATCTTGCCATGGGGCGTTTCCTGTCCGACGCCGCCGAGCCGGCCATTTATGAAGCGGTGCGCCGTCAGCTGCTGACGATGGATGCGCAGGGCTATGCCGGCTGCGGCGCGGCGATCCGCGACATGGACCTGGCCGACCGGATCGACGGGATCGCCTGTCCGACCCTGGTCGTGACCGGCACCCGCGACACATCGACACCCTATGCGGGGCATGGCGAACATCTGATCGCCCGCATCCCCGGCGCGGCGCATGTGGCGCTGGAAGCTGCACATCTCGCCCCGCTCGAAGCGCCCGAAGCGCTGGCGAGCGCTATCACCTCTTTCCTGGAAAGCTGAGACATATGGCACAGGCCTTCATCTGCGATGCCGTCCGCACCCCGATCGGCAAGCTCAACGGATCGCTCGCGACTATCCGCGCCGATGATCTGGCGGCGCTGCCGCTCAAGGCGCTGATGGCGCGCAATGAACAGGCCGACTGGTCGGCGCTGGATGATGTGATCCTGGGCTGCGCCAACCAGGCGGGTGAGGATAATCGCAATGTCGCGCGCATGGCGGTGCTGCTGGCGGGCATGGGCGAGGCCGTCCCGGGCGTGACCGTCAATCGGCTTTGCAGCTCGGGCCTCAACGCGCTGGGCATGGCGGCGCAGGCGATCCGCAGCGGCGACGCCGATTTCCTGATCGCCGGCGGCGCCGAGAGCATGACCCGCGCGCCCTATGTGCTGGGCAAGGCCGGCAGCGCCTTTGGTCGCGACCAAAGAATAGAGGACACGACGCTCGGCTGGCGCTTCATCAACCCGGCGATGAAGGCCGCCTATGGCGTCGATACCATGCCCCAGACCGGCGAGAATGTCGCCGAACAATGGGGCGTCAGCCGCGAGGAGCAGGATCGCTTTGCCTTGGTCAGCCAGGAGAAGGCCGCCCGCGCGCAGGCGAGCGGACGCTTCGCCGCCGAGATCGTGCCGGTCTCGATCCCGCAGAAGAAGGGCGATCCCATCCTGTTCGAGGCGGACGAGCATCTGCGCGCGACGAGCCTGGAGGCGCTGGCGAAGCTGAAGCCGGTGGTGAAGGCCGACGGCACGGTGACGGCGGGCAATGCGTCGGGCCTGAATGACGGTGCGGCGGCGATGCTGATCGCGTCGGAAGCGGCTGCGGTGACGCACGGGCTGACGCCGCGTGCTCGGGTGATCGGCATGGCAGCGGCCGGCATCGCGCCCCGCATCATGGGCGCCGGTCCGATCGAGGCGGCGCGCAAGCTGCTCGCCCGCAACGGCATGACTGTCGATCAACTGGATGTGATCGAACTTAATGAAGCCTTTGCCAGCCAGGCGATCGCGACGCTGCGCGACCTGGCCGTCGATCCCTTCGATCCGCGCGTCAATCCCAATGGCGGGGCGATCGCGCTCGGCCATCCGCTCGGTATGTCGGGCGCGCGCATCGCGCTGTCGGCGGTCGAGGAACTGCATCGGACCGGCGGCCGCCATGCGCTGGCCTTCATGTGCATCGGCGT
Organism: Sphingobium naphthae; assembly: GCF_020782235.1. Taxonomy (GTDB): domain Bacteria; phylum Pseudomonadota; class Alphaproteobacteria; order Sphingomonadales; family Sphingomonadaceae; genus Sphingobium; species Sphingobium naphthae. Next base: position 130,255 of record NZ_JAJGNO010000005.1, read on the forward strand.
CGGCCAGGGCCTGGCCCTGCTGCTGGAGCGGGTGTGATGGACCGCGCTGATATCGTCATCGTCGGGGCCGGCCATGGCGGGGCGCAATGCGCGATCGCGCTGCGCCAGAACGGCTTTGCCGGGAGCATCATGGTGGTCGGCCGCGAGCCGGAATATCCCTATGAGCGGCCGCCGCTGTCGAAGGATTATTTCGCGCGCGAAAAGGCTTTCGAACGGCTGCTGATCCGGCCGCCGGCCTTCTGGGCTGAAAAGGATGTGAACTTCCTGCTCGGCACCGAAGTGACGGCGGTCGATCCGGCCGGCAAGCAACTGACGCTCTCCGGCGGACGCAGCCTTGGCTATGGCAAGCTCATTTGGGCGACCGGCGGTGATCCACGCCGGCTGACCTGTGAAGGCGCCGATCTGGCCGGCGTGCATGCAGTGCGGACCCGCGCCGACTGCGACGCACTGATGGCGGAAATCGATGCCGGCAAGCGCGAGATCGTCGTCATCGGCGGCGGTTATATCGGACTTGAGGCGGCTGCGGTGCTGAGCAAAATGGGCCTCAAGGTCACTTTGCTGGAAGCGTTGCCGCGCGTGCTGGCGCGGGTGGCGGGCGAGGAGTTGTCCGCCTTCTACCAGCAGGTCCATCGTGATCATGGCGTCGACCTGCGCCTGGATGCCAGGGTCGATTGCCTGGAGGGGGCGGACGGACAGGTGACGGCGGTGCGGCTGGCGGATGGCGAGCGCATTCCCGCGCAGGCAGTGATCGTGGGCATTGGCATCATCCCGGCGGTCGAGCCGCTGATCCGTGCCGGGGCGAAGGGCGCCAATGGCGTCGATGTCGATGCCGGGTGCCGCACCTCGCTGCCCGATATTTACGCCATTGGCGACTGCGCCGCCTTTGCCTGCGACTTTGCTGGTGGGCAGGTGATGCGGGTGGAATCGGTCCAGAATGCCAATGACATGGCGACCTGCGTGGCGAAGGCGATCTGTGGCGACGAACGTCCCTATCACGCCTTCCCCTGGTTCTGGTCCAACCAATATGATCTCAAGCTCCAGACCGCCGGGATCAACGCGGGGTTCGACCAGACGGTGATGCGCGGCACGCCCGCCGACGGCGCCTTCTCGATCGTCTATCTCAGGGATGGCAAGGTCATCGCGCTCGACTGCGTGAACAGCGTGAAGGACTATGTGCAGGGCCGCAAGCTGGTCGAGGGCGGCATCAGGCCTGATATCTCGAAGTTGTCGGATACGGAAATGGCGCTCAAAGAGCTCGTGGAAGCATAAGGCGAGATCATGCGGCGTAAAATCGGGGCGGGTCGCGTCAGTAAATACGAACCCGGCGCCGCCTTGATGAGAGGCGACTAGCAGAAGCGGATCGGTTGCAAGGCGATCCGCCGCGATCAACATTCATGTGCGCGAGGGACGCGCATTCGATGTGCTGACATGGAGTTCATGCTTGGCATCATAGCTGATCCAGCATCCATAACCATTCCCGCATTGATCGTGCAGTTTCAGGATGACCGGCCTGCCGAACCTGTAGCGCTGCCCTGCGTCGATGATCTCGATGCGCTCGACCGTCTGGAAATCGAAAGGTGCGGGCGGCACCGCCTCACGCCCCTGCTTGATGCGGACGCCATAATGATCAGCGCCGCGCCAGTAGGTTACCGAAATATCGTGCGAGCCCTCATTTTTCCATCGCGGATGGATTGGCCCACATGCCGCAAGCGCAATGGCCGGAAAAAGGATGACGAGTTTGAACGACTTCACCAGGACATGACCCTCGAACAGATATGAGGCATCCTTTCCTGCGAGCTTGTCGCCGGTCTTGAGCCGGCTTTGTCAGATGGAAGCGCCCCATCATGCATGTCCGACTTTGCCCCGTGATGAATAGGGGAGGGGCCGATCCTGTCAGGGAGCCGAGGGAGTTTGGCACAAGCTCAGCAGGACATGGTCGAGGAAGGCATTGATCGCATCGATGGCGCGCGGCGTCAGTTCCAGCATGACGCGCCGTCGATCACTGTTATCGTCCCGCCTCTCTATGAAGCCTTCCGCTTCGAGCCGTTCGATATGGCGAACTGCCGTGCGCTGGGATGCGCGCGTCGCAAGGCAAAGATCCGTGATCGACATCGCACCATGCGCAGAGTGACCGTAGAAATAGAGAAGCATGTCCCAGGCTGGCATGAGATGGATCTGCCTGCTGAACCGCGCATCTGCAATCTGCCTGGCTTTGATGATGAAATCGACGAGGGTGACGCGGTTGAAGCGGAGGGCGGCTGCGCTCTTGGGCATGATCATCTATACTCCGGCGATCGGGCCGAGCTCGCCGGCAAAATATCTGCCGATCAGCGCCTCCTGCTCGGGCAGCAATGCGTCGATGGCGCCCAAACGCTTCCTTTCGCTATCTTCGAGCAGAAAGCTTGGGCAGCGGCCATCAAAGGTCCCCAGATTTGGCCGATGCACCTTGTAGCCGGCCAGAGCGGCGAGTTCAGGTGAAAAGCTGCGCGCGACGTCTGGTGGATAGGCGAGCCAGGGCAGTTCGTAGGGCTTGAGCCAACCCAGGCAATAGCTGATCACCATGCCGCGGCGAGGATAGCGGCTCCGGTTCGCCCCGCCGGCATGAAGGGTGGAGCCAAGAAATATGAGGGCGGAGCCTGGGGCCATTGGTGGGCAGATTGCGGCGGAGGGATCCATCACAATTTCCTCCTGCCGTCTATGGCTGCCTGGCCAGATGATCGTCGCGCCATTGTCGCCCCGAAAAGGGGAAAGCGGCCACATGACGTTCACAAGATATTCAAAGCCCCCCTTTGGGCCGGGCCACATGTCCTGATCGCGATGTGGAGGTTGAGGCATGCCACCGGGCAGCAGTTCGATGGCCTGGGTGAGGTTGAGCTGAAAGCGCTCGCATGCCGGCCCCAATATTGCTTCGACGAGCTTCAATATCGGCGCGCATCGCACGATCTGGTCCATCAGCGGAGAGAGGGCAAGGAGGCCGTGAAAGCGTTTGGAATGGTCTCCATAAAATGGCCCCTGCGAGACCGGCGTCGCCCTGAATTCGTCCGCGAATGTCGCGGATAATTCATGGATGAGTTCTGGCTGGACCACCTCCTTCATGAGGACGAAACCCTGTTCCTGAAGGATCGAAAGAGGAGAGGGCGCCACATCCCCGGGCTGGCTCGCTCTCATGCCATCTGCTCCTTGTACCGTTCGACAAGTTCTGCTGGCTCATAGCTTCCCGCCTCAAGCAGCAGCCTTGGCGTGTCCGCCGTGACGTTGATGGCAAGCGCGCCCGTCATGCTGCCAGCCAGCCGCCGTGGCAGGCCAAGGGGACGACAATCCCAGCCAAGGGCGAGGATCTGGCTGTACCAGCCGGCATCGGCGATGCAACTCAGCTGCCGGACGCCCCGGCCAAGGGCATAGGCTACGACCGCAGTCGTAAGCTTGTTGCGGATGATCAGTCGCTCCCGGGCGCGCAGGCGGGTCGAGAGGCAGCCCCGGCTGATTTCCATTATGTCCAGTCCTGAGGGAACCGGGCCGTCACACAGGTTCGGGAAGACCGAACCAAGCAGGTGCGCGCCGATCGTCGGCAACAAGCGGATCGAGCCAAGATGCTCGCCATTCCTGTTGCCAGCAACGAGATAAATGGCATCTTCATTGTCGAACTGGTCGAGTTCATAGATGCCGCGCAGCACCGGCACGTCCCATTTGAGCAGATCGATGAAGACATGCTTGCGGTCGCGATACATGGCGTCCAGCAGGGGATCGCCGCCAATGCCGGCATGGCCTGTAAATATCTGGATCAAGCGCAATCTCCTTCAAGGTGGAGATTGAAAACATCTCGATCGTCTGTGCGGAGGCTACCCTCTCATGAGAGGGTTTAAATCCGACGTTTCGCCATGACCGGCGTTCGTGGCATAGCCATGAGCGGGGCGATGAAGGATGATCGCCGCCATCTCCGTCAGCAAAAAAGGGCCGATGCCCGTCGGCACCGACCCTTCCATCACTGAGCCTCAACAGGGTCAGCGATTAGCCGTTGAGCAGATCCTTCACGGCCTTTGCAGGCGTGAAGCCCAGCTTCTTCGAGGCGGCGATCTGGATGGTTTCGCCGGTCGCCGGATTGCGGCCCTCACGCGCAGCGCTTTCCTTGACCTTGAATTTGCCGAAGCCGTTGAGCGAGATTTCCTCGCCCTTGGCCGCGGCGTCCGCGATCGCCGCGAACACGGCATCAACGATCTTGCGGCTGTCTGCCTTGGCAAGCTGGTGATCGGTCGCGATCTTTTCAGCCAGGTCGCTATTGTTCATCATGCTACTCCTAGAGATTTCAAGGAGACCTGCGGCCTCCTGAAACGGCCCGCTACACGCAATCGGCAGGGAAACGAAGCCATCGCTTCAAAAATCGACATTGCATGGAGCGGCAGGCGCGCGGAGCAATCCCGCTATCGGGCGTTCTTCCGCTTCCGGCAGAAACATCGACGACTTGCCGATGCTCAGACCCGTGCGGGCACCGGCGCGCTCCCCGAGGCTTCTGGCGCCAACGCGATCGGACGCCTTGTCGGGCTGCGTTCCACCGCAGGTCCGGGCATTTCTGCTCGCTTGGATCGGGCATGAGCGCCGCTCCCTCCTGACGATGGAAGTTGGCCTCGCCGCTCTGCGATGGCAGCTTCGACGATTGCGCGAAATTCGCGTTCGCTCAGTTGTTCGACCGCAAGTTCCCGCACGATGACGGCATAACGCTCGCGCAGCTGAGACCGCGCGGCCGCGATTTCCTCGCGGATCCTTGCCTCACGCACTTCAAGTTCGTTCAGACGATCACGTTCCGACATTTTTGGCATTGCCATGACTCCTTGACATGGGTCTGCCCGCCAGGATCATCCTGACAGAAAGGATACATGTGGCAAGCCCGTGCGCGACCGCGCCGCCGCACCAGTCGCCACTGTCTGGATGTCATGATATATTTCCGATAGCCTGCCATTGCTTGCCCATGATGCATGCGGGGTCGATCTGCCGGAGAGCGAAGTGGCCAATATTGTCGAGCGCGACCTGCACCTTGTCAAAAAGGCGCTTTGTCTGAGCATAATCACGATCGAGAGGCAGCCCGAAGGGGCCTACCGGCCCGACAGCGATCTTTCGGATATGAAGATGCTGGCCGAGCGACTCATGGCCAATGACACAGAACTGGCCCATTATCTGCGCTCGGCGCAGATCATCCTGAGCGGCGGCCCGCCTGCATCTTCGTCGCTCTAGCCTTATCTGCCGTCCTGCTGGCTTGCCCCACAGCAGGTCTGACTAGGGCGTCGTCGCGCCCAGCGCGATCGCGGGATAGGGCGCCCCTTCCACAGACCGCGCAGCTCTTCATCATGCGGCAGAAGCGCGCGGAGAAGCTGCTTCATTGGCGTGCCCGGGCAGGCGAGGCCGGTCGAGGATGAGCTCGCGGTCGACTTCATCGGATATGCCCATCATGAGATCGCCGATAGCCATCACGTCATATGTTTCCGACAGCCGATCGACCTCATCGAGATATAGTTCGCGGATATCGATGACGCAGCCCTCATCCACGCAGGCGTGAAGCAGTCTGGCCGGGCCCATGTCCATGCGCCTGCGCTCGCCGATCATCTCGTCCCGCACAACGGGTCGGCTCGCAACCGCGCCAATCCTGACGCCTCCAAGCTCGACCATGGTGTAGGAGAGGAACATGACCGGCTTTCCAGGGCCGCTTCCGCCATCGCCATAGGGGGTGAACTCCATCCGCAGGGTGCGGTCGTTGATCAGCGCCTCGAGAATGGAGAATCCGGCAAACTGCCTGCGGACATCGTGGAAGGAGAGGTGAATCGGATCAGCATTTTCGAACGCGATAAGGCGCTTCATCGCATCGATATTGAGCAGAAGCTGGGCCCAGCTTTCCGTCTCATGATCGTCCATATTGATCATGCCGATGTCATGTTGCTGCTTCTCCTGGATGAGACTGACCGTGAGGGGACTGTCGCGGTGGGAGCGATGCGCGAGCGCATAGGCAGCGAGCGTGTCGAGCGGCACCTTCTTCTTTCGGTCGAAGGAAAGCTTCACGCTCACGCGCCGCCGCGACCTGATGACGATGTCGAAACAGCCGGCCTGAACACGCGCTCTGGATCGCCGGCCACCAGGCAATATTCCTGAGAAGAGCTTTGCAGGCAGGAACTGCTGTCGGCCATCGGGCGCGCGCAACTTAAGCCTGGCGTCGCGTCCCTCAGGGATGATTTCCAGCTTGCCACCATGGCACTCGATCTCCGGTTCGGGCGCGCGGATGCCGAAACGGGACGGCGTATAGGAAAAATAATCCAGTTCGAGCGGTCCGATGAGGCCAAGCTGCAGGTCGAGCAATGCATCGGGCGAGGAGGTTCTCAACCGGAAGCTGGCAGTGCCATAACCATCCTCGAAGCCCACCGTGTCGACGAGAGTGCGCTTGATGCCTGCATAATCACGCCCCCCTGCAACTTCTATCTCCGTGCGCATCCATTCAAGCAGGTCCGGCCGATCGGCGGCCTGCCCGAAATCAAAGGAAATCTGTTTTCTGTGAAGCGCTTCGTCGCCCTGGGCATAGGCACGGCGTGCTGCGGTCAGTATTCGCTCGATCTCGGGACGCCAGATATGAATGGCCCTGAACTGATGCGCGTCTTCCCGGTCGAGAGCGACGCGCACGATAAAAGCGGGCAGGGGAGAATTGACGAGGCTGAGCGCATTTTTGAGGCTGATCGACCAGCGGGCGGCATCCACCTGTGTTGCTTTCACCTGTACGAGCGCACTGACGCCCGTGTCGCGCTGATCGGTGGGAACATGAAGGAGTGTCGGCGGCTGATATTGGATGATGAAATCCCAGCCGCAGTCATCCTCGTCCGCCTTGATGCAGCTCACCATCTTTCGACTGCATGCGAGGCTGAAAATCTTCTCTCCTTCGCGGCCCGCCCAGCGGAAATCGGTCGTCATGCGCAAGCAGCTTCAAGGATCGTCATGGGGGTGACAATAAACCGATCGTCGCTGGAGGTCGACCATCATCATGACTGCCGACTCGTGAAAGGGACTTGCCGTTTCGGTTGCGACATGGCTCAACACTTCACATGGATATCAAGCTCATACGCGCCTTCATCGCTTCGCCAGGCGGACTGGAGGCGGAACGACGGGCGGCTTATGCTGCCGCCGAAGAGATCAATCGTTCGGTCGCGCGCTCGATGGGAGGGCGGCTTGAGCTGATCGGATGGGAAGAGACCCTCTCAGGCAATGGGCGTCCCCAGGAAATCATAAATGCGGACATGGAGACCTGTGACCTCTTCATCGGCGTCATGTGGACGAAATGGGGCTCCCGACCTTCGGCGGACGGGCCGCACACATCGGGCTTCGAAGAAGAGTTTGAGCTTTCCTTCAGTCGCCACGTCCGCACGAAAAGCCCGTTGATGGCAATGTTCTTCAAGGAGGTCGACGCCGAGCGGCTGCTGGATCCGGGCGAGGAGCTCAAGAAGGTTCTCGCTTTTCAGGAGCGGCTGCGAAGCGAGCGCGCTCTGCTCTACAATTTGTTCAGCACTGCAGATGAGTTCGCGTCCAAGGTGCGGGAATTTCTTGCAACCCATGTGATACGCATGCTCACGCCCGATCCGGCGCCACCGGCCGAGCGATCAAAGGATGTTTCGGGTAAAGGAAGCGACGAAAGAGGCTCCGCGCCGCCCGATGATGCGTCTACAGGTCCCCAGGAAGCGCGTTTCCTTAAAGACTATGCGCTTCTGGTTGAAACTGGCGCAGAGCAGCCGCAGGCTCAGATCGCGCGTCTTCGCCTGATGGCGAATGCAGCAGGCAAGGCCGGCAACGACAAGCAGATTATCGGCGTCCACGACGCCAACATCCTGTACGATCAGCCCTCCGACTTCTCGGACTCCGAGTTGCACGGGCTGCTGGTGCGGGGCCTTGCGTCGCTCGACGATGAAAATGTCCCGCTCTGGTCCTGGTTGGCCAGGGTCGAGGCCAAGCGCGTGCATGTCCTGCATCTGGTCAGTATCATGGGCGAGGATGATGAGCGCGTCGGGGCTCTTAACGTGATGCGCCTGCTCGGTCAGTCGGTAAAGCCGATCGGCGAAGTGCCGCCCAGCCAGATCGTTGCCTTCTGGTTCAAGGAGGAGAGCCCGGACCCCGTCAGGATAGCGGCTCTACATTATCTGCGGCGCCAGGGAACGCCCGAGCAGCTGCCGAGCGTCCTTATGGAATTCGAGCGCGCGTCGAAGGATACGAGTGACGCTGCCTTGCTCGCAGCGGTCTCGATCATGCAGCGACAGGATCCCCTCATCGCGGCCCGCTACCTTCTCAAGGCATCGTTCGAAGCCATGCGTCAATCGCTGCTGGGGGATATCCTCGCCCATTTCGCCGAGCTGGGAACGGACGAACTCATGGCAGGCCTGGACCATCGGGCAGCGCGCATCCGCGCCAGGACCGTCGCGGTCCTGAGCGAAAGAAGCGTTATCGCATCCGAGACCATCGAACGGGCGCTCGACGATGATGCAGCAGAGGTACGGTTCGAAGCGCTAAGGGCACGCGACCGGCTCGGCCAGTCGCTCTCCCTCGACGAAGCCGAGAAGGTCATGGCGCGCGAGTCGCGCCGGCAGGTCAGTTTCTTCCTGTCCAAGCCGAGCGTCGATACGGTCGGTCTCGTCTATTTCGATCACTACCGGGCCGCACGGATGCGATCACTTGGCCCCCAGGCGCTCGAACCCCTTCTCCAGTCTCAATCCCATCGCGACGCTGCCTACAGGGCACTGGCCCTACGCAAGGCCGATCCCTACGCATCCATGCTGCGTGCCAACCTCAAGGACGGATATGCGGCCTATTTTGCCGCTTTCTGGCCCGAGGGCATTCAGCCTGAACCCTCGAGCGCGAAAAGCCTCCTGTCGTTCGGCACGCCTGCCACGCCTGCCGACGAGGAAAACGCAAAAAGGCGCACGCTCGTACGCGAAGCCCTTTGGGTCGTCGCGAGCCAGCGTGACCGTAACGATCTGCCCTTGGTGCGCTCGGTACTGGACAATGGGTGGGCCAGCCCTGAAGGAATGGTTATTCCCTATCTCAAGGCGCTCGGATCTGACGAGGATATGAAGCGCCTGGCAAAGACACCCCGCTACAATCTCTCGGGAATTGTCGGCGAGGATATGGAGGCCGACTTCACCGCCGCCGCCAGCGCCGTCCTCAAACTGGGTGGCAGTTTCGACGCCATTCTGTCGATCGAAATGTCCTCCGACATGCGGGCCAGGCTGATTGAGCTGGTTGCGCCAGCTGAATATGCCAGACTGAAAGACCAGCATATTCTGTCGCTACTGCTATCCGATCATGATGGCGTCCGCCGGATCGCCGCGATGAAGGCGGCGGCCAGTCTGCCGCGCGCCCGTATCAGGAAGCTGCTCGCGGCCTACAAGGCCGAAGATGGAGGGGTCTATTATCTCGTCACGCACTGGCTGGACCTTGGGCTCAGTCATTCGCGGACGCTTGTTCGCCAGATCGTCCAGGAAAAGCTCGTTCGCAGCTGAGCCTGATTCGATGATGACCAGCAGGAATAGGGTGACATAAGCGGTCTGGAGGGCCTGGAAGTGGTAACGGAAGCCGACGCCATCTGCCCTTACAGTAGCGCCACGCGCGGCAACATCAGGGTCAGGATCAGCGTTCCCTGATCAGCCTGATATGTCGCCCCCTGGGCCTTTCCTTTTATCTGAAAGCGGGCGCTTCGCATCAGTCTTGCGCGGCATCAAACCGCTGTCGGGCATCTTCGATCGCCTGCGAATGGCTGGTCGCCCATTGCCCGATCGCCGCCACCGGGCCGCGCAATGTCTGGCCCATCGGCGTCAGCTCATAATCCACCCGTGGCGGAATGCTGGGCGTTACCGTCCGCGTCACCAACCCGTCGCGCTCCAGCCCGCGGAGCGTCAGCGTCAACATGCGCTGCGAAATGCCGCCAATCTGCCGCTTCAGTTCGTTGAACCGGCGGGGCCCACCGCTCAGCATCACCACCACCAATATGCTCCATTTGTCCCCGATCCGTTGCAGGATCGGCGCGACCTTTGCGCAGGCGGCCGGGCTATGTTCGGTGACAGCGCCATGATCGCCACGCCAGTCGGCCCTGTCAGCATTCGTGTCGCTATTGCTGTCCAAATCAGTCACATTCCTGTGCCTCCGGTCACAAAATTGTGCCTTCTTGGCAAGGCGATTGGCGGTAACATATCAATCCCCGGTTCCTCTTTTATACCGGGATATCCAGAAATGAAACTTCTCCACCTCGATTCCAGCATCATGGGCGAAGCCTCTGTCAGCCGTGAAGTGACCGCCGCCATCGTCGCCCGCCTCACGGCCGAAAATCCCGGGATCGTTGCGGCGCATCGCGATCTCGCCGCCGATCCCATTCCGCACCTCACCCTTGCCGGACTGCCTGCCGCCGATGCCGGCTCGCGTGCGCTCCTGGACGAATTTCTCGGCGCCGACATCGTCGTAATCGGCGCGCCCATGTATAATTTCACCATCCCCAGCCAGCTCAAGGCGTGGATCGACCGTATTCTCGTTGCGGGTGAAACCTTCCGTTACAGCGAGGCCGGCCCCGAAGGACTGGCCGGCGGCAAGCGCGTCATCGTCGCCGTGTCGCGCGGCGGCCATTATGCGCCGGGCACGCCCACCGAACCGCTGGAGCATCTGGAAACCTATCTGCGCGCCGTCTTCGGCTTCATCGGCATCGTACCGCAGGTGATCGCTGCGGACGGGATTGCGATCGGCCCCGACAACCGCGCCGTCGCCGTGACAGGCGCACTCGAAGCCGCTGCCGCGCTCGCGGCCTGACGGGATGAGCGGCCGGGGCAGGGCAATGGCCTGCCCCGACATCATTCTCCCGTTCCACGTGCTGGTGCAAGGCCTCGCTATCATCTGGTGGGATTGGCTCGACACTTGCTGCGCACTGCTAGTGATGTCGCGTTCTGGTATCGCATATCGGGACGCGCGGCTGTGCCGGGGGTAGTCGGCGCCGGCATGGCTGCCCCTCAAGCCGCAGCCGCCGGCGGGACAATGGTCGTCTCGATGCAAGTGAACCAGGTCGTTTTTCGTGCCGGCAGAACCGGCCCGGGCGCGCGCGTTGCTATGGTGCCATGCGCGATCGAAGCGAGTGCCTTTGACCTCATCTTGGGTCCGGGACCTCGCGGCGCAGGCCAAGGCGCTCCGCATTCATGTCCTCGAGGCGCCTTACACCGGCACGCGATACCGAGCGCACAAGGCCGGTTACGCTGCCCCTGCGGCGGCGGTGCCGATGTCGTAGCAGACATAGCCGGCTCCCTCCCTGCTAACCTGCGAAAAATCAGCAAGACAAATAGGAACATCCGAACCGATATGATCGGACCGGCAATCGCTCTAGAAGCCAAGTGTGTCGAGGCAGGCGCCCGCCTGCTGATGATAGGCGCCGCCAAAGAGCCGGACATGAACCAGGAGCGGCCAGAGCCGGTAGACCGGCTGCCGCTGCTGCCAGCCTTCGGCAAGGCCACAGGCTTCGTAGAACACCACCGATGGCTGGTTGAAGAGGCTCAGCATCGCAAGATCGACCTCCCGGTCGCCATAATAGCAGGCAGGATCGATAAGACCCGATACATGATCGCGCTCGATGAGAATATTCCCGCCCCATAGATCGCCATGGAGCAGGGCGGCGGGCGGGGCATGGGGGATATGGTCAGCGAGGCGGTCCGCCAGCGCTGCAATACGGCGGGCAAGATGCGGTTCGACATGGGAGAGGTGGCAGCGCAGCCGGTGATCCGCCCAGAATTCGACCCAGTCATTCGTGCGGCCATTGAGGATCGCTATATCGCCAAAGCCATAATCCTCCTCCCAGCCAAAAGCCTGGGCGACGGGCGCATGAAGATGGTCGAGAAGCTCGGCAAGGTGGCTCCAGGATCTTGAAAGCTGGCCGCCCGAAGGCAGGTCCTCGAGGATCATCAGTCCATCCTCGATGGCCAGCACAGCAGGCACGGGTGCCCCTGTCTCGCGCATCGCTTGCAGCATCCTCGCTTCCTGCGCGACCCGCGCACCATGTTTGGCGACCACGCTGCGTCCGTCCTTCAGCGTCAGCCGGCTGACGGAACCGAGGTCGCCGCCGACAAGCCGTGTGACGCTTTCCACGCCTACACCCAGGAGCGCGCCCGCTCGCACGAACATCGACCTCATTGCGCGCTGCCCAGCGCGGTGACGGTCAGGGAGATCCTGATCAGCATCTTGAAGCGGGATAAAGCAGGGGCATGCCTGATCATGGCTGAAGGTTTTTACCTTATATTTGTTGAGATTTAAGAGTTTTCGGGTTCGTAGAGGCTGGCCTTGTTCGGGTCTGAGGGCGGCGTCATCCAGACCGTAGCATCATCAGGCGCCAGCCTTCCTCCTTGAGCGCCACCTGCGCGATCGCATGGATGGATTTGATGGTGTCGCTCGAACGGGCGGGCCGCACCTCGAGCGACAGGCGGAACATGTGAATGTCTGAGGTTGGTCCATGATCGACCGTATCCGGATCGGAAAGCTCGACGCGCACCTGGACGCCGAGGAGATCGCTGATTTCCTTCTGCGTCGCGAGCCAGTTGAGGCAAGCGGGGATGACTTCACGCTCGACATCGAGCTGGTTCTTCCTCAGCGCCTCGATGACCGAGGCGTAGCGACGCTTGTGGATCGATGCGAGCGCGGCGATCCGGCTATAGTGGATGATCGTCTGGCCGTTGAGTACATGGCGCATGAATTGCCGACCACGCAGCGCCTTCGTCGTGATGAGCACCGTATCATTGCGCCATCTTCTGCCGATGCGGCCGCGATAGCTCCCGCCAGCGGGCTCGTCGAAATCGAACCGGCACGTAACGAGCAGACGTTCATCACCGCGCCTTGCTTCCATGTCATATGCCTTGAGAGATGAGGAAGCGACGTCCCAGCCGGCCTTTTGCAGCTGCGCGGCGCAAAGCTGTTCGAAATTCTGTGGCGTCGCTGGCAGTGTCGAGATGCCCTGCACGGCGACCACCACCTCGTCATAGCCCCCGTCATTACGAACGATATGCTGATGTTGCAGATCCGCCTCCGGAAGCTCGCGCACCGCGCAGGCCGCCAGTTGATCGGGGTTGGGCGCCAGCATGGATGTCACGCAGATCAACGCGGCCTCTGCGGACGCAAGATCGAACGCGGGGTTGATGAGCCGGGTCATCGCATGGTCGAGCAGCGTCGGTATCATGCGATCGCCCTTTGCTGAACCGATCACAGCGACGTCCGCCTGCCAACGCAGCGAATTGGACGCGCCCATGCAGTCTTCCGACCATGGGGCGCCCTGATGCAGCATGAACCGGAAATGTCGGGCCGCAACCGTCGAGGATCGTGCAGGTCCGAACGGGTGGCCCTGGCTCATCCGGGCGCTGCGATCACTAAGGAACCAGATCGTGTCGAAGGCGCTCATGATCCGCGGCGGAATTTCACTCGACGCTTGCCCGGACCCGAAAAATGGTTCGGGCAGATGCGGAATGACCGCGATGACGCGCGCGCCCTTGGCCCCATATTCTTCGGCAAGGCCGCAGGCAGCGTCGCACAGCGGCGCGCGGTCCTCGCTCAGCTGAAAGGTGATGATCAGTTCTTCGGGCTCGCCAATGTCGAATCGCGGCACAGTCTGCGAGAGCCTTGTGCGATCGAGCAGTTCATCGCCGCGCAGGATCGTCACCGGCTCGAACAGGGGATATTGATGCCTGGCTCTGGAAACGGAAGCGAAGGAGGGCTGCGGATCGGTGGGCAAAACCGCCGTCTGCAACAGCGTGTTGGCCATCTGGCCGAGCGCGATGATAACCCGCTCCTGCGCTCGCTGGCTCAAGAAAGGCGATCCCGTCGGCGCGGCGCGTGCGGGCATCTCCCGCAGTGCGAGCGACCCGGGATCGATGCCGAAGGCGCGGCGAACCGATGCCGTCCGCTGCTCCAGATCGCAAAGGGCATCGCGATCATTGTGGAATAACAGGAACAGGCGCGGCGCCAGGAGAAGATTGAGTCGGCCTTTTAGCGTCTGTGTCGCCACCGCCTCGTTCCAATATGCGGGCTCTTCCTCCAGACCCCACGAAGTGGCTGTCTGAGCGACGGCCGCACGGACGGCGGCTGGCAGGATCACCATGTCGCGCCAGGCACGGGCGCTGCGCGGTGACACCTGGTCGAGCCGGTCATAGGCTTTGGCCCAGGCACTGCTCAGCTTGTCCTCTGCCTCGCAGAAGCGCGCCAGCTGCAACTGAAGGAATGGATCATCGATCCTGTCGATGGTCGGAAGAAGCCTCGCAGCCAGCGCCTCACGCGCCTCGAAGGCAGGAACGCCGTTGCTGTCGGCAAAACCCCAGATGGCGGGTGACCCTATCTGGACAGAACAAGGTTCATGCGCGCTCGCTTCACACAGGTCCTTCGGGAATATCTGGCGAAAGCCTGCGACCGCGCCATCCTCGCCGATGATCTGGGTGGCAAGGCCATTGGCGTGCTCGGCCCGGAAGACAGGGAGAACGAAGCCCGCACCGTCTGCCGAAGGTCTCAGATAGCCGACAAGATGCGCCGTGTTGCCGATCACCAATATCGCACCTTGCCACGCTGGCCGCTCAGCAGATCCCGCACGATGCTGTAGATAAGTGCGACATTCTCGCCAGGCGTCCCGCGCGAGACATGATCATAGGGAAGGGCAAGAGCGTCCATTGCTTCTATCCTCGCCAGGATCGGACCCTTGGCAAAATCATAGGGGAGGATCACCGCAAGCGTGTTTTCCGGCAGTGCGACCGCTTCGGCCGCCTGGATCTCGATCGTGGACGCCCTGTCGTCAAATCCCGATTTTCCCTTGAAGCGGATCAGCTCCTGATAGGATTTGGCCTCGAAGGCCATCGCCTCGGGCACATAGTTGGACGTGTCCCGGTTGTTGAAATAGGCCTCCCCGCTCGACCAGAAAAGGTTGATGAGCCGGCCTGGCATGTCGGCCATGCAGTCCAGTTCAAAATCCTCCTTCACCATCTTGTGATGGGTAAAATCGGCCAGCAGATGATTGTGGAAGGCGCCGCTGTCGAACGGAAAGATGCGGCGGGGAGGTACCGCATCTGGCTTCATCACCAGGCATATGGGCGCATAGGCGTCGAGACCATTGCTCTGCGCCTGGGCCGCAGCGCGATAGGCCGGCCGTCCGTAGAAGAAATAGAGCAGCGGCTCATCGTCGAATACCGTGCAGGGTGCCGGCTCCAGTTCCATTCCCTCCATGATGGAGCGGAAGACATAGCCATCGGTCATATGGGTCAGCGGGAGTGATGTTTCGCTTGGCGGGGTCTCTCGGACGAGCTCGGCAAATTCGCGTCTCGGCGCTCTGGGCTTTCGAGCAGGCGCTTGCGTTGTCATCTTCATAATCTTTCCCCCCTGAACCCTATCCTTAGCCAGCCTGCAGGCGACGTGCGACTGCTTTTGCTAAGAAGCCGGGCAGGATGATCCTTTCCATGCCGACATCGTGGCTCGGCGATCCAGACTTCCAGCCAGCTGCGAGGGGATTTATTACGCGCCTTCTTAACACGGTGACGAAAAAAACTCTCCGCGAGGTTGTCAGGCAGTTTTGCAACCGGACGGTGGGTGTCGATCATCAGAAATGGCCTGTGGCAAAATTTCGTTAGCGCGCCAATACATGCCTGACAAGCATGTGGTTTTCGTCATCTGATCGCTCATCATTGCAAGCGGCTACAGCCTTAGTGCAATATCTTTCGAAAGGAGAACCTGATGCTTTTCCTTCTTGCGCTAGCAATGGTTGCCGCTGGTAGCCCTACTCAATCAGATGCCTGCTCTGGCAATACGACCCCAGAAGTGAACGCCTGCCTTGGATCAGAGTATAGCCAAGCAGATATGGGCCTAAACAAATATTATAAGGCCGCACTCCAGCAGTTGCGAACGCAATCTAGCGATAGTGCAGTCATGGATCTTATCAATGCCCAGAAAGCTTGAATAACATACAGGGATTCTGAGTGTCGCGCTATTCGCGACAAGCACCGGGGAGGCACGATTGCCATTAGTATGGAAGCATCCTGCCTCATACGGATAACTCGCCTCCGAACCTATCTAATTTGGCGTAATTGGCTGACTTATCCTGACAGTACGCCTCCGTTGCTGCCCCGCCCTGATACGAACAGCGCATTGTCGGATGGTCGCGGGTAGCCGCGATCCTCAAACTCATATTCGTATTTTTGGCCGACAAACCGGAGATAGCCGCCATACCGGCGCCTATGAGTAGCCCGCTTCCTTCTGGTGGCGGATGGCCAGGATCGCGACCGTCTCGCCATCTAGGCGATAGAGGGCGACATAGCCGGTGTTGCCGAAGTCGATCAGCTTTTCCCTATAGTCAGGGTCCATGTCCTCCACGGGACGACCGATGCGCGGTGATAAAGCCAGAATCCTAACCCCAGCCCGGATCGTTGCAACCGCACGGGTCGCGGCTTCGGTATCCTTGAGCAAAAGCCAGCGATAGAGTCGCTGAACATCGGACAGTGCATTCGGCGTCCAGATCAGACGTGGCACTTAGGCGGCTCCATATCCTCGCCCGCTTCGAGCTTCGCCAGCCAAGCGTCGGCCTCTTCAAGCGTTAGATGTAAGCCCGTCTGCTGATATTCATCCCATGCCCGTATGGCGTCCTGCCGAAACGCCTCACGCTTTTCCTCGCGTTCGACATATTGTGCGATGGCTTCGCGCATGATCCAATGTGAACTGCGCCGCCGAACTTCGGCGAGGTGCTGGACCCGCCCCTTAAGGGCATCATCGAGCTTGATTGATGTTGCCGCTGCCATAACGCGACTCCGTAGCAAAAGGTATTACCTCGCGCTAAGATAGACTCTACGGGCTGTGCCGTCCACCCCCAGCGCCTACGGATATGCCGGAATAGGTGTGCTTTTCGGTGGATTGGAAGCTATCAGTCATATGTGCATCGGAGAACGTCGCAGTATGATTGATATGCCACCAGCATCGCCGCCTTCACAAGAACAGGTCATTGAGAAACGATTGATTGAGTGCGGCCTTAATGCGAAGGGCGTGTCCGTCAAATATGAGGGCTATCTTCAAAGCATAGAAATTGTCATTCGACCAAATTCTGGTGCGACCGCAGATCATTTCAGATGCATCAAAGATGCTGCCGGATACGAGATCGTGACATTTGAAGATCGAAATATGTATGTTGCTTATAATGAATATGCTTCCGAACTAGCTCGTCCGCAGGTTCTGGATGGTTTCAAGGCCTCTCTCGAAGAAAAGGGTCTGTTGGAAGGTTTTCCAGAACGTCGAAAATTCGACAATTTCAACGAATATGCGAAAGCTCTCGAAACACATGGGGGCTTGAAGCCCGGCACTGCGTTGCGAGTTTCCGGTGATGGCATTGTCTTCGATCCGCCTCTCGATGATAAGAATTCGGCGGATTTTATGAAATGCTATTCTGACCTGCTAGCAATAGTTGGCTACGCTTCTGCCCTTGAGCGTTTTAACTTCGGATTTATTGGTAACGCGGCTGCTTCGAAAAAGTGAAAGCCCCGTCCGCCTATCTCCAAATTGTCCCATAAACAGGGGGTTCTTGCTAGGGCTCGGCTTTGGAACGAAGGAGCAGTCCGTTATATCATGGGGATTGGTCGCTTGCAGGCCATCCGAATTCTTCTCCGCGCCCTGAAGACAGCTATGCGGCTTGCAGGAATTTGATGGTGCCATGTCTCGTGTGCCTGGCCGGAACGCCTTTCTGCAGATTTTCCCCGCGCTTTCTCTGCGCTTTGCCTGGCTTGGTTTTGCACACGACAATTTCGCCCCGAGCGTGCGATAGCGGCGCTTCTCAAATGGATCGGGACCCAGAGATTGATGTCCGGCTCGGCGACCGCAAGTTTGGCTTGCGATCGCCGCCTGCCACTCTTGTGGCAACTTCCTCCTCTCATGGCTCGATCCGTTGCCGAGACGGGATCGGACGGTCGCGACGCTGACCGGCGAAGTCCATTACACCAGGGCGAGCGTTATCCAGGGAACGAAGGTTATCACCATGATACCCAGGAACAGCGCCAGCATGTAACCGATTATCGGGCGGATCCCCTTGTCCGGCGACACGCCCCCGATGGCGCAGGCGGAATAATAGCCAACGCCGAACGGCGGGGAGAACAGACCGATACCCATGGCAAGCACGACAACGATCGCATAATGGACGTCATTGACGCCAAACTGCTTGGCAACCGGAAAGAGCAGGGGGCCAAACAGGACGATCGCGGGGATACCCTCGAGAATACTGCCCAGCAATGTGAATGCCACAAGTGATACCGCAAGAAAGGCCCACATGCCGCCCGGCAGACCGCTCATGGCTTGCGTGAGCTCCATCGAAAAGCCTGACCGTGTGAGGGCGTAAGCCATCGATGTCGCAGTTCCGATGATGAAGAGGATGGCTCCTGCAAGGGACGCTGTATCAACCAGCAGTTTCAGCAGCCGGCTCCATTCGAAACGGCGATAGAAGACAAGCCCGATGAAAATCGAATAGATGATGCCGATGGTCGAGACTTCGGTTGCAGTGGTGAGGCCCTCGAGCACCGCATAACGGATGATGAAAGGCAGGATCAGCGCGGGCGCAGCGGCAAATCCCAGTTGGGCGATGACCCGCTTGCTCACTTTCGCGCCGGGCTGCAATTCGACTTTCCTGTGGCGCCACCACACGACAGCGCACAAGATGGCGCCCAGAAACAGGCTGGGCAGCAGTCCGCCCTTGAAGAGCGCGCCCACCGACACGCCGCTGACCGATGCTATCGTGATCAATACCAGGCTGGGAGGCACGGTTTCGGTCTGGGCGCCTGTAACGGACAGCAGCGCCGCAAGGTCTCCCGGCTTTGATCCTCGCCTTTGCATGTCGGGGAAAAGAGCCGGCGCGATAGCGGCCATGTCGGCGGTTTTCGAACCCGAAACGCCGGAGACCAGATACATTGCCGAGATGAGGACATAAGACATGCCGCCGCGCACATTGCCCAGAAAGCTTGCGAGAAAGCCGACAATGGCGGCTGCCATACCGGTCATCTCGATCAGGAGGCCAAGGAATATGAAGAGAGGGATGGCGAGCAGCAATATCTGCGTCATGCCCTCGTCCATGGTTCCGACCAGGGCCGCTACCGGTATGTCCGTGGTGAAGCCGATATAGCCTGCGGTCGCCAATCCGAACGCGAATGCGATCGGTACGCCCGAAAGGATCGCAGCGAGCAGGACGACGACGAAGAAGAGCAGGAGATTATAGTTGCCCAATTCATGCAGGACGGGGCTGAGATGATATCCGATGATGCCGGCGAATATCGCGCAGAACAGCCCGGCAATCGATGGGACCAGCGCGAAATTGCGCGCCAGCCGAAACATCGAAATGACGAGCATGCACGCAATGCCAACGGGCATCGCGGCGATCCGCCAGGCCATGGGCAGGCCAAGCACAGGCGTCTGCAGAAACATCTCATCTGTCACATATTCAACGGCAGGATGCAGCATGATGAGAAGGAAGATGGCAACGGCGGTCGAGGCGAAGGATTCCAGGAAGGCCTGAACCGGCGCGGGCATTGCACCGACGAACATTCCCATCCGCATGTGCTGGCTGCGCCTTAGCGCCACGACTGCCCCGAGCATGGCAAGCCATAGGAAGATGATGGATGCGACCTCATCTGCCCATATGAGCGGATGCCCAACGGCCCTTCCGACGATCCCGGAAAAAAGAACCAGTACCTCTGCCACGACGAGCGTGGCGGTCACGACTTCGAGTGCCAACCCTATCGGGGCTTCCATTCTGGACCAGGCGGCAGAGTCACGCATCGGACTTCCTTCCTCCAAAGCCAGAGCGATGCTTGTCGTCATTATCCCTGCTCCTTTGCTGCACCGCCTCTACTGGCACGTGCCGACCGACTGCCGATTTTGAAATTGTTGAGCACGAATGTAAGAATTCAGCGCTCATCATGCCGGCTTTCGTCGAATATAAAATTTCAGCTTCCCAGGGATTGAGCGTATTTCTCCAGCTCGTCCCAGGAGCGCTGACCAAATCTGGACCGCCACATTTCATAATAATTGCTCTCTACGAGCTTTTTCCGAAATTCCGCACGGTCCGGGTGAATGATGTCCATATTCTTTTCGGCAAACCGTCTCTCGATGTCCTTTTCAAGGCCGGTGAATGCCGCATGTTCACTCGTAAGCGCTCGGTCCAGATTGCTTTTGATGATGGACCGAATGTCGCCGGACAGGCCATTCCAATAGTCAGACCTTGTGATCAGCCAGAGGCCTTCCCAATTATGGCGCGTCGATGAGAGATTTTTCTGGACCTCGGGCACATGCAGCGAGTCCATGAAGATCAGCGACCCCTCCATGCCATCGGCAACACGTGTCTGTAGCGAAGTGTAGAGCTCACCCACCGAAAGTGTGGTGGGCGCTGCTCCGAGCGCTGAGAACAGCGATATGTAAAGAGGGCTGGGCGGCACGCGCAACTTGACGCCATGCAGGTCGTCAGGCGTCCGTATGAGCCGGTCGGACGTCGTTATGTCTCGAAAGCCATTGTCCACGACACCGATGACCGTGAGCCCGATTCGCCCCAGCTCGGCGTTGATATGGTCGCCAAGATCGCCGTCAAGCGCTCCCCAGAGTTGCTCATAGCCATCAAATGCATAGGCCATGCAGGGCAGGCCGGCGGACGGCACGATCGTGCTCAGGAATGACGCCGATGTCATGGCAAACTCGATTGCCCCGGTCTGCAGCTGAACGAAGATATTCGCTTCGTTCCCGAGCATGCTGTTTGGAAAATAATCCAGCACGACATCGCCATTTGTTTCGCGGCTGATAGCCTGGACCGCTGCTGCCATCGTGGTGGAGCCGGGATGGGCGTTCGGCAATGGACCTGCCAGAGCCACCTTGCGCTCCCTGTTCGACCTTTGGACAGTAGGAAGCGCAAGGCCGGCCGTTGCCGCCATGGCCCCTATTGCCGTCAGGAAGGCTCGACGCCTGATGCCATTTTCCATCACATTCCTCGATCCGTAACATCTGGGTTTCGCGAGCCGGATGGGCTTGTTGCCCAATTTGCTCGCGCCCGGATTTTTTTAAGAAGCCAGCCGTGGATCGACTGTCTCAGTTTCTATCCATTCTTGTCCTGTATAGGGCGGGCAACTGCCCGCGCTCACACAGTCTGCATCAGCCCTTCGATGCCAAGGACCTCGAGACCTTGAGGTTCAACCTCATGGTGGTTGGTAACGGATTGATACGCATCTCCCAGCATCAGCAGCCTCGCCTCATCAAATCGACGGCCGATCAACTGCATCCCGATCGGCAAGCCTGCTTGCGTGAACCCGCACGGAACCGCGAGAGCAGGATGCTGGGCGATTGACCAAGGTACCAGGAGACGGGTCAGGGACCGCGTCACCGCTATCACATCTTCAGCTTCGGCGATCGAAGGCGCGACACGGTCGACTGTCGGCGTAATGAGGAAGTCGACCTGCTGGAACACGCTGTCGACGCGATGTTGCCACAGAATCTTCGCCCGCACAGCATTAGAATATTCAACGCCGGTCACCTTGTAGCCCAGCATGAGACGATCATAGACGGACTGGCCGAATTTATCCCGGTCGGACAGCATCGCATTTTCATAATAGGCTGCTGCGTCACATAGAAGGATCGGCCCCGCATCCCTCTGTACGAATTCCGCAGTCGGGAGATCGACTTCAACAATATTCAGTCCAAGGCCTGAAAAGATCTCGATGGACTTGCGGACTGCCGCTTCGATTTCGGGCGCAATATCTTCGAAGAAGAAATTTCTCGGAACGCCCAGCGTCAAACCTTCCGGCCCCAGCGCCCGATGATGCGACCAGCTTTTGACGGGCACGTTGCAGCTGGTTTCGTCCAGGGGATCATAGCCGGCGATCACATCATAGACATCCGCGACAGCACGAACGGTCCTCGCCATAGGCCCGATCGTGTCGAAGGTCGGGCAGAAGTGAATCGAACCCTGGTTCGATATCCGTCCGATCGTCGGGCGCAATCCCACCACGCCGTTCAGAGCGCTTGGGCCGCGGATGGAGCCACCACCATCGGTGGCGATCGAGACATCGCACATTCCCGCTGCGAGGGCCGCGCCAGATCCACCCGAAGACCCGCCAGGAATACGGTTGATGTCCCACGGATTACGGCAGGCCCCGTAGAACTGGTTCTGGGAGGTGCTCGCAAAGGCGAGTTCATGCTGATTGGCCTTGCCCAGGATGATCGCGCCGGCTGCCCTCAGGCGCGCAACGACGGTGGCGTCACGGTCCGGAATTTCGTCACCGAAAAGCGGCGAGCCATTGGTGCGACAAATGCCCGCCACATCGATATTGTCCTTCACCGTGACGGTGACGCCGTCGAGTTTCAGACGATCTTGTCCGCCATGCTGCGCCTGCCTCTCATCAGCGGCGCGCGCCTCGCGAACCGCCTGATCCCCAACGGACGTAATGACCGCCTTGAGAACAGGGTTCAGGCTATTGATGCGGTCGATCTGCCTTTCGACCTTATCGGTAATAGTCAAAGCATCGCTCCTGGAAAATGCGTCGGATTAAATCGAACGTCGCGTCATTGATCAAACTGGTCGGGCCATGAATTCTGGCAGATTGCCTCTCGACAGAGAGGCGTCATGCAGTGCTGCTATCGCTCGAATCCGCATATGACAGCGTTCACACACCATGGCATCGCGTGATATCGACCCGCGTCGTCGAACGGCAGCTGGTGCTGCGCGAAGCATTTTGCCGAAATATTCCTCTACCATCCAATCTGGGTATACCGCAGTCAGGGCGCCGGATAGCCGCAATTGCTCGTTCGCAGCGATAGCAGAAACCTATTGCTTGCTCCATTGGTTGGACGGCATAGCCTCTCACATAGGCCGGCAGCCTGTGTCTCAGCATGGGCCAGACGGGCGCTCGCGGCTTTGAGGTCGATCATGGTGGAGCTGTCCGCGTCCGCAGCACCAAAGCCGTGGCATGGAGTTGGAGATTGTCTCAGATGCGCTTACGTCAGATGGAGCTTTTTGCAGCGGTGGTGGAACATGGGTCGATCCGACGCGCTGCCGAGGCGTTGAACATGGCCCAGCCGTCCGTGTCCTCCCAGCTTGTCGCCCTCGAGACGGAAGTCGGAGGCGCGCTCATGAACCGCCATGCACGCGGCGTCACCCTGACGCCAGCCGGACGGGTTTTTCTCAGGGAAGCAAGAGCAACGCTGACCGCTGCAGACCGCGCGCGTCGCTTCACTGCTCAGGCAATGGAAGGCGCATCGGGCGACGTCGTCTTCGCAACCGTCATGTCTGTCGCCGCCGGCATATTGCCGTCCGCCCTCGCATCCTGGCGCAAGGCCCGGCCGGACGCGAGAGCCTATATGCACGAATATAGGAGCTCGGCCGACCTTTCGCGGGCAACAAGCCTCAACCAGCATGATTTTGCCGTCGGGCCCGAGCCGCTCGGGACGTTCGAGTTCCAGACATATCTTGGAAGCGAGGAATTCGTGGTCGTCCTGCCCGAGGGAGATCCCGTTGCGCAGGAAGCTGCAGTCGATATTCGCGATCTGGCCAACCGGCCCTGGGTCATGTTTTCCAATGACCATGGCCTCTCCCAGATCATGACCCGGCTGTTTGCCGACGCCGGCATCCGCCCCGATTGCGCGGTGTCGACAAGTCAGACAGAAGTCGCCGTGCGCCTGGCAGCAGTGGGCCTCGGCCCGACGATCGTACCGGCCAACGTCATACCAGCGCCCTATCGGGAGTTTGCCAGATCCTTCAAGGAGCCGTGGCACCGCAGCCTTTATGTCTATTCCCAGGATCCGCTTTCTGACCTTGCGGCCGCGCTGGTCGAGGATATCCGCGCCGTGCTCTCACCAAAGAGCGATAGCCAAGTCCTATCGCTCTGACCCGGAAAAAAGGGCTTCACTCAATCGCTCGAAGGCTTAGCTTGGCTCGCAAACAAGAGGGTATTCGAAAGGTTTAATCAATGTCCAAACTGGATCTCGCTGGCGCCGTCGTTGCTGAAAACTTCGAGGGCTGGTCCGATGCGCTGCGCGAGGAATTCAAGACCAATGCTTTCAACAAACAGGTTGGAAGCAAAATCCTGTCCGAAGATCACCGTGCCCGCGTCTGGTATATCGAGGTCAAGCCCGGCGAGCGCCTTCCCGCTCATCGTCATACGCTCGACTATTTCTGGACCGCCCTTGTCGATGGACATTCCATCCAGCACACCGATGACGGTACGACGCGGCGCGTCAGCTACAAGAAAGGTGACAGCCGGCATTTCGATTTCCCGGACGGCACTTATCTGCTGCACGATCTCGTCAATGCGGGTGACACTACGCTGGAATTCATCACCGTGGAACATCTGGCATGAAGGCAACAGCCTGATACGGTGTGCCATCCGCCGTCCCGGCATTTGAAAGGCGTCCGCTGTCTCGCCAGGCTTCCCTGAAATGGCGGCGCCTCTCAATCACTTTGATGCGGCATCCGCTCCGATCCGGTGCATGATCAATCGGGTCCAGGAATGGACTTGCAGCGCCGCGGTGGATCGCTGTGATCATCGCCTTCATGAGGCCGGGCGGTCAGAATTATCGACATGAGAAAATCAGAACAAGGCACGGAGAGAAACGTGAACAAGCAGGAATTGAAGGTAGGCTTTATCGGCCTGGGGGTAATGGGCGGTCCGATGGTGCCCCACATCATTCAGGGCGGGTTCGAGGTCTTCGCGTTCGATATCAACGCCGAGGCGCAGGAACGTGCCCGAGCAGATGGCGCAATCATCTGCTCGTCGGCAAAGGAAGTGGCCGACAAGGCCCAGGTCGTGCTGACCAGCCTCCCTTCACCCGCGATCTCCCGAGAGGTACTTTTCGGAGAGGACGGCATCGCGGCAGGCGCAAGCATTTCCATCTGGGTCGAACTGTCCACCATTGGTGCGCGGATCGTGCAGGAATTCGCCGACGAGTTTGCAAAGAGATCGATCGTGACGATCGATGCTCCGGTCAGCGGCGGCAACAAGGCGTCACGCGAGGGGAAGCTCGCGGTGATGGCCTCTGGTGAAAAGCTGAGCTTCGAAACGGTCCGGCCGATCCTCGAGTGCCTTGGCCGCACCTTCTATGTGGGGGACAAGCCGGGTCAGGGTCAGATCATGAAGCTGGTCAATCAGCATCTCAGTTCCACCGCGACGGCCGCGACAGCCGAGGCCGTGGCGCTCGGTGTCCATGGAGGTCTCGACATGAAGATCGTCCTGGACGTTCTCAATGCCGGGACCGGACAGAATGCGGCGACGCTGGACAAATTTCCCCGTCAGGTTCTGACCGGGGCCTATGCGCATGGTGCGAGCCTGTCCCTGATGCACAAGGATCTGATGTTCCTCACGGATCAGGCGAAAGACTTCGGCATGCCGCTCGAAATCGCCGCCTCGGTTCGCAAGGTATGGGAAGAGGCAATGGCAGCGGGATCGCCGCAGGATGATCTGACGACCATCTATAAATTCATGCTTCCATCCTGACCGATGGCTACCGCGACCTCATAGGAAATTGTCAGGAATTCGCGCCATGAGCAGCAATACGAAAATAGCATTCATCCATACCGTTCCTTTTCTCGCCGAGCTTTTTCAGGCTGCGGCCCTCGAAGCCGGTGTTCCGGCTGACGAAATCATTCATCTCATCGACCCGGGGCTGTTTTCCCCGGGCAAGCCGGTCGCGCAGGATAGCGAGGAACTCGTCTCTGCGCTGGCGAACCGGATTTCTGCCCTGGCGGATATGGGCGCGCGGGGCGTGCTCATGACATGTTCCGCGCTGGGCAATGCGATCGAGATCGCTGCAAAGCGCTGCGCGATCCCGGTCATTCGGATTGATCACCCCCTTGCCATGGCAGCCATCGAAGCCGGGGAGAGGATCGCGGTTCTCTCCACGCATCCAGAGGGGCTCGAGGACACGATGCAGATCGTCCGGGATCGCGCTGCATCGCAGGGTCGCAAGGTTGAAGTCCAGCCTTGCTGCTGTGACGGTGCCTTCGACAAACTGGCTGCTGGCGATCCGGAAGGCCATGACCAGGAAGTAGCCAGAAGCATCTCGGAATTGCTGAAGCAGAACGACATTGTCGTTCTCGCCCAGCCTTCAATTGCAAGGGTACTTAAAATTATGCCGCCGGCTGAACGCGCACGGGTTCTGACCAGCATCGAACCAGGCGTTCACGCCCTCAAGAGGCTCGTGGCCGCATAAGAATGACATCTGGAGATATAATCGTGGAAAATAAGGCGCACCAACTTCGCATCTATCAGATCAAGAAAGGCAAGATGGCCGAATGGCTCGAGTTTTTCCGTGACACGCTGCTTCCGCTTCATGATCGGGTGAACCTTCCCGTCATCGCCGCATGGCGAAATGTCGATCAGGAAAATGAATTCATCTGGATCCGCAGCTTCAAGTCCGTCGACACCATCGAGGAGCAGGAAAAGGCTTTCTTCTCCCAGCCTGATCGGATCGCGCTCGGAGATGTGCGTGGTACCTGGCTCGATGGTTTCAAGGTACGCGTCATCGAATCCCATGATTTGCCGCTCTCGTCCTGAGGGCGGCTCCAGTCAGGGCAGCATCATTTCCGATTGAAGGTCCACAGTTTATGACCAGCGTAATTGTTCCCCGCAACTCCATCAATCGGGAGGCAGCTCAAGGCCTGATCGACCGCGCGCTGGCACGCGCGATTGAACATGGCCGCAATGTCTCGATAGCAGTCGTCGACAATGGCGGTTCGCTCGTCGCTTTCACCCGAATGGACGAGGCGAAGATTTCAACCATTCAAGTCGCGATGGACAAGGCATTCACCTGCGCGACGACCAGGAAATCGACGCATGACTGGGGTGAATATATCAAGAATGATCCGCCCCTGGCAGCCTATCTTCCTGGTACGGTCAACCGCCTTATCGTGTACGGCGGCGGTGTTCCCATCATTTATAATGGTGAATGCATTGGTGGTCTGGGGGTGAGTGGATCTCACTACACCGGTGACATGGATATAAGCGAGTTTGCATTGGAGGGCTTCGGTACGCCTGCTTGAGAATTTATATTTGCAGGGACGCCTGCAGATAGGCTGCACGAATTCGTCGAAACCCTGGTTGCACAGCTTCCTCACCAAGCGGTTCTCGCCTTCTTGAAAGCGCAACCGCATTCGGGCTTGATGTGAGCAGCCGGTGAGGCCGACGGGGCCGTTGATAAACCCGTCCTGATGCGAAGGCTGTGCTGACAACCGGGCTTCGCAGAGCATGCAGAGCGCGCCCCATCGAGCCGTGCATGGCTGCTTCGAGAGGGAGAAATCGGTCCATGCCGGCATATCTTCTGCAGCGAGCCGGACGCCACAAAAGCAATCCGGGCGATGCAGTTTGTTTGTCCGGCGGCGTTGGCGGGCGCCTCATCCAGGGCATTGGATGTTGCGCGTTAGGCTCCACGCCTACTCCCGGGATACGCCGAGAGCTTGGGTGATCGATCCGGCCAATGATCTTTTTCGATTGAGGCCGGCCAAGGCGACGCGGTCGGTCATGGGATGCCGCGCGGGTGATCGCGCTCAGGATCGCGATCGCAACGGCAGCCAGCAACCCCCGGCTGCGCCACGCGCCCTTGCAGGTGATCGGTGGACATGTGGCCCGAAGCGCCCGGGGCATATCGGCGCACGATAAAACAACAGATATCTTGGAGAAGATGAGATGATGACCTGGATCGTGTCGATGTCGGCGATGGCCAGCTTGCCGACGTCAGCGGAAATTCCCGTGATCCCGAGCAATCCCCAGGATGTCAGCAGGGATCCCGTATCGATCTATCCCCCACCTGCCAAAAATCCGGAAGTGGAACAGCCGGCACCCGTGCAACCACCTTCTCTGGACAGCGTCGGCCAACGACCGCTTTTTGCCGACCTGGAAGCGCGCAAATGGCTGGCCGAGAAAGGCGTTACGCTTGCTGGCCGCATCACCTTGCAGCCGGCCGCCAATTTCGGCGGTTACAAGGGGAACGGCTTCAGTCTGGTCCATCAGTCCAATTTTTCTGCGGCGTTCGATCTGGAGCGTCTGGGCGTCGTTCCCGGCGGGACCTTCAAGATCGGTCTGACCGACCGCCTGGGAGATTCCGTCAATGTGAACCGGACCGGCTCTTTAATCTTCACCCAGGGCTTTTATGGTCAATCCGAGAGCGTGCGGCTGAGTGAACTCAGCTACGAGCAAATTCTCCTGGACAAGAAACTGGCAATCAAGGTCGGCTTTGCGCCGATGGGCGCCGATTTCGGCAAATTGCCCTACATTTGCAATCTGATGAACAGCGGCATCTGCGGCCATGCACTTGGCCCCACATACAGCAGTGGATGGCGCAACGATCCGACGGGTCAATGGGGCGTTCGCGTTAAATGGACCAGCAAATCCGGTTGGTATCTTCAGGCCGGTGCCTATGATGTCACACCGATCCGCATTACGCCTGGGCACGGATTTTATCTGGGATTTGAGGGGGTGACCGGGGCCTATTTCCCGATCGAGGCAGGCTATTCCTGGGGCAAGTCTCCAAGCGACTATGCAGGCACGATCAGGGTTGGCGCATATTATGATACCTCAAAGGCGCCTCTGCTCGGTCGTCCGTCCGCCTTCGTCAAGGGGCGAAGCGGCTTGATCCTGCAGGGCGCTCAGCAGCTGTGGAAGCCTGAGGCAAACACGGTTCGCGGGATCGCTGTTTTCGGGGTCTTCACCATTGCCGACAAGGCGTCCGGGCTGATCCGCCGCAATTACGAAATAGGGGCAAGCTGGCGGGGAATGCTTGCTTCGCGCCCTGACGATATTGCCAGCATCGGTTGGGTCCGTCTCAACGTAAATGACCATGTGAATGATGGCGCCCTGCTGTCGCAGCGCCGAACCAACGAGCAGATGTTCGAGGTCAACTATGGTTTTCAGGTCGCGCCCTGGCTCATAGCCCGGCCTGTGCTCAATTATAATATCCGGCCAGGCGGCTATCCAGGACGCCAGAACGCCTTCATGGTTGCCGCGCATATCCAGGCCACGCTCTGACAAAAAAGCCTCACTCGCAAAGCGTAGCGCGCATAGCCGGAGCGGGGACGGAATGAGCAGCAAGACGCTGATCTTCTATCTGGCTTCTGGAGTGAGCCGCCCAGCGACCACCGTTTCAGCAATTAGAGAAGGGCAATGGGCGTCCCCCGTTCGGGGCGGGCTCTGCGGCGCGTTCCGCGCCGTCGAGCCGGCGATGCCGTCTCGCCCGTTCCGGCAACGATCCCTGACGCGGGAGCGGACATCGCGCAGGCGCGATGGCGCCGGGTTTGTCCGGCCGCGGCCAAAGCGGTGTGGGCGTCGCTACCCTCTAGGCCCGCAGCGTCGGGCCGCAAGCCGGCGCGCCGGCTCCTCCACTGCCGTTCCGGTCCTGCGGATGCTGCCCGCCTGAAGCTGCCGGCCTTCCAGTTCGCTCTTGCCGCCCACCCCGCTTTCGCCGGGTCGGTGGTGTTTTAGTCAAGGAGTGAAGACCATGGAACTCAAGCATATCGACATCGCCAATCTCGCCGTCTCCGCCACCAACATGCGCGGGGTGAAGAAGGCACCGGACCTCACCAATATCCTGCCTTCGGTGCGCGCGCGTGGGGTTCTCGTGCCGCTGATCGTAAGGCAGAATGGGAGCCCGGAAACCTATGAGATCGTCGCTGGCAAGCGGCGCTATCATGCTGCGCTCGTCGTTGCGGAGGAGAATGGCGGAAGCTGTGATCCATTGCCCTGCGCGGTGATGGAGGCAGGGGACAACGCCGCAGCACTCGAAGCATCGATCATCGAGAATATCGCCCGCCTCGATCCTGACGAGGTAACGCGCTGGGAGAATTTTACCCGGCTGGTCAGGGAAGGGCGCAGCCCGGAGGATATCTCCAACACATTCGGGCTGACGGCCCTGCAGGTCAAGCGCACGCTTGCCCTTGGCAATCTCCTTCCGCGCATCCGCACTCTCTACAAGGGCGGGCAGATCGATGTCGCTACGGTCCGTCATCTGACCCTTGCCTCTAAAGCGCAGCAGCGCGACTGGCTCAAGCTGCTTGACGATGAAGATGCCTATGCGCCGACTGGCTACCGGATCAAGGAATGGCTGTTCGGCGGGGCGTCCATCCCTACCAGCGTGGCGCTGTTCCCGCTCGAAGAGTTCAAGGGCGCCATCGTCTCCGACCTCTTTGGAGAAGACAGTTATTTTGCCGATTCCGAACAATTCTGGCAGGCGCAGCGCGCCTTTGTGGATGAGCGGGCAGAAGCCTATCGCGAAGAAGGGTGGCAGGATGTCGTCAC
Organism: Sphingobium naphthae; assembly: GCF_020782235.1. Lineage (GTDB taxonomy): Bacteria > Pseudomonadota > Alphaproteobacteria > Sphingomonadales > Sphingomonadaceae > Sphingobium > Sphingobium naphthae. The sequence continues at coordinate 160,545 of NZ_JAJGNO010000005.1, forward strand.
CCTCGAACCGGGCGACTATTTCCACACATGGGAGCATGAGCGCTGTCCCAAGAAGAAGGGCGGACGGGTCTACATCGCCATCGACAGCCGGGGCGGCGTTGCCTTCCATGAGGGCTATGTAACCTCCAAGGAGGCCCGCCGGGTCGAAAAGGGGGAGGCTCTAGAGCGCAAGGCAAGGCCCGAACTTTCCGCGCCGCTCGAAAATTATGTGACGCTCCACCGCTACGCAAGCGTTTCGGCACGGCTCGCAGAAGCCCCCGGCATCGCTCTGCGCCTGATGGTTGCCCACGCCATTGCAGGTTCGGCTCTGTGGGGCGTCGATATCCAGACCCGGCGCGGCAAATCGGATGCCATAACCGAGAGCATCGAGAATGCGCTGGGCGAAGGTTCCATCGATATCTACCGCCGCGAGGCGCTGGCGATGCTCGAGCTGAACGAGGATGAAGCTTCGGTCGCCGGGGGCAGATATGGAAGCTTCTCCCGCGATCTGGGGAGCATTTTCCTCAAGCTGCTCACGCTGGACGACAAGGGGGTGATGACGGTCCTGTCGGTGGTCATGGCCGAAACGCTTGAGGCCGGCACCCCGATCATCGAACTGCTCGGCCAGTATCTCGAAGTCGACATGACACTCTGCTGGGAACCCGACATGGTGCTGGTCGACCTGCTGGGCGACAAGGAGCTGCTCAACGCTGTTCTTGCCGAAGTTGCGGGAGCCGATGTGGCCAAGGCCAATATCAAGGCCACCGGCAAGGTCCAGCGCTCGATCATCGCCGACTGCATCGAGGGCAAGCGTGGCCGCGAAAAGCGGACCGGCTGGGCACCACGATGGATGCTCTTTCCGCCAAGCAGCTACACCGGGCGCGGCGGCGTTGCGATGGTCGAGCAGTGGAATGCCGCGCAGGCAATGATCACGCCCGAACCGGAACCCGATGTCCCCGAAGGGATTGCGCCCACCGCCGACGAGGACGCGGGGAGCGGCCTCAGCGCGGCTCCAGAGACGGGCACTGGTGAAGAAGGCGATCCCGGTCAGCTGGCCGCCTGACCGATCCCGAGCGGGGGACGTCAGGTTCCCCGCTCATTCCCGATATAAAAGGATCAAGCCATGCCCGGACGCAGACCCGAAGGCGCGATGGCCGAGCGCTTCCAGATCGGCCTTGCAACCCTGTCACCCATTCCCCGGATTGTCTTCTATCTTCATAGTCGCGATGACTTCACCTTCCCCGAAATCGCCTATCGTCTGGGCTGCTCGGTTCTGGCGGTGGAGGACCATTTCGCAACGGCCCTTGCCCATCTCGATGCCGCCGTGAACAGGGAAGGGTGAGGGGGAGGCAAGAAAATCGGCCGGGCGGCTCCGCCGCCCGGCCGTCTCCCACCTCAGTCGAGGTAAATTTTGTTCGGCAGAGCGTCGGGGAGGGGAAGAGTGTTCGCGCCATAGTGTAGAGGGACCGAATAAATGGGGGGGGGGCGCCCCGCCGGCCCGCCGTTCACCATCATCAGTCGATTAAATTTGGGGGGGGGGGGGGAGGCCGCCCGACCATGGCGCAGTCAGGACAGGGAACCGGGGGGGGATGGCTCTCTGTCCCCTTCGTCACACCTGAACCAATGGTCACCCGGAAGCCTAAGGCTCGGCAAGGAAGGAGCGGCGATCGGACCTCGGCCTGCGACCGGATGGTTCGGATGTCCCGCTTGCAAGCGGAAGGACCGCCCCTGGCTGTCCGCTGCGGGCATCGCGCCTGCGCCGCGATGGCGTCGGCGTTGCCGTCCGTCGGGGCGGCGGGGATGGGCGTCGCTGCCCTCTAGTCCCACCGCGGCGAGCCGCAAGCCCGGTTCCCGGGCTCCTCCACTAGTCGTTGCGGCCCTTCGGGTGCAGCCCGCCTCGATCGGTGGGACTGGCGGTCCTGCTCCTGTCGCCCACCCCCGCCGCTCCGGCGGTCGGTGTGATGCGAAGGGAGAAAGGCAATGGGTTATCAGGACAAAAGCCAGCGCACCGGAACCACCCTCTACAGCGAGGTGACGGACCGCATCATAGCCCAACTGGAGGCTGGCACCCTTCCATGGGTCAAGCCATGGGACGATGGGCGAGCGCCCCTTGGACTGCCCCGCAATGGCCAGAGCGGGCGCTGCTATTCCGGGATCAATGTTCTTATCTTGTGGCACACGCTTTTTGAACGCCGCTTCCGTTCACAGCGCTGGGTCACCTACAGGCAAGCCGTCGCCATGGGTGGCAATGTGCGCAAGGGCGAGCATGGGACGACTGTCTGCTATGCCGACAAGTTCATTCCCAAGCGCAATGAGGGCCAACCCGACAGGAACGCAGAGGAGCCGCGACCCATCGCATTTCTCAAGCGCTTCACTGTGTTCAATCTGGACCAATGCGAAGGACTGGAGCCCGAAGAGGCGGGGCAATCCGTCACCAACAATGAAGCGGTCATCATTCCTCGCGCGCAGATGCTTATCGAGGCCAGCGGCGCGGATTTCCGCATCGGGGGGGATGAAGCCTATTATGCCCCCGCATTCGATCATATCGTCGTCCCGCCCCCCGAAATATATTTCGAACCCATCAACTGGTATCGCACCGCGCTCCATGAATTAGGGCATTGGACCGGGCATCCCACCCGTCTCGACCGTCTGCCCAAGACCAGTTTTGGCAGCCCGGAATATGCCCGCGAGGAACTGGTCGCAGAAATGGCGAGCGCCTTCCTATGTGCCGAACTCGGGATCATTCCGACGGTGCGCCACGCCGACTATCTGGGGGCCTGGCTCAGCGTCCTGCGCGAGGACAGCAGGGCCATCTTTCGCGCAGCCAGTCGGGCGAGCAAGGCGGCCGAATATCTGCTGAACTTCCTTCGTCCGATCGATGCGGCAGAGCAGTCCATAGCCCAAGAGGGGAGGCTGGCAGCATGATCCTCCTTGAGCCCCAGCACATCGCAATCCTTTCCGCCAACACCGCAACGCGTCGCATGGCGCAGGAGAAGGGGGAGAGCGCGCCCGACCCGGTTCCCGTGGTGAAACTCTTCAATCCGGTTGGAGCCGCAACATGGCTCGTCACCGAACTTTGCGAGGATGGTGACACCCTGTTCGGTCTGGCCGATCTTGGTTTCGGGTGCCCCGAACTGGGCTATTTCAGCCTGCACGAGATCAGCCAGATTCGTCTGCCTTTTGGCCTTCGGATCGAGCGGGACCTCGGCTTTGACGGCATCGTCCCCCTTTCCAAATGGGCGGAGGCAGCGCGGGCTGCTGGTTCGATCATCCATGCTCAGCAGCGCATCTGGAAGCTTGCAGAGCAACAGTCTCCAGCGCCGAAGGGAGACGAGCGACCCGAATGAGCCATGTGCGGGGAGCGGGAGATCGCTCCCCGTCAAGGCGACCACAACTGCAGAACTCAGGAGCTGTCATGTCAGAACCAATCAATGAAATCGGCCCGCGCGAACAAGGCCCTCTTTCGACCTTTCGGGAAAGGCTGGAGGGGGCAGCAGAGAGGGCGCATAGGGGATGCGGTTTGTCCGATATGCTCTATGTCGAACGCATCTGCGCCGAGGTCGCCGGGATGCTCGAGCACGTCCCCGTCGAACTGCGCGAAGCAGCCAGGGAAATTGCCTATGAATTTGGATATTATGACGGCGAAGAGGAACCCTATCACGAGCCGGGCACCTGCTTCCTGACCGGTATCGATGAACATTGCTGTCCCTGTGGACGTCACCCCTGACGCTCTGAGCGGCGGCACATCTCGCTCGCGTGTCGCGCGGCCCCGTCGGTCCGCGCGGCGCTACGCATCGGCCGTTGGGAGATAATAAAGGCTCTCACAGAATTCCGATTGTGCCAGGCCGCCGGCGCCCGCCTCAAGGATCGGCGGTTCCCCCAATTTTCGCGAGGGCTTCACTGCGCTTCGCTCCGTTTCACCCTCGAGAAAATCGGTTCCCCCACCGCCCGCTACGCGGTCGCCGACTGCGTCGGCGCTCCTTGACCCGGACTTGTCGGCCCGACGCGCAGCCTCCCGTCTTTTCAAGATGAAGGAGGCTTCCATGGAAATGAACAGCGTTTACGACAACAGCGCCTTTCTCGCCGCTCTTCACTCGGCTCAGCGCCGGGCAGCTTCGAGCTATTTCGACTAGCATATCCTCAAGGATGAAGATGGTGGCTACGTCTCTATCGACGAAGGAGATTACACAGCGCTGCCTCAACCCCTTGTCGAGCGGATAGTTCACACCATCAAAGGATCGCTCATTGACGAGATCTGAAGTCGGGAGGGGACACGCGCCCCTCCTTCCATCTGCCTGTTCAAGCTTCAGTCGTGCAACGCCGCACCGCCATCCCGGGGCGAGCGGCGAGGCCGCGGACAGCCCGGCGAGGGGATTTTCTGGAGCAAGGCATGGGAGCGAGGCCCGCCTTTCAGGAGGGCCGCCTCACACCAATAGAGGCAGGCGCAGCGGCAAGCGCGCTGCGCAAGGGGGACGCACGGCTCTGGGCCGTTTGTAATGCACCGTACGCACGGGTGCTGCGGGCCCAAATATCGCGAATTTGCTTGAGTATCTCTGGGGTGTGGCATGCAGACGGGAAGGCACTAATTGGCTGCCGAGGCCAGTATATGGCTGTCAGGCAAGCGGACGATGCGGGCAACGTCCTGAAAAGGCTTGGCATCCTCTGGCTGCCATGGCCGCCATAGCTAAATGCTTGTAGTTGCCTGTTTTTCGGAGTAAATTCGAACCGCTTCACCGATATGGGCATGGCGTTAAACGGAGTTTGACGCATGACCCGCGTTACAATCAGGTTCGACGAAACCCTTTATCGTCGTATCGCTTCGGGTGCTTCCGAGAGCGGTACGAGCACGGCCGCTTATATCCGCGATATCCTCGATCGCTATGAAGGCACGGATGCCGCAGGGTATCATGCCCGTTTTGATGAGCTTCAAGCGGCCACGATTCAGATCTTTGCAATCATGGTGGCGACCGTAGGGGCACAGACACCGGATCTGCTGGCAAAGGGGATGCGCGAAGCTCGTATTCTGCTCCTCGATCGGGGCCTTCTTGATCCGGAGGTGTCCCAGTCATGAGCATCTTTCGCAACGACACTTTGGGCTCCTGGACGCGTGGCGGACAGGCCATTGTCCATAATTTCCGAATGACGACCCAGGTGTTCTTTCAGACGCTTCTCGCCGGGATCGTGATCTGGATTGGAGGCACGCTCTGGTACGTGTTCGAGAAGGCTTCGGAGTATGAGCGGTTCGTTACCTTCAAGCTCGCCGAAGCCGTCGTGAAGAGCGATGTGCCAGGAGATGCACCCCTTATTTTCCGATCACCCGATGGGCGCAGCTACTGGACGACAACCAACTCCCTGCTAGATTCGGGGCTTGCAACCCGGACATTGGTTTCGATGGAGCATCATCTTCTGGTCGGCGCTGCGCTGTCGGGTGCCTTTGCCATCCTGATGTTGGGATGGGCCTGGTTCTACTTCACGCGAACCGGCCGCGGCTTGGGTTCAAATCAGTATCTGCGCGGCGCCCGCTTCGGGACACCACGCCAGCTTCGTCGCCTGTTGTGGCGGAGCCGCAAAGGGAGTCTCACAATTGGCGGCGTCCCGGTTCCCGAAGATTATGAGACCGAGCATGTGTTGATCTGCGGCGCCCCAGGTACAGGCAAAACCAACATGATCGTGAAGATGCTCGAGGGAATTAGACGGGATGGACGAAGGGCCATTGTCTATGACACGGCCGGCGCATTCGTGGAGAAATTCTATCGGGAAGACCATGACATTCTCCTCAATCCGCTCGATGCCCGAACAGATGTCTGGTCGCCTTGGGTCGATGTGCCGCGCGACTATCATTATGATCAAATTGCTGAGTCCACGATCCCGGAAAAGCCCGGCGACCCGTTCTGGGCCAAGGCAGCGCGGGGCACATTGGTTGCGGTCCTGCGTAAGCTTGCCCAGCGCGAACGAACACTCGTTTCGGCCCTCCTCGACACGATCCTGCGCGCCAGCCTGAAGACGCTCGCAAGTTTTGCCGAAGGGACTGACGCAGCAGCCTTCATTTCCATGGAAGGCGATAGGACCTCGGCGGGGATCAGGGCTGAACTCGCCTCTGTCATGCGCAGCTTCTCCTACCTCGACGATACCACAGACGGCTTCTCGATCCGCGGTTGGGTGGAGGATGAAGAGGATGACAGCTGGCTCTTCATCTCGGTGAAGGCCGACCAGCTTCCTTCGCTCAGACCTCTTATCACGGTTTGGCTCGATATCGCCGTCAGCGCGATCATGAGCCTGGCGCCATCGCGCAAGAGACGAATTTATTGTGTCGTCGATGAGCTGCCAACTCTCCAGAAGCTGCCGTCCCTTCCGGATTTTCTCGCACGAGGGCGCAAATATGGCGGCTGCGGCATCCTCGGATTTCAATCCTATCCGCAGCTCGAGGCGACATATGGGGTTCAGGATGCCGCGGCGATCACGGGCTATTGCTCCACCTGGGTAGCGCTGCGGGCGAACGACACCCCGACAGCGAAGCTTGTAAGTGAAAATCTGGGGCAGGTCGAACAGGTGGAGGCTAATGAAGGTATGTCTTATGGCGTGAATGACATGCGCGATGGGGTGAACCTTTCACGGATGCAGGTCACCCGTCCTCTGGTCATGCACACCGAGGTTACCAATCTCCCCAATCTCTGCGGCTATCTCCGGTTTGGACGCAGCCTTCCTGTCGTGCGCTTTGCCGATCATTACCACGACATCCCGACTATCGCCGACGCATTTGATGAGCGCACGGACAGTCCCCGAAGACTGAGCGGGATGACGAAGGAACCGGCACGGAAGCCGGGAGCGAAGCCAGGAGAGGCGGGAGGAGAGGTCGATGTTTCGCCCGAACTCCCCCTCGACGGCGGGGGAAATGCAGCACCGGCCGCAGCTGAGCCTGCCAAGGTCGATAAACGGAAGGCAACCCGCCTTGTGGAAGATGTGGAAGAGGCCAAGCCCCAGTTGCTCGGCCGAAGATCAGGCTTCAGTCCGTTGCGGCAGCATGCCCGCCTACAGGGTGAACGCGTTCCGGCGAAACCGGCATGATGCATCCGCGGAGGCTAAAGGGCAGCGCCGGCAATATCAGTCGATATTACACTGTGGGGGATTATTACACGAAGGGAGACGCCGAGAAGTCGGAATGGGGCGGGCGACTTGCAACTGAGCTTGGTCTTGATGGCGAAGTGAATCCTGAGCAGTTTCGTGATCTTCTGAGTGGCAAGGTCGCTGGACAGCAACTGGGGCGCCACGGGAAATCAGGACTGGAGCATCATTCAGGCTGGGACTTTGCACTCAGTGCTCCCAAGTCTGTCTCGATCATGGCGCTTGTCATGAAAGACGAGAGGATCCTTGCTGCCCATGAGCAGGCGGTGACGGACGCGCTTACCTATCTGGAAGAGTATGCCGGACTGCGCCGCAGGATAGACGGTAAGATCGTCCATAAGGAGACCGGCAGGCTCCTTTGGGCACGTTTCACCGAACATGCCAGTCGGGAACTTGACCCCCATCTCCATACACATGTGGTGGTCCTCAACATGACCAACGGGAAAGACGGCGACCCGATGGCAAGTCTTGAAACCCGCGCCATGTATCTTGAACAGATGGTGGCCGGGCAGATCTACCGGAGCTCCCTTGCCCATCAGATCCGTGAAATGGGGCATGAGATAAATGCTGACCATCACAGGGGCATGTTCGAAATTGAAGGCGTTCCCGATGCGCTGATGAAGGACATGTCCCAGAGAGCAGCCCAGATCGAAGCGCATGCCGCCGAGCACGGTCTGGAGGGGCAGGCCGCTCGCCGGCGATCTTTCTACGAAACACGTGGCCCAAAGCAGCGGGCATCGCTGGAAGAATTGACAGAACGCTGGACGGCTCGCGCGGCTAGCCACGCGCCTGCACTCACGACGATGCAGGACCGCATGCGCGCGCGCGGGGAGCGCAATCTTGAGCCGTCAACGGCAGTTTCAGCGCGGGCCGGGCTCTTGGGCATAAGGCAGAACGAGGAGAGGGAGGCGGTCAATAATCTCGGGAGGATCCTGCGATCGGCGCTTGGAAGCCATATAGGGGAGGTCCGGCTTGAAGACGTTCGTCCGTCGATCTCCGAGCATGAGGTACGTCGCAAACTCCTCGCGACCAGAGAAGCGACAGGTGACGACCTTCTGGTTCGCGGACGTACGACCAGAAAATCAGCGCGGCTTGAACAGTCCTTCGTCCAGCATATAGCTCTGTCTCTTGGCGATGGAACGCCAATAGCATCGGCTGACAGGCTCCTGTCATCGATGGAGCGCGCGGCACTGTCGGCCGAGCAGGAGCGGGCGCTGGTCGATGCCGCTCTCAGTCGTGACCGGGTCACCGCGATCTCGGGCGTCGCGGGGGCGGGCAAATCCACTCTGATAAAGGTTCTTGCCGAGGCAGCGCAGAGTGGCAGGGTGTTCATAGCGCTCGCGCCAACCTCATCGGCCGCCGGGAGCCTTGGCCAGGCGGCAGGTATCGAAGACCGAACCGTTGCAAGCATATTGGCCCATGGAGGACATGGCCTTTCTGACCGCCATGTTCTGGTGCTCGATGAAGCAGGTCAGCTAGGCAATCGGCAGGCGCTGCGCATGCTCGAGATCAGCAGGCGGACAGGCGCGCGGCTTATCCTCCTGGGAGACGATCATCAGACTTCGGCGATCGAGCAGGGAAAGCCCTTCTGGCTCATGCAGAAAATGGGACTGCCAACATCGCACCTTCGCGAGTCGAGGCGACAACGGACGGACGCAACGAAAGCAGCGGTCACGCACGCCCGGGCCGGAGAATTCGGGCTTTCGCTCGACAAGCTTGATCGGATCGTGACGGGAGAGACGGCGCTCGCGCTGGCCAAGGACCTCGTTCAACAATGGGGTGGTCTGGCAGGTGAGCTCCGCGGCTCAACCAACATACTCGTGCTCGACAATGCGGCACGCATCCTGGTCAATCAGGACGTACGCAAGATCCTGAAAGCCGAGGGGGCCTTGCCCCATGCCGAGCGGGAATTCGCTATTCTCGTGCCTAGCGGCATGTCAGATGAGGAGAAGCGCTATTCGCGTTTCTATCGACCGGGCCAGGTCGTGATCTTTGGACGCGATTTGCCCAAGTCCGATATCGTCCGAGGCAAAGAGTATCGGGTGTCGGGCCTGGGAAGAGGCGAGAGCGGCAGGCATGTTGTTCATCTAGCTGACGAGACCACAAAGGCGATCATCTGGGATCCAGCTCTCAGCAGGGCGCGCAACGTCAGCATATTCGAAGAGGATAAGCGCGATCTGGCCCATGGTGACCGCATTCAGTGGCGTTTGGCCACGAGGGATCTCGGCGTCAAGAATGCCGAGCGCGGGACGATCGAGAGATTGCAAGGCAGTGTTGCCACCGTCCGCTGGGATCGCGACAGTCGGGTCCAGCAAATTGATCTATCGCGTCACAAGCATTGGGACCATGGCTATGCAGAGACGGTATTCTCTTCGCAGGCGAAGACGTACGAGCGCGTTTTCATCCTCGCGCCCGTCGCTTCGCCGCTTATCAATGCGCGCAACTATTACACGGCGATCACCCGGGCGCGGTTCAATGTTGAACTCTGGACAGAAGATCGTCAGCAACTTCAGATGCGGCTTGAAGAGCGCTCCGGGGAGAAGAGCTCAGCGCTTGAAGGATTGGGCCGAATTGGCCGCGACTCCGCTTCTTCCTTCGCGCAGAGGCATGCAGCCATGCTCGCCGAGCGTCGCAGGGAGAGCGCGAATGAACGGGAGCGGGAGAGGGTCTCCCGTCTCGATCGACAGCTTAGCCAGGATCGTCCAGACAGGCGTTCAACAGTCGCGAAGGCGTCCGACGCAGCCCTTCGGCTGATAGAACTCCTCTCGGGAGTAGCCGTACGAGCATCGGACGACGGGCATGGGAGAAATGGGCCTCGCAATCTGGAGGTGGGTCATGGTCCAGAACGGTAGAATGATCCTGCTCACCATTGCTGGCTGGGCCTTGTTGATCCCCGGTCATGCCATGGCCGCCGCGCATGTTTCGGTCCATCAGGAAGCTGTTATTGGCCGCTGTATCAAGGCATCCGCGCGTGGCTCATTATGGCTTGAGCAAACACTTTGGGGACTGCGTGATCAGGAGGGCGGACAGATCGGTACGATCTCAAAAAACCGGGATCGCAGCGAGGATCTGGGGCCGATGCAGATAAACAGCTGGTGGCTCACACCGATCGCCACTGCGCTGCAGCGCGACCGGAGTGAAGTTCGAGCCTGGCTGATCAATGACCCCTGTTTCAATGTTGAGGCCGCCCGATGGATTTTCGTCGACGGGCTACGAGCAAGCAAGAATTACTGGGTAGCGGTTGGCCTTTATCACAGCCCAACGATCCACAGGCAGCGGGGCTACGCCGCGTCGGTCGCTCAGAAGCTTGCACGGCGATATGGCGCAAAGATATTCTCGCAGGAATGACCGCTTGCTTCGGATCTTCCGGTCAAGCTTCGGGCGACGTTCGGGGAATGTGCGGATCAGTCTGCAGCGCGCTGCTAGGTTTCGTGGACAAAGGTTGACAGCAGGATCGGGCGTTGATTCAAGGCTGCCTTTTGGAGGTGGCGTTGGGCGAGCGTATTGGGCTGACGGAGGACGAGTGGGGGATCATCGGCACATTACTGCCATCTGAGCGTGGTCGTGGCTGTCGTCCAGCACAGGACAACCGGCTGTATTTCGAAGGCATGATGTGGATCGCCCGCACAGGTTCGCAATGGCGCCACTTGCCGGATGAATATGGCAAGTGGAACAGCGTTTTCCGCCGCTACCGGCGCTGGGTTACGACCGGGGTGTTCGAGGCGATGCTCGAGACACTGGGCGAAATGGTGGCTCGTGATGCCACTGCGGACATGATCGACAGCACCGTGGTCCGAGCACATCATTGTGCCGTCGGCATAAAAAAGGGACTCAGGAAACCGAGGCGCTTGGCCGATCGCGAGGCGGATTCAGCACAAAGCTCCACGCCCGCTGCGATGCCAAAGGCCGACCGCTCGGCTTTGTCCTGACGCCGGGCCAGAGCCACGATATCCAAGGCTTTGGCCCGCTGTTCCGTTTGATTGCTCATAAGATCGAGGCATTGTTGGCGGACAAGGGCTACGATGCAGATGCCATCCGCGAGGAATTGGCCAATGCTGACGTTGAGGCTGTCATTCCCGCCAAAAGCAATCGGCGCGATCCAATCCCACACGATCGCGAAAAATACCGTTGGCGCAATCTTGTCGAACGCCTCTTCAACAAACTCAAGAACTGGCGGCGTATCGCAACTCGATACGACAAAACCAAAGAGTCCTACCTCGGCTTCGTCAATCTCGTCTCAGCCCTGCAATGGATACCCTTTGTCCACGAAACCTAGGAAAGCAAGATGCTGAAAGCGTAGAGCATCTCGATTACGAAGCACGCCGGTATGACGAAAGCGAGCGAATCTGTTGGTGGTTCGCTGGCTATCATTCTCTATCATAGATGGGAATTGCGCCGGGGTAGAGCACCAGCACCAGTGGCGACACAAGGAACTCAGCTTTACGGCGTAGACTCATAAGGCATTGCACCAGATGCGTGTGCAAATGAGGTTTATGGCCGCGAGATAATTGGCAGCGTCCTTGTCGTATCGCGTGGCGATACCGCGGAACTGCTTGATCCGATTGAAGAAGCGTTCGACGAGATTACGCTGGCGATAGAGCCAGGGCGAGAAGCCAAAGCGCTGTTTGCGGTTGGATCGATTGGGAATGTTGGCCCAAATGTTTCTGGCGGCCGCCGCCTCGCGGATAGCAGTGCTATCATAGCCTTTGTCACCGAGCAGGGTGGAGCCTTCGGGAATGGCCCCAATGAGCGCTTCGGCTTCGCGCGCATCGTGGACCTGGCCACCGGTCAGCCGCAGGCTGACAGGACGTCCATCAGCGTCGACAAGAGCATGGAGTTTGGTCGTAAGGCCGCCCCGGGAACGTCCCATGCCATGATCTCCAGGCCCCCTTTTTTGCCCGTCGCACCGTGCTGGTGGACGCGCATGCAGGTGGAATCGATCATCACCAGTTCGCCGTTGAAGCCGGCTGAAACCGCCGCCAACAGCCGGTCCCACACACCCGCTTTTCGCCAACGGACAAACCGATTGTAGCAGGTCGTCGGCGGCCCATAGCGTTCTGGAATCTCTGCCCAGGGGGCAACGCCAGAGGATGCCGTTCAGCACGCGGCGATCGTCGACACGCGGCACGCCGCGCGGCTTGTTCGGCAGCAATGGCTCGATGATCTGCCATTCCTTATCCGTCAGTTCATACCGCCGCCGCGTCATACGCCCTCCGTTACCGAAGGACGCCTGAATCACACGAGCCGCGACACCTCAACCCGATTTATGAGTTCGCGCCCTAGTTCGCGCTTGTTGAGCCGTTTGTCATTGAAGTTATCCATGCTTGCTGCTGCCTCGACGCTCCGCTCCTATCGAGGCCCCCGCGATCAACGCTCATTATGCTATTTACGGTATAGAGACATATCCCGATAGTGTTGGACGAATATCCGCCGTCCCTTCTATTTCGGCTGCATTCGCGAGGCATAATTAGCCTGCGGATCGATAAAGGGAATAACCGCGCAACAGGTGCGGGGCGGAGAGTTGATGCAAAAGGGTATGGACGTCCTTTCCGGGCGCCGTTCATCCTGCTTCGAAGATCGCGCTCCGCCGCATAAGCGACAGGATGGGGAGTGCTCGATTGACCAGATTCATACAATCGTCCGAGGCATCGGCAGCGCGGGTCGCGCAGGCGGAAACGGCCCTGCTGCATGGCGCGATCGAACGGCGCGATTTCATGCGCGTGGCGCTGTCGGCCGGGCTGAGCGTCGCCGCGGCGGCCGGGATGGCGGGCTTTGCCGAACGGGCGCGCGCCAATCAGCTGCAACTGGGCGCCAATCTGCGCAAAAGCTATGACTATATTGTCTGCGGATCGGGATCATCGGGCGCGGTGGTGGCGCGGCGTCTGGCCGAAAATCCCGCCGTCCATGTGCTGTTGCTGGAAGCGGGCGGCAGCGACGAGGTGCCCAGCGTCGAAAATCCCGGCCAGTGGTTCACCAATCTGGGCGGCGAGCGCGACTGGGGCTTTGCCGCTGAACCCAATCCGCACATCAATAATCGCCGGATGCCCCTGTCCATGGGGAAGGTGCTGGGCGGCGGATCGTCCATCAACGTCATGATCTGGGCGCGGGGGCACAGGAATGACTGGGACTATTTCGCGGCGGAAGCGGGCGACGATCGCTGGAATTACGATAATGTCCTGAAGATCTATCGCCGGATCGAGGATTGGCAGGGCGAACCCGATGCGCTGCGGCGGGGCAAGGGCGGCATGGTCCATGTCCAGACGCCCGATAATCCGTTACCGATTGCGCCCGCCATGCTGGAATCCTGCAAGGGCGTTGGTATCCCCAGCTTTGCCGACATGAACGGCGCGATGATGGAGGGATCAGGCGGCGCCGCCATCCCCAATGTCCGCATCAAACAGGGGCAGCGTCTGTCGGTGTTCCATACCTATGTCCGGCCAATACTGGATCGCCCCAACATCACCGTGCTGACGCAGGCAATGGTGCAAAAAATCCGGTTCAGGGGGACGCGTGCAACCGGCGTCGACATATTGCTGGCCGGCAAGCCGCTCTCGATCGGCGCCGCGCGGGAGGTCGTCCTGTCGACCGGGGCAATCAACACGCCCAAGATATTGATGCAGTCGGGCATTGGTGACGCAGCCGAACTCAAACGCCATGGGATTCCGGTCGTCCATCACTTGCCAGGCGTCGGCAAGAATTATCAGGATCATTTTATGATCGCGGGATGCGTGTGGGAGTATAAGGAGCCGATCGCCTTTCGGAACAACGCGGCAGAGGCGACCTTCTTCTGGAAAAGCGATGCCCGTCTGGACACGCCGGACCTTCAGCCCTTCCAGATCGAAGTTCCCTATACCAGCCAGGAGACGGGCAAGCAGTATGCGCCGCCGCCCGGCTGCTGGTCGCTGTCCCCCGCCGTGGTGCGGCCGCAGAGCCGCGGCGAGGTGAAGATTACCGGTGCCGACCCGAAGGCGCCGGTGCAGATTTTTGCCAATACTATGGCGGAGGAAGCCGACCGCACGGCCATTATGCGCTGCATCGAACTGTGTCGTGAGATCGGCAATAGCGGGCCTCTGGCCGCCTATAACAAGCGGGAGGTGATGCCAGGGCCCATCAAGGGGGCGCAGCTCGACAATTTCTGTCGCGATGCTGCCGTCACCTACTGGCATGAAAGCTGTACAGCCAAAATGGGGCAGGACGAGATGGCCGTGGTCGATGGCCAGTTGCGGGTCCACGGCATCGACGGGCTGCGCATTGCGGACGCATCCATCATGCCGCGCGTCACCACCGGCAACACCATGGCCGGGTGCGTTATCATCGGGGAACAGGCCGGCGCGCTGCTGACCGCCTGATCGAACAAAACATCACATATAAAGGGAGTATTTATGGTTGGAATGCCAATGATGTCGCGCGCCCTGCGTACGGCGGCCCTGCTGGCAGGGATTGCCACGATGTCCGCTACGGCCCATGCGGTCGATGTCGATCCAGGCGATTATACCGCGCTGCCCGACGGGACCAATCTGGCGCTGCTCTATGGTATCTATACCGACCGCGACCAGTTGCAGGTGCCGGGCGGCGGCACGCTGAAGGACGGGACGCAGTTGCGATCTGCCATTGGCCTTGCCCGCTTCGTGCATTTCATGAAGATCGGCCCGTTCATCGTTGACCCGCAGGTCATTGTGCCGTTCGGCAGCATCTATGACGGCAAGGTCAATGGGCAGCGGCTCAACCGGTCGAGCGGTATCGGCGATATCACGCCGTTCGCGACGGTGTGGCTGGTGAACAAGCCCGATCCCGAACATGCGACCTATCTGGGTGTGTCACCGATCCTGACCTTTCCCACCGGCACCTATGATCACAGAAAGTCGGTCAATCTGGGTGGGAACCGGATGACCTATGATCTTCAGGTGGGCCTCATCAAGGGGCTGGGCAAGGGGATCACGGTGGACCTGACCGGCGATGTGATCTGGTATGGCGACAACGACAAATATGGCGCGGCGAAACAGACTTTGTCGCAGGACAAGAGCGCGTCGGTGCAGCTATGGGGCCGCTATGCGCTCAATCCAAAGACGTCGGTGGCGCTGGGCTATGCGGGCTATTGGGGTGGCAAGCAGCAGGTCGATGGCCTGTATAACGGAACCAAGACCGACAATCAGCAAATCCGTGCCGCTGTGCAGACCATGATGTCGAAAAGCGTCCAGTTGGAAGCGATTGCGGGCCGGATGGTCCATGTTGAAGGCGGTTTCCGGGAAGCCGGGCGCGTGCAAATCCGCGTGCTGAAAATCTTCTGATATGGGTGGCTGTGCACGGGGCGATATCGCGTCGCCCCGTCCCGTCAATCGAGCTGCCCCTGGCTGGCCTGAAGCAGGCGCGGGGAGAGCGGATAGCCCCATTCGGCGAACAGCGAAGCGAAGGTCCGCAGCAGCGTCATGAACTGCGGCGACATGTCGCCGGGGCGGTGGTAAAGGAAGATCGGCGACGCAGCCTTTGGGCGCACCGGGCGGCAGACGACTTCGGGATGGGCCAGCCATTGCGATGTTGCCGGAATGAGGCAGGCGCCGACCCCTGCGGAGACCATGATAAGCGCCGTCTCCAGTTCCCGCACCTCAATCACTTCGCCGGGGGTCAGGCCGGAATCGCGGAAAATGGAAAGGACGACATCGGCATGGCTCGGCCGGGGTTCGCGCGGATAGAGGAGCAGCGGCATGCGCGCCAATTGCGCCAGATCGATAGGATCATGGGGGCTGCCCCAGCCGGCGGGGACGGCGGCGACCAGCCGCTCTTCCCGCAGCAGTTCGCGTGACACGGCCGGGTCGTCGATGCGGACCCGGCCCAGCCCGGCATCGATAAGCCCGCCCTTGAGCGCTTCAATCTGTTCCGAACTGCTCATTTCGCTGAGGATCAGATCCGTATCAGGCGCCTGCGTGCGGAACCGACGGACGATCTGGGGCAGGCGGACGTAAAATTCGGATGGCAACAAGCCGAGCGTGAAGCGGGGGCGCTGCGCGGTAATGAACTGCTCCATCGAACGTTCCAACACATCATGCCGATCGAGAACCTGTAGCGCATGGACATAGAATAGCTGTCCCGCCGGGGTCAGCATCAGCGGCCTGGAACTGCGTTCGATCAGCGTCGTGCCGACTTCTTCCTCTAATTCCTGAATGCGGCGGCTGAGAGGTGGCTGGGCCATGTTCAGCCGGGCAGCGGCGCGGGTGAAGCTGCGTTCCGATGCTACCGTGACGAAATAGCGCAAGCGCCGGATGTCGGCCATGAGTCCTCTTTGTGTTTCGTGGAATGATTATACCCTTGCGATATGATCGGCAACCAAGTTGGTCTTTGCAAGCCAAGGTGCCGCACTCCATCTGAGGGGCCGCACGATTGTTTGACATCACAATAAGGAGATGGCCATGCCCAACAGCAGCGCACAGGATGCCGCTATGTTTCTGCCCGAAAATTATCTTTCCGGTATGTTTTACGGCAAAGGCTGGGTAAGCGGTGACGATCTGGTCGACGCGGTAGAACCCGCGACCGGCGCGCGATTGGGTAAGATTGCGCTTGCCAATGCGGATACCGTGGCGACCGCGGCCAAATTGGCGCGAAAGGCTCAGCGCGAATGGGCGGCAAACAGCCCCGACGACCGCGCTGCAATCTTCCTGAGGGCGCTTGCGGTGGGCGAGCAGTATCGCGAAGACATTATCGACTGGTTGGTGCGCGAAAGCGGCTCGGCCAGAGCCAAGGCAGCGTTCGAACTGAAGGTTACGCTGAAAGCTGTTCAGCTGGCTGCCTCCATGCCGCATCAGGCGCAGGGGCTGGTCCTGCCGACCACGCCGGGTCGCATCAACATGGCGCGCCGCCGCCCGATCGGCGTCGTCGGCGTCATCGCGCCGTTCAATTTCCCGCTATATCTGGCGATGCGCGCGGTCGCGCCGGCGTTGGCTGTGGGCAATGCGGTAATTTTGAAGCCCGATCCGCGCACCGCCATCTGCGGTGGGCTGGTGATTGCGCGCCTGTTCGAACTGGCGGGACTGCCTGCTGGCGTGTTGCATGTGCTGCCAGGCGGCAGCGAAGCGGGCGAAGCGCTGTGCAGCGACCCGGAAATCGGCATGATCCAGTTTACCGGATCGACCGGTGCGGGCCGCATGGTAGGGCAGAATGCCAGCCGCCATCTCAAGAAGGTGTCACTCGAACTGGGCGGCAAGAACTCGATTATCGTGCTGGACGATGCGGATATCGATCTGGCGCTGCGCAATGTTGCCTGGGGCGTGTTCTTGCATCAGGGACAGATCTGCATGTCGGCCGGTCGCGTGCTGGTGCACGAGGCGATTGCGGACGATTTCGTGAAGGCGCTGGCGAACAAGGCGCAGGCTTTGCCGATGGGCGATCCCACGGACGAGACGATCGCCATCGGGCCGCTCATCAACCAGCGGCAGGCCGATCATGTGGTGAAGGTCGTGCGCGAAACCGTGGATGCTGGCGCCACGCTGGCGGCGGGTGGCAAGTCCGACGGGCTGTTCTATACCCCCACCGTGCTGTCGGGCGTCACCCCGGAGATGAGCGCCTTCCGCGAGGAAATTTTCGGGCCGGTCGCAGTGATCACGACCTTTGCCGACGATGCCGAGGCAGTAAAGCTGGCCAACCAGACCGAATATGGTCTGTCCGCTGCGATATTGTCGCGCAATGTATCGCGCGCGCTGGCGCTGGGCGAGCAGCTGCACACCGGCTTGCTCCATATCAACGATCAGACGGTGAATGACGAAGTGGTCAATCCCTTTGGCGGGGTTGGTGCATCGGGCAACGGTAGCGCCATTGGCGGTCCGGCCAACTGGGAAGAGTTCACCGAATGGCAGTGGGTGACGATCAAGGGCGAAGCCCCCGCCTATCCATTCTGACCTTTACCGACAGCCTTAGGAGAGACATTACTCATGTCGGACAAATATTATGACGTCGTGATCGTTGGTAGCGGCGCGGCCGGATGCGTGGTGGCGGACTATCTGGCCAGCCACACCGACAAGAGTATCGCCGTAATCGAGGCGGGCCCCATGGATCGCAATCCGATGATCCATATTCCCGCCGGCTATTCCAAGATGCTCGCCAAGGACACGAATGTCTGGGCCTATAATACTGTACCGGTGAACGGGCAGGAACGGCGCTATCGCATGGGCAAGGTCGTGGGCGGCGGCACGTCGGTCAACGCCATGTGCTATGTGCGTGGGCAGAAGCAGGATTTCGATGCCTGGCAGGCGGCGGTCGGCGACAGTGGCGACTGGTCCTGGGAAACGATGCGCCAGACCTATATCGAACAGGAGCGCAACGACACGTTCCACAATGCCCATCATGGCATCGATGGGCCGCTGTCGGTCGAACTGCCGCAGGGGATCAACGAGCTCAACCAGCGCTGTATGCGGGCATTCCAGGAATATGGTCTGGATTATAATGCCGACTATAATGGCGAACGGCAGACCGGCGTGTCGCCGGTTCAGTCCAACACCGACAAGGGCAAGCGCGCCAGCGCGGCCGTCGCCTATCTCCACCCGCATGTGCGCAATGGCCGTGTCGACCTGCTGACGTCACGAACGGTGAGCAAGGTGCTGATCGAAGGCGCGCGCGCTGTAGGCGTCGAACTGCACTGGGGCAGCCGTGTGCAAACCATTCGGGCTGGCCTTGTGATCCTGTCGGCCGGGGCGGTGCAGTCACCCAAGATCCTGATGCATTCGGGTATCGGGCCGCGCGCGCATCTTGAGGAGCATGGCATCGCTGTGATCGCCGACCTGAAGGGTGTGGGCGAAAATCTGCACGATCATCCGATCATCCCCATCGCCGCCTTCGTCAAAGGCAAGATGGGCTATCAGGCGGCGGCGCAGGGCGTTGGCATGGTGGCGTCTGGCATGCGTTATCTGGTGACGGGCGATGGTCCGGCATCAGGCAATGGCATCGAAACCGTGTCCTATTGGGACCCCGATAACCTATCCAACGATGAACCGACCGTCCAATGCTATCATGAGCCGATCATTTCGGAAGACGGGTTGAACCCGTCAGGTGCGCGGTCGGGCGTCACCTTTGCGACGGTCGTCCTGCAGCCGCGCAGCCGTGGTACGGTGCGGCTGGCGGATGCCGATCCACTGTCCATGCCGCTGATCGATCCCAATTTCATCGGCGACGATTATGATCTGAAAGTCGGCATCGCGGCGGTGAAGGCGGTGCGCAAGGTGATGGAACAACGCTCGCTGGCCGAAGTGATCGAGGAAGAGTTCGTCCCCGGCGCGCAGGTGCAGAGCGATGCGGAGATCGGCGCCTTCGTCAAGCAGGTCGCGACCACCATGTGGCATCCCGTCGGCACATGCCGCATGGGGCGGGCGGATGATCCCGATGCAGTGGTCGATGCTCGGCTGAAGGTGAAGGCGATAGACGCGCTGCACGTCATCGACGCATCGATCATGCCGCAGATCATCAGCGGCAACACCAACGCGCCGACGCAGGCATTGGCACGCCATGCCTCCAAAATGCTGGTGGCAAGCTATTTCTCCGAAACTGCATCGATGACCTTAGCGACCGTTTGAGAATGCTCATGGATTGACAATTATTCCGAGCGTCAAGCTGCCCAGAGCGACATGGATCATCGCCTCCGAGACGTCGATCCGCTGCTCGTAATTGCGAACGAGCCGGTTCCAGCGGGTCATCCATCCGAAAGCGCGCTCGACAACCCAGCGCCTGGGCAGCACCTTGGCGCCCGGGTTCTTGTCGGAGCGTCGGACGGCCTCGAGAACGAAGTCCTGATAGGTTGTGGCATCCATAAGGCGGGTGCGGTCGTGGGCGCCGTCAGCGAAAAGATGCTTGAGCCAGGTCCATCGCTTGCCTCGTGTAGGTCTTCGATGGAAAGCGACTGGAATTCAACGAGCACTTGTTCAAACCCGCCCAACCTTTGATCCGGCTTCCGCCGCTGCACAGAATGAGCATACGCAGCGGCTGGTGGGTGTCTGGAACAGAGCGCCTGAGTGGCGGAGTTGGGAAACTCCGCCCGAGCGACATTACTGCTCTTCAGTCGTTTGAGCTTGCTGGGATGCTGAAACGTCTGGACGTTCAGCTGTTGCTTTCGTTCTTGCCGTACGGGACTTGGGCTTCGCATCCGATTTTGCTGGCGCGGGGGCGAGCGTCGCCGGCTTATCCGCTCCGGGCTGCTTTTTGCGGGTGCGTGGCGCGGGTGATTTCAACTGTTCGTCTGCCTTTGGCGTGACGATCGACAGGGGCTTTCGCGTCCTGACTGTTTTTGCCGGTTCCGGCTGGGCGATCACGGACTGGCTTGCAGGGATAGGCGCCTCGGCTTGTTTCTGTTTGCGCACTGCCTTTTTTGGCGTGCGCGGTTCAGGCTTGCCCTTTTCTGCACTATCGTTCGCGGGCAGGGTAGAGAGCGCTCCACCTTCAACAACCTTCTTGGAGACGCGGGCTTTTTTTGCCGCGCGCGTTTTGGGGACCGGCTTTGCCTTTGCTGATGAAGCCGGTTCAGCGACGGGAGTGGTCTTCTCAGCAACAGGATCGGTTTCTGCAACCGAAGCCGCTGCGGCAGTGCCTTCACTATTCTTCGGAAGAGAGGCAGCCGTGTCGGAGGTCTTGTCTCCGCCTCGTTGACCGAGCCCTATTTTCGCAGCGATTGCTCGGCGCGCCTCGGAGAAACTCGGTGCCACCATTGGGTAGTCGACTGGAAGATTATAGCGATCGCGATATTGTTCGGCCGTGAGACCATGCGCAGCAAGATGCCGACGAAGCGTCTTGTACGGTTTTCCGTCAATAAGGCTGATGAGGTGATCCTGGGACGCCAGACTTTTTCGGACTGTTACCGCCGGTTTGAACGCTGGCTCAGTCGTTTCCGCAATCGGCGGTGATAATTCCTTGGTGAGGGCCGTCCGGGTAGACGTGATAAGATCAGCCAGCTTTTCGCTCGAAACTTCGTTTCTCGAAACATAAGCACTCAAGAGCTGAACCGTGAGTGCCGTGATGTCCGCCTGATCGTTCTCTGCCATTGGAGCGCACCCATCTTTGTTGAACATTGGGGGTGTCTTTTGGAGCGTGGATTGTTCCTTGTAAATATAGAAGCGCGGACAGTTTCCGGGATTTGCATCACCTCAGTCAGCACGGCGTCTGTGTGGATAGAAGCTGCTGGGCTTTTCGTCGACTGCCGAGACATGGCAGCGAAGGATGATACTGTCGATAATATGCTGCCAGTCGGATGCAACTATTAGCTTTGTACGTCGCCGGAGGTTTTGTCGGAAAATTTCCTTGTGTGGCCATGCCCGCTGATCTCCGCTCCTGCGGTGGGCGAAAACCGGAAGTTCCAGAATGTTGCGCTTAGCGAGATGGAGGTTACGATCCAGAACGCGACCGAAAAGTCGTGCAGTCTTGGCGTGCCATGGCCGTTCGCCAGCATTGCAACATGCAATCCCATCGCGCCTGCGCAAATTCCAAGAGAAAGCATCAACTGCTGAAATGTTGAGTAAAATGCTGTCGCACTACTCATGTGCTTCTTGTCGACTCCATCAAAAGCGATCGTGTTGTACGCAGTGAATTGAAACGACATAGAGAAGCCGGCGAGGCCTAAAATGGCGAGCATCGCCCATATCGGCCAAGCTGCGCTGAAAAAGCCGCACAAGGCATATCCACCCGTAGCCAGCAGGCCGTTGCCTATCAATGCTCGACGATAGCCCAGCCAACGAAGGACCCGCGGCGCAACGGGTTTCATCGCCATAGATCCTATTGCGGTCGCCACGGTGATGCTGCCGCTCTGAGCCGCGCTGTAACCAAAGCCCAATTGCATCATCAGCGGCAGCAAAAAGGGGTGGGCGCCCTGAGTGATGCGCGTGATGGATCCCGCGATCACAGAAAGTCGGAATGTCGGGTCTCGCATCAAATTCAAGTCAAGAATAGCGTCTTCCCGGCCTCGGGCATATCGGAGATAAAAAATGCCTGCGACAACACCTACGAACACCAGAAAAGTGGCGATATGCCCTTCGCCAGCTCTGCTCGCCATCTCGAATCCGAACAACAGGCAGCCAAGGGAGACGCCGCTCAGCACAAAGCCGATGAAATCGAAGGGAGGGGGGGCCTGCTCTCGAATATCAGCAATGAAACGGCCGACCAGACAAAAGCCCACAAATCCTATCGGCAGGTTGATGTAAAATATCCACCGCCAGTCCAGATAGGTCACAATAAATCCGCCCAGAGGCGGCCCGATGATGGGACCAACCAGGGCAGGCATCAGTAACCAGGACATTGCATTCACCATATCCTGCTTGGCCACGGATCGAAGCAGCACGAGTCGGCCCACCGGGATCATCATTGCGCCGCCTATTCCCTGAACGAAGCGGGCAACTGCCATCATCTCGAGTGTTGGAGAAATGCCGCACAGGAGACTTCCAGCCATGAAGAGCAAGATCGCCGTCCGGAATATGACCCGTGCTCCGAACTTGTCTGCAAGGAATCCTGACGCAGGTATGAAGACAGCCAGCGCCAATAGATAGGAAGTGAGTGCAATGCTCATTTCAGGCGCACGCACGCCAAAATCCTGCGCCATGGTAGGGAGGGCTGTTGCCAGCACTGTCGCGTCGACAAACTCCATGAAGAGGGCAGAGGCGATTATAAGCGCCACCAACCGGTAATTTGACCCGACTGCAGGCGATCCCATATCTGCGCTTTGGGCAATGCTCCCACCCGCCGGCACGATACCGTCGCGGACCTCTGCATTTACAGTCGCAATGCCGCGACGACGCGGTCGCATCAGCATGTATCGATTTGACAATGATGGGTAGGCAATTGGGGATCCCGATATCAGAACGCGTTGGCGGGCCTCTCCGGGATAGTGTCCAGCAATATCCTGTCGACGGCGTAGACGCCTGCCTTGGCAAGTGCAAGCTCAGGATCATTCTCTATTTGATCCCTTTTTCGCTTGTTTTCAGCGTTTGATCGAACAGAGCATTGGGATGCGATTCTGGCGAGGCTGGACGAGTTTGTCCTGACTGGCGGGCAGACATCCGAGTACGGCGCTGTCTATGCTTTGATGGCTATCCCCGTCGCCAGCCCTGGGCGCTGCTAACCAACAACGGCTATGACGGCGGTGTTTTTGGCGAGAACCTTCTGAAGCGGCGCATTCCGCCTGCCGATCATCTCGCCCAAATCCAGTCGCCGTGAGCTCATTCCCTGGGACTTCAGGCGCTACCGGGATGGCAATCCTATTGAACGCATGGTCGGTCACCTCGAGGAGTCCCGCCGTTTGCCACCCTCTACGACAAAACTCTTCTGTCCTTTGTCAGCGTTCTCAATCCCGCCGCACTCCGCAAATGGCTGCCTCATTTGGTCAAGGCTGCCTGGCTCTGCTTATCTTCCTCGCCCTTTCGGACCAACTCTAGCCTGGTGAGCCGCGTCGCAGGCTCCTGACGAGTCCAAATGCCCGATCCTAATGATCGCTCACTGAGGCTTGCAGTGCTCATTCGAATCATGTATCTCACGTGCATAAGATGAGAAAGAGGTCGTTGTGATTTTGAATGTGGTGAAATTGACTGGTAGCGACATACTTTCGGGCGCTCCGAGCGGCCGGCAGCTTTATGCGAAGCTGGTCGAGAATCTGCCGCAGGAGCCCAGCGCACCTGAGCCGCTTTTCCTGGATTTCAATGGCATTCAGCTGGCAACCGCAAGCTACCTACGCGAAGCCGTGATTGCCTTTCGAACCTTCGTGCGCAGTCGAAAATCCAACTATTATCCCGCTGTCGCCAACGCTGTCTCCGATGTCGTGGATGAACTGGTGGAGGTGGTGCAGCCACGTGGAGATGTGCTGATGGTGTGCACTCTTACCGAGGATGGCGAGATTCTTCGCTGCAGGCATATCGGCAAGCTCGACCCCATGCAGCAGCTCACCTTCGACCTTGTAAACCGGCATGGTGAGACAACGGCGACCAAATTGATGGACATTGAGAAAAGTGACGTCAAAGTCACGGCATGGAATAATAGACTTTCATCATTGTCGTCCCTTGGGTTGATCAGTGAGCAGTCCCGGGGGCGAACGAAGACCTATAAGCCTATGTTCGCAGGAGGTGCAGGTGGGAGCTGACTTTAAGGAAAAGACCAAGCGGACTTTCGAAAAATGCTGGGACAAGGCAGCGCTCGCTGCCAATACTCCAGACCTGTTTTCGCGGACCGCAGATCGCGCGCCCAGTCGTTTTGAAGCAGAAGCCATCAGCGGTGCGTCGATCGCGGTAGGGGACTCCTTTTCGGTAAGGATGGAAGGCAATGAACTGGTGGGCCGGCGGGGCACATCGCCCGTCATCCGTTTGTCCAACCCCTCTCAAACTCTTGTTTCGTCCATTGCGCAGGGCTGCAACATCGCTCGCGCAGACATCGTCGCGTCCGATCCGATCAGCGGCATTTTCGAGGTAACCATCCACTAAAGGCGAAGCAGATGTCCCGCGAACAGCGTGCGTTCAAAAGTCTCTGGAGCAAACCCGACGCGCCTATGTCGCTGGGCTGCATCGATTGCCCGGAACGCGCGACCTGCGGCGGGCAAACGGTCGATGGTTCGAGTTACAGTTGCCTCGATCAATGTTGCGGGAAACCCGAGACATGTCAGATCGTCTGCACGGACGCTCATATCTACCCGGATCGGATCCGTGAGGTGAAGGGGCTCGATCTGGAAACACCCAGTGGACCGCTGCACGTCCTTCCCACTCTCCCACGCTATCTGCCCATGATGTTCCATGGAAGTGCGCTGGAAAAGGCAGTCGACGCCGCGATGGTTGCTATTCCTCTCTATCGGTTCTTCGACCGCAATGGGACATGTCGCTTCGAAGACATGGCCGCGGTACGGTCCACCTTCAAGCTTGGCCCCAATACGCAGATCGTCCTGTCCGGTGTTGCTCAGGACCATGAGGTCGAGCGGTGGTGGAAACTGGAGCAGGCGGGCCGGGCAAAAGCGATTGCACAGCTTCGACATCTGGGGATCGCCTTGGTTACCACACCCAATTTCAGCCTGATCGTCGATAGGCCGCGGTGGGACGACCTTCATTCCATGCGCAGGATCGTTCTGGCCTATCACGAACTCATATCGCAAGGCCAGCCGGCCGCTCTTCACGTGAACGGCCGTACGCAGAAGGATTTCGAGCGATGGGGCACTTACATCGCAAACCACCCGGAAGTCACGCACATCGCCTATGAATTCACGACCGGGACCCGCAATCCCAGACGCATGATGCAGCATGCAGATTGGCTATCCGAGTTGGCATCCGCTTCGACCAGGCGCCTTGGACTGCTGCTGCGCGGCGGCTCGATGGTCAGTGGACTGCTCGCCGATCATTTTGATGTGACGTTCATCGACACCTCCCCCTTTGGGAAAGCGCAACGTCGTAAGGTCGCCTGTCTCGATGAGCAGGGGCGGCGGCGCTGGAAGAAGCGACCAACGTTGCGCGGCCAGCCTGTGGACGCGCTGCTTGAGGAGAATATTCGTGTCTCCAGCTTCTGGTTTGAAGCCAATCTCCCCAAGGCCAGACTTGCAGCCTGATCTCCTCACCCCGCAGTTCGACTATGGCGTGGTCGACGGGCTTGGTCGTTCCTGGCAGCGTGGCCTCACGCCCAGGCTTGACGGAAAGGCTTTTCGGGCGGGAGCAGCAGGTCCGCTTGTTGAGATCGCGCAAGTCGAGGCCGGGCGAGATTTGCGGGAGATGCGCGAGGAAGGCTGGCTTCATCCCGGTTCGGTCGAGCCGCTCCTAGAGGCATTGCTCAGGCGGCCTCAGCTTTGGTTGGCACGCGACGGCCGCCAAGGCTTTGCGTCAGGTGAAGGGCTTGAGGACGAAGACAATCTGCACAGTTTCAAGATTGATGCCCATAAGGCAGCAAAATATGCAGGCTTCGAAACGCAGGCGGGTCTGCTGGTGACGGCATTGGGGGAGCTGATCGGCAATGTCGTTGACCACTCTGAGGCCATTTCTTCAGGGGTAGCGCTTTTCTCGGCGGGCAGGGGCGAGTTCGAAATTGTCGTTGCCGACGGTGGAATTGGCGCCTTGCGAAGCCTCACGCAAAATCCCGACTATGCGGGTCTGAGCGATCATGGCGCCGCTCTGGAAACGATGGTCGAAACGGGCGTCTCGCGTCATGCGCGCGAGACCGGACATGGCAACGGATTTCGTCCGATCTTCGAGAAGCTCGCGGACATGACGGGGGACCTGCGCTTCCGATCGGGAGACTATGTCCTCACGCTGGACGGACGCTTTGGCGACAAGATCGCGCGTCAGATCACGCAAAAGCCCAGAATGGCGGGCTTTCTCGTGGCGATCAGCTGCCGGATATCGGCGAACAGGTTCCTCTGATGGGTAAGCCGGGGCCTGCTGCGCTCAGTGGGCGAGATGACCAACCCGTTCAAACCGCTCCAGAGCCAGATTGATGAGGCGATCGTCGAATATGGCTTCCTTTCGGCGTGCCGAGCCGCTGCCGCCTGGCCAGGCCTTGATACCGGTCCTGATGCTTTCCAGCGACGGCTTGGCGCCTTCGACGGAAATCAGCCAGTCGACCGTTGCAAGCAGTTCCATCCCAAGAGGCGACTCGAAGCCATCGATGAGCTGCGCAGTGGCCTCGAGCGCCGAGCGATAGGGTTTGGCCTCATCGGTGGTGAAATAAGCCTGCACCTTCTCCTTCTTCTCATCGTTGAACCGGATGACATCGAAGGGGCCGGCGTCGTTGATGCGCTTGTCGCAGGCGAGATAGCTGCCGTCGAGCGAGTTCAGAAGATGGCGAAGATCGTCGGCATAGGGCCCGTAGCGGTTCGCCGCGAAGTTCAGCTTGAGCGGGTTTTCCTCCGCCAGCTTCTTCGTTGCCGCCTCGAGGAACCAGGCGAGCTTCTGCACCTCAAGAAGGGTGCACTCCATGCCGAGCACCCAGTAGCGACGAACGATTTCGGCGATGAGCGCTCTTGCGGGCGTCAGCTTTTCCACCCCGTCGCGCTTGGCCACATTCTGATATTTCGAGGTCGGCTCGAAGACAATGATATCGACATCGGGCAGATCGCCCAGCGCGCGCTCGATTTCGCTTCGAACCGACGTCCATTCAAGGCCGCCATTGCCCGCGCCCAGGGGGGGGATGGCGATCGACCGGATATTGTTCGCGCGGATGAAATCCCGCAGTTCCATCAGGCCCGAGCGTATCCATTCCATCTTCGAAGGATGGCGCCAATGCTTCTTCGTCGAGAAATTGACGATCCACCGCGGCCCGAACATGTCGCTGCCCTCGGTGACGAAGATGGCGCCGGGCTTGAGCTCGTTACTGGCGCAGGCCGCCTCGTACCGCTTCGAATTTTCCGGGAATTTTTCCTTGAACATGAGCGCAATGCCCTTGCCCATCACGCCCACCGTGTTGACGGTGTTCACCAGAGCGTCGGCGCGCGCCTCAAGCAGATTACCTGTGGTGTAGCGAATCATTCAAAAATACCATTCCGTGCGCGTGCGTGCCTGCACCTGTGATCCGGCAGCCGTCAACTGAGCCGCTATCGCAGCTGTCACGGCATTGGAGTGACAGGCTATCCCTACCAGTGCTTCGACGGGGAGATGGTTTCTCACCAAAGCCTCTGCCTCATAGCGTTCGAACCGGGCTGGATCGTCCGGATCCCGTCGGAAATTGCGCGCCGCCAGCATATCCCAGTCGATCCAGTGCAAATCCGCCGAGTCTGAGCTGAATTGCGCGGTCTGAAGATAAGCGTGGCGATCCGTGAACACAAACGGAACATTGAGCGCACCGAGGCGGGCGATCGAGCATATCATGATTACGATATCCTCGTTGGCCTGTCTCGTGACCCCGCCATGACCGGTGTGGATGTTGTAGAGCATGGGCGAGAAGGGCGTGAAGTAGAAGGGGACATAGTCACTGAGCGTTCCCTCATGAGGATGAGGAAGGGCGCGGTGACGCCGTCTGCCTATGAGCTCGGCATTGCCGATCGGCCGGAAATTGGGATCCTGCACCGGAGAATTCGAGCAGTGCAGGCCATTGCCGATGATCCAGGGGATATTTGCGCGATGGGTTATCCGGAAAATCAGCGCCTTGTCTCGGTTGATCAGCTGGGCGAACATTTCACCTGTGTATCAGATCAGTGCGTCTGATCCAGTGCGTCCGATGCCCTTGCCGATTCTTCCTCGCGGCGGCGATGCTGCTGAGCCAGCCTAAAAAAAATATCTGGGTTCAAGCCTTTGCGCGCTACCATTGCCATATCCTGTCTGGCAGACTTGCTCAGTTTCATGATGGGGAGGGCAGGGGATGATACGTTCGGAGCTGATTGCCAATTTATGCGCGGACTTTCCCGGTCAAAGGGGCGACGATATCGAGGGCGCGGTGGGGATATTCTTCAATACGATCATCGACCAGCTTGGCGAGGGCGGGCGCGTCGAGCTGCGGGGTTTTGGCGCATTCTCGGTGCGTGATTATTCAGAACGTACCGGTCGCAATCCAAGGACCGGCGAGGCTGTCGCGGTAGCGGGCAAGTCGCGGGTTCATTTCAAGGCCGGCAAGGGCATTACGGATCGGCTGAACCATAAAATCTGACCATCATTTCTGCGAGAATTGTCAGCGATGGCCTTTGCGCTGCCGGTACGGATTTGATATCCAGTCATAGTCGCAAGCCAATGGCTTTTCGCAACCGAACGCGCACTCCAGCTGATCATGGAGGGCAGGAGGGCGAAAGGAATGTAGGGACTTCGACTAAGTTATTGATTTAAAGGGAGAAAATGGCCCAAAATCTTGCCTCCTCTATTTGGGGGTAAAATTGGGGGTAAAATCGAAGAGCCAGCAGAAAAAATCGTTATTTTTCAACCATCGGATCAATCCTTTCGGTTGCTGCCGGGCCCACCACTTCTTCCGCTTTCCCTACGCCGGCACGTCCCGCCGCAGAGGCACGATGGACGGCCATCCGCCGGCATCCTCGATACGCGCGGTGATGCCATAGACCGACCGCAGGCGCTCGGGCGTCAGCACGTCCAGGGGCTTGCCGTCCGCGACCAACCTGCCGCCGTTGAGCAGCAGCAGGCGATCGCAATAGCGCGCAGCCATGGTAAGATCGTGCAGGACGGACACGACCATGCGCCCGGCCTGCGCTTCACGCGCGAGCAGTTCCAGCACGTCGATCTGATGCCCTGGGTCCAGCGAGGCCAGCGGCTCGTCCGCAATCAGCCCGGGCGCTTCGACAGCCAGGGCGCGGGCGAGCAGAACGCGCGCCCGTTCGCCACCCGATAACTCGGTCGCGATCCGATCGCGTAGACCTTGGACATCGGCTCGCGCCATCGCATCCTCTATCGCGGCGTAATCCGCGGCTGTGATACGGGACATGGGGCCAAGATGCGGCAAGCGGCCAAGCGCGACCAGGCGCTCCACGGAGAGCGGCCAGTGCAGCGTCTGTCCCTGCGGCAGATAGGCGATCGCCCGCGCGACCTGGCGCCGCGGCATGTCCGCAACGGCTTGCCCGTCGAGCGCGACCATGCCGCCGACCGGGCGCAGCAGGCCCAGAAGAGACCGCACCAGCGTGGACTTGCCCGCGCCATTGGGGCCCACGATCCCGATCAATTCGCCGGGGGCAAGAGTTGCCGTGACGGCGTTCAGGACGGGCCGCCGGCCCAGGTTGACGCTGACATCGACGAGAGAAAGGGTCACCATAGCCGGCGCTCCCGCAAGAGATGCACAAGGAAGACGGGCACGCCCAGAAATGCCGTCACGACGCCGAGCTTCAACTCGCTTTGCGTCGGGATGAGCCGGACGGCGACGTCGGCGAGGGTCAGCAGCGCCGCGCCCGCGAGCAGCGAGGGCAGGAGCAGCGCGGACGGGCTTCGATCCGTCAGGGGGCGAACCAGATGGGGGACAATCAGGCCAATGAAGCCGATCGCGCCCGAAACGGCGACCGCGCCGCCGACGCCGATGCCCACGCCGAGAAGGAGCCGCAACCGCGTGCGCTTGAGGTCGACGCCAAGCGCTTGCGCGCCGTCTTCGCCCAGGCTGAGCGCATCGAGCGCACGGCCGTCGACCAGCAGGAGCGCGATGCCGATGGCGATGCAGGGCAGGGCGATCCAGACATGATCGATCGACCGGTTTTCGATCGAACCCAGCAGCCAGGTCGTGATCTCCATCCCGGCAAAGGGATTGGGCGACAGGTTGAGCGCCAGGCTGATCCCTGCGCCGGCGAGGGTCGAAATGGCGATGCCGGCGAGGATCAGGCTCAAGGGGCTTTCCGAATGGCCGGCTAGCGCGAAGAGCGCGACCAGCGCGATCACGCCCATCAGGACCGCCAGAATCGGCAGCGCGAGCGCATGCAGTTCCGACAGGCCGAAATAGAGCGCGCCGACCGCTCCCAGCGCCGCGGCGTTGGACGCGCCCAGCACTGCCGGCTCGGCGAGCGGATTGCGCAGATAGCCCTGCAGCACGGCGCCCGCCAGCCCCAGCATCCCGCCAATCGCGATCCCGAGCACCGCGCGGGGCAGGCGCAGGTCGAACAGGATCGCTGTGGTGATGCGGTCGCCATGACCCGTCGCTGCGGCGAGCAGGCGAGCGGAATCTATCGGCACCGCGCCGATCGCCAGCGACGTGATGGCCGCGACCAACAGGATGATGGCGAGGCATGGCAGCAGCGCGGGGTATCGCATATCAGGCGGCAGGACGGGCATGGACATCGCGCTCCACATCATGGGTCGAATGCTTGTGTCTGGTCATGGCGCCGCTATGGAGAGGCGCATGAAAAGGCTGTGGCTGACTGGACTGTTGCTGGGCTCGGCGCTGTGCGTGGCGGGGATCGCGATCGAGTGGCCGGCCGGCAAACCCGTAGCGGTCGCGGCATCGCCGTCGACCAAGGCGCCGCAACGGATCGTGTCGCTCAATCTGTGCGCCGACCAATATCTGCTGGCGCTCGCCGATCGGGATCAGATTGCCGGCCTGACCCGCAACGCCATCGATCCCGACATGTCGGCGGCAGCCGCGCAGGCGAAGGGCCTGCGACTGCTGAAAGGGTCCGCCGAAGAAATATTGGCGATCAACCCCGATCTCATCATCGGCATGCCCGCGCGTCGCGGCGGCGTGATGGCGGCTCTGTCGGGCGAACATTATCGCTCCGTCGATGTCACCCTGGCCAACAGCTATGCCGATATTGTCGCGCAGGTCCGGGTGATCGCGCAGGCCGTGGGGCATCCCGAGCGAGGCGAAGCGCTGATCGCCCGCATGGATCGCGACCTTGCGGCAATCCCGCGCCGGCAGGACGCGGGCGTCGCGGCCTATTATCAGCGGCGCGGCTATCTGACGGGCACCGGCACGCTGGTCGATGACCTGATGACGCGGGTGGGCCTCGTCAATCTGGCCGGCCGGATCGGCAAGCCGGCCTTGTCGCAGTTGAGCCTGGAAGAGCTGATGGTCGCGCAGCCCGACTATCTGATCGTGGAGAGCGCCGCCGAACGCGTCATGGATCAGGGGACGGAAATGCTGCACCACCCGATGCTTCGGGATATCAAGCGCCTTCCCCTGCCGCAGGCCTGGACCGTATGCGGCGGGCCGGCCTATGTCCGCGCCGCCCAGAGCCTCGCGGACCAATTGCGGGCCGCGCACGTTCAAAGATCGGCGGCCGTCACCAGCTGATGGGCCGCAGCCGGTAGCGATCTTGAAGGCGGCAAGCCGGTGAGGGATCAAAACTCGACCCCCGCTTGCGCCTTCACCCCCTGTTCGCGGAACGGGTGCTTGACCAGCCCCATCTCGGTCACAAGGTCGGCCACCGCAATCAGCCCCTCCGGCGCGTTGCGTCCGGTGATGACGACATGGGTCATCGCAGGCTTGGCCGCCAGCGCTTCCAGCACGTCGCTCAGCGGCAGATAGTCGTAACGCAGGACGATGTTGAGTTCATCCGCCACGACCATGGCATAGGATGGGTCGGCGATCATGCGCTTGACCTCATCCCACGCCCGCCGCGTCGAGGCGATGTCCTGCGCGCGATCCTGGGTGTCCCAGGTGAAGCCGTCGCCCATCGGCAGGAATTCGACCAGATCGGGAAAGCGATCGAACACCGCTTTTTCGCCGGTTGCCATCGCGCCCTTCACGAACTGCACGATGCCGACCTTCTTGCCATGGCCGATCGCGCGGATGGCCATGCCCAGCGCGGCGGTCGTCTTGCCCTTGCCGGTCCCGGTATGGACAACGACCAGCCCCTTCTCCAGCGTCTTCGACGCCACGATCTTCGCCTGCGCCGCCTGCCGCTTCTTCATCTTCTGCGCATGTTGTTCGTCCGTGCGTTCGACCATGATCAAGCTCCCGTTCGGCGGACAAGCGTCCAGTGCGCGCGTGGTGGATGTCCGGGGATGGCCGCTGTCATCGCTCCGCCCTTCATCGCGTCATTCATGGCTGTAGACCGGGTGGCCCGGCCTCTTGAGCGCGAGCGGCAGGCCGGCGGCGACCAGCACCACCTCATCGCAGATCGCCGCGATCGCCTGGTTGATCCGACCGGCCTCATCGCGGAACCGGCGGGCCAGATCATTGTCGGGGACGATGCCCCATCCGACCTCATTCGCCACCAGGATCAGCGCGCCGTCGAACCCCGCGACCGCCCGCTCCAGGGCATCGCCGGCGGCATCGACATCCTCGTCCGCAAGCATCAGGTTGGACAGCCAGAGCGTCAGGCAGTCGACGAGCACCACCTTGCCTTGGCCGCTCAGCGCCTCGATAGCTTGCGGCAGCGCGATTGGCGCTTCCACGCAGGCCCATCGCGCGTCCCGGTCGGCGCGATGGCGGGCGATGCGCGCGCGCATCTCCTCGTCGAAGGCGTCCGCCGTGGCGATGAAGACCGGTGCGCCGGCGCTCGCTTCCGCTCGTTTCTGAGCGTAGCGGCTCTTGCCCGAACGCGCGCCGCCCAGCACCAGAAGTCGATGGCTGCTCATATCTGCCGATCCCTCATCTGCATGTCACATGGCCCAGATCGCTGCGCCGGTCGCCAGCCAGAGCAGCAGGCAGGCGCGCAGGTAAAGCCGAAGCGCGCGAGCGACGTCATGCGGGCGTGCGTCGCGGCCTTTTGCGCCGATCCACGGCTTGTCGTGGCGCACCCCGTCATAGGCGATGGGCCCGGCCAGCCGAAGGCGCAATGCGCCCGCCATCGCCGCTTCGGGCCAGCCGGCATTGGGCGAGGCATGGTTGCCCGCGTCGCGCCAGAGCACGCGCCAACCGCCGCCGCCCGCCAGGCAGAGCAGCAGGCCAGACAAACGTGCAGGGGCGAGGTTCAGCGCATCGTCCAGCCGCGCCGCCGCCCAACCGAACGCGCGCCACCGCGGCTCGTAATGGCCGATCAGGCTGTCGGCGGTATTCACCGCCTTATAGGCCCAGACGCCGGGAAGACCCAGCAGCAACAGCCAGAAGAGCGGCGCCACCACGCCGTCGCACAGGCTTTCCGCCAGGCTCTCGATCGCGGCGCGCGCGACTCCCGCTTCGTCGAGCCGCGCCGTGTCGCGGCCGACGATCGCGCTCACGGCCTCACGCGCGGCGGGCAGATCGCCTGCGTCGAGCGCCGTCGCGACGGGGCGGACATGATCGAACAGGCTGCGCTGGGCTAGGGCGGGCCAGGCAAGGACGGCTATGCCGATCCAGGCGGCGCGGCCGAGCAGCGTCTTCGCCAGCCATTGCAGCGCGATCGCAGCGGCGATGGTGACGAACAGGAGCAGGATCAGGGTCAGCAAGCCAAGCACGCGCCGGGTCCAGAAGCCATGATCGGGGCGGTTCCAGACCACTTCGCATCGCTCGATCAGCCGGGCGAACAGGCCGACAGGGTGGCCGATGCGGCGATACAGACCGCGCGGCCAGCCGATCGCTCCATCCAGGGCGAGCGCAGCGATGGCGGTGAGGTCAGCCATGGCCGAGCGCGGCATCCAGCCGGTCCAATGCCGCAGGGTCGGCGGGCAGGCCGATGCGCAGCCAGCGCGGCTGGTCGGCGAAGGGGCGGGTCAGGATCGCCCGCCGCGCGAGCCGCTCGAAAAGCGCCTGCGCGTCGTCCGTTTCGAGGAGGCGGAAAAGCGGGCATGCGCCGCGGGGCTGATAGCCATGGCGCTGAAGGCAGGCGTCCAGTGTCGCGGCGTTCGCCTTCAGTTCCTGCCGCGTCTGCGCGATCCAGGCGCGATCACGATAGGCTGGCGTGCCGATCGCCAGTGCAGCGGCCGAGAGCGGCCATGCGCCGAGCAGCCGCCGCAGCGGCGCGGTGATCTGCGACGGACCGATGACGAAGCCGAGGCGCAGGCCCGCCAACCCGAAAAACTTCCCGAAGGAGCGGAAGATCAGCAGCCGCGCCTCTTCGGTGACGGCGTCGGCGAGGCTCTGCGCAGGATCAGCGTCGGCAAAGGCTTCGTCGATCAGCAGCCAGCCGCTGGAGCCGCGCCGCGCCAGCAATGCCTGCAACGTCGCGCGATCGAGGCAGCGCCCATCGGGATTATTGGGGTTGGCGAGGATCAGCGTGCCATCCGTCTCCATCGCGTCCGTCCAGGCGATCGGCCTGCTGCCCGCGATCATCTCGCCATGGGTGCGATAGGCTGGCGCGACATATCGGGCTGGACCGCCGATGATCCGGCCGACCAATCGCATCCCGACCTCCGTGCCTGGGACGGCGCAGACATGACGCGGGTCGGCACCGAAATGCGCGGCGGCAGCGGTTTCGAGCAGCGCGAGCGCTGATGCTTCGGGCAGGCGTCGCCAGTCTATGGCCATGGTGGCCGCACCCGGCCAGGGGGCAGGGTTGATGCCGGTCGACAGGTCGATCCACAGCCTCTCACATCCCCCGAAACGCTGCCGCGCCGCTTCGATCGCGCCGCCATGCCACAGCCAGGCATCGGTCATCGGAAGAGGGTCCAGACGATGGCGGCTATCAGCAGGGCTGTCTCGCTGATTTCGATCCCGGCGCCATGACCGTCGCCCGAAACGCCGCCGATCCGGCGCTCCAGCCAGAGCGCCCAGAGCAGCGCGACAAGGGGCAAGACCGACAGCGAAGGCGACAGGAACAAGGTGGCCGCCACCAATGCCAGCGCCCATGCGCCAAGGTCGATCGGACGCACGGCATGGCGGAAGCGCGCGCCGAGCCCCTCATGCAGCGGCGGCAGCCAGCGCGCCCAGCCCAGCGGGGCGATGCGGGCGGCGAAGGGGATCAGCGCGATCGCGAGCAGCGCGTCCCGTTCCACCAGCGCATGGAGGAGCACCAGCTTGGCGATCAATTGCAGGGCAATCGCGACAACACCAAAACTGCCGACATGCGGATCGTGCAGCACGGCCAGCAGTCGCGCCTTGTCTTTGTGCGCTGCGCCGGCCGCATCCGCCCCGTCCGCCAGCCCGTCGAGATGCAGCGCGCCCGTCACCCCGATCCAGAGCGCGAGTGCGGCGAGCGCGCCCACCCAGTCGTCAACCGCCGCCCCCGCCCATGCCGCGCCCGATACCAGCGCCCCGACGATCAGTCCGGTGGCGGGAAACCAGCGGATCGACGCGGCGAAATCCTCGGCATCGGCGGCGACGGCCGGCATCGGCAGGCGCGTCATGAACTGGATGGCGAGGATCAGCCGCTTCATTGGCGCAGCCCTGTGATCTGGGCGACGGTCTTGGGACCAGGCCAGACGCGCAGGGAGAGCAGCGAACCATAAGGAAGGTCGAAGCTCCAGAGCTGGGCGATGTCGAAGCCGCACAGCAGATGCAGCACCGCGCGCATCGGGCCGCCATGAGTCACGACCAGCGTCGGACGCGGCGTCAGTTCGGCGAGCGCGGCGGCGACGCGGGCGGTGAGGCCCGACCATGGCTCTCCGCCGGGCGGCGGGCTGGCGTCCGGATCGGACCAGAAGCGGCCCAGCGCGGCGGGATCGATATCCGCCGGCGCGTGACCATCCCACTCGCCGAAATCCAGTTCTCGCCAGCGCGGATCGAGCGCCGGCGTCAGATCATGATCGACGCCGATGGCCTGGGCGGCTGTGCAGCTGCGCTGAAGATGGGACGCGATCAGCTGTTCAACCGCCAGCGCGCGAACCTGGAGACGGCACTGATCGATCCCTTCCGGCGTCGGCGCCATGTCGGTATGCCCCAGCATCAGGCCCGGGGTGGTCGGCGCGCCGTGGCGCAGCAGATGGAGAGCGAAAGAGTTCATTTCGATGTCGAAACGGAAGCTTCTGCGAAGGTTGCCATCTCGTCATGCGCCGCCAGGGCTGCGCGAATGACGCTGGTCGCGACCGCCGCGCCGCTTCCTTCGCCCAGGCGCATGCCCAGCGACAGCAGCGGATCGAGCTTCAGCCGGGCGAGCAGACGGGCATGACCGGGCTCGGCCGAGACATGGCCGGCGATGCAATGATCCGTGATCGCGGGATAGTGGGCGGCCAGAGGGGCGAGCGCGGCGCAGCAGATGAAGCCGTCCAGCACCACCGGCACGCCGAGTTGGCGCGCGCGCAGCACCGCGCCGGCGATGGCCGCGATCTCGCGCCCGCCGACATGGCGCAGCGTCTCGAAGGGGGAGAGCGGGGCGTCGCGATGAAGCGCCAGCGCGCGATCGATGATGGCGATCTTGTGCGCCAGCCCGTCGCCATGCACGCCGGTCCCCGGACCGGCCCAGGCGGCCGCGCTTTCGCCGAAGCTGCGCGCGCACAGCGCTGCCGCCGCGGTCGAATTGCCGATCCCCATTTCACCCAGCACGATCAGATCGAGCCCCGGTTCGACCTGCGCCGCGCCGATATTGAGCGCCGCCAAGCAATCCTCGACGCTCATCGCCGGCGCGACGCTGAAGTCGTCGGTCGGTCGGTCGAGGTCGATCGGTACGACGCGCAAGTCGAGCCCGGCCGCGCCGGTCAGCGCGTTGATGGCCGCGCCGCCCGCCTGAAAATTCGCGACCATCTGAGCGGTGACGCTGGCCGGAAAGGCGCTGACGCCCTGAGCGGTGACGCCATGATTGCCGGCGAAAATGATCGCACGGCCCTGGTCGAGGCGCGGTCGCGCACGCCGCTGCCACCCCGCGACGAAGATCGCGATGTCCTCAAGCCGGCCGAGCGACCCGGCCGGCTTGGTCAGCTGCCCCTGCCGCGCCGCGGCCGCGTCCCGCGCTGCCCGGTCGGGCCCCGGTAGGTCGGACAGGGCGGCATCGAAGGCGGCGACGGACGGAAAGAGGCTGGTCATTGCGCGATATATCCCGCCGGAGGGACGCGGACGATAAAATGGCCCTTCACCCCTTGCGGCCAATCGGAAAAGGGCACGCGGCCTTCCGCGCTGGCGGCATGATGCACCGCATAGTCGAGGATCGCGCGCGCGGCATCCTCGTCAGGTTCGAAGCGGCCGAGCACATAGCCGATCTTGCCTGGCGCGCGCAGATGGACGGTGCAGCCTTCGCTGCAGGCGAAGAGGCAGGGCATCGCCTGTACGGCGATGCCCGCATAGACAGGATCGCTGGCCTGGACCCGCTCCAGCACCGCGATCAGGCGTGCGCCGTCCCTTGGCCCTGCCGGATCCTGCCCCAGGCGGCGGCATGTGCTGCACGCCACCACGGCGGGGCCAGGATCGACCGGGTTCAGCATGTCAGAAACGACCCCTGATGCCCGCATAGATGCTGCGGCCCAACGTGCCGTAGCGATAGGCGGTCATGTAGGATTCGTCGAAGACATTTTCCGCCCGGGCGAACAGGCGCAGACTGTCGCTCAGGGCATATTCGGCGCGCAGGTCGACCAGCGTATAATCGTCGAGACGCGTCGTGTTGGCGGCATTGTCATAGCTCTTGCCCGACCAGCGCACCGCCGACCCCAGGGTCAGGCCAAAATCGAAGTCGTAGGAAATCGAGCCATTGGCCATGTGGCGCGGGCGGCGAGGCAGCCAATTGCCTTCCGTCGCCGCACCGGCGGAGCGATCCTCCGCCACCGTCCAGCTATAGTTGCCGGTGAGCGTCAGGCCGCCCAGCTTGAACGCGGCGTCGGCCTCGATCCCGTGCGCTTCGGCGCGAGCGACGTTCAGATAATAGCCCCAGCGCGGCGTATCCGTGCCCGGCATGACGCACAGCGGATCGGTGCTGTCGGTCGAACAGCTGTTATAGATGATCTGACCCGTCGTGGTGCGCTCGAAATAGGTCGCGCCGATCGTCACGGCCTGGCCGAAGAATGCCTGCTGGACGCCGGCTTCCCAGCCATGCGCGCGCTCGGGGTCGAGGTTCACATTCCCATATTCGCTGAACAGCTGATAGAGGGACGGCGCCTTGAAGCCCTCGCCATAGCTGGCGCGCAGCGTGGTGCCGCTGGGCAGTTCCCAGATGCCGCCGGCCGAGAAGAGGGTGCGCCCGCCATAGCGATTATGATCGTCATAGCGCACGCCGCCATTCAGCGTCAGTCCGTCGAGCGGGCGGACGGTCACCTGGCCATAGAGGCTGGTGATTTCCGCCTTGCCCGTGACGAAGTCGGGCAGGGGATCGGCCAGCGAGCCCGAAGGCGAGCGGCTCTTGAAGCGCGACCGCTCATTTTCCGCGCCGAAGGTTGCGGAAATCCGATCGGTCAGTTCGAAGATGCCCTGATATTCGAACCGGCGGTTCTTGCCCGCGGCCTCGAAGCTGAGCGGCTGTTCCAGTTCGGGGCTGTAGCTGTCGCGATCGGTGTCGGTATAGTTGTAGGCGATGCGGTTGCGCAGGCGCCCGTCGAGCAGCGCGAAGTTGAGGCCCGCATAGCCGACAAATTCCCGGTTATGGCTATAGTCCGGCGCGTCGCCGCTGAAGCCGTCGATCTCGACGCGACCCGTGGAATAATAGCCACGCAGGTCGATGCTGGCGTTGGCGCTCAGCGCCAGTTCGGCGCGACCAGCGACATTGCGGTTGGTATAGCCATCCGCTTCGCCACCGCCAAAGGCCGGCGCGATGGCGGAAATGCCGTCGGTCGTGAAGGACTGGCCGCCGATGCGCCAGCTGAGCGGACCGGACACGCCGCCCAGCGCGGCGCGGGCGCTGACAGTGTCGCGCGATCCGCCTTCGATGTCGAAGCTTCCTTCCAGCGGGGCGTCCGGCTGGGCGGTGACGATGTTGACGACGCCGCCGATCGCCTGGCTGCCCCAGAGCGTGGACTGCGGACCGCGCAGCAGCTCGATCCGTTCGGCATCGCCGATCAGCAGATTGGCGAAATTATAGCCGCCACCGGTGGAGGAGGGGTCGTTGAGCTTCACCCCGTCTATGACGACGACGGTCTGGTCCGTTTCCGCGCCGCGAATGCGCAGCGACGTCGCTGTGCCATAGCCGCCGTTGCGGGAAATGCTGATGCCGGGCGTGCGGAGCAGCAATTCGGTCACGCCGATGTCCTGCGCGCGATCGATGGCCGCCTTGTCCAGGACGGTGATGGATGCGGGAATTTGCTCCAGCGGCGTCGGCGCGCGGGTGGCGGTGACGATGATGCCGCTCTGGGCGTCGGCCTCCGCTGGTTCCTGCGCGAGCGCGGGGAAGGACAGGCACAACGCAATCAGCGCAGTGGAATTTCTGAGCAACAGGCTCGACATGGTAACCCCTCATGACTTGTGCCGCGCGCACGCCGGCGATGCCAGCCCGTCAAGGCACGCGACATCGCCCGCGCAAAGCGCGGCGCTCCCTGTCGTCATGCGGGTTTACCCCCGTCCGCCCGGCTCACCCTGTCCGCGCGAAAGACGACGGCGACAGGCAGGTCTCCTGGCTTGCGGATCAGCGCCGGTCGGCCGCCTTCTCGGGACAAGTCCCAATGGCATAGGGCCGATGGCTCACCGCATACAGTTGCAGGGGCAGCCGGGTTTTACCCGTTCCCATCTTCATCCCCGTCTCCGGGGAACCTGTCGCGTCGCGGCCGTTACATCGAATGTCATAGGGCGGTCAATCACGCCCGGGCGATTTGTGCGGCCGCCCCTGCGAGCCCTTCGCGGCGCCCGCGAAGGGCTCGCCATTATCAGTCTTTGACGAAGCTGGTCGTCGTCATGTGATAGAGGGTGGCGACCGGCGCGCCGCGCAGCGTCAGGCTGCCGGTCTCTTCCTGGGTCGCGCTCAGGATGTAGCGGCCCTTGGCGTTGATCGGCAGCGCCACGCGGCCCTGCGCGTCGGTGGTGAAGCTCTTCGACCATTTGTCGGGTGAGATGGCGAGAATCTTGGCGGCGGGCACCGGCTTGCCATCGCGGATCAGGGTGAAGCTGTCCGCACCCGGCGCGGTGGGCACGATCTCGAGCGGCAGCACCGCCTTCGTGTCGGCACGCCCCGCGCGGGCATAGTAGATGACGCCCTGCTTCTTGCCATCCTCACCCCAGGGTTCGAACACGCTGTCGTCCGTCACGCGAACGTCCCCGGCGGGCGCTGCGACCTCGATATAGCCGGCCTTGCGGACCTGCGCCGCCTGCGTGGCGGGCACCAGCTTGGGCGATTTCAGCTTCTCGAACTCCGGGTCGCCGCCTTCGGGCAAGGTGTCGCCGGGCTCGCCCAGATAGATGCGGGCGGGGCCGGCGCCGTCGCGCTCGACCCAGATTTCATGCGCTTGAGCGGTGGCGGTCAGGCCAATGAGCGCCAGCAGCGCGAGCGGGAATGCCTTCATATTCTCTCTCCTCATCATCGCTCAGAAGCGGAAGCCGATCGTGCCCATCACGTTGCGCGGCGCGCCCATGAAACAGTCGCCGCGGGCCAGGCAGGACGCATAATATTGATTGTTGAGCAGATTGGTCGCGTTGAGCGCGAAACGCCAGCTGTTCCAGTTAATTTCGGCCAGCGCATCGACGGTCGTGCGCGACGGCGTGACGATCGACCAGACCGAACTGGTCGAAACGCTCTTGCCACTATAGACGACGCCGCCGCCCAGGCGGAGCTGCGCCTCGTCTGCAAGACCAAATGTCTTGGTCGACCACAGCGATGCCGTGTGGCGGGGCATATAATCGAGGTCCGTGTTCGTTTCCGACTTCAGCTTCGTATAGCCGTAATTGGCCAGCAGTTCGACGTTGCCGGGGAGGGTGTGGTTGGCCTCGATCTCGAAACCCTTGGTGTTGAGTTCGCCCGATTGCGTGGTGCCGCCAGCGGCAAGGTAGAGGATGCGGTTGCGCTCCTTGATCTTGAAGGCGGTCGCCGTGATGAGCGTATGTGCGCCCAACTGCCATTTCACGCCCGCTTCATACTGCGTGCCGGTCTGGGGCGTATAGGGATCGCCGAAGCTGCCATCGCCATTGTCGATACGGCCGGCTACCGGGAGGAAGCTTTCCGTGTAGCTGAAGAAGGGCGAAAGCCCGGCGCCGATGTCTCCAATGATGCCAGCGCGGAACGTCGTTGCATGATCTTTCTGACCGGAAGATCCGGTCACCCGGTCGCGACGGGCGCCGAGCACGATGGAGACGCGGTCGTAGAAGCGGACCTGATCCTGGACATAGATGCCCAGCTGCTTCTGACTCTCGGTCGTGAAGGCGCCGGTTGGATCATAGGTCGCCAGGGCATCATAATCTATGTCGTACAGATCGACGATCTCACTCCCGCCGTCATAGCGCTTGGCGACCTTGTTCCAGCTATAGTCGATGCCGACCAGAAGCTTGTGCTCGATGTTCGCGCCGGTATTGAACGTGAACAGAAGATTGTTGTCGGTCGAGAAGACGTTCATTCGCGCGTCGCTGGCATCCGCGGTCAGGCCGATGGTGCGGCCGTCCGTGCCATAGACCGAGAAGGGGTCCTGCGGATTGGTATAGCTGTCCGCGTAATGGGTGTTATATTCCAAGTCGCTGTCGATGTACCGCGCCTTGAGGCTCAGCCGGACGGCATCGGAAAAATTATGGGT
The DNA here is from genome assembly GCF_020782235.1 of Sphingobium naphthae. Taxonomy (GTDB): domain Bacteria; phylum Pseudomonadota; class Alphaproteobacteria; order Sphingomonadales; family Sphingomonadaceae; genus Sphingobium; species Sphingobium naphthae. Next base: position 202,397 of record NZ_JAJGNO010000005.1, read on the forward strand.
GATCGAACCGCCGCCCTGCAAGGAGCGCCCAGCATAACGGTCCCACCCGGCCTTGCCGACGAAGGTGTAGCGATCCAGTTGCTCCCCAGCGACGGTGTTGGGCTTGAACGTGCCGACTATAGGCAGGAACTGCGACGTCGAACCGGTATCATCCTCCTGATAGAGACCGGTCAGCGTAACGTCGGTATCGGAGGTCGGCTGCCATCGGATCGAAGGCGCCAACATCACCCGGTCATCGGGCACATGGTCGATGAAGGTGTCGGCATCACGAGCGCGGCCGACGACGCGTACCGCTAGGTTATCCGCAAGTGCGACATTGACGTCGCCAAGCACTTCCTTGCGGTCGTAGCTGCCATAGACGAGGTTGATTTCACCCCGCGTGGTGAAATCGGGGGTCTTGCTGACGAGGTTGACGAGGCCGCCGATGGAGCCTTGCCCGAACAGAACCGAAGCGGGGCCGCGCAGGATTTCGACACGGGAGAAATTATAAGGGTCGGATGTGATGGACGCGTAATAGGAGAAGATGTCGCGCATGCCGTCGCGGAACTGCAAGGCGTCGAGGCCACGCACGTTGAAGCCATCGACCCGCGTGTCTCGACCATAAGGATTGGCAAGTACGCCCGCAGCATATTTGACCGTGTCGCTGATGCTGATGGCGCCTTGCGAAAGATAACGCTCAGCACTGATGACTGTGATCGGCTGGGGCGTTTCGATGATCGGCGTTTCGGTCTTGGTGCCGGCATATTGCGTGGCGGTGACCAGGATGACGTCGCCATCATCCACGGTGCCGACCGGCGGCGCCTCCTCTGCGGCCCAGGCAGGCGCTGCGAGTGCCCCCAAGGCGACCGTCGCGAGCGCAGAAAGCCGGTTGAAACGCATATATCCCCCTGTCCTGTGATTTGCCGGCGCGATACAGCTATTGAGATTGTATTTCAATAGCGATCCGAGGCTTATCGAAAGCAAGATACAGGGGCACCGGTGAAGCCGGTGGCACAGGGACATTGCATGGAAGGGGAAATGGTGGACGCACTAGGGCTCGAACCTAGGACCCGCTGATTAAGAGTCAGCTGCTCTACCAACTGAGCTATGCGTCCATTCCGGGGTGGCGGCAGGGCCATCGTTCCGGCGTGGGCGGGCTGTTAGCAGTGGCTGTGACTTTTGCAAACCTAAAAATCGCGACGCAGGCATTTTTCTTGCCGCGTGCCCGACGTCAGGCCCAGTTGCCCGGGCGCCGCTTGCGCCGGCCCGACCGGTCGATCGCCATGATGATGCCGATGCACAGCATGACCGTCAGCATCGACGACCCGCCATAGGACATGAAGGGGAGGGGAATGCCCACCACGGGCGCCAGACCCATCACCATCATGAGGTTGATCGCAACGTAGAAGAAGACCGTGGTGGTGAGACCGGCGGCGGCCATGCGCGCGAACTTGTCCTGCGTCCGCATGGCGACGCGCAGTCCCCAGCGGAAAAGCAGCATGAACGCCCCGATCATCAGCACGCCGCCGACCAGCCCCCACTCCTCCGCCATGGTGGCGAAGACGAAGTCGGTGTGGCCTTCGGGCAGATAGTCGAGATGGCTTTGCGTACCCTGCAGGAAGCCCTTGCCCCAGATGCCGCCCGACCCGATCGCGATCTTCGACTGGCTGATATGATAGCCAGCGCCCAGCGGATCGCTTTCGGGGTCGAGAAAGATGAGAACGCGTTTCTGCTGATAATCGTGCAGGAAGCTGAAGGCGATCGGGATGGCGGCGGCGATGGTCAGCCCCGAGCCGATGAACAGCCGAAGCGGCAGACCGGCCAGGAACATGACGGTCACGCCGCCCGCCGCGATCATCGTCGCGGTGCCAAGGTCGGGCTGAACCAGCACCAGCGCCCAGGGCAGGCCGATCAGCACCAGGGCGGGCCAGATGGCGTTCCAGCGGCGGATTTCGCCCACCGGCAGCAAGGAATAGAATCGCGCGACCGTCAGCACGATGATCGGCTTCATGAATTCGGACGGCTGGAGCTGCATGAAGCCCAGGTTGATCCATCGCTGGCTGCCGCCCCTGACGCCGCCGATCAATTCCACCAGCACCAGCGCCACCAGCACTGCCCCATAAGCGGGGAAGGTGTAGCGCGCGAAGACTTCGACCGGGATGCGGCTGAGCGCAAGCGCCATCACCGTGAAGATACAGAAGCGCACCGCCTGGTTGAACGCCCAGGGAAAGATGCTGCCGCCCGCCGAGCTGTAGAGCACCAGCGTGCCAAATCCGGCGATCGCCAGCAGGAGCGCCAGAACGCGCCAGGGAAATTGGGTGAGGGGCTGGGGAATGATGCTCATGGCGCGTCGGCCGCGTCGCTGCCATTGTCGGGCGCGGGGGAAGCGGCGTTGCCTTCCGCGGCATTCGCGGCGTTAGACGCATTGGCAGCCGGCGGCGGCGGGACTTCGCCCTTGCGGATCGCATCGGCCATGCGGAATGCCGCCATCTGCCGCTCCTGTCGTTCGCCCGGCGTGCCGCCCCAGCCTTTTTCCAGCGTCACCAGCTTCTCCATCGCCCGCGTCGGATCGAACAGATAGGAGAGGGTGTCGCTGGCGATCATGGGCGCGTCCTCGTTGCGGATCAGGTGACCGCCATGTTCGATGATGCAGCCCACGGCATAGCGCGGCTTGTCGAACGGGGCAAAGCCCTGGAACAGCGCATGGTCGCGCAGCTTGAAGGCGAGCGAACTATTGCCGCGGACGCCGCCCGCGCGCTCGGCCATGGTGATGCGCCGCACCTGCGCCGTGCCGGTCTTGCCCGCGATCAACACATCGGGAATGTTCATGCGCGCCGCGCCGCCCGTGCCACCGCCATTGACGACCGCGCTCATCGCGTCCCGGATGATCACCAGATGATCCTCGCTGGCGCCTACCAGTCCCGGATCGGGTCGGGGCGCGCCATATAGAAAGTTGGGCATCAATTGCCGCCCCGTGGCGAGCCGCGCCGCCATCACCGCCATCTGCAGCGGGTTGATCAGCATATAGCCCTGACCGATGGTGGCATTCACCGTGTCGTAGACTTGCCATTTCTGATCATATTTCCGCTCCTTCCACGTCGGGTCGGGGACGGTGCCATAGCTCTGGCTGGGGAAGGGCAGGTCGAACCGCTGGCCCATGCCGACGCGGCGGGCCATTTCGGCGATGCGCTCCATGCCGATGCGCTGCGCCATCTGGTAGAAATAGATGTCGCAGCTCTGGGCGATCGCGCCGCGCATGTTGAGCGGGCCGTGGCCACGCCGCTTGTGGCAGTGGAACAATGTGTTGCCGACGCGGATCGCGCCGCCGCAACTGATCGTCTCCTGCGGCCCCACGCCCGCTTCCAGCAGCGCCAGGGCCACCATCGGTTTGACGGTGGAGCCGGGGGGATAGAGCCCCTGCAGCGTCTTGTTGCGCAGCGGGACATGGTCGTCCTGCGACAGCATGTTCCATTCCAGATGGCTGATGCCGTCGGAAAAGCTGTTGGGATCGAAGCTGGGCATGGAGGCCATGGCCAGCACATCGCCATTGGCGCAGTCGAGCACGACCACCGCGCCGCTTTGCGTCGCCAGGCGGCGGCCTGCATATTCCTGCAGGCCAGCGTCGATGGTGAGCTTGATCGAGCGGCCCGGCGTGTCCGGCCGCGTGGTCAATTCGCGCACGATCTTGCCGCGCGCAGTCACCTCGACCCGCTTCGCACCGGGCTTGCCGGTCAGATGCCGGTCGAACGCCTTTTCCAGCCCATCCTTGCCGACCTTGAACCCGGGAGTGATGAGCAGCGGGTCCTTGCGCTCCTGATAATCCTCAGCCGTCGCAGGGCCGACGTAGCCGAGCAGATGGCCGACCGTCGCGCCGGCAGGATAATAGCGGGAAAAGCCCTGGCTGGGCGCGACGCCGGGCAGGTCGGGAAGGCGGACGCTGACGGCGGCGAACTGGTCATAGGTCAGCTTGTCGGCGACCTGCACCGGGCGGAAGCCGGCCGATTTTTCCAGCTCGTCGCGGATGCGATCAACCTCGTCCGACTCCAGGCTGAGCAATTGCGCGAGATGGCGGATCGTGCCGTCCGCATCGACCATCCGCTGGGGGATGAGGTCGACCCGAAAATCGGTGCGGTTGTTCGCCAGCGCCTTGCCGTTACGATCGAGAATCCAGCCGCGCCGGGGCGGAATGAGCGTCAGGTTGACGCGATTGCTCTCCGACAGCGCACTATATTTCTCATTCTCGGCGACGCTGATCCAGGCCATGCGGCCGACCAGCATCGCGCCGATCGCGCCCTGAATCCCGCCGACGACCATCGCGCGGCGGGTGAAGGTGAAGGACTGGGTGGCTTCGGTGACGATCTTGCGCTTGGACGGGAACTTCATGCCATCACGCGCCAGCGGTCGATCCGCGCGCATTGCCGGACGACGAAGGGGAAGAGCAGGATCGACCAGAGCATCTGCGGCGCGACCAAAAACAATCTAATTTCGCCTCCGCCCGTGATGCGCGCGAAGAACCAACCACCAATGAGGCAGAAGATAATGGCAAGACAGGCAATTAGCCAGTCCTGTCGGTAGCTGCGCCAGACCAGCCGATGTTCAAATGCATCGACGCCGATCAGCGTGACCGTCCACAGGAACATGGCCGACCCGATCGGCTGTCCGCTCAGCATGTCGTCGAACATGCCGAGCGGCAGTCCGATCCAGGCGCGCCACAGTTCCGGGCGCAGCAGTCGCCAGGCGAGCAGCAGCAGCAGGCCGAAGGGGGGCATGACCGGCGATTGGGCAACAAAGGGCAAGGCGGTCAGGGCAGAGCCCAGCATGACGATGATGACCGGCGTGCCCGCGAGGCGGAAGCGGCCCGGATGCCGCCCAAGCCGGGGCACATGGTAGAGATGCGGGTCGATCACGGCGCCGCCATGGCGTTGGCGGGCGCCGTTTCGGCCGCGGCGCCGGCCGGGTCGGGGCGCGTGACCACTTCCTCGAAGGCGCGCTCCACCACCACCGCGTCGATCCGCGAGGGGTTGGCGAGCGGGAAGCCCCAGGCGATTTCCCCCTGAACCCGGACAACGACCGCGACAGGTATGTTGGGTTGATAGATGCCGCCGATGCCCGACGTCACCAGCAGGTCGCCGGGCTTGAACGGGTTGCGGCCGGCGGACAGAGCGCGGATTTCGAGCGATCCGTCGCCCGCGCCGGTGGAGATGGCGGGCACGCTGTCATTGGCGCGGCGGACGGGCACGATATTGCCGGTGTCGGTGAGCAGCAGCACTTCGGCCGTGTTGGGCGTGGTGCTGTCAACGCGGCCCACCAATCCTTCGGCGGCGCGCACGGGCATGCCGGGCCGCACGCCCTGCCAGCGACCAGCGTTGAGGCGGGCGAAGCGCCGCGTGCTGCCCGAGGTCGAGCTGATCAGCCGCGCGGTCAGCAGATCGCTCTGATCCTCGTCCACCAGCTTGAGCAGGCGCTTCAACCGGGCATTTTCCTGCGCGATCGCACGCGCTTCGATGATGCGGTTGCGATTGGTCTCCACCTGGCGGCGCAGCGAGACATTTTGCGAGCCGGCGCGCCAATAGGCGGCCAGCACTTCGTCCACCGAACTGATGCCGCTGACCATATTCTTGAGCCCGACGGAGACCGGCCGTGTCACTTCCGCGGTCACCGTGCGCAGCCCGGCGAACCCGGTCGGATCGAAGATCGCGATGACGACCAGCAGCAGCCCGGCTACCGCGCCGGCGACCGCCACGACATAGCTTGCAAACAGGCTATATTGCGCCTTCCGGTTGATGCCGGGGCGTCGGCTGGGTGGCCGCGCCATGTGCGGTCCCCTTCGATCAGGCGGTCTGGAGCACGCCCCGGAAGATCGGATCCTCCATCGCGCGGCCGGTGCCGATCGCAACGCAGGTCAGCGGATCTTCGGCGATGGTGACGGGCAGGCCGGTTTCGTCGCGCAGTTCGTCGTCCAGCCCCTTGAGCAGCGCGCCGCCGCCGGTGAGGACGATGCCCTGGTCGACGATGTCAGCCGCCAGTTCGGGTGCGGTGTTTTCCAGCGCGATGCGGACGCCCTCGACAATGGTGCTGATCGGTTCGGCCAGCGCGTCGGCGATCTGCCCCTGGTTGATCGAGATTTCCTTGGGCACGCCATTGACGAGGTCGCGACCCTTGATGTGGATGGTTTCGCCCACGCCATCCTCGGGCGGCTGGGCGACGCCGAACTGCTTCTTGATCCGCTCGGCCGTGGCTTCGCCGATCAGCAGATTATGGTGGCGGCGCACGAAGGATACGATCGCTTCGTCCATCTTGTCGCCGCCGACGCGCACAGAGGTGGTGTAGGCGAGGCCGCGCAGCGACAGCACAGCGACTTCGGTGGTGCCGCCGCCAATGTCGACGACCATCGACCCGATCGGTTCGGTGACCGGCATGTCGGCGCCGATCGCGGCGGCCATCGGTTCCTCGATCAGGAAGACCTGGCTGGCGCCCGCATTGCTGGCGGCGTCGCGAATGGCGCGGCGTTCGACGCTGGTGGAGCCCGACGGCACGCAGATCACGATCTCGGGCGCACGCCAGGGGCTGTGCTTGCCGCCATGCACCTTGGTGATGAAATGCTTGATCATCTGTTCGGCGACGTCGATGTCGGCGATGACGCCGTCGCGCAGCGGGCGGATGGCTTCGATCGAATCCGGGGTCTTGCCCATCATCAGCTTGGCGTCCTCACCCACGGCCTTGACGCGCTTGACGCCGTTCAGCGTCTCGACCGCCACCACCGAGGGTTCATTGAGCACGATGCCGCGGCCGCGCACATAGACCACCGTGTTGGCGGTGCCGAGGTCGATAGCCATATCCTGAGAGGAGAATTTCAAGAGACGCGAGAAGATCGACATGCCTTATCCTGTTTCGCCCGCCGTCCCCGCGACGCGAAAGGGGCCGGTCGGATTACGGTTCGCTTGAGCGCCTACCTGTCGTCCTTGCCCCTTGCGGTGCAAAAAAGTTGCGGTTCGCGGCTCGCGGAGAGCGCTCGCTTGGGCTAGTCACTAATCAATGTCAATACGCCGTCTGCCCGAACATCTGGTCAATCGTATCGCTGCCGGTGAAGTGGTCGAAAGACCCGCCAGCGCGCTCAAGGAAATCGTCGAAAATGCGTTGGATGCAGGGGCAACCCGCGTCGCGGTTCGGCTGTCCAACGGGGGGCTCGATCGCATCGAAGTGAGCGACGATGGCTGCGGCATGGATTCGGGCGAGATGGCGCTGGCGCTGGAGCGGCACGCGACATCCAAGCTGCCCGACGACGCGATCGAGAATGTGGCGACGCTGGGCTTCCGCGGCGAGGCGCTGCCGTCGATCGCCAGCGTCGCGCGCCTGTCGATCGACAGCCGGCCGCGGGGCGCGGACGGATGGAACCGGACCGTCGACAATGGCCAGCTGGTCGCCGAGGGACCCGCCGCGCTGCCGCCGGGAACGCGGATCATCGTCGAGCAGCTCTTCGCCAAGGTGCCGGCGCGGCGCAAATTCCTGCGGTCGCCCAAGGCGGAATATGCCGCCTGCCTCGATTGCATCCGCCGCCTTGCCATGGCGCATCCCGCCGTCGCCTTTTCGGTCGAGCATGACGGCCGCCGCGTGCTGGGCGTGCAGGCCGGCGATGCGCGCGAGGAGCGGGTGGCGGCGCTCACCGACCGGCAACTGGCCGACAATCATGTGATCGTCAGCCTGGAGCGCGAGGGGGTGCGGCTGTCGGGCGTGGCGTCGTTGCCGACCTGCAATCGCGGGGTGGGCGATCATCAATATCTGTTCGTCAATGGCCGTCCGGTGAAGGACCGGCTGCTGATCGGCGCGCTGCGCGGCGCCTATGCCGACATGCTGGCGCGCGACCGGCACCCGGTGGTGGCGCTGTTCCTGGACGTGCCGGCGCAGGAAGTGGACGTGAACGTCCATCCCGCCAAGACGGAAGTGCGCTTCCGCGATCCGGCGCTCATCCGCGGGATGATCGTGTCCGGCCTGCGTCGTGCGCTGGATGCGGAAGGGTTCCGGGCGGTGCAGCATGCCGATGCGGCGGGCCTGGCCGCCTGGCGGCCCGAGCCGGTGTCGCCGACCCCGATCGGCGCGATGCCGATCTTCGAGGCGGCGAGCGGGCTGGGGAGCGCCGCGAGCGCGAGCTATAGCCAGTTCGCGCCATCGTCGCTGGCGGATCGTCGTCCCGCCTTCCAGGCGCCGCCGCCCCAGGCGCGCGCCGAACCCGCCGCGGCCCCGGCGCCCGAGGGAACAAGCTTCCCGCTCGGCGTGGCGCGCGGGCAGGTGGCGCGCACCTATATCGTCGCGGAAGCGGAGGACGGGCTGGTGATCGTCGACCAGCATGCCGCGCATGAACGGCTGACGCTGGAGCGGATGCGCCGGGCGATAGAGGGGCAGGGCGTCGCCAGCCAGGCGCTGCTGCTGCCCGAAGTGGTCGAACTGGATGAGCCCGCCTGCGATCGGCTGGAGGCGCGGACGGGCGAGCTGCGGGAGTTCGGTCTGGAACTCGAACGCTTCGGCCCTTCGGCCATGCTGGTGCGCGCGGTGCCGGCGATGCTGGGCCAGTCGGACGTGCAGGGCCTGGTCATCGATCTGGCCGACGACCTTGCCGCCTATGACAGCGCCTTGTCCTTGAAGGAAAAGATCGACCTGGTCGCGGCCACCATGGCCTGTCACGGATCGGTCCGCGCAGGACGGGTGCTGAGCGTGGCGGAAATGAACGCGCTGCTGCGCGAAATGGAAGTGACGCCGCGGTCGGGCCAGTGCAACCATGGTCGGCCGACCTGGGTGAAGCTGGGCCATGGCGACATCGAGAAATTGTTCGGGCGGAAATAGCCGGACCGCTTGTTCCACCGATCGCCAGCGACCATCCGCCTCCCTTAGCAGGAAAGAGTAAGCCCCCCGGTTCAGTAGCGTCCTCAGGCGGCCGAGGCGCCGGCACGGGTGCGCCACATGGCGATGGGGATCATCGTCATCACCGGTTCGTCATGCTGGTTGAAGATGGTGACTTTGTTGCGGACGATGCCCATTTCCGGGCGGCTCTTCGAGATTTTCGTGTCGATCACTTCATTGGTGCCGCGCAGCGTGTCGCCGGGGCGGACGGGGCGCAACCAGCGCAGTTCGTCGACGCCCATCGCACCCAGGCTCGCGGCCTGACGCGCGGGGTTCTTCTGCATTTCGGCGACGAACATCTTCATGAACAGGGCGGTCGTGTGCCAGCCGCTTGCCGGGATGGTGCCGAAATGCGTCTGCGCCGCCGCTTCGTCCGAGAGATGGAAGGGCTGGGCGTCGAATTCCGATGCGAAAGCGATCACTTCGTCGCGCGTGACGGTGAGCGGTCCGAAGGCGAAGCTGTCGCCGACCTGCAGATCCTCGAAATAGAGTATGTCCTGCGCCATCATCCGTCTCCTTGTTCGGTGATGATGGCGTAGAACCGCTTTCCGTTTACGTCAATGTCAGGCGATGGTGAGCGAGGGCTGGCCGCGCGGCACGGTGATGCTGGCGCGAGTGGCGATCGTCCCGCCGGGGGTCGACACCTGATCCATGACGCGGAACCGAGTCGTCCAGGCGTCGGGCGTGACGTCGCAGACCAGATAGCCGCGCTGGTCGTTGATGAACTTGAGCTGCGGGTTGTTGCGCAGGATCATGTCGCTGCCGGCGCGCAGGTCCGACCCGTCTCCGCCCGAGGAAATGGAGGTGGAGACGAACTCGGCCGCCACCGGCCTGCCTTCGCTTTCCAGCAGCCCGGCATAATTTTGATGCTCGTCGCCGGTCAGGACGACGACATTGTCGAGCCCGCGCATCTTCGCCAGCAGGCGGTCGCGCTGGACGCGATAGCCGGCCCAGCTGTCGAGATTGTAGATGGTCTCCTTTTCGTCGGCATAGCGCCGGCGATCGAGCGACATCATCATCACCTGCTGCGCCAGGCAGTTCCAGTTTGCCTGACCCCGCGTCAGGTTGCGCGTCAGCCAGCTTTCCTCCTCGGGCGAGAGGACCTGCGCCTTGCCGTCGCCGATGCCCGGGCAATAGGGCTTGAAGCCGTCGCCGCAGGGCTGGTTGGTGCGGAAGGACCGCGTGTCGAGGAAATCGATGGCGAGCAGGTCGCCGAAGCGCGCTTCGCGATACATGTCGGTGATGATGCCGTTGCGCGGCAGCATCGCGGCGCGGACGGGCATATATTCATACCAGGCCTGGAGCCCGGCCTGCCGGCGCAGACGGAAGATCTCGGCCGGCGACTGGTCGCGGCCGTCATTGTCGCTGACCCAGTTATTCTGGACCTCATGATCGTCGAAGGTTGGGAACCAGCTGTGCCGGGCGCGCGCGGCCTGCAGGTCGTAGTCGCTCAGATATTGGGCGTAGCGCAGGCGATAGTCGGCCAGGTCGTAGCAATCGAGCCCGACATGATGCCGCACCTGATCCACCGGCAGGCCGTCCTTGTCATAGTCCGGCCCCCGCTGCTTATATTCGTAGATGAAGTCACCATAATGGTAGACGAAGGCGAGATCATCCTCGTTCGCCAGATGGCGGAAGGCGGTGAACAGGCCATCTTCGTAATTCTGGCAGCCCGCTACGCCGAACTTCAGGCGCGCGGGGCTGGCGGAGGCGAGCGGCAGGGTGCGGGCGCGGCCGCGCGTCGACTGATCGCTGCCTAGCGCGAAACGATACCAATAGGGCCGATCGGGCTGGAGGCCCGTCACCTCGACGTGGACGCTATGGCCAAGCTCCGGGCGGGCGGTGGCTTCGCCGGTCGCCACGATGGTCTTGAAGCGGTCGTCGCTCGCGACTTCCCATTTCACCGGCAGCGCGACCATCGGCATGCCGCCATGCGGCTCGAACGGCTTGGGCGCGAGCTTGGTCCAGATAACGAAGCCGTCGGGTGCTGGATCGCCCGAGGTGACGCCAAGGGCGAAGGGATAGCCGGCGAACCAGCTTTGCGCGCGGACGATGGCGGGCGCGCCAATCAGCGGCGTTGCGGTGGCGGCGGTCAGGAGTTGGCGGCGCGTGAACATGACGGGTCCCTTCATTGCGCGACGATGCCGGAAAGCGTGGCGGGATTGCCGTCCGACGGCCGCGGCGCGATACCGAGCAGCCGCGCGAGCAGCGGATAGACATCGACATTGGCGAAGTCGGGCGCGGGTTTGGCCCCGGGCGCGAAGGCCGGGCCGTTGGCGATGAACAGCGCCTGCATTTCGGGCGCGCGATCGTCCCAGCCATGGCTGCCGCCGCTGACCGACTTGGTCGGCGCGGTCGGCTGGATTTCCCATCCGGTTTCGCCAAGGCACAGATAGGGCGGGATGCGTTGGTGCGTGCCATAATGGAAGCGGGCGGGAATATCGCCCTTGCGCCAGCATTGCATATGAGCGTGGGGCTTGAGCAGCGCGGCTTCCAGCGCCTTCTCGCGACCCGGCACGGCGGCGAGCGTCGCATAGGGGCCGGATTCGACCACGCGGTAATTCGCCGAATCGGCGACCTTGTCCAGCGCCACGACCCGCTCGCTGGAGCTGGCGGCCATGCCATGATCAGCGACGATGACGAGGTTGGCGGGCTGGCCCATCGCCTTCAGGCCGGCGACCAGATCGCCGATATGCCCGTCCACATCGGCCAGCGCCTTCGTCGTTTCCGGCGCATCGGGGCCATATATATGGCCGGCGGTGTCGACGATGTCGAAATAGAGCGTCACGAATGTCGGCCGGATGTCCGCCGGTCGGCGCAGCACGTCCAGCACCATGTTGACGCGCTGCGCGCCGCTGATCGCCTGGTTGAATTGCGCCCAGTCGCTCGGCCGCGTGCCGCCGGTGATGGCGTAGGGCCAGCTGGACGCCTTCGTCCCGCCCCAGGGCACGTTGGAGCCCGGCCAGAACATGGTCGCGGTGCGCACGCCCGCCTTCTCCGCGGTCACCCAGATGGGTTCGGCCTCGTTCCACCAATAGGGGTCGTCGCTCGCCATGGTGAACTTGTCGTCCGGGCGGCTGGCGTCCTCCATGCTGTTGGCGACGATGCCATTGCGGTCGGGCCGGTCGCCCGTGACGATCGCCCAGTGATTGGGGAAGGTCTTGGTGGGGAAGGAGGGGCGCATCGGCGCTTCGACCCCGTTGGCGCCCAGCGCTGCGAGCTGCGGCGTCACGCCACGCTGGAGATAATCGGCGCGAAAGCCGTCGATCGAGATGAGGATGGTGACGGGCGCGCGCTGTTGCGCCTGGGCGACCGGCGCGGACGGCTGGACGGGCATGGTGGCGCAGGCGCCCAGGCACAGGAGAGCGGGAAGGAGGAAGGGGAGGCGAAGCATGGCGACTCTGTTCTTTGTCTTTGAGGCGATGCGTCGCGCTTAGCAGCAAGCATGTGACGGTAAAGTGACGTTATGTCCCAGGGGATCACGCCAGATGATCGCGTAGCGTCATCCAGTGCTGGCGCTTCGCCTCGCGTGAAAGGCTGGCATAGGCGCCCGAGGTCGAGGGGAGGTCGATAAGCGTCAGGTCGGGCCGGGCGCTGAGCTGCCGCCGGCCATGAAGCGCGGCGGTCTTCCCGTTGAAGGCGACTGCGCGCAGCGCCGGCAGGCGCGCGGCGAACAGGCCAAGGTCGCGCAGTTCCGCGCCGCGGATGCGACTGTCCAGGCTGCCTTCGCGCTCCGCGCTCTCGATCACGTCCCACAGGCCGACGCCCCGCGCCCGCAGCCGCTTGAGCCGCAGGGCGTAGGGCTGGCTGCGCAGTTCCTCCTCCAGCACATCGCCGATCAGATGCCAGAAGGCATTGCCGCGATGGGCATAATATTCGCCCTGCCGGATCGAGGCGTCGCCAGGAAGGCTGCCCAGGATCAGCAGCCGCGTGTCAGCGTCGACGCTGGGCGGGAAAGCGGATTTGAGAGCCATGCGATCTCACCCCGGGCGCGTCACTGGCGCAAGCCGGACCAACGGCCAACCGAACGCCAGAAGCCCGTAGCTGAACCGGGCTCCCGCCTTGGCAGGAACCCGGTCCGACCAGTCGCCCTGTCAGACGTTGAACCGGAACAGCATGATGTCGCCATCCTGGGTGACATACTCCTTGCCTTCGGAGCGCCACTTGCCCGCTTCCTTGGCTCCGGCCTCGCCATTATATTGGACATAGTCGGCATAGGCCATGGTTTCGGCGCGAATGAAGCCCTTTTCGAAGTCGGTGTGGATCGCGCCGGCGGCCTGGGGCGCCTTGCTGCCCTTGGCGACCGTCCAGGCGCGCGCTTCCTTGGGGCCAACGGTGAAGAAGGTGATGAGGCCGAGCAGTTCGTAGCCGGCGCGGATGATGCGGGCGAGGCCCGCTTCGGTCAGGCCAAGGGCCTCCAGATATTCGGCGCGCTCCTCGACCGGCATGGTGACCAGTTCGGCCTCGATCGCGGCGGACACGATGACCGCCTTGGCATTTTCCGCCGCCGCCTTTTCGAACACGCGGGCGCTGTGGGCGTTTCCGGTAGCGGCGCTTTCTTCCTCGACATTGCAGACATAGAGGACGGGCTTCGACGTGAGCAGCTGCGCCTGCGCAAAGAGGCGTTCTTCCTCCGGATCCCGGGGCACGGTGAGCCGGGCGGGCTTGCCGTCGCGCAGCAGGTCGAGCGCCTGGCCAAGGACCGACGCGGCGGCCTTCGCCTCCTTGTCGCCCTGCGCCGCCTTCTTGGCGAAATTGGGAACGCGCTTTTCCAGGCTTTCCAGATCCGCGAGCATCAATTCGGTCTCGACCGTCTCGGCGTCGGCGATCGGATCGACCTTGCCCTCGACATGCGTGATGTCGTCATCCTCGAAGCAGCGCAGAACATGGACGATCGCGTCGACTTCGCGGATATTGGCGAGGAACTGGTTGCCCAGCCCTTCCCCCTTGGACGCGCCGCGCACCAGGCCGGCGATGTCGACGAAACTCAGCTGCGTTTCGATGATCTTGGCGCTGCCGCCGATCCTGGCGATGGTCTGCAGCCGATCGTCGGGCACCGCCACGCGGCCCTCATTAGGTTCGATCGTGCAGAAGGGATAGTTCGCCGCCTGCGCCGCCTGCGTTTCGGTGAGCGCATTGAACAGGGTGGACTTGCCCACATTGGGAAGGCCGACGATACCGCAACGAAAACCCATTTGAATGCCTTATACGATCGATGTGATGGACGCGCCGATAGCGCCTTGCGCGCGCAAAGGCCAGCCTTGGGCAAAAGGCGCAGTCGACAGCGGCGCAGGCGCAGGCGATAGGGGAGCGATGACAGAAGATAGCAGCGATCAGGATGAGGCCTTCTGGACCGACGATCATGGCGGGCGCTGGCGCAAGCGGCCGCCGCACGAGACGGGCCTGCGCGGCCGCTGCCCGCGCTGTGGCGAGGGACATATGTTTCGCGGCTTCCTGACGATCCGCGATCATTGCGAGGTCTGTGGGCTGGACTATGGCTTCGCCGATCCGGCGGACGGCCCGGCGGTCTTCGTGCAGCTTTTCGCCTGCGTGCCGGGCGTCATCTTCATCCTGATGCTGGAGATCATGGCGCGGCCGCCCTGGTGGGTGCATCTGGCGGTCGGCCTGCCGGTGGTGATGCTGACCACGGTGCTGCCGCTGCGCCCGATCAAGGGCTGGCTGGTCGCCGCGCAATTCACCACCCGCGCGCAGGAAGCGGGCACGGCCGATCTGTGGGCGAAGCTGCACCGGGGCGATCGTCCCTGATGTTCCCAGCTCAGCCGATCCAGTAGGGAACGATCTGCCGATTGTCGGGATCGACATGGATCGGGCGGTCGGCGGGCGGGAAGGCGCGCTGGTCGCAGCTCTGGCGCGGACAGAGGCGGCAGGTGATGCCGATCGGCGTCGCAGCGCCTTCCTCGGCCAGATGGAGCCCATCGGCATAGACGAAATTCGCGGCATGGGCGACTTCGCAGCCCAGGACGACGGCATATCGGCGCGGCGTGCGCTTGTAGCTGCCCGACGGCTTCACCAGGCCCTTCGCCATCGAAACATAACGCACGCCATCGGGCGTTTCGCCGAGCTGGACATTGATGCGATCGGGGACGGCGACGGCTTCATGCACGTTCCACAAGGGGCAGGCGCCGCCGAAGCGGGCGAATTGCAGGCGCGTGGCGCTGTGCCGCTTGGTGATGTTCCCGGCCATGTCGACGCGGCAGAAGAAGAAGGGGATGCCGCGCAGCCCCGGCCGCTGCAGGGTCGACAGTCGGTGGCAGGCCTGTTCGAAACTGACGCCGAAGGTGCGGGCGAGCCGGTCGATATCGTGCCGCATCGTCCGCGCGGCTTCCCGAAAGGCGGCATAGGGCATCAGCAGCGCGCCGGCGGCATAATTGCCAAGGCCGATCGCCAGCAGCCGATCCGCGCCCGGCACGGGCAGCGCGGCATTGCGCACGACATCGGCGATCACGGCCTGGCCCTCCAGCATCATGAGCTGGTGCCCGAGCATGAACTTGCGGCTTTCGGTCGGCAGCGCGGCATTGATGAACAGGCGGCGGTCGGCGGCGCGATAGGCGCGCAGCGCGCTGTCGGGCGTTTCGGCGATCAGCGTCTCGATGCCGTGCCGCCGCGCCAGCGCCTCGACCAGCATGCCTTCGTCCAGCACCTGGCCGGCGGTGAAGCTTTCGGCCATGTCTTCGGCCAGGCAGTCGAGCGCATGAACATAGTTGCCGGACTCGTGGAACCAGTCGCGCGCCGCTTCCCAGGGAAGCCGGGCCTGAACCTCATGATCGTTGGCAATCGCCTCCTCGATCATGTTGATCCGTTCATTGGCCCGCATATGCGCGTTGTAGAGATCGACATAGCGCGCGGCGAACTCGGGGAACTGCAGGTGCAGCTTCTCGATCCGCTCGGGCTCCATCGGCGTGCCCGGCAGTTCGGGATGCGCCAGCGCATAGGTGAAGGCGCCCAGAAGCTGTTCCTCCTGCCGACTGTCGAAACTCGCCCAGTCCGTCGGAAAAGCGCTGGCGACGGCCGCCTTCACCTTGGCGGTGAGGGGGCGATCGTCATTCTCAAGCTGGCTGAGATAGGATACGGATATGCCCAGCGCCTGCGCCATCGTCGCCTGGTCCATCCGGTGGTCCAGGCGAAGCTGACGCAGGCGCGGACCTGCGAAGATACGGTTGCCGCGTGCCATGATCCCGTCCCTAATTTGCGAAGTCGTGATTTGCAAATTGGCAAATTCGCATTTGCGGAAGAGGGGACGGGCTGGCTAGGGATGCGATCAACCGGTCGGAGCCGCTTTTCGGAGAGATGCCTATGTCGAAGCTCGCCATCATCGAACAGCTGGAAGCCAAGCGCGACGCAGCCCGCCTGGGCGGTGGCCAGCGCCGCATCGACGCGCAACATGCCAAGGGCAAGCTGACCGCGCGCGAACGGCTCGAAGTGCTGCTGGATGAAGGCAGTTTCGAGGAAGTCGACATGTATGTCGAACATAATTGCGTCGATTTCGGGATGGACGAGGCGCATGTGCCGGGCGATGGCGTCGTCACTGGATCGGGCACGATCAACGGCCGCTTGGTCTTCGTCTTCAGCCAGGATTTCACCGTCTATGGCGGCGCGGTGTCGGAACGGCACGCCATGAAGATCTGCAAGATCATGGACATGGCGATGAAGGTCGGGGCGCCGGTCATCGGCCTGAACGACAGCGGCGGCGCGCGTATCCAGGAAGGCGTCGCGTCGCTGGCCGGCTATGCGGAAATTTTCCAGCGCAACGTGCTGGCAAGCGGGGTCGTCCCGCAGATCAGCGTCATCATGGGGCCGTGCGCGGGCGGCGCGGTCTATTCGCCCGCCATGACCGACTTCATCTTCATGGTGAAGGACAGCAGCTTCATGTTCGTGACCGGTCCCGACGTGGTGAAGACCGTCACCAACGAGGTGGTGACGCAGGAGGAACTGGGCGGGGCGATTGCGCATACGACCAAGTCGGGCGTGGCGGACATCGCGTTCGAAAACGACATCGAGGCGCTGCTGGCGGTGCGCGATTTCGTCGACTTCCTGCCCGCGTCGAACCGGGAGCCGGTGCCGGAGCGGCCGAGCGCGGACCCGTGGGACCGCATGGAAGAAAGCCTGGACACGCTGATCCCGGCCAACGCCAACCAGCCCTACGACATGCACGAACTGATCCGCAAGATCGTGGACGAAGGCGATTTCTTCGAGGTGCAGCCGGCCCATGCCGCGAACATCATCTGCGGTTTCGGCCGGGTGGAGGGTCGCACCGTGGGCATCATCGCCAACCAGCCGATGGTGCTGGCCGGCGTGCTGGACATCAACTCGTCCAAGAAGGCGGGGCGGTTCGTGCGCTTCTGCGACGCGTTCGAAATTCCGATCGTCACCTTTGTGGACGTGCCGGGCTTCCTGCCGGGCACGGCACAGGAGCATAACGGCATCATCAAGCATGGCGCCAAGCTGCTCTTCGCCTATGCCGAAGCGACCGTGCCCAAGATCACCGTCATCACGCGCAAGGCCTATGGCGGCGCCTATGACGTCATGTCGTCCAAGCATTTGCGCGGCGACCTGAACTATGCCTGGCCCACCGCCGAGATCGCGGTGATGGGGGCGAAGGGCGCGGTCGAGATCATCTTCCGCGGCCGCACGGCCGAGGAGATCGCCGAGCGGACCAGGGAATATGAGGACCGCTTCGCCAACCCCTTCGTCGCGGCGAGCAAGGGCTTCATCGACGAGGTGATCCAGCCGCATTCGACGCGCCGGCGCATCGCCCTGGGACTGCGGAAGCTGCGCAACAAGGCGTTGGAGAACCCGTGGAAGAAGCACGACAATATCCCGCTGTGAGCGGACCATCTTCAGCGGACAGGATCGAGATATGAGCAACGGACAGGATATCTTCATCGTCGGCGCGGCGCGCACGGCGATCGGCACATTCGGAGGATCGCTCTCCTCCTTCCGTCCGGCGGAACTGGGCACGATCGTCATCAAGGAAGCGCTGGAGCGGGCGGGCATCGCGCCCGCGGACGTCCAGAATGTGGTGATCGGGACGGTCGTGCCGACCCAGCCCAAGGATGCCTATGTCAGCCGCATCGCTGCGGTCGACGCGGGCATTCCGGTGGATGCGCCCGCCATGAACGTCAATCGCCTGTGCGGATCGGGCTTGCAGGCGATCGTGTCGGCAGCGCAGGCGATGGCGCTGGGCGAGCATGACATCGCGGTGGCGGGCGGCGCCGAATGCATGTCCAACGCGCCGCACATGGTCCTGGCCGCGCGCAATGGGCAGAAGATGGGCAATATCGAGATGGTGGACGCCATGCTCGGTGCGCTGCACGACCCGTTCGAGAACATCCATATGGGCGTGACGGCCGAAAATGTGGCGGAACGATGCGGCATTGGCCGCGAAGAACAGGATGCCGTGGCCGTCGAAAGCCACAGGCGTGCCGCCGCGGCCATCGCTGCGGGTTATTTCAAGGAGCAGATCGTCCCGGTCGAGGTGAAGACGCGCAAGGGCGTCATCCGGTTCGACACCGACGAGCATGTCCGCGCGGATGCGTCGGCGGAGGGCATGGCGGGCCTGCGTCCGGTGTTCAAGAAGGACGGCACGGTCACGGCAGGCAATGCATCGGGCATCAATGACGGCGCGGGCGCGGTTGTTCTGGCCAGCGGCAAGGCGGTCGCGGAAAAGGGGTTGAAGCCGCTGGCGCGGATCATCGCCTGGGGTCATGCCGGCGTGGAGCCGTCCATCATGGGGCTGGGGCCGGTCAAGGCGGTGCCGGTGGCGCTGAAGCGGGCCGGGCTGACGCTGGACCAGATGGACGTCATCGAGTCCAACGAAGCCTTCGCGGCCCAAGCCTGCGGCGTCGCCAAGGAACTGGGGCTGGACCCGGTCAAGACCAATCCCAATGGATCGGGCATTTCGCTGGGCCATCCGATCGGCGCGACCGGCGCCATATTGACGATCAAGGCTGCCTATGAATTGCAGCGGACGGGTGGACGCTATGCGCTCATCACCATGTGCATCGGCGGGGGTCAGGGCATCGCGATGGTTATCGAGAATGCCGCATGAAACTCGGTCGACTGAATCATATCGGCGTCGCGACGCCGTCGCTGGAGGCCTCGCTCGCTTATTATCGCGACGTGATGGGCGCTACTCTGGCGCACGAACCGTTCGACCTGCCCGCGCAGGGCGTGAAGGTCTGCTTCGTCGACACGCCGGGTGAAGACGGCACGGCAGGCACGCAGATAGAACTGATCGAGCCACTGGGCGAGAACTCGCCCATTCACGGCTTCATCGCAAAGAACCCGGCCGGGGGGCAGCATCATATGTGCTATGAAGTGCCCGACATCCATGCGGCCAAGGCCTGGTTCGAAGGATTGGGAAAGAAGGTTCTGGGTGAGCCGCGCATCGGCGCGCATGGCACGCCGATCTTCTTCGTGCATCCCAAGGACATGAACGGCGTGCTGACCGAAATCATGGAGACGCCGAAGGTGAGGCGGGGCACTGAAAATCACCGTTCGTCCTGAGTAACCACTGAGCTTGTCGAAGTGATGTATCGAAGGATCGAGCCAGGCGCGGACCCTTCGATACGAGGCTTCGACTAGCTCAGCCTCCACTCAGGGCGAACGGCATATGTTTTGGGATTGGGTTGAAAACTATGACCGAGAAGCCGACGCTGGACCAATGGGCCGCCGCCGCTGCGAAGGAAGTGAAGGGCCGGGACCTCAACTGGGATACCCCCGAGGGTATCCGGGTGAAGCCGCTCTATACCGCGCAGGATGTGACCGTCGATCCGGGCCTGCCGGGCTTCGCGCCTTTCACGCGGGGCGTGCGCGCATCCATGTATGCGGGCCGGCCCTGGACCATTCGCCAATATGCGGGCTTCTCCACCGCCGAGGAATCCAATGCCTTCTACCGCCGCAACCTGGCGGCGGGCCAGAAGGGGCTGTCCGTCGCCTTCGACCTTGCCACCCACAGGGGCTATGACAGCGATCATCCCCGCGTCGTCGGCGATGTCGGCAAGGCAGGCGTCGCGATCGACACGATCGAGGACATGAAGATCCTGTTCGACGGCATTCCGCTGGACCAGATGTCAGTGTCCATGACGATGAACGGCGCGGTGATTCCGATCCTCGCTTTCTTCATCGTCGCCGGGGAGGAACAGGGGGTCGAGCGCAAGCTGCTCGACGGGACCATTCAGAACGACATTCTGAAGGAGTTCATGGTCCGCAACACCTACATCTATCCGCCCGAGCCGAGCATGCGCATCATCAGCGACATTTTCGGCTATACGTCGCGTGAGATGCCCAAGTTCAACAGCATCTCCATTTCCGGCTATCATATGCAGGAAGCCGGGGCGACGCAGGTGCAGGAACTGGCCTTCACCATCGCGGACGGCGCGGAATATGTGCGCTACGGCGTGGCGAGCGGGCTCGACATCGACAAGTTCGCCGGGCGGCTCAGCTTCTTTTTCGCCATCGGCATGAACTTCTTCATGGAAATCGCCAAGCTGCGCGCCGCGCGCGTGCTGTGGCATCGCGTCATGACCAAGCTCGGCGCACAGGACGAGCGCTCCAAGATGCTGCGCACCCATTGCCAGACATCGGGCGTCTCGCTGACCGAGCAGGACCCCTATAATAACGTCATGCGCACCACGATCGAGGCGATGGCGGCGATGCTGGGCGGCACCCAGTCGCTCCACACCAACGCGCTGGACGAGGCGATCGCGCTCCCGACCGACTTTTCCGCCCGGATCGCGCGCAACACGCAGATCGTGATCCAGGAAGAGACCGGAATGTGCAATGTCGTCGATCCGTTGGGCGGCAGCTATTATATTGAGGCGCTGACCCAGCAGCTGGTCGACGCCGCGCAGGAGATCATCGATCGGGTCGAAGCCGAAGGCGGCATGGCCAAGGCCGTGGCAGCCGGCTGGCCCAAGGCGATGATCGAGACAGCGGCCGCGGCGCGGCAGGCCCGCGTCGACCGGGGCGAGGACGTGATCGTCGGCGTCAACAAATATCGGCTGGCGAACGAGGATCTGCTCGAAACGCTGGAAGTCGACAATAGCAAGGTGCGCGAGGCGCAGATCGCCCGCATCATTCGCGTCAAGGCGCAGCGGGACGAAAGCCAGTGCCAGGCGGCACTGGACGCGTTAAAGCGCGGATGCCGATACGAAAATCCTCCCCTGCAAGGGGAGGGGGACCAGCCGAAGGCTGGTGGAGGGGTGTCGCCCCATGGAGAGGGGGACACCCCTCCGTCTGGCCTTCGGCCAGCCACCTCCCCCTCAGGGGGAGGATTGGGGATGGAGAATAACCTGTTGGCGCTCGCCGTCGAAGCCGCGCGCGCGCGCGCCACGCTGGGCGAGATCTCCGCCGCCATGGAGGATAGTTTCGATCGCTACGGGACGCAGCCGACGCCGGTGAAGGGCGTCTATGGCGCGCCCTACAAGGATGACAGCCGCTGGAAACAGGTTCTCGATGGCGTGCAGGCCGTCGAACGGCGCCTCGGTCGCAAGCCGAAACTGCTCGTCGCCAAGATGGGACAGGACGGTCACGACCGGGGCGCCAACATCATCGCGTCGGCCTTTGGCGACATGGGTTTCGATGTCGTGTCCGGGCCGCTGTTCCAGACGCCGGAGGAAACGGTGGTGCTGGCGCTCGACACCGGCGTCGATGTGGTGGGCGCATCGTCGCTCGCCGCCGGGCACAAGACGCTGATCCCCGAATTGATCCAGCGACTGCGGGAAAAGGGGCGCAGCGATATCAAGGTGATCGCCGGCGGCGTGATCCCGCCGCAGGATTATGACTTCCTCCGTGACGCAGGCGTGCAGGGCATTTATGGACCGGGTTCCAATGTCGTGGAATGCGCCGCCGATGTGCTGCGCCTCCTCGGCCACAACATGCCCCCGCTGGAGGAAGCCGCGTAAATGAATGCCCCCTGCACCCTGACCGCCCGCACCGACTGGACGCGCGAGGAGATCGCCGCGCTGTTCGACCTGCCCTTTGGCGACCTGATGTTCGAAGCGCAGTCGATCCACCGCGCCAGCTTCCCGCGCAACGAGGTGCAGCTGTCGACCCTGTTGTCGATCAAGACCGGCGGCTGTCCAGAGGATTGCGGCTATTGCAACCAGTCGGCCCACGCCGAAAGCGGGCTGAAGGCGCAGAAGCTGATGAGCGTGCAGGCCGTGATGCAGGCGGCGGCGCAGGCAAAGGACGCGGGCAGCTCGCGCTTCTGCATGGGCGCGGCCTGGCGCAACCCCAAGGATCGCGACATGCCCGCCATCGTCGAGATGGTGAAGGGCGTGCGCCAGATGGGCATGGAAACCTGCATGACGCTGGGGATGCTCAGCGAAAGCCAGGCCGAGATGCTCGCCGATGCGGGGCTCGATTATTACAACCATAATATCGACACCTCGCCTGAACATTATGAGAAGGTCATCACCACCCGGACCTTCGACGATCGGTTGGTGACGCTGGAAAATGTCCGCAATTCGGGCATCAACGTGTGCAGCGGCGGCATCGTCGGCATGGGGGAGACACGCGAGGATCGCGTCGGCTTCCTGCATGCGCTCGCCGTGCTGCCCCGCCATCCCGAAAGCGTGCCGATCAACGCTCTGGTCCCGGTCAAGGGCACGGTGCTGGGCAACATGCTGGCCGACACCCCGCTCGCCAAGATCGACGAGATCGAGTTCGTGCGGACCGTTGCCGTCGCGCGGATCGTGATGCCGCAGAGCATGGTGCGGTTGAGCGCTGGCCGCGAGAGCATGTCGGAAGCGTGCCAGGCGCTCTGCTTCATGGCTGGCGCGAACAGCATCTTCACTGGCGACAAACTGCTGACCACCGCCAATGCCGGCGACAATGCGGACGCGGCTTTGTTCGCCAAGCTGGGCGTCGTGCCGATGCAGGCGGAAGTGAAGGTCGAGCTGGAGGCGGCGGAGTGAGCAAGCCGAGCGCCATGAAGATCGGATTCTTCGTGGTGCTCAGCATTGCCTATTGGCTGATCGCAATGATTGTCATTCTGTTGGCGGCCATTGGTAGTTGCGGGATGGGGCCAGATGCTCCAGCGGACTGTGATGGCATTTCGCCAACTATTACGGGAGCCCTGTCGCTCCTGATTTTTACCGGACTTAGTTTTGTCTATTTCAAGGCCCGGTTTTCGGGAGTGGATAAGCAATAAATCAACACCCGTTCGCCCTGAGCTTGTCGAAGGGCCTTACTTCTCTTGAAGAAAGGAACGGGGCTTCGACAGGCTCAGCCCGAACGGGGTGAGAGGAACTGAATAAGGACTGGGACAGGAAACAGAATGGCAATCACCAAGATCCTGATCGCGAACCGTGGCGAAATTGCGTGCCGGGTCATGCGCACGGCCAAGAAGATGGGCATCAAGACCGTTGCGGTCTATTCCGATGCCGACGCTCGCGCGCCGCATGTGCTGATGGCGGACGAGGCGGTGCATATCGGCCCGCCGCCCGCGGCCCAATCCTATCTGCTGGCCGACAAGATCATCGAGGCGTGCAAGGCGACGGGCGCAGATGCCGTGCATCCGGGCTATGGCTTCATCTCCGAGCGCGAAAGCTTCCGCAAGGCGCTGGACGCTGAAGGGATCATCTTCGTCGGCCCGCCCGCCAATGCCATCGCCGCGATGGGCGACAAGATCGAGTCGAAGAAGCTTGCCAAGGAAGCGGGTGTCAATGTCGTCCCCGGCTATGTCGGCGTGATCGACGACACCGACCATGCCGTCCGCATCTCCAACGAGATCGGCTATCCGGTGATGATGAAGGCATCGGCCGGTGGCGGCGGCAAGGGCATGCGGCTGGCCTATAGCGAGCAGGATGTCCGTGAAGGCTTTGAAGCGACGAAGCGCGAGGGGCTGAACAGCTTCGGCGACGACCGTGTCTTCATCGAGAAGTTCATCGAAAGCCCGCGCCATATCGAGATCCAGATATTAGGCGATCAGCATGGCAATATCGTCTACTTGAACGAGCGCGAATGTTCGATCCAGCGCCGCCACCAGAAAGTGGTGGAGGAAGCGCCATCGCCCTTCGTCAGCCCAGACATGCGCCGCAAGATGGGCGAGCAATGCGTCGCTCTGGCCCGCGCGGTCGGCTATTTCAGCGCCGGCACGGTCGAATTGATCGTCAGCGGCGAGGACAAGACCGGCGAGAGCTTCTACTTTCTGGAAATGAATACCCGGCTGCAGGTCGAGCATCCGGTAACCGAGGAGATTACCGGCGTCGACCTGGTCGAACAGATGATCCGCGTCGCCAATGGGGAGGCGCTCGGCTTCGGCCAGGATGACGTGAAGATCAACGGCTGGGCGATCGAGAACCGGGTCTATGCCGAAGACCCCTATCGCGGCTTCCTGCCGTCCACCGGCCGGCTCGTCCGCTATAGTCCGCCGCAGGCAGGGACGGACGGCGCCGGGGCGAAGGTGCGCGTCGACGATGGCGTGGCCGAAGGCGGCGAAGTGTCGATGTTCTACGACCCGATGATCGCCAAGCTCATCACTTGGGCCCCCACACGCCTCGAAGCCATCGACAAGCAGATCGAGGCGCTGGATCAGTTCGAGATCGATGGGCCGGGCCACAATATCGATTTCGTGTCCGCGCTGATGCAGCATGAGCGGTTCCGGTCTGGCAACATCACCACCGGCTTCATTGCCGAGGAATATCCCGAGGGGTTCCAGGGCGCGCCCGCGTCGACGCAACTGCTCCAGCGGCTGTCCGCCGTGGGCGCCTTCGCCGCCATGGCCCAGGCTGACCGGGCGCGCCGGATCGACGGACAACTCGGCAAGCGGCTCAGCCCCCCGACCGGCTGGCAAGTCAAGATTGGCGATGCCGTGCATGACGTCGTGATCGACGGCGATGACGTGACGGTGGATGGCGAACCCATCGACATGGCGCTGGAATATACGCCGGGCGACCGCCTGATCGAGGCGGAGTTCGGCGACGATCTGCTGAGCGTACGGATCGCGCCCTCGCGGTCCGGCTTCGTGCTGACCTGCCATGGCGCGAGCCATCGCCTGCGCATCCTGCCGGCCCATGCGGCACCCTATGCGGCGCACATGATCGACAAGGTTCCGCCCGACCTTTCCAAATATCTGATCTGTCCGATGCCGGGCCTGCTCGTCGCGCTGCACGTCAAGCAAGGCGATAAGGTCGAGGTCGGCCAGCCGCTCGCGGTCATCGAAGCGATGAAGATGGAGAATATCCTGCGCGCCGGAAAGGCGGGCACGGTCAAGAGCGTGTCGGCGGCGCAGGGCGAAAGCCTGCCGGTGGACGCGGTGATCCTGGAACTGGAGTAGGGGTTGCTGCAACCGTCCTCCGAGCGGACGCCGGGATTTCGCTTCTTCTGGCGATGCTGCGGGAAGGATAGCGGGATTTCGGCTTTCGCTGGGATGACGGGCGTGGTTTGATGGCGTCATGCACCTGACCCATGACCCCGGCGCCCCTGCGGCCGACCCGATCAGTTTCGACGAATTTCTGAAAGTGGACATCCGCGTCGGGACGATCCTGGCTGCCGAACCCCATCCGGAAGCGCGCAAGCCGGCCTATAAGCTGCTGATCGATTTCGGACCGGGGATCGGCACGAAAAAATCGAGCGCGCAGATCACGGAAAATCATGCCCTCGCGGATTTGCCGGGACGGCAGGTCGCTGCGGTCGTCAACTTTCCGCCTCGCCAGATCGGCACGTTCATGTCCGAAGTGCTGACGCTGGGTTTCGCCGACGCCACGGGCGCGGTCACGCTCTTCGCGCCCGACAGGCCGGTGCCGAACGGATCGCGGCTGTTCTGACCGCAGCGACAGCCCCCTCGACGGGGGAAGCGCGGGGCGCTATCCGCGTCGCGATGCACGGCTACACCGCTCCGCTGCGCCTGCGCCTGGACGGCGACGCGCTCGTTTCCAACTGGCGCTGGCTGGCGCGCGAGAGCGGCACCGCCGCCTGTGGCGCGGCGATCAAGGCGGACGGCTACGGCCTGGGCGCGAACGAGGTGCTGCGCCGGCTGACGCAGGCGGGATGCCGCCACTTCTTCGTGTCCAACTGGGGCGAGGCGGCGGCACTGGAGCCGCTGCTGGAGCAGGGCGTCAGCCTGTCGGTGCTGCATGGCGTGCGGTCCGAGGACATGGCCCAGGCATTGCAGTCCCGAGCGCGGCCGGTTCTCTCCACGCCGGAGCAGGTGGCGCGCTGGCGGGCGGCGGGCGGCGGCGCCTGCGACGTCATGGTCGATACCGGCATGAACCGGCTGGGGCTGAACTGGCGCGATGATCTGTCCGCCATGGTCGCGGACCTGGGCCTCGTCACGCTGATGAGCCATTTGGCGTCGGCGGATGAGGATGTGGCGCTCAACGCCGTCCAATGCGCGCGCTTCCGCGATATTCGGCAGGCCATTCCGGCGCGGCGTTACAGCCTGGCGAACAGCGCCGGCATCTGTCGCGGCGCGGATTTCCACTTCGACCTGACTCGGCCCGGGCTGGCGCTTTATGGCGGCGTCCCGCACCCGGCTGCGGCGGACAGGATCCGCGCGGTGGTCTTGCCCCAGGCGCAGATCCTGCAGCGGCGGCGGCTCATCGCCGGGGACAGCATCGGCTACAACGCCACTTTTACGGCTGAACGCGACCATGAGGTGGCGATCCTGAACCTGGGCTATGCGGACGGGTATCTGCGCGGTTTTTCGGGCCGAGGCGCGGCATCGGTCGAAGGCGTGCGGCTGCCCGTGCTCGGGCGCGTGTCGATGGACCTGTTGGCGATCGACGTTACGGCGTTGCCGCAGGTGACCGAAGGCGACTGGGTGACGATCGACTACGAGCTGCCGGCCGCGGCGAGCCTGTCGGGCCTGTCGCAATATGAACTGCTGACGGGCCTCGGCGCGCGTTTCGATCGCGTCTGGCCCTGAACCTGCGCCGCACTCGACGGCCCATGAAAAAGCCGCCGATCCTGCGATCGACGGCCTTTTTCGAAAGCGAGACTGGCTTTAGCGTTCGATGCACATGGCGACGCCCATGCCGCCGCCGATGCACAAGGTGGCGAGACCCTTCTTCGCGTCGCGCTTGTCCATCTCGTAGAGCAGGGTCGTCAGCACGCGGGCACCCGATGCGCCGATCGGATGGCCGATCGCGATCGCGCCGCCATTCACATTGACCTTGTCGGGATCGAAGCCCAACTCCTGGCTGACCGACAGCGCCTGCGCGGCGAAGGCCTCATTGGCTTCGATCAGGTCCAGGTCACCGACCGACCAGCCCGCCTTGGCCAGCGCCTTGCGGCTCGCGGGCGCCGGGCCGATGCCCATGATCGACGGATCGACGCCGCAGGTGGCGAAGCCGGCGATGCGGCCCAGCACGGTTGCGCCGCGCTTGGCGGCTTCGTCGGCGCTCATCAGCACCAAGGCTGCCGCGCCGTCATTAAGCCCGCTGGCGTTGCCGGCGGTGACGGTGCCGTCCTTTTTGAAGGCGGGCTTGAGGCCGCCCATCGCCTCGATCGTGGCGCCGTCGCGGATATATTCGTCGGCATCGACGATGGTGTCGCCCTTGCGGCCCTTGACCGTGACGGGGACGATTTCATCCTTGAAACGACCGGAGGACCGCGCGGCCGACGCCTTGTTCTGGCTGCCGACGGCGAAGGCGTCCTGCGCCTCGCGGCTGATCTGATATTTCTCGGCCAGATTTTCGGCGGTGATGCCCATATGATAGGCATTGAAGGCGTCGGTCAGGCCATCGACGATCATCGTGTCGACCAGGCTGACATTGCCCATCTTCTGCCCGGCGCGCAGGAACTGGGCGTGCGGGGCGAGCGACATATTCTCCTGCCCGCCAGCGACCATGATGCGCGCATCGCCCAAGGCGATCGCCTGCGCAGCCAGCGCGACGGCGCGCAGGCCCGATCCGCAGACCTGATTGACGGCGAAGGCGGTGCGGTCCACCGGCACACCTGCGCCGACGGCGGCCTGACGAGCGGGGTTCTGTCCAAGGCCAGCGGTCAGCACATGGCCCAGAATGACTTCATTCACCTCTTCGGCCGAAACGCCTGCCTGCTCCAATGCGGCGACGATCGCGGTCTGGCCCAGGACATGCGCCGGCGTAGTGCTGAAGGCGCCCAGGAAGCTGCCGACCGGAGTGCGCTTGGCGGCGGTAATGACGATGTCAGACAAAGCCTTGATCCTCTTTCGATGGTGGACAGGTTTTTCGCGGCCGCAATAGCATCAGCCGCCATGGGTGGAAAGCCAAAGGGACAGGGGATCCCATAGCGACGCACGTGCGCGCCCGCTCACGACCATGCCGACATGGCCGAGAGATAGGTTGCGTTCCTCCTGCAGGTCGGGGCTCGCCACCGCCGGCACGATGCGGTCCGTGGTCGAGCGGATGGAGAGGGTGGGGCAGGTCAGGCGCGCGGGGTCGACGGTCACATCGCCCACGCGCCATTGCGCACGCCCCGGCGCGTCGGCGGCATAGAAGGTTTCGAACAAGTCGCGCCCCGCCGCGAAGGTGAGCGGCGCGCCCTCATTGGCCCAATCCTCCACCGCCAGAAAGGCGCGTTCCGCGTCCGATTCCGGCGCGGCATCGGCGAAGGCGGCGAATTTGCGGATCGTGCGTGCGGGGTCCATCGCCCAGAAGCCCGATTGCAGCACCTCCATCGGCACATAGCCGATCCGCGCGCACATGGCTTTCGCGCCGCGCCAGAGGGAATCGATCAGTTCCAGGTCAGCGGCCGGAAAGCGACTGAAGCGCCACGGCGCCGCGATGGTCGCCACTGCGGATATGGGGGAGAGGGCCGCCGCGCCCAGCGCCAGGCTGCCGCCCAGGCAATAGCCGACCAGGATGGGTGGACGCGGCAGCGCGGCGAGCAGCGGCAGCAGCCGGTCGGTCACATGCGCGTCCAGGCCGAGCATTGCATCCTCGGCGCGCGGCGTGCCCCAATCGACCAGATAGGCGTCATGTCCTGCTGCGGCCATGTGGCGCAGCAAGGAACGCTCGTCCGACAAGTCCAGAACGCGCGGCGGATTGATCAGCGACGGGACGAAGACGACCGGAAAGCGGTCGTTTTCCGCGCCATGCTGCAGCAATCGCGCCGGGCCCGCCGTGGCGACGCAGCGTCCGGATGGCAGCGGCGCGGGCCGCTGCGCGGTCTGATATTTGCGCAGGCCCTGGAAGGCGCGGCGACGAAACGCTGGATCACCCTCTGTCTCGCGCCATAAAATATTGAGAAAAAGGGGCAAAGGGCGGGGGCCATGTTGCGGTGCGGCAATGCCCTGTGCTATTGCGGAAGGTGCAGGTGTGGGAGAGGTATCCATGTCCAAATCAAAGGCCGCCAACAGTTCGGAACCGGTCGTCATCAAGAAGTACGCCAACAGGCGGCTCTATAACACTGAAACATCCAGTTACATCACGCTCGACCTTCTGTCGCAGATGACGCGCGAGGGGCGGGAGTTCGTCGTGGTCGACGCCAAGACCGGCGAGGACATCACGCACAATGTGCTGACCCAGATCATCATGGAAGAGGAACAGCGCGGCAAGAACATGCTGCCGGTCAACTTCCTGCGCCAGCTGATCGCCATGTACGGCGATTCGATGCAATCCATGGTGCCGCAATATCTGGAAGCGTCGATGGACGCTTTCCGCAAGAACCAGCAGCAGTTCCAGGAAGCGATGAAGGGCGCGTTCGGCGGCGGTCCGCTGGCCGAGATCGCCAAGCGCAACATGCAGATGTTCGAAGCAGCCGCCAGCGCGTTCGGCACTGGCGTGCCGGGTATGCCGGGGGCGACGCCAGGCGCGCAGCCGACGCCGGGCAGTACGTCGGAAGGCGCGAAGGATGACGAAATTGCGGAGCTGAAGGCGCAGCTCGCCGCGCTCAACGCGAAGATCGACAAACTGAGCTGATCGGCATGGCCAGGGCGGATCGGCATGGCCAGGGCGGATCGGCTGGAACGGCTCGACGCGCGTCGGACCGAGCTGGAGGCTGAGTATCGCGCGGCGCTGATCGCAGCGCTGCGCGTGACCGCCGCCGGGCGATGGGGGCTGTTCGGACATCAGAAGGACAAGGCCGCGATCGCGCGGACTGCGCCCGTCCTGGCTGCCCTGTCGGAGCTTGCGGACGAGATTGACGGCATGCGCGACGCTCTGGGTATCGCGCCGTTCGATCTGCATCGGCAATTCATGGAGGCGCGGGGTCCCGCCGCGGCCGATGCTGTCGGCGAACCCCGGCAGGCGCAGGCCTGGCTCGAGAAGATGGACGCGGCAGACTGATCGCGGGTCGGACCGCCATTGGCGAGGGGGTCGACAGGCACGGCGGGTCTGGCCTATGGCGCGCCATTGCCAACTGACTAGCCAAGGCCAGCCCTCGTGAAGCACGCTCTTTCCGTTACCCGCGAACAGGATTTCGCCGCCTGGTATCAGGCCGTCATCGCCGAAGCCGACATGGCGGAGGAAAGCGGCGTGCGCGGCTGCATGGTCATCCGGCCATGGGGCTATGGCATCTGGGAACGGATGCAGAAGCTGCTGGACGCGCAGATCAAGGCGACCGGCCACGAAAATTGCTATTTCCCGCTCTTCATCCCGCTCTCCTATTTCGAGAAGGAGGCCGAGCATGTCGACGGCTTCGCCAAGGAAATGGCGGTCGTCACGCATCACCGGCTGATCCAGCAGGACGGCAAGCTGGTGCCCGATCCCGAAGCGAAGCTGGAGGAGCCGCTGGTCGTGCGGCCGACGTCGGAAACGGTGATCGGCGCGGCGTTCAGCCGCTGGGTGCAGAGCTGGCGCGACCTGCCCGTGTTGATTAACCAGTGGGCCAATGTCGTGCGCTGGGAAATGCGCACCCGCATGTTCCTGCGCACCGCCGAATTCCTCTGGCAGGAAGGGCATACCGCGCACGCCACCGTCGAGGAGGCGATGGAAGAGACGCTCAAGATGCTGGAAGTCTACCGCGCCTTCGCCGAAGATTGCGTGGCGATGCCGGTAGTCGCGGGTGAAAAGCCCGAGAATGAGCGCTTCCCCGGTGCCGTCGCCACCTATTCGATCGAAGCCATGATGCAGGATGGCAAGGCGCTGCAGGCCGGTACGTCGCACTTCCTGGGCACCACCTTCAGCCAGGCGCAGAATATCCGTTTCCAGAATGCCGAAGGCAGCCAGGAACTGGCGCAGACGACGAGTTGGGGCGTGTCGACCCGCATGATCGGCGGGCTCATCATGACCCATGGCGATGATGACGGCCTGCGCGTCCCGCCGCGCGTCGCGCCCTATCAGATCGTGGTCGTCCCGATGCTGCGCGATACCGAAGAGGATGCGGCGATCGTCGATTACTGCATGGAGCTGATCGACCAGCTGAACGGTCTTGATGCGTTCCGCGAGCCGGTGCGAGCCCTGCTCGACAAGCGGCCGGCAAAGGCTGCGAACAAGCGCTGGGGCTGGGTGAAGAAGGGCGCGCCGATCGTGATCGAGGTCGGCGGGCGCGATGTCGCCGGCGGCAATGTGTCCGTCATCCGTCGCGATCGGCTCTATCGTGAAGACGGCAAGCTCGACAGCCGGATCATCGCCAAGGGCGATCTGGTGGCGACCGCCGTCACGATGCTGGAGGAAATCCAGATGGCGCTGTTCGCCGATGCAAAAGCCCGGCTGGACGGCGCGATAGACGCCTCCATTACCGACCTGAATGCGCTCAAGGCCTATTTCAACGCGAGCAAGAAGCCCGGCTGGGCGCTGGTGCAATGGGCCAAACCCACCGGTGCGGAGCTGGACAAGGCCGTCCAGTGGCTGAAGGGCGAGAAGCTGACGCTGCGCAACGTGCCGAGCGATGCGCCGGCGGCGAATGGTGCCTGCATCTTTACCGGCGGCCCGGCGGTCGAGCGCGTGCTGGTCGGGCGCAGTTACTGACCCTCAATCCGCTCCCCGTTCGGAACGGGCGAGGTCGAACATTCTGTTTCGACCTCGCTCGCCCCAATGGCGTCACAGCACATATTTGCTGAGATCGGTGTCGCGGGCGACGGCGCTCAGCTGCTTTTCCACATAGGCGGCGTCGATCACCAGCGTTTCGCCGCGGCGGTCTTCCGCGTCGAAGCTGACATCCTCCAGCAACTTCTCCATCACCGTCTGCAGGCGGCGGGCGCCGATATTCTCGACCTCGCTATTCACTTCGGCGGCGATCTTCGCCACCGCGCTGATGCCATCCGGCGTCAGGTCGATCGTCACCTCCTCGGTCGCCAGCAGTGCGCGATATTGCGCAACAAGGCTCGCCTTGGTGTCGGACAGGATCGCCACGAAATCGGCTTCGGTCAGCGCCTTCAACTCGACGCGGATCGGCAGGCGGCCCTGCAGTTCGGGCAGCAGGTCGCTGGGCTTGGCGACGTGGAACGCGCCGGACGCGATGAACAGGATATGGTCGGTCTTGAGCGGACCATATTTGGTCGCGACGGTGGTCCCCTCGATCAGCGGCAACAGGTCGCGCTGCACGCCTTCGCGGCTGACCGACCCGCCGCGCACGTCGCTGACGGCGATCTTGTCGATCTCGTCGAGGAAGACGATGCCATTCTGCTCGGCGCTGGAGATGGCGACCCGCGCGACATCGTCCTGGTCCAGCCGCTTATCCTGCTCTTCCTCCACCAGCTTGTCCCAGGCATCGGCGACGCGCATCTTGCGGCGCTTCTTCTGGGCCTGGCCAAACGCCTTGGACATCATGTCGCTCAGGTTGATCATGCCCACCTGACCGCCCATGCCGGGGATTTCCATCGGCATGGACGGGCTGTCGGCCACTTCCACCTCGACCTCGACATCGTTCAGCTGGTCATTCTCGATCTTCTGGCGGAAGGAGAGGCGCGTGGCTTCGCTCGCTTCCTTGCCGGTCAGCGCATCGAGCAGCCGGGCCATCGCAGCCTCCGAAGCGGCTTCGCGCACGGCTTCGCGGCGGCGGTCCTTTTCCAGCCGCACCGCTTCCTCGACCAGGTCGCGCACGATCTGCTCGACATCGCGGCCGACATAGCCGACCTCCGTGAACTTGGTCGCTTCGACCTTGACGAAAGGCGCGTCGGCGAGCTTCGCCAGGCGGCGGCTGATCTCCGTCTTGCCGCATCCGGTGGGGCCGATCATCAGGATATTCTTGGGCGTCACTTCGTCGCGCAGGTCCGCGGACAGATGCTGCCGGCGCCAGCGGTTGCGCAGCGCGACCGCAACGGCGCGCTTGGCGTCCTGCTGCCCGATGATATGCGCGTCCAGCGCGGCGACGATGGCTTTGGGCGTAAGATTGTCGTTCATGATCTCTTCTTGGCAAACAGGGAGGTCAAGCGGCGCTGTCGAGCGTCTCGATCGTCAACTGGTCATTGGTGTAGACGCAGATGTCGGCGGCGACGGCCATGGCCTTGCGGGCCAGCGTTTCGGCGTCCTGCTCATAGTCGACCAGCGCACGCGCGGCGGCGAGGGCGAAATTGCCGCCGGATCCGATCGCGGCGACGCCGTTTAACGGCTCCAGCACATCGCCATTGCCGGTCAGGATCAAGGTGACGTCCTTGTCGGCGACGATCATCATCGCTTCCAGATTGCGGAGATATTTGTCCGTCCGCCAGTCCTTCGCCAGTTCGACAGCGGCCCGCATCAACTGCCCATTGTGCCGCTCCAGCTTGGCTTCCAGCCGTTCGAACAAGGTGAAGGCATCGGCCGTGGCGCCGGCGAAACCGCCGATCACGCTGCCGTCATGCAGGCGGCGGACCTTCCGGGCGTTGGGCTTCATCACCGTCTGCCCCATGGAGACCTGTCCGTCCCCAGCGATGACGACTTTGCCATTCTTGCGGACGGACATGATGGTGGTGCCATGCCAGACGGGCATGGATGATGCGCGAGAGTGGTCGTTCATGGCGCGGCATATGGGACGCAGGGCCTGAGCGCGCAAGGGAAGCCGGCTCCGGCGGGCTGTGTCATTTTAGTGACGATATTCTTGCGATCGTGCGAAGGAACAAATCTGCGTCAATTGACATTGTGCATCGCACAACGAATGATCGTCGATAATGCGACAGGGAGCGACGTGCATGACTCTCAAGGCCAGAGCCAGGGAGAAGGTGGAGCGAGCGGGAATATCCAACTATTCCTTTGACCAGGACATATTGGTCATGTGCGGCGTGCGCTATACCGTCGAAGCCTGCGACTGCGGGGAGCCTGATTGCGACGGCGTGCGCCTGACCAAGCATCTGAACGCCATCAATCGCAACTTCCAATAAGCGCGATCGCCGCTGCCTGCAGTTAGTGCATCGCGTCCTTGCCGGCGCGGCCGACCGATTCGATGTCCCGGCCGACACCCTGCACCGTGTTGCAGGCGGCGAGCAGGGACAGAAGCAGACCGCCCAGAACAAGCGCGCGAATGGAAGGCATCGGGGTAACTCCAGCAGACAGAGGCGTCGCTATAAGCGGCGAGGCGGGCGCGGAAAAGCATTTTGCGGCAAATGCGCGCCGAAGCTGTTGACAGGGCGCGCCACCGATGCCAAAGGCCGCCTCCTCCTTACAGGGGGCGCGTAGCTCAGCGGTAGAGCACACCCTTCACACGGGTGGGGTCACAGGTTCAATCCCTGTCGCGCCCACCATCATCCGACGGATGATGGCAGGACAGTTTGTTTCCCGGCATTGATCTTTTCTTGTTCGTCGCGCTAAGTCCGCGGCATGAAACGGTGCGCAAGCGCGCCGACCGGAAAGGACGACCATGCCCCCCTATCTGAAACTCGGCGCCGCGCTGGGCGCTCTCCTGTCGTTCCACGGCGCGCCTGTCATGGCGCAGGCGGCTGGCGGCGAGACGCTCACGCTTGAGCGGGTATTCGCCAGTCCGGACCTAGCCGGCCCGCAGCCGCGCGCGCTCAAACTGTCGCCGGACGGGACGCTCGTCACACTGCTGAAGCCGCGCGCCGACGAGAAGGAGCGGCTCGACCTCTGGGCGATCGACACGCGCACGGGTGCGGAGCGGATGCTGGTGGATTCGAAGAAGACCGGCAGCGGCGCGGAGCTGAGCGAAGCGGAAAAGATGCAGCGCGAACGCGACCGCTCCGTCGCCGGCAGTACCGGCATCACGAGCTATGACTGGTCGCCCGACGGCAAGTCGATCCTGGTGCCGGTCGATGGCGACCTCTATCTCGCGGCGCTCGATGGGCAGGTGCGGCGGCTGACCGACACGCCGGGCGGCGAGCTCAACGGCGTCGTCAGTCCCAGGGGCGGCTTCGTGTCCTTCGTGCGCGACGGCAATCTCTTCGTCCAGCCAATCGGCGGCGCGGAGCGGCAAGTGACGCAGGGAGCCAGCGACACGGTCAGCTGGGGCGTCGCGGAGTTTGTCGCGCAGGAGGAGATGGATCGCCGCACCGGCTATTGGTGGACGCCCGATGACCGGATGATTGCCGTCGCCCGGGTCGATGAGAGCCCGGTCGGCATCGTCACCCGTACCGCCATCGGCGGCGAAGGGACGAAAGTCTATCAGCAGCGCTATCCGGCAGCCGGCACGCCCAATGCGATCGTCGACCTGTTCGTGATGAAGCCGGACGGATCGGGCCAGGTTCAGGTTGATCTGGGCGCAGACAAGGACATCTATCTCGCACGGGTCGACTGGTCCAAGGACGGGCGCACGCTCTATGTCCAGCGCGAAAGTCGCGACCAGAAGCGGCTCGACCTGCTGGCGGTGGACCCCGCCACCGGCAAAGCCAGGGTCGTGCTGAGCGAGACGGCGAAAAGCTGGATCAACCTGTCCAACAATTTCCACCCGCTGAAGGATGGCAGCTTCCTCTGGTGGTCGGAGCGGTCCGGCCATGGCCATCTCTATCGCGTGAGCGGCGGCACTTGGACCGCCCTCACCAGCGGGGATTGGGAAGTGCGCGACGTCGTGGGCGTCGACGAGGATAAGGGCCTCGTCTATTTCACCGGCAATCGCGAGACGCCGCTGGAGCAGCAGCTTTATGTCACCGCGCTTGCCAAGCCCGGCAAGGCGCGGGCGCTCACCAGCGCGGGTTGGTGGAATGATGCGGTCATGGACGATGCCGCCAGCCGGATCGTCGTGTCGCGCCAGAATAGCGACCAGCCCAAGCAACTCTATCTCGCCGACACCGATGGCAAACAGTTGCAATGGCTGTCGCAAAACGCGCTGAGCGGCGATCATCCCTATGCGCCCTATGTCGCCAGCCATGTGAAGACGCAGTTCGGCACGGTGAAGGCGGCGGACGGCACGACGCTCTATGCCAAGATGCTGACGCCGCCGCTGGAACCGGGGAAACGCTACCCCGTCTTCATGATCCATTATGGCGGTCCGGGTGGCGGGCGGCAGGTGACCAACACATGGTCGGGCGCGCTCAACCAATATCTGGTGGATCGTGGCTGGATCGTCTTCGCCATCGACAATCGCGGCACGCCCGATCGCGGCAAGGCGTTCGAGGATCATCTCTACCGCGCCATGGGCACGGTAGAGGTGCAGGATCAGCTGACCGGCGTCGAATGGCTGAAGAAGCAACCCTTCGTCGATGCCGATCGCATCGCCACCTATGGCTGGTCCTATGGCGGCTATATGTCGCTCAAGCTGCTGGAGAAGGCGCCGGGGATCTTCGCTGCTGCGGTCGCTGGCGCGCCGGTGACGAAGTGGCAGCTATACGACACCCATTATACCGAGCGCTATCTGGGGCAGCCGCAGGACAAGCCGAGCGCCTATCCCGCGTCGGGCGCGGTGGAGGAGGCAGTGAAGATCCGCGATCCGCTGCTGCTGATCCACGGCATGTCGGACGACAATGTGGTGTTCGACAATGCAACCGCCCTGATGGCCAAGATGCAGGGCGCGGCGGTGCCGTTCGAGATGATGGCTTATCCGGGCCAGACGCACCGTGTCGGCGGGCCGCGCATCAGCGTGCATCTGTGGCGCACGATCGAGGAGTTCCTGGCCGACCATGCGGGCGGCCCGGCCGCGGAATAAGAGTGGACGCTATCGCCAGGCGTGGAAGACCGCCCGGCGATAGCGGTCCTTCCGGCGGAAGGGCATGGCCCATTTGCGCCAACCCCGATTGTCGAGCGCTTCGGGCATGACGGCAAAGCGGGTATAGCCAAAACGGCGGCACATTTCGCGCAGCGCCAGGATGTTGGGCGCCCAGAAATTGGTGGGGTCGCGGTCCAGCTCCAGCTCGGTGAAAAGGCGCATCGCCGGCACCGGCTCATGGCGCAGGGCGGTCACCGTTTCGACGACCAGATGGTCGCTGCTCATCGCGGCCGCGGCCTCCAGGATGCGATAGGGATCGGTGACGTGATAGAGGACGCCCAGCAGCAGCACGGTGTCGAACTGCCCCAGTTCCTCGACCCGATGCTGCGCCACGTCCAGATCGAGCGACCGGACCTGTGATCCGAAGCGGGCATGAGCATGGTCGAAGCCGCTCTTGTCGCCCCAGCCCTGGCCCGACCAGCAGAAATGATCGGTCGCCAGCACCTCGGCCGCGCCGCGCCGCTCCGCCTCGAACGAGAAGAATCCGTCCCAGGCGCCGATGTCGAGCACCCGGCGACCCGCGAGGGGTTGGCTGAATATCTGATCCGCTTCCTCGCGCAGCGACGCGAGCGGCTTGATGCCCTCGACCTGTTCGCCATCGGGAAATTCGAAACTGTGGAACCAGCGCTGGGGCAGGGGCGGCAGCGGGCGAGACGGCATCAACTGAAATTCCGGTGGCAGGAGGGGGGAAGGGGAAAGGGCGGTCGACGGGGTCATGGCGGCAGCGCGCGCTATCGGATCGAAAAGCCCTTCTTTCTGGACAAACGCCCCAGTATCGTTATGCCGCCCACTCCGCAATATGTGCATTGGAGTGGAGTTTTCAGTCATGGGTTACAAGGTCGTCGTCGTCGGAGCCACCGGGAATGTGGGCCGCGAAATGCTGACCATTCTCGCCGAGCGCGAGTTCCCGATTGACGAGATTGCGGCGGTCGCCTCGTCGCGGTCGCAGGGCACCGAAATCGAATTCGGTGAAACCGGCAAGATGCTCAAATGCAAGAATATCGAACATTTCGACTTCACCGGCTGGGACATCGCATTGTTCGCCGCGGGCTCGGGCCCGACGGCTGAATACGCGCCCAAGGCGGCGGCGGCGGGCTGCATCGTGATCGACAACAGCTCGCTCTACCGCATGGACCCCGACGTGCCGCTGATCGTGCCCGAAGTGAACCCGGATGCGATCGACGGCTATACGAAGAAGAACATCATCGCCAACCCCAACTGCTCGACCGCGCAGATGGTCGTGGCGCTCAAGCCGCTGCATGATGCAGCGACGATCAAGCGCGTCGTCGTCGCCACCTACCAGTCGGTATCGGGCGCGGGCAAGGCGGGCATGGACGAGCTGTTCGAGCAGAGCCGCAACATCTTCGTGGGCGATTCCGCCGAGCCAAAGAAGTTCACCAAGCAGATCGCCTTCAACGTGATCCCGCATATCGACGTCTTCCTGGACGATGGTTCGACCAAGGAAGAATGGAAGATGGTCGCGGAAACTAAGAAGATCCTCGATCCCAAGGTGAAGGTGACCGCGACCTGCGTGCGCGTGCCGGTATTCGTCGGCCACAGCGAGGCGTTGAACATCGAATTCGAGAAGGAAATCTCGGCCAAGGAAGCGCAGGATCTGCTGCGCGAAGCGCCCGGCATCATGCTCGTCGACAAGCGCGAGGATGGCGGTTACGTGACCCCGGTCGAATGCGTCGGCGACTATGCCACCTTCATCAGCCGCGTCCGCGAGGATTCGACGGTGGAGAACGGCCTCAACATCTGGTGCGTCAGCGACAATCTGCGCAAGGGCGCGGCGCTGAACGCTGTCCAGATTGCCGAACTGCTGGGCCGCCGCCACCTCAAGAAGGGCTGAACCGCCCGATGCTCTCCGGCGCTGTCGCGGCGTGGTCTCAGGTGCCACGCCCGCAGCGCCGGATGATCCTGCTGTTGCTGGCCGCCGTTGCGCTCGCCAATGTGGCGCAGCCCTTTCCCGATCTCGCGCCGCTTCAGCATGGCCCGACCATCGCGTTGGCACTTGCCGCGCCGGCACTGCTGCGGCGCTGGCCGCTGTCCGATCGCGCCGTCGCCTGCATCTGGCTCTTCCTGCTGCTCCACACATTCGCCGCGCGGTGGATCTACAGCTATGTGCCCTATGACGACTGGGCGCGGGCGCTGACCGGCCATGATCTTTCCAGCATTCTGGGCCTGCGCCGCAACGGGTTCGACCGCCTCGTCCATTTCGCCTTTGGCGCGCTGCTGACCGCGCCGCTGGCGGAGATTGCGCGCCGCCACGGCGGCGTCTCGCGCCCCTGGAGCCTCGGCTTCGCCTTCGCGGCCGTCGGGCTTGGCAGCGCCCTCTACGAAATCTTCGAATGGCTTCTGACCATTGTCGCGGCGGGCGACATGGCCGACTATTATAACGGCCAGCAGGGCGACCTTTGGGATGCGCAGAAGGACATGGCGATCGCGCAAGCGGGCGCTGCGCTGGCGCTCATCGCGCTCTTGCGCCGGGGGCATCGACGCCATATCGGCAATCCTTCCCCGCCGCACAAGGAACAGCCCTGATGACCGACCTGCCGATCGAACGCCGTGATATCGTAGGGTTCGACGGCCTGCCGATCGCCGTGCATATGGTCGGGCAGGGGCGGGACCTGGTACTGATCCACGGCTATTTCTCGAACGCCTGGACCAACTGGATACGCTATGGCCATGCCGCCAGGCTGGTGGAGGCGGGCTTCCGCCTGATCCTGCCGGACCTGCGTGGCCATGGCGACAGCGCCAAGCCGCATGACGCCGCCGCTTATCCCGCCGACGCTCTGACCGACGACAATCTGGGGCTGATCGAACAGCTCGGCCTGACCGATTATGATCTGGGCGGCTATTCGCTGGGCGCCCGCACCACCGTGCGCATGCTGGCGCGCGGCGCGACGCCGCGGCGCGTGATCCTGAGCGGCATGGGCCTGCGCGGCCTCACCCAGACGCTCGACAATGGCGGCTATTACACCAATGTCCTCACCAATCTCGGCAGCTTTGCGCGCGGCACGTCCGAATGGATGACAGAAGCGTTCCTGAAGACGACCAAGGGCGATCCGGTCGCGCTGCTCCACATCCTCAAGACCTTCGTCGATACGCCCGCTGACGTGATTGCAGGCTTTGCGCAGCCGACCGCCGTCATCTGCGGCGCGGACGATGACAGCAACGGCAGCGCGCATGAACTGGCCGAGATATTGCGCGACGGCCGCTATTATGAAGTGCCGGGCAATCACATGAACGCCGTCACGCGCAAGGAGCTGGCGCAGGCGATGGTGGACTTCCTGACTGCTTGACTGGATCGGCCGACCGGGCCACCTTCCCCGCCATAAAATGATCAGGGGACCATCCATGAAAATCGCGATTTCGCTGGCCGCGCTTGCGGCCGCCCTCGTTGCTTCGCCGGTCATGGCGCAGCAGGCGCCTGCCGCCGCGCCTACGGCGGCGCAAGCGGAAGCCTTCCTGGCCAATGCCGAAAAGGCGCTGTTCGACCAGTCGATCATCAGCGGCCGCGCCGCCTGGGTCAACGCGACCTACATCACGGACGACACGGACGCGCTCGCTTCCTATTTCGGTGCGATCGACACGAAGCAGCGTGTGGATTACGCGCTGGAGGCCGCGAAATATGCCGCCGCCCCCGGTTTATCGGCCGAAACGAAGCGGCGCCTCAACCTGTTGCAGACGGCGCTGACGCTGCCCGCGCCGACCACGGCGGGCGCGGCCGAGGAACTCAACCAGCTCGCGACCAAGCTTCAGTCCGCCTATGGCAAGGGCAAGGGCACGCTCAAGGGGCAGCCGATCAACGGCAGCGACATTGAAGAGCAGATGGGGATCAACCGCAATCCCGCAGAGCTGAAGGAAATGTGGGTCAGCTGGCACGACAATGTCGGCGCCCCGATGCGCGAGGATTATGCCAAGCTGGTCGGCATCGCCAATGCAGGGTCGAAGGAGCTGGGCTTTACCGACACCGGCGCGATGTGGCGGTCCAAATATGACATGCCGGCCGACGATTTCGCCAAGCTG
Source organism: Sphingobium naphthae (assembly GCF_020782235.1). GTDB lineage: Bacteria > Pseudomonadota > Alphaproteobacteria > Sphingomonadales > Sphingomonadaceae > Sphingobium > Sphingobium naphthae. The sequence continues at coordinate 243,263 of NZ_JAJGNO010000005.1, forward strand.
ACGGACAAGATCTGGGCCGAGGTGAAGCCGCTGTATGACGAACTGCATTGCTACACCCGCGCCAAGCTGAACGAGAAATATGGCGACGCCGTCCAGCCCGCCACCGGCCCGATCCGCGCCGACCTGCTCGGCAATATGTGGGCGCAGGAATGGGGCAATATCTATGACATCGTCGCTCCGGCCGGCGCAGGCGACCTGGGCTATGACGTCACGGAACTGCTGACCGCCAAGGGTTATGACCCGGTCAAGATGGTGAAGGCGGGCGAGGGTTTCTATAGCTCGCTCGGCTTCGATCCGCTGCCCCAGACCTTCTGGGATCGGTCGCAGATCGTCAAGCCCCGCGACCGGGAAGTCGTCTGCCATGCCTCGGCCTGGGATCTCGACAACAAGAACGACATCCGCATCAAGATGTGCACCAAGGTCAATGGGGACGATTTCGTCACCATCCATCATGAGCTGGGCCATAATTATTATCAGCGCGCCTATCAGATCCAGAAGCCGCTCTACCTCGATGGCGCCAATGACGGCTTCCATGAGGCGATCGGCGACTTCATCGCGCTGTCGATCACGCCTGACTATCTGGTTAAGATCGGCCTGCTCGATCCCGCCAAGGTGCCGGGCGCGGACAAGGATCTGGGCCTGCTGCTGCGCCAGGCGATGGACAAGGTTGCCTTCCTGCCCTTCGGCCTGCTGATCGACAAATGGCGGTGGGGCGTGTTCGACGGGTCGATCCCGCAGGGCCAGTATGAAAAGGGCTGGAACGACCTGCGCCTGCAATATCAGGGCATCGTCCCGCCCGTGCCGCGCGACGAAACCAAGTTCGATCCGGGCGGCAAATATCATATCCCCGGCAACACGCCCTATACGCGCTATTTCCTTGCCCGGGTGCTGCAGTTCCAGTTCTACGAGGCCGCCTGCCGCCAGGCCGGCTGGAAGGGGCCGCTGCATCGCTGCTCCTTCTACGGCAACAAGCAGGTCGGCGAAAAGCTGAACGCGATGCTGGAAATGGGCGCGTCCAAGCCCTGGCCGGACGCGCTCGAGGCCTTTACCGGCAGCCGGGAGATGTCGGGCAAGGCGCTCGTCAATTATTTCGCGCCGCTGCAGAAGTGGTTGATCGAACAGAATAAAGGCAAGTCCTGCGGCTGGTAACGCAGAGTAAAAGTTGGTAAACGGCCGGCCCATGAGTGGGCCAGCCATCCTTCTTTCGCTTCTGTTCGGAACCGCCGCCGTGATGACGGTGGCCCTGGCGATCGCCTGGGCGCATTTCGGACGGCGCAAGCATGTCCTCACCTGGACGGCGTCCTACGGCGTCGGCGTTCTGCAGTGGCTGGCCAATGCCGCCGGCTTTTTCCTGCAGAGCCCGGCACTGTACATCGTCACTGGCGTCGGCCTGATCACCAGCGGATCGCTGCTGGCGATCGGGATCCGCCAGCGGTCGGGGCGGCCGCTGCACGTGGCCGCCTTCGCCATTCCCGCAGCGGTGGTCAGCCTGATGATGGCGCTGGCGATCGGCTCCTTGGGCAGCCAGATCATGCAGGGCATGATCATCCCGACCTATGTCGGAACGCTATTGTTGGTCAGCGCCGCATCGCTGTGGCCGCGCGGGCGACCGCTGACGCCGCCGGAAAAGGCATTCTTCGCCTGCCTCATCCTCTACGCCATGTGTCAGCTGGCGCTGGCCATGTCGGCGACCTTCATCCGCAGCCCGACGGAGGGCAAGGAGTTGTATCGCAATATATTGGGCCTCTTCATGCCCACCATCTATGTCGGCACGGCTGTGTCGGCCGTGCTGGTGGTGGCGGGCGATCTGGCGCAGCAACTGCGCAGCCAGATGCGGCATGATCCGCTGACCGAAGTGCTGAACCGCCGCGGCCTCGAGGAAGCGGCCGCCAGCGCGATTGCGCAGGCGCGGCGTCATGATCGGCCGCTTGCGCTGGTGATCTGCGACCTCGACGGGTTCAAGGCGCTCAACGACAATTTCGGCCATATCGCGGGAGACCAGGCGCTGAAGGGTTTCGCGCGGCTGTTGATCCTGGCGGTGCGCCGCGGCGACATCGTCGGGCGGATGGGCGGCGACGAATTCGGCCTGCTGCTGCAGGATAGCGATGCGCAGGCGGCAGCCGACGTCATGGAACGGGTTCGCCTGGAAGTCGCGCATCTCGCCTTGCCGCGCGTGCCCGATGGCGCCCTGCGCGCCAGTTTCGGCGTCGCCGCGCTGCAGCCGACCGATCGCACGCTGGAGGATATGGTCCACCGTGCGGACGAGGCGCTCTACGCCGCCAAGAAGGATGGCAAGAACCGCGTCAGCATCGCCCGCGCGATCGCCTGATCCAGACCCTTAGCGGAAGGGTGGCTCGTTGAACGCGCGCAGCTTGCGGCTGTGCAGCTTCGCCCCCTCCTGCCGCAGCAATTCGCAGGTCATGATCCCGACGCGCAAATGCCCCGCGATCGCTTCCTCGTAGAAGCGGTTGGCCTGTCCCGGCAGCTTGAGTTCGCCATGGATCGGCTTGTCGGATACGCAGAGCAATGTGCCATAGGGCACGCGGAAGCGGTACCCCTGCGCCGCGATCGTCGCGGATTCCATGTCGATGCCCACGGCGCGCGACAGGCTGAAGCGCAGCGCCGAATGGGAATAGCGCAACTCCCAGTTGCGATCGTCAGTGGTGACGACCGTGCCGGTGCGCAGCCGCCGCTTGAAATCCTCCGGATCATTGCCGCCTAGCACCGTTTCGGCGGCTCTCGCCATCGCCACTTGCACCTCGGCGATGGCGGGAACGGGGATTTCCGGCGGCAACATGGCGTCCAGCACCTTGTCGTCGCGCAGATAAGCGTGCGCCAGCACATAGTCGCCGATCCGCTGGCTGGGGCGCAGCCCGCCGCAATGTCCGATCATCAGCCAGGCCTCGGGGCGGACCACCGCCAGATGATCGCAGATCGTCTTGGCGTTCGCGGGGCCGACGCCGATATTCACCAGCGTGATGCCACTGCGGTCGGGCGCGATCAGATGATAGGCCGGCATTTGATGCTTGCGCCACGCGCCCTCGGCAATGGCCGCGTGCGGATTGGCGGTGTCCTTCGTCACATAGACGCCGCCCGCGCCGGACAAGGCGGTGAAGCGGCTGCCTTCGCGTTGCAACTCGCCGCACGCCCAGGCGACGAACTCGTCGACATAGCGGTGATAGTTGGTGAAGAGGATGTAGCGCTGCACATGCTCGGCCGGCGTGCCGGTATAATGTTTCAACCGCGCCAGCGAGAAATCGGTGCGCAGCCCGTCGAACAATGCCAGCGGCCGGTCGCCGGCCAGGTCGGGGATGAACAGTCCGTCCGCGATCTCGTCGCCGATCTCGGCCAGTTCGGTCGCCGGGAAATAGCGCGCCAACTCCGTCGGCGGGGTGCCGTCCAGCGCGCTGATATCCAGGCCGTCGAGCACATAGGGGAAGGGGATTTGCTGGTCGCTCGCCCCGACATCGACGTCCACGCCATAATCGCGCACCAGCAGGTCGATCTGTTCGGCCAGATAATCGGCAAACATGGCGGGCCGGGTGATCGTCGTCACATAGCGGCCAGGCTTCGACAGGCGCGCGAAGGAGCGGCCGAGCGGCGGAACGTCGCTGTCGCGGCGATAGGTGATGCGCAGTTCGGGATAGCAGAAGCGCCGATCGCCGCGCGCCTCGGGCGGCGGCACGCTGCCATCTCGGGCATAGGCGCGCATCGCTTCGCGCAGGGTTTCGATGGCGGTCTGGTAGATCTGGTCGAGTTGCTCGACCGTGGCTTTGCCGATGCTCTGAGTCATCGCCTCCTGTTATCGTCTTTCGATGACGGAAGGAAGACGGCGAATGGATCGCGCGCCGGCCACCGGGTGCGGCGCGCGATCCGTCGGATCAGAGCTGTTCCAGCATATGTTCGGCCGACGACACCTTGAAATCGCCCGGCTGTTCGACATTCAGTTCCTCGACCACGCCATCCTTGACGATCATGGAGAAACGCTGGCCGCGCGTGCCCAGGCCGAACTTGCTGCCGTCCATGGTCAGGCCCATGGCCTGCGCGAAATCGCCATTGCCGTCAGCCAGCATCGTCACCTTGCCGTCGGCGCCGGCCGACTTGCCCCAGGCGCCCATGACGAACACGTCGTTGACCGCGGTGCAGGCGATCTCGTCCACACCCTTGGCCTTGAGCGCCTCGGCCTTTTCGATGAAGCCGGGCAGATGCTTCGCCGAGCAGGTCGGCGTGAAGGCGCCCGGAACGGAGAAGATGGCGACGGTCTTGCCGTTGAACAGCGCGTCGGAAGCCACCGGCTCGGGGCCGTTTTCCGTCATCGTCGTGAAGGTCGTGGTCGGAACGCGGTCACCCTTGGAAATCGTCATGCTCTGTCTCCTGGCCTTGTAACGGGGCGGGAGGTCGGATGCGGCGCGCGCGATGTCAAGGCGCGGCCGCCCGAATATGATGCGCCGCCCCGCGCGCAGGGCCGGCCGTCCTTGGCAAGGGGCGCGCGCCGTCTATATTCAGGGCATGACGCAAGCCCAATATTATGGCGGCAACTTCCTGCTCGCCCTGCCCGGCATGGAGGACATGCGCTTCGATCACTCCGTCGTGGCGCTGTGCGTGCATGACGGCGACGGCGCGCTCGGCATTACCGTGGGCGAGGAGATGGACGGGCTGGGCCTGCGCGAATTGCTCGGCAGTTTCGATATCGACGGCAGCAAGGTGCCCGACACGCCAGTGCTGCGCGGCGGCCCGGTAGAGCCGCGCCGCGGCTTCGTGCTGCACTCGCTCGACTGGGCCGGACAGGACATGGTTCAGGTGAACCAGCAATGGGGCCTTTCGGGCTCGCTAGATATATTGAAGGCGATCGCGCAGCAGCGCGGGCCAAGCCGCTATCTGGTCGCGCTGGGCTATGCGGGGTGGGGTGCGGGTCAGCTGGAAGCGGAAATGACAGGCGAAAGCTGGTTCCTCGCGCCGGGTGACGCGAACCTGCTGTTCGACACGCCGGCGCGGCGTAAATGGGCGGCGATCTTCGCGGCGTCGGGCGTCGATTCGGCCCATCTGGTCGGCGGCGCGGGCTCCGCCTGACCCAGCATCGCCACGCTACATAAAGAAAACTTTATATCGAGTTGCCTTGCCGCCTGCCCATTGGTAAGGCGCTTCCCATCCCGTCGTCGGATCGGCCGGCGGCGCGCAACTCTGACATCAGCAACGGAGACACGCTCGTGGCCACCGCACCCGCCGCCCAGGCTCAGGACTATGTGATTGCCGACATCGGCCTTGCCGGCTTCGGCCGCAAGGAAATCGAGATCGCCGAAACCGAAATGCCCGGCCTGATGGCGCTGCGCCAGGAATTTGGCGCGGACAAGCCGCTGAAGGGCGCGCGCATCACCGGTTCGCTGCACATGACCATCCAGACCGCCGTGCTGATCGAGACGCTGGCCGAACTGGGCGCGGAACTGCGCTGGGCCTCGTGCAACATTTTTTCGACCCAGGACCATGCTGCCGCCGCCATCGCCGCGCGCGGCATCCCCGTCTTCGCCGTCAAGGGCGAGACGCTGGAGGAATATTGGGATTATGTCGTCAAGATCTTCGATTGGGGTCAGGACACGACCTGCAACATGATCCTGGACGATGGCGGCGACGCCACCATGTTCGCGCTGTGGGGCGCGCGGGTCGAAGCCGGTGAAGAGCTGTTCACCCCGACCAACGAGGAAGAGGAAATCTTCGTCGCCACGCTGAAGCGCTTCCTGGCGGAACGGCCCGGCTATCTGACCCGGACGGTGCAGGCCATCAAGGGCGTGTCAGAAGAAACCACCACCGGCGTGCATCGCCTGTATGAACTGGCGAAGAAGGGCAAGCTGCCTTTCCCCGCGATCAACGTGAACGACAGCGTCACCAAGTCGAAGTTCGACAATCTCTACGGCTGCAAGGAAAGCCTGGTCGACGCCATCCGCCGCGCTACCGACGTGATGTTGGCCGGCAAGGTCGCGGTCGTCGCGGGCTTTGGCGACGTCGGCAAGGGTTCGGCCGCTTCGCTGCGCAATGGCGGCGCGCGCGTGCTGGTGACCGAAGTCGATCCCATCTGCGCGCTGCAGGCCGCGATGGAAGGCTATGAAGTCGTGACGATGGAGGAAGCCGCGCCGCGCGCCGACATCTTCGTCACCGCGACCGGCAATGCCGATGTCATCACCATCGATCATATGCGCGCGATGAAAAATATGGCGATCGTCTGCAACATCGGCCATTTCGACAGCGAGATCCAGATCGCCGCGCTCAACAACCTTAAATGGACCGAGATCAAGCCGCAGGTCGACGAAGTCGAGTTCGCCGACGGCAAGAAGATCATCGTTCTGGCGAAGGGCCGCCTGGTCAATCTGGGCTGCGCCACCGGCCACCCCAGCTTCGTCATGTCGTCCAGCTTCACCAACCAGGTGCTGGCCCAGATCGAGCTGTGGACCAAGGCGGACGACTATCAGAATGAAGTCTATGTGCTGCCCAAGCATCTGGACGAAAAGGTCGCCGCGCTGCACCTTGAAAAGCTGGGCGTGAAGCTCTCGAAGCTCAGCCAGAAGCAGGCCGATTATATCGGCGTGCCGGTGGAAGGGCCCTTCAAGCCCGATCATTACCGCTACTAAGAGCGGGACCTGAAAAAGGGGGAGGCGCCGACGCCTTCGCCTTTTTCGTTCAGGGTTCGGCGCGATGCGCGAATCTTTTGCGCCGCCCGCTTCCCGCTGCGCCCGAACTGGGATAGGTCGGTCGCGACTATGACAAGGGACGGGCAGGTTCGGCGGATAAGGGGCGGTCGCCTATGACGGCGCTGTCGCCTGTTGCCGCCATCATCTTGGGCGTCGTTCTGGCGCTCTGGCTGGGCGCTGCGATTTGGGCGCTGATGAGCGGCCAGCGCATGCGGCGCGAAGGCACGCATTCGCAGGGCAGGCTCGATCGGCTGACCGTGCTGCTCGCCTCCGCGCCTGCCGCTCCGGTCATCGTCCATCCCGATGGCCGGCTGGAAGCCGCCGACCGGCTCGCCAAATGGCTGGGCAAGTCCCGCGCGCCCAATTTTCTGTCGGAACTCACAGCCGAGGACGGCGGGATCGAGCCGGAGGACGGGCAGGCGCTCGCGCGCGAAATCGCCGCCGCGCAGCGAGCGGGGAAGAGCTTCGCCTTGCCGATCCGGGGCCTTGGCTCCACCCGCCTGCTGCTCGTGCGCGGCGCGCCGGCCGGGCCCGATCTTGCGGAAAGCGGCGGCGTCGTTCTGTGGATCTTTGACGCGACCGACAGCCAGGCGGAAATCCAGTCGCTGCGCGCCCAGGTGGAGCAGTTGCGGGAGGCGCTGGAGGCGCTGGCCGGGCTGGTCGAAGCCGCGCCTTTTCCGATGTGGCATCGCACGCCGGACCTGCGGCTCAGCCTGGTCAACAGCGCCTATGTCCGCGCGGTCGATGCGCAGGATGCGCGGGATGTCATCACCCAGGGTGTCGAGCTGGTCGAATCGGTGGGCGGCGTGCCACCCGAGGCCGCGGCCGCCGACGCGATGGCGCGCGACGAACTGGTCGAACGCATGGTGCCCGCCACCATCGATGGGGAACGGCGCATGATGCGCGTGGTCGACGTGCCGCTGGGCGAGGCCGGGATAGCCGGCTATGCGGTCGACCAGCATGAACTGGAGCAGGCGCGGGTCGAGCGCCGCCGGCTGGAAGCGGCCCAGCGCGATCTGCTCGACCGCCTCTCCGCTGGTGTGGCCCGCTTCGGCTCCGATCGGACGCTGCGCTTCTGGAACCAGCCCTTCATCAGCCTTTTCGGCCTGCGCCAGGACGCCCTGGCCGACGCGCCATTGTTCGAACGCGTGCTCGACCAGATGCGCGATGCGCGCCGTCTGCCCGAACATCGCGATTTTCCGGCCTGGCGGGCGGAGCGGCGCGACTGGTTCCTGTCGCCCGAGCCGCTGGAGGAAAATTGGCTGCTGCAGGACGGCACGCATCTGCGCGTCTATGCCCAGCCGCTTCCCGATGGCGGATTGCTGCTGATCTTCGAGGATCGCACCGAACAGGTCCAGCTGTCGAGCGCGCGCGACACGCTGCTGCGCGTGCGCACCGCGACCTTCGACAATCTGTTCGAATCGATCGGCGTGTTCGCGGCCGATGGCCGGCTGCAGATGTGGAACAGCCGCTTCCGCACGGTCTGGGGCGCCAGCGAGGAACTGCTCGCCACCCATCCGCGCATCGATGACCTGATGCGTGACGTGCAATCCTGCCTGGCAAAGCCGCAGCAGAGCAATCTGGTGCGCGAACTGGTGCGCGCCGCGACGCTGGAGCGCAAGCAGCGCATGGGCCATGTCGGCTTCGCCGACGGACGCATCTTCGAATTTGCCGCCATCCCGTTGCCGGACGGCAATGCCCTTTTCACGATGCTGGACGTCACCGACAGCCGACGGGTCGAACAGGTGCTGCGCGACCGCAACGAGGCGCTGGAGCAGGCGGACAAGATCAAGACCGCCTTCGTCACCAACATGAGCTATGAGCTGCGCACGCCGCTCACCACCATTGCCGGTTTCGCCGAGATGATGAGCGCGGGCTATGCCGGCGCATTGTCGGACTCGGCCAGGGATTATGTCGAGGGCATCCTGCAGAGCACCGGCCGGCTGGCGATGCTGATCGACAATGTGCTCGACCTGACGCAGAGCGAGGCGGGGACGTTGCCGATCGAGCGGCTGCCGGTCGACCTCGCCTCGCTGGCGCGGGCGCGGGTCGATCGGCTGCGCGGCGACGCGGCGGCGAAGGGCATGGAGCTGGCGCTGGAACTGGCGCCGACAGTCGGCGTGGTGCGGGGCGATGAACGGCGGATCGGCCAGTGCATCGACCATCTGCTCGAAAATGCGCTCAATTATTGCAGCCGCGGCGCGCGCATTCTGCTCCATGGCGACGGTACGGCGGAACAGGCGCGGATCGTCATTTCCGACAATGGTCCCGGTATTCCCGCCGATCGGCAGCAGGCGATCTTCGAACCGCTGGTCCGCGCCGAGCAGGCCCGCACCGGCGCGAAGGCGGGCATGGGGCTGCCGCTCGCCCGCCAGCTGGTGCAGGCGCATGGCGGTACGCTGCAGCTCGTGTCGAAGAAGGGGCAGGGCACCATGATCCTGATCGAATTGCCGCGTGGCTGACCCGGTTTTGGACTTGCCCGATGAAGCGGCGATGCTGGACCTTGGCCGTCGCATCGCGCGGCAGGCGCGGATCGGCGACGTCATCGCGCTGGAAGGCGGGCTTGGCGCCGGCAAGACGACGCTGGCGCGGGGCTTGCTGGAAGCACTGGGCCTGGAAGGCGAAGCGCCCAGCCCCAGTTTCGCCATCGTCCAGCCCTATGACGTGCCGGAGGTCAGCCTCCCGGTGACTCATGTCGATCTCTACCGGCTGGACGACGCCGACGAAACGCAGGAACTGGCGCTCGGCGATTATCTGATGGACGGGCTGCTCCTGATCGAATGGCCCGATCGGCTGGGCGACGCGCTGTGGCCGCATAGCCTGCGCCTCACCATAGAGATATTGGAGGATGGCGCGCGACGCTTGACAGCGGACGTGCCGGAGGCTTGGACGGATCGATGGTCCCAGATTTGATCCCGCCCGCCGCCGCCCCCGCTTTCCTCGCCCAGGCCGGGTGGGGAGAAGCCGCGATCCTGCCGCTGGCATGCGATGCCTCCTTTCGCCGCTACTTCCGCGTCGTCGGCCGGGAAGGGCAAGCCGTGCTGATGGACGCGCCACCGCCGCAGGAGGATCCGCGCCCCTTCATCGCCATCGCCGAACGATTGCGGCAGGATGGCTTTGCCGCGCCGCGTATCCTGGCGCGCGACCTGACCCAGGGCCTGGTCCTGATCGAGGATTTCGGCGACCTGCGGGTCAAGGAGCATCTGGACGTGCATCCGGGCGAGGAATTGTCGGTCTATGCCCGCGCGGTCGATCTGCTGGCGGAACTGCATCGGCTGCCGCCCGCTGACCTGCCGCCCTATGATCGCGGCGTCTATCAGCGCGAAGTCGGTTTGCTGACCGAATATTATTGCCCGGCCGTCGACCTCATGGTCGATGTCGACGCCTATGTCGGCGCATGGGATCAGGTGTTGCCGCTGGTCGAGCAGTCGGCCAGCGCGTCGGTCACGGTGCTGCGCGACTATCATGCCGAAAATATCATGCTGATCGACGATCCGACCTCGCATGGCCTTGGCTTGCTCGATTTCCAGGACGCGCTGATCGGCCATCCCGCCTACGACCTCGTCTCGCTGCTGCAGGATGCGCGGCGCGACGTACCGGTGGCGGTGGAGGCGGCCATGCTGGCCCATTATAAGACGATCGCCGCGCCGCCCGCGGATTTCGACGCGGTCTATGCCGTGCTCGGGGCTCAGCGCAACGCCAAGATCATCGGCATCTTCACCCGCCTGTGGAAGCGCGACGGCAAGCCGCGCTATCTCTCCTATCTGCCGCGGATGTGGGGCCTGCTGGAGCGCGACCTTGCACATCCCGCGCTCGCCCCGGTGGCCCAATGGTTCGCGCAGAATATCCCCGCCGAAAAGCGTCATCAGGCGCTGCAGGCCTTTGCGCTGGCATGAGGGCGCGCGCATGATCGACACCGCGATGCTGATGGCGGCGGGCCTTGGCAAGCGGATGCGGCCGCTTACCGCGACGCGACCCAAGCCGCTGGTCAAGGTGGCGGGCAAGCCGCTGATGGATCATGCGCTCGACCGGCTGGAGGCCGGCGGCGTGCGCAAGGTGGTGGTCAATGTCCATTATCTCGCCGACACGGTCGAAGCGCATCTCAAGGCGCGGCGGTGCGGGCTGGAATTCACCGTGTCCGACGAACGCGCGAAGCTGCTGGAGACGGGCGGCGGCCTGATGCAGGCAAAGCCGCTGCTGGGCGACGAGCCTTTCTTCTGCGTCAACAGCGACAATTTCTGGATCGACGGCCCGGCCGAAACCTTCGCCATGATGCGCCGCGTCTGGGACCCGGAGCGGATGGACGCGCTGCTGCTGCTCGTCCCGCAGGCGCGCGCCTACTGCCACAGCGGCATGGGCGACTTCCGGATGGACGCCAATGGCCGCCTGACCCGGCGCAAGCAGGGGCATGTTGCGCCCTTCGTCTATATCGGCATCCAGATTCTTTCGCCGACGCTGCTGGTCGATCCGCCCGGCGACGTCTTTTCGACCAACATCTTCTGGAACCGCGCGATCGCGGCAGGGCGCCTCTATGGCGTGTCGCACCAGGGGCTGTGGTTCGATGTCGGCACGCCAGCGGCGATCCCCGTCGTGGAGTCGATGCTCGCCCATGGGTGAGCGGGCGCGCCCGTCGCTGTTCACCATTCCCGCGCACCGCGCCTTCGCCGATGCGCTGGTGACCGGCCTGCTGGCGCAGCATCGCGGCGATCCCATGGCGCTGGCGCAGGGCATGGTGCTGCTGCCCAACAACCGCGCCATCCGGGCGGTGCGCGACGCTTTCGTGCGCCAGTCGGGCGGCGGCCTGCTGCTGCCGCGCCTCGTCGCGATCGGCGATCCGGATCTGGGCGAGCAAGTGGGCGGCGCGCTCGACCCGCTGGGCGAGGAAGCGCCGATCCCGCCTGCGGTCGCGCCGATGCGGCGGCAGATGATGCTGGCGCGCATGGTGCAGGACGTTCGGCCCGACATCGACGCGGGGCAAGCGCTGCAACTGGCGCAGGCGCTGGGCGCGGTGCTGGACCAGATGCAGGTGGAGCGCGTGCCGCTGCGGGCGCTGCGCGAGCTGGACCTGTCCGCCGACCTTTCGCGCCATTGGCAGGTGTCGCTGACCCTGTTCGAGATACTGATCGCGCGCTGGCCCGATGAATTGGCGCGGATCGGCTGCATCGACCTTGCCGACCGCCGCAACCGCTTGTTCGATCGGCTGGCCGATCGGTGGGGCGCGCATCCGCCGCCCGGCTTCGTCGCCGCGGCAGGGATCTCGACCACTGCGCCGGCCGTCGCGCCCCTGCTCCGCCGGGTGTCCGAAATGCCGCGCGGGCTGGTGGTGTTCGCCGGGCTCGACCAGCATATGGACGCCGACGCCTGGGACGCGATCGGCCCGTTCGATCCCGATCCGGTCACCGGCCAGCGGCCGCCGGGGCATGAGAGCCATCCGCAATATGCGCTCAAGCGCCTGCTCGACCGCATGAGCGCCACGCGCGAGGATGTCGCGCAATGGCGCTGGGGCAGCGAGCATGATGCGCGCGCGGTGCGGGGACGCAATATCTCCAACGCCATGCTGCCGCCGCGGCTCACCAGCCGCTGGCGCGACCTCAAGACCGCCGACCGTTCGCTCGCCGGGGTGGAGGCGCTGGAACTCGCGACGCCTGGCGAGGAGGCGCAGGCCATCGCCATTGCCCTGCGCGAGGCGCTGGAAACGCCGGGCCGCACCGCTGCGCTGGTGACGCCGGACCGGCAGCTGGCGACGCGCGTGTCCGCGCATCTGCGCCGGTGGGGGATCGAGGCGGACGACAGCGCGGGCCAGCCCTTGTCGCGCCTGCCGCCCGGCACTCTGCTGATCGCGATGGCGGAAGCGGTGGCGGAACGCTTCGCGCCAGTGCCGCTGTTGACCTTGCTCAAGCATCCGCTGGTGATGCGCGGAGAAGCACGGCTTCCCTGGCTGGAGGGCGTGCGCGGCCTGGACCTGCTGCTGCGCGGCCCGCGTCCGCAGGCTGGGCTGCACGGCATCGACCTGCTGCTGCTGCCGCAGGACGACGACCGGCATCGCGGCCTGCGGGATCGGGTGCGCGCCTGGTGGCCGACCGCGCGCGCCGTTCTGGAGCCGCTGGAAACCGCCTTCGTCGACGCCACCGGCCTGGCCGCGCAACTGGCGGCGCTGCGGGAACAGGCGAGCGCGCTGTCGGCGGACGCGATCTGGGCGGGGCATCAGGGGCATGCCGCCGCCGACCTTTTCACCGAGATGGAGGCCGCCGCCCCAGAAGGCCCGCGGCAGGCCGATCCGCGCGCGCTGCCGGCCTTGCTCGATCATATGCTGGGCGGCCTTGCCGTGCGTCCGCCGCAGGGCGGTCACCCGCGCCTGTCGATCCTGGGCCTGATCGAGGCGCGCCTGACTCAGGCCGATCTCATGATCCTGGGGGGCTTGAACGAAGGCACCTGGCCCGGCCTGCCGGCACCCGATCCATGGCTGGCCCCGCGCATCCGCCGCGAACTGGGACTGCCAGGACTAGAGACGCGCATCGGTCTCGCCGCGCATGATTTCGCTGGCGCACTGGGCGCGCCGCGCGTGCTGATCACGCGCGCCCGGCGCGGCAGCGGCGGCCCGGCGGTCGCTTCGCGCCTGTGGCTGCGCCTGAAGGCGATGGCCGGGCCGCAGTGGAAATCCGCCGACCGCTATGCCCTGCTGTCGCGGGCGATCGACGCGCCGTCGGCCTATGGGCCGGCGCGGCGACCCGCGCCCGTGCCGCCGGTCGCCGCGCGGCCGCGCGTCATTCCGGTGACCGACGTCGATCGGTTGAAGGCTGATCCCTTCGCTTTCTACGCGCGGCGCATCCTGCGCCTCACGCGGCTCGACCCGGTTGATGCCGATGCCGGGCCCGCCTGGCGCGGCACGGCGGTGCATGACGTGCTGCAACGCTGGGCCGAAGCAGGCACGCTCGATCCCGCCGATCTGGAAGCGCGTGCGCGCGCCATGTTCGACCAGCCGCAAGTCCACCCGCTGCTCAAGGCGCTGTGGCAGCCGCGCCTGATCGAATCGATCCGCTGGATCGCGGCAGAGGTCGCGCGCGACAAGGCCGAGGGGCGCACCATCCTCTCGGTCGAGCAGGAGGGACGGGCCGAGGTCGCAGGCGTCACGCTGATGGGCAAGGCGGATCGGCTGGACCGGCTGGCCGACGGCCGCATCGGCATCATCGACTACAAGACCGGCAAGCCGCCGAGCGCGCGGCAGGTGAAGGCCGGCTTCTCGCTGCAGCTGGGCCTGCTGGGGGTGCTGGCCGAACTGGGCGGGTTCGACGGGCTGGGGCCCTCGCTCAGGGCGGGCGACTTCGAATATTGGTCGCTCGCCAAGAAGGGCGATCAGTTCGGCTATCGCGAACGGCCGGTCGATCCGATGGGCAAGCGCGACAAGATCGTGACCGACGAATTCACCGCCCATGCCCACGCCCATTTCGAAACACTGGCGAATGACTATCTGTTGGGCAATGCGCCCTTCGTGGCGCAACTGAACCCCGAACTCGCCAATTATGGCGATTATGACCAGCTGATGCGGCTGGAGGAATGGTATGGCCGCGACGATGGCTAAGGCGCGCGCGCTTCAGAAATTGCTGGGCGATCAGGCGCGCGCCGCGGCGCCGGACGCGCATGTGTGGCTTTCGGCCTCCGCCGGCACGGGCAAGACCCATGTGCTGACGGCGCGCGTGTTCCGCCTGCTGCTGCAGGGGGTGCGCCCCGAAAATATCCTCTGCCTCACCTTCACCAAGGCGGGCGCGGCGGAAATGGCCGATCGCATCCATGACCGGCTGGCCGCCTGGGTGCAGATGGACGGCCCCGGCCTTGCCGCCGACCTGATCGCGCTAGGCGAGGATCATGGGCCGCAGATGCAGGACCATGCCCGGCGTCTGTTCGCGGAGGTGCTGGAATCGACCGGTGGCCTGCGCATCCAGACCATCCATGGGTTCTGCCAGCAACTGCTCACCGCCTTTCCGCTGGAAGCCGAGCTGGCGCCGGGTTTTCGCCCGCTCGACCAGCGCGAGCAATCGACCCTGGCGCGCCAGACGCTGGCCGACCTGGTGGTGGGCGCACAGGAAGAGGGCGATGACGCGCTGATGGCGGCGCTTCAGGCGCTCAGCCTGCGGCTGGGCGAGGGCGGGGCGGAAGGCTTCCTGCTGCGCTGCGCCGCGCGGGGGGACGCGCTGGATGCGCTGCCGGCCGACATCGCCCCCTGGCTGAACCAGGCGCTGGACCTGCCGGAAGGCGATATCGATCAATGGCTTGCCGATCAGTGCTGCGACGACATGTTCGACCTGCGTTCGCTGGAATGGGTCGTCCGCGCCAATGCGGACTGGGGCAAGGGCCGGGGTCTGGAGCGATGCGAGCGGATCGCCGCCTGGCGCGCGCTCGATCCTGCCGGGCGCGCCGCGGGCCTCATCGATCTCCATCGCGCCTGGGCCAAGGCGGATGGCGATATTATTGACGCCAAAGGGTGGGTGCCACCGGTCGATGGCTATGGCGAGATGGCGGCGCGGCTGCACAGCCGCTGCGCCGAACTGATCGCGCTCAAGCTGCGCGCCGACTATGCCGCGTTGCTGGGCCAGGCGCTGCACGCCGGCCGCGCCTATGCCCGCGCCTATGCGCGCGCCAAGCGGCTCGCCGGCGCGGTCGACTTCGACGATCTGATCGGCCGCACCGCCAGCCTGCTGGAGCAGCCGGGCATCGCCGAGTGGATCCGCTACAAGCTCGACCAGCGGATCGACCATATCCTGGTCGACGAGGCGCAGGACACCAATGCCGCCCAGTGGCGCATCGTCCGCACGTTGGCGGAGGAGTTCTTCAGCGGCGAAGGCGCGAAAGGGGAGCGGGTCCGCACCATCTTCACCGTCGGCGACTTCAAGCAGGCGATTTTCGGCTTCCAGGGCACCAGCCCGCAAAATTTCGCTGCCGCGCAATTGCTGTTCCAGCGCGATGCGGACGGGGCTGGCCACGACTTCTTCAACCTCTCGCTCGACCGCAGTTTCCGCTCGACGCCGGCCGTGCTGGATGTTGTCGATCGCACCATCGCGACGCTGCGGGCCGAGCGGCTGGGGCTGGAAAGCGGCGATGTGCGTCATGACAGCGCCAATCGCCATCCGGGCGAAGTGCTGCTCTGGAAGCCGGTCATCGCCAATCTGACCGAAGACGCCGAGGGCGAGGAGGATTGGGTCGACGATCAGGAGCGCGTTCTCGCCCAGCGCATCGCGCGGCAGGTGCGGCAGTGGATCGACGACGGGGTGATGCTGGAAAGCCGCGGCCGCCCGGTGCGCGCTGGCGACATCATGATCCTGGTGCGCCGCCGCAGCGAGCTGGCGCGGCTGATCGTCGCGCGCCTGTATGAGGAGCAGGTCGCCGTGGCGGGCATCGACCGCCTGCGGCTCAATGCGCCGCTCGCGGTGCGCGACCTGCTGGCGGCGCTGCGCTTCGCGGTGCAGCCCGAGGATGAGCTGAACCTCGCCGCTTTGCTGGTCTCGCCGCTGATCGGGTGGACGCAGGATGATCTGATGGTCCGCCTGATCGGGCGGAAGACGGGGCTGTGGCGGCATCTCAACCAGACGCTGGACGAGCACCTGCTGAAGCCGCTGCGCGACCTCTTGTCCGTGGCGGATTTCTCGACCCCTTACCGCTATCTGGAAGCGATCCTGTCGGGGCCGATGGACGGGCGGCACAAGCTGATCGAGCGGCTGGGCGCGGAAGCGGCCGATCCGATCGAGGAATTGCTGAACGCGGCGCTTGCCTTCGAAAGCGACGATCATCCCTCGCTCCAGCGCTTCATCGACTGGTTCGACCGCGGCGAGGTGGAAATTGTCCGCGACGCCGCGGCGCAGGGCGACATGCTGCGGCTGCTGACGGTTCATGGCGCCAAGGGATTGCAGGCGCCGATCGTCATCCTGGCGGACGCCTGCCTCGATCCCGACGCCGGCAATCGCGCGGACATGCTGGAATGGAACGGCTTGCCCATCCTGCCGCCGCGCAAGGCCGAGCGCCAGGGGCCGATCGGCGAAGTGGCCGAAGCGGCGGCGGCGGTCGAGCGGGAGGAGCATTGGCGGCTTCTCTACGTGGCGCTGACCCGTGCCGAGGAAAAGCTGGTTGTAGCCGGGTCGCTGGGGCCGCGCGCCAAGGGCGAGGTGAAGCCCGAAAGCTGGTTCGCCGCGGTCGAAGGCGCGATGGTGTCGCTGGGCACGGAGTGGGAGGCTGATCCGCTATGGGGAGCGGCGCGGCGCTGGCGCGGGGCGGAACAACTGCCCGCCAAGGAGGCGGCGTCGGAGGAAGCAGTGGCCGAGGTGCCGGTCGACGCGCCCGCCTGGCTGCGGCAAGCCGCGCCGGCCGAGGCGCGGCCGCCCCGGCCGCTGGCCCCATCGGCTCAGGTCGAGGATGACGTGCCCTATCCCCCGCCCACAGCGGCGATGCGCGCCGCGGCCGAGCGAGGCCGCTGGCTCCATGCCCTGTTCGAGCGGCTGCCCGCGCTGGCGCCGTCGCAGCGGGACGCGGCGGCCAATCGCTGGCTGGCGCAGCAGGGGCTCGACGATGCCGGCGCGCGGCGCGACCTGATCGCCCAGGCGCTGCGCGTCATCGACGCGCCCGATTTTGTGGGCCTATTCGGTCCCGATGCGCTCGCCGAAGCGCCGATCGCCGCCGTTGTGGGGGAGGCGGTGATCGCCGGCACCGTCGATCGCCTCTGCGTCGGACCGGACGTGGTGCAGTTCGTGGATTTCAAGACCGGGCGAGTCGCGCCCCTGACGCTGGCCGACGTGCCGCCCTCCCATATTCGGCAGATGGCCGCCTATGCCGCGGCGCTCGCCGTGATCTTTCCCGATCGGCGGATCGAGGCTGGCCTGCTCTACACCAGCGCGCCGCGGCTCATCACCCTGCCGGCGGCCCTCCTGGCGGCGCACAAGCCGGGCTTTGTCCCCGCGCAGGAGAATTTGCCGCTCCCGCCCGTTGAGCGACACGCGCCATCATCCTAGATATTGCGCCAAGCAAAGGAGATTTACCCATGGCCACCAAGGCAGTTACCGATGTCAGCTTCCAGGAAGACGTGATCGCCGCCGACAAGCCGGTGCTCGTCGATTTCTGGGCGGAATGGTGCGGCCCGTGCAAGATGATCGGCCCGGCCCTGGAGGAAATCTCCGAGGAACTGGCCGACAAGGTCACGATCGCCAAGATCAACATCGACGAAAATCCCGACGCGCCGGGCAAATATGGCGTGCGCGGCATTCCGACGATGATCCTGTTCAAGAATGGCGAGGTCAGCGCGACCAAGGTCGGCGCGGCGCCCAAGAGCGCGCTCAAGGGCTGGATCGAAAGCGTCCTCTGACGCCACATGGCGGCGGTTCGGAGCAGGGCCATGGACCCTGCCTCGGCCGTCGCTGCGTCGCATCGGCCAAGTGGTTGTCGATGCGCGCCTTTTCGCCGTACTCTGACAGCGAAAGCGACAAGTGCGCGGGTTTGCGTTCGGGCGCGATCAAACACCCCCACCTGTCGTGTTCGCTGTCGGACTTGTCTGTTCAGCTGAACAGCTGCTGCGTCGCCCGTTCCCACAGCCGCGGCGAGGATGCGCCCAGCAGCCCGCGGCGCATGTCGCCCACCAGATAGGGGCTGCCGTCCAGCCGCTGGCAGCACCCGCCCGCTTCATTGACGAACAGCGTGCCCGCCGCATGATCCCAGGGCAGGGTGCGCGCGAAGACCGACACGTCATTCTGGCCCAGCACCAGCCGCGGATATTGCTCCGCGGCGCAGCGGGGAATGTCGACCACGGCGAACTGGCCGTCCGCGCGTCGCTGGATATCGGCGCGCTCGTCTTCCGTCATGAAATAGACCGCCAGCGCCGCGATCGGCAGGTCGCCGCCGCTTTCGCGCGCCTGCACCTGCTCCCCGTCGATATGGCTGCCGCCGCCCAGCAGCGCATGGCAGAGCCGCCCGGTCATCGGATCGAGGATCCAGCCCGCCAGCGTGGCGCCGGCGTCCGCCAGCGCGATCATGATGCCGAAGGGCGGATTGCCCGACGCGAAATTGCCGGTCCCGTCGATCGGGTCGATGATCCAGTTCAACCCGTGGCCCGCGCGTTCCAGGATCGTCGGGTCGGCGGCGCAGGCTTCCTCGCCGATGATGCCGGCCTCCGGCAGGATAGCCGCCAGCCCTTCGGCCAGGCGCAGTTCGCTTTCCTTGTCGGCGATGGTGACGAAGTCATTCGCCGCCTTCTCGCTGATTTCATGCGCGGCGAGATTGCGGAAACGCGGCATCACCACATCGCGCGCCACTTGCCGCATCAGCGCGACGACGGGTTCATGCAGGGCGAGCGTCATCAGCTGCGATAATCCGCGTTGATCGAAATATAGCCATGCGTCAGGTCGCAGGTCCAGATGGTGGCGCGGCCATCGCCCAGCCCCAGATCGACGCCAATCTCTATCTCCTGCCCCTTGAGATGCGCGGCGACCGGCGCTTCGTCATAGCCTTCTACCGCCAGGCCCCCGGTGGCGACCTGCGTGGCGCCGAAGCGGATCGACAGCGTGTCGCGGTCGGCGGGTTCGCCCGCCTTGCCGATGGCAGCGACGACGCGGCCCCAATTGGCGTCTTCGCCGGCGATCGCGGTCTTGACCAGCGGCGAATTGGCGATCGACAGGCCGATGCGATGCGCGCTCGCATCGCTGCTCGCCCCTTCGACGCTGATTTCCACGAACTTGGTCGCGCCTTCGCCATCGCGGACGACCAGATGCGCCAGCTGGCGGCAGAGATCGGCGAGCGCGGCGGCAAAGGCGTCAGCGCCCGGATCGTCCATCGATCGCAGCGGCGCATTGCCCGCCTTGCCGGTCGCGAAGGCGAGCACAGTGTCGCTGGTCGAGGTATCGCTATCCACGGTGATGCAGGAAAAGGTCCGCTTGTTCGCGGCCGAAAGCATCTGCTGCAACAGCCCCGGTTCGATCGCGGCGTCGGTGAAGATATAGCCCAGCATCGTCGCCATGTCGGGCGCGATCATGCCCGACCCCTTGATGATGCCGACCAGATCGACGCGCGTCTCGCCGATCAGCGCGCTGGCGCAGGCGCCCTTGGGATAGGTGTCGGTGGTGCCGATCGTGATCGCCGCTTCCTCCCAATCGCAGGGGGTGGCGCTGAAGGCCGCCTCCAGCCCCGCCTCGGCCTTGTCGACGGGCAGCGGCACGCCGATGACCCCGGTCGAGGAGATGAAGATATCCGACGGCAGGCAGGCGAGGTGATTGGCGACCCTGGCCGCGATCGCTTCCACCGCCGCGCGGCCGCGGTGCCCGGTGAAGGCATTGGCATTGCCGGCATTGACCACCAGCGCACGCGCCGCGCCCAGCGGAATGGCGTCGCGGCACCATTCGACTTCGGGTGAGGGGCATTTGCTCTGCGTCGTCACGCCGGCGACCGCCGTTCCTTCGTCCAGCTCGACATAAGTGAGGTCGCAGCGGTCCCACGCCTTGTAGCCCGCGCGCGCGGTGCGCAGCGTGACCCCGGCAATGGCGGGAAGGGACGGGAAGGCGGCGGGGGCGAGGGGCGATCTGTCCATGGCCTCGCCATAGGATGGGCCGCGCGCGAAAGCCAGCCTGTGCCGAACGGGCGACGCGGAATATGCGGCGGGCTTGCGCGGTGCGCGACGTCATGCTGATAAGGTGCAGCACAAAATAGGGTCGCTTATCATGACGGACTTGGGCGGGGGCCGGTTCGCCTTTTATGCCAAACGCTATTCGCCCAGAAAGGCGAGCATCCGGCTTCGCGTGCTGGAGCCGATGGCGGCGCTGCGCGACGCCGGATTGCGGATCGCGCGCTATCCACGCGTGCGCCGTGCGCCCGCCTTTGACGCTGTCGTCATTTCCAAGGCGTTCGGCCGGGGCGCGATGAAGGTCGTGCGGGCGGCAGCGGCGGCGCGATCCAGCCTGATCTTCGATATTTGCGACAATCGCTTCGCCAATAATCGCTGCCAGCGTTCCGCCCGCCACGGCATGCGGACCAATCACCTGCTGTGCCGGGCGGACCTGGTGACGGTGCCGACCGAACGCATGGGCCAGTTGCTGATCCAGTCGGTGCCGGACATCAGCGACCGGGTGCGGGTCGTCCCCGATATGCTGGACGACATGTCGGCCAAGGGCGCCCGCCGGCTGCCGCTGCTGGATCGCTGGCGGCTGGGCCAGCTGGAGCGGTTCCATGCACGGCACGGGGATGCGCTGCATTGCGTCTGGTTCGGCAACAACATGCCAGGCGTCGCCGGGCTGTGCCAGCTGCGTGACAGTGTCGCCGAACTGGAGCGCTTCGCCGCTCGCCATCCCGTGACGCTGACGATCATCAGCAACAAGCCCGCTCTTTATCGCAAGGCGTCGGCGGACTGGAGCATCCCCCATCATTATCTGCCCTGGTCGCTGGCGGGCTTCTCGCGCGCGCTGCGCGCACATCGCGCCGCCATCATCCCGGTGCCGCGCAACGACTATACGCTCGGCAAATCGATCAACCGCCCGGCGACGGCGATGATGGCGGGCCTGGGCGTGATCGCGGATTCGATCGAGTCCTATGAGGAATTGCGCCCCTATATCGTGCTCGACGACTGGCAGGGCGGGCTTGCGCGCTACGCCTTTGGCTGGGAAGGGGAGCAGGAGCGGCTCGCGGCGGGGCGGGCGCATCTCGATCGCCATTACGGCCGCGGTCGGATCGCCGAACGCTGGGCCGAGGTGCTGCGCGAAGCCGAAGCGCGCAGGATCGCGCAAGCCTGACAGGCTTTTAGCGCCGCGTCGCCCCGCGCTGAATTGACGCGCGCCCGACCGATGCCTATTTGCCGCTCAAATGTTTGCGGCGTGGCTTGTTACGCCTTCTAGTCCTTTCGCTCAGGGAGAGCTCATGTTCGGCGCACTCGCCAAGTCCATCTTCGGATCGTCCAACGAACGTTATGTCAAGTCGCTGGGCAAGGTCGTCGAACGGATCGCATCCCTTGAATCCACAATCGAGGCGCTGAGCGACGCGGACCTGACCGCCCAGACCGCGCGCTTTCGCGAGCGGCTGGCCGCCGGCGAGACGCTGGACGACTTGCTGCCCGAAGCCTTCGCCACGGTGCGCGAAGCATCCAAGCGGGTGCTGGGCATGCGCCATTTCGACGTGCAGATGGTGGGCGGCATCGTCTTGCATCGCGGCGAGATCGCCGAAATGCGCACGGGCGAGGGCAAGACGCTGGTTGCGACGCTGGCCACATACCTTAACGCGCTGGAGGGCAAGGGCGTCCATGTCGTCACGGTGAACGACTATCTGGCCAGCCGCGACTGTGACTGGATGGGCCAGGTCTATCGCTTCCTGGGGCTGACCACGGGCGTCATCGTGCCCAACCTGTCGGAAGATCAGCGGCGCGCCGCCTATAATGCCGACATCACCTATGCGACGAACAATGAGCTGGGCTTCGATTATCTCCGCGACAATATGAAGTTCGATCGCGGGTCGATGGTGCAGCGCCCGTTCAATTACGCGATCGTCGACGAGGTCGATTCGATCCTGATCGACGAAGCGCGCACGCCGCTGATCATTTCGGGGCCCACCGACGACAAGTCGGAACTGTATGTCGCCGTCGACGCGATCGTGAAGCAGGTGACCGAAGCGGATTACGAGAAGGACGAGAAGCAGCGTACCGTCACCCTGACCGAGGACGGCACCGAGAAGATCGAGCGGCTGCTGGAGCAGGCGGGCCTGCTGCAGGGCGCCAACCTCTATGATTTCGAGAATACCGCCGTGGTCCACCATGTGAACCAGGCGCTGCGCGCGAACGTCATGTTCCGCCGCGACATCGACTATATCGTCAAGGACGGCAAGGTCGTCATCATCGACGAGTTCACCGGCCGCATGATGGACGGACGCCGCTGGTCCGACGGCCTGCACCAGGCGGTCGAGGCCAAGGAAGGCGTCAACATCGAGCCGGAGAACCAGACGCTCGCATCGATCACCTTCCAGAATTATTTCCGCATGTACCCCAAGCTTTCGGGCATGACCGGGACAGCCGCGACCGAAGCGACCGAATTCTACGAAATCTACAAGATGAACGTCGTCACCATCCCGACCAACCGGCCGGTCCAGCGCGTCGACGAGGAAGACACATTCTACAAGAGCCTGGAGGACAAGTTCCGCGGCATCGCCAAGACCATCAAGGTCCATGCCGAAAAGGGGCAGCCGGTACTGGTCGGCACGGTGTCGATCGAGAAGTCCGAAATGCTGTCGGAATTCCTGAACCAGGAAGGCGTCAAGCATGCGGTGCTGAACGCCCGCTTCCATGAAAGCGAAGCGCACATCGTGGCGCAGGCCGGCCGCAAGGGCGCGGTGACGATCGCCACCAACATGGCCGGTCGCGGCACCGACATCAAGCTGGGCGGCAATCTGGAAATGCGGGTCGAGGACGAGCTGCGCGATATGCCCGAAGGGCCGGAGCGCGAGGCGGCGATCGCCCGGATCGAGACGGAGATCGAGGCGGAGAAGCAGGAAGTGCTGGCCGCCGGCGGCCTGTTCGTGCTGGCGACCGAGCGGCACGAAAGCCGCCGCATCGACAATCAGCTGCGCGGCCGCTCGGGGCGGCAGGGCGACCCGGGCCTGTCGCGCTTCTACCTCAGCCTCGACGATGACCTGATGCGCATCTTCGGCCCCGACACGATGTTCGCCAAGATGATCCGGTCCAACTTGGAGGATGGCGAGGCGCTGCCGCCGTCCAAATGGCTGAGCAAGGCGATCGAGACCGCGCAGAAGAAGGTCGAGGCGCGCAACTACGACATCCGCAAGCAGGTCGTCGAATATGACGACGTGATGAACGACCAGCGCAAGGTCATCTACGAGCAGCGCAGCGACATCATGGACGCCGACACGGTGGACGATGTCGTGACCGACATGCGGCACGAGACGGTCAATGACCTGGTGGGCGCATCCTGCCCGCCGGGCACCTATCCCGAACAATGGGACATGGAGCGGCTGAAGGCGCGCACCGCCGAGATACTGGGCCTGGAACCCGACTTCGACGCGTGGCTGGCCGAAGACGCGGTCGACCCCGAAATGATCGAGGAACGGCTGGTCGCCCTGGCCGACGCCGCGGTGGCCGAGAAGGTCAAGGAGATCGACGCCGCCGACTGGCACATGATCGAAAAGTCGATCCTGCTCCAGAGCCTGGACCATCACTGGAAGGAGCATCTCTCGACGCTCGACGCGCTGCGCCAGGTGGTGCATCTGCGCGCCTATGCGCAGAAGACGCCGATCAACGAATATAAGCAGGAAGCCTTCGCCCTGTTCGAACGCATGCTGGAGAATATCCGCGAGGATGTGACCGGATCGATCGCCCGCGTGCAGTTCCGCATGGAGCAGCCGCCGATGGAGGATTACGGCCTGCCCGTGCTGCCCGATTTCATCACCACGCATATCGACCCGTTTTCGGGCGAGGATAATAGCGGCGACATCGACGCGGGGCAGCTGGGCGGCATCACGACCACCATCCCTCGGGCTCCCGCGCCGGCGGTTCCGGGCGAGGATTTCTCCAATCTCGACATCAGCCGCAACGCGCCGTGCCCTTGCGGATCGGGTCAGAAATACAAGCATTGCCACGGCGCACTCGCCTGACGCATTCGGGCGCGCCGATCGGCCGGCGCGCCCCTGATCGCCGCCGGTAACCTTTTTTCAAGATTTGAGGCGGACTCTGTGTCTCTGAACCCGGGGGGCAAACCGGGAGAGAGGCGATGGAACAGACGATTTGCCGGGCGCGGGCGGAACGAAGGCGGGAACAACGCTTCGCCGCCCAGATACCCGCGATGCTCAGTTGGGACGGCACCAGCCAGCCGGTGGAGGTGCGAAACATCTCCATCTATGGCGCGCTGGTCGTGGGCGCATGGCTGCCGGTCGTGGGCGAGCGCGTGACGCTGATCGCCGATCGTCTGGAAGTAAGCGGCACGGTGATCTGGAACGGTCCGGACCGTTGCGGCCTGCTGCTGAGCCACGCCGTCGACCCCCGCGCGATCATAGGCGAGGCGCATGTCTCCGACGCTCAAGATGCTCCGATCACCCTGCGCGAGGTGTCGCCGGGGCAATATGCCTGAGGGCGATCCACCGCTTGAGCTAGTGGCGGACAGGGTGGGATTCGAACCCACGGTGGGCGTAAACCCACGGCGGTTTTCAAGACCGCTGCCTTAAACCACTCGGCCACCTGTCCCTGGCGCGCTTCCTAGCGTCGATTGCGCGGTTGCCAAGCGCAAAATCGACCGGCTCGGTTCATCGTCTTCTTGGCGCAGCGGCTTCGATAGGGGGTTTCATGGCCGCCATGGCCTGTGCAACAACAGGGTCATGGGAGATTCTTTGCGCTCAATTCTGTCGGCATTGTGGGTCACGGCCGCGACGGCTTTCGTGGGCGCGGCGACGCCGGCGCCGGCGACCGCGCAGACCAGCGGCGATTTTCAATCCTATCTGGAAAGCCTGCGGCCCAAGGCGCGGGCGATGGGCATCAGCGACGCGACGCTGAACGCCGTGCTGCCGGAGCTGACGCCCAATCCCCGC
This sequence comes from Sphingobium naphthae, assembly GCF_020782235.1. Classification (GTDB taxonomy): domain Bacteria; phylum Pseudomonadota; class Alphaproteobacteria; order Sphingomonadales; family Sphingomonadaceae; genus Sphingobium; species Sphingobium naphthae. The sequence goes on from NZ_JAJGNO010000005.1 coordinate 268,480, forward strand.
GTTATCGAACTGGACCAGAACCAGCCGGGCGGCGGCGCCTATGCGCCGATCCCGAATTTCGAGCCCTATCGCCGCAAGCATGTCGATGCCGCGCGGATCAGCCGCGGCCGGACCGCTTATCAGGCGAACCGCACGCGGCTGGCGCGGATCGAAGCGGAAACGGGCGTTCCCGAGGAGATCATGGTCGCGATCTTCGGCCACGAAACCAATTATGGGTCTTATACCGGCGACTTCGACCTGATCCGGTCGCTGGCGACGCTGGCCTGGGAAGGGCGCAGACGCACCCTGTTCGAGCCTGAATTGCTGGCAACGCTCAAGATGCTGGATAATGGCGTGCCGCGCAGCCGGCTGGTGGGAAGCTGGGCCGGCGCGACCGGCTATCCGCAATTTCTGCCGAGCGTCTATCTGCGCCTGGCCAAGGATGGCGATGGCGACGGCAAGGCCGACATCTGGACCAGCGAAGCGGATGCGCTGGCGTCGATCGCCAATTATTTCGTGCATTCCGGCTGGCGGCGCGGCGAACCCTGGGGCGTTGCGGTCTCGGTGCCCTCGGGGCTGAACCGCGCAGCACTGATTGCGCGCACCAACCCGCCCCGCTGCCCGCGCGTGTTCAACCGGCATAGCCGCTGGATGACCATGGCGGAATGGCGCCGGCTGGGGCTGGTGCCCGAAAGTGGGCGCTGGCCGGGCGACAGCATGATGGCGACGTTGCTGGAGCCCGATGGCCCCGGCAAGACCGCTTACCTGCTGACCAGCAATTATCGCGCGATCCTCGATTATAATTGCTCCAATTTCTACGCCTTGTCGGTAGGATTGCTGGCGGATGCGGTCAGGCAATAAGGCGGTCTTCGCCGCGCTGGCGGCGACGTTCGGCACAGGCATGGCGCTTGCCCAAGGCCCCGCCGCCATGGTGGAGGACCGGCCGGTGCTGCTGGGGGAGCCCTATAGCGTCGCGGGCGTGACATACCGGCCGGCCGATCCGGCCGCCTATGATGAACCGGGCTATGCCGAGCCGATCGACGCCGGCAGCAAAAGCGCAACCACCGCCAACGGAGAAACCTTCGTGGCTGGCGCGATCACCGCCGCGCACAAGAGCCTGCCGCTGCCCAGCTATGTCGAGGTGACGGCGCTCGACAGCGGACGCACGATCCTGGTGCGGATCAATGACCGCGGGCCGATGCGCAATGATCGGATCATCGGTCTGTCCCCCGGTGCGATGGCGCAGTTGGGTCTCGCGGGCGGCCCGGCGCCTGTCCGCGTCCGGCGCGTCAATCCGCCCGATCAGGATCAGGTGGCGCTGCGCCGGCATGAACACGCCGCCGAGCGGCTGGAAAGCCCGCCGGCCTTGCTGAAGGTGCTGCGCGAGAGACTGACCAAGACCGCCGCATCACCAGCGATGCCGCCGCCGGTCGCGTCGACGCTCAAGCCCGCGCCGCGCATGCGGGCCGGCGCGTCGTTCGATACGGCGCCGGCACCGCCTGCTGCGCTCGCCACGCCTGCCGCACCGCGCACCAAGGCTCCCGCGCCGCCGGCTAAGCCCGCCATGACGAAAGGCGGCTATGTCGTGCAGGTCGGCGCTTTCTCCTCGCGCGCGAACGCCGATGCCCTGGCCAAGCGGATCGGCGCGCAGGTGCATGGGGGCGAGGGGCTGTGGCGCGTGCGCTTCGGGCCATATCCCACGCGACAGGCGGCGCAGGCCGGCGTCCGCGCCGCAGCGGCGCAAGGCCTTGCGAACATGCCGATCATGGCTAATGACGAGCGATAGCCGACAAGCCCCGAAGCGAATCCATCCAGTCGAAGGCAGTTTCCCGATGAAGACAACCCTTGCAGTCCTCCTGGCCACCGGGCTGCTCGCCCAGCCGCTGATCGCCTCCGCGCCGCCCTACACCAGCGAAGCGCCGATTGCCTATATGAAGGACCTGTCGTCGGGCGCGGTGCTGTATGACAAGGGCGGGCAGACGCGCATTCCGCCTGCGTCGATGGCGAAGATGATGACGGCGCATGTCGCCTTTCGCCTGATCCAGAAGGGCGACCTGAAGCTCGACACCAAATTCACCGTGCGTCCGGAAACCTGGCGGCAATGGCATGGGCCGCAGGCGGGATCGACCATGTTCCTGTCGGCGGGCGAACAGGTGTCGGTCGAAAATCTGCTGCACGGCATCGTTACTTTGTCGGGCAATGATGCCTGCGTCGTGCTGGCGGAAGGCATTGCCGGCACCGAGCAGGCGTTTGTCGCCCTGATGAACGAGGAGGGCAAGCGGCTCGGCCTCAAGAACAGCCATTTCGGCACCAGCAATGGCTGGCCCGATGAGGGCGTCACCTATGTGACGGCCGAAGATCTGGCAGCGCTGGCGCAGGCGACGATCGAGGAGACGCCCGACCTCTACAAGCGTTTCTACGCCACCAAGTCCTTCACCTGGGGCCAGACGATGGGCGGGTCGGCGATCGAGCAGGCCAACCGCAATCCCATTCTGGGCAAGATTAGTGGCGCCGATGGCCTCAAGACCGGCCATACTCAGGAAGCGGGCTATGGCTTCACCGGCTCGGCCGAGCAGGATGGTCGCCGTCTGGTGATGGTCGTGGCGGGGCTGGACAGCTTCAACGGCCGCATCGCCGAATCGGTGCGCTTCATGGACTGGGGCTTCAAGGCGTGGAAGGCGCAGCCGCTGTTCAAGAAGGGTCAAACCGTCGAGACCGCCGAAGTCCAGTTGGGCAGCGCCACCACCGTGCCTCTGGTCGCGCCGCAAAATCTGGCGGTGACGCTGCCGCGCACCGCGTCGGCCGACGTGCAGGTGAAGGTCGTCTATACCGGCCCGATCAAGGCGCCGATCGCCAAGGGCCAGCAGATCGCGCAGCTGATCGTCCAGACCCATGATACCGCGCCGCAGGTGATGCCGCTGGTGGCGGGCGAGGATGTGGCCGAGGCCGGCATGTTCGGTCGGCTCTGGAACGGCCTGAAGTCGCTGTTCGGGTGACGCGCGGCCGGTTCATCACGCTGGAAGGCGGGGAAGGGGCAGGCAAGTCGACGCAATTGCGCGCCCTAGCCCAGGCCCTGCGGAGCCGTGGCCTGGACGTCGTCGAAACGCGCGAGCCGGGCGGGAGCGAGGGCGCGGAAGCGATCCGCGCGCTGCTGCTGACCGGCGGCGCCGACCGCTGGAGCCCGCGCGCCGAAGCACTGCTGTTCGCGGCGGCGCGCGCGGATCATGTCGAAAAGACGATCCGGCCGGCATTGCAGCGCGGCGCCTGGGTCCTGTCCGACCGCTTTCTCGATTCGAGCCGCGCCTATCAGGGGCAGGGGGCGCTCAGCGATGCGGACATCGTGGCGCTGCACCGTCTGGGCAGCGAGGGGTTCCTGCCCGACCGCACGCTGCTCCTGACGCTGCCTGACAATGAAGCGGCGCAGCGCGCGCGCAGGCGCGACGGCGACCAGAGCGATCGCATCGGCGGGCGCGACAGCGACTTTCACCGTGCGGTGGCGAGCGCCTTCGCCCGCTTCGCGGCGGATGAACCCGATCGTGTGCGCGCCGTCGATGCATCGGGCGCGGCAGAAGATGTGACGGATCGGCTGGTCGCAACGCTGTCCGACCTGCTGCCATGACCGTGCTGGTCGGCCACGACACGCAGACGCGCGCGTTGCTGCAGGCGGCGCGAAGCGGCCGGATGCACCATGCCTGGATCCTCGCGGGGACGAAGGGCATCGGGAAAGCCGGCGTCGCGCGCGCCCTGGCGCTGCGGTTGCTGGCGGAGGCGGCAGGCCCGGCGATCGAGAGCGACGGGCTGGCGGTGCCGGAGAGCCATCCGATCCGCCGTCTGATCGAAGCGACGGCGCATCCCGATTATGCCGAGTTGGCGCCGATCGAGAAGGATGGCGTCACCGCACGCAATATCAGCGTCGATCAGGTGCGCGGGCTCCAGCGGCTGCTCCAGTCTGCGCCATCGCTGTCCACCCGTCGCATCGTGGTGATCGACAGCGCCGACGATCTGGAGCGCGGGGCGGCCAATGCCTTGCTCAAGACGCTGGAAGAGCCGCCGGCCGACATGCTGTTCCTGCTGGTCAGCCATGCGCCCGGGCGATTGCTGCCGACGATCCGGTCCCGCTGCCGCACCCTGGGCTTCGATGCGCTGGACGAAGCGGCGATGCGGCGCGTGCTGACCGATGTGCAGCCGGGCCTGCCGGACGCGGAGCTGGCGGCGCTGGTGCGCGCGGGTGAGGGGTCGCCGGGCCAGGCGCTGCGCTTTGCGGGCCTCAACCTGTCGGAGATCGAGCAGGCGCTGAGCGATCTGGCGGCGGGACCCGACGAGGGCAATGGCAAGCGGCTGGCGCTGGTCAAGGCGCTGGCGACCAAGTCCGCCAAACCCCGCTACGAAGCCTTTCTGGAGCGGGCGCCCGCCTTCATCGCCCAGGCGGCGCGCCACCGGCAGGGGGCGGCGCTGGGGCAGGCGCTCGATCATTGGGAGCAGGCGCGGCATCTGGCGGGCGGCGCGGTGATCCTGTCGCTGGACCCGGCCGCAGTGGTCTTCGAACTGGCCGGCCATGTCGCGGCCCTGGCGCCGCAGCGCTGAAAAGCGGCTTTGCGCCAGCGCGAACAGCGGGTAGGGAAGCGCCATGTCGACGCCCTTCACCATCACCACCGCCATTTCCTACCCCAATGGCCGCCCGCATATCGGCCATGCCTATGAAGTGATCGCCACCGATGCGATCGCGCGATTCCAGCGGATGATGGGCCGCGACGTCTTCTTTCAGACCGGCACCGACGAACATGGGCTGAAAATGGCGCAGACAGCGCGCGGCCGGGGCATCGAGCCGCTCGCGCTGGCCGATGAAATGGCCGGCTATTTCAAGGCGATGAACGACGGCCTGAATATCAGCCATGATCGTTTCATCCGCACCAGCGAACCCGATCATCATCGCGCGAGCCAAGCGATCTGGCAGGCGATGGAGGCCAATGGCGACCTGTATCTCGGCCGCTACGAAGGCTGGTATTCGGTGCGCGACGAAGCCTTTTACGACGAGAAGGAACTGGTCGAGGGGGAAGGGGGCGCGAAGCTGTCGCCGCAGGGCACGCCGGTGGAATGGACCGTCGAGGAAAGCTGGTTCTTCCGCCTGTCCGCCTATCAGGATCGGCTGCTTGCGCTGTATGAAAGCCAGCCGGACTTCATCCAGCCCGACAGCCGCCGCAACGAGATCATGCGCTTCGTCGAAGGCGGCCTGTCCGATCTCAGCGTGTCGCGAACCAGCTTCGACTGGGGCGTGAAGGTGCCCGGCGCCGACGGTCACGTCATGTATGTGTGGGTCGATGCGCTGACCAATTATCTGACCGGTTGCGGCTATCCCGACGATGCCGCCCGCATGGCGCGCTATTGGGCGGAAGGCGGCGACATCACGCACATCATCGGCAAGGATATCGTGCGTTTTCATGCCGTTTACTGGCCGGCCTTCCTGATGAGCGCGAAGCTGCCGCTGCCCAAGCAGATTTTCGGCCACGGCTTCCTGCTGAACCGCGGCGAGAAAATGTCCAAGTCGCTGGGCAATGTCGCCGATCCGATGGAGCTGGCCGACCGGTTCGGCGTCGATCAGCTGCGCTATTTCCTGCTGTCGGAAGTCACGTTCGGCAATGACGGCAGCTATAGCGCGGAGGCGATCGTCGCGCGGTCGAACAGCGACCTCGCCAACAGCTTCGGCAACCTCGCCCAGCGGACGCTGAGCTTTATCGCCAAGAATCTGGAGGGCCGCCTGCCCGAACCCGCGGCGCAGGATGTCGACGACGCCCTGCTCGGCGCGGTGGCGGAGGCGTCCGGCAGCTTCCAGAATGCGATGAACGACCTGGCGCCTTCCGTCGCGATCGAGGCCTGGATGCGCGCCGTCTTCGCCTGCAACGCCTATATCGATGCGCAGGCGCCCTGGGCGCTGCGCAAGACCGATCCGGCGCGAATGGAAGCGGTGCTGGCGACGCTTTATGAGGCGATCGCAAGCCTGGCGGTCATGATCCAGCCCGTCATTCCGGCCAGCGCCGCCGCCCTGCTCGACCAGATGGGGATTGGCAGCGACCAGCGCAGCTATGCCCTGATCGGCAGCGACTTCTATGCGGCGTTGCGCGCGTCCGGCTTTACGCTCAGCCCGCCCAGGCCGCTGTTCCCGCGGCTCGAACTGGTGGAAGCGGAGGCCTGAAGCCATGTTGATCGACAGCCATTGTCACCTCAATTACAAGGGCTTGGTCGAGGATCAGGCCAATGTGCTGGACCGGTCGCGCGCGGCAGGCGTCGACCTGATGCTCAATATCGCGACGCGGGAAAGCGAATGGGACGCGGTGCTCGACACTGCGGTGCGCGAAAGCGATGTCTGGGCGACAGTCGGCATCCATCCGCACGAAGCGGACGAACATCCCCATGTCGACACCGCCAAGCTGGTCGAGCGCGCGGCGCACCCGCGCGTCGTCGGCATCGGCGAAACCGGGCTGGACTATTATTACGACCATAGCGACCGCGAACGGCAGCAGAAGAGCTTCCGGTCGCATATCGCCGCCTGCCGCGAGACCGGCCTGCCGCTGATCGTCCATACACGGGATGCGGAGGAGGACACGATCCGCATCATGCGCGAGGAGATGGAGCAGGGGGCCTATAGCGGCGTGATCCATTGCTTCACCGCCAGCGGGGCGTTTGCCGATGCGGCGATGGCGCTGGGTTTCTACATCAGCATTTCGGGCATCGTCACCTTCAAGAATGCCAGGGACCTGCAGGAAACGGCGGCGCGGCTGCCGCTCGACCGGCTGCTGGTCGAGACGGACTCGCCCTTCCTCGCCCCTGTGCCGCACCGGGGCAAGCCGTGCGAACCGGCCTATGTCGCCGACACGGCGCGTTTTCTCGCCAGCTTGCGCGGCGAAAGCGTCGAGCAGCTGGCGGCGGCGACATCCGCCAATTTCCGCACCCTCTTCGCCAAGGTCGCATGAGCCTGAAGCTCACCATGCTGGGCAGCGGGACATCCTCCGGGGTGCCGCGCATCGGCAATGACTGGGGCGCCTGCGATCCGCACGAGCCGAAGAACCGGCGGACTCGCGTGTCCATCCTGGTCGAAAGCGCGACCACGCGCATCCTGGTCGATACGTCGCCCGACATGCGGGCGCAGCTGCTGAGCGCCGACGTCGTCCATATCGATGCGATCATGTGGACGCATGACCATGCCGATCACAGCCATGGGCTGGACGATGTGCGCCAGCTTTATCATCATCGCGGCACGCCGGTCCCCGGCTATGCGCGGGCGCAGACGCTGACGCTGCTGAAGCAGCGCTTCGCCTACGCGTTCGAGGGGCGGCATGGCTATCATCCCACGATCGCGGCGGAAATCCTGCCCGACCGGCTGCGGATCGGCGACATCGACATCGACTGCGTCGACCAGCCCCATGGGGAAATCTACTCGACTGGATTCCGCTTCAGCCATGGCGGCAAGTCCATCGGCTATGCCACGGATTTCCATGCGCTGACGCCTGAGATGCTGGCGCTGTATGACGGGCTGGACCTGTGGGTGGTCGATGCGTTGCGGGAAAAGCCGCATCCCACGCACGCGCACCTGGCGCTGACGCTGGACGGCATAGAAGCGGCCCGGCCCGGCCGCGCGATCCTGACGCATATGGACCAGAGCATGGATTATGCGACGCTGTGCCGCACGCTGCCCGAAGGCGTAGAACCGGGCTATGACGGCCTGATCGTGGATCTGGGCGGAGGCGCGCGAGGGGACGTGCAGGGGGGCTGATGGACGGAACGGATCAGGCGGCATCGACCATCTGGTATCTGCTGGCGCTGGTGCTGGTCGGATCGGCGCTGGTCGGTCGGCAGCTGGCGTGGAGCAGCCTGTGGCGGATGGCGCTGCTATGGGTGGCGATCTTCGCGGCGTTGCTCGGCCTGTTCAAATTCGCGCAAGGCCAGGGCTATCTGACCGGGCGCTGGGCGGAGGAGGGCGGGGTCGCCGCGCCAGTGGATGCGCCGGCCGCACTGCCCGAAGCTCGCGCGGAGGGGCAGGCGCTGCGCATCCCGATCGCGCCCGACGGTCATTATTGGGTCGAGGGGCAGATCAACGGCACGCCCGCGCGCTTCCTGATCGACAGCGGCGCGACCGTCACAGCTCTGTCGGAAAGCAGCGCCCGCGCTGCGGGGCTCAACTATGATGTCGGCGCACCGGGCGTCGTCATGACCACTGCCAACGGTAGGATCGAAGCGCGCCGGTCCAGCATCGCGACGCTCGCCATCGGACCGATCCGCGCCAGCGACCTGCCGGTCGTCGTCTCCCCTGCCTTTGGCGAGGTGAATGTGATCGGCATGAACATGCTGTCCCGCCTCGACAGCTGGGGCGTGCAGGGCGGCGAGATGGTGCTGAAGCCATGAGGGACAGCGGCACAGCGCCGACCCAGCGCCAACGGCTCAAGGCCATCATCGGCGGCTCCACCGGCAATCTGGTCGAATGGTATGACTGGTATGCCTATGCCGCCTTCACCCTCTATTTCGCGCCGCACTTTTTCCCGAGCGAGGACCGCACCGCCCAGTTGCTCAGCGCTGCGGGCATTTTCGCGGTCGGGTTCCTGATGCGGCCGATCGGCGCCTGGCTGATGGGAGTCTATGCCGACCGGCATGGGCGCAAGAGCGGGCTTACCCTGTCGGTGGCGCTGATGTGCGCGGGATCGCTGCTGATCGGGGTGACGCCGGGATATGAGACGATCGGCGTCGCCGCGCCGTTGCTGCTGGTGCTGGCCCGGTTAATGCAGGGGCTGTCGATCGGGGGTGAATATGGGGCGAGCGCCACCTATCTGTCGGAAATGGCGGGCCGAAGCCGGCGCGGCTTCTTCTCCAGCTTCCAATATGTGACGCTGATCGCGGGGCAGTTGGTCGCGATCTGCGTGCTGTTGCTGCTGCAGGCGACGCTGACCGAAGCGCAGCTCGACGCCTGGGGCTGGCGCATTCCCTTCTTCATCGGCGGAGCGCTGGCGATCATCGTCTTCTGGCTGCGGCGAGGCCTGGCGGAGACGCAGAGCTTCGCCAATGCGCGGGCCGAGGGTGGGCCGCGATCGGGCTTCGTCGAGCTGATCACGCGCCATCCGCGCGAAACGCTGACGGTGATGCTGCTGACCGCGGGCGGGACGATCGCCTTCTATGCCTACAGCATCTACATGCAGAAATTCCTGGTGAACACGAGCGGCCTCAGCCGCGAAGCCGCGTCGCAGATCAATGCGGTGACGCTGTTCCTGTTCATGCTGCTTCAGCCCGTGGCGGGCGCCTTGTCCGATCGGATCGGGCGCAAGCCGCTGATGATCGGCTTTGGGGTTCTGGGTGTGGCCTGCACTTATCCGATCTTTTCCACGCTGGCGCGGACCACCGATCCTGTCATCGCCGGCCTGCTGGTGATGGCCGGGCTGGTGATCGTCACGGGCTACACGTCGATCAACGCGGTGGTGAAGGCCGAGCTGTTCCCAGCCCATATCCGGGCGCTCGGCGTCGCGCTGCCTTATGCGCTGGCGAATACGCTGTTCGGGGGGACGGCGGAATTCGTCGCCTTATGGTTCAAGCAGGCCGGGATGGAACAGGCCTTCTATATCTATGTGACGGTGATGATCGGCATTTCGCTCGGCGTCTATGTGCGGATGCGCGACACGGCCAAGCACAGCCTGATCCGTGAGGATTGATGCTTGAAGCGGACAGCGAAGGCGACACATATGCGGCGTGATCGCCTATGCGCGCATTTTACATAATATATATTATCGGACTTGCTTATGAGGGCTGGTCAGGTGTGCGCGGGCCGCCTATTCCGGCGGCATGATTTCCCTCCTTTCGCTCCGGAACCCTGGATGACACGACCTAGCCCCGCCGACATCATGCCGCTCGTCACCGTAATGGCGCGGCTGCGCGATCCGGACACCGGATGTCCGTGGGACATCGCGCAGGATTTCGCGTCGATCGCGCCCTACACGATCGAGGAAGCCTATGAGGTCATGGACGCGATCGAGCGGCGCGACATGGAAGCGCTGCGCGACGAACTGGGCGATCTGCTGCTTCAGGTGGCCTTTCACAGTCGCATGGCCGAACAGGCCGGACATTTCTCGCTTCAGGACGTGATCGACGGCATTACGCGAAAGATGATCCGCCGCCATCCGCATGTCTTTGGTGAAGGCGCCCGGCGCGAAGACGGGCATGCGCAATGGGAGGCGATCAAGGCAGCCGAACGCGCGGAAAAGGAGCCTGATCCCAGCGCGCTGGCGGGCGTGGCCATGGCCCTGCCCGCGCTGCTTCGCGCCGAGAAGCTGCAGAAGCGCGCGGCGCGCACGGGGTTCGACTGGCCCGATGCGGACGGCGTGGTCGCAAAGATCGAGGAGGAACTGGCGGAAGTCGCCGCCGCCACGACCGATGCGGAACGGACAGAGGAAGTGGGCGACCTGCTCTTCGCCGTGGTCAACCTGGCCCGCCATCTGAAGGTCGACCCGGAAGCCGCGCTGCGCCAGGCCAACAGCAAGTTCGACCGCCGCTTCCGCGCGATGGAGCATATGGCCGGCGACGACTTCACCGCCCTGTCGCTGGACGCCAAGGAGGCGCTGTGGAGCCGGGCAAAGACGGAGGAACGACGCTGAGGCCGACCTTCCGCCCTCACCCCTCGCCGCGCTTGGTGAAGCGGGCGAAGGCGGCGTCGGAGAGGCGGACGTCGGCGCGGGTTTCTTCGCCTTCGACCTTCGTCGACAGAACCTCGCCATGTTCGTGCAGCCAGGCGAGCGCCGCGCCGTCGGACACGGGGATGCGCAAGCCGTAGATTTTCGCGCCGCGCGTCATCCGGTCGCTGATGGTGCGCTGGAGCAGGTCGACGCCCTCGCCGGTCAGGGCCGAAAGGATCACGACATCGTCGCGCCGCGACGCCTGTTCACGCACGAGCGCGGCCGTCTCCGCATCCAGCAAGTCGAGCTTGTTCCACGCCTCGATGATCGGCGGCGGCTCCGGGTCCCCCTCCCCGCGCTCCAGCGCCGCTTCGCCGGTCACGCCGAGTTCGCCGAGCACGTCCAGCACATCGTCGCGCTGCGCTTCGCTGTCGGGATGCGCAATGTCGCGGACGTGGACGATGAGGTCGGCGGACAGCACCTCCTCCAGCGTTGCGCGGAATGCGGCGATCAGTTGGGTCGGCAGGTCGGACACGAAACCGACCGTGTCGGACAGGATCGCCTTGTCCAGGCCCGGCAGTGCGATCTGCCGCATGGTGGGGTCGAGGGTCGCGAAGAGAAGATCTTCCGCCATGACGTCAGCGCCCGTCAAGCGGTTGAATAGCGTGGATTTTCCGGCATTGGTATAGCCGACCAGCGCGATCACCGGCCAGGGTGCGCGCTGGCGGCGGGCTCGGTGCAGGCCGCGGGTGCGCGTCACCTGGTCCAACTCGCGCCGGATTTTGGCCATGCGGTCGCGGATTAAGCGGCGGTCCGCCTCGATCTGGGTTTCGCCCGGACCGCCCAGGAAGCCGAAGCCGCCGCGCTGCCGTTCGAGGTGAGTCCAGCTTCGCACCAGACGCCCAGCCTGATAGTCGAGATGCGCCAGCTCGACCTGCAGCCGCCCTTCATTGGTGGCGGCGCGCTCGCCGAAGATTTCGAGGATCAGGCCGGTACGGTCGATGACCTTGGCTTCGCAGGATTTCTCCAGATTGCTCTGTTGCACCGGCGACAGGCTGTTGTCGACGATGATCAGTTCGGCCTCTTCCTGCCGTGCGAGCGTTGCGATCTGGTCCACCTGGCCGCTGCCGAACAGGGTCGCGGGCTTGCGGTCGCGCACGCGAAAAGCCTGAGCGGCGCGGACGTCGATGCCGATCGCCAACGCAAGGCCGCGCGCCTCCTCCAGCCGCGCCTCGCTGTCCCGCCGGTCGGCGCCGTGGGTTTCGGCATGGACGACGATCGCGCGCGCGCCGCGCGAGACTTCGTCCTGAGAGTCGCGGTTAAAGACGGCCATGGAAGGTTCAGCGCCTCAAAATACAGCATGCTCCCGAACCGGCCGCATCCAGCCCGTCAGGCTGGAGCGCCGCCCGTTCGGGAGCATGACATTGTCAGTGGAGCGGATCGGAAGGATCAGTCGTCCTGCTCATTCTCGCCAGTGAGGTCGAGCGCATGGAGCGGCTGAACCGTCGAAATGGCGTGCTTGTAGACCAGCTGGACCATGCCGTCGCGTTCCAGCAGCATGCAGAACAGGTCGAAGGCCGCGATCTCACCCTGCAGCATGACGCCGTTCACCAGGAACATCGTCACCGGGCTGCCGGATTTGCGCACGGCGGACAGGAAGATTTCCTGCAGCAGCCGGGGCTTGCCGTTGCCGTCGCTCGATTTGCGCAGATCGGTAAGGTCCATCGACTGGGCCGGCATCACCGTGGAGATGGCGTGCTTGTAGACCAGCTGCGACTGGCCATCGCGGCGCAGCAGCACGGAGAAATTGTCGAACCAGGTGATGATGCCCTGAAGCTTCACGCCCTTGACCAGGAACATGGTCACCGGGGTCTTGCTCTTGCGCAGGCTGTTCAGGAAGATGTCCTGAAGATTGTTCACTTTGTCGGCCATGGTCGTCGCCAGTCCTATATTCTTGGCGGGACGTTACCCGCTCTTCGCACCCTTAAGCAGGGCGTCTTGCCTGCCCCCGCGCACCGGAGGCCGAGCGGTTCTACCGCAATTGCGAAGAGGCGTCCACCGGCAAAGGGCGGCGCCTAGTCCTTGTCCTCGGTGATGCCCAGCAGCTTGAGCTTGCGGTGGAGCGCCGAGCGTTCCATGCCGATGAAGGTCGCGGTGCGCGAGATATTGCCGGAAAAGCGCCGAATCTGGATGCGCAGATATTCCCGCTCGAAGCTTTCCCGCGCTTCGCGCAGCGGCGCGCCCATGATGGCGGACTGGCCAATCCCCTCCCCGCCGCCGCCGCTGGTGAGTTCGGACGGCAGCATGTCCAGCTCGATCCGGCCGATGCGGTCGCCCGGCGCCAGGATCATCGTGCGTTCGATGACGTTCCGCAGCTGGCGGACATTGCCCGGCCATTCATTGGCCTGCAGCGCGGCCATGGCGTCGCTGGCGATTTCGGGCGGCGGCACGCGGCGGTCGGCGGCGAAGCGCGCGAGATAATGTTCGACCAGCGGCGGGATGTCGTCGCGCCGTTCCGACAAAGGCGGAATGGCGAGCGGCACGACATTGAGGCGGTAGAAGAGATCTTCGCGGAAGCGGCGCTCCTCGATCTCGCTGGCAAGGTTGCGCGCGGTCGAGGAAATGACGCGCACGTCCACCTTGACCTGGCGCTGGCCGCCGACGCGCGTGAAGCTCTGGTCGGTCAGCACGCGCAGGATCTTGCCCTGGGTGGTGAGCGGCATGTCGGCGATCTCGTCGAGATAGAGGGTGCCGCCATGCGATTGTTCCAGGAAGCCGGGGCGGACGAGGCCGCTCGGATCCTCAATGCCGAACAATTCCTCTTCGACCCGGTCCGGGTCCATGCGGGCGGCGGCGACGATGATGAAGGGCGAGTCGGCCCGGCCGCTCCAGCTGTGGAGCATGCGCGCGGCGACTTCCTTGCCGACGCCGGCGGGGCCGGAAATGAGGACGCGGCTGCCGGTGCCGGCCACCTTCTTGATCGTGGCGCGCACGCCGTTGATCGCGGCGGAGGTTCCGGTGAGTTCGTCATCCTGGCCGAAGCGGGCGCGCAGCACCTGATTTTCGCGCCGCAGCCGCTCGGTTTCGGTGGCGCGCGCGACGAGGTGGAGCAGGCGGTCGGCCTCGAACGGCTTTTCGATGAAGTCGGCCGCGCCCTTGCGGATGGCGGCGACGGCCGTGTCGATGTTGCCGTGGCCCGAAATCATCAGCACGGGCACCGTGGGGTCGCGGCGCTTGATCTCTTCGAGCAATTCCAGCCCGTCCATGCGCGATCCCTGGAGCCAGACATCGAGCAGCACCAGCGACGGGCGGCGCGTGTCGAGCGCATCGATCGCGCTGTCGCTATTGGCCGCCGTCCGGGTCGTGAACCCCTCATCCTCCAGCACACCCGCGACCAGATCGCGAATATCCTCTTCATCGTCGACAATCAGAATATCAAGCGCCATGGGCCGTCACTTTTCCCTTGGGCAGCGGTAATGGCTGCCCCTCTTCCAGTTTTTCCAATGCCCCCGCGGCGAACCGCAGGGTCACGCACGCGCCGCCGCCTTCGGCATCATCGAAGCGGATTTCCCCCAGATGTTCCTCCACGATCTTCTTGACGATGGCGAGGCCCAGACCCGTCCCCTTGGACCGCGTGGTCATATAGGGTTCGAGGATGCGATCCCGCTCGGGCGGCAGGCCGATGCCATCGTCGCGCACGGTGATGACGATGTCCTCGCCATCCTGCGCCAGCGCCATGCGGACATGACCGCGCGGGCCGCCCTGATCAGGATCGGCTTTGGGTTCAATGGCTTCGACGGCATTCTTGACGATGTTCGTCAGCGCTTGCCCCAGCTGGCGGCGGTCGCACACCATCTCCAGGTCGCTCGTTTCCGCCGCATATTCGAAGCGGATGTCGGGATGGGCGACTTCGTGCAGGAACAAGGCATGGCGCGCGATGTCGCCGATCGCTTCGCGCCGGAAGACGGGCTTTGGCATGCGCGCGAAGGACGAGAATTCATCGACGATGCGGCGCAGGTCGCCCACCTGGCGCACGATCGTGCCGGTCAGGCGGCTGAAGGTCGCCTTGTCGCTCGTCACTTCCTCGGCATAGCGGCGCTGGAGCCGTTCGGCGGCAAGCTGGATCGGCGTCAGCGGGTTCTTGATCTCATGCGCGATGCGGCGCGCGACATCGGACCAGGCGGCGCGGCGCTGGTCGGACAGCTGCTGGGTGATGTCGTCGAAGGTCAGGATGTGGCGCGAGGCGTCGCGCGCCAGCTTGACCGCCAGCGTGCGCAGATCGCCATGGGCTCGCACCTGGACGATGCCCGCATCCTCGTCGGATGCGACGAAGTCGGCAAGTTCGGGCGAAATATCCGCCAGCCGCCGGCCGACCGGATCATCCCCCTCCTCCACCAGGATCGCCGCCGCCGAGCTGTTGAGCAGCAGCACAACGCCCTCCAGATCGACGGAGAGCACGCCGGCGGTCACGCCCGAAAGGATCGCTTCGATGAAGGCGCGGCGTTCGTCGAGCTGGCTGTTGGCGGCGACGAGCGCGCCGGTCTGGGCCTCGAGCCGCTGGGTCATGCGGTTGAAGGCGGACGCCAACGTGCCGATTTCGTCGCGGCTGAGCGGACTGGTGACGCGCGCGGACAGATCGCCCGCGGTGATGCGCCGCGCCGCCGTCACCAGCTCGTTCACTGGCCGCACCATCCAGTCGGCCACGGCGAGCGCGATATAGACCGCGATCCCGACCAGGAGCAGCGATCCCACGAACAGCGCGACGTTGAAGCGCAATTGCAGCGCGCGCGATTGGGCGGCGAACAAGTCATAGTCGGCGATCACCTTCTGCGCCCGCTCGACATTGGAGAAGGAGGAGGTGCCGGCGTTGCGAGTGGCGTAGAGATAGATTTTCGAGTTGGGATAGAGCAGCGTCACCGCCTCGACCTGGTTCGGTCGCGCCTGGACCACGATATCCTCGCCGGCCGCGAGGCGACGGACGACGTCGGGCGAAAGCATTTCGGACACGGGGCGATTTTCGGGATCCACGGTGGCGGCGGTGCGCGCGATGCCGTCCTTCCCGACCTCGATAATGGCGGAGCGGTTGAGCTTTCGCGTCACCACCTGATAGATATAGCCCTCGGCGAAGCGCGGGCTCGATACCTCGCTCTGGCTGAGATAATCGCGCAGATCGCCCGCCATGGTCAGTGTTTCGTCGCGCACCTCGCGCAGATTCTGCTCATAATAGCCGCGCGCCAGGTCGCTTGCATTTTGGAGCATGCCGCGCGCGCTGTCCGAGAACCAGAATTGCACGCCATATTGGAACAGCAGCGATGCGAAGATCACCACCAGCAGCATCGGCACGCTGGCGACGATCGAGAAGATCGCGACGAGGCGCACATGCAACTGCCCGTCGCTGCCGATGGCGGAGGCAGCGGCGCGGCGCTTGGCCACGCGCCGGCCGAGCAGCACCAGCAGCGCGATCGCCGGCACGAGATTCGCGACCAGCAACAACGCCACGATCGGCGGCGTCAGCAGGGTGTAGGATTGGCCGCTTCCCGATAGGAGATAATAGGTCAGGCCGGCCATGCCGAGGAAAAGCGCGAGCGTGACGCCTTCCACCAGCGCGGCCAGACGCCCCCCGCGCAGGAAAGGCGGTATCAGCCTCCGCCATGCGGGGGCCCGCCTGGGGAGGGTAGTCGCGCCGTTCATAGTGGCTTTGTTACAACAAGCCCGTGCCCGTTCAAACACAGTATTTGCGGCGATGCCTGTCGCTGGTCGGGCCAGCCTGTCACTTCGTCCTGATCTGCCACCTATCGCGGTCAGTCGCCGATGCGCAATTGCAGTGGATCCAGGCCATAATCGGTCAGCTTCTTGCGCAGCGTGTTGCGGTTGATGCCCAAGAGACCGGCGGCGCGGATCTGGTTGCCATCGACGCTGGACAGCACCTCTTCCAGCAGGACCGGTTCGATCACCGCCAGCAGATCGTCATGCAGCGCGCGCTGCGGCTGGCCGATGCCGATGCCCAGCTGCCGCTTGGCCCAGTCGCGCACGGCGTGGACCAGCTGATCGGCCGGCGCGGCATAATCGGCGGGCACCGCATCCATGGGGAGCATGTTCCGCAGCATGTCGGTCGTGATGATATTTTCCCGGCTGAGCACCGACAGGCGCTGCATCATATTCTGAAGCTCGCGCACATTGCCGGGCCAGTGCCATGCCATCAGCAGTTGCGCGGCGTCATCGGCCAGCGCCTTGCGCGGCAGGCCATCCTGCGCGGCGCGCTCCAGGAAATGGCGCGCGAGCAGGATCACATCCTCGCGCCGTTCGCGCAGCGGCGGCAGAGCGATCGGCACGACGTTGAGGCGATAATAGAGATCCTGACGGAAGCGCCCCTCGTCGATCAGCAGCGGCAAATGCTTGTTGGTCGCGGCGATGATGCGGACATTGACCCGCACCGGCTTCGATCCGCCGACGGTCGTGACTTCACCCGACTGGAGCACGCGCAGCAGGCGCGTCTGCGCCTCCATCGGCATGTCGCCAATTTCATCGAGGAACAGCGTGCCGCCCTGCGCCTGTTCGAACTTGCCGGCGGTGCGGGCATGGGCCCCGGTGAAGGCGCCCTTTTCATAACCGAACAGTTCCGCCTCGATCAGTTCGCGCGGTATCGCGGCCATGTTGATCGCGACGAAGGGCTTGGTGCGGCGCTGGCCCAGGCTGTGGATCGCTTCTGCGACCAGTTCCTTGCCGGTGCCCGATTCTCCCAGCACCAGGATCGACAGGTCGTTGGACAGCACCCGGGCGATGGTGCGATAGACTTCCTGCATCGCCGGCGACCGGCCGACCAGCGGCAGCCCGTCATGGGGCAGGCCGCCCTCCCCCTCCAGCCCTTCGACGCTGTCGCGCGTGCCGAGCGCGTCGGATACGGCGCGGGTCAGTTCGTTGAGGTCGAAGGGCTTGGGCAGATATTCGAACGCGCCCTTCTCGGTCGCGCGGATCGCGGTATTGAGCGTATTCTGCGCCGACAGGATGATGACGTTGAGGTCCGGCTGGCGCTCCAATATGTCGGCCACGCCGTCCAGCCCATCGCCATCGGGCAGCATCACGTCGGTGATGAGCACGTCGGGCGCGAAACTGTCCATCAGCGCCGTGCGCTCGCGGATAGAGGCCGCGGTCTTGACCTTGTGCCCCTGCCGCCGCAGCGCTTCGCCCACGACGACGCAGATGGCGGGATCGTCATCGACGACCAGGATCGCGCCCGTCGCCGCCATCAGGCCATGCCCATCGGCAGCAGGATGCGGAAGGTGGACTCGCCAGCTTCGGTGTCGCGCGCATATTGGACGAAGCCGTTCATGTCGCGCACCAGCTTGTCGACCAGCGCGAGACCCAGACCCTGCCCGTCGCGCTTTCCGGTGATGAAGGGGTTGAAGAGATGGTCGAGAATATTTTCGGGCACGCCCGGGCCATTGTCGATCACCAATATCTCGATCGGCAGCACCGCGCTGCCCTTGCCGCCGCCCATCATTACCGAGACACCATGACGGAACGCGGTTTCAACCCGAATGAGCGGGTTCGGCACATGCTCCAGCGCTTCGGCGGCGTTCTTCAACAGGTTGATCATCACCTGCACCAGCGCATCATCGTTGATCGTAGCGAATGGCAGCGATGGATCATAATGTTTTATGATCTTTATGTTTTTAGCAAATCCTGCCGATGCGATACCGGCCGCGCGATCGATCAGCGGATAGATATTGCCGGGCCGGCATTCCAGCGTCCGGTCGGTGGTGAAATCCTGCATCCGGTCGATCAGCGCGGCGATGCGATCCACCTCGTTGCAGATGAGCTGAGTCAACGCGGCGTCACGGCCGCCATGGCTGGATTCGAGAAGTTGCGCCGCGCCACGAATGCCCGACAGCGGGTTCTTGATCTCATGCGCCAGGATCGCCGCTGCGCCCATGGCCGAGCGCGCGCCGCCGGCCGACCCGCGATGGCCGATCTTTCGCGCCTGGCTTTGCGCATGAACGGACACGACGCGCCAGCCATCATGATCGACGATCGGCGCGATCATCAGGTCCACTTCCATTTCCGCCGTGCGGCCGGCATGGACCTTGATGTCATAGGCGGCGACGGCCTTATTGCTGTGCCAGATGTCGAAGCGCGCGCCCGCTTCGGCGATGCGGATGGTGCGCGCCACGTCGCTGCCGATGATCGCCGATCGCGCCATGTTGAGCAGCGTTTCCGCCCGGACATTGGCGTCGGCGATGCTGTTGTCGGGCTTGACGATCAGCGTCGCCACCGGCAGCGCCGTCATCTGTTCGCCCAGCGAGGGTCCGTCCTGCACCATCCGAAGCGGCGGGACGGACGTCAGCGCGCCGGTCATGCCGCCTTGCGCAGCTCCGCAGCATCGAGGCCGCTGGCGATCAGCGGCTCATAGAAGCGCGCCAGCATGTCGAGCACGGTGTCGGCATCAGGCTCCTTGTTGACGGCATTGCGAAATTCCGCCGATCCGGTCAGCCCCTTGGTGTACCAGCCAATATGCTTGCGCGCCATGTTGACGCCGGTGTGCCTGTCATAATGATCGAGCATCGCGTGATAATGCTCGACGATCACACGATATTGTTCCTCGAGCGAAGGATCGGGCAAGCGGGTGCCGTCGGTCAGCCAGGCCATGACCTGGCCGATCAGCCAGGGCCGGCCATAGGCGCCGCGACCGATCATCACGCCATCCGCGCCGCTTTGCTCCAGCGCCGTGTCGGCATCCTCGATCGAGCAGATGTCGCCATTGACGATGACCGGCAGCGCGACCGCATCCTTGACCTTGCGCACGAAGGCCCAGTCGGCCGAGCCCTTGTACATCTGGTTGCGGGTGCGACCATGTACGGTGATCAGCTTGGCGCCGAGATCCTCGGCAATATGGGCGAGTTCGGGCGCATTCAGGCTGGCATGGTCCCAGCCCATCCGCATCTTGACCGTGACAGGCACGTCGACCGCTTCGACCGTCGCCTTGATCAGCGAGGCGGCGAGCGGCAGGTCGCGCATCAGCGCGCTGCCCGCGTCGCCATTCACCACCTTCTTGACCGGGCAGCCCATGTTGATGTCGATGATGGCGGCACCGCGATCCGCATTGAGCTTGGCGGCTTCCGCCATTTCCACCGGCGAGCAGCCCGCCAGCTGCATCGACACCGGTTCCTCCAGCGGATGCCAGGCAGCCTTCTGCAGCGACTGGCGCGTTTCGCGGATCATCGCGGCCGACGCGATCATCTCCGTCACATTGAGGCCCGAACCATAGCGCCGCACCAGCGTGCGGAACGGCATGTCGGTAACGCCGGTCATCGGCGCCAGCACGACGGGCATGTCGATGGTCACCGGACCAATGGAGATGGGAGAAAGCCTGCGCATGATCGTTACTTTGAAAACTGCCTAAAAAACAGGCAGCCCTTAGCCGAAAAGGGCCACGCCGGCAAGCGGCCGCCCTGCCCTCTTCCGGACGAGCCCGGGAGCCGCTATGCGCCGGGCATGACCTTTCCCCCAAAGACCGTCGCGCTGATCGTCGCCGCAGGCCAGGGCAGCCGCGCCGGCGGCGATGTGCCGAAACAATATCGCACCATCGCGGGCAAGGCCGTGCTGGCCCATGCGCAGGAAGCGATCGCGGGGCATGGCGCGATCGACGCCGTCTTCGTGGTCGTCGCGGACGGCCAGCAGCATGTCGCGCCCATACTGCTTGGCGACGAGGTGCAAGTGGTTGCCGGCGCGGACAGCCGGCGCGGGTCCGTGCGCGCGGGGCTGGAGGCGATCGACGCGGCGGGCGGCGCGGACATCGTGCTGATCCACGATGCGGCGCGCCCTTTCCTGCCCGCGGCGGTGGTGGACCGGCTGCTGGAGGCTCTGGCGGACAGCGAGGGCGCAATCCCCACTCTGCCCGTCGCCGACACGCTGGTGCGCGAAGATGGCGGGACCATGGCCGATACGGTGGAGCGCGCGCAGCTGCATCGAGTGCAGACGCCGCAGGCTTTTCGCTTCGCCACCATCCTTGCCGCGCACCGCGCCTGGGACGAAGCGCGCGAAGCGACCGACGACGCGCAGATCCTGCGCGCCTCCGGTCATGACGTCATGTTGGTGCAGGGCGATGAAAGGCTGGAAAAATTGACCTACAGGCAGGATTTCACCCGTGCCGAGGCGCTGCTGGCGCCCGCTTATGTAACGCGAGTGGGCATGGGCTATGACGTGCATCGGCTTGCGCCGGGCGAACCCCTGTGGCTGGGCGGCGTGCTGGTGCCGCATGACCGGGGCCTGGCCGGACACAGCGACGCCGACGTGGCGCTCCACGCCATTGTCGACGCCATGCTGGGCGCGCTGGCGGACGGTGACATTGGCAGCCATTTCCCGCCATCCGATCCGCAATGGCGCGGCGCGCCGTCCGATCGCTTCCTTGCCTATGCGCGCGATCGGGTGGCGGCGCGCGGCGGGCGGATCGACCATGTCGACCTCACCATCATCTGCGAAGCGCCCAAGATTGGCCCGCATCGCGATGCCATGCGCGCCCGCATCGCCGCGATACTGGACGTCCCGATCGAGCGCGTGAGCGTCAAGGCGACGACGACGGAAAGGCTGGGCTTTGCCGGTCGTCGTGAAGGCATTGCCGCGCAGGCGGTTGCCACCCTCTCCCTCCCCGCGCTATCCTGACGCCATGCCCGATACCGTTCTTCCGACCCAATTGGTCGAACTCGCCCAGAAGGTCATCCTCGCCAACCGCCGCGCCGGTCGCACGGTCGCGGTGGCGGAAAGCTGCACCGGCGGCCTCGTCTCCGCCGCGCTCACCGAAATCGCTGGCTCATCGGACGTGTTCGAGGCTGGTTTCGTCACTTATTCCAATGATATGAAGGCGGAGCTTCTGAAGGTGTCGCATGATGTGCTCGACACGTTCGGCGCCGTCTCGATCGCCACCGCCTGGGCGATGGCGCAAGGCGCGCTGACCAAGAGCCACGCGCATGTCGCCGTCGCCATCACGGGCATCGCCGGGCCTGGCGGCGGCAGCGAGCAGAAGCCCGTCGGCACGGTCGTCTTCGCCCGCGCCGAACGCGGCGCCAGCCCCGACAAGGTCGTCGCCGACATGCGGCATTTCGAGGATAATGGCCGGGGTGGCGTGCGGCTTCAGGCGGCGCTGTGTGCGCTCGAACTGCTATTGCCCGAGGACG
Organism: Sphingobium naphthae; assembly: GCF_020782235.1. Lineage (GTDB taxonomy): Bacteria > Pseudomonadota > Alphaproteobacteria > Sphingomonadales > Sphingomonadaceae > Sphingobium > Sphingobium naphthae. The sequence goes on from NZ_JAJGNO010000005.1 coordinate 290,276, forward strand.
CGTAAAGCTCCGCCGCGCGGGTTTCGAACGCGCCGATCATCTTGCGCAGCGCCTTGTCGAAAAACTGGCCGGCGAGCATTTCGAAGATGCGGTTCTTGAATTCGAACTCCACTTCGAAATCCACCAGCACCCCGCCCTGCCCGTCGTCGCGAAACTGCCATTCATTGTGCAGATGCTTGAGCGGCCCGTCGAGATAATCGACGCGCACATGGTCCGGGCGCTCCTTCAGGACGCGCGAGGTGAAGCTTTCCTTGATTCCCTTGAAACCCACGATCATGTCGGCGACCATCTCGGTCTCGCTGTCCTGGCGGACGCGGATCGCGCTCACCCACGGCAAAAATTCGGGATAGGCCGCGACGTTCGACACCAGATCGAACATCTGCGTGGGCGTATAGGGGAGATGGCGAGTCTCGGTATGACGGGGCATCGAACGGTCAGGCCTTCGCCGCAGCCTTGGCGAGTTGCGCCTCGCGCGCGGCCTTCATTTCGGCAAAATCCTTGCCGGCATGATAGCTGGAGCGCGTCAGCGGGCTGGACGCCACCTGCAGGAAGCCCTTGGCCCGCGCGATGGCGGCATAGGCGTTGAAGGCCGCAGGGGTCACGAACTCCATCACCTTGGCATGTTTGGGCGTGGGCTGGAGATATTGGCCCATGGTGAGGAAATCGATGTCGGCCGAGCGCATGTCGTCCATCACCTGATGCACTTCCAGCCGCTCCTCGCCCAGGCCCAGCATAATGCCGGACTTGGTGAAGATGGACGGGTCGAGCTTCTTCACCGTTTCGAGCAGGCGCAGCGACGCATAATAGCGCGCGCCCGGCCGGATCGTGGGGTAGAGGCGCGGGACGGTTTCCAGATTATGATTGTAGACGTCCGGACGCGCGGCGACGATCATCTCGACCGCGCGCTCATGCTTGTTGCGGAAATCCGGCGTCAGGATTTCGACGGTCGTGTTCGGCGTCGTGCGGCGCAGCGCCTCGATCACCTTGACGAACTGGGTCGCGCCGCCATCGGGCAGGTCGTCGCGATCGACCGAGGTGATGACGATATGTTCCAGCCCCATTTCGGCGCAGGCGTCGGCCAGATTCTGCGGCTCGTTGGGATCGACCTTGCGCGGCATCCCGGTCTTGACGTTGCAGAAGGCGCAGGCGCGGGTGCACACGTCCCCCAGGATCATCACCGTGGCGTGCTTCTTGGTCCAGCATTCGCCGATATTGGGGCAGGCCGCCTCCTCGCACACCGTCGCCAGCTTCTTGTCCCGCATCAACTGGCGCGTTTCATTATAGCCCTTGCTGGTCGGGGCCTTGACGCGGATCCAGTCGGGCTTGCGGGCGCGTTCGGGCTTGGCCGGCGCCGTTATGGGGGAAAGCTCGTTCATGGGCACCAGATAGCGATGCCGGGCCGCTCTTGCCAGTGCAGAGTTTGTCAGGCACATCGGCCCCATGATCGACTTTGCCGAAATGCTGGCGGGCTATCGCCGCTTCCGCGAAACTGGCTGGGCGCAGCAGCGCGAACGCTGGGATGAACTCAATGAGGGGCAGAGCCCCCGGGTGATGGTGATCGCCTGTTCCGACAGCCGGGTCGACCCTGCGCAGATATTCGACACCAGCCCCGGTGAGATCTTCGTGGTGCGCAACGTCGCCGCGCTGGTCCCGCCGTTCGAAACGACGCCCGGCCGCCATGGCGTGTCGGCCGCGCTGGAATTCGCGGTACAGGTGCTCAAGGTCGGCGAGATCGTGGTGATGGGCCATGGCAAGTGCGGCGGCTGCAAGGCGGCCCTCAGCCACGACCTCAAGGACGCGCCTCCGGGCGAAGGCGGCTTCATCCATAACTGGATCGAACTGCTGGACGATGCGCGCGAAACGGTGGTCAGCCGCCATGGCGAGCGCCGCGACCGCGATGTCGAACGCGCGATGGAGCAGGAGGGCGTCAAGGTCAGCCTCGCCAATCTGCGCAGCTTCCCCTGCGTCCGCGCCAAGGAAAAGGCCGGCGAGCTGAAGCTGATCGGCAGCTTCTTCGCCATCGCCGACGGCCAGTTGCACATATTGGACGAAGCGAGCGGCGCCTTTTCGCCCGCCACCTGACCAAAGGGACTCACCATGGCGACTCGGCAGGAAGGGCGCGGCAACATCGCGCTGCTGATCGATTCCGACAATGCGTCGGCCGCGCATTTCGACTCTGTCATGACGGTGCTGGCGGAGCTTGGCACGGTCAACATCCGCCGCGCCTATGGCAATTGGAGCAAGGCGACGCTCAAGGCCTGGGCCGCGCTGTCCATCACCCAGGCGATCGAGCCGCAGCAGCAGTTCGACCTCACCAAGGGCAAGAACGCCACCGACATGAAGATGACGATCGACGCGATGGACCTGCTGGCGAGCGGGCGCGTCGATGGCTTCGGCCTCATGTCGAGCGACAGCGACTTCACGCCGCTGGTAACGCGCATCCGGCAGGACGGCATCCCCGTCTATGGCTTCGGCAACGCCAACACGCCCGAGGGCTTTCGCCGCGCCTGCACCCGCTTCATCGACGTGGCGGCGCTGGAGCCGGCTGACGTGCCGGTCGCCAAGCCCGCGCGCAAGCGCGCCGCCAAGACGACGACGGGGGCAAAGCCGGCGCCGGCCGGAGGCGAGGAGCCCAAGGCCAAGCCCATCGATGACGAAGTCGTGAAGCTGCTGATCGACGCCTATGACGCGGTGAAACGCGACGAGCGCGGTTTCGCGGCACTGGGCAGCGTGGGCCAGCTGGCGGGCAACCGGTCCAGCTTCGACACGCGCAACTATGGCTACAAGCGGCTGTCGGACCTGATCCGCGTCGTGCCCAACTTCATCGTCGAACTGCGCGAAGGTGGCCAGACCTGGATCAAGCGCGTGCACTGATGCCCCGGATCGCGCGCCATCTGACCATCACCGGCAAGGTGCAGGGCGTCTGGTTCCGGGCATGGACGGTGGAAACCGCGCAGTCACTGGGCCTCACAGGCTGGGTCCGCAACCGGACGGACGGCAGCGTCGAAGCCATTGTCGAAGGCGATGAGAGCGCTGTCGACCAGTTCCTTGCCCTGGCCCAGGACGGGCCGGCCGCCGCTCGAGTCGCAGCCGTAGAAACCGAGGATGTCCCCGTTCAATATATGAGCGACTTCCACACGCGGCCGACGGCTTGAACATCCGTCCCGAAGCCTAGAGGCTCGGAAGCGCGCTACGCTGACGCACCATTAAGCGCGAAAAAAAGGGCCGGTCCGAAGACCAGCCCTGAAAGTTTTTAGGAGAGGATGCCTGAAAGGCCTCTCTCCAATGCAATGTTAGCGCGACCATCGCAATTGCGAAACGCTGGGCGACGATTGCAAAAACTGCAACCGTCGCCTCCGACGGCGGATCAGCGCGTCAGCTTCTTGTACGCGAGGCGGGTCGGACGATCGGCGGCATCGCCCAGGCGACGGCGCTTGTCTTCCTCATAGGCCTCGAAATTGCCTTCGAACCATTCGACATGGCTGTCGCCTTCGAAGGCGAGGATGTGGGTGGCGAGACGGTCGAGGAAGAAGCGGTCGTGGCTGATGACCACGGCGCAGCCCGCGAAATTCTCGATCGCCTCTTCCAGCGCCGCCAGCGTTTCGACGTCGAGATCGTTGGTCGGTTCGTCGAGCAGCAGCACATTGCCGCCGCGCTTCAGCATCTTGGCGATGTGGACGCGGTTGCGCTCACCACCCGACAGCTTGCCGACATTCTTCTGCTGGTCCTGCCCCTTGAAGTTGAAGGCGCCGACATAGGCGCGCGTCGACATGTCATGGCCGTTGACCTTGACGTAATCGAGGCCGTCCGACACTTCTTCCCAGACATTCTTCGACGGGTCGAGATGGTCGCGGCTCTGGTCGACATAGCCCAGGCGGACGGTCGAACCGATGTCGATTTCCCCTGAATCCGGGGTTTCCTGCCCCGTGATGATGCGAAACAGGGTCGACTTGCCCGCGCCGTTGGGACCGATAACGCCGACGATGCCGCCGGGCGGCAGCATGAAGGACAGGTCCTCGAACAGCAGCTTGTCGCCATAGGCCTTCGAAATGCCCTTGGCCTCGATCACCTTGCCGCCCAGACGCTCGGGCACTTGGATGACGATCTGCGCCTTGCCGGGCGCGCGATTCTCCTGGCTGGCGACCAGCTGTTCGAACTTGGCGATACGCGCCTTCGACTTGGTCTGGCGGCCCTTGGGACCCTGGCGGATCCATTCAAGCTCGTCATTGATCGCCTTCTGGCGGCCCGTGGCCTCGCGGTCTTCCTGCTCCAGGCGCTTGGCCTTCTTCTCCAGATAGGTGGAGTAGTTGCCTTCATAGGGGAAATATTTGCCGCGATCGAGCTCCAGGATCCAGCCCACGACATTGTCGAGAAAGTAGCGATCGTGGGTGATCATCAGCACCGCGCCCGCATATTCCTTCAGGTGATTTTCCAGCCAGGTGACGCTTTCGGCGTCGAGATGGTTGGTCGGTTCGTCGAGCAGCAGGATGTCCGGCTTCTGGATCAGCAGGCGCGTGAGCGCGATGCGGCGCTTTTCACCGCCCGAGAGGCTTTCCACGCCCCAGTCCGACGGCGGGCAGCGCAGCGCTTCCATCGCAATTTCGAGCTGGTTGTCGAGCGTCCATCCGTCGGCGGCGTCGATCTGCTCCTGCAACGTGCCCATTTCCTCCATCAGGGCGTCGAAATCGACGTCTTCGGGCGGATCGGCCATGATCATGCTGATCTCGTTGAAACGGTCCAGCTTGTCCGCCATCTCGCGCGCGCCATCCTTGACATTTTCCAGGACGGTCTTGCTCGCGTCGAGCTGCGGCTCCTGCGGCAGGTAGCCGACGGTGATATTCTCGCCCGGCCAGGCTTCGCCGCTATAATCGGTGTCGATGCCGGCCATGATCTTCATCAGGGTCGATTTGCCCGCGCCGTTGGGGCCGACGATGCCGATCTTCGCGCCGCGATAGAATTGCAGGTTGATCTGGTTGAGCACCGGCTTCGCCGCGCCGGGGAAGCTCTTGGTCATGCTCTTCATGACATAGGCATATTGCGATGAGGCGGACATGGGTACGCGCTGCTCCGAAAGTCTTGGGTAGGGAAATCTGGTCGAAATTTTCGGTCGGGTTAGCGGACGCGGAACATATTGGCAAATGGGGGATCGCCCGCTACCCCTTGAGCCATGCAGAAAATCCGATCGGGCACGCTGGCCGCCCTGCTCCTTGGCAGCATCTTCACCCCCGCCCTCTCCCTGGCCGCGCCTGCCGATAGCGGCACGATTCGGGAGGCGGCTCTGAAGGACGACGTCGCGTGGGACTTCACCGAGGGGCTGACGACCGAAGTGGGGCCCCGGCCCGCCGGCACGCCCCAGGAAGCGCGGGCGCGCGACTGGGCAGTGGCGAAGCTGAAGGCGCTCGGCTTTTCCAATGTCCGGGCCGAGCCCTACACGATGCCGGTCTGGGTTCGTGGCGAGGAAGCGGCGCGCATCCTGTCGCCTTTCCCGCAAAATCTGGTGCTCGCCGCACTCGGCAACAGCGGATCGACCCCCGCGAAGGGCATCGAGGGCGAGATCGTCTACTTCCCCAGCATCGATGCTCTGGAAGCGGCGCCCGCCGCCAGCGTGAAGGGCAAGATCGCCTTCGTCGACCACGGCATGAAGGCGACGCAGGATGGATCGTCCTACGGCTATTTCGGCGCCGCGCGGCGCCAGGGGCCCAGCATCGCGTCGAAAAAGGGCGCCATCGCCATCCTGATCCGATCGATCGGGACCGATCATCATCGCGTGCCGCATACCGGGGTGCAGATGTGGGCCGACGGCGCGACGCCGATCCCCGCCGCCGCCCTGTCCGTCCCCGACGCCGAGCAGCTGGCCCGGGTGGTGAAGCGCGGCCAGCCGGTGAAGGTCCACCTGACGCTGACCTCCAAGATGCTGAAGGACCAGCCGTCGGGCAATGTCATCGCCGAAATTCCGGGCAGCGACCCGGACGCCGGCGTGGTGGTGGCCGCTTGCCACCTCGACAGCTGGGACCAGGGCACCGGCGCGATCGACGATGCGACCGGCTGCGGCATCGCCGCCGCATCGGCATTGCAGGTCGCCAAGGCGGGGCAGCCGCGTCGTACCATCCGCGTGCTGATGGCGGGCGCGGAAGAAGTGGGCGGCGACGGCGCGCGGGCCTATTTCAAGGCTCATGGCACAGAGCGCCACGCGCTGGCGATGGAATCCGACTTCGGTGCCGACCGCGTGTGGCGGGTCGACTTCAAGCTGCCGCAGGGCCATGACGATCTGGCCAAGCGCATCGCGGCCGCACTGGCGCCGCTGGGCGTGGGCGCGAGCACGCAGGAAGCGGGCGGCGGCGCCGACATTGCGCCGCTGGTGAAGGCGGGCGTGCCGGTCATCGACCTGCAGCAGGACGGCACCCGCTATTTCGATCTGCACCACACGCCCGACGACACGCTGGACAAGGTCGACCCGGCGCAGCTGCGGCAGAATGTCGCCGCCTGGGCGGTGACGCTGAACCTTGTGGCCAATGCCGCAGAAACAATGAGCGCTAACTGAACTTTTATAGTAGACAACGCTCCGTCGCGTGATTCTGCCGCTTCACCGACGCTAGAAAAGCATTGATTTGTGCAGCGCACACGTTAATGCGGGTCGCTCGCGTAGGGCCACATCTGTAACGTGCCAGACGCGGCATAATGCTATGGGAGCCGTACACAATGAAGAAGATCGCTGTTGTTTTCGCTTCGGCCAGCCTGATGGCCCTCGCCGCTTGCGGTGAGAAGCCGGCCAACGAGACCGCGAACGCTTCGAACGCTGTCGTCGAGAACGTCGTCGAAAACGCCATGAACGCTTCGGACAATGCGATGAACGCCGCGAACGTCGCCGACAACGCTGCGATGAACGCCGCGAACGTCACGAACGCGATGTAATCTTCGCATTAGCGAGATTTCGGAAAGGGCGGGTCCTTCGGGGCCCGCCCTTTTTCGTGCCCGGGAACATTCGCCGCGCCCGCGCGCTTCCTGCCCGCAATCAAGGAGATCATCGATGGGCAAGGGCATATTATTGTGGCTTCTGGGCGTGCCGATCCCGATCATTCTGCTCTTGTGGCTGTTCTTTCATTGATGACCGATTGACGGGCCGCCTGTCCCCCCGCTAAGGCCCGCCCAGTCGGGGAGTGGCGCAGTCCGGTAGCGCGCCTGCTTTGGGAGCAGGATGTCGCAGGTTCGAATCCTGTCTCCCCGACCATCCAGCTCATCCGGGCGTCCAAGAATTGGCATCCAAGGCGTGGACCGCGCTTTCAACCACATCGGCCAGGTTTCAGTTGTCGAGGCGTGTCAGCTGGTTGCGCCCATAGTAGCGGCTTGCCCGCCCTTGGGCGCTACGGATTGCCCCCTCCCCAGCTTGCGCTGCAACACCGCAAATGACTTCCGCAAGCGCCGAGGACGCTGGCGCGGTGCGCTGTTTTGCGCTTGCCGATACCATGACGAGTCGTCAGGCCAGTGTCGATACCGCGACGATGTGCTTGTCTCCGGCCATGGCCGGACAGCTTGACGCCATCAGGACTTACACTTGCTCTTTCGCGGTTCGTCCCGATGGAAGCGCCCATCGCAAGCCTATAAGGCTGCCCCTGCCCCGGCCCTGAACAGGACAGCCATCGGGCGCGACGACGTGTCAAAGCGCCCACGGCCTTCTCTTCCGAAGAAAGGGCCATGGGACTGCAACAGTCGCGACAATGATTTTCAAGAAGCTCGGGACGGCCCGCGAAGCGAAGGTGGAGACAGCCATGGCACGCCCCTCACAGCCAAGGTCGGCAGCGGACCATGTGTAAGCTGATCTCGTGGACGTGATGATGCCGGTCATACCGCTGCTGCTGACGTTCAGCCTGGCGCTGCTGGTGGTGGCCGCCGGCCTTGCCTCTTCGCGAGGAGATTTCACCTATGTCGTGAGCCGCCCGGCGCTGTTGCTGAAAGCCTTTGAAGCCATCATGCTCATTCCGGTGCTCACCGCGATGCTCGTCATCGGGTTCCTGCCCCTTTCGCCAGCGGTCAAGGCGGCGATCCTGCTGATGGCCTTTTCTCCGGTCCCGCCACTGATGCCGGGCAAAGCTCTGGAGACGGGCGGGCATAGCGCCTATGTCTATGGCCTGATGACGACCGGCGCGATCTTTGCCCTGGTCTTCGTGCCGATCCTCGGCGCTCTTGCTGCAAACTACTATCATGTCCACGCCCAGTTTCCGCTCGCCGTCGTGGCGCGCAATATTGCAGGCGGCGTGGTAATCCCGCTGGCCATCGGCCTCGCCCTCGGCCGCTGGCTGCTCAAGGATGTCGCGCCCCGGTTGACCAGGGGCATCACGATCCTGGCTCATGTGCTGCTGGTAGTCGCTGCCGTTCCGCTACTCGTCGGGGTCTGGCCGCAGATGATGATGCTGATTGGGGACGGCGCCGCCATGGCCATGGCGCTGGTGGTATTCGCCGCACTCGTCGGTGGCCATGTGCTGGGCGGAGACACCATCGCCGACCGCAGCTCCCTCGCCATCACCGCGTCGCTCCGTCACCCCGGCATTGCTCTCGCACTCGCGGGGGCCAATCATGCGGACAAAGCCGTGTCGGCGGCAGCTTTGCTGTTTCTCGTCATCGGCTTCCTGCTGCTCATTCCCTATCTGTTGCTGCTGCGCCTTCTGGTCACCACCGAGGCGTGATCCCCTTTGACGCGGTGCCAAGGGGCGTCGACCCGGAGAAGGATGCCGCAAAAAGCCCGATGGACCAAGGGGGAACCCTGATGGCTTTGAGAGCGAGAGGATCGGTAAGCGATGCAAGTGGAGCGAGTTGGGCGCGTAGCTGCGGTCGACCACGATGCGGCGTCCTTCATCCTCCATCGGTCAAGTCGTCTCTCAGCGCGCCTTGACCGGTGCCACGCCACGACGAGAAGAGGGGTTCGATGCGGAGACGTCCTGACGTCTTGCGGGTTCACGACAAGAGGCCTGTTCGGCTGAGGGCTCGTTTCAGGGCAGGCCACGGCCTTGTGGCTGCGGGAATTTTCTTGGCAAGCGATCTGTCGGCGGCCGATGCTGAGGACGTTCTCGCGCTCCCTGCGCGAGCCCCAGATGGTCTGACCGTCCAGGGTCAGGTCCGGGCGCGGGCGGAGGGAATCGGGGGCCAGTTCCGCCCGGATGCGGCGGAGGAAGACCTCATGCTCTCGCTGAGGACGACGATCCAGGTCGAATATGACGGCGGCCATTGGCAAGTCGGAGGCGAATTGTGGGACTCCCGGGCTTATGGAGAGAGCGCCGATTCATCGGCAGGAACCGGCGAAGTCGACGCCTTGGCGTTGGTACAAGCCTATGTCGGCTTCGACCTGGGGGGACAGGTTGACACGCATGTCACGGTCGGGCGCTTCACGATGAACCTGGGATCGCGGCGCTTGGTTGCCCGCCAGTCTTTCCGGAATACGACCAACGCCTTCACCGGCGTCAATCTTCAGTGGAGTGGTCCAGATGGAGATCAGGTGGCTCTGCTCTGGGCCATGCCCCAAATTCGCCTCCCCGACGATAGCGAAGACATTCGCGACAATGCGGTGCGGCGCGACAAGGAGACGAGCGACCTGCAATTTTATGGCGGCTCGCTGACCAAGACCGGCGTACTCGGGGGATCTCTGCAAATCTATGGCTTCGGCCTCAGCGAGCGCGACAGCGCGGAACGGCCGACCCGCAATCGCCATATCTTCACGCCCGGCCTACGCGCTCACCGCAGCCCGAAGCAGGGCCAGCTGGACTATGATGTCGAGGGCGCCTATCAGTTCGGCCGCAGCCGCGCGACAAGCGCGCCGACAGACCTGACCGATCTCAACGTCTCCGCCTATTTCATTCATGCAGAGGCGGGCCGAACGTTCGATCACGGGTGGACGCCGCGACTGTCCATCGACTTCGATCTGGCGAGCGGCGATGGGGCTTCGACCAAAGCCTATAACCGGTTCGACGCCCTGTTCGGAGCGCGGCGCTTCGATTTCGGACCGACGGGCCTGTATGGCGCGGTTGGCCGCTTCAACATGATTTCGGGAGGCGCCAGGGTCGAAGTCAAGCCCGACAGGCAATCGGATGTCATGATGATGTATCGCGCGCTTTGGCTGCATTCCAGGACCGACAGCTTTTCCAACACGGGCGTCAGGGACGTGACTGGCAACAGCGGTCGCTTTGCAGGCAGTCAGTTCGAAGCACGCTATCGTCGCACGCTGATCCCTGGAAGGCTGCGCCTCGACATCGGCATGGCCTATCTCGACAAGGGACATTTCCTCAAGGCTGCGCCGAATGCCCCCCCAACCGGCGACACCAGATATGGGTATGTCGATATCTATTTCGAATTCTGAGTCCAGCCGCACGCTCTCATCGGATCAGCAGTCCAGATCCGACTACGCGGCCGCCGCCAGGAATGGATGGAAACATTCCGGCGGCTCCGTGATTTCCCTGATCACAATTTCAGTAGCGGCAGGCGATCTTCCCGGCACGATAGTCAATCGATGAGGCTGGGCCATGGAGATCATCAAACAGATCATACCCCTATTACTGACGATCAGCCTGGCGCTGTTCGTCGTCGCGGCGGGCTTGGCGTCGTCGCGCGGCGACTTCGCCTATGTCCTGCGCCGTCCCGGGCTGCTGCTGCGGGCCTTTGGCGCCATCATCGTTATCCCGATGGTGGCGGTCATGATCATCATCGCCATTTTCCCGCTCTCGCCATCGGCGAAGGCAGGGCTGCTGCTCATGGCGATCTCACCCGTTCCGCCGCTCATGCCGGGCAAGGCGCTCAAGGCTGGGGGCCACGCGCCCTATGTCTATGGGTTGATGGCCACCGGAGCGGTCTTCGCCATCATCTTCGTGCCCATCCTGGGGACTTTCGCCGCCCGCTATTATGACGTCGATGCGCAATTTCCCGCCAGCATTGCGGCGCGCAACGTCTTCGTGGGCGTCGTGGTCCCGCTCGTCGTAGCCCTCGTCCTGGGCCGGCTCCTGTTCAAGGCGCCCAAGCCCAAGCTGACCAGGGCCGTGACCATCGCCGCCTATGTGCTGCTCGTCCTGGCCGCCGTGCCGATCCTGATCAAGGTCTGGCCGCAGATGATGGCGCTGGTCGGCAATGGCACGCTGCTGGCGATGGCTCTGGCTGCGGTCGCCGCGCTGCTGGGTGGACATTTTCTGGGGGGCGACAATGTCGCAGACCGCAGTTCGCTCGCGATCGCCGCTGCCATGCGCCACCCCGGCATCGCGCTTGCACTGGCTGGCGCCAATCACGCCAACCAGGCTATCTCTGCTGCGGTGCTGCTCTTTCTGCTCATCGGATTTCTGGCGCTGATCCCCTATCAGATGATCGTGCGGCGACAGGCGATACCCGAGGATGAGGAATAAGCCCTGACGGATCGCGCCTGAAGCGTCTTGGCGGTCGCGGGCAAATCAGATGGCGGCAACCGTCGGAACGATAAGCAGAAGGCCGGTGTCGCGGTATCCGCGACACCGGCCTTCTGCGGGGCGGCGCCAAGCCCCTGCCTGTTCGGCTGCATCAGCGTGGAGAGGGCGCGTCCGTCACTTCGCGGCTGCGGCCGGCGGGGGGGAAGTTGGCCAGCACCGCAGTCACGACTGCGGTCACCTTCTCGGCCGAGAGGGTCGTGCTCGTCACTTCCTGCGTCGCTGTCCCGTGCCATACCGGCGCCTTGCTTGCGGCATCGTAGATGTCGATCGTCAGCGTGCCGTCGGTGATGTTGCGCACGTCGACCTGATTATAGCCGCCCCAACCGCCCCAGGGCCGGAAATAGGGACCATAGGTGCCGAGCGAGGAGACTTCGACCCGGTCGCGCGAACCGAGGGTAAACCCGATCGCGAATTCGCCCGAGGTCGCCTGCGTAAAGCCGCGCGTCGCCAGCACGCTCTCGACAGCCGTCTTCACCCGCTGGGTCAGCAGCGGGTTCACCCCGGCAGGCGCAGCCGTGTAGGCCCAGCTATATGTTCGAAAGCGCGAGAAATCGGCCGAAGGATCCGCATCATAGGTCACCTTCGGCGTCGTTGCGCACGACGTTGTCAGCAGCGCGAAACACGCCAAGGCAGCGGCTTGCATTCTCATGGCTTTCTCCTTGTCTAGAGGCCCAGAATTATGCGGTCGCCCAGCATGGGCAGCTATCGGGAATCTCCCTGATGCGTGCTGTCACGCCTCCCTATCGCCCGCCGGGCGGCCACGGGCGGCGCCGCTCTAAGCCACCCGGGCAATTCCAGCGTGATCAGAGGGATTCTTCGGATAGGAGGCGGCCCATAAAGTTGGGATCGTGACGGCCTTCCTTCATGGCAGGAGTGATCTATGCCCGTCCCATCCTTCCCCGTGGCAGCCGCGGCCATGCTCCTTGTGGCGGGACAGCCGCTATCCCCATGGGCGCCATCCGCATGGGCGCGTCCCGATCAGGGAGCCGCGCCCACGCCGTCGACGGCGGCGCGGACGGCTGCGGATACGATCGACCCGGTCGCGATCCAGGCGCTGGTGGGGATGGGAAACTATCTCAGCACGCTGAAGAGTTTCGAGTTCCGCACGAAGGCGACGGCGGAGGCAAGCTTCCAGGATACCGACTTCCTCGTCCACCTTGGCTATGAAGCGACATACAAGGTCCTGCGGCCCACCGCCTTTTACGTGCAGATGAAGTCGGACCGTGCGATCCGCGAATATGTCTACGACGGCAAGACGCTGACCGTGAACGTGCCCCGGCAGAAATTCTACGCGAAGGTCGCGGCGCCGCCGACGATCCGCCAGACGGTCGACAAGATCTACCTCGACTATGGCATCGACTTGCCGCTCGCCGACGTCTTCTACTGGTCCGAAAATCCGGTGACCGATGGCATCACGTCGGCCGTGCGGGTCGGCTTCGCGCGCGTGGACGGCAAGGAAGCGGACCAGTTCGCCTATCGCGGGGAAACGCTGGACTGGCAGATCTGGATCGCCCGCGGCAAGGCGCCGCTGCCACTGCGCATCGTCATCACCGACCGCAGCGACACGGTCCGCCCTTCATACAGCGCCGATCTCTTCTGGAACACCACGCCCGCCCTCACCGCCAGGGACTTCGCCTTCGTGCCACCGGCGGATTCCAGCTTGATCGAGGTCGCTGCCCTTTCTGGAGACAATTGAGATGAGCAACCGCAGCATCGGCTTCGTCGCACGACTGGCCGTCGCGCTGACTGCGACCGGCGCGATGACGGTTTCGGTCGAAGCTCAACGCCATTTCGGCGGCGGCGGGCTGCGCGGCGGCGGCCTGCAGGGCCGCGCCAATTTCCACGCGCCCGGCAGCGGCGGCGGCGGCATCCGCAACCCGTCCATCCCCCGCGAAACGCCGTCGCCGCATCCCGGCGGTGGTGGCGACCGACCCGGCCCTCGCCCCGGACCTGGGCCTGAGCCGGGCCCCGGTCCCCAGCCCGGACCTGGTCCTCATCCCGGGCCCGGCCCGCATCCGGGCCCCGGGCCCCAACCTGGACCTGGGCCCCATCCCGGACCTGGACCTGGACCTGGACCTGGACCTGGACCTGGCCCGCATCCCGGACCGGGACCTCATCCTGGCCCTCCGCCGCCCCCGCCCCCTCCCGGCTGGGGGTGGGGCTGGAGCTGGTACGACGATCCGTTCTGGGATGCGGCCGCCGTGGGCGTGGTCGCCGGTACGACCGCCGCCGTGGTGGCCAGCTCGTCCCAGTCATCAGCGACGCAGGTGGTGCAGAGCACCAGTGTCGGCTCGGTCGTCTACACCTTGCCTGCAAATTGCCCCCGGGTCGTTCGCGGAGATGTGACTTACTATAGTTGCAATAACATCTGGTATCGTCCGCAATATCAGTCCTCGGGCGTGACCTATGTAATCGTAAATCCGCCGGGGTGACGCCTGCAGGGGGGCAAGTCAGCGATTGACGACGGCTGATAAACGCTCCCGACCATCGCCTCGCTGCGCCGACGCGCGCGCACTTTCAGACCGCCGGAACATACATCTGGGGCCGTCCGCGACATCTTCCCCGACGCCCCGAACCGAAAGGACCAGCCGATGGAAGATGTGCTGCATATCCTGGCCGAACATATTGCGCTTGGCGTCAACCTGCTCGGGATGCTGGCGATCACGATCGGGGCGATCCAGGGCGCGATCGGCCTGACCAGGCTGCTGCTCTTCCATGCCGACGAGGAGAAGCTCGGCCCGGTCTGGCTCGCACTCGGTCGCTGGCTGGTCGCTGGCCTGACGTTCCAACTCGCCGCCGACATCGTCGAGACCACGATCGCCCCCTCCTGGGATGACATCGGCAAGTTGGCCGCCATCGCCGCGCTGAGGACCATGCTCAACTTCTTTCTGGACCGCGACATGGAAGGTCTGCGCGAGCGCATCGAACGGCGGGCGCGGGAAGAAGAAGCCATGCGCGCATGACCCGCCGAAGCGCAAAGGAGACCTGTCTTGCCCACAAACGGAAAACGCCCCGCACCCCGTCCCAGCCTGCCCAGCGACCTGGGCGCGATCCGCACGATCTTGGCGGCCGATCGCACGCTGATGGCCTGGATCCGCACCGCCCTGTCGATGCTGAGCTTCGGCTTCACCATCTACAAGTTCCTCCAGGCCCTGGCGGACCATGGCCAGATCGCTCGCACCGATAGTCCCCAGCATGTCGGCATGTTCCTGGCTGCCGTCGGCACGGGCGCCATGCTCCTGGGAACCGCGAGCTATTGGATCACATTGCGCGAAGTCGCGACGGCGCACCCGTTCCGCAGCTGGCGCCCGATCCTGCTGCTCGCCTTCGTCATGTCGCTGGCTGGCATGGCCCTGTTCGTCGCCATCGCCAAGCGCCTCGTCTGAGGCGCGCCTGAACCCTGCAATGGAGCCCTTGCCATGGATGCGTCCAGTCCGCTTACCGCCCTGCCCGTCCTCCTTCTTGGAACGATCCTTCTCGTCATCGTGATCGGCCTCACCTGGGCCGGCATGCGGATCAGGATGAAGGCGGCCGGACGCGCGCGCGCCGCCGCCGGACGGGCGGAGGACGTCGATGAGGAGGAGGATGCCAATGGCGCGATCGTATCGGCCGTCCTGGGATTGCTGGCGCTGCTGCTGGGCTTCACCTTCGCGCTGGCGGTCAACCGGTTCGAGACTCGCCGCGCGCTGGTGCTGGAAGAGGCCAATGCCATCGGCACGGCCTATCTCCAGACGCAGGTCCTGCCCCAGCCCCACCGCGAGCGGTTGAGCATGCTGCTGATCCGCTACACGGATAACCGCGTGGTGCTGGCGCAGCAGGAAACGCCCGAAAGTCGCCGTCAGCGGCTGGCCGACAACGACCGGATCGTCAACGACATCTGGGCCGCGACCCTGGCCGGGTTCGACAGCATCAAGCATCTGGACATGTCTAACGCCCTCGTCTCCTCGGTCAATGCGGTGATCGATATGGACACGTCGCGCAAGGCCGGTCGCATGACGCATGTCCCGGAGGAAGTCTTCTGGGTTCTCATCGTCTACGTCCTCGTCGCCGCCGCGATCATCGGCTATATCGTTCGCTCCCGATCGAACTTCCATCTCGCCTGCGTCATGCATGTCCTCATCGTCATGTCGCTCATGCTGATCATCGACATCGACCGGCCAGCCGCAGGTGGAATCCGGGAGTCGCAATATCCGATGGAATTGCTCAGCGCGTCCATGCATGCGCAGCCGCGCGCCGCCTATGATCGGTGGCGGACCCTGGTCGCTCCTCCTCCAATGGAGTAGGGGATAACCCGAAAGACTATTCAGGGTCGGTCCCGATACCAGCTTTGCGCGCCTGCCATATCCTTCGACAAGGCTTCAGGAGGTCGCCCATCGCGCCTCATGCCGAAGCTGCCTTTCGCCGGTCACAGGCACTCGACCGTCACGTGTGCCTCTGGCCGGCCTCGCACAGGAGCAGACCATGGACTCCCCGATTTCCCAACTGGTTTCGGCCCCCCGTTGCCGCCTGGTCCTGCTGACAGGCGCCTGCGCGGCGGCCGCGCTCAGTCCGCCGGCGGGCGCACAGACGCTGGACAATGACTATTGGATCAGCGCCATGGCCTTTTTCCCGCGCATCGATACCGACGTCCGCGTGTCCTCCGATACTCCGTCGGTGCCTGGCGCCGAAATTGGAACGGACATCGATTTCGAGAAAGACCTGGCGCTGGACCGGGGCGAGGTCCTGCCGTCCTTCAATGCCGGCGCCCGGTTCGGCAAGGTGATCGTCGGCGCTGATTTCTACAAGCTCCAGCGCCGTGGCGAGACCAGTCTCAGTCGCGACATCAGCTTCGACGGTGTCATCTATCCGGCCAATGTCGAAGTCGAAAGCGGCTTCGACAGCGAAATTTACCGCCTTACCGTCGGCTACGCCCTGGTCCAGAAACCGAACCTGGAACTCGGCGTGGCGATCGGCGCCCATGTCACTCGGTTCGAAATGTCGCTGAGCGGTCTGGCGTCGCTGGGCGGGGAGGCCGCACAGACGGAGGTGCGCCGTCGCGACGCGCTGGCCCCGCTCCCGACGATTGGCGCTTTCGGCACGTGGAAAGTCGCGCCCCGGGTGGAACTGAATGGCCGGTTCGACTGGCTCTCGCTGGAGATCGACGACTATGACGGCCGCCTGCTCAATGCTCAGGTCGGCGCCAATTATCTGGTGACGAAGAATATCGCCGTGGGCGTGGCCTATCGCTATGTCGACTATCGCCTGGGGATCGAGAAGGACCGCTGGGACGGTCTGGTTCGCTACAAGCTTTATGGCCCGGCCATCCTGCTTCAGGCCTCATTCTGACGCTTGAGGGCAGGCACGAGAAAAGGCGGCGGTTCGTTCGAACCGCCGCCTTTCGCTTTGTGGACTGGAGCCTCAGCGCGGCGGGTTCACCACCACATATTGGACGGACGATCCGACATATTGCGGCTGATACCAGGTGTTGCCGCATTGCGAATAGCTGATGCCGTTGACCACGGTGGTCGTGCAGCTGGGCGGGACGCTGCGCACGATCGAGCCGACCACCGCCGCCGTGGTCGCGGCAACGGCCATTGTGGCTACGGGATGCCAGTGATCGTCCCAGTCGTCCCAATCGTCATGATAATAGCCGCCGCCGTGATAATCGTTATGGACGTTCACGTTGACGTCCCGATTGACGTCGCGGTTCACGTTGCGATTGACATTGCGGTTGCGATTGCGATCGACATTGTGGTTGATGTTGGTCGAGGCGCCCGATCGCACCTGCGGCCTGCTTGCCGCAGCATGATGGCCTCCGCCAGCCGGTCGCGAACGCTGGGCGCCACCCGATGGCCGCCGCCCGCCACCTTGCGCGAACGCCGCATACTGCTCTCCACCATAGGCAGGGGCATCGCGCTGGTCTGGCGAGAAGGGCCGGCTCAAGGCGGGATCGGGAAGGATCTGCGCCGCCCCGCAGGCGAGAGCCGCCGCCAGAGCCAGTGGCATGCGAACCGAGATGGTCATTGTCCTTCTCCCTCATTGGCGTTCGCGCCATCCGCGCCATTGCTCGCATCGTCCCCCAGGCTCGCCAGGGTGATGCGCTGCGCATCGGGCGGGGGTGCGAAGGCAAGGTCGGCGGCGGCCGGTGTCGCTTGGGTGTCCCAGTGTAGCACCGCGGTATATTGCGGCATGGCGGGATCATCCTTGTTGGTGATCACCATCTTGCAGGGCAGCGGACGCGCGCCCTCCTCTATCCAGAGCTGCCAGTCCACCCTCTCCTGCCGGAAGGCCAGGTGCAGGCACTTGCGATCGCCGATCGTTTCGGGCCGCACCACCAGCGCGCCCTGCACGCGCGAGCGCAGCGTCTGATCGGTGCCCCAGGTGAACAGGTCGGCCAGCGGCAGTTCGATGCCATATTCGCGCCGGGCCTTGTCGATCGTCAGCCCGATTGACGACGCTGCCGGAAAGCTGGCATAATAGCCTGATCGGGGGGAGAAGATCGTGAAGGCCTTGCCGTCATAATACATCTCTCGATGCTGGATGTCGGATTGGGTGACGATCTTGAAGGCATTGGGTCGTTTGGCCAGAATGTCGAAGGTTCCGCCGAACTGGATCTTCTGCCCGGTCATCAGCACTTGCTCGGTGGACGCTTCGCCGGTGATGCGGAACGCGCCGAGCGTGAGCAGATAGGCGCTCATCTTGTCCATCGCCTGCATGGCGGCGGGGTCCATGGAGGCGGCAACCTCCTCCGCCGTCTGCGCGAAAGCAGGCCCCGCCGCGGCGAGTGGCAGGCATAGCGCCGCCGCCAGCAGCGTCGATCTTGGTCTGAAGCCGCGTGAACCCGAACATGCCATGAGGTTTCTCCCTTGGAAAAATCGGCACGACTATCGATCCGGACGTGGCCGGGCCCCATCGGGATTAGTGCCGAGTTCGCCGGGAAATGATCCTCTGTGAAGCGGACCCTGCCGTCCTTGCGACGCGCCGACCCGTTTCATGTCCCCATTGGACTGTCGAACACAGAGCGCGCGCATGCCTGCGCGCAGGCGCAGCGATGCTCGTCGTTACGCCACCGAACGCACACAGGCCGCTGCACGAGCACCATTCTCAGGAAAACGGCGCGCCCTTCCTCGGGTGAGTCCCGATGGCGTCCGGTTGGCGATCGGTCCATCCCAAGGACGTCATGCGCCACGGAGCCCCTGAACTCTTCCTGGCGCATCACGCCCGTCTGCGCCCTGCCTTCGTCAAGACCGCGCCGTCCTCCGTCGGCCCAAGGGGCGTTTCGTAACCTGACTCGTGCCAAGGAGACATGTTGTGTCCCAACAGGAATTCAAAGGCGTCATCAAGCTGGATATCCGGGATTCCAAAGCGGATTGGGAACCCTTCCTGCCGCCGCGCGCCCCCGAAGGCGCACCGAATGTTCTGATCATTCTGTACGATGACACTGGCCAGGCGGCCTGGCAGCCCTATGGCGGCGCGATCAACATGCCGACCCTTCAAAAGCTCGCCGACAATGGGCTGACCTATACGCAGTGGCACACCACCGCGCTCTGCTCGCCCACGCGTTCCTGTTTCCTGACGGGGCGCAACCATCATCTCAATGGCATGTCCTGCATCACCGAAGCGTCCAACGGCTTTCCCGGGTGGAGCGGCCGCATCCCCGAAAACTGCATGACGATCGGCCAGATGCTTCAGGATAACGGGTACAGCACCTTCTGGCTGGGCAAGGATCATAACGTGCCGGAGCCCGACATCTGCTCGGGCGGCCCCAAGTCGGAATGGCCGTTGCAGAAGGGCTTCGACCGCTATTACGGTTTTCTCGGCGGGGAGACCAACAACTGGTATCCCGACCTTGCCGAGGACAACAAGTTCATCGACCAGCCCTATCTGCCCGAGGACGGCTATCACTTGTCCAAGGACCTGGTGGATCAGGGCATGCAGATGATCCGCGACCAGAAGGCCAGCAATCCCTCCAAGCCCTGGTTCATGTGGCTGTGCCCCGGCGCCAACCACGCGCCGCATCATGCGCCCAAGGAATATGCCGACAGGTACAAGGGCAAGTTTGACGAGGGGTATGACGCCTATCGCAAATGGGTGGTGCCCCGGATGATCGAGAAGGGCATGCTGCCGGCCGATACCAAGCTGGAGGATTTCAACCCCCTCCCCGAGGACCAGGCCAATCCCGGCGATTTTGTGCGCCCCTGGGACGAGCTCAACGCCGAGGAAAAGCAGCTCTTCTCCCGCATGGCGGAAGTCTATGCCGGCTTTTCGGAATATACCGACGAACAGGTCGGGCGCCTGATCGACTATCTCGAACAGAGCGGCCAGCTGGACAACACCATCATCCTCTACTGCTCCGACAACGGCGCGTCAGGCGAAGGCGGCCCGAACGGTTCGGTCAACGAAAACAAGTTCTTCAACAACTATCCGGACTCGCTGGAAGAAAATCTCAAATATCTGGACGTCCTGGGCGGGCCGGAGACTTATAACCACTACCCCACCGGCTGGGCAGCGGCCTTTTCGGCGCCCTACAAGATGTTCAAGCGCTACTCGGAATATGCCGGCGGCACCGCCTGCCCGATGATCATTTCGTGGCCCAAGGGCATCAAGGCTCGGGGCGAGGTCCGTAACCAGTACCACCATGCGGTGGACCTGGTGCCGACCCTGCTGGAATGCATCGGCATCGACATGCCGGAGACCTTCCGCGGCGTGAAGCAACATCCGCTCTCCGGCGTTTCGATGAAGTACAGCTTCGATGCGGATGGCGACACGCGCAAGAAGCGCCAATATTATGCGATGCTCGGCACGCGCGGCATCTGGGAAAATGGCTGGAAGGCCGCGGCGATCCACGCTCCGCTGACCGGCAAGGGCAATTTCGACAAGGACGAGTGGGAACTCTACCATGTCGACGAGGACCGTTCGGAATCGATCGATCTGGCCAAGGAGCATCCCGAGAAGCTGGAAGCGCTGATCAAGGCCTGGTTCGAAGAGGCCGACGCCAACAATGTGCTGCCCCTCGACGACCGGAGCGCCGCCGAAGTGCTGGGGACCGAGCGTCCCTCCACCGAGGCGCCGCGTGAACGCTACCTCTACTATCCCGGCACCGCGCCGGTTCCGGAGGGCGTGGCGGTCAATGTGCGCGGACGTTCGTACAAGATCATCGCTGATGTCGAGATCACCGACACGACCGAAGGCGTGATCTTCGCCCATGGGTCGCGCTTCGGCGGGCACGCGCTGTTCATCAAGGATGGCAAGCTGCACTATGTCTACAACTTCCTTGGCATCAAGCCGGAGCAGAAATTCTCGTCCGACAAGCTCACCCCCGGCAAATATGCGCTGGGCATGGAGTTCATTCGCGAGAAGACGGGCGAATATGGCGAAGCGCTGGGCAAGACGACGCTCTACGTCAATGAGGAGGCCGTCGATTCGGGCGACATGAAGACCCAGATGGGCAAGTTCACGCTGTCCGGAGACGGACTATGCATCGGACGCGACAGCGGCGATGCGGTAAGCGAGGAATATAGCTCGCCTGGCGAGTTCCGGAACGGCCATATCTACGGCGTCGGCGTCTCGGTCGAGAAAAAACAATATTTCGATCTGGAAAAGCTCGCCGCCGCGGCGATGGCGGTGGACTGACCAACCCCGCAATTGGCAGGATCCAAGATGGATGGGAGCGTGGTTCGCTCCCATCCTTTTTTCGTTCAGTGGGCGGGAATTGCCCGATCGTCAGTCCAGGTTGAAAGCCCAGGCATGCCCGAACTGGAGGTAGAACACGGCGCCCGACGGGCCATAGGCCACGTCCACCCCGGCATCGAGGCCGAGCTTACGGGCGATGCGATAGCGAAATCCCACGCCGCCGGCGATCTTTGCGCCCGAATCCTCGAACAGCCGTGCGCCGCCCGCATCGGTGAAGCCCAGTCCGGCAAAGCCCAGCAAGGCCCAGCGCGGGCTGATCTGGCGCGTGACTTCCAGTTCGGTGCTGACGGCGGTTTCGCCCTGATAGCGCCGCGCCTCCACCCCGCGCAAATTGACCGAGGAGGCGAAATAGACCGGATAGTCGCCGCGGATGGCGTCCACTTCCACCTTGGCGCCCAGACGCCATTTGGACGACAGCGGGTGAAAGCCGTAGCCATGGACGTCATAGATCTGGAAATCGCGATCGCTGCCGAAGGCGCCGTCGTTGAACTTCCCCTCGGCGTAGATATTATAGCCCTTCGTGGGCGTAAGGGCATTGTCGCGGCTGTCGAAGTGGACACCAAAGCCCAGCGCCCCGGTTTGCAGCTTGCGGTCGAAGTCGGAAAATCGATCGGGTAGATCCTCGACATTGAGGTCGATGCTCGATCGCAGCTTGCGGAAATCGAGCAGCGGGCCGAGCGAGAAGCGGGGATCGGCCAGGTGCAGCCGGACCGACGCGAGCGCGCCATATTCATATTTGTTCGTATATTCCAGGCCCGAAGGCAGGATGTCCGGATACGCCTTGAGCGTTATCTTTCCGCGCCCGACCCCGAACTTGTAGCTGAGCTTGCCGTCAAATGCCGATCCGGACTGGAAATACCCATATCCATAGGAGCCGTTCCCGGTCTTGACTGCGCCCAACATCCGCCGGGTCGTCCGCTTGGGATCGTCCTTGGACATGGTGATGAACTGCCCCACGATGCCAAAGCCGCCGTCGACAGCCGGCTCGGTGATGATCACCGGCATGGGAAAGAAGCCGCCCTTGGCCAGGAAGTTGGAAAAATCCAGCTTCCCGTCCGTCTCGTCGAAGAAGGTGCGGTGGAATTTGGATTCCGTCTCGACCGGGGTCGCTGGCTGCGCGGGATCCATCGGCTGGGACGCACCGGGGGCGGGCCCGGCATCGTCCGCGACCGGGGGTTCCCCTGCTGCAGAGCCAGCCTCCTGCGCCCACGCGCCAGGGGCCGCAGCCAGGAATGTCAGGGCGGCCGCCGCCGACCTGCAGGGCAGATGTCTCATGGCTCATCTCTCCGGGGTGAAACGGAATTTCGAGGCTTCAGGATCGACGACTGCGCCTGCCCGAGCCATCGGTAGAAGCCCTGAGAAACGGGCCGGGTAGATTGACGAGGGGCGCGCCCGGAGGCGATCAGAACATCAGGCCAAGCCCGATTATACCGACATTGGCATTGGCTTCGTCATCGATGAAAAGATGTTTGAACTCGATCTTCGCATAGATTTTCTCGCTGAGGTTCTGCTCCCAGCCCGTGCCCAGGCCGACCGCGTTGCCGCACTCGCGACAGTCCTTCGACTGCCAGTTCATGCTGACGAAGATCTTGCTCCGCGGCAGGACTTCCGCGCCGGCGCGGCCGCCAATGCCCCATGCCACGCGCGTGCCATCGGTCAGCAGCTTTTCGGCCGTGGCTTCGACCCCGACGAAGACCGTCTCGGTGACATCGACATCGTAGCCGAGTGCGAAGCCGCCGATCGCATCGGTCGCCTCATCGTTCCAGCTCCCGCCGCCGGTCGCCTCGACATAGGCTTCGTTCGCCTGCGCCACGCCGCTGGCAAGGCACCAGGTCGACGCTAGTAGAACCGCTGCCCAACGCATCGCGAACTCCTTCTTCCCACCTCTGGCGCCCGCCCTCCCCGCACGATGGCCGACGCCAGTGCGGAACGGGCATGCTGTCGAACCAGAATGGCATCTGCTGCGATACCTTCCATCGGGATAAACACTGAGTGTTCGATCAGACGACAAGCGAAGGCAGGTGATCCGGTCGATGGCGACGAAAGCAGCGCGGGCCCAGGGCCCGGGACTTTAATCGCATATCCTAGCGGAAATACGGATGGAGGGTCGTCGCCCTCGCTCCTATCCGATCGTCTGTTGAACGGGCGATGGTCGCCACGCATTGTGGGAGCAAGCAAGATGCAGACCCTTATCAAGGCCGCAGCGATCGCTTTGGCTGCATCATCGGCGGCCCCCGTCGCCGCGCAGGAGCCGGGGGACTGGCATGTGACGCTCCAGCCCTACATCCTCATACCCGCGATGAACGGCGACGCTGCGGTTCGCGGGATCGACGCCGAGGTCGATGTAGGCCGCAAGGACGTGATCGATAATCTGAACATCGGTTTTCTGGGCTATATCGAGGCCAGCAACGGCCAATTGTCGTTCGGCGTCGATACCAATTACATGAACCTGGATGCGAACGACGACGACGCTGTAGTCGCCGCCAATGTTTCCCAGACAGCGATCCAGCCCATGATATTCTATCGCGTCTTGCCCTATCTCGAACTGATGGCCGGCGCTCGCTACAATTCGCTCAAACTGGGTCTTGAATCGCCCATTCCCGCCATCGACGGGGTGGATCGCAAGAAGGACTGGATCGATCCCATTGTCGGTGTACGGTTCAACGCTCCGATCTCCGACACCGTCTCCGCCGGCGTGCTCGGCAATGTCGGCGGGTTCGGCGTAGGGTCCGACATCTCCGTCCAGATCAGGCCGATGATCAACTTCTCCGTCGCATCGAACATCTCGATCGATGCCGGTTACCAGTTCATCTACATGGATTATAAGAGCGGATCGGGAGACGACCGGTTCGTCTATGACGTCACGACGGACGGTCCGATCATAGGGGCGACGTTCCGCTTCTGAAGAAGCGGACCAGCCTCCTCGCCCGCTCCATAGTCACCCGCAGGGGAAGGAGGAGAATCCCCGATGCTCCCCTGAAGCGCTCTGTCCTACTCCGCAATTCCACACTCCGTTTGTCCCTGTGGACGTAGAGCGAGGAATGCAGCCATGCCAAATTCCAACGACCCCAAATTTCCGGTGCATGTAGACCGCAATCATCTTCCGGAGCCGGAATGGGACTTTCCCAACGCCGATATCAAGGTCTTCGCCAAGGACAGCACGCCCGACTTCCCGCCGATGAAGGAAGCTCGCGAAGGCGCGCCGAACATCCTGCTGGTGCTGCTGGACGATGTCGGTTTCGGCTGGCCCAGCGTCAATGGCGGCCTGGTGCGCATGCCCGTGGCCGAACGGCTGGCGAAGAACGGCCTGTTCTACAACCAGTTTCACACGACCGCCCTTTGCTCTCCCACGCGCGCCGCGATGCTGACCGGGCGCAACCATCATACTGTCGCGACCGGCGTCATCCAGGAGATGGCGACCGGCTATCCCGGCTACTGCGGCATCATTCCCAAAAGCTGCGCGACCTTCGCCGAAATGCTGAAGCATGCCGGTTATTCCAGCGCCTGGTTCGGCAAGAACCACAATGTGCCGGACAATCTGACCAGTCCCGCAGGACCGTTCGACAATTGGCCGACCTATCAGGGATTCGACTATTTCTACGGCTTCATCTCGGGCGAAACGGATCAATTCTATCCCTCGCTGCTGCGCAACACCACGCCGGTGGAGCCGCCCAAGCGCCCGGAGGAAGGCTATCACCTGACCAAGGATCTGGCGGAGGAATGCATCGGCTGGATCCGGCAGCAGAAGGCCATTGCGCCCGACCGGCCGTTCTGCGCCTATTTTTCCACCGGCGCCGCCCATGCCCCCCACCAGCCGCCGCTCGACTGGCGCGGCAAGAACAAGGGGCGGTTCGACATGGGCTGGGACGAATATCGCAAGGTCGTCCACCAGCAGCAGCTGGACGCCGGGATCATCCCCGCAGGCACCAAGCTGACCGAGCGGCCCGAACAGATCCCCTCATGGGACAGCCATCCCAAGGACCAGCAGGAACTTTTCGCCGTCCAGGCCGAAAACTACGCCGATTTCCTGGAGCATACGGACTTCGCCGTGGGCCAGGTCATCGACGCGATCGAAGCCATGGGCGATCTCGACAACACGCTGGTCATCTACATCCTGGGCGACAATGGCTCGTCGGGCGAAGGGTCGCTGGTCGGCACGCCCAACGAGATCATGAGCCTCAACGGTCGCCAGCCTTCGATCGAGGAAGCGATCGGCTTCAAGGATCGCTGGGGCTTGCCGGGCACGTCGCCGCATTATGCGGTGGGCTGGGCCTGGGCGGGCGATACGCCGTTCCAGTGGACCAAGCAGGTCGCGTCGCATTTCGGCGGCACGCGCAATTCGA
The DNA here is from genome assembly GCF_020782235.1 of Sphingobium naphthae. Taxonomy (GTDB): domain Bacteria; phylum Pseudomonadota; class Alphaproteobacteria; order Sphingomonadales; family Sphingomonadaceae; genus Sphingobium; species Sphingobium naphthae. The sequence continues at coordinate 315,726 of NZ_JAJGNO010000005.1, forward strand.
TGATCGTGTCCTGGCCGGCCAAGATCAAGGAAGGCGGCGTGATCCGGTCGCAATTCCACCACGTAATCGACCTGATGCCGACGCTGATGGAAGTGGCCGGCATCAGGGAGGCCAAGGAAGTCAATGGCTATGTCCAGAAGCCGATCGAGGGCGTGAGCTTCGCCTACACCTTTGACCAGGCCAACGCCGACGCACCCAGCAAACGCAAGCTCCAATATTTCGAAATGCTGGGCAATCGCGCCATCTATGCCGACGGCTGGATCGCCTCGTGCCGCCACGGTCGCCTGCCGTGGGAAACGGCCGGATCATACAGCTTCGCCGACGACAAGTGGGAGCTTTACGACATTACGACCGATTTCAGCCAAGCGGTCGACCTCGCCGATCAGCACCCGGAGAAAGTCGATTTCCTCAAGAGCGTCTTCATTTCGGAAGCGACCAAATATAATGTCCTGCCGATCGACGATCGCTTTTCCGAGCGGCTCGACGTCACGTTGCGACCTAGCTATTTCCACGGCCGCAAGCAGGTGACCTTCTACCCGGGGATGACGCGGCTGCCGGAAGGCAGCGGCCCGCGTCTGATCGGTATCCCCTTCACCCTGACGGTGCCGGTGGACATCCCCGATGGTGGCGCGGAAGGCGTGCTTTTCGCGCTAGGCGGCGATGCGGCGGGCTTCTCCCTGTTCCTCTGGGAAGGCAAGGCGCGCTTCCACTATAACTTCTTCGGCATGAAGCGGACGGACGTCATCTCCCCCGAAGCACTGAGCGCGGGCAAGCATGAGATCGTCGTGACCTTCCTGCCGGAATCCGAGGAAGCGGGCTGTCCGGCGAAGGTGGGCCTGTCGATCGACGGCACCGTGGTTGCCGGGGGCGTGGTGGACGAACAGGTGCCGCAGCGATGCGGGACCGAGTGCATCGACGTCGGCATGGATTGTATCTCGCCGGTCTGCGCCGATTATGAGGATCGGGGTCTGTTCCCCTTCACCGGCACGATCGAACGCGTCACCTTCGACTTTGCCGACGTGAAGGAGCCCACTGGCATGGAACGGCTGAAGCTGGCGACGGCGATGGATTGATCGCCATCGAGCCGGAACAGCTTGCGGCTGTTCCGATTGTGGAGGGGCGGGAAGGATTTTCCCGCCCCTTCGCGCTTCGATATGCCATGCTGTTCCGTCCCCGACCACCTACCGCAGCAGATAGGTCGCGAGCAGCCAGCCCGGCAGGGCCGCAAGCGCGAGGAAGGTGCCGAGCGGCGCGCGGGCCGCCGCGTGCGATGCGCGGCCGCTCGCCAGCATGACCACCAGCCCCAGCATCGATGCGCACAGCAGGATGAAGGGCAAAGCCTGCCACCCCATCCACGCGCCGAGCCCGCCCAGCAGCTTGGCATCGCCCAGACCCAGCCCCTCGCGCCCGCGCACCGCCCGATAGGCTAGCGCGATGACCAGCAGCGCGCCATAGCCCGCCGCCGCGCCGATCACGCGATCGGTCAGGGTCGCATCGGTCGCATAGAAGCCCAAAGTGAAGCCGAGAAACGCCAGCGGCCAGGTGAGCGCATCGGGCAACCAGAAATGCCGCCAGTCGAGGACCGCAAGCGTGAGCAGCAGCCAGCCGAGCAGCGCCCAGGCGACTCCGCCGAGGTCGGGCGCAAAGCCCAGCGCCAGCGCGCCGATGATGGCGCAGCCCGCCTCGACCCGGCCGTGCAGCGGATCGATGCGCGCGCCGCAACTGCGGCATCGGCCGCGGCTCGCCAGCGCGCTCAGCATCGGGACCAGGTCGCGTGGGCCGAGCGTCCGGCCGCAGCTGTCGCAGGCCGATCGCCCGCGCATCACCCCCCGCCCCTGCGGCCAGCGCAGGATCAGCGTGGCAAGGAAGCTGCCCAGGATCGCTCCGGCCAGCGCGCCGACCAGCGCCGCCACCGGATGGATCACAGCGTGCCTTCGACCTTCAGCAACTGAGCGTCGCCCGAAGCGACGAAACCGGCCTGGCCCAGCGTGCCGGCAAGCGTCGCATCCGTCGTCTCGATCCGCATTTCCGCCACATAGCGGCCCGATCGCCAGACACGCAGGGTGATCTTCTCCAGCCCGGACTGGCTGACCAGCGGCAGCACCAGCGCATCGCCGTCGCACGCGGCGACGCCCGACAGGCCCTGCGACAGGTTGAGACCGGGGAACTGCCCGGCCAGGCGCGCGCGCACGCGCCCTTCGGCATGGCCGCAACGATCGCCGCTGAAATAGCCGCTGACATCCTCCATCATCAGGCTGCTGACCGGCAGCGGCGCGAAGGTGCGGCCGAGCGGCACGGCGCCCGTGACATCATCGATCCCGATGCGGCCAAAGCCCACGGTGATGGCGCCGCGGATGTCGTCGGGCAAGCCGTTGGTCCGTGCGACGTCGAAGCGCGCCCGACCCATCAGCAGCGAAATGGGCGACAGGCCCGCGCGCACGCTGCCCAGCGGCATGTTGCCCAGCATCAGCTGGTCGATGCCGCCGCTCCAGACGGTGCCGCGCACGTCGCGGGCGGCGACGCCCAGCCGCTCCAGCCCAGCGAGGCCCAGCGCGAGCCGCATCGGCAGGAACAGCAGCAATCCCAGCAGCAGGACGAGGATGAGGAGGATGCGCATCCGGCGCGACAGCGTCAGGCCCATCATTGCCCCTCTCCCCGTTCCAGCACGGCCTGCACCGAGACGCTGCCGGCCGTGGGAGACGGTCGTGCGCTCATGGTGACGACGCGGACGCCCTGCGCCTCCAGACCCGAGAGCCAGGAAAAAAGCGCGATCGGCCGGACGGACGCGATCGCGATTTCCATCCGGTCATTGCCCTGCGCCTGCGCGCGCTCCAGCGTCAGCCCTGCTTCGCCCGCGCTTTGGCCGACATATTGGTCGAGCGGAACGCCCGATCCCCCGCCCGCCGGGTTGCGCGGCAGCGCCTTGAGCTGATCGGCCGCGGCGCGGATGGCGGCGTTGCGATCGGTCGCCTCGACCAGGGCGGCGCGCGCGTCGCGCTGCGCCCGGTCGAGCGGCATGGCGATGCCGAACCAGAGGATCACGATCGCCAGCAGCGCGAACATCACGCCCAGCATCCATTGTTCCCGGGTCGAGCGTTCCGCCCAGTAAGTGGCCAGCCTGTCCATCATGCGCGCACCGTGATTTCCGCCAGCGTTCGCCCGCCCGGATCCTGGGACGGGGTCGCCGTGATCGTGAAGCCCGCCGCCTGGAGCGCGAGCAGCACGATATTGATGTCTTCCGCCTTGGCCGACGCCAATGTCGCGCGCACCATGCCGTCGGGATCCCGCGACAGGCTGGTCAGTGCGACCCCCGGCGCATCCTGCATCGCGGCGAGCAGGGCAGCGACGGGCGCCGTGAAGGCGCGCCCGCCCGCACCGCGCGCGGCCAGTCGGCTTTCCAGTTCCACCTGCGCCTGCGCGGCGTCGGTCGCGTTCGGCAGGACCTGCTGCGCCAGCGCCAGGCTTTCGCGATCGAGCCGGCTCGCCTCCATATGCTGGCGCGCCGCGCTGACCAGCGTCGTCAGCAGCAGGATCAGCAGGATGCAGCCGGTCCAGAGCGCGATCCGCTGCAGCGCGCGGCGGTCGAGGACGGGGCGCACCCGCTTGGCGAAATCACCCTGGCGCAGGTCGAGCGGCGGCTGGTCCAGCGCGGCGATCGCGCGCCCTTCGATGATGCCGGGCGCGACATCGCTGATTGCGGCGTCGGCGACCAGTTCGGGCAACGCCATATCTTCGGGCAGCGCCAGATCGACGCCGCGCAGCACGCTCGTGCCGCCGATGACGGCGCGATGGAAGCCGGCTTCGGGTGCTTCCAGCAGCAGCGGCGCGGGCACGATGATGTCGGGGTCCAGCCCATGATGCTGCGCCCAGAGCAGCCAATGCTGCATGTCGCTGCGGCTGGCGAGCGCAATCACATGCGGCGTGGCGGGGTCCTCATTCTCGTCGGCGGCGGCGAACAGCTGGTCGGCGGGCAGCAGGCCGCTTGCCAGCACCGCCAGCCGCGCCGCCGCGCGCCCCTGCCGCGCCGGAAGGTCCGGGTAGGAGGCCCAATGCAATGTCACCAGCGCGGCGGGCGGCACCAGCAGCACACGCGCCTGTTCGGGCAAGGCGGCAATGCCGCAGGCGGCCAGCCAGTTGGCGCCTTCGCCCGATTGGACCAGCGCGCCATCGATCACCCGCATCCAGCGCGGGGGGAGTTCCGCCGCTTCGGGCAGGAACAGGATCAGGGCATCGCGGCTGCTCACGCGCCCGCGCCCCAGCTGCGCCGCACCAATTGCGCCGGGCTTTGCCGCGCATCGATCAGCGCGCGCTCCACCACCTGCGTTCCCCCGACATCCACCGAAACCGTCACTCCAAAAAATCCAGTCCTCAACTTCACTTGTTCGGCGACCTCCGCCGCGGGCGACAGGCCGACGAGCGAGGGCAGCTTCCAGAAGCCCGGCACGCTGCCGTAGCCGTCCGCCGGCCGCTGCGCCAGCAATTGCCGCGCCTGACCGACGCTCAGTTCCCCGGGCAGGAGCATCGCGAACAGGGGCGCCTGTTCGGGCAGCAGCGTATTGATGTTGATCGGCGACAGGTCCGTGACAGGCAGCGCGCAAATCCACGGCTTGGCCAGATCATAGATGGCGGGCGTGATGCCCGCGACCGCGCGCAGCTCGCTCGGGTCGATCATCATGCGGTTGGCGGCGCGATAGGGGCGGTCCATCGCCGCATAGGTCTCGTCCTCCGCGCCGCCGGGCTGGGGAGCACTGTCGCTGTCGATCCAGTCGGCCAGGCTGGACGCCGCCGCCGCCGCCTGGCGCGCATCGACGCCCAGCGCCTCCAGCAGGCCCTGGAACTGCGCGACGCCGACAGGCCTCACCTTCAGCACCGCTTCGCTCTTGCCGCTGACGACGCTGTTGAGGTTGAAGCAATTGCCGCCATCGGTCACTTGCGCCGTGGCGATCCCGCCGGGCACCGGGATCGCCTGCGGCGTGCCCATCCAGCCGCCCGCCAGCGTGATCTTCGCGGGATTGGATTCGACCAGATCGTTGATGCGCAACCGCGCCATTTCGGTGCCGGCATCGGCGAAGGCGCGCCCTTGGTCGACCGCTCCGCCATTGCCGGTCATGCGAGTGGCGAGCGCCACGCGCTCCAGCGCCGTGGAGGCGACCACCGCCATCACCGCCACCAGCAGCAGCACCGTCAGCAACGCCGCGCCGCGTTCGCCTGGCTTGCCAGCATCAGGCACCGGCGGCTCCCTCCACGCCTTCCAGCTTCTCGACCGGACCCGGCGCAACCAGGAAGCGCATCATGACTGGCGGCTCGCCGGTGCGCGTCACCGTCATCTCGACCGCCTTGGGCAGCAGGTCGGGCTGGCTCGGCGTCCAATCCTCGCGCCATTGCCCCTCGGCATCGCGGAAGCGCAGCGTCACCGCCTCGACATTGTCGAGCAGCGCGGCGGGATCATCGCCGGCCGCGCCGTCGAGTTGCGCATAGGTGCGCCGCTCCAGCCGGCCCTGCCGGACCCAATATTCGACCTTCTGCAGCGACGGGCGCGGCAGATCGCCCAGATTGTCCCAGCCGCCGCGCACGAACTGCATCACCGGCTGCGCCTCGCCATCGTCATGCGCCCAGAAGGCCGGGGCCAGCGTGCCCGCCTCGGTCCGGGTGATGCGCGGCACCGCCTGCCCCAGGTCGCCCGCTAGCGCGCCGCCCGCCCGCTGCACCGCCGCCATGTCGTCCAGCCGCGCCTTGACCTGCGCCTGCGCCGACACGCTGTTTCCCAGCAGCAACACGCCCGCGCTGGCCAGCATCGCGAAGATCATCAGTGCGACCAGCAGCTCGATCAGCGTGAAGCCCTGTTGGGCGGAACGCCCATCCGATCGGAAGTCCCGCTCCCCGCGCCTATGTGCGTCCCGCGCCATCATTCCACCACGCGCACGAAGCTGAGCGCCACCGGCGACGCGCCGGGCTGGCCATCGACGGTCAGGTCGATCTGGAGCAGGCGACGATCGTCGGTCGGCTTGACGACGCGGCTCCAGTGCCAGCGCCGCCCGCCATTGGTGACATCGCCATCCGCCTGGCCGATCGAGGGCGGCAGGGGATCGGTCTGCACCTCGACCATCAGGTTGCGGGCGACGATCTGGCCCAGCGCCTTGCTGTCGAGGTCCGCCGCCGTGCGCAGCGTCACGCCCTGTAGCCGGACGAGCGCAAGCGCGGCCAGGCTGAAGACGGCCAGAGCGACCAGCATTTCCAGCAGGGTGAAGCCCAGTTCGGCGCGGCGCACGCGATCAGCCATCGACCATCACCTTGCCCGCCATGTCGATGCTGACGGACACCCGCTCGCCCTCGCGCGCCAGCGTGACGGTCATGGGATCGGTCGGCAGGCCAGTGCCGTCGAACCCGATCTGCAGGCGACCGTCCTGGCCGACCTGCGCGCGCGTGCCCGGCTTCCAGTTGGTGGTGACGAAGGGCTTTTCCTCCAGCGGCGCCCACTGGCCGCCCTCGCGGCGCTGGAAGCCATAGCCCGAGGCGGACACCCACAGCCCGACCGGGCGCGCGGTCACGACCGCTTCGTCGCGCGCGGCGGCAACGCGCGCGGCGAAGCGGTCGGCATCCTCGATCACGCGGCCGCGCGGATCGGGGATGGTGAGCACGACGGCAGCCGAAATGAAGCCGATGATCGTCAACACGACCATCAGCTCCAACAGCGTGAAGCCCTGCTGGGCGGAGCGGTCAACTGATGTGAGGCGCGCTTTGCGCCTTACGTCAGAGTTCGCTGGAGTAGATGTCCGCATTTTCCTGTTCTCCGCCCGGCTGGCCGTCAGCGCCCAGCGAGCTGATGTCGAACGCGCCGCGGCGACCCGGCACGGTGTAGATATAGGCGCGACCCCACGGGTCGTCGGGCAGCTTCTTGATATAGCCGCCGCGGCGGTAGCGCTGCGGCTGGGCGAGCGATGCGGGCGGATTGAGCAGCGCCTGCAGACCGTCCGATCCGGACGGATAGGTCAGATTGTCGAGCCGATATTGCTCCAGCGCCTGCTCGATCGTGGCGATGTCGGCCTTGGCCTTTTCGATGCGGGCGGTGTCGGTGGCGGGGATCACGTTGATCGCCACGATCGTCGCCAGCAGGCCGATGATGACGATGACAACCATCAGCTCGACGAGGGTGAAACCCTCTTCTCCGGACCTCTCGCGCCCGTTCGCCCCGGGCCTGTCGAAGGGCCAGACCCGCTTGGAAGAACAGAGCAGGGCTTTGGCGAGCCCGGTGCGAACGGATTTCAGTCTACGCATATACACTCCTTCAAGCCCCGGTAAGGCTTTGCAGCTGCAGGATCGGCAGCAGGATGGACAGGATGATGACGGCGACGATGCCGCCCATCAATATGATGATGACCGGCTCCAGCATCGCCAGGGCGGCGGACGTGAAGCTGTCGAACTCGCGCTCCAGATAGTCGGCCGCGCGTTCCAGCATCGTGTCGAGCCGTCCGGCGCTTTCGCCGCTCGCCGCCAGATAGACAAGCAGAGGCGGGAAGACGCCGGCCCGGCGCAGCGCTGCGGACAGGCTGCCGCCGCCGCGGATCGCCTCGACAATATCGTCCGAGGCGCGGCGCAGCACCCGGTTGTGCACGGTGTTCGCCGTGAGCGACAACCCCTCCATCAATGGCAGCCGGCTCGCCACCATGGTCGACAGCGTGCGCGCCATGCGCGCGGCATGGAGATCGCGGATCAGCCGCCCGAGCAGCGGCAGGCCGAGCAGCGTCGCATCGAAGCGATAGCGAAAGCTTTCCACCTTCAGCGCGCGCCAGAAGATCACGCCCGCAAGCGCGATCAGCAGCAGCAACAGCCACCAATAGCCGGCCAAGAAGGCGGAGAGGCCCATCACCATGCGCGTGAGCAGCGGCAATTCCTGCCCCACCGTGTCGAACTGCTCCACCACCTTGGGCACGACGAAGATCATGAGCGCGGCGACCACGCAGACGGCAAAGGCGGCCAGGACCGAGGGATAGGCGATAGCGGTCAGCACTTTGGAGCGGATCACCGCCTGGCGCTCCATCAGGTCCGACAGGCGCTCCATGATGGTCGGCAAGCTGCCCGAGCTTTCGCCTGCAGAAACCATCGCGCGATAGAGTGGCGGGAAGCTGCGGGGCTCCGCGCCCAACGCATCGGCCAGCCGCCGCCCCTCCAGCACGCCGCCATGCACCGCGCCCACGATCGCGCGGACATGCTCCTGCTCGCTCTGGCGACCGATGGTGCGCAGCGACTCCTCCAGCGGGCTGACCTGGATCAGCGTGGAGAGCTGGCGCGTGAAGAGTGTCAATTCCTTGGCGCTCAGCCGCGGCGCGCGCAGCGACAGGCCCGCGCGCCTGCGCGCCTTGGTGGCCGCGCCCGGCTCCAGCCGCACGATGAACAGCTTGCGCGCATCCAGCCGGGCGCGCGCATCGTCGACCGTGTCGGCCTTGACCTTGCCCGTCCGCTCGCGGCCTGCCGGGTCGATCGCCACATAGTCGTAATCAGCCATCGGCGATGGTTTCCACCTCGGTCGCGTCGCGCCGGGATACGCGGATCGCTTCTTCCGCCGTGGTCTGGCCGTCGCGCACCAACGCGCGGGCCGCCGACCCCAGATTGGGCGCGTTGAGGAAGGCGTGGCGCGCGATCAGCGATTCGTCGCCGCCATCATTGATGAGGCGCCGGATCGTGTCGTCCACGCGGATCGCCTCGAACACGCCGATCCGGCCCTTATAGCCCGACCCGCTGCATTCCTCGCAGCCGCGCGCCTTGTAGATGATGGTGCCGGGGTCGAAACCCAGCAGCGCGCTGGCCGACTTGTCCGCCTGCACCGGCTCCCGGCAATGCTGGCACAGGCGGCGCACCAGGCGCTGGGCGATGACCGCCCGCAGCGTGGAGGCGAGCAGGAAGGGTTCGACTCGCATGTCGCGCATGCGGGTGATGGCGCCGACCGCGTCGTTGGTGTGGACGGTCGAGAGCACGAGATGCCCGGTCAGCGACGCCTGCACCGCGATTTCGGCCGTTTCGCGGTCGCGGATTTCCCCGACCATCACGACATCGGGATCCTGGCGCAGGATCGCGCGCAGGCCCGCTGCGAAGGTCAGGCCGACCTTGGCGTTGACCTGCGTCTGGCCGACACCCTCGATCGCATATTCGACCGGGTCTTCCACCGTCAGGATATTGCGGCTGCCGTCATTGAGCTGGCGCAGCCCCGCATAGAGCGTCGTCGTCTTGCCCGAACCGGTCGGGCCCGTCACCAGGATGATGCCGTTGGGCTCGCTCAGCCCTTCGCGGAAGATGCGGTCGGGCGCGCCGGTCATGCCGAGCAGGTCGAGGTTCATGCCCGCATTCTCCTTGTCGAGAATACGCAGCACCACGCGCTCGCCCGCGCGGCTGGGCAGCGTCGACACGCGCACGTCGAGCAGCTTGCCGCCCAGCGTCAGGCCGATTCGCCCATCCTGCGGCACGCGCCGCTCGGCGATGTCGAGGCGCGCCATCACCTTGATGCGGCTGACCACGACGGGCGCGACATGCGGCGGCATCCGCAGCGTCTCGCGCAGCACGCCATCGACGCGCATGCGCACGATCAGGCCGGTTTCATAGGGCTCGATATGAATGTCCGACACGCCCTGGCGCGCGGCTTCGGCGATGATGCCGTTGATCAGGCGGATCGCCGGCGCATCGTCCGCGCTGTCGAGCAGGTCGTCGGCGGTCGGTATGTCCGCGGCCAGGATGTCCAGTTCGTCGGCCCCGACCTCCAGCGAGCCCGCCATCGCCGCAGCGCTGCCCTCCATCGCATAATGGTTGGACAGGTGCCGGTCGAACTCGGCGGGTTCGACGAACCGCACATCGAAGCTGCGCGCCAGATGCCGCCGGACTTCCAGCAGCACGCGCGGGTCGCTGCCTTCGCGCACGGCGATGATCAGCCGGTCGCCTTCCTGCGGCAGCAGGACGACGCCATTTTTGCGGGCGAAGGCATAGGGGATGTCGATCGGGCGCGGCGGCATCGCGGGCGCGCTCTCGACAGGGACCAGGGACACAGGATCAGCCACGTCCACCTCCGTTCGCCCCCAGCATGTCGATGCCTGTCCTGAGCGCTTGCTGCAAGCAGGCCGTCGACGGGAGCTTTTCGTCCAGAAGATCAGCGAGGGGCTTCGACAGTCGCAGCCCGATCGGAAACATTATGGGCATGGTCATTTCCGGTCCCCGCTCGCGGGAATGTCGACCGGACGCACCACGCCGCTCGATTCACGAACGGTGGGCTCGATCACTTCGGGCTGGGCGCCCGCCTGCGGCTGGACCATCACGTCGCCGGGCTGGGGCGGCGCGATCGGCGGCGCTGCACCCATATAGTCGCGCACCAGCTCGTCGATGGTCGGCTCCGCCTCGGGATCGCGCTGCAACTGCATGCCGCGGATATAGCCGTAGCGCTGCTGCGTCAGCTTCTGCGCATCCTCCTTCGACCGCAGGATCGTCGGCCGGATGAAGACCATGAGGTTTGTCTTGGTCCGGCTGCGGCTGCGCGACTTGAACAGTTCGCCCAGGCCCGGAATGTCCGATAGCAGCGGGATGCGCTCGATCGTCTTGCGCTCATTATCGTCCAGCAGGCCGCCCAGCGCCAGGATTTCGCCGTCATCGACGGTGACGGTCGTCTCGATCTCGCGCTTGTTGATGATGAGGTCGCTATTGTCGTTGCTGACCGGACCGGCCACGCTCGACACTTCCTGGCGCAGGAACAGCTTGATCGCGCCGCCAGTGTTGATCTGGGGCTTCACTTCCAGCTTTATGCCGACATCCTGCCGCTGGACCGTGCGGAACTGGTTGTCGAAATTCTGGCTGAGCGCCTCGCCGGTGGTGACGGGCACTTGCTGGCCGACCAGGATTGACGCCTTCTGGTTGTCCAGCGTCATCACCGACGGCGTGGACAGCAGGTTGCTTTCCGTGTCGGATTTCACCGCATTGATGATCGCGCCGAAAATGCCATTGCTGCCGATGCTGCCGCCCAGCCCCGCAATCGCGCCCGTCGCACTCTGCAGGCTGTTGTAGGCCGCCTGTTGCAAGGTGCTGGCAAGATCGCTGTTGGTCTGCGTTTCGGTGGTGGTGATCGAACCGTCGGCCGCGACCACGGTGGTGGTGGTGGTGCCCAGGCGATCGGCAGCATAGGCGCCGGCCAGCGTCAGCAGATTGGGCGAGGCGTTGCTGTAGTTGGTGGCGGCAAAGCCGGTCTTGGTGCTGCCGATCAGGAACTGGACGCCCAGCTTCTTGGCGGCGGCGTCGCTGATCTCCACGATGATCGCTTCCACCAGCACCTGTTCGCGGCGCGTGTCGATCTGGCGAATGGTTTCGCCCAGCATCCGCTGCACGTCGCTGTTGGCCGCCACGATGATGGCGTTCGCGCCCTCATATCGCGTCACAATCGCCGGGCCGCGCGTGTTGATCCCGCCGCTGGACGAGGAAGAGGCGGATGCCGCCGCGACCGGCGCCGCCGCCTGCGAAGCGGGCGCGCCGCCCTGCCCGCCGCCCGATGCCGGCGTGGAGGATGTCACCGGCTCGCTGGTCGACTGGCCGACCAGTTGCTGCAGCACCGGCAGCAGCTTTTCGGCGTCGGCATGCTCCAGCCAGTAGACGCGGATTTCGGTGCCGCTCGCCGCCTGCCGATCCAGTTCGCGCGCCATGTTGGCGAGGCGCGCAACGGTGCCGGCATCGCCGCGGATCGCGACCGAATTGCTGCTGTCGATCGGCACCACCGTCGCAGAGGCCGGCGCGGCGTTCTCGCCCCCGCCGCCGTTCGTGACCAGCGCCTGGAGCGAGGTCGCGATTTCGCGGGCGCCGGCATTTTTGAGCGCCACCATCTGCGTCGCCGCGGTATCGCGGTCGATGCGCGCGATCACCTGGCGGATGCGCGAGACGTTGTCGGCATAATCGGCGACCACCACGCTGTTGCCGGCGCGATTGGCGGTGACCGACCCTTCCTTGCTGATCAGCGGCCGCAGCGTTTCCAGCGCGCTCGCCGCGTCGATCGACCGCAGCCGGAACACTTCGGTCACGAAGCTGTTGCGATTGGCTGCCCGGCCCACGCCGCTCGGCTGGCCCGCCGCGCCATCGACAGGCTGGATGCGATAGGCGCCGCCCGGCGCCGGCACGGCGACCAGGCCGTTGGCGCGCAGCGTCGACAGGAAAATCTCGAAATATTCCGATCGGCTGAGCGGCCGGTCGGTCACGACCGACACCTTGCCCTGCACCTTGTTGTCGATGATGAAGGTGCGGCCTGTCACCCGCGCCGCATCCTGGATGAAGGCGCGGATGTCGGCGTCGCGCACGTTGAGCGTCTGCTGCGCCCGGACCGATGCGATCGGGGTCGCCAGCGCGAGGGCCATGGCGGCGGAAAGGAGCAATTTGCGGGTCATTGGCCTTGCACTATGAGGTTGACCGACGCGACGGCGGCGCCGCGTTCGACGGTCAGGGAAAGGCGCGCACCGGGCGCGATCTGGTTCTGGAGGCTTTGCAGGTCACCGACCGGCTGGCCGTTGACCTGAGTCACGATGTCGCCGGGGCGAAAGCCGGCCGTGGCGAAGCCGGGGCCCTTGGCCGCGACGACCAGGCCCGTGACACGGCCGTCCTGCAACCGGGGCGCAAAGCCGATGTCGCGCTTCAGCATCTCGGCGGTAACGCCGCCGCCCCCCGGCGGGGCCGGCGGCGGCGGCGCGGCGCTGTTCCATCCATCGCCGCCGGCGGGCACGGGCTCCGCGTCCGACGCGGGCGTGGACTGGTCGAGGAAGGCTTGTTCCTCCACCCCGCCACGGTCGATCATCACATGGTCGAAGGCGACGGCCTTCAGCACCACGCCCGGCAATATCTCGTCGCCCACCGCATAGCTGTTCTGGACGCCGTCGGGCGTGGCGATGATCGCCGATCCCAGCCCCGATCCTTCGTTCAGGCGGATGCCATAGACGGTCAGCGCCAGCGACGTGACCACGCCGCCGGTCTTCTGCGGCGCGTCGGCGCGAAAGAAGGGATCGAAGCTGGCAAACAGGGCCTGGCGCGCGCTCGGCGAGAGGATCTGCGCCTGGCGGCCTTCCCAGGGTCCGAAACTGCCCACCGGCGTAACGACCGCCCAGACGAGCCGGACCAGCAGCAGCGCCAGCAGGACCAGCAAGCCCTTTTCCAGCAGGCCGAGCCAGTTCAATCCCCGCATGGGCGTGCGCTGCCCGCGCCGCCACCGGTCTACCCTGTCGCCAAATGGCACTCGCATGATGCTGAACACGCCCCCGAAACTCGCCAGCCTGCTAAGGTCCGGTTCTTACCCGCAGATGACGTTTATATTTCGGTAATATGACATACTTGCAAGCGCGGCTTTTCTTCGGCTGAAAGGGCGCGACTGCGACGTCTAAGCCGCATCATGATGCGAGGACCCATGACCGTTCAGACCGCCGCCCCCTCCGCGCCCGCCGGGCTCGACGCTGATCCCGCTTGGATCGCCGCCCACCCCCGCGTGCAGCGCGTGCCGAGCAAGGATCTGACCCTCTTCATTCGCCGCGATTTCCTCTCGGCCGAGGAATGCGTAGAGCTGATCGACCGGATCGACGCCAAGCGCCGGCCCTCTACCATCGCCGATGACAATGGCGACGGCTATTTCCGAACCAGCGAGACATGCGATCTCGACCATGCCGACCCCTTCGTCGCGGCGATCAATGCGCGACTCGACGCCTTTGCCGGCATCGCGACCGCCCATGGCGAACCGATCCAGGGCCAGCGCTATTCTGTGGGTCAGGAGTTCAAGGCGCACACCGACTATTTCGATCCCAAGGGCGCAGACTTCGCGCGCTATTGCGCAGTGGCGGGCAATCGCACCTGGACGCTGATGGTTTATCTGGACCAGCCGGCCGCAGGCGGGGCTACGCGCTTCACCAAGATCGGCAAGACGGTGCAGCCCGAAACCGGAAAGCTTCTCGCCTGGAACAATCGCCTGTCACCGGGCCAGCCCAACCCCGCCAGCATCCATCATGGCATGAAGGTGCGCAGCGGCGTCAAGCATGTCATCACCAAATGGTATCGCGAACGTCCCTGGGGCTGACCCTCACCGCCAGAAACGCGGTGCCTGCGCCAGAGCGTCATGCGCCTTTTCCGCCTTGCGGAGCAGCTGCTTCTCGGATTTGAGGCCCAGCGGCGTGTCTTCGGCCAGATGATAGCGTGCGAACAGCGACGGCGCAGTGGCGAGGTCGTTGAGGTCGCCGAGCTTGTCCTGCAATTTTTCCAGCGCGCCGACATAGGCGCCATGGGCCTTGCGCGGCTTTTTCGCGCCGTAAAGACCGGCAAAGAATTCAGAGCCATAGCGCAGCTTCTTCGCATCCTTGCGAACCTTGTGCCGCGTGTCCGGCGGCAGCTGCGCCAGATCATCGCCGCCCTTGGCGACACGCTTGTGCAGCTTTTGCAGGCGACCGGCCGCAAAGTCCGCGGCCGGCTCGTCCGCAGCGCCGCCGCACCCCGCGCCCAGCGCCAGCCATTCGGCGATGTCGAGCAGCAGACCGCGAACCCGCGCCGACTCCAGCCATTCGCGCACGCGCGCATGGCTTTGCGCCCGCGCCTGCCCGACCGCCGCCTGCGCATCATCCGCCAGCCGCCCGTGGAGCACGTCCAAATCACGCGCTTCGCCCAGCATCCCCGCCAGCCAGCGCAACTCCTGCTGGAACCGCGCCACATCCGCCTCCAGCAGCACGGGCTTGAACAGGGTGAGCGCGCTGCGCAGCCGGCGGACCGCCACGCGCGCCTGATGCAGGGCGCGCTCCTCATAGTGAACCAGCAGCAGCGCCTCGTTCCGGCGATAATGGCGCAGGCATGCGCCCGCGATCGTCAGAAATGCCGCGCGGATCGACATAGCGGGGTCGAGCGCCACCGGCTCGGCCTTCACCGCTTCCGCCATTTCTCCGCGCAGCAGATAGCCGCGCTCCGCCTTGCTGAGGACCGCCGGGCGCACCGGCACTTCGCCATCGATGCGGCGAGCGATCGCGAACAGGGCGGCGGGCGCGCCGGCGACCAGTTCCAGTTCGACTTCGCACAGGGCCGCCTCACGCGCGCCGGCCCGCACAGCGCCGCGGTCCAGCGCTACCTCAACCTGCGCCTCGCCTTCGCGGATCAGCCAGCGAGTGCGCTCGACATCGGTTTCGAACAATGGCTCGATCTGGTCGACCGCGTCTCCCAGCGCCTCCTGCACCGGCGTCTGCGCGTCCAGCACCGGCATGTGCGATCGCACGGGCCGCTCCCACTCCTGGCGCGCGAACAGGCCCCCAGCGGCGGAGCCGTCGCCCTTGACGGTCTGCACCTTGCGCCGCCCGGACTGGCGGATGCGCAGGCTCAGACCCTTGCGCGCCAGCTGCGCGTCGGGCGTGTCGAAATAGGTGGCGCGCAGGTGCGCGACATCCTCGCGCTCGGGCAGCCCTTCCCATTGCGCCAGGCGACTGGCCGCATCCTCCGACAGGTCGAGCTTCAGTTCGATCTCGCGTCCCATACACCCTCCATCCTGCTGCGGGCGAAGCCGATCATAGCAGGACGCGCGGGGGCGACACATCGTTCCAGAATCGGAACGGCCGGCCCGTCACAGGACAGGCCGGCCGCACGATCGAGAGCGTCCCGAAAGACGCCGAGATTGTCAGATCAGAAGGCTACGGTCAGCGACGCCGCAATGGTCGTGCCGATCTTGTAGCGGTTATAATAGACCTTGTTGCCGTCCGCTTCCTGGAATTCCTGATATTTGCGGCCGGTGATGTTGCGGGCTTCGAACTTGAACTCGCTGTTGATGCCGCCCGGCAGGGTGACACCCTGGCGTGCGACGAAGTCCAGCGTCAGGCCCGGCTTTTCCTTGATGTCCGGCTGCAGGTTCGGACCGCGGCTGGTGACGCGGGGGCTGGCATAGGTCAGCAGCAGCGTCTGCTGCGACAGCTTGTCCGTGTCCTCCAGGCCGATCTGGAAATTGACCAGATGGTCCGACTGGCCGGTCAGCGGCGCGCCATCCATGAAATAGTCGGACGCGGCCGGCAGGTCGCCGGTCGTGTAGGTGTAGGGGATGGTCGTGTCGCCATCGCTCACCTTCAGTTCCGACTGGGTGTAGGTGTAGTTGCCGATCAGCACCACGCGGCGGGTCTGGAAGAAGTTCGAATCCATCCCGTCGAGCGGGATATATTTCTGCGCTTCGACTTCAAAGCCGTACAGCGTCGCTTCCGGAGCGTTGGCGAAGCTGGTCGTCACCGCATAAGTGTCGGTGATGGTGGTGTAGGTTTCGATCGGATTGTCGATCTTCTTGTAGAAAGCCGACGCGGTCAGCCGCTCGTCCCGACCCATATACCATTCCGCCCGGATGTCCGCATTCCACAGCTCGCTGTCCTGCAGGAACGGGTTGCCGCGATAGAAGCGGTTGGACTCGGTGTCGATGAAGGGCTGGGCGATCAGTTCGCGGAACTGCGGACGGGCGATCGTCTTGGACCCCGACGCACGGAACTGCAGGCCGCCGCCGGCGTCGTAGGTCAGCGTGACGGCGGGCAGCCAATAATCGTTCTTGATCTGGTTGAACGGCGTCTCGCCCGTCGAATAGACGTCCACGCCGGTCACCGACTGACGACCGCTTTCGTAGCGGACGCCTGCGTCGATGCTGAGGCCCGGGAACAGTTCGGCCTTCACCTGGCCATAGCCGGCATGAACGCGCAGCGCCGCGTCATAGACCGGATAATTGCCCGAGAAGTCCAGCAGACCCAGATCATAAAGCTGGATGGTGGCATCCGACAGCAGATAGTCGGGGCGCAGCTGCTGCACGGCGATCGGCAGGTTGGTCGCGTCGAAATGCAGTTCGTAGCGCGACGAGGTGCGCTTCGTGTCGGTGTAAGCATAGCCGGCCGTCACGGTGAAGCTGGGCGCGATTTTGTAGCTCAGGTCCGCGCCGCCCGACCACAGGTCTTCATTCAGGTCGCTGAAGGTCACCGAAGCGTCGCCGCGCTGGCGGTTGAGCGCATTGATGAAGCGGTCGCCGACCGGATCGATGGCGAGATCGCGGTTGGAGCGGACATAGACGAATTCGCGCTCATAAGGCGCTTCGCGCTGCGAATTGGCGTAGCCGCCGCGCACGTCCAGGCTGAGCGCGTCGTCGAACTTGAACTCGCCGACGAACTGCGTGTCGATCAGCTGACGCTCATACCAGGCGGTCTGCTGCGTCATGTAATCGGCGCCCTGGATCAGGCCGTCATTCTGGCCGACGGCCAGGGAGCCGCGCTTGAGCGTGTCGCGAATATAGAGGTTGGTCCAGCGCAGTTTCTGCTCGCCCCATTCCAGGCCGAGGCCGAGCAGGCCGTTCACCGTCACCTGATTGTCGGTGATGACCTGATTATAGCTCTTGCCCGCGCCTTCCGACACGGTGAGCGAAGCCTGCTGCAGGTTCTCGCGGGTGCGCCACTTGTTGCTGTAGCCGGCGGTGGCGATGATGCCCAGCCGGCCATCGCTGCCGATGTCGAACGCCGTGCCGCCATTGAGCGAGCCCGAGAAGTTGAACGGCAGGCTGTTGGTGCGCTGCAGCACCGACGTCTTGCTGTTCAGGAACTGCATCATGATCGCCTGCTGATCCGAGCGATCGATATTGGCGAAAGGCACGCCCGAACCGAACGCGTCCTTCAGCAGCGGCGGAACGTCCCGCGACCCGTCATCGAAGCCGGTCCAGTCGGACTTGCTGCCATAATAGGTGTAGCCCAGCTGACCCGAGGTTTCGGTGTTCGCCGAGCTGCCGACGCCGATTTCCAGATAGGATTCGGTCGGAATGGCCTTGGTGGTGAGGTTGATCACGCCGCCGCCGAATTCGCCGGGGAAGTTGGCCGAAAAGCTCTTCTGCACCAGCGTCGAGGCGATGACGCTGGTCGGGAAGATGTCGAGGGGAACCACGCGCTTGAGTGGTTCGGGGCTGGGCAGCGGCGAACCGTTGAGCAGCGCCAGCGAATAGCGATCGCCAAGGCCGCGAACATAGACATAGCCGCCCGACACGACCGACAGGCCGGTGACGCGCTGCAGCGACCCGGCGATGTCGCCTTCGCCCGTGCGCTTGATGTCAGCCGCCGACAGGACGTTCACGACCTGCGGTGCGGACTGCGAGATGTTGCTGGTGCGGCGGCCGGTGACGACGATGTCGGAACCGGGGATGGAAACATCGACATCGCCCGACTGAGCGGCGGCTTCGTCGGCGGCGCTGGGCGTCGTCGACAGGCCGGCATCGCCCGCAGGCGCGGAACTGGTGTCGGTCTGCGCCATCGCCACGGGAGCGACCAGCGCGGTGGAAATCAGGAGCAGGCGCGCCAAGGTCAGCGGCTTCGACATGCTAGGGGTCCCCCTTGGGATGATTCGGAGCAAGAAGGCGGGGAAGCGTCGGTAAACGCTCCCCCGCCCCTATTGAGGTCAGGTGCCGATCAGGCGGTCGGGATGGCGGTGCAGTTGCCGCTCGAGTCGCCGAAGCTGGCGGTCACCGAGTTGCAGGTCCAGCCGGCATACCAGGTGTCGCTGCTGTCCTTCACCGCACCGATATAGTTGGTGGTGGTGAAGGCGCTGTCGATCGTCTTGGGATCCGTCGCGGTCACGGCCGTTTCGGTCGCGCCGTTGACGAACAGGTTGGTCAGCGACGGCGTGTAGCTGATGGTGCTGTTCGGGCCGGCTTCGAAGATCGACTGGACGACCGAGACATCGACGCCGCCGGTGCCCTTGTACGGCGTGCTGTTGCACTGCATCACCACCGAGATGTAGCGCGGCTTGCCGGCATCCTCGAGGGCATCATCGGCATCGCGAACGGTCGCGGCGCTGTTGATGCGCAGGCAGCTCTGGTCGGGGCTGACGATGATGCCGTTGACCAGCGCCAGGTCGGCGCCGCCGCGCAGCAGCATGGATGCGCCGTCGTCACCGGTGTTCGAACGCTGGATGTGCGTGAAGTTGGCCACCTTCAGATACTGGCGCGGCAGCGCGTCTTCGCTGGCGTTGCTGTTGCTGGTCGAACCGTTCGAGTCGGTTTCGAGGAAGGTGTCGCCGATATTGTTGTCAGCGCGCTGGGCCGAGATGACGAATTGGGCCGTGCCGCGGAAGCCGACGTCGGTGTCGAGGTTATCGTCCTCGTTACCCGTGAACACCAGATACTTCATGTTGGCCGAGCCGCCGAAGGCTTCGATGCCGTCGTCCGAGCTGTTGTGGACCTGGATATGGTCGATCACGGTGCCGGTGCCGACGCCCGAGGGGGTCAGGCCCTGCAGTTCCTTGCCGTCGGCCAGGACGAAGCCCGAATAACGGATCTGGACATAGGACAGACGGCCCGAGCTGTCGGCGTCGTTGGCGCCGCCATACAGGGCGTTGCTGGTGCCTTCGGTGTCGCGTTCGCAAGCCGTAGTGCCCGGTGCGGCAGCCGGAGCCTGGCAGTCGGTGATGCGGCCGCGGCCGAGCAGCACGATGCCGCCCCACTGGCCCGACGACTGGTCGGTCGCGGCGCCGGTGACGTTTTCGCGGCTGGTGAAGATGATCGGCGACGTGGCGCTGCCGACGGCGTTGATCTTGTTGCCGCGATTGACCGCCAGATAGGCGTTACCGGTGCTGGCGAAGACGACCACGCCCGGATCGATGTTCAGCGTCACGTCGGTGTTCGTGGTGGCGGCGCCCTGGTCGGTGCCGACATCGACGCGGCCCGGCAGCGAGTAGATCACGCCCGCAACCTTCGCGATCGCGGTGGTCGAGGTGAAGCGCGCCGGGAAGCCGCAATTGCGCCAGGTGTTGGTGCCGTCGGTGATGGTGCCGAGGTCGCTGAGCTGGTTCGAGCCGGCGATCGACGGGCAGCTGTCAGCCGGCGTGACCGCGGTCGGGGTCGGGGTCGGCGTGGGGGTCGGAGTCGGCGTCGGCGTGGGGGTCGGCGTCGGCGTCGGGATGACGATGGTGCCTTCGCCCGGCGAAGCGATGTCGTCCGCGCCGCAGGCGCTCAGACCTACGCAGGCGCAGCTCGCCATCAGGATCGTGTGGATACGGTTAATCTTGGCCATGTCATCTCCGCTCCGGCTTTGCCGGCGTTGTTGAACTGCGGAGCGCAGGGGAATTTACGAATCGGACAACGCCCCCTGTCGCCCTCTTCGTGGGGCACTAGGCTTCGGAAATGACAGGCGCATTCCGCTTCCATGACAATGGAGCGTCACTGAAATGACAATGATATGACATTCATGTCAGAAGGATGACATAATCCGAAGGAGGACGTCACCTCCAGTCGGCAACGCCCTCCTATCATGCTTAACAGAAACCGGATCGCGTGTCAGCGCGCAGCGAAACTCGGGTTGAGACGATCCATGGCCCGGCGCGCGACGGCGCGTGACGAGTCCTCCTGACCATTGGCGAGCACCAACGTCATCTCCGGCGCGAAGCGCGCGGAGCGATAGGCTTCACGCGCCTGGTCGATCCGCCCCGCACCCGCATAGGCATTGCCAAGATTGATGAGCCGCGCGGGATCATTGGCGCCATAGGGCCACATCGGCTCCAGCCGATCGATCGCCGCTTCGAATTGCCCCGAAGCAAGCGCCTTGGCAGCAAGGTTGCCATCGGGCACACCCAGCACGACCAAGCTATCGGGCGCGCTCTGCGCCAAAGCAGGCGTCGACGCGGCCAGCGCCAGACCCATGATAGCGACGACGCTCTTCATCTTCACATCTCCCGAGAAAAATCTTTTTAACATAGCCAGGAGTATTTCATTTAGATGACATGCGCACAATATGTCGCATCACCGCCGTTGCAGCTTTTGTTTCTCGCTGAATCAGGTGCTTATGAATTATACGCTGATATGTCATAAAATCGTCATCGAAAGGCGAACACGATAGAGCGCGAATCGGGCAGGCCGTCCG
The DNA here is from genome assembly GCF_020782235.1 of Sphingobium naphthae. GTDB lineage: Bacteria > Pseudomonadota > Alphaproteobacteria > Sphingomonadales > Sphingomonadaceae > Sphingobium > Sphingobium naphthae. Next base: position 336,599 of record NZ_JAJGNO010000005.1, read on the forward strand.
GTCGCCGAGTCGCGCCGCCAATGCCGCAGTTGCGGCGGCCGAAATCAATCTATGGGGAAAGTCCGGAGGCTTCTGTTGCCCGGCGCCTCCGGCGGCCGCTGAATTCCCTTCTGTTGCCCGGTGGGTTCAACCGCGTTCTTTTTGGGTAATGTCAGGCCGTGAGGCCATCAATTACGCAGCAAGAGCAAGAGCCTCGTTATCGTTGGCACTTGTGAGTTTTGAACATTTTTACGGCTTACTCAGGCCGGGTGAAGGCACCGCTTTTCAACACACGTCGATCCTAGTTCGGCCCCGTCAGAAACCCCGATCCAGAACTGGAGCGGGATATGTGGTGGAGCCGCCGGGTACTGCCCCCGGGTCCGCTGCGCCTATTGCACGATACAGTTTATCACCATAGCCGGGCGAACCCGACACGCTCCATATGGCCGCGCGCGAGCGATATTTCAAGCCGCGCGCGTCGCCTCATGCCGCGATCAGGTTGACGACGCTCGGCTTGGCCGCGGGCAGCCCGCTCGCCTTCGCCTGCGCCATCAATTCATTCTTGCGCGCGAGCATCCGGTCGCGCAGCGCCACCAGGTCCACATCCGTCCGGCGGCACTGGGCGAACATGCCTTTCGACGGCATTTCCTCTTCATGCACATGATGCTTGATCTCTTCCGACAGCACGGTGACCTTGGCGTCGTAGAAGTCATCGTCCGGCGATCCGGATTCGATGTCGTTCACCAGCAGCTTGGCGCCGTCATGCTCGACATAGGCCTCATCGAGCGTGTCATCCTCGATCTTGCCGCGGAAGGCGGGGTAGAAAATCTCCTCCTCGATCATCGTATGGATCTTGAGTTCCAGGCAGATGTTCTGCGCGATGTCCCGCTTGCGCGCAGTCGCGGTCGCTTTCTCATATGCCTCGAACAGATCCTCGACCGTCCGGTGATCGGCCTTCAGCAGGGCGATCGCATCGCTATATTCGTCCTTCGCCATGTTTTCCTCCTCGTCCACAGGGCGCAGAAAGGAAGCCGCCAGAAGGCCGCCGGTTCCACGGGCCCAAGCGAAAGACGCCAAGCCGCCTTCCCACCGCCTCGCGGCCGCGCTAGAAGCCGGTCATGATCCTCGTCATCGACAATTATGACAGCTTCACCTGGAACCTCGTCCATTATCTGATGGAGTTGGGCGCCAAGGTGGAGGTCGTCCGCAACGACGCCATTTCGGCGGGCCAGGCGGTCTCCAGCGGGGCCAAGGCCTTCCTGCTCTCTCCCGGCCCCTGCACGCCCAACGAAGCGGGCGTCAGCCTGGACCTGGTCGCCGCCTGCGCCGACGCGGGCGCGCCGCTGCTGGGCGTGTGCCTGGGTCATCAGGCGATCGGCCAGCATTTCGGCGGCAAGGTGGTGCGCGGCGGCCTGATGCACGGTAAGACCTCGCCGGTCGAACATGACGGCACCGGCCTGTTCGAAGGCCTGCCCTCGCCCTTCACCGCAACCCGCTATCATTCGTTGATCGTGGAGGATATTCCCCAGAGCCTGATGGTCAACGCGCGCAGCGAGGACGGATCGGTCATGGGCTTCCGCCACGCCACGCTGCCGATCCATTCGGTCCAGTTCCATCCCGAAAGCATCGCCACCGAACATGGCCATGCGATGTTGGCGAACTTCCTGACGCTGGCGGGCCTGCCCGTTCGCACGCGCGAAGCCGCCTGAAGGGGCTCCGCGTCCCGAAAAGCAGGCCTTCGCGCCCTTCCCTCTCGACTCGTCGTGCTCAGGCCGATTAAGGCGAGGCACGATGACCCGCCTGCCCGATCCGTCCGCCCCGCTGTCCAGCGATGCCGCAGCCACCGCGTTCGACCTGCTGTTCGATGCGGACCTTGGCGATGAGGACATCGCCACCTTCCTCGTCACCATGGCCAGGCGCGGCGAAACCGCGACGGAAATCGCCGCCGCCGCCCGCGCCATGCGCGCGCGCATGATCTCGGTCGGAGCGCCGCCCGGCGCGATCGACGTGTGCGGCACCGGGGGCGACGGCCATCACACGCTCAACGTCTCGACCGCGGTCAGCCTGGTGGTCGCCGCCGCTGGCGTGCCGGTCGCCAAACATGGCAATCGCGCCGCCTCGTCGAAAGCCGGCGCGGCCGATACGCTCGAAGCGCTGGGGCTCGACCTCGACCGGGCGGCCGCCACCGCCGAAGCGACGCTGGCCGATCTTGGCATCTGCTTCCTGTTCGCGCAAAATTATCATCCCGCGCTCAAGCGGCTTGGGCCCATCCGCCGCGCGATCGGCGAACGCACCATCTTCAACCTGATGGGCCCGCTCGCCAATCCCGCCAATGTGCGGCGGCAACTGGTCGGCATCGCGCGACCCGCCTATGTCCCCATCTATGCCCAGGCGCTCGCCGAACTGGGCGTCGACCGGGCGATGATCGTCTCGGGCGACGAAGGACTGGACGAATTGTCGCTCGACGGCGGCAATGACATGGCGGAGGTGAAGGGGAATGCGCTTGTCGCCATGCACCGCCTCCATGGAAGCGATCTCGACCTGCCGAGCCGCCCCGTATCCGCCATTCGCGGCGGCGACGCCGCGCACAATGCCGCCGCGCTGCGCGCCCTGCTTCAGGGGGAACAGAGCGCCTATCGCGACGCCGTGCTGCTCAACGCCGCGGTCGCGCTGGTCGTGGCCGATGCGGCCGCCGATCTGCGCGAAGGCATGGAGGAAGCGGCCGAAACCATCGACCGCGGCCTTGCCAATGCGCTTCTGAATTGCTGGATTGCCTATTCATGACCAACAAGCTGATCGAGATTTGCGGCGTCAAGCGCGAGGATGTCGCCCGTCGCAAGGCGGCAAGCAGCGTCGCGACGCTCCACGCCCGCGCCGCCGCGCAGACGCCGCCCCGGGGGTTCCGCCGCGCGCTCGATGCCGCGGCCGCATCGGGCTTTGGCCTCATCGCGGAGGTCAAGAAGGCGAGCCCGTCCAAGGGACTGATCCGCGCCGATTTCGACCCGCCGGCCCATGCCGCCGCCTATGCGGCCGGCGGCGCGGCCTGCCTGTCGGTCCTGACCGACGAGCCCTTTTTCCAGGGCCGGGACGATTACCTGGTCGCGGCCCGCGCGGCCTGCGCCTTGCCGGTGCTGCGCAAGGATTTCCTGGTCGATCCGTGGCAGGTGCTGGAAAGCCGCGCACTGGGCGCCGACGCGATCCTGATCATCGTCGCCGCGCTGGACGACGGACAGATGCGCGAGATCGAGGATGCGGCGCTCGGGCTTGGCATGGACGCCCTGATCGAGGTGCATGACGAGGCCGAACTGGAGCGCGCGCTTCAACTGCGCTCGCGCCTGATCGGCGTCAACAATCGCGACCTGCGCGATTTCAGCGTCGATTTCGCGCGCACCTACGAACTGGTGGGCAAAGCGCCCGAAGGCTGCACCTTCATCGCCGAAAGCGGGCTGCGCGACCATGCGGACCTGACGGCGATGGCCGATCATGGCGTGCGCTGCTTCCTGGTGGGCGAGACGTTGATGCGGCAGGCCGATGTCGAGGCTGCGACCCGCGCTTTGTTGACCGGCGCATGAGCGGCCTCACCCATCTCGATGCCGACGGCGCGGCGCGCATGGTCGATGTGTCGGCCAAGGCCGTGACCGCGCGCGAAGCCGTCGCCGCCGGCCGGATCGACATGAGCGCGCAGGCGGCGCAGGCGATCGCCGATGGCCTCGTCAAGAAAGGCGACGTGCTCGCCGTCGCGCGGGTCGCGGGCATCATGGCCGCCAAGAAGACCGCCGACATCATCCCCCTTTGCCACCCCATCCCGCTCAGCGCCGTGACGGTCGATTTCGATCTGGATGGCGACGGCGTCGCCGTCACCGCGACCGCGCGGACCGCCGGGCAGACCGGGGTGGAAATGGAGGCGCTGACCGCCGCCACCGCCGCGCTCCTCACCATCTATGACATGGCCAAGGCGCTCGACAAGGCGATGGTCATCCGCGACGTCCGCCTGATCGCCAAGACCGGCGGCAAGTCGGGCGATTGGCGGCGCCCGGCATGAGCCTGCTGCCGGTCGCGGAGGCGCAGGCGCGCCTGTTCGCCCTGGCGCGCCCCCTGCCCGCCGAATCGGTCGCAGTCGGCGCGGCGGTCGGTCGCTGGCTGGCCGACGATGTTGCGGCGCTGCGCGACCAGCCCTGGACCGACCTGTCGGCGATGGACGGCTATGCAGTGCGCGCCGCCGAACATCCCGGCCCCTGGCGCATCGTCGGCGAAAGCGCGGCGGGCAGCGCCACCCTGTCGCCGCTTGCACCCGGCGACGCGTGCCGCATCTTCACCGGCGCGCCCGTGCCGCCCGGCGCCGACAGCATCCTCATCCAGGAAAATGCCGTGGTCGATGGCGATCGGCTGACGGCAAGCGCCGATCCTCTGCCGGCGGGTCGCCATGTGCGCCGCCACGCCTCGGACTTCGCCTGCGGCGCGCCCTTGCTGCGCCGGGGCAGCCGGCTGGGCCCGGCGCAAATCGCGCTGGCGGTGCTGGGCGGCCACGGGGAGCTGCCGGTCGGGCGCCGTCCGCGCGTTGCGCTGCTGTCGACCGGTAACGAACTGGTGCCGCCCGGCGCGCCGACGCCGCCCGGCGCGCTGCCCTCCTCCAACGCGCCGATGCTGGCCGCCATGCTGGCCGGACTGCCCTGCGACGTGACCGATCTGGGCATCATCCCCGATGATCTTGACGCCATGGTGGCCGCATTCGAAAGCGCGGCGCAGGCCGACATCATCGTGTCGACTGGCGGCGCGTCGGTCGGCGACCATGATCTGGTGCGGCCCGCCTTCGCCAAAGCGGGCGGCGCGCTCGATTTCTGGAAGATCAGGATGCGGCCGGGCAAGCCGCTGATGGCGGGGACGCTGGGCGACGCGCTGTTTCTCGGACTGCCCGGCAACCCTGTGTCCGCCTTCGTCACCGGCACGCTCTTCATGGCGCCGCTGGTCCGCCATCTCGGCGGGGCCGCCAATCCTCTGCCGCCCACGGCCGATGCGATCCTGGCCTCGCCCCTGCCGGCGACGGGCGATCGCGACGATTATCTGCGCGCCTGGCGCGGCGCCGATGGCGTCGTCTCGGTGACATCGCAGGACAGCGCGGCGACGGCCGCCATGGCGATGGCGGATTGCCTGATCCTGCGACCCGCGGCGTCTCCGCTCGCGTCGCCTGGAGATCGGGTGACCATCCTGCCGCTGACATGAAAAAGGGGCCGTCCTGCGGCCCCTTCTCCATGATATTCGAAGGATGATCAGCGCTGCTGGCGGTTGCCCGGCGCCTGATCCTGGCGCCGTTCGTCGCCCATCTGGTCCTGCCGGTTTTCCTGCTGCTGCTGGCGGTCCCGCTGGTCGCGGCCGCTGCCCTGCTGGTCACGGCGCTGATCATTGTCCTGTTGGTTCTGGTTAGCCATTGTCACTCTCCTATTGCCTTCCAGGGGAAGGCATGGCTGACAACCCGTCAGCAACACCCTGTGTTCCGCAATCTGCGACGAACGGCTGGGCGCTTGACTAATCTCCATGTGTTTCCTATGCGTTCCTTATACGTTCCACGGAAGGATCGCAGTGATGTTGACGCCCAAGCAGCAGGAATTGCTGAGCTTCATTCACAACCGGCTGGAGGAAGGCGGCGTGTCGCCCTCTTTCGAGGAGATGAAGGATGCGCTCGACCTGCGCTCCAAGTCGGGCATTCATCGCCTGATCAACGCGCTGGAGGAACGCGGTTTCATCCGTCGCCTGCCCAATCGCGCCCGCGCGCTGGAAGTGCTGAAGCTGCCTGACGCAATGCACCGCGCGCCGGCGCCCAGCGTCGCGCCCAAGCCGAAGATGCCGGCAACCCTGCCGATCGCGGCCAATGACGTCATCGAAATCCCGCTGCACGGCCGCATCGCCGCGGGCGTGCCGATCGAAGCGATGGAGGGGCAGACGATGCTGCCCGTGCCCGCCGCGCTGCTGGGATCGGGCGACCATTATGCGCTGGAAGTGTCGGGCGATTCGATGGTGGAGGCCGGCATCCTCGATGGCGACTTCGCGCTGATCCAGCGCACCGATGTCGCACGCGAGGGGCAGATCGTCGTCGCCCTGATCGACGAGAATGAAGCCACGCTCAAATATTTTCGGCGCGAAGGCAGCCGGGTGCGGCTCGACCCCGCCAATCCGGCCTATGAACCGCAGGTCTATGATCCGCGCCAGGTGCGGATCCAGGGCAAGCTTGCAGGGCTGCTGCGCCGCTACAACTGAAGGGCGGGCGGCGTCCTTTTTCGGACCGGCGGACGCGCGATCCAGGGATGCGCGTCGCCAGGGCGATGGACGGTGTGAACTTCGCCTTTTTTCAGGGTGATGGCCAAGCCGCCGATGCGCGCCAGCAACCATCGGTCGATCTTGATCCAGCGTGGCCGACACCAGCGCGGCAGGCGCCGGTTGCTGAGGACGATGTCCGCGGCCGCGCAATCACTCTGGAAGGCGGGGCGGTCGATCAGCATATCGCTGCGCGTCAGCAGCAGGCGCCAGGTCCGTCCCTCGCCATCCTTGAGGCGCAGCGCGCACAGGTCGGACGAACAGCGCGCCTCGGGCAGATCGGCGATAGCGCTTAGTTCGCCCTCATAGCCCGCGCTCTCCGACAGGGTATCGCGCACATAATCGCCCGCGCGATCGCGCAGGATCGCCATGCCGGCGCTGGTCCGCACCGCCACATGCCGGCCATCGCCAGTCACCAGAAGATCGGGCGGCGGCGCGAGCAGGACCAGCGCCACGCCGCCCACGACCGGCGGCAGGCCCAGCCAGCGCAGGCGGCTTCGCCACAACAGGCACCAGAGGAGGCCCAGGATGACGCAGCCGAACAGCGCCGGCCGCATCGCCGGGGCCAGCAGCGTCGCCATCGGGCTGGCCGCGACCCCATGCGCGATCCAGAGCAGCAGGCCGAGCGCCTGCCCCGTTAGCCACCAGAAGGGCGCGCCAAGGCCGATGAGATCGAACAGCAGCGCCAGCACTTCCAGCGGCATGACGACGAAGGTCGTGAGCGGAATGGCGATCAGATTGGCGAAGGCCCCCAGCATTCCCGCCTTGTGGAAATGAAACAGCGCGATGGGCATCAGCACCAGTTCCACCACGATGCCGGTCGCCAGCGTCACCGCCAAGCCACGCCCGATCTTGCGCGGCCATGCCTCGTCCCGCGCGGCGGCAAAGGCGCGGAAGCGGGGATGTTCGGCCAGCGCAACGATCGCGGTGACGGCGGCAAAGCTCATCTGGAAACTGGGGCCGACCAGCGCTTCGGGCCAGAGTATCAGCACCAGCAGCGCGCCGCTCGCCACCAGCCGCAGGGTGATCGCGTCGCGCCCCAGCGCCAAGCCGCCAAGCACCAGCAAAGCCGCGATGCACGACCGCACGGTCGGCACTTCCGCGCCGGTCAGCCAGGTATAGCCGATCCCCACCAGCGCGCCGCCCGCCGCCGCGATCAGCATCAGCGGCCAGTCGAGCGCAGCGCGGCGGCTGAGCGCCATCAGCCGCATCAGCAGGAAAATGGTCGCGCCGATCAGCGCCGTCACATGCAGTCCGCTGATCGAGAGCAGATGCGCGAGCCCGCTGCGGCGCATCGCCTCGGCGTCGGGTTCGGCGATCGCGCCTTGATCCCCGGTCGCGAGCGCAGCGGCGATCCCTTCTGCGGGGCCATCGACCTGCGCCACGATATGCGCGAACAGCCGCGCGCGAAGCGGTGGCGCTTCCTGCGACGGGCGCTGCACCTCGATCCGGCGCAACGCCTTCCCCGTGGCCCCGATCCCCTGGAAATAGGCGCGCGCTGCGAAATCATAGGCTCCGGGCACGGCGGGCGGCGCAGGCGGCATCAGCCGCGTGCGCAGGTGAATGATCGCGCCTTCCCCCAAACCGTTTGGCACATCGTCCGTTGCGATGTTGACGCGGATGGTGCGCGGCAGGGTCGGCGCATCGATCGGCCGCAGCATCGCGCGAACCATGTCCTGCGCCGGCACTGCCCGGACCGATCGAACTTCCGCCGTCACCCGCACGAAGACGGGCCGCGCCAGCGGCGGCTCGCCCAGCATCACCGCCTTGGCCCAGATCAGCAGGCACCCCATCGTCGCCAGCAGCGCCCCGATCATCAGCATGTGGCGCAGTCGTCCATGACCCGGCAGCATCGCCGCCAGGCAGGCGAGGCCCAGCGCGCCGCAACAAAAGGCCAGCCACTGCGCCGGATCGAGCAACAGGAACCACGCCGCTATGCCAGCGCCAATGCCTACGGGCGCCCACAGCGCGACCTGTTCGCGCTCCGCCTCCAGCCACGCCTCGATCGCCGCAAAGCACCGGCCCATAGCCGTCCTGACGCTTCCGTCATGGGGCGTTTGTCGTGGCTCGAAAGCCATGCTAGGGGGCGTCGGATTCATGGATCAGATAAGGCGAATGTCAAAGAATATGACGGCGAGCGCAACGGGAAAGAACAAGCAGGTGGTGACCCGTTTCGCCCCGTCCCCCACCGGCTTCCTGCACATCGGCGGCGCGCGCACCGCGCTGTTCAACTGGCTGTTCGCGCGGCATCATGGCGGCAAGTTCCTGCTGCGGGTCGAGGATACCGATCGCACGCGCTCGACCGAGGAAGCGGTGGCCGCAATCTTCGACGGGCTGGAATGGCTGGGTTTGGGCGGCGACGAACCGGCGGTTTTCCAGTTCGAGCGCACGCCGCGCCATGCCGAGGTCGCGAACCAGCTGCTCGCCGCCGGCCACGCCTATAAATGTTTCGCGACGCCGGAAGAACTGGCGGAGCTGCGCGAGCAGCAGCGCGCGGCCAAGCAGCCGATGCGCTATGACGGCCGCTGGCGCGATCGCGATCCGGGCGAAGCGCCCGAAGGCGCGCCCTATGTCATCCGCATCAAGGCGCCGCGCGAAGGCGAAACGGTGATCGAGGATGCAGTGCAGGGCCGCGTCGTCGTGCAGAATGCCGAACTGGACGACATGATCCTGCTGCGGTCGGACGGCACGCCCACCTATATGCTGGCCGTGGTGGTGGACGATCATGACATGGGCGTCACGCATGTCATTCGCGGTGATGATCACCTCAACAACGCTTTTCGCCAACTCGCCATCATCAAGGCAATGGGTTGGGAAGAGCCGGTCTATGCGCATATCCCGCTGATCCACGGATCGGATGGCGCCAAATTGTCAAAGCGCCACGGCGCGCTGGGCGTCGACGCCTATCGCGACGACATGGGCATGCTGCCGGAGGCGGTGCTCAACTATCTGCTGCGCCTGGGCTGGGGCCATGGCGACGAGGAGATCATCCCGATCGACCGCGCGATCGAATTGTTCGACATCGCCGGCGTGGGTCGCTCGCCCTCCCGCTTCGACATCAAGAAGCTGGAAAATCTCAACGGCCATTATCTGCGCGAGGCCGATGATGCGCGGCTCGCAGCGCTGGTCGCGCCGCGGCTTGAGTCGCGTCTTGATACGCAACTGAACGATGGCCAGCGGGATATTTTGGTGCAGGCGATGGCTTCGCTCAAACCAAGAGCCAAAACCCTTAACGAAATTGCGGAGGGGGCCGAGTTCCTGTTCAAATCTTGCCCGCTCGACTTTGACGAAAAGGCCTCCGCTCTGCTAGATGAGCCCGCGCGCGCTCTGCTGACCAAGACAGCCGACGCTCTCCAGTCCGTTCCGTCCTGGACGGTCGAAGCGATCGAAGACGTAATACGCCGCGTGGCAGAGGATGCCGGCCTTGGCCTCGGCAAGGTGGCGCAGCCGCTTCGCGCTGCGCTGACCGGCCGCACGGTCTCGCCGGGCATTTTCGATGTCCTCTTCCTGCTCGGGAAAGAGGAGAGCTTGGAACGACTGACTGCGGCAGGGCACGCTGCGGCCGGTTGATGGCACACAAGGAGAAAAACATGTCGGATAACAAAGCCACTTTGACAGTCGGGGGCGACACCCAGGATTATGCCATCATGGATGGCACCGTCGGGCCCCAGGTCATCGACGTTCGCAAGCTCTACGCCAACACCGGCATGTTCACCTATGACCCGGGCTTCACCTCAACCGCCAGCTGCGATTCCGGCCTGACCTATATCGATGGCGACGAAGGCGTGCTGCTGCACCGCGGCTATCCGATCGGCCAGCTGGCCGAACAGTCGAGCTTCATGGAGGTCAGCTATCTGCTGCTGAACGGCGAACTGCCGTCGGCCAAGGAGCTGGACGAGTTCACGCGCACCATCACGCGTCACACGATGATCCATGAACAGCTGACCACCTTCTATCGCGGCTTCCGCCGCGACGCGCATCCCATGGCGATCATGTGCGGCGTGGTGGGCGCGCTGTCGGCCTTCTATCATGACTCGACCGACATCAACGATCCCGAACAGCGCCGCATCGCCAGCCATCGCCTGATCGCGAAGATGCCGACGATCGCCGCCATGGCGTATAAATATTCGGTCGGTCAGCCCTTCGTCTATCCGCGCAACGATCTCAGCTACACCGCCAATTTCCTGCGCATGACCTTCTCGGTCCCGGCCGAGGAATATGAGGTCGATCCGGTGGTCGTCGACGCGATGGACAAGATCTTCATCCTGCACGCCGATCATGAGCAGAACGCGTCGACCTCGACGGTGCGTCTCGCGGGTTCGTCGGGCGCCAATCCCTTCGCCTGCATCGCCGCTGGCATCGCCTGCCTGTGGGGCCCGGCGCATGGCGGCGCGAACGAAGCCGCGCTCAACATGCTGCGGGAAATCGGCACGGTCGACCGCATTCCGGAATATATCGCCCGCGCGAAGAACAAGGACGATCCGTTCCGCCTGATGGGTTTTGGCCACCGCGTGTACAAAAATTACGACCCGCGCGCGACGGTCATGCAGAAGACCGCCAAGGACGTGCTGGAAAAGCTGGGCGTTGACGATCCGATCTTCGACGTCGCCAAGGAACTGGAGCAGATCGCCCTCAACGATCCCTATTTCATCGAGAAGAAGCTCTACCCGAATGTCGACTTCTATTCGGGCGTGATCCTCTCGGCCATCGGCTTTCCGACCGAGATGTTCACCGTTCTCTTCGCCCTCGCCCGCACCGTCGGCTGGGTCGCTCAGTGGAACGAAATGATTTCGGACCCAGCGCAGAAGATCGGTCGCCCGCGCCAGCTCTACACCGGCCCGACGCAGCGCGACTATGTGCCCGTCGACAAGCGCTGATCGGCGCATAGCCTGACAAAGAGAAACGGCGTCCCGATCGGGGCGCCGTTTCTCTTTGTGCGCATATCCCCGGGTTCAGCCAGCGGCGGGCAAGGTCAGGATGAAACGCGCGCCTTCGCCGGGCGCGCCGCCGATGTCGATGTCGCCGCCCATCGCTCGCGCGAGCCGGCGGGAGATATAGAGGCCAAGGCCGCTGCCGCCGGCGTCGTCGCGGCCGAGCCGCTCGAACTTCTCGAAGATGCGCTCGCGATCGGCGACGGCGATGCCGGGTCCCTTGTCGATCACCATGATCCGCGCCTCGCCCCGCGCCTGCTCGGTCACGATGCGCACCATGCTGCCCTCGGGCGAATAGCGGATCGCATTGCCGACCAGATTGACGAGGATCTGCAGCACGCGGCGAAACTCGCCGGTTGCCGGCGCGCGGGCCTCCTCGGCCGGCGGCACGATCAATATCTGCCGATCGAGCGCCTTGACCCGCAGCAGCCCCGCCGCCCGACGGCCAAGATCGGCCAGGTCGACGTCTTCGGGAATGACGGCGAAATCGGGCCGGTCGATCGCCTGCAGATCGGCAAGATCGTCGACCAGCGCCATCAGATGCCGTCCGGCCGATGCTATGTCATTAGCGTAACCGGCATAGTCGGCACGCAGCGGCCCTTCCATCTGCGCGCTGATCGTATCGGCATTGGCGATGATCCGTCCCAGTGGCTGGCGCAGCGACCGATCCAGCCGCTTGCCGAACTCGGCGGGATAGAGCGTCACCATGCTGTCCTGTGCCAGCGGCGCCAGCACCATATGGTCCATCGGGAAGGCCGAACCCCGATAACCGATCAACTGCCCGGCCAGATCGAAGAGCGGGAAGCCCGACAAGCGGAACAACCGCCCGGGATCGCTCGCCTGCGCGGCGATTTGGTTGCGAAAGGCGCGGCGTTGGGCCAGGGCGCGCAGCAATGGCATGTCGCCGTCATCATCGGCGCGAAGATCGAAATAGGCCGAAAAATGCGCGCCGGGCGCCGGAGCTGTGGCCGGCAGCATTCCCTGCGGCCCATTGCCGCCGGCGGCGAGTTCGAACCGCATGTCGATGTCGATCTGCCACGTCCATCCTTCCGCCAGGGCGGCAAGATCGGCCTCCCGCCGCTGCATTTCGGCAGGGTCGAGGGCAGCGGCACGCTCGTGCCAGTCGATCACGGCCAGCGCGACCCCGCCCGCTTCGGGGCGGGCGCGTACCCACATGTCGATCAGGCCCCGCTCCGCCGCCGCGACGACGGGGCGCGAGATGGGGGCGCCGAGCCGCTGCATCGATCGCACCACCGCCGCCAGTTGCGGCACGGCCAGCGCAGTGCCCAAATCGCCACCGGCTTCCCGCTGCAGATCGAGCAGCGGCGGATCGGCGCTGAGCAGCCGGCCTTCACCCGACAAGGCGGCCCGCAGGATCGTAGGATTGGGGGATGGCGTCATGCCGGGGCGCTCACCGGACAAGACGTGTTGCGGCGGGCCAGCGGCCTGGTTTTCCCCAGCTCGGACAGGACGGAATGCCTCGACTTCCAGTCGCACAGGACAGGCACGACGGACATGCCGCCCGAGACGTAAATCATCGGCCGGCAGTCCGCCATCATCGATCCAGCAAGGGACGAAGGGCCGTTCATGCGCCGCAGCATAGCTGCACGTCGTTAAAATGCACTAAACCGTGAGCGAAAAACGTCAGGCGCGCGGACGCAAAATCACGGCTGCAACCGAAGCGATCGCCGCGAGCATCGCCACCCGGTACCCCTCGCCCATCAGCCCCAGCGCGCCAGCGACTAACAGCAGGATCAGCACGCTGGCTGGGGTCAGCATCATCCAGGGCGCCGCGGCCCCGCTTCTGCGCCAGCGATCCGCCACCATCAGCACACCCGACAGCAGCGCCAGATCGACAGCGGTCGTCGTGCCGCCCGCCAGCACGATGCCGACCAGCGCAACGCCCGGCGGCACGAAGGCGGTCCACCCCTGCGGCGGACGCCGCAGCGCCAGCTCGTCCAGCCGATCAGCCGACTCGGCTAGAAGCAACGCAAGCAACAGCAGGCAGAAACCGGTCAGCACCCAAGCCAGCTCAATCGGCACCAGAGCAATTGCCGCCAGGGCCATGGCGCCGATCCGCACCTGAAGCGCCGGCACCTGCAGGCGCATCAGCATCGATCCCGCGGATCGCGCGAGGGGAACGAACAGATAATGTTCGATGCCGCCGCGCGCATGGCCCCGGACTGTCCCTGCCGAAGCCACCGCCTGCGCCACCAGATCGGCCTGCTGCTGGCTTTCCACCAGCGCGGCTCGCCCTTCCAGCAGATCGGCCTCCGGCACGGTGACGCGGCGCGCCCCTTTCTGCACCGCGCTGCGCACCAGCGTCAGCGCGAGATCCCAGTCGCCGATCATGTCCAGCGTGCCGAACAGCAAGGCGGGGCTGATCCGCGCAAGGCCAGCCCAGCGCTGACCGGCGTCGATGCGCTCCAGCGGGGCGCTGGCGCGGCTGTCGTCGGCCACCAGCAGCGTGTCTCCTTCCGCCGCGCCCAAGCTGTCGACATGCGCCTGGCTGACGATGGCCCCGTCCGCCATCAGCAGCGCATCGACGTCACGCGGCGCATCGCGCACCATCGACACCATGTCGCGCACCAGCGCGACCGCGATGCCGTCCGCGCTCAGGCGGTCGACCGCCTGCGACAGCGCCGGCGTGATGACGCTGACCATGATGAAGATGCGGTCGGCGCCCGCGCGCACCGCTTGCCGCGCCTGATATTCGACCAGGGTCTGCCCCGCGAAATGCAGGCAGGCGCGCAAGCCGCCCGACGAATCGGCCGACGCGCGGCTGGCGCTCAGAATTGCGGCAAAACCCATATTGTTACGTATTCGACCCGCTCATGACTGCCGACCTTTTCGCAAGCGCGGCGACCGGACGCAAGCCCGGCGTTAGCTCTGTTCCAAGGTCGCCAAGGTCGCCTGCAGCTGGCGCAGGATACGGGGATCGCCGGGCGCGGATTGAGCCGCCTCGTCCGCCAGCGCCATCAGCGATGTCATCCCGAAGCTCGCCGCCAATCCCTTCAGCCGCCACGCCGCCAGATGCCAGTTGGCATCGCAGCGGGCGCGGCCAAGCAAGTCGACCTGCCGCGCCGCACTTTCGAGGAAGGCCACGCGCAGATCGGCGATCAGCGCGCTGTCATCGCCAACGGCGGCGGCCAATGCCGCATCGAGAGCGCCAGGATCATAGGACATGGAGACCAACGCTATCTGGCTTGCGTTAAGTTTTGGTAACGGGGCATTTGCCTGCGCGGAAAAGCTGTTAAGATGGTGAAATGACAGGGGGCAGCACAATCGTCGAATTCTGGCGCGATGAACCGATCGCGACGGAAACGCAGGCGCAATCCGATGACATCTTGCTGTTGAAGCAAGCGGTTCTCGACATTGACGAGACAGCGGCGGACGACCGCCCGACCGAGCTGTGGGTCAAGCGTCTGGGCATCGCCTTGCTCGTCGTGGCGCTCGGGTGGATCGGATTCGCGATCTGGAGCATGGCTGCGTCGGGCGCATGGCGCGGCGGACCCGGAGCCTGGGCCGACGCCATCGCGACGATCGCCGTGCCGCTCATCCTGCTTGGCCTTCTCTACATGCTGCTGGTGCGCAGCAGCCGCACTGAATCGCGCCGCTATATGGAAACGGCGCGTGCGCTGCGCACCGAGGCTGATCTGCTCGAACTGCGCCTCGGACGGATAGCGGCTCAGCTCGAATCCGCCCGGCAGACGATGCAGGACCAGGCCGAACTGCTCGACAGCTATGGCGCTGCGGCCAGCAGCAATATGGAAGCGTCCGCCGAACTGATCGCGAGCCGCGCGCAGGTGACTGCAGATCGCGCCGAAGCTGCCGAGCGCGCCGGCGCCGCCCTGATCGCGCGCATGGACGCGCTGGTCGCATCGATCCCGGCGCTCGAAGAACGCAGCGCGCGCATGGCCGCGCAGATCATGGACAATGGCCATGCGCTGGGCGAACGCATCGACACGCTGGAAGCACGGCTGCACGCGCTGACCGAAATGTCGGACGAAGCCCGCGCCCGCACGCTGGCCGCGACCAAGAGCCTGACCAGCCAGTTGAGCCAATTGCAGGAAGCGACCCGCGCCACCACCGACGAGGTGTCCGGCATGGCGGACATCGCCGCCAACCGGATCGAGGCTACCGCGGCCGGCGCGCGCCAGATGATGGATCGCAGCCGATCGGACCTGGAAGCGCAATCCTCCGCTCTCGCAGCCTTGATCGACGCCGCCCAGGCCGGGGTCGCCAGCAGCAGCGAAAGCGTTCGCGCCGCGTTGGTGCGCGATCTCGACAGCGCGCAGGCCGATATGGACAGCCGCCTCGACGGGCTGCTGCACAAGGCGCGGGAGACGGTGGCGAGCATCGATGACAGCCTGACTCGCCGCGCGGACTCGCTGCAGGCGCTGGTGGCGGCAGCCCAGGCGGGCATCGGCAGCAGCAGCGGGGACGCTCTGGCGACGCTCAGCCGCGACATGGACCAGATCGAAAACGACCTGCGCGCCCGGCTAGGCGCTGCGCTGGACCAGGCGCAGGAGGCGCTGGCGCTGAGCGATGGCCGATTGAGCCGTCAGTCGGAGGCGCTGACGGCGCTGATCACTCGGTCGCGCGAGCATCTCGATGCGATCGGCAGCGACACGGTGGCCGGGCTGACCGACGCGATCGGCGATGTCGAAGGCCGGCTGCATCAGATCAACGACATGGTCGAGGGCCAGCGCACGCTGATCGCCAGCCTGCATAGCGGCCTGCAGGACAGCGTCAGCACGACCGAGGCCCGGTTCGAAGCGCTGGAACAAGCGGCGCTGGCGCGAAATCAGCGGCTGACGCAGGCTTTGGAGCAACTGACGGCCGAAACGCGGCGGATCGACGAGGCGCTGAGCGCCGGCGGCGCCACCGCCGAAAAGCTGATTGGCAGCGCGGAAACATTGCTGGTCGCGCTCGATTCGAGCGTTCGCGAGCTGGATGAGACCTACCCGGCCGCCCTGACCCGCTTCGACGCCCGACTGGAGCAGAGCCGCGCACTGCTGGGCAGCGCCGCACCGGAAATGGAGCGGCTGGAAGCCATATCCGAAGCGCTGGTCGGCCGCGCCGAGGAAGCCGAGGCGCTGCTGCGCGGCCAGGGGAGCCGCCTCACCGAATGGCTGGAAAGCACGCAGGGCGGGCTGGAGGCCAATCGCGACCTCGTCAATCGACTGCGGTCCGCGCTCGACGCCGCGCATCAGGATGCGAACCGCATCACCGAAGGCGCCGGCCCCCTGCTCGTCACCGCGCTGCTGCGCGTCAAGGACACGGCCGAACAGGCGGCGGAGCGCGCCCGGCAGGCGCTGGGCCGCGCGATTCCCGAAGCGGCCCAGCAACTGGCGGAGGCGAGCGAGCAAGCGGTCGAAAGCGTCGTCAGCGACAAGGTCGCCGCCCAGATTGCTCAGATCGCCCATGTCGCCGATGAAGCGGTCAAGGCCGCGCATCAGGCGTCCGAGCGGCTGACGCGCCAGTTGCTGACCATCGCCGACACCAGCGCCAGCATCGACCAGAGGATCGAGGAAGCGCGGCAAGCGACCGAGGATCGCGACCGCGACCATTTCGCGCGTCGATCGGCGCTGCTGATCGAATCGCTCAACAGCACGGCGATCGACGTGGCGAAGATCCTGTCGAACGACGTGACCGATTCGGCCTGGTCAGCCTATCTGAAGGGCGACCGCGGCGTCTTCACCCGACGCGCGGTCAAGCTGCTCGACGCGGGCGAGTCGCGGGAAATCGCGCTGCACTATGACAATGACGCGGAATTTCGCGATCATGTGAACCGCTACATCCACGATTTCGAAGCGATGCTGCGCGTCATCCTATCGGCGCGCGACGGCAATGCGCTGGGCGTGGCCATCCTGTCTTCCGACATGGGCAAGCTCTATGTCGCGCTGGCGCAGGCGATCGAGCGGCTGCGGCAATAGGTCAGTCGATCGGCTGGCGCAAAAAGGCCACGCGGTCGGCTTCGGAAAATCCGATCGCGGCGTGAAAGGCGTGACTGTCGATATCGTGCAGATCGGCGTCCGACGCCATCTCGCGACAGCCAAGCCCCTGTCCCTAAGCCTTCACCGCATCGACCAGCGCCCGTCCCGCACCCCTGCCCCGCATTGCACGCTCGCCATAGATTCTCTCCAGGAATACGACGGGGCTGGTGTCGCAATCATTGACATAACCCTCGCGCAGCGCCGCTTCGGCGAAACCGATCGGCTCGCCATTCTCACCCAGCGCGACGAAAGCCGCCCCGCGATTCGCGTCGGTATCCAGCAGGCCAGCGACGCATCGGGTGTTGATTTCCACTGAGAAGTGACCCGGGTTTTCCATCGAGAAGTGACCCGTCTGCGGATTATGTTTCGGGTGTCAC